>JANQLV010000072.1 GCA_028280415.1 Saprospiraceae bacterium
GTTGGGCCGCCTTTAGCGGATTTCGAATAGCGAATGATGTATCGGTCGGTGAATGTAAAATGAGCTGTCGGATACATCATAGCTAGACGAAGTAGCGGGAGGGGTAGTACTCACCCCCAATGTCGTATAACGCTCGGTGCAGACGACGTAGGCGCGTTTAGCGACTATGTACGTTCTGCACTTTGTTATGCGACTCTTTTTTTATTTTTCTTTGTAGTTCTTCGGAGATGTTTGTCCACTTTGTTCGATTTGTCAAAACAAGTTTACAATTACATTCATTATTAGTTACATTTATGATATGGTTAAACCAATCTAAATAAGTCCAATTCCTTGGCCTTGGAGAATAAAGATACAAATTTGATTGATCCCAGTGAACTTCAGTTGCAGTCCTATAAATCATTGTGAAGTGTTCATTCTTAGGCTTAATGAATAATCTTTCGTTGCTATCTATTCCCAGTTCTATGATTTCATCTTGCCTCTTTCCAATTTCTTTAAATCTAATTTGATTAAATACGATTTTACCGACATAATTTTTAAGATATGGGAATTCTCCTCTATAATATGCATTCCAATAACTAATCATTCTATTCTCGGTTTGTTCCCAATATTTAGGATTTTCAAGTGCGATTCTTTTATATTGTTCAAGTCTTGTGTCGTTGAGTTGATTGTATAACTCTTCTAATATTTCAAATACATATTCACCTAACAACTGAAATGTAAATGGAGCAGAGAAACTTTCTTGAACATTTTTTAATTCTTTAAGTCTTCTTTCTCTCAAATAACCGTCATGGTGTCTTAAATAGATACAATTCAAAATTACTTTTTGCCTATTTGTGAGTTTATTCTCTTGGATTTTACTCGGTTCGTTAAAATGTAGTCTGTAGGGAATTTCTAATTCTTCATTTCCTAGTTTTACTTTTATTTTAGATTCGTTAATTAAGTTCTTAATCTCATGAACACTACCATCTCTAAATTTAATTGAATTTAACTCAAAGGGAATTATTGAAAACACAGTCTTTAAATCATCTTCCAAGTGCTTTGGGAAAGCTTTCTTTAGTCGTCTTTCATATTCTTTAAATCTATATTTCCTGAGCCAACTAATCATTTATTTTGAATTTTATCTAGTGTCGCATAACGCTCAGTGCAGACGACGTAGGCGCGTTTAGCGGCTATGTACGTTCTGCACTTTGTTAGGCGAATTTTTCTTTTTTATAATTTTATTAGATTGATTCATGTCGATTTTTGGATGTGAATTCTAATAAATAATATCAAGACCTTTTTCTATTCGTGATTTAATATTCTCCAATATTAATTCCTTTGTTACTGATTTATAATTCATCAAAGGAATAACAATATTTTCGGCAAGGTCGTATTTGTTATATACTATTATTTCATCGTGTTTTTTTTGTTTCCACCTCGATTCTTCATACTTAAATGTATGCTTACTATTAGTATAAAAAATTAGTTTGTCATCTAAAACAATTATCTTTTTTATATTATGTTCTGAAAAGTTAATTTTTGAAAATCCTATTAAGGATCCTATTAATCCTATTGCAAAACTGATGATGATAAAAATAAGAAAGATTATAAAACCATATTTTATCTTGTTCGCAATCATTATAAATGCTATTAGCGCTAGTATCACATAAAAAAATAAAAATAACTTTTGTTCAATTGTTTTATCTCTTCCAGGGGTAAAGACTTTGATCTTGTTTTTATATTCGACCCCTAATAATTTTTTACTTACTAAATGTAGAAGCCAGACCAAAATAGGTATCAAAGATATGTATACTTTTTGTTCACTTTCGGAGATGATAAATATAAAACCAATTACCAACAATAAGCTAATACCTATTGAATTTTCATTTTTGTTTATCCATTCGTTGATATTAATGACTGTTTTCATACTTTACTAGCTTTACTTCTTCTTTTAGTAATAATTTAAGTACCCCTAAATTAACTGATTTTCAGTAATTTACAAGGGACTATACCAATTTCACCTATCGCAAAATCATTCAAAATGTCAAAAGTGTAATATACTAATATGATTTTATAAGATGTTATTTTGGCTGAGTGATTTCCAAATGTTTAAGTCGCTGATTATTAGTTGTTCTAGACACCTGAGTACGACCTCCAATTGATTTCGCCTAACAACCATATAACCGATTGCGTTTATTCTCGCTATAGTTCACTTACTAATATCACGAATTTTGTAATTATTCTCAATTAACCGATTGAGTTTTGGTTCTTTTAGTTTTAAGAAATCTAAAGGACTCTTTAGTTTAGCCATGTGGTGTTCCGTTATATGCGTGTATATTTCAGTTGTCTTCGATGAGGCATGTCCAAGTAAATGTTGAATATAACGTAAATCAGTTCCATTTTCTAATAAATGCGTTGCAAAACTATGTCTTAATGTATGGATAGTTCCAAAAGCATTAATTCCGGATTTTTGAATTGCATTTCGAAGGATTTGTTGTACACTTCTTGAGGAATATTGTCCTCCATCTTGTCCCTCAAATAACCAATATTCTGGCATATATATTTGATAGTAATGTTTTAGAAAATTAAGTAAAGTAGGTGAAAGAACTGTATAACGGTCTTTTTTACCTTTTCCACCTATAATATGAACACTCATTCTTTTACTATCAATGTCCTTTACTCTTAAGTTAATCAACTCACTTAATCGTATTCCGGTTGAATAAATAGTTAATAAAATACATTTATGTTTCAAATTTTCCGGTGTTTGGAGAAGTTCTTTAATTTCTTCTTCACTAAAAATCTTCGGTAATTTAAATGCTTTCTTGGGTCGAGGAAGTTCATATACTACCCGTTCTCTTTTTAATACTTTTTCATAGTAAAATTTTATAGCATTAACCATTTGGTTTTGAGCACTTCGAGAAGCTTTTTTGTGCTTTATCCAATGATATAAAAAGTCTTTAATATCTTCTTTTTTTTGATTATTGGGGTGCCTGTTGATACCAAGCCATATAGTGTATTCTTTAAAAAAGTACTTATAAGTTTTAATTGTCCTCCAACTATATTGCTTTAAAGTAAGTTCTTGTTCTAAAAGTAATACCTCATTTTGCCAGAGAGATTCTCTTGGTAATTTTTTATTAGTATTTGAGGGCATTTAGAAAGGGGCTTAGGGATCATCTTGCTATTTTCATTCTGATTAAATTCTAGCTGACAACGATCACCAAATATATATTGTAGTTGATTTATACTTTTATTATTAAAAGGTAAGGTCCAACATCTAAATGACAAATTCCAATGCCTCCCAGGAATTTGTCGTATAAGCTGCCTATCATATTTTTTTCTCCAATCAATGTTAATACATAACTTTCCCTTAAGCTGCTCGTTCAAACTTACTCTTATACAGTCGCTATTTGGTTGAATTTTTGTCAGTAGTTGTTCTCTCGAATTATTTCTTTGATTACAAGCACTTGAATTAATTTTTATCTTATATCCTTTAAACTCTTCTTTAAAACTACTCCAAGCTTGCTTTGTGTATGGAATCAACCATTTTCCTATTTCCTTACACCATCTCCGTCCATGAATTTTTCTGATTTTTTCAATTAATAATTGATTAGGTATAAAATAAACACCAATATATATTGTACTACCCTGTTCTTCTCGACTAATTTTAATCATTTTTCCTTTAAACATAATAAAAAAATCAAACATAAACAATTGATTAACAATTGATTATAAATTTAACTGATTTAAACCGTTTGTAAACGTTTATTTCTTTTTATCTTTATTTAGCGATATTAATCCTTAATTTAAATGAGATGAAAAACCATAATTGTATCAACTGTGGTAACAAACTTTTAGGAAGATTAGATAAAAAGTACTGTTCTTCAAATTGTAAAAACCAATACAATTATAATCGTCGAAAAAATACAAAATTTGAAACAAGAGGTATTGATTCTATATTGCATAGAAATAGAGAAATACTTGACACTATAATGGGGCCGAAGCGATTTAAAATGGAGATTTCAAAGACTGAACTTTCACTAATGGGATTTCAATATAAATATATAACTGGAATACATACGAATTCAAAAGGCAAGCTTTATCATATTGTTTACAATTTTGCGTGGATGGAATTTACAGAACAAAAAGTGCTCATTGTAAAAAATCGGAAGTTAAAATAAGCTAAACTATTTTAAGAAATAAATACCCATTATAAAACTTTACGTTATTTGAAATAAATTCTAATCAAATTGAATTGATAATCGAATAAGATTATTTTTCCATTTTATTATTCTACTCTTAAGGTATTGTACTATGAAAAACTACGAAGCATTTTTCAAAGAAAAACATGATAAAGTTTACAACTCTCTTCTGGAAAGATATAAAGAAGCCATTGATAAACCTGGCCCTTTCTTGGATAAACGATCCCAGATAATACAAACTATTGGATTTGAGCGAGAAATTATTTTAAAAGATAAAGACCCCAAAGATCCATTTGCAGGATCTTATAAGACTTACTATAACAAGTTTAAAGAGGATATAATAAGTAGATTTAAACTTATCAATGAAAACTATCCCAAAGGAGGTATTAATGAGTTTGTTAAATATGATCTCCCTTTAACCAGAAAAAATCATATCCGTCGCTATCAATCAAAGAGTAGCGAAATGTACACTTTTGATCCTCGTTTCATGTATGATGCAACGGATGAAGAAATACTTGAATTGATTGCAGCATATACAGCTTACGAAGCTTTTTTTGAGCAATTACGGAGAAGAGAAAGCCCAACTGATAAAAATTTAGAAGACTCTGTTGATGTTGATTCCGATAAAATATATATTCGGAAACCCAGAACACCAGTTCGTAAACCTAACGATAATTTCACCTCTCTAAGTCTTGTTCAAACGGCTATGCTATTTAGGCTCTTAAAAGAGCACTCAATTATCTTATCGGATTCTAATTATCAGCCAGATACTGAACTTGCCAAAGCGATTCACATTTTAACTGGCTATAGTAATAATACAATTCGCCCAGAACTAGGTAAACCTTTACACCATTCAGATAGAAATGAAGGGGATATCAAAGCAGTTTACTCTACCCTATCAAAAATTGTATCAGAGCTAAAAAACAAATATTAACAAGATTGTAAGGTTACAAGTAACCCAATCTAAACTATAAAAGATAACAATTTTGCTTCATCAATAATCAAAATGATGAAGCATGAATATTATCGTTATATCTAAACAGGAGCTTGAAATCATACTCACCAAAGTGGTTAATCAAGCATTTGAAATAAGAGAACCTATAAAGGTTCCTATTCAAAAACCACCAAAAGAAATCTACGGCATCGATGAAGCTGTAAAGCTTCTTGGTATTGCTAAACCTACTATCTATACTAAGACTAGTAAAGGTGAAATTCCTCATTTCAAAAAAGGCAAAAAGCTTTATTTCAGACATTCTGAATTAATGGCCTGGATTGAGGAAGGTAGGCGTAAGACTGTAGTACAAGAGAAAATAGAAATGGAGAACTATCTTCTCGAAAAAGAAAAAGGAGGTAAGAAATGAATGCTTCAATACACACTTCTGTCTTAACTCCAAAACCAAAACAGCGAGAAGTATCTCCAATGATCAACCTAGCTATTTGGGAGGTAGCTTACCAAAAGGAGTTGAAACATTTTTGGAAATTGATAACAAAGAAAGCCTCAAGAATAAAGTATTTAGAAGGACTTGATCTGTTTAGCGTTTCTGAAGCAGAAGCAAGGAAGAAAACAAGGCACTTGAAGTACCTCAAAGACGAGCTGGATACTTTGCTTGGATTTAAGCTATTCATGGACAATCTCAAAGATGCCTATTTTGAAACTTTAGCTTGGTCAGCAGACCAGAAAGCAACAATGGAAAGCATGTATAAAGATCGAGTTGATGAGTTAGAAAAGAGCATTCACATACTAACAATCGCTTTTGACTCGGCTAATCAAGGTGAGCAATTTTATACCAATTTGTTAGTGTCCATTCTTAAAGAGTTGACCGAAAAGAATATTTCATTGAATGTATTAAAAGCAAATCATTATGAGTAGTGTAGATTATGTACTGGCTGAAAGTCAAAAAAGACAGACTAAAGAAAAAGAGGAAAAACTACTAGAAAAGATACAAAGTAGTAAGAAAACAGTCTTGGAAAATTCTTGTAAAAAAATTGATTTTAAAGCTCCGATTATATCCAGAGAAGGTAATGGAGTTATCTATCCAAATACAATAAATACCATTCAAGGTCAAAGCGGAGTGCATAAAAGTAGGCTTGTAGAAATATTTATTGCTCTTCTTTTATCCAAACTTAATAAACCACGATTTCTAGGTTTTGAATCTATTATATCAAGAGAATACTTTGCCACTTATGCAGATACAGAAAGAAATTTAAAAGAACAATTTCCTTACGCCTTGCAGCAAATCAAACGGATGGCAGACATTCCAATTGAAAAATTAGATATAAAACTTGATCCTTTTTCATTCATTGATATCTCACGCGAAGACCGATTCACAGCCTTAAAGCTTTATTTGGATGATATTCGAAAAAAAGTAGATGATCATTTATTCATTGTCCTAGATGTTGTAACAGATTGTATAGGCAATTTCAACGATCCAAAAGAATCTATGGGATTAATCGATTTGATGAACGCCTATATTAACTCCTATGACGTAACCTTCCTTTGTGTAATTCACGAAAATCCGGGTGGAACAGAAAAAGCAAGAGGTCATTTAGGTACAGAGCTGATAAATAAGTCAAGTACTGTTTTTCAAATTGGTTTTGATACGAAAGGTTCAAACTTAATTAAAATCACTTATAAAAAGTGTAGAAACTCAAAACGATTTGAGCCTATCTATTTAGTATTCTCAGAAGAGACAAAGGGATTAGTCTTAGCCGATCAAAGTCAAATTGAAAAAGCCAAAAACTCAAAAGCACAAAAGGCTAAGATCGAAGAAGTACAAAGAGTACTGGGTGAAGCTTTAAAAGAACCAGCTAGTAAAACCGATTTGCTTCAGTCTTTAGGAGATTATTTTAAATGTGGAAAGCGTACGTTAGAACATCGACTGAAAACAATTTACGAAAATCAATTACCTATACTCAATGATAAAGGTCAAAAATTAGTACTCGACAAGTATAGCGAGAGAAGGTTAGTTTTTTATGCTTTAATCCCAACAGAAAAATAATTTTTGAAACCCTTGCAAATTGCAAAGCCCTATATAAGAGGTTGCAAATTGCAAACATTGAATTAACGACGGATAAAACAGGTATCCAGGTTTAATAAAGGTTGGAAAGAAATAACTCTAGCTTTACGTCTTTTATTTAACCAATATGTCATCTTAAAGATCGTTTTTTCGTCCCTAAACTATTTAAAAATTAAAAATTATGGAAAATAAAATCTTAGAGACACGTAGAGTTTTTTATTATGCTAAAAAAGTATCCTGGGAATATATTTGGGTCAAAAATCCATTGTATGATGTTAACCTTCACAAAGAATATATCAGACAGGGCACATATTATAATGTCGAGGAATATATAGAGAAAGAAATCCCTAAAACAATCCGTAAAAAATGCTCTCATATTGAGTATCGTATCCAATGCCTTCATTGCAAGGGTACAAAGGGATGGGTAAGACGAAAAGATGCTAAATATTGTTCTAGTAACTGTAGAAAGTTGGCAAACAAGGAAAAAAAACATAAGTAGTAAATAAAAAATAACATAATATTTTCCTCCTATCAAAACAACTATCGAACCTAAGTGCATTGATGATTAATGATTTGTTTTTCAAATACTTAACATCAAAGTGAAAGCGGTGTTTCTGCGACATATCTTATTGATAATCAAATAGATACACAGGCAAAAATATATCAAAATACTTTTGCGAAACCATTTTTTTACTTACCTTGCAAGTATGATTTTATAAAAACCGAGAATTCCGATCGTTACAAAAGCTTACTACATTACATCCATATCAACCCCTAAAATGGAAGTGGTTGATGAGGTGTCGCTAGTGCCTCCCTTAATGTCTATTTGTTGCTTCGCATCAAGGACAAAGGCAGCTTGTTTGATTTCATCAAATTGCATAGTTATAATTTTTGGTGAATAAATAAAGGTACTATTGTCAGATATTAATATACCCCAAACAATGATGCCAAATGCGCCGTGTTTGGGTATAAATGAATTATTAAGATTTTAATCCAAACGACTCAATATGAAGCGGTTAGGTCAAAATGAAAAGATAATGGTAGCGCTGTATGAATTGATGGGTTTATTGCCATCGGGATTTGAGCCAAGTTTTACACCAAGACTTGATGAGTTCTATTTGTTTTTATCAAAATATAAAAAATTAACTCCGGTAGAAGCTGCTGAAAAATACTTAGGAACCAGTAAAAAAGTAAAATATCTGAATAAACTGAAACGAAGGTTAAAAACTGCCCTTATAAGATATATAGTGGCTTATCCATCCTCAACTGAAAATAAGAATATTGCATTTTGTGAAGATTGTTATCGAGACTTCACGATTTATAAAGTTTTATTGATAAAAGGACAAAGAAATACTGGAATAGATATAGCCGAAAATTTACTCCCACGATTAGAAACTATACAACTTCATAATTTAATTCATATAGTTGCTAACGACTTAATGATACACTACGCTTCTTTTGATATAAAACCCAAATTAGTAAATAAGTACCAAGAGGTAGCAAAAATTCAATCGGAGCTTGCTTCTATTGAAGCAAAAGTGAAATTTCATTTTAGTAATGTAGTTAGATACTGCAATAGCAAAGTAAGTTTTACACCCCGGATTGTAGAAGAATTTATAGAAGCTACAGAAGCAACTTGGCCACTTATTACGCCAAATTTATATCATATTAACCGCTGGATTTATACTATTAGAATTTTCCGATTTTATGCAGCGTATGATTACTCTAATATTATTAGATATTGTGATTTGGCCTTAGCAAATTTTCCAGATAATTATAAAAATATTAAAGCAGTTCGTTTTTTGTTCAATTATTATAAAGCACCTGCTCTTTTAGCAATCGGAAAATTAGAAGAAGCAAAAGAGGTATCAAAAAATGCAACTGCTATGATGCCTAAAGGAAGTTTTAATTGGCATGTGATGTTACTAAAAAGAATAGTAGTGTGTCTTCATGCTGGTGATTACCAAGAAGCCTATGATTTATACAAAGCTCATCAACAGAAAAAGTGTTTATACGAAAATATTACAGAGTATTGGAATATCATTCGAGGCTATTTGTACTTTTTGATTAAACAAGAAAGAATAGAATCATATTCAAACGAACGGTTTTATCTTGGAAAATTCTTAAATGAAATGCCAATATATTCTAAAGATAAATCAGGGAATAATGTAAATATCCTCATTATTCAGATTTTAGTTTACATGCAACGAAAACAACTGGGTAAGATTATTGATCGGATTGATTCCTTAAAAGAATATGTACGGGTCTATATGAGAAATCCGGAAACAATGAGAGCAAAAACTTTTATCGACATGATTATTAAGATGGAAAAATCTTATTTCGTAAAAACTGCGGTTATCCATAAAACAGAAAAATTACGAGGAAAATTAAGTCAAATTCCTATCAAGTTAAGACAGAATTTATCTATTGAAATTGTTCCATTCGAAGTATTGTGGGAGGAAATTTTAAATATGCTTGACGATAAGTTTAGACCTAGTTTGCGAAGTAAAATAGTGCAGCAAAAATAAAATATTAAAAGAGAAACTGCTCCTCATTCAATAATCTTTAGGGAAGATGCAGACTTCCGTTCGTTTCCGAAAAGTCAGAGGGGACGAGAGGACACCACTTGCGTTGGACGAAACGGCTTAGGGGTTAAAAGTCCTTCGTGAGTTGGTGTTTCTACTAAAATTATATTTTCTCATTTTTTAAAATTATATTTAGATGAAATCCACAAAGCTCTCAACAATGCAATTGCATTTCTTTTTTCTTTTATTAATATTCCTGCTATTAAGTATTTGTGCTTGTAAAAGTGATTTACTGGAAGATGTTTCTAAAAACATTGACTCAACCGATCAAATCCAAGCTTTTCAAAGTAATTCAATACCTTCCGGAAAAGGGAAAACTATCCTTGGTGCCAAACTTAATAATCCTTACGCCAGGACCAATGTTGAGCAAGCCTTATTCGCCATTGAAGGAGTGGCGCATTCGCTTACTCCAACGCACTATTATCTGAAAGTCCGACCGGAGAACCGGGAACAGATTGCACTACTCGATAGCCTTGATTTAGATTGGGAAGAACAACCTGTTGATTATGAAATAGTCTATCAGGGAGAGTACTACGAGGATGATAATCTCGCAGAAGGAGAACTACCTTGGTTTTACACTACAATTCCAGCTGATATGATCTTTCCAGCCTTTGTACCGCATGAGGTTTTAGAAGAAATGGTGATTACTCCATATTATACGCATTTAACTTACAAAGCCTTTGAGCTTAGTGGAAACGCTGATTTGTTTGAAGGGGTAAGTACAACGGAGTGCCATTTTGATTGTTTGAACTGGCCGGAATGTTTGGAGGATGGAGTAGATTGCGAAGGAGGACTTGGAGATTGTGCACCGGGTACAGTGGGTTGGCCTTGTTGTTTACCTAGCTATGCCTTGGAGAATCCGGACGAATGTGCTGAACCGGGTGATTGTTTTCCGGGAGCCCCAGATTATCCGGATTGTCTAAATCCTGATCCTGAGTATGAAGCTTGTGGTTGCGTCATCGCTGGTGGAGTCTCGCACAAACGTCCACGGGGAAAGGTTACTGTGGAGGATACTGTACTTGACCCTGACGCTGCTACCGAAGGAGTAAGAAATGTAAAAGTGAAAACTAAACCTAATCGACTATTTAGCTTTATCTGGCGTTTGGATTATACAGATGATAAGGGATGTTTTGATATCAATAAGAGCTATAATTCTAGCTCAATTAAATTGAAGGTGAAATTCAAAAATGCTCAAGTTCAAATCAAAGCCTTGCAGCAATCAGCAGCTGTTTTTGCCTATCAATCCCGAACCTTTACAATTGATGGCCCGAATTATTCAGATTTGTGTATAAAATTCTTCCGAGGTGGTGACAATACAATTAAGACTAGAGATTGGCAAGCAGCTACGGTTGTCAATGCAGTAGCGGAATATGCCAATTGGGAATTACCTTTACCTCCAGCTCCAATGAATATCTGGATTGATCGAAATAACAATGGTGCGCCGATTTATGGAGTAGCAAATATTCCTGATCTCTGCACAAGTATTGAATTGGAAGGAGGTGAGATATTGGATTATGCTGAATTTGTCGGACAATTTTTGGGAGATTTACTCGGCCTCACAGCTAATTTATTTAACTTATACTCACCTGATATCGTACTAAAAGACAGAGCAAATTCAGATCGATTTCGTTCAACTATCTACCATGAGCTAGCTCATGTTAGTCATTATATAAAAGCTGGAGAGTGCTATTGGCGAAAAGTGAGAGCCCACGAGTTTTTTATGGCTTTGGCTACAATTGCTGACCCGAATCAAAATAGAGATCCTTACGGCGATCCCACAAATCCTCCAACTCCAATGCCTTTATATGTAAATTACCCAATTGTTGCACTTACGGAGTCTTGGGGTGAACATGTGGGAGTGTTATATACAGAAAGAAAATATGGAATTGTCAGTAACAATTATTTACAGGATTTAGAAAATTTAGGAATAAGGAATAATTTTATTCCAGAAGGTTTACATTATGATTTAATGGATGGAATTGACCTTACAGATGGAAGCAACCTTGTTGATAACGTAGAAGGCGCAACACTTCTTGAATTATATCAATTGTTAAACAATGAAACTGTGGCAGATTACAGAGATGATGTATCATCCTCAACTAGTGCTACAGGGGACATTTTAAATTTATTTTCACAATATGGATATTAAATTAATTTCATTTGTCTTCATATTATTAAGTTTACAATCTTGCATATCTAAAGAATGTAAAGATGCCCCAAATCTTGATTTTGAGTTATTGGTTAATTATTTCCCGGTACAAGATACTTTCAATGTTGGTGATACGCTCTATATACAATCTGAGTTTTCTGATATGCTATATGATCCAGGGAGGGGAATAGTTCAAGAAGTTGTGGACTTTAATCTATATACGAATATTTCTTTTAGTATAACTGTAGATGGCGAACGAATTCCTATTAACCTACAAGATGAACAGATAATCAATATTGATGTTGAGTATGTACTGAGAGCATATTCTGATAATTCTGAAGGACTGCTGATTGATAAGCATCAATATGATGAGGAAACTTATAGTTTCAGTTTCGGAATTATTCTAAATAAAACAGGAACATATTATTTCAATAATCGCTCCGACCTTGGGGATACAAATGCTACTAGCGGCCAGCGGTTTGAGGGGCAATGTTCCAATCAAGAATTAGGAGCTTTTTATAAGGTAAATAATGGTGATGCCTACGAAAATGGATTTGGCTTTATTAAAAATAAAGCCCCTTATGAAGCCGTGAGAGATTTTAACTTTAATATGGATGGTGGTTTTGCCTTTTATGTTAAAGAGTAAAGATTAAATTAATAGTCTTTGAATTAATGGCCTTTCAACTTACACCATAGCTTACACCGAAATAAAAAAGAGTTATAACAATAATGTCATAACTCTTTGATTTTCAGTATGTCGGGGTGGCAGGATTCGAACCTGCGACCCCCTGCTCCCAAAGCAGGTGCGCTAACCGGACTGCGCTACACCCCGAATGTCTTTTTACTGTTCTTATATAGCGGTGAGAGCGGGATTCGAACCCGCGGTACCCCTTTCAGAGTACGCCGGTTTAGCAAACCGGTGGTTTCAGCCACTCACCCATCTCACCATGGGTTTCTGAAGTTCTTCTAAACTTTCTTTGCAAGATTTTGAGTACTCCCACAATTCGCTCCAATCGCAGCGGATTACTTGTGGATACTCTCCTATCTCAGCCTAGGACAATCAAAATTCCTTCGAATTTTGCTTTTGAATTGCTAAAGGTTTGTGTTTTAGCGCGACAAAGATATGCAACCTTTCAACAAAAATCAAGTACATGAGTGAAATTATTTTCAGAAAGATTCTTTATAGTTTCTTTTGTCATAAAGTCGTCCCATACATTAATAATAAACTACTGGTTATCAATACATTACTTCTAGAACCCATTGATATTCTATACCTCTTTTCATTCATAATGACTTAAGCTTTTGTCAGTGGTTTATCTTAAAACTCAGGCTCAAACTAGAGGCCAATAATCAGAGAGGATACTTCTAAGAAACACAGGCCTCATAATGATTGATTTTTGATGATGTCCTTCCCGCTGGAATGTAACATTAAAAGATTGTATACCGGATTTTCTTTTAATACTATTTCCTTCAAATACCAGAAGTTGAATAGTACAAATCCACAGTAAATAAAGAGTGGTACCCCCCAGTATGCCCAGTTAATCATTTCTTTAAAGAAATACTGTACAGGAATTAGTATCAATATTGAAAACATAAAAAACGCTAAAGAGAATAAAAAACATTTCCCCCAAAGGTTGCCTTTACGCTGACAGGATATTATAGTCAGGAAGGTCGGAACAGCAAATAGTGCGTTCTGACATAATTCCCGAAACGTTAATTTTTTCTTGAATTTTCTAAATACAAAAACAAATAAACTCGTCAGCCCTGTAACAAATAACATAAATATTATCCATAGTATTAGCTCAAATCGATTTAAAAAGGTGATGTTGAAAAATAAAAAGCTATTAGTATTTCTATGCGCTTCGAATAGCAATTCCGGGTATTCAAATTCATAGGGCCGACTCAGATCAAATGCTATATATTGATCCTTCCTAAATAAAGGTATATTATAACTAACAGTGTCAGCAGTGTTTATATATAAATCATGATACCCGACGATTTTTTCTATATAGATGTCCATGGTATCAAATAATGAAAAAGAAAAGGTAAAGTATTCCTCATCTAAATTTAGAGGAACAAAATCCCACATATATGATGAAGAAATTATAAAATTATAACTATAACGATCCTCCCGGATGATTTGGGATTTAACTTCCTGTTCAAACTGCTTGATCTCTTTTAATACTTGCAGAATTAAATCAATATCTTCTCCTTTTGACGCTCTTGATTTAAAATATTCAATTTTTAAATCGTACCAATCCGCAGGTGAAGTAATATGTGGCTGATCAGATACGCTTACAATATTATTGACAATTGCGCTATCCGAAGGTTCACCCCAAAAAGAATAATCAACTCCTTGTACAAGAGGCATAGAAGAATTTAGAATATGTTCTGGAAAGTCTTCCAAGACTTTTAGAATAAAGCTATCCTCGATAATTAAATTTAAAGAATCAAAAATCCCGTTCAAACTATCTCTGGTTCTTATTTCCTCAATGCTTAATTCAAAAAATAATGAATCCGACCAAGAAAGATCAAAAAAGTTTAAATCTATATTTTCTTCAAAAATACTATCCCGAAATTTTGATATTTTATCGTAAAGCTGGTTGTGTAAAACTTCCAGGTTTTCATTCAAATCTCTTAGTTTTTCTTTTTTTTCGTATAAAGCGTAAAAATCAAAATTCAAAGAATCCAAAATATTAATATTCTTCTTCAAAGAATTAACAGTCTGAATATTATCTTCCAGTTCTCTAATATCTCCAAGAAGTATCGGGTCAGTATTAAGTTGCAAAAATTTGGATAAGTCTAAAAAGGTGGTGTCCGCAAAAGCAAGAAAATCCTTTACTTTTAAAGTATCTTCATAATTAATACTTTGAGGAAAAAGGGTATTTTTGACATCTGAAAAACTATCTATTCGTTGTTTATATTTTTCAATATTATTATAATTTTTAATTTGCCTATCTAATTCTTCGGGACTATAGGTCCAGGCATAAGCATTATTGACAAATAAATTCTTTTTAAATGAAAATTTCAATAAATCCGAAAATCCTACCAGATTAAATCCGAAGAATACTAAAAAAAGTAAAGCATATAATAATTTGGAAAATGGTTTTTCAAGGCCATTTTTTTGTTTATTTAATTGAGACAGATTCGCTTTTCTTCTCAATAATTGTCCTACGGTCAAGGAAGGGTTCTCTCTGATTAAATTGAGATTATATTCCCAGATACTTCTTTCTTTTATAAAACCCAAATCGCGAAAACAAAAATCGATTAGTCCCCCACGCCTAAAACTCAAATTGCCTTTTACATAACCAATAATTACCGGTAATAATATTTTAAGAGAAACTTTTTTAAGCTGGTATTTTTCAAACGATCTATTGAAAAGGTAATTCCACGAATCTTTTTCCCAATCCGTTTGCTCATGACACCTCTTTATCCCGCGACTAATATCATTTCGCAATTTTTGATCTAAATACAAAAATGGATGATCCGTTTCTTTAAAAGAAAAAGCATACCAGCTTTCTTTATCTTTAGTCAATTCGTAAAGCACCGCAGGGATTTCATGCTTCTGAAGTAAAAGTAGATCGTCTTCAATATGAGTAGAATCCAGACGTCTGCCTATGATTGAGGATATATAAAAATGAATATAAAAATCATTCGTATAACCATAAATCTGAATTAAAAATTTTACAGCTTTTACACTTTTGATTCTGGCCAGAATCATTATATTTTTAATCAGAAAAGATGAATCTTCAACTCCATGTTCCTCAATACTACGGTTAATATAAGGAAGTGCCGCATTTCCGAAAATTACAATTGCATCAATTAATTCATTAATGAGCTCTTTTTGTGTTTCCCTGTGAAGCAGTCCGAGTAATATTGGTAAGGATTTAGTAATCCGCCCTTTTTTGAGCGCATTAACTCTGGAAAGCCGGATCATATGATTTGATTGCTTTTTCATCTTTTTAACTCCTTGATTAGCCTCTCGGACAATTTTTCTCGAATCGTTCGGGCCTGCTCTTCATAATCAATAGCAAGCGCACTGATAGCATCTTCTATTTTCTCCAGGATTATCCTCTCTTTTGTTCTTTCTAAATAATCGATCAACTGTGAGCATACAAAGGATACAATTTTTTCTTCGCAGGTATTAGAATCTCCTATACAATGAGCCGCTAAAATCAAGCGGTTTTTATTGATAATATTGCCTGCTTCCAAACTGCGTTCCGGGTTTTCAAATAGAATATCGTGAACAAGCTTTGTTACATCCCTGATCAAACCGGCATACAACAAAATAACTTCTCTCCAATCAGCATCATCTATATGTTCAATTAGCAAGTAAGCATATTGCTCCGGATCAGAATAAATCTGAATAGCAACCAGGTATTCTTGCAAAGTAAGGTGGGCAAATCCTATAATCCCAATTTGTCGCTCAATCAAGATTCCGCTCCTTTTTTCTATGTCTTCCAATAATTGCGAAGCGGGGTACTTCAATTCTTTATAATGCTCTTCAATTATCGCAACAATATTTTCTCTCTTATCTTCTCGCCTGCCATTAATTTGAAAATCAAAAGCAATTTCTCTTAATATATTTTCCTTATCCGTCGCCGTAACCTGAACGACAGATAAAATATCCCGCTTCCGATCCCAGGCATCAATTAAGAGTTCAAGGCATTGTTTATACAAAGTCGTTCTCCCCTTTGGTAAAATAGCCCGATTAAAATGAACCAAAGCCATTAGAGAAAGTAACATAGGGTTTTGTGCTAAGGATAATATCCGGGGGTTTTTATAGATGGCATCCAACAGTTCTTCCGAAAGTTTTTTTATAGCAGGTTTCACATAATCTTTTCTATGCACCTTCCACTGTTCCTGAAATTTAGCCTCATCCGGTATCTCCAGTTTGAGTTTGTCTCTTTCTGATTTATTTAAAATCGCCTCGTGCCAGCCCCAAACAAATCTTTGTATTTCATCTCTGTCAAAATTCTGAGCTTCCAGAATACTAAACTCGCTCTTTAAAAGCCCCTGCCAACCCGCAATCCTGCAAGTAATCAAAAAATAATTCTCGGGAAAATGCGCCACCAGATCATCTATTTTATTCGCTACTAGTTTGTAAATTCTCTGATCTGTAACTTCGTCCAAACCATCTAATAAAACCAGACACTCTCCTTTTTCCAGTTTATTCTTAAAAAAATTCGGAGGGCACTCATCTTTTAATTTCTTAGGTAAAAGTGTTGATTCCGGATTTAAAATATCTTCATAAATTGGGACATGATCATCATGACTTAGTTGGCGTAAGGGAATAAAAACAGGTAATAATTTTTCATCGATTTCAAAGATATCCTGTGCCTGCCCTCTTGCAAATGCCAAAAGCGCATAACTCAGTGTAGTCGTTTTTCCTGCTCCCGGCATCCCCAGGATTATCAGCTTTTTAAATCGCTTCATAGCCCTTAAAAATGGAATCACTTTAGAACCATTCGTTTCAAAATCATCTACCCTGGTGTTGCCATCAAAACTGGATACTCTCAGGGAAATAAATACATCTTCTAATAATGGTTTACTAATTCCTGCGGTATTGAATCCTACTAGGTTAAGGTATTTATGTTGAAAAATGATATGACTTAAATATTTTTTTATAAATCTCCTTTTGGAAAAATACCCTATCGAAATACGTCCTAAAAAATCGAAGAACCAATCGATAAATGATTGAATTTTTTTGATAAGTGAATTCCTTAAAACCGCAATTAAAAAAAGTAATAGCGTTATTAATAAATTTTGAGTATTAAATACTTTCCCCCATAGTTCATTCCAAAAAGTAGGAGCTATTTTTTCCTTAATTTCGACTACTTGTTTATTTCGGTTTGACATTAGCCCCATATTATCTAATATCACGAACGAATCCTCAGCACTTTTTATATAAGCATTTATATAGTATTGATTTTGCGGATTAGATTTTAAATAATAATCTGATAATAATAAAAACAAACTATCTTTATATTCTATAAATTGAAAACAGGAATAATATAATCCAGTAGCACAGTTTTTACAAAAAAGTATATAATCTTCTAAAAACAAATCATGTTTTATCCTTCGAATAGTATCGACAAAAGGCAAGGTATCCCAGGTGATTAAAGAATCTCGAGTAGATTTTTCGAATAATATAGAAAGCTCAGCATCCGGAAGGTGATAATTATTATCAATCTCCACGATCAGTTTTTTCTCCCGATCATTTTCACTGAAATATTTATTCTCGATTTCTGTTAAATTAATTTTCAAATCCAGAAGTCCAGACAGGGGGCGAAAAATTTCGCCTCCACCATCGAGGAAAATTTGTCTGGATATAGCATTATCTGCCTGTCCATGTAATAAAGAATAATTAGACAAAGTCAGTAAAAGAATAGCAATCCATTTTAATCTGAAAATTTTAAGAAAGTGCAGCAGTTTCAATACTAAATTATTTGGTTAAAAATTTAATACACTGCATCCTTAAATAGCTAAGCTCCAAGAAACAATCATTCATTTCTCAGCTATAAATTCTACAGAGCATTAAATTGAATTTATTCTAAATAATTTAATATCAGGGAAAATATTCAATTTTTATTCTCTAATAGTTTTAAATTAATTAATAATAATTAGAAAAAAATAATTAAACATGATTAGATTTCATCCAAAAATCAATTATCCGGATATTGTTTTAATAGCTCTTCCGTTGTAAAAAAGGTATTTTGATCCTTGGTTAAATAGCGTACTTTTGATACCTCTTCTGCTTTAATAGCTCGCGCTTCATTTCCAAAAGAATTTCTGACATAGGTCAGTACTGCAGCAATTTCTTCATCATTAAGCATGCCTCCAAATCCGGTCATCGGTACCTGTCCGGAATATTTTTTACCATTTATTTCCAGAGGCCCCATTAAACCATGTAAGGTTATTTTAATCAATCGTTCTTCGTTTCCATTAGTCCAGTTTGTTCCGGCTATTGGTGGAAAACCGGAAGCATCCAGCCCCTTGCCATCTGCCTGATGACAAGTAGCGCAAAATCCTTCCTGATGATAAATTGTTCTGCCTTTTTTATAAAGTGCCAGGTCAGCACCTTTTAGATCTGTTTCCTTTTCCTGAGCCTGAATACGCAAAGGCATCTTCCCTTTGATATGATACGTTGCGGCTTCATGGGCATGTACCATCCATTTGTCCAAAGGGTATTGCTCCGCTTCTTTTAGAATTTTCATTCCCGCTTCTTCTTCCAGCCAGGAAGCCGCAACGATTGCTTCTAATCTAACTCTGCCATGAGGGTCTCGTACTGCTTCCAGCAGAAGGTCGGCTTGCTGCTCAATTTGATGACCAACATATCGCAAAGTCCGAACGGCAGCCGCTCTGACCTTATGATCCTTGGCTTTCAAAAGGCGCAATAATAGGGACTCCTCTACCCGATTGAGTCCCCAGGTCACCCAAAGCCCCTCCAAAAGGTGGTGCTCGTATCTCAGGTCGCTTTGATCAAGCTCCTTTATCCATTGACGCAATGCAATTAGTACTTCCTCCCTATCCCGGGCTCGCAACTCCCTCCTTGTCCGATACCGGCTACGATATTCCGGGAGCTTCAGATTGTCCAATAAGGTTTCAATTGCTGCTCCCTCAATTTTAGCGGGCTCAACCAGAGGTCTCTCCGGATAGGTAATCCGATAAATACGCCCGTGCTGATGATCGCGTAAAGGATCGCGGGCATTATGCTGCATGTGGCCAATCAAGACATTATGCCAATCGATCAGATACAATGATCCATCCGGTGCAAATTCCATATCCACCGGTCGAAAATTAGGATCACTTCCTTTCAATAAATCCTGTCTAAATTCAAAACGATATCCCGTGCCATCTTCCAACATGGCATGTTGCTTGGTCCCCAGAAAGCCAATGGTGTTGTTAATCAATAGATCCCCTTGTACTTCATCCGGAAAATGTCGACTGGATACAATCTCCAGCCCTGAAGTTGGTCGAACCTTGTGTTCATCTTCTACCAGGTTAAAAGATTTATGTGTAGCCACGCCATATACCGGTTTGACCGTGCCCGGAGACATCCAGCGTACATCGGGCCCGGAGGTTTCAGCAAAAAAAGGCTGTCCCCATTCATCAAAAGCAATTCCCCAGGGATTAGGTATAGCCAGCTGAGCGGTCCGTTCCAGATGATGCCGCTGTGGAGCATAGCGATAGAAGCCTCCATTCGTAGCTCTTATCGGACCATAAGCAGTTTCTATATTACTGTGCAGGAAAACGCCTTCTCCCGAGTAAATGGCCCCGGAGGGATCTGCACAAAATGCACTGGAAGTATGGTGCGTATCATGATCATCAAATCCACTTAATATTATTTCTCTTTGATCAGCACGATCATCGCCATCTGTATCGGTAAGCAAGACCAGGTTGGTTCCCTGCGACACATAAACGCCTTCCGGAGCAAATTCAAAACCAATGGGTAAATGTAAATCATCGGCAAAAATCGTTTGCTTATCCGCTTTTCCATCCTGATCCGTATCTTCCAGGATCAATAATTTATCTTTGGGTTTCGGATCTCCGGGTTTCCAATGCGGATAGGTAGGCATTACGGCTACCCAAAGCCGGCCTTTATTATCAAATGAAAGTTGAACGGGATTGGCCAAATCCGGAAATTCTTTTTCCGAAGCAAATAATTCTATTTTATAACCAGGCGCAACTTCGAGCTTTGCCAAGGCATTCGCCCCGTACAAATAAGTGCCCACCACTCCCCCAGCCTCCAATTGGTAATTGGTCTCTACCTTTGGCAATTGAGTAGTTTGTGCATCCGCCTTTGTAAGATCAAGGATTCGGCCCTGACAAGCTGCCCATATTGCCCGATCCCGAATCGCCGTCATTTCCCGAATCTTCTCCAGCTCTGCCGGATAATTATCCGGACCGTAAGGTTCATAACGTCGACCATAAACATGTACTCCATTGGGAATTTTATAATCATTATGCCAAAACCAGTTTTTTTCTTTTACGATTTGATGAACAAGTGGGCGATTGTCTTCATTCCTGTTTTCTCTATTTCCAAAAATTTTATCCGCCACCAGCCCGGCAAATTTTTCATATCCCTTTTCATTCATTTGATGTCCATCAAGAGTAAGGATTTCTCCTTCTTGAAACCAAGCCAGCGTTGCCTGGAAAACGTTTATAAAATCGACCGATCTTTCCAGCGCTACTTGTTCTATAATTGCCGTGTACTTCTTAAGGTTCTTATTAATCTCTACTCCATCGGGCAAATCTTTGCTCTCCGATAAATCCTGAAAAGCGATGGGTGAGAGTAAGACCAGTCGCGGATTTGACTGCTGGTTATATTGTTGTGATAGGGTATGTCGAACAAAAGCATCCAGTTCGGCTTTAAAATTTATCAAACCATCCTCTCCTGAGAAAGATTCATTATATCCAAAAGCAGCCAGAATGATATCTGCTTCCAGTACTTCGAGCCATTGATCGGGATCAGCAAAAGTTCCGATACTTTCGGATTCATTAGCCAGTTCGCTCTGATATTGTTCTGCGCCTGGAAAAGCCCAAGGATTTGGTCTTCCTGAATGTGGCCTGAAACCGGGCGTATTACCGGCATCACACATATTTCTTATGAACAAAGAATCATTCGGAAAGCGTAGATGCATTTCCGTTTCAAAAAAACCGAAATTCATCATCCGCGAACAAAGGTTATTGCCAATCCAAATAATATGTTCTCCACCTTTGATTTCGATTCTTGGTTTTTCGGAATTAGCGCATTGAAAAAAGGATAGAAAGAAGCTAAAGAGCACTAAGCTGAAAAGCTTTTGCCTATAAAACGAAGGATTACAAGCCATTAAATTTTGCTGATTTTATTTTGTAAGCCTAATAATAATAAAATCTATGGGGATTTTGTACTCAATTTCCCGGTATTGAGCATAGATTTTGACAAATGCAGGATTTCATTATCAATAGGAATCAGCGGAAATATTAGCGAGCAAAAAAGGAATACATAAATGCTTTTTTGAAAGAAGCTCCAGCTTACAAAACGAAGAAAGCTCAGATGTTTATTACATCTGAGCTTTCCTCTTGATAAAAACAGAATATATGCTTGCTGAGCAATCGAATCAATAAGTCGATGAACCAGTAACAAATAATCTGAGAACAGAATCAGTTTTTTTGTCTTTGGCAGGGATTCCCGAATTTATTTGTATCTCAATTTCTTGTGGTGCCATTGTTATTATAAATCAGGTACACCTTTGTGAATATCGGGATCAAGATTCTGTCTTTATCTCCTGTATTGGCAAAGAATTATTAAAATCCTTTGCCGGTGCCTGGTCTGGTGGATTCATAATCCTCTTATTTTGTCAGGATAAGAATTAAATATGACGGTTAAAAAAACCGGTATAGCGAATGATGGAAATGTTTAGCCTATTATGTAAAGAGATTAGCTAATGCTATACTCTAGACAGGATGTTCTAATTGAAAATTTAAACCATCATTATTTAATTTATCCCTTTGGTTAAACAATATTCAAATATACAATTATTTTTTAAAAACAAAAATATACGCAATTAAATTTTATAAAAAATAACAATAACAATAAATAAAACTACAACAAATCAATAATTCAAAACATAAAAACACTATAGCAAGCACATCCTAAATGAGATAAGTCTGTACTTTATTCTATTCTTTCCGCAATACATCCGCTGGATTCGTACGTAAGACCTGTAGTAATTTAAAACTAATCGTCAACAGGATCACCATTAATGCAATAGCTCCGGCGGCAATCAAGACGATATAACTTACCCCGGCATTGATCGGATAGATTAAATCCAGAAAGACAACAGATAACCAAGTACCACAAACGCAGCCAATCAAAATACCAGCGAGTGTTATCCAAAAATAATTCCGATTGATAATATAGGCGATATTGGCTGAAGTAGCACCGAGTACCCGACGAACAGCAATCTCTTTGATCTTTTTCAGAATATTTAAAGACAATAGGGCAAATAAACCGGAGATTGTCAATAGCATCGTAATAATAGAAAACATCGAAGTAATCGTTTTAATATTATTCGTTACTTCCATCGCATCGGCAAAAAAGTCATTCTGAAAATTATGATCAAAAGGTTTTTCGGGAAAATTTTCTTTCCAGATGGCTTGCAAGGCATCCCGGGTTTCCAGCATATTTTCCGGACTAGTTCGAATCGCCAGATATAAGTGACGATTTGGTTTACTCAATTTTAAAACCAGTGGCCGCAGAGGGTCAAAAAAATCGTCCTGCATGAAGTTTGCAACAACACCAATAATGGTGTACTGAGTCGTATCAAAAAAAGTTATCTTTTGTCCACAAGGATCTATACCCGGAAAAAAGTCCCGGGCAAATTTTTCATTCACAATAAGATGATCTTCAAAATCCGTAGCTAGCTGAGGATCAAAAGCTCGCCCACGAAGTAATCTAAGGTCCATAATTTCCATATAGTTCTCCCCTATTTCCATGTATTCTGACTCGTGCTTTTCTCCTTTTAATTTAAATGGAAAAATCGGGCAACTGTCTCCGATATGAAACCTTACTCCAGCGGTTTCTTCTATTTTTGGATTAGTGCTAATTGCATTATTCAAAACGGTTAAGGTGTTCTCATCCCCCGTATATACCGCCTGAATTCCTTCCCGTTGAAATCCGAGATCAGCTGTTTGCTGGAAGTAGGCATTCCGTTCAAAAGATAGGCTAAACATGATGGTCGTCAGCGTAATAATAATTTGTAAGCCCAGTAAAATTCTTGAGACCAGATTAGACCCACCAAATTTTACCGAACCGTGAAATATTCGATTGGGATTAAAGGAGCTGATATAAAAGGCGGGGTAAGCACCGGCCATTAAAGTAGTGAGTAGTACTGTCAATGCTAAGAACAAAATTAATTGCGGATTAGCCATGAGGTCTACTTCCAAATCTAAAAAGACCCACATTTGATTATACCAATCCACTAATATGGTGGACATTAATAAGCCAGCGCCTAAACTCAGCAAACAGATTATAAAACTTTCGAGTAGTAATTGAGCGACCAGTTGACTCTGATTTCCTCCCATCACCTTGCGAACACCAATTTCCTTGAGACGCTTACCAGAAAAGGCGACTGTCATATTAGCAAAGTTTAGGCAAGCCGTCAATAATAATAAAATAGCCATTAAACTATTTCCCCAAATCAATGTGATAGGCACGCCTCCCTGTAGAGCATCTCTGCGCCATTCACTAGATTTGCGCGCGATTTCACGCATAGGTTCCAATGTAAAAGATTCTACTTTAAAATTAGGTACACTTGCGTAATGGGTTGGGATATAAGCAGCTAATTGTTCGCTGATCTGTGCCCGATCCTCCGGGTTTTCTAACACTAAAAATATAGCATCTCGCCAACGAGTCCAATCGTCGCTCCTGATCTGTTCTCCGTTTTTAAAAACCTGATTCGCAAGATTAGTAATGAAGTCAAAATTAATACTCGAATTAAGTGGTGGCGTTTGTATGATTCCACTTATCACGAGTGATCGTTGACGTTCCGGTTCGGAAAACATCTTGATGGTTTGTCCTATCGCATTTTCGTCGCCAAAATATTTTTGCTTGGCTCGTTCTGTAATTAAAACGGAACCCGGATTTTCCAGATTTGCTGTTCCCTCCAATAATTCGAAATTAAACCATTGCATAAAATTAGATTCGGTAAAAAGAAATCGCTCGTAAAATGATTGATCTCCAACATTAACCGACGCATTCCATAAATCCACCAACACCGCATCTTTTACTCCCGTCACATTTTCTTTGGCAAGCGTTTGTAAAGGCGCGGGACATAATCCGTAAACCTGGTTTGTATTTGCCCGTACAGTTGTTAAGCGGTATAATTGATCGACATTTTTATGAAAGCTATTAAAATCAGCATCAAATTTCCAATTGAGATAAGCAACGATACACATCGCAATACCAACACCTATGCCCGCAATGTTTATCATTACATAGCCTTTATTTCGAAGTAAATGTCTGAATCCGGTTTTAAAATAATTCGTAATCATGTTTGTCTATTCTCCATTTTGAAATTATTCCAAGCCTTAGTCATTTCTCAAATTTTTAACCGGGCTGGTCAATGCCGCACGCATACTAGTGACTGCTACGGTCACCCAGGCAATCAGACAAGCCAGAATCCCGGAAAGGGCAAACACCCACCATTGCATATCAATACGATAGGCAAACTGCTCCAGCCATTGCCCCACAAAATACCAGGCCAATGGTGTAGCTATAAGGATAGCAATTAAAACCAGTTTTATAAAGTCTCTGGACAATAATGTAATCAATCCCGTCAAAGAGGCTCCAAGGACTTTGCGAATTCCAATTTCCTTGATGCGTTGCTCAGTAGCGAAAGATGCCAAAGCCAATAAGCCCATACAGGCTATGAAAATTGCTAATAAGGTAAACAAACTAAACACTTTACGCGAGGTCATTTCCTTGGAATAAAGATTAGCCCACTCCCGATCCATGAAAGCATAGCTAAATGGAATCTCCGGCTGAACCTGCTTCCACAATTGCTCAATTTGAGAAAGGGTGTTTTGTGCATTTCCGGCCGCCATTCGAACACTAATTAAATTGCTGACTCCAGCAATAAAATTCCTTTGCCGATGTACCAGAAAAAGTGGAGAAATTGTATGATGCAAAGATTGAAAATGATAGTCTTTCACTACTCCCACCACAGTATAAACAGATTGTTCATCGGGATTGGGATTGAGCAGATTATCATTGGTTTTCAGACGTGCCCCGATTGGTTCTTCCAGTCCCATCTCCCGTACAGCAGCCTCATTAATCACTACGGAAAGCGTATCCATAAACCGATCGGAAAACTCTCGTCCTTCTGCCATTTCCATTTTCATACATTCCACATAACCTTCCCCTACGATCATTCCGCTTCCGGTAGTCATCTCCGAACTATTTGCAGGACCAAAAGACATTCCTACATAATACGAACCGGGTGTAGTATTGCAACCACTCGCGGCCACCACTCCCGGCAAAGCAGTTAATTGATCCAGGAATGTTTCGGATTGTTGCTGGGTCATACCACCAGCGTTTTGCAAAGTAACCAGGCTTTCCTTATCAAAACCCAGCAATTTACTCTGCGTATAATCCATTTGTTTGAAAATCATCAAAGTAGTAGCAATCAAAAATACGGAAATAGCAAATTGGAAAACGACCAATACATTCCGCAAGCCTAATCCTTTTGTGTTTTTCATCAACTTTCCGCGAAGTACCTGTATAGGTTTAAAAGAAGACATAAAAAAGGCAGGATATAAACCGGAAGTCAAGCCGGTTAAAAGAGCCAGTGCCAAAAGGATTCCGAGATAAGCCGGAGAGATAATTTGTTCCCAGACAAAATGTTTTTCAGTCAGTTCATTAAAAGCAGGTAGTACCAGCAAGGTGAGTGCCCCTGCCAAAATCGAAGCGATTAGCGCAATCAAAACCGCTTCGGTAAGAAACTGAAAAATCAGTTGGCCCTTCATCGATCCGAGGGTCTTTCGGATACCTACTTCCCGCGCCCGGCTAGCAGAACGAGCGGTGGCGAGATTCATAAAATTCATCCCTGCAATGGCAATGATCAATAGCGCTATCATACTGAAAAAATAAATCCGATCCCGTGAGCCGGGCGGCTTCATTTCCCCTTCGAGATTGGAATCCAGATAAATACTTTTTAAAGGTTGTAAAGTATACACATAACCATTGCCTTGTTTTTGATAAGCTTCATAATTTACTCCAAACTGATTAAGCACCTGTCCCGAAGCGTACTTGACTACCATATCCGGAAACATGGATTCCAATTGTAAGGGGTCCGTATTTTTATCCAGCATCAAATAGGTGATCGCCGAAAAGCTAATATAATCTGGCGGGCCTTGCAGAAAGCCAATGGAAGTCGCTGATTGCAGAAAATCAAATTTTAAATGAGAGTTGTCCGGTACATCCGCACACACTCCGGTAATTTTTGGATCATTATCATTCTGAACAATATCCATTACTTTTCCAAGTATAGATTGCCGGTCCCAGTTTTCACCAAAATATTTACGTGCCATGGACTCCGTCAAAATAATACTGTGAGGCTCACGCAAAGCAGTCTTAGGATCACCAGCCAGTAAAGGAATATCAAAAAACTCAAAAAAGGTAGAATCTGCCCAGGTGATATCATTTTCCCTGGTGGTCGCATCTCCTTTTTTAAATATAATATTTGCCGGACCAAAATTAAATAGCCTGCAGGTCTTCTCAACACCGGGAAACTCTTTTTGGATAGCTTCCGCATAGGACCTTGGAATAAAGGCGTAATCACGTGAACGTCCCGGATACTTTCGTTCCAGAGCCACCCGATAAATTTGATCCCCTTTTGAGTGAAAATCATCATAAGATAATTCGTCCTGTACATACAAAACGATCAATAGAAAGCAGGCCATCCCGATAGCCAAGCCGATGATATTGACCATAGAAAAGCCCCGATTCCGCAACAAGCTTCTCCATGCGATTTTAAAATAATTCTTTATCATTATTTTGTTATTTTTCGTAGTTGACTGACAAGCTGCAAACAGGAATATATCAATCTGATCGCAAACTATTCGCAGGATGTATTAAAGCTGTTTTGATACTTTGGAAGCTAACAGTGATAAAGGCTACCATGACAGCTATAAGACCTGCAATTATAAATACACCCCAGTGAATATTTATTCGATAGGCAAACTCATCTAACCAGTTATCCATGAAGAAATAAGCAATAGGGCTCGCAAAAATTATAGAAATCGCAACCAATTTAATTACATCTTTTGACAAGAGTACAACGATACCTAAAACACTCGCTCCGAGTACTTTTCTAATACCAATTTCCTTTACGCGGTTAGAAGCAGAAAATATCGCCAGGCCAAAAATTCCCAGACAAGCAATAAATATGGCAATGACCGCAAAAAAACCAAATAATTGCCCTTGTTTAATTTCATCATTATAATGACGCTGTAATCGTTCATCTAAAAAGGAATAATTAAATGGAAAAGCAGGGACCATTTTCGTCCATACATTTTCTACAGAGGCAATGGATTCCGTAATGTTATCCCCCTGAATTTTTACAGCAATCATTGAGGTCCGGGGAGAATAGCTAATAACCAGGGGTTCAATTTCATCATGCAAACTACTGAAATGATAATTTTTAACGACCCCGATTACCTTTTTGGGAAGTGTATCAAAAGCAGTCATATATAAAGTTTGCCCCAGAATATCCTCGGCAGCCAAACCTATATCTTTTAGCGCTTGTTCATTGATCAAGACGGATTCCGTGGAATCACTTGCCAAATTCGATTGGATTCCACGACCAGCTATTAGCTCTAATCCCAAAGTAGTAACATAATCAAAATCCACAAAAGCGGTGCGCATTCTTAAGTCTTTGGATAAGGAGGGCAGGTCGATGGTGGTGGCATCGTGAAAACCACCGGGTTCCCCATTCATAAATGAAACGGATTGAATCCCCGGCTTTCTTAATAATTCATTTTTAAAGGTCATACTCTGTCGTACGATCTCCCGATTATTGGACCGGATAATCAATACCTGATCTTTATCAAAGCCCAACTCCTTACTTCCTAAAAAATTTAATTGCTGATAGATCAAAAAGGTACTGCATAGTAAAACCGTAGATAATGCATATTGGAAAATAACCAGTCCCTTACGAAATAGTCCGGTTGAATTATTTCTTGAAAAAGCACTTCCCTTCAGTACTTTTTTAGGTTGAAAAGAAGCCATTATTAATCCTGGATAAAATCCGGATACAAAGCTCACAAATAAGCCCAGAGCAATTATGATTAAAGACAGTTTCCAAATTGGAAATTCAAAATTCAAAGTGGTCCCTAGTAAATTAGAAAACCAGGGCAAAGCAATATAAGCTAACTGTAAGGCAAATAAGATGGCTAAAGTTGTTAGAAGCAAACTCTCCATCAGCATACGCTTGATGATTACAGATTTTCCGGAACCCAATACTTTATGAATCGCCATTTCCTTTGATCTGGTGATAGCTGTGGCAGTTGTCAAATTAATGTAATTGATACAAGCTATGACAACCAGAAGAATCGCTGCAAAGAAAAAGATCATTACACCTGAACGATTTCCATGTTTTACCGGATCGTACCGGGTATCGCTGGCAAAATAAATATCTTTTAGCGGCTGGATTTTCAGACCAATCTTATTCCCTGTTCTGGCAAAATCATCTCCAAAATATTTATCCATAAAATCCGGTAAGCGGCTGTTAAAGTTTTCGGCTGAAACGGCCTCATTCAATCTAAGATAGGTCACTAAAGAGTTGTTCCACCACCTTGTCCAAAAACCAAGATTATACAGGGACTGATTACTTTCTACCAAATCAAATTCCAGATGAGACTGAAAAGGAAGGTCATCAAAAACTCCGGTAACTATGGCATCATAATTATTATCGATTCTCAAGATTTTACCCAGGGCTGCTGCCGCTGATTCAAAATATTTTTCTGCCGTTTGTCTGGTCAAAACAATTCGATTGGCCTCCCCAAGTGCTTCTTTCGGATCACCGTATAAAAGTGGTAAGTTGAAAAAGCTGATAAAATTAGGATCAACATACAGATAGTTGGTTTCTTCAAATCGTTCATTATCAATCTGTACAATGCTACTGCCTTTTAATACTCTTGTAGTCGATTCTATATCATCTGAATAATCAGATTCCAGGGCTGGAGCATAAGGGGCAGAAGTTACGCCGACATCATAGGGTTCCAGGTTTATCTCTCCTACCCTTACCAGTCTGAATGTACGTTCTGCATTAGGTACAAAAGCATCCGTGTACCATTCATTCATCACATATTTTCCAATCAACATTGCGGTAGTCAGGCCTAAAGTTAAACCAATTAAATTAATGAGTACATAGCTTTTTCGTCGATTAAACTGACGCAGGGTTAATTTTAAACTATTGATAAACATGGCTTATTTATTTAATTGGCTTGAATTAAATATATGCTTCGCAATGAGTTCCTCCTTTTTGCATTAAGCAATAATTTCAAACTTACTCATTCCTCAAACTCTCCACCGGATTGGCCCGAGCAGCTTTGATACTTTGAAAGCTAACCGTAATAAAGGCTATAGCAATAGCCATTAAACCGGCAATTGCAAATAAAGGCCAGGAAAGATCGATCCGATAAGCAAAGTCTTCCAGCCAGTTACGCGCAAAATACCAGGCGGCAGGAATTGCTATGATCAAAGCAATCAATACCAATCTCAAAAAGTCTCTGGACAATAATACAATCAGACTGGCAGTAGATGCTCCCAATACTTTTCGAACCCCAATTTCCTTAACCCTCCGTTCTATTGTAAAGGCTGCCAAACCAAACAATCCCAGGCAAGCAACTAATACACTTAAACCGGAAAAAATAGCGAAGATTTGACTAATTCTGCTTTCACTTCGATAGACTCTTTCAAAAGAATCATCCAGAAAACGATAATTGAATGGCAGGCCGGTAGCAATCTCTTTCCACTCCGACTCAATCTCGTTAATTAAGGTTGGGACATCTTCCGTTTGAATTTTTAAACTGAGACTCCCCGGATAGGGATTTAGCCAAAAACTAAGTGCTCCTATATTATCGCGCAGACTTTCAAAATGAAAATCCTTGACGACTCCGATGATAGTTTGTGCCGGTAAACGATCTCCTGAAGCTGCATTAAAGTTAGGGCTACCATATACTTGCTGGCCGACCGGATTTTCAAAACCGAACAATTTCGCTGCTGTTTCATTGATGATCACTGCATTGGAGTCCGTTGGCATATCAGGAGAGAAGTTTCTTCCTGCTACTAATTCCATCCCAAATACGGAAAGATAATCTTCGTCAATCCGCCACATCTGCATCGACACCGAATTATCTTCACGAATCACAGCATCTTTACACAAGGGCGAATCCGAGCGATAGGAAGGAACAGGTAAAAAACCGGAGACCGTTGCTTTCGATATTTTAGGATTTTGCAATAATTGATTTTTTAAAGTAAAAACACGATCTCGCAATGGTTCGCAATTATTGATTATCATTACCTGCTCTTTTTCAAAACCAAGTTTCTTATTTTGTATGAAATCCAATTGCTGTTTGATAACCAGGGTTCCGATAATCATAAAAACAGCTATGAGAAACTGAAAGACTACCAAACTATTTCGCAAATTCAGATTACCTCTATTTTCCCTGAGTTTTCCGGCCAGTGTTTTTATTGGATTAAATGCAGAAAGATAAAATGCCGGATAACTGCCTGCCAGTAATCCTACTCCCAGGATTCCAAAGATCAAGATTAACCAAAATGCGATCTGATCATAGGGTAAAACCAACTGCTTATCTGCCAGGTTATTGAAATAGGGTAAGGCAAGGTAGCTAATCAGCAAACCTAAGATAAAAGCCAAAGCGGTCATTAAAATAGCTTCGACCAAAAACTGACTGATCAAATTGGAACGTATTGAGCCCAGTACTTTTCGAACACCGATTTCCTTGGCACGTAGTGCTGATTGTGCCGTTGATAAATTCATAAAATTAACACAGGCAATAACCAGTATAAAAAGAGCAGCAATCGAGAACAACCACACATATTGCATACTACCGTTGGCAGCGAGTTCAACTTCTAAATCAGATTTCAAGTGGATATCTCCCAGAGGCTGAGAAGTGTATTTTACATAGGAACCAGATTTTTCAAGGTCTTCAATAGATTGCCCCAGTAGTTGTTCTACTTGAGGAGCAATATAATTTTTCAATAAATAAGGATATACCTTTGCTTCAAATGCTTCAGGATCTACTCCTTCCCGCAATACATAATAGGTATTAAAATTGTTACTCAGCCATATTGAATTTCGTGATTCCTCATTACCACTCATTGACAAATAAATCGAAAAATCAAAATGGCTATTTCTTGGTAAATCCTCTATAATCCCGGTAATGGTATATTCATCATCGCCATCCAGTTCTAAGGTCTTTCCCATTGCCTCATCATTAGGAAAATATTTATTGGCAATGGATTCGGTAATCACCATAGTATTCGGAGCAACCAAAGCGCTTTTAGGATTTCCTTTAAGCATTTTCAAGCTAAAAACATCAAAGATGGTAGAGTCGACAAAAACTAAAGTTTCTTCTCCTGAATGCTCAACATCCCTGGAAACAATAGTTGAACCTGCCTGTCGAAAGCGCATTGCCGTTTCTATTTCCGGAAAATCATTGATAAGCGCCCCTGCCATTGGCGCAGGAGTTACCGCGAAATTTCGGTGAGCCCCTCCAAATTTAATCTCTGACCAGGGACGATAAATTCGGCTATATTTTTCGTTCCACCTGTCGTAGCTCAACTCATCTGCTACCCAAAGCATGATCAATAAACAACAGGAAATTCCAATTGCCAGACCTATCAAATTGATAAAAGCATGACTACGATTCCGGCTTAAATTTCGCCAGGCAATTTTGAAATAATTTTTTATCATTTTATTATTGTTTTTCTATTTTCGATGTTCGTTAGTTGTTTTATTTTATTTTTTACTTCTCCAGGTTTTATCTATCCCAAATCATTCATTTCTCAAACTTTTGCTCGGATTGGTCAAAGCGACTTTTATACTTTGAAAACCAATAGTCAGAAAAGCCAGTAATAGAGCCAATATACCCGCCAGTACAAAAACCCACCAGGATATTGATATCCGATACGCAAAATCTGCCAGCCAGTTATTCAATAAATAATAAGCCAGGGGTACAGCAATCAAAATGGCAATAAAAACCAGTCTTAAAAAGTCTTTGGAAAGCAAAGCAATTATTCCCAAAGGATTGGCCCCCAGTACTTTTCTGATGCCGATTTCTTTTGTTCTTAAAAAAGTGATATAAGAGGTTAATCCAAATAATCCCAAACAGGCAATCAACAAAGTAAGCAATGTAAAAAAGGATAAAATATGTGCAAACCGCACTTCTGATTCATACAAGTTTTGAAAGCGATCATCTACAAACTGATATTGAAAAATATTTCCGGGAAATATTTTCTTATAGGTAGCCTGAATAGCAGCAATCGTTTTGTCGAGGTTTTGCGAACCCGAGAGTTTTAAAGAGATCGCATTATAAGTGCTGTATAGTGGAAAAAAGAAAATAGGTTCAATACCATGATGGAGAGATTGCTGGTGAAAGTCCGGCAATACTCCAACGATTTCCCATTGTCTGTCATTAATACTCAATGGGGCATGTATCGCTTCATCGACATCCTGAAACCCTAGCATTTCAACAGCCGATTCATTAAGGATTACTTTATCAACCTGATTAAAATTCGTATTATGATCTCCCCGCCTAAAGAATCTTCCCGCCAGTAATTCCAAACCATAAGTTTTAGTATAATCAAAATCCACATGCAGGACATTCCCCGAAAAAGTTTGCGCACCATCTCCTTCACTTATTCTTCTGATATCAAACAAACGAGCCATTCGTTGCCCCGGGATACGGCTTGAACTTGTAGCCTCTTCGACACCCGGAATATTTTTAAATTCCGTTTTCAAAGTATTCATCCGGTCAATAAAAGTACTATCCCAACCACTCATTTCAGGTGCATTGAGCATCATGACCTGATCGATATTGAGCCCCAAATCTTTTTGACTCATAAAACGAATTTGCTGCGAAACCATCCAGGTCAGGATAATCAGTCCAACGGAAATGGTAAACTGAAAAACAACAAGGCTTTTTCTAAGCCAGGCATTTCCAATATTTTTAGAAAAGATACCTTTAAGCACAGCCGACATTTTGGTCGAGGACAACAATAAGGCCGGATAGACTCCGGAAGCCAATATTCCCGCGATGATTAAAGAGAGCAGACTAATGGCTAGAACCGGCTGGAAATGCGCCAGTTCCATCAAACTAAGCGATTGGGCTTCCATAGCGAATTTGCTGGCAAACCAGGGAATAGCCGCTTCTGCCAGAACGATTGCCAGAATCAGGCTAATCAGATTTACAATTAATGCTTCGGATAAAAACTGCAATATTAACTGTCCTTTAGTTGCACCAATGACTTTGCGGACACCTACTTCTTTTGACCGTTCAATAGTACGAACCGAACTCAGGTTTACATAATTTATCCAAGCGATAAAAAGAATGAAAAAAGCAATGATCAATAAGGACCAAATCGCTCTTCCATTGCCGGTGTTTACAATTTCATATTCGAGGTTTTGGGAATTGAGATGGATATCTGAAAGTGCCTGTAATGTAAAAACTTCTTCGCTACCAGAAACTTCCGTTCCTCTAAAATGTTTTTCACTAAAGTCTGCAAATTTTACTTCTAAATCCCGGACATTCGTTCCGGGTTCTAATAACAGGTAGTGATAAAAATCCGACCAGGTCCAACTATTATCCGCCCCTTCCCCCCAGTAGCGAATACAAGATGCATAGCTTAAAAGTAAATCGAATTTCAAATGAGAATTCTCCGGCACATCTTCACAAATCCCAACTATCTTAAAAGGTTGCTCATAACGATCTACCAATAATTCTTCATCCAATATCAAATCATAATTTCCCTTTGCATTCGGGAAGTAACGATCCGCCAATGCCCTTGTCAGGACAATCTCATTTGGCGCTTTAAACAGATCGAGTCCCTGCCGGGCCAAAAAAGGAAAATCGAAAACGCCAAAGAAATGTTCATCTACCCAAAGTCCGGGTTCAAGAGGGCTTATCTTATCCCCCTGGCTAATCGTCACACTGGAACTATAAGCAATCCGGGTAGCCAGTTTAACTTCGGGAAACTCGGCCTTCATACGGGGGCCAATAGTGGGATAGGTAATTGCGCCTTTTTGAATCGACGATCCGTTTTGGAAACGCTCATTGATCACCCGGTAGATATTAGTTTGTTCCTGGTGAAAATCATCAAAGCTCAATTCATAACTTACGTATTGCAATAGCAAAATACAAGTCATCATCCCCAGTGTCAAACCACTAATCAGGATAGCTGACTGCATTTTATCTTTGAGCAATCTGCGAATGGTTATTTTTAAATTATTTACAAACATGTTGTTCGATTTTCATAGTTCCGTCGTATTTACTGTAAATTTTCGCATTAGCTACTCGTTCTTTAAACTCTTCACCGGATTGGTCATCGCGGCCCGAACAGACTGATAACTAACAGTCAGTAATGTAACCAACAAAGCTAAGGCCGTCGCACTAATAAATACTTGCCAGCTTATCTCAATTCGATAATCGTAATTTGTCAACCAGTTTTCCAGAAAATACCAGGCTAGTGGTGTAGCGATCAAACAGGAAATAATCACCATAATTACAAAGCCTCTGGATTGCATGGCCCATAGATTCGCTATACTTGCTCCCAATACTTTTCTGATACCAATTTCTTTCGTTCTGCGTTCCGCTACAAAAACCGAAAGGCCAAATAAACCAAGACAAGAAATAAAAATTGCTAAAAAAGAAAATACATAAGCCAATGTACCAATTCGTTCTTCGGCTCTAAATTTCCTGGCATAGGTTGCATCTGCAAACCTGTATTCAAAAGGACTGGAAGGGCTAAGCTTTTTAATAGTTGTTTTAATTGTAGCAATGGCATCCTGAACCGGAATTTCAGATTTTAATTTTACATTAAAAACATTAATCCGATTGGGGTCCAACATAAAAACAGTTGGTTTGATTGGTTCCCAGGGTGATTCCATCACTATGTCTTCCACTACTCCAATAACCTGATAATCTCTTTCCATAAAAGTAATTTCCCGGCCAATCATATCGGTAAAACCAATTTGTCTGGTCGCAGCCTCATTGAGAATCATCGCCAGACTATCTGTACCCCGCTCTCTGGAAAAATCGCGTCCTTCTTTAATATTCCAACCTATGGTCTGGCCATATTCCGGTGAACAATCCACTTTTCCAAAAATCATTGCTATTGATTCATCTTTCCCTTCCCAACTAAAACCAGAAGAACTAGACCAAATACTGGTAACTGGTGAAAAAGAATAAGACACCTCTTCTGCCACTCCGGTTTTTCTCACCTCATCACATACCAGATCAGGTTTTTTGTTAAGCTCTGCATTATTCATAAAATGAATGAGGTTCTGCTGCTTATATCCAAGTGGACGATTTTTGGCATATTGAATTTGTTGATAGACAACCATTGTTCCGATGATCAGAGCAATTGAGACCGTAAACTGCAGGGTAACCAGAATCTGTCTCGGAAGTTTTGCCCATTTTCCAACCTGTAGTTTACCTTTTAAAACCTTAATCGGTTTAAATGCCGAAAGATAGAAAGCAGGATAACTACCAGCCAGTAATCCGGTAAAGCCGGTAAAGCCAAGCATTAGTGCCCAAAAGGCTACATTATCCAGAGGTAATTTCAATTCTTTACCCGATATTTCATTGAACCAATCCAGGGAAATAGTTACCAGCCCCAGGGCAAGGAAAAGACCGATAAAGGCCACCATTGTCGACTCACTTAAAAACTGCCAAATCAATTGATGTCTTTGCGAACCGATGGTTTTACGGATACCAACCTCTTTGGCCCGACGTTCAGAACGAGCAGTACTCAGATTCATAAAATTAATACAGGCCAGTATCAGCACGAAAACTCCTATGATTCCAAAGAGCCATACATATTGAATACGCCCCCCTATGTTAAGCCCGTTTTCAAATTCAGAATACAAATGCCATTTAGACATGGGAAAGATTAAATACTCAGGATTTATCTCGGGATTATGAACTTTTTCAATGTTTATGATTTTTTTAGAAACGCTTTCAAAATCGGCTGTTGGTGTTAATTGACCAAACATTTGAAAAGAATGCTCCCCCCAATTCGTTTCTGCATATTCTTTAACCCAAGGCTGCATAATAGAATATAAGGACCAGGGAAGTAAAAAATCTACATCTGCAAAGGTGTTGTTTCCGGGTATATCTTTATAAACGCCTGTCACTTGTAAGTCCTCTTCGGTATCCAGTTTTACTGTTTTACCCATGGGATTTTTGGCACCAAAAAGAGATTTTGCCAATTTCTCAGAAAGTACGATCGAACGGGGTTCTTTCAAAGCTTCTTCAGAAACTCCGGCAATCATTTCCAAAGTCATCATTTCCGGAAAAACGTCTTCAACATACATCCCCCTTCTCATTAATTGTTTTTTATCAAATTGAAGAATATGTTGAAGGTTCCAGGATGCTAAAGATATGTTTTCAAAATATTCGCTGAACTGATCCTCCAGCACAACCCGCCCTGGCAAAGAAACAGCCCCCCAGGTAATTACCTCACCATTATAGGTTTGGTGCATGTAGAACTGTCCTAATCGATCATAGTTTTTATGGTACTTATTAAAATTAACTTCATCCAAAATCCACAATCCAATCATCAGCGCTACAGCCATTCCAATACCTAAGCCACAAATATTAATAAAACCGGTAATCTTGTTTTTCAGGAGCGATCTCCAGGCTATTTTGAAATAATTTTTAATCATTTTATTTTTTATTTTTTGTAGGAGAAATGATGTTTCAACTTTGAGCCTAACTCTATTAATCGTTTCGGAGTGATTCAGAAGGGTTGGCAAAAGCTGCCTTCACCGTTTGAGAACCTATCGTCAATGAGATAATTAAAAACACTAAAAGAAAAGCCGGCAGAAAGAGGATATAAGAAAAATCAATCCTGTTAGCAAATATTTGTAAGACTTGATTTCCGATCAAATAACTAATCGGTGTGGCAATTAATACCGCTATTCCAAACAGAACAATATATTTTTTTGACAACATAAATATCAGGTCCGTTATATCCGCTCCCAAAATTTTTCTGATGCTGATTTCTTTGGATTTTGTCTTAACCAGATAAATGACTATACCTAATAATCCCATACAGGAAATAATCATGCTCAGCAAACCAAAAAAGCCAACAATCCATATAATATCTGTCATATTTGCATAGGTCTTTTTAATATTGTCTTTATAAAAAACCGCATTAAACGAATGATCCGACAAGTCCTTCCATACCCTCTCCAATGCCTTTACTTTTGCTGCTAAGTCTTCCCCGGTCAAGCTTAAGTTTAGGGTACCGTACTCCTTGGGATCATAGCGTAATAGCAGAGGTTCCATTTCATAATTAGCCGGCTTAAATACGAAATCTGCAAGGACGCCACGTATGCTCATTTGTATACTATCTCCTACTAAAATTGACTGGCCAATTGGCGATCCAATACTATCCAGTTTGAACTGTTCGACAAAGGATTCATTAACGATGGCAAAGATTTCATTCTGCTGAGCTATATTTTCAGGAAAATTATCCCCGGCTATCAGAGGCAGATCGAATTGGGGTAAATAGTTCTCATCAATAAAATAGGTTCGAACGGCAACCTTCTCCCCTTCTGCATTGGCCTGAACATTAAAACTCCTGTCTCGCCAGGTTCCCATCGGAAAAGAAATAGCCGATATTTCTTCCACTCCACTCAGTTTCGAAAAAGCGGTCGATAATTTTTTATAATCTACACCTTGCATATCAATCATTAGCGTTTTGGGTTGATCATAGGCAAAGCTGATTTTCGTGGCATAATTTACTTGTTGCCAGGCGATGGTGATAATGATGAAAAATACGAGCGTAAGAGTCAACTGAATGACCAGTAAAAATTTTCGAAAACCAAACCTTCGGATCAGTTTTATATTTTGTATTTTTTGCAAAATGGCCTGAGGAGAAATATTGGCAAAGGTCAAAGCTGGAAGTAAACCTGCAATCGCCCCAACGACAATAGCAAAAAGTAAAAATATTCCCAAAGCACTTATATCTTCCTCGAGGTGCACGTCTGTAAATTCTGCAAATTGAAGTTGTAAAAGTAAGGGCTTAAGACTGGTCATAATTAAGTAAGCAAAACCTAAAGCAATTATTGCGGTCACTATTGCTTCAACCATAAATTGTCCAAAGACCTGTAAGCCGGAAGCACCAATAATTTTTCGTACACCTACTTCTTTGGTCCTGATTAATGATCGGGCAATGGTCAAATTCGTATAATTAAAACAGGCTGACAACATAATCACCGCTCCCAGTAACATCAAAAACCAAATCAGAAACCGGGGCATTCCCCTTCCCATTGAATTAGACATTATAGGACCGGGCGTAATTTCATTAATGCCTTGTAAAGAAAATTTATATCCTTCATCTCTCAGTTCAAATTCAAGATCAGCATAATTCTTTTGAGCAATATTGGCCATCGCCAATTCAACCGCTTTTTTATCATTATTTTTATTAAGTCGAACGAAATTATAATTAGAATAGTAGTTGCGCCATTCACTAGTAACTATAACTTTTCCGGGCAGTTTTTCTTCCGCAAACTGCGTACTCAATGATCCAAGTGCATCAAATTCCAAATGCGTCTTTCCCGGTAGCTCATCTAAAACTCCTGTGACTTTAAAAAGACTTCCATAACCAGGAATTTCGAGTTTTTTTCCTATCGGACTTTCTTCTTTAAATAATTTATAGGACAGTTCAGCGGATAAAACCAAAGTATAAGGTTCGGTCAAAGCGGTTAATTCATTTCCTTGTGCAAGCTCAAAACCAAACATTTCAAAAAAGGATTGGTCCGTTAATAATCCAGAAAAATTAATATCCGTATTTCGTATTTTGATCGAGCCCGATAACTGATTAATGATTGGTGTCCATAACTCCACCTGAGTATTTTCATCTGCCAAAGTCTTTCCAATCATAAAAGGAGAAGAGGCATAATCCTCAATCGAACCAGACTTTCTAATTGGTGTAGTTCTTAGCCGGTAAATGCGATCACTGTCCTTGTGAAATCCATCATAACTATGCGCATCTTTTACAAGCCCGATAATCAAGAAACAGACCCCCATCCCCAATGCTAAACCTAAAATATTTATAATTGAAAAAGCCTTTTGCTTGAGCAAACTTCGTATCGCAATTATAAAATAACTTCTGAACATGTTACATTAGGGTTTAGGTTAAAAAGAGTATAGCATATATAGTTCAAGCCCTATACCAAATACTCAAACAACTGTATTTCAGAACTTTACAAAGATAAAAAACCACACATAATACATACTTGTCCGATTATGGACAATAAGGTGTACGGAAATGAACAGTTAATTTCAAGCCTGTTCAATTACTCTATTCTAAAGGCGATACTTATTGAAAAAAAATCCGGTGATGAATAAATTTACAGGAACAGAATTAAGGTAGTATCTGGTGTATGATCCCCTTCGCGTTATGCGCAGTTTTTGACAGTGTAACTCATCAAAAAGTATTTTCGTCGAATAAATTATTGAATCAATTAATCGATTGCGATTTTAATATAGAGGTTTGACCAAAGGCAATAATAATTTTCAATTCAATATAAATTCCTTGAAGAAATTTAGTACAGTATTCTAAATAATAATTTCGAAATAACTTTTATAAACCACTTTAATCATGATCAAAAATTACATCCTTGTCTCTTTACGTAATCTCAGACGACAGCCCGGTTATGCCTTTCTAAATATTTTTGGTCTTACTCTTGGTATTGCAGCTTCCCTATTTATTTTATTATATATCGCTGAGGAATCGCGCTTTGATACACATCACGAAAAGGCCGATCGCATTTATAGAATCTCATCAGATATCACCGAACCGGATGATCATTTTCGTTGGGCCGTAACGCAGACTCCTTTAGGTGCTACTTTAAAACAAGATTATCCGGAAGTAGAAGAATACGTTAGATTCATTGAAAATGGAAGAACATTATTAGAGTACAAGGATCGTTTTTTTTATGAAGAAAAAGTATACCTTGTTGATTCTACGATTTGTGATGTTTTTACTTTTAATTTCTCAAAAGGCAATGCAGAAACGGCATTGAACGAACCGAATTCTATTGTTATAAATGAGTCTATTAGCGCTCGTATTTTTGGAAATAGTGATCCCATTGGAGAAATTTTAAAAACATCCAGCGGGCAAGAATATAAAGTAACCGGAGTTTATGAAGACATGCCGTCGCATTCGCATATTATTGCAGATGCGATGATTTCCGCCAATACAATTCCCGGCTTTATGAACCCCACTCCAGGTTCCTGGGGTGGATTCAATCTCTACACTTATGTTTTACTTAATGAAGGTGTTGAAGCAAAAGCTTTTGAAGCAAAATTACCAGAGGTGGTAGAAAAATATGTAGCGACTATCTTTGATCAATTTGACATTAAAGTTAAATATGAATTACTTCCATTAACCAGCATTCATTTGACCTCTACCTATGAAGGAGAACCAGAGCCGGTAGGACAAATCAGTTTCCTTTATATTTTCGGAATCGTTGCATTTTTTATTTTATTGATTGCTTGTATTAATTACATGAATCTTTCGACAGCCAGATCGACTCAGCGTTCTCTGGAAGTTGGGATCAGAAAAGTACTCGGTTCCGAAAGGCGCCAGTTGATCGGACAATTTCTCACGGAGTCCATTTTATTTACGCTGCTCTCCCTGGTTTTAAGTTATACTTTAGTCCTGATTTTACTCCCTTTATTTAACACTACTTTTGATTTGACTTTAGAACGCAGTTTGCTCTGGTCTCAACCGGTACTATTAGGTGTCTTTGCAATCAGTTTATTAACCGGTATTTTAGGTGGCAGTTATCCGGCTTTTTATCTTTCTTCTTTCCAGCCAATCAAAGTGTTAAAAGGTAGTCTGGCCAAGGGAACGGGAAATCCGACATTTAGAAAGGCCTTGGTCACGCTACAATTCGTCATTACTATTTTTATGATCATAGGTACCGGGATCATCTTTGATCAGATGAATTATCTGAGAAATAAAAATCTTGGATTTAATAAAGAACATGTTTTAGTATTCCGCTTACAGGGCCAGCAATCCCGAGATAAATATCCCGTTATCAGATCAAAATTATTACAAAATCCCAAGATTACTTCTGTCGGAACCTGCACTACTTCTCCAGGACGTGGTTTTGGAAAAAATCTTATGAATGCGGAAAAAGAAAATGGAGGAATGGAACAATACGGTGTAAATGTCTATGCCGTAGATTACGATTTCTTTCCCACTTTAGGAGCAGAGCTGGTTGCCGGGCGCAATTTCAGTCGTGATTTTGGAACGGATACTACAAATGCCGTTTTGGTTAATGAAGCTATGGTTGAACGTTTTGGCTGGAGTGAACCTATTGGAAAGAAGTTTCAAATTGGCACTAATGATTCACTCCCTTTTCAACAGGTAATTGGAGTGGTTAAAAACTTTCATCAAAGCTCTCTTTACGATCCTATTTCTCCTTTGCTGTTTTTACTAGGTCAAAATTATCCCAATGTACATGTTCGCTTAAATCCGAGTTCGCCTAAGGATTTAGCTCAAACGATAAATGCGGTTGAAAAAACCTGGGCCAGTGTTTTTCCAAATGCTCCTTTTGAATATGAGTTTGTTGATGAAGCATTTATGGAGTTGTATAAGTCGGATCAGATCAGAGCCAGTATCTTTACACTGTTTAGTGTCCTGATGGTATTGATTGCTTGCCTTGGTCTATTAGGTTTAGCTTCTTTTTCTGCCGAACGTCGAACTAAAGAAATTGGTATTCGAAAAGTGATGGGAGCCAGTACCGTCGATATCATTTATCTGCTTACCAGAGACTTTGTGTTCTTGGTTACTTTAGCAAGCATTCCGGCTTTTATTGTAGCCTGGTATTTTATGAACAAATGGTTAGAGACATTCGCTTATCATACCGGTATGAATTATTTTTTCTATGTCCTTGCACTCCTTATCGTTATTGTTATCACTTTGGTCACTACCGGATATCATGCTGTACAAGTGGCGAATGCCGATCCAATTAAAGCTTTAAAACATGAATGATTGTTTGCTCAAAATAACCTATAGAGCTGATAAAATCGTTTTTTCGACTTGCGAGGCTCGCAAGTCGAAAAAACGACGAAAAGCCAAATACTAATAATGAATATTCAAGACTTTTAACTAAAATTCGGGATCTTATTCAAAATGATAATTCTCCATCTATTATTCGTTGCGCAAACTCTCCGAAGGATTTACTAAAGCAACTTTCAGGCCTTGCAATCCCAGCGGAATAAATGCGGCAAATAATGCAATCAATCCTGCCAGTAAAAATACACTCCAGCCGATATCAATTCTATAGGCAAAATTTTCCAGCCAGTCATTCAGCAAAAACCAGGTGATAGGAGCTGCAATGACTAAAGCAATTAAAACAAGTTTTAGAAAATCGACAGAGAGCAAACTTATGATACCCGGAATTCTTGCGCCGAGTATTTTCCGAATACCGATTTCTTTTGTTCTGTTGACTGCCGCCAGTGCTGCTAAACCAAGTAATCCTAAACAGGCAAGGAAAATAGAAATGCCCCCGGCCCAACTAACAATTTTGCTGAATCGTTTTTCGGATCGATAAAAACGATTAATATCCTCGTCCAGGAAACTATATTGCAAAGGAAAATCAGCAAGAGTTGTTTCCCAGGCTTTTTCAATAGCAGCAATAGCCGCTTCAGTCGCCCCCGATTTTATTCTTACGAGATATTGCATAGGCGCATAATCTTCATATTGATGAAACATTTGTGGTTTGACTTGCTCCCGGAATGATCGGAAGTTGAAATCCTGAATCACGCCTATGACTTTAGGGTTAGTTCCTTCTCCAAAATACCCTGTCAATTCCTGACCTATCGCTTCCTGTTCTGTCCAGCCAAAATTTTTAACCATACTTTGATTAATGACAACGGATCGATTAAATCCATCCTGTCGCCCTGCTTCAAAACCTCTGCCCTCCAATAATTCAAGTCCCATCACATCTATATATTCATCATCAATATAGTACTCATAAATTTGCTTGTTTTCTCCTTTGTAATTAAACCCGGCACGACTCCAACCCGCACCGGCGCCAAGGGACATATCGGAAGCGGCAATGCCTAAAATATGGGAATCACTGGTTAAGGTATTTTTAAATCTTTCATAAAAAGTAGTATCACTTATTTCTTCTCCATTTACTACTACAACCTGTTCCTTATTAAATCCGGGGTTTTGATTATACATAAATTCCAATTGATTGATGACTATAATCGTTGCTATAATCAAGCCCAGGGATAAAGCAAATTGAGTAGTCACCAATGACTTGGTAAACCAATTAGCCCCTCCTACTTTTATTTTTTGTTTTAGTACCTGAACAGGTTTAAATCCAGATAACATCAAAGCAGGGTAACTCCCCGCCAATAATCCGGTAAACAAGGTGACCAAGGCTATTAGCCAGGGAAACTGTGGAAATTGTTCGAAAGAAAAAATTAAATTACGGCCAGAGAGTTCATTAAAAAAAGGTAATAACATATTGGCCAGACCCAGTCCAAGGCCGACTGAAAAAACACTCAACAGCATTGACTCGGTTAAAAACTGAGTAGCAATCTGAGCTCGGTTAGAGCCTACTACTTTGCGCACTCCAACTTCCCTGGCTCTCCGGGCGGACTGGCCAATCGAAAGCGTCGTAAAATTAATAATTGCAATCAGTAATACCCCTGTAGCAATTCCCAATAATATCCAAATACTCCCGGGGGAAACCGTTGCAATATCTCCACCCCAAACATTGGTATTTGTATGCATTTCCGCCAGAGCTTGTAATCGATACGTTACCGGTGCACCTTCCCCTTTCCATTCTCCGGAGCTTCGCAATTCCGCCTCCTGACCAGGATAATACTTTTCCCTAAATTTCAATAAGGCCGCTTTATTATCCGCTAATCCACTCCCCTTTCTTAATTTCACAAACACACTTAAAAAAGAACTTCCCCAATTATCCATTCTCCGCTTTCCAAAACTCGTAGTCGAAAAATATTCCATACTCCCCATAATCTGGAATTGTTTACTGGAATTAGTTGGTATATTTTCCGCAATTGCCGCAACCGTAAATGGTTCAAAATCTTCCTCTATCCTTATCTCTATTTGCTTGCCTAATGGATTACTTTCTTTAAATAATTTAAGTGCCATCTTTTCGGTCAGCACTATATTTTTAGGATCAGATAATGCTGTTTCGGGATCGCCGTATTTGAGTGGAAAAGTAAAAACATCAAAAACGGAAGCTTCTACGTGACAAACTTCAGCACGACTGATTTCTCCATCCACCCGAACAAAGTTTTCGTCCCAGGCTTCCTTCCAGCGTACTACTTCTTCAACATCCGGAAAATCTGATTTGAAAGCCTGCGCTAATGGCATGGGTAAATGCGGGTCACCCTCTTCTCCCTCTCCATCAAGGTCAGCCGTCCAGCGATATAAACGATAAACCTGATCTCCTTCTTTGTGAAATTGATCAAAGCTAAATTCATGAACAGCATACAAAAGAAATAAACTAAAACAGGCCAGGCCAATGCTTAATCCAATGATATTGATAAAGGATAAACCTTTGCGCTTTAAGATATTTCGGATGGCGATTTTGAAATAGTTTTTTATCATTTGTTTTCAATTTTTGTTTTCGGATAAAACAACTCACATTTTTACAAAGAAATTTAAAATAGCTTCTGAATAAAAAATAGATGCTGCTTTAAAAATCCTAAATTTCCAAGAAGTAATATTAAAACACTATCCTTTATTTCAAAATGATTCATTTAGTGATGACTAAAGGCTGCTTTTGAGTTTGGTTTAGCGTTCTAATATTATCTTCTTTCTAATAACACAGGTATAAAATCAGTTTCTCACAACTAAAACCCTGAAGTTAATTCTTTATTCATTTCTCAGACTTTCCACCGGATTCATCAAAGCAGCTTTTATACTTTGAAAGCTCACCGATAACCAGGCGATCAGCAAAGTCAATAGCCCGGCTATTAAAAATACGGAAATACCCAGTTCGGTCTGATAAGCAAAATCCGACAGCCATTGATTCATAAAATACCAGGCAAAAGGTGTGGCAATCAGGGAAGCAATAAAAATCAATATGGTAAATCTTTTATTAAGCATATAGACAATATCGGCACTACTGGCTCCCAATACTTTTCTTACACCGATCTCTTTTCTGCGTTGAGAGATCGTCAAGGTAGCAATACCGAACAAACCTAAACAAGCAATAATAATAGCCAACCCGGTAGCAATGCTTAGTATTTCACTTAATCTTGATTCGGAACGATACTGCTGATCAATGCTATCATCCATAAAAGTATAGTTAAAGGTTTCCTCCGGTACTACTCCTTTCCAGGCTCTTTGGATATTGCCAATAGTAGCTACCAGATTATCACTTTTAATTTTAAAAGAAAACTTGGGCAAAGGAGAATCTGTGAAGTTATGATCCGGGGCAGTTCTCATCAGTGGCAAAACATCCGTAACCATTACCAATGGTTCAACGCTGGAATGCAGGGAAGCAAAATTAAAATCCTTGCTTATACCAATAATTTTGTAATCATTAAAAGGTTCTGGCATCGTAGCTCCTTCCAGGTCATTGATTTCCCAGGCCTTGGCAAAGGCTTCATTGACAATTGCCGCTTTATTATCTGTAGTGTTTCCCTTGGAAAATTTTCGCCCGGCTTTCATTTCTATTTCCATAATATCCAGATATTCATAATCAATTTGCTGAGCAATGAATTGCCGGAATTTATCTAATCGCTCATCCGTATAGCCCAGTTTGGCCCAGCCCTGCGTACCAAAAGTGTGGGAAGAAGTTAGAATATTTTGCACTCCTTTTCCGGCAAGTTCTTTCTTTAATCTTTCTTGTATTTGTAATGCCTCCTGCCAGGTGTCGGAGAAACCTTTCCCTGTCCCGCCATAAGGAACAATCAGTGTTTGTTCTTTTGAAAATCCAAGATTTTTATTTTGTAAAAAGCGCAATTGCTTTTGCATTCCAAAAGTGCAGATTATCAGAAAAATGGACAATACAAACTGAAAACCAACCAGTGTTCTTAAAACCCGATGTTTATTATTTCCTATTTTAGAGAATACGCCTTTAATGGCCTGAATCGGATTAAAACCGGATAGTACCATTGCCGGATAAATCCCGGATAAGAGTCCGGTTATTAGCGCCAATCCTATCAGAAAGCTAAAATTCCAGATATTAAAATCCAGACTAAGTTGCTTATCGGCTATGGTGTTAAAATAAGGTAGTAGAAGTTTAGTTAAAACCAAACCAAGGCTAAGCCCAAACAGAGCCATCATAATCGCTTCGCTCCAAAACTGAAACCGCAGTTGCCACTTTGTTGCTCCGGTCACTTTGCGAATACCTACTTCTTTCGAGCGATTAACGGATCGGCCAACCGAAAGGATTGTAAAATTGATACAAGCCAGTAATAAAATAAGAAAGGCTACCGAAGCCAAAATATAGGGATAACGCGCATCACTGACAACTGCTATTCCCGTTGGTATCGCATTATTCAAATGGATATCTGTCAAAGGTTGTAAGCCTACTATATATTCACCGGGCTGATAACTGGATTTTACTTTTTCATCAATAAAAGGTGCTATTTTAGTCTTCAGGTTTTCAAGATTAGCATTGGTATCCAGTAATACATAAGTTTCTCCATAGACGCAGGTCCAGCAATTGCGCCCATTTTCTCCGATAAAATCAAAAGCATTTTCAAACGGAACCAGAATCTGAAATTGCAGACTGGAATTACCCGGAGCTTTTTCAATAATACCACTGACCAGAAAATCCACCCATTCTCCATTGACCTGCATGGACAGGTTTTGACCAATCGGAGCAGAATCACCAAAGTATTTCTCGGCTATCTCTTCGGTTAACACCGCTTCCCGAAGTGTAGTAAATACATTTTCTTTTTTGCCTTTTAATAAAGGAAAATCAAATATTTTCAATAAGGCGGGATCGACATAATTAACCTTTTCGTCTTCGATGAATGCGCCTTTTTTAAGCAGAGCATTTGCATTCATAAAACGGGCGGTTTCCCGAATTTCCGGAAAACTATTTTTCAACTCATCACCCAGGATCAAAGGCGTAACACTATTAAAAATCAACTCTCCTTTAAAATGCTCTTTTACCCATGCCCGATAAATGTGATCTGATTTTGTATGAAACTGATCATAGGTCCATTCCTCTTTTACATACAACATGATCAGAATCACGACGGCTGTTCCTATCGATAAGCCTAATAAATTGATAAAAGAAAAGAGTTTGTTTTTTATCAAATTTCTAATGGCAACAGTTATGTAATTTTTTATCATGGCAAAAGAAAAGTTTAAAAAAGGCCGATGAACGAAAGCGCCCACCGGCCTTCAACTAATCAAAAGATGGAGTTATTAATCATTATTCAGGCTATTCGAAGGATTAGCCATTGCCGCTTTCATACTCTGATAGCTGACGGTCAAAAAAGCAAGCACTAAAGCTATTGCGCCTGCTACGACAAATACCCACCAGTCTATCGAAATACGATAAGCAAAATTATTTAGCCAGCTATCCAAAAGGTAATAGGCAAGCGGAGTTGCGATCAGAATAGCAATTAAAACCAGTTTTAAAAAGTCTTTCGATAACAAACCCATGATTCCAATCACACTCGCTCCAAGTACTTTGCGGATACCAATCTCTTTAGTTCTGCGTTCCGTTGTAAAAGCGGTCAAACCGAAAAGACCAAGACAGGAAATAAAAATTGTCAGAAAAGTAAACAGAGAAATGACTTGTGCCATCCGTTCTTCACTTGCATACATTTTCCGCGTCTGATCACTCAGAAAATCAAACTCGAAAGCCGAAGCCGGAAAATATTTATTAAATTCCGCTTCCAGTTTTTGTATTGTTGTTTTCAATTCTCTGGTATTCAACTTGACCAACAGATAAGGTCTGCGTCCAATACTAGCTCCGTTATTAAAGACATAAGCGCCAATCGGATTATGGAAGGATTCAAAATGAAAATCCTCTACAACACCTACTATTTCTGTAGCTGAATAATGGTATAAACCGGGAGGCGTTTTTCCAATAGCTTCCTCCGGTGTCCATCCAAAAAACTTCACCGCAGTTTCATTCATCACTACCTGGATGGTAGTATCTGTTTCCAGTTTCTTTTCCGGCAGTGATTTACCTGCTAAAATTTTTAAACTCAGGACCTTTTCAAAATCTGCTGAAGCCCGGTTGGATTGTATACCTCTAACAATATGCTCCTGGCCGGGTTTAGTAATCGTATATCCACTTACACTAAGTCCCGGATAGCCCTGCATACGACTCAAAGCGGATACTTCCGGTAAATTTCTATAGGCATTTTTTAAGCCTTCTATTTGTGATAATTCTGTAGCTGCCGATGTATTAATAGACAGTACTTGTTCAGCCTTAAAACCAAGCTTTTTATTATTGATAAAATTAAGCTGGTTTTGAAAAACAAATATTCCAATAATTAAAGCGGTACAAATAACGAATTGTCCAACCACCAGCGTTTGTCTGAAAAACCGATTGCCGGAGTAAGGTTTTCTCAATGGACTGAGCAATTTTTTAGGAGAAAAGTTGGATAAAAACAGTGCCGGATAAAATCCAGCCAAAACAGTAATCAAAAACCATAAACCGCCTAGTGTTAATAAGCTCTTTGCCTGTAAGGGATCAAAGGTATTCAGAGAAAGCCCCATCAGGCTTTCGGCATAAGGCAGACAAATTTGTACCAAAAGAATGCTCATGGCTAAAGAGACAGCTGCCAAAATTCCAGTCTCCGTCAGGAAACGACGAACCATTTGACCATTGCTGGCTCCCAGCGTTTTATTAATCCCAACCTCCCGGAATCTCTGTTGGGATCTGGCTGTAGCCATATTAATATAATTAAAGCAGGCCAGTAATAAAACGGCTAATGCCAAAAGGCTCATAATCCGGACCTGTGAAATATCGCCAGCCCTGACACTGTATCCGCCAGTTGCTAAATCACTGGAATATAAATGAATATCTAAAAAAGGCTGAGCCCAAAAAGAATACCATTGCTCTTCTTTTTTCACCGCTTTGTCCAACTCCGCATTCATGGCCAAATTTAAGTCTTCAATTTTTGTATCAGCCTGAGTCAAAAGGAAAGTTTCAAAACTGGCATTACCCCAGGTCAAGCGTTCTGAAGCCCATTTAATACTTTGAAAAGAGCCCATCATCCCGCAGTCCAATGTAGAGTTGCTCGGAAAATCCTCATAGACTCCGGTTATTTCCAGTTCCATTTGATTATCTATTTTGATCCTCTTGCCCAAAGCTAAAGAGCGACCAAATATTTTTTCGGCAGCAGATTCGCTAATAATTATTTTATTTGGTCCGTTCAAGGCAGTCGCCGGATCACCTTGAATCAGTTTACAATCAAAAACATTAAAAAATGTAGAGTCCACCCAATACAAATCTTCTTCGACCAGCTTTTTTCCATCTACATTAATAAAAGCATCTCTTCCAAAATTATGGCGCAGTAAGCGTACTTGTTCAACTACTTCTTTTATATTCTCCTTAAAGGTAGGACCAGCATTATTAGGAACTCTCGCCCAGTCTTCTTTTACATCATCATACTTTACATTCACTACTATCCGGTAAATATTGGCAGCTTGTTGATGGTATTGATCGAAAGTCATCTCTCCGTTTACATAGAGAAATAAAATAAGAGATACTGCCAGGCCTATTGCCAGACCAATAATATTGAGTCCTGAATAAAAGCGATGCTTCCACAAACTTCTGATAGCTATTTTGAAATAATTTTTAAGCATAATAAAGTTTTGAAAAAAAGGTCGTCAAACAGAAACTATCAAACGACCTTGAATTAATCAAAAGATAATATTTTTTACTAGCTGCCCAAGCTATCTACCGGGCTAGCCAAAGCAGCTTTTATACTTTGAAAACTCATTGTTAAAAAAGCAATGCCAACAGTCAGCAATCCCGCTAAAGCAAACACCCACCATTGAATACTAATTCTTTCTGCAAAACCTGCTAACCAATTATTCATGAAATACCAGGATAAAGGAATCGTAATAATCAGGGCCAAGAACACCAGACGAATAAAATCCCTGGACAATAAACCAATGATACTAGCAACGCTAGCACCAAGTACTTTTCGAATACTTATTTCTTTTTTCTTGCGTTCAGCCTGGAAAGCAATTAAAGCAAATAATCCAAGGCAAGAAACGAATATGGCCAATCCCGAAAATAGGGAGAATATTTTCCCAAAGAGTTTTTCGGCATTATATTGCTGGTTGTAATGATCATCCAAAAAGAAATATTCTAAAGGATTACCGGGAAAAATCTGTGCCCAGGTTTTTTCTATAGAAGCTATGGATTGACTTATTTCACTGGTATTGAGTTTTAAAGAAAAATAATCTGGCGTAAAGCGTTCGTTTATCGGTCGTAAGATCATGGGTTCAATTTCAGATTTTGGAGATTCGTTATGATAATTACTCACCACACCAACCACTTTGAATCGATCTCCCCAAAAATCAATTTCAAGCCCCAAAGCATTTTCCGGATTTTCAAACTCAAATACTTCCGATGCTTTTATATTAAGAATACAGGAATTGACATCGCTTTTCTGTTTTTCAGAGAGCGCTCTTCCCGCTATTACTTCGATATCATAAACATCAGTAAAATTGAAGTCTGCAGCAAAGGCGTGAAAGCCTAATGCTCCTTCTTCTGTCCCCCATCTTGAGACGCCTGCGGTCATACCAAAAGGCTGTCCGGGTACGGAAGTTGAACTGGAGACACTTTTTACAATTGGAATATTCTGAAGTTGTTTTTTGAAAGTTTTCGCCTTTTGGGAATAAAGAGAGTCTGTTGCAATTGGACTTTTAATGACCAGCGTCTGATCAATATCTACACCCAACTTTTTATTTTGCATGAAATTAAGTTGATTGTATATAATAATTGTACTTGCAATCAAACCAATCGAAGCGATAAACTGAAACACAAGCAAGCCTTTACGTAACCAGCCCGAGCCAGCAGATCGAAGTCTGAAACTACCTCCCCCCTTCAAGACAGAAATCGGTTTGAAAGAAGACAATAAAAATGCGGGGTAAAGTCCAGTTAAAAAGGTCCCAATAAAAAAGACTGCTAATATAGTTGCCAGGACCGACCAGTTGTCCCAAATATCCAGAGGAATAGGTTTTTCAACCAGATCAATAAACCAGGGTTTTAATAATTGTGCCAATAAAAATGCTATAACAATCGCTGCCGAATTTATCAATACTGCTTCTGTCATAAACTGTTGGACGAGCGAAGCTCTGGTCGAACCAATTACCTTCCGCACACCAACTTCTTTGGCTCTCAATTCAGAACGGGCAGTCGATAAATTTATGTAATTAAACCAGGCAATGATCAAAACCAGACTTCCAATGATTAGCAAAAACTGAACAGCATTCCCGTCTCCTGGTGTTTCAGTTTCATTCAGTAAATTAGAGCTAAGGTGAATAGCTTCAAAGGGCTGTAAATAAAATACCATCCCTTCCCTGGTTTCTTTATCATAAGTCCGTTCCAACATATCCGGAAACTTAGACTCCAGGGCCTTCCAATCTGTATTAGGTTTTAAAAGTAAATAAGTGAGAAAACCATCCCAGTATGGAGCGGTCTCTGAACTTCCATTTCCAATGAAAACATCTGAATAGGTAACATAGGATAAGAGAATATCGAATTTCAGATGTGAATTTAAGGGAGCATCATTGATAACCGAAGTGATTGTATAATCATTCAAGCCGTTTCGAGTAATTATTTTTCCAATTGGATTTTCTTCCCCAAACATGCTTTTTGCCGTTGATTCAGAAATACTGGCCGTAAAAGGTTCATTTAGAAAAGTTTCCGGATTCCCTTCAAGTAAAGAGAAAGAAAAAATATCCAATAAGGAAGGCATCGCAAAATAAACCTTTTTGGGTTGGAAAGTCACTTTGTCCTGATAGGTATAAAGTGCTTTTCCGGCTTCGACTAATTTGACATACTTTTCTACTTCCGGAAAATTTTGTGCAATAACTGGTCCTGCACAGGCAGCGCCAGATGCAAATTGCATAAATGGAACACCATTTTTTACCCTATCCGTTTGTACTCGAAAAATGCGATCTCCCTGTTCATGAATTTTATCATAGCTCCTTTCGAAGGCGACGTATTGCCAAATAAATAATACTGCAACCATTCCGACTACCAAACCGATGAAGTTAATCGCAGAGATGTATTTATCTTTTATAAGATGACGGAAGGCTATTTTCAAATTATTCTTTAGCATTAGCTTTGTTTATGTTAACGAAGTTATTTTAGAAGAAAAGTTAATCCGGGGATTATAATCCGGATTAGCAGTATTAAGTATTAATCCTTCTATCTTCTTTGATAAAACCATCTTCCAGTTCAATAACCCGGGTTCCATAGTTGGCATATTTTTCATTATGTGTAACCTGAATTATTGTCATCCCTTCATTATGCAATTCTTTAAAAAGATCCATAATAATTTCGCCTTGTGAGGAGTGCAGATTCCCGGTTGGCTCATCGGCTAGCAATAATTTGGGATTCGCTATGATCGCCCGGGCTACGCCAACTAATTGTTGTTGTCCGCCAGATAACTGGTGTGGAAATAAATCTTTCTTTGCTACGATATTAAAGCGGTCGAGTACATCAGCAATCCTGGACTGACGTTCCGCTTTTTTTACATTTCTATAAAGCAGTGGCGTTTCAATATTTTCGTAAACCGTTAGTTCATCAATCAGATAATAAGCCTGAAAAACAAAACCCATATAATATTTATGCAGATCATTCCGTTTGCGTTCTCTCAGCCGGTGAACTTCCTCATCGAAAAACTGATACGTTCCGCTATCCGGTTGATCCAGCATCCCAATGATATTCAACAAAGTACTTTTTCCCGCTCCACTGGGTCCCATAATCGTTACGAATTCACCTGGTTCAATTTCCAGCGATACATCTTTCAGCACCCAGGTCTTCTGTGCCGCATTTTTATAAAAGCGTTCTATGTTATTAAGTTTGATCATTTTTCAAAGGTTACAGAAATTACAAATACTGTCGTACAACATTCTCCGTCACAACTTTACCATCCAGCATTCTGATGATACGGTTACCGAATTCTGCACAATATTGAGAGTGTGTTACCATCAGTATAGTCGTTCCTGTAGCATTGAGTTCAGAAAGTACTTTCATCACTTCATCGCCATTGGCAGAGTCGAGGTTTCCGGTTGGCTCATCAGCAAGAATCAACTTTGGTTTATTGACAATCGCACGGGCAACCGCGACCCTTTGTTGTTGTCCACCGGATAATTGTTGTGGAAAATGCTTGGCGCGGTGCATGATATTCATGCCTTCCAGCAATTCTTCTACTCTTTTTTTCCGATCAGCGGACGGAACTTTAGTATAGAGCATCGGGAGTTCTACGTTTTCATAAACAGTAAGCTCATCAATCAGGTTAAAGGACTGGAAAACAAAGCCCAGGTTATGTTTCCGGATATTGGAACGTTTCCGCTCTGGCAAATGGCCAATCTCTTCTCCATTGAAATAATAATTCCCGCTAGTTGGATTATCAATCATTCCCAACACATTGAGCAAGGTTGATTTCCCACATCCGGAGGGGCCCATAACACTTACAAATTCTCCTTCTTTGATTTCAATATTAACTTCATTCAGAGCAGTTGTTTCTACTTCATCCGTTTGGTATACCTTGGTTAAATTTTCTGTTTTTATCATGAGTTCCATTTTAATATTTTCGTTTTTTGTAATTTATTTTTATTAAAAACAAAGCTCTTTTTTACTGCAACACTAACACATCCTTGTCTCCGAAATTATCATAACCGGAAACGATGACTACCTCGCCATCATTTAAGCCGTCTAGTACTTCATAAAAATTTGGGTTCAAATTGCCAAGTCGGATATTCCGTTTTACTGCATTCCCGCTTTGCGGATCAATCAGGTAGACCCAGTTACCCCCTGTGGTTTGATAGAAACCACCTCTGGCTAACAGGCGGCTTCTTTTTTCTGCACTGAGCTGTAGTTTTACAGAAACACTTTGTCCTCTCTTAATACCTTCGGGCACTTTATCCGTAAAAATCATATCAACCAGAAAAGCCCCGTTAGTCACCTGAGGATATATTTTTTTTATTTTCATAAAATAGCGATTACCTGCAAATTCAAATGATCCCTCCTGATTGAGAAAAACCCGGGAGATATAAAATTCATCCACCCGTACCTGAATTTTGAAATTATTGAGATTATCCAGAGTAGCAATATTTTCTCCCGTAGCAACCAGCTCTCCAATTTCTAAATTGAGTCCGGATAACTGACCATCAATAGGTGCTTTAACAACCAGATTTTCCAGACTCTGCCGGGTAATGTCAAGATTGCGTTCCATCAAGTCCAGCGAAGAGGCCATCTGTGTTTTTTGTAGTTCCTGATAGGCACTATCCTTTTTAATGGTAGCATTCAATAATTTACGGCGACGCAATAGGTTTTCGTATTCATCTTCCATTTCTTCTAACTCAACCCGGGCAATTATTTGATCTTTAGCCAATTCCCGATTGCGCTCCAATCTGTTCTCTGTCAGGTCAATCTGATATTCTACATTTAGAGCCTGCTCCTTTAGATTCAGGCTCTGCTGCTCCATCATAACCGAAGTCGTACGGATTTGATTAATTTGCGAGATAACATTGGCTTCCTGATTTAGAGAACTGAGTAATAAATCCGGGTTGGATAATTTCAGGATGGTTTGACCTTTTTTGACCATAGCCCCATCTTCTACCAGCTTCTCTTCTACCCTTCCGCCTTCGATTGCATCCAGAAAGACCGTTTTAATCGGCATGACTACCCCGGTCACCGGGATATACTCCTGAAAAACCCCTGTATGAATGGTATCTAAAAGCAGGCGATCCGTCATGACATTCAATTTGGATACACCTGCATTTTTGTACATATTTCCAACTAAAAAAACAGCAGCTGCACCAATTATTAATAGCAGGGTGATGCGTTGCCAGGTAAATTTTTTCTTTTTTATTTTTCTATCCATATTTTGATTATACAGTTGTAAGTTTTAGATCGGTTTGTAGTCTAAATAGCGTACATACCCTAAAATAGTATAAGATAGCCATGCCAAAAATATAAGCACCTGATTTCCAAATCATTACACTCCTTTATTTTTCACAAATAAAAAATATTGTTCATAAACGCACGATCAACTGTCCGATTTCGAACAGTAAAATCTATATTTGCCAAAGAAAGCAGGATTTATTGATAGAGAGATAGAGGTATATATGGTTATGAAAAGCCCAATTTTCCTGCAACCTTTAAGCTTTTGCAGCCTCTTTAACCCTTGTAAGCTTTTAATATGAAAGATCTTCAAGATGCCACCGTATTGATCATTGATGATGAGGAAGATATTTTATTTACCTTGAAAATATTATTGAAAAGTCATGTTGGTCATGTCTTTACAGAATCAAACCCTTTCCATTTACCGAGGCTGATCCGGCAACATGAACCGGATTTGATACTTCTGGACTTAAATTTCCGGGCAAATGCAACAACGGGAGAAGAGGGTTTAAACTGGCTGGCAAAAATCAAAACATTAAGCCCTAATACCGAGGTTATTATTATTACCGCACATGGTGATGTGGATATCGCCGTCAAAGCATTAAAGCAAGGAGCTTCCGATTTTATCGAAAAACCCTGGCATAATGAAAAGCTCCTCAGTACGGTCCGGTCCACGCTGGAGCTGGTACTCTCCCGGCGGGAAATCAATCATCTGGAAAAGACCAGAGCCACTTTAAATAATCAGCTTCAGGCACTTAATGGTCAGATGGTAGGAGAATCAAAAGCGATCGAGCAAATTTTTCGAACCATTGGCAAGGTAGCCCGTACGGATGCCAATGTTCTGATCCTGGGAGAAAACGGAACGGGCAAAGAAATGGTCGCCCGGGCAATCCATCAGGCATCCGCCAGGAAAAATGAGGTCTTCATCAAAGTAGATGTCGGAGCAATTCCGGAAACCTTGATCGAGAGCGAATTTTTTGGTCATAAAAAAGGAGCATTCACTGATGCTCATGAGGATAGAATTGGCCGTTTCGAAGCAGCCCAGAACGGGACATTGTTTTTAGATGAAATTGGCAATCTTTCGCTTGCTGCACAAAGCAAATTTCTTACCGCTATTCAACAAATGGTGGTCACTCCTATTGGAACCAATCAGGCCCGGCCGATCAATTTTCGTTTGATTTGCGCAACCAATGAATCTCTAACCGATATGGTACAGCGCCGAAGTTTCCGGCAAGATTTACTCTATCGGATCAATACGATCGAAATTCATGTACCTCCACTGAGAGAACGCATTGGTGATATTCCTATCCTCGCCAAATATTTTGTAGAAACCTTTAAGGAGAAATATAAAACCGAACATCTGGTACTTTCTCCCGAAGCACTAAAAAAACTGGAAATGCACAGCTGGCCAGGAAACATCCGGGAACTTCGTCATGCCATTGAAAGAGCCATTATTCTATCGGAAAGTGATGAATTGCGTCCCGAAGATTTCCGTTTTTCGGATTCCAGTGATCTCAGTGAATCCGATGAAAACACTGGCTTGAATATCGAACAGATGGAACGCAAGCTGATTCTCAAAGCCTTGCAATTGCATAAGGGCAATATTACCAAAGCGGCCGAAGACCTTGGTTTGACCCGGGCAGCTTTGTACAGGCGACTGGACAAATTCGGTCTTCAATAATCCATGAGATATGATTAAGAATTTTAAAATACAAATGCTTGCATATCTGGCAGGAATTCTGGGAATCGTCCTTTGTGCAGGTTACTCGATTTTCATCATAGAAACAAAAATCTATTTAATTTTTTTAGTGCCGATACTGGTTATTCTGATTTGGCAACTGTTTAATCTGGTAGATAAAACCAACCAGGAGATTGCCAGTTTTTTAACCAATATCAAATACAATGATTATGCAGTTCGTTTTTCCGAATCAAAATCCATCGGAGATTCCTATCAAAGCCTGCACAAATCTTTCAACCTGGTCAACGAAAAGTTTCAGGATATTCGCTCTGAAAAAGAAATACAATTTCAATACCTGCAAGCCATAGTCGAACATGTCGACACCGGATTAATTTGTTTTAATGAGGATCAAAAATCCGTACTGATTAATAAAGGCTTACAGCAACTCTTGAGAAAGTCTTATTTCCCGAATTTCGCATCCATAAAAAAATTCAGCGAACCCCTTTATGAGGCGATGGAAATCATTACTCCCGGTGAACGCAAACTGGTCAAGTTGATCGTCGCTGATCAGATTGTTCAACTAGCCGTACGAAAAACCATTTTACAACTCAAAGAGGATTCTCTGCACCTCTATGCTTTACAAAATATACATGCAGAACTGGAAGAGCAGGAAGTAGCCAGCTGGCAAAAGTTGATCCGGATTTTAACCCATGAAATTATGAACTCCATCGCTCCGGTCGTCAGTCTTTCGGAAACCGCAAACACGCTAATGGACAGTGAAGAGCGATTAACACGGGAGTCCGAGCAGGATATCCGAAAAGCTGTGGAAGCGATTAACCGACGTAGTGCTGGCTTATTGCATTTTACGCAAAGTTATCGACAGCTTACCAAGATTCCTCCACCAAAGTTCGAGTCTTGTGATCCGGTAAAAATCATTGACCGGGTGCTGGTTTTGCTTAATCCAGATCTGGAACAAAGAGAAATTACGGTCGAAAAACTATATAAAGAAGGGCGTTATGAAGCTCAACTTGATCCGGATCTGATGGAACAGGTTTTTATTAATCTGATTAAAAATGCAATGGATGCCTTAAGTGAAATTACTGACCCCAAGCTCAGCATTCATCTTTTTAAAAGTCTGGAAGGTACACTTGAAATTCAGTTTGTCGATAATGGTCCGGGAATTCCCAAAGATTTAATGAGTGAAATTTTTGTTCCTTTTTTCACCACTAAAAAAGAAGGTAGCGGCATCGGTCTTAGTTTATGCCGGCAAATCATTCAAATGCACAAAGGAAGCCTTTCCGCTTATTCACAGGAAGGCAAGGGAACTGTTTTTACCATTCGGATGTAAAATCAGCGAATCACTATAAGAGGCAGCGTACGAATATTATCCTCTATAATCAAAGAAATATTATAAACTCCCTCCAGCAAAGACTCCAAAACAATACTATGCTCATTTTTTCCATCGGAATTCTCAAAAACTTCGACTAACCTACCATTGGTATCCGTGATTTTTAAAGTCCAAAAAGTATCATGAATAAAAGCAATATCTATCTTTACTGCAGCCTCTGTCGGGTTCGTCTTCTATGCTTGGGGAGAATAAAATATTTTCAAAAAGAAAAGTCAGTTTTCCTGAACTTAGTAAACTCACAGAGTTTGGATGGCTGGAGGAAATCACTTTGAAAGTAGAGAGATCAAGATTGGCATCCAGATAATCTTCTAATCTTACTGTAAAAGCTGTATCAGTTCCAGTGTTTTGAAAACGTATGGTATAAATCATAGTATCTCCAAAAAGTGTATAATTATCAAAGCCGGGGAAATTGGGCATTCAAATATGGAACAAACAGAATGGAAAAAAGAAGGATAATATATGTTTTCATAACGTTGAATATATGTGTAGTGCGGATTTCGGAGCTCCTCTTTATCAACCCGTGAGGGTATTGATTTGAGCCACAAGCCCTGATACTTACAAATTCCCACCACCAGGTATGGCACCTTGTTGGGCAATATAATTCATTTACCCAAAATATTGTTTCAAAATCCGACAACATAAAAACGTAATCCATGGAGATGCTTCTTTCTTATTTGAAAAATCCCATCCCCTATAACTCATAAATATCGATGTTGGCTTAAATCTACCTTCATGGTCCTGTGATTCGAGTATCCAATCTATCAATTCTTTAACTACGGGTTCATTTTTAAGAAAATCAAATCTTGTCAGAACATCTGCTAAATACAGTGCATTATACCAAACGAACGGATATTTAAAGGTCCAGAATTTCTTTGAACGCCCAAAATAATACAAGGTCTTTCCGTAATCTTTATGAAATTTTATGGGTTCAAATGCAAATCTTGCATGTTCAGACTCTTTAAGTTCCGGCACTTTCGAAAATATCTCAAGAGCTTGAAGTCCTGCAATCGGACATCCTATTTTTAGTTTCTTAAACTGGCTTTCAACAAAGAAAAAATGACAAAACCATCCTTCTTTATTTATCCATTTATTTTTCAGTGCTTCAATGGAATTATCGACCAATTTATTTTTTACCCCTAGTTCCAGTAAAGCTGTTGTTATCAAAGGTGAATTACATGGTGAAATATGCCAAATATCTGCTGTCAAATCAGGCTTTTCATATTTTTGTCCTTTTTTGAGTCTTTCAGGTGTTTGTCCTCGTACTCCAAACATGTTTTCTATGATATGTTCGGATGCTTTATCAACAGTTTCTTGAAGTTCTAAATCCGAATAACGCAGACCAAATTCAGCAAGGGTTTTTAATTTAAAATAGGTAATCTTGGGATCACTGTTTCGGGTTGCAGAGATTGTTAACCAGTCTTTAGTCTCCTTTGCAAGATTAATAATGTTTTGGTCATTAATCAGTCCTTTTTTGGCTTCGATTAATTCCTTGTCAGATTTTTTAAAGCCCAATAGGTCAGAGTATGTTTTATACTTGGTCCATGGATTACTGTCTTGTAACCAATCAATAGGATTATCATTTAATTTTTCTGTCCAGATATTCATGTTTGCCGCTCCGTTCTTTCTATGTTGTTCAGCGTCCCACATAGTTGAAAAAGTCAGCCATGCATTGTGAAGCACTGAGTTTAATTTTCAAATCCGTACTTCCTAAAAGTCAGGTTGATTCTTGGTTTTTTATAATCAGGGTTTACTGGAAGACTATGTTCATATCTGTCCTGGCAATATTTCCCCATAATAATTAGACTCCCATTTGCTAAGCTGGTAGTAAATTCATTTCCGCTTTCTTTTTCTCTAAACTTGAATTCTCTTTCTTCTCCCAAACTTATTGAAGGAATAAAGGAAGTATCTCCAAACGCAACATAATCTGAATGAAAATCTACTCCTGAATTTCCATCTGGATAGTATATTAATACACAAACCTGGAATTTTTGCCCCGTGAACTTCTCAATCTTTTCCTTTAGTTTTTTCAATTCGCCAAACCATACTTTAGTAACTCCCCAGTGTTCCTCTGGAAATTTATTTTCATCAAAAAGATTTTGGTCAATAAACATAACTTTTCCAAAATTAATCTCATATTTTCTCCCGTCCACCGTTTTTGGAGTATAGCTTATTTTTTGTATTACTTCGTTTAATTCGAAAAACAAATCTCCCGCCTCTTTTAATTCAAGAAAATCATCATAATATTCTACTTCACAATTTAGAGGTAATTTCATTTTATTTAATTCATTTTTAGTTATGTTTTTTGTCTTTACCGCCAACTTTTGAATAATCGCAAAACCTAGAAACTTATGTTTTATTAAAATACGAATTTACAGTATGTGATTGATATAAAAAAGTTATCTTGATTCGAAATAATAGCCATATGCAAATATACATTTCCCTCCTGCGTGGCATCAATGTGGCAGGACAAAAGAAAATAAAAATGCTTGATCTTAAAACCATGTACCAGGAACTTGGATATACAGATGTCACAACTTATATCCAAAGCGGAAATGTCATTTTTAAAACGAAGAAAAAAGCGCTGGATAAAATCGAGCAAAATATAAAAAAGGCGATTTCAGATACTTTCGGTTTTGATGTTCCGGTTTTAGTTTTGACTAATAAGACCCTGGAAGAAATTGTTCAAAATAATCCGTATGACAAAAGTGAAGCGGATTCTAAACACATTTATTTCACCTTGTTAAAATCAGCTCCTGCAGCAGAGAAAATCGCAGCAATAGAAAAACTTGAATTTCCGGAAGAAGTCTTTACGATTACCGATAAAGCTATTTATTTATGGGTCTCTAAAGGCTATGGGAGAAGTAAGTTGAATAATAATTTTTTCGAAAATAAACTCAAGGTCCAGGCTACTACCCGAAACTTAAAAACAATCAAAAAACTCCTGGAACTGAGCGCTACTTCGCATTAGAACTGCTTTCTAAATATTTAACCAATAGGTCACTTTCGCAACCAATGCTCTGTTGCGTACTCCAAACTGATCAAAAGGGCTTGTGATATAATTATCTGTATACACCAAAAAGAAATCAGATACCGGTTGAAAGCGCCATTGAAAACGCGCATTTACATTTAGGTTATCCAGTTGATTATTATACTGTATGAAAGTGGTTAAAAAGATTTTCTTGGTAAAAGTAAGATCAATGCGCGGGCCAATTAACCAGAGATGTGCAGGTTCGAACGGATTATCCAGATTGATATAATTATAATTAAAATTCAGGGCAATAAAGCCGTATGGCTGATAACGATACGTTGCTGTCCCTTGCAAACCGGTTCGAAAGCCGTTATAAAACTGCCCGATATTGGGTTGTATTTCATACCAAAAGATTTTTCTTCGATCAGAATTATAACTTACTTCAAAGTTGACAAAGTTGTACTCTGTACCTGCTAATAAATCTATCCCTTCTTTCTGAACTCTTGTAGGATCAAAATCATCAAAAAGTAAAACATTGGTAAACCGGGACCGGAAGCTGAGATTTGCACTACTTTTATAACTCAATCGCCATTCCCCGGTCACTTCCCATTCTGCCAGACCAAAATCCGGCTGGATTGTATTGCCATCATTACCAATATTATATAACCACTGGATGTCCATGTTTAGATTATGCCTACTCACTCTTCCTCTTGCCGGGAAAAAATTTATCCCCAGTTCCGGGCTCAATATTAAAATATCTCTCCTTGGTACAAAGCCTACTTCTGCATTATATCCCTGACCGATCAGCATATGTACCCATTCTACGCGGTATTTGCGATCCTCCAGTTGTAGCTGAGTGAAATGATAAAATTTTTGCGCTTCGTCTTGCTGTGTAAAGGCCTGATGATAAAGCGTTTTTCCGCTCCAGAGATTATCCGCCGAAGCCAGGCGATATTCCACACCGGCCACTCTATCGTATTTATTAAATGTAGCTCCAAATTTTTCCGAACCAACAGCTTGTTTATTTACAAAAACAAAAGCTACATTCGATCTTTTGAAAACGCGTTGCTCCAAAGCGGCAACTGTATAATTAAAACTGGGCAAATCATTTTCTTCCTGCTTGGCGGTTTGCATATTGAGCATTCCAATGCGAAGTTTTTCATTTACCTTACCGCTTAAACGCGCCCCGAATAGAATAGTATTCTGAATATTATTTCCGGTAGCCGTATCCTGCGAAACACCGATGCGCCGGGAAAAGAAAGGATTGGCTCTGCGTGTACCAAAGCTGTCAAACAAATCGGAGTTTTCAAGAAAAAATTGCCGCCGCTCCGGGAAAAAGATTTCGAATCGATCCAGATTGGTGACCTGTCGATCCACTTCTACCTGTGAAAAATCCGGGTTGATCGTCAGATCAAGATTCAGGCCCGAAGAAATACCGATTTTTGCATCGCCTCCGATTCCAAAATTCAGGTTCGCCTTTTTCTGATCAATATCTTCATAATCCCTGGTCATCGCTCCCGAGAGGTATGGGATTATCGAAAAATTTTTTCCCGGTTTTTTCAATGGTTCATCCCAAACAATATCGCCCATATAGGTCAGGTCCATGATGATCCGGTTTTGCGGAATATTCATCCAGGAAGTCAACTCATTATGACGGGTATCATTTCGGTAACAATTGAAACGCCATTTGGTACTCCCTTCGGCGAATCTTATCGTTTTGAAAGGAATCTGAAATTCAGCGATCCAGTAATTCTCGTAAATTTTAGCAGTACCATCCCATTTATTATCCCAGGATGAGTTAAAATCACGTCCCTGCCGCGCCCCGTTTGAAAGCAATGCTTCCCGGCGTACACCGAAGGCATTCATACCAAATAAAAAAGCATTGGTCTGATCATTATACGTATCAAAAACCAGACTCACATTATCATTCCCCTGAAAAGAATAATCCCGTCTGAGGGAAGGGGTGATGAAATCATTATCTGCGCTATAGCATTTGACTCCAACGTAGATATGCTCATCATCATAGGTCATATAAATTTCCGTTTGCCCTTTAGCCTGCAAACTATCGAATGGAAAATATTGCCAGAAGTGATCTGCCGGACGGCCATCGAAATAGGCTTTTTCATCCAGAACACCGTCTAATTTGATCTCCTGAGTGGTCCGATTGATCAAGATACTTGGCACTTCCGCTACTAATATTCCATCCACCGTACTTCCATCCTGTGAAAAGGCTATCACAAAAAATAAAGAAAGCAAAAACGTTATGATTATCTTTTTCTCCATGATTGATTAGCAACAAAAGTACTTTTTATACTAATATGAAAAAAAAGAGTTTCCTTGAATTGTTGTAGTAAATACATATCCGAGCCTGGTATACTCCGCTGTCCGGTTTTAGAGTATCCGAACAGCGGATATAAACTGACAAGCTTAAAATACCCAAAGTGGATCATCCAATAAAGCCCCGTTTTGATTAAGCTCCGCTCGTTCTACTTGTTCCCGATTGGTATCAAATTCGGATTGTGGGTATAAAAATCGCAGTACTGGTCCACTGGAAGGATTCCAGATATTGGGAGCCATATCCATTGGCAGTAAAGCCGGATAACCAGTTCGGCGCTGATTATTCCAGGCTTCTCTAAAATTGAAACCAAAATAAGCTTTGTAAGCTTCTGTAATAATCTGCTTTAAGTCTGCTTCGGCATCGGCCGATGTCGATAAAACAGCGTATTCGTCAAGATAGACCTGGTAATCTGCAGGGGCAAGCTCCAGCATTTCCATACTTTCCGTAATGGCCCTGCTCAGCATTTCAGATACTGCTGCTTTAGTCGAACCAAGCCTTAACATTGTTTCCGCTTCTATAAAATAAACTTCACTCAGGCTGATTAAAGGTATGGAGACATCGGGTTTCAACCAGTGAATAGTATTTTCTACATTGGGTTGAAAAAATAGTGGATCACTATAGGCATAATTGAAATGAACAGTTCTACGGGGATCGTTGCTATTTTCCATCAGGGATTCCAGTAAGGGGTGAATTTCCAGCAACCAGGGACGTTCTTTGCTCCAGCGATGCAGTGCCCATGTTTCATTTTCATTAGCTCCAAAAGAAAAGACAGCCTGATCGCTTCTGTTCCGCACAGCCTGATCTTTAATATCCATTATCTGTTGTAAATAGGCCGGATTGTTTTTAGAAAGATGTAAATAAAAGCGCATTTTCAAAGCATAGGCATTCTTAATCCATTTTTCGGCATCTCCTTCAAAAATCAGATCACCACCACTGTATTCACTTTCGACGCTCAAATCTTCGATAGCTTCGTCCAGTAATTCGAGAATCCCCTCATAAATAAGCTCCTGACTATCGTAAGCAGGCCGTAGTATTTGACCTCCTTTCAGGGCTTCGGAAAAGGGCATATCGCCAAAAGCGGCAGTTTCTGCTCCAAAGGCATAAGCTATCAATATTTTTCCAACACCTTCATAAAAGCGCTTATTCCCCTTTTTAGAAGCTTGTTCAATGAGTACCTTATTATCTTTCAAAACCCCACCGTAAAAACTATCTTTCCAGTAAGTATCCATCCGGTCTCTGCTGTTGACAATTGCTACGCAAAGTTCAGCATCGATTTGTTGAGAAACAAAGCCTGCAGAAATGGCGGTTATTTGTCCTTTGGAATAATAAACTCCGGCAATCGCGTTCGGTAAAAGGTGTCTGAGTTCTACATCATTAAGAACGGCAGGGTTTCTATTGATTTCTTCCAGTTCTTTGTCGCAAGAGGTAAAAAGGCAGATTAGTAATAATCCAAATGTAAATGTGAGTTGATATTTCATAAGCTCTAAATATTTAAAACGTAATGTGAGTTTTTATAAAAATAATATAATTCCACACTTTATCCAATTCCCGTTCTGTCTCTGCTTACTTTAAAAATATCATTACCGCTCCAAAAGCCGTTAATATTAAAATCATTTTCCGATAAGCATTTTCATTAATTAATCGTACCAGTTTTACTCCTGCGAAAAAGCCCAGGGCAATTGCCGGTAACAAGCGAATCAAAACCGCAATCGTTTCGACTCCTACGGTGTTCCAGACGAAAATATGAAAGGGCATTTTAAAAAGATTAATAATAAAAAAGAGCCAGGCCGCTGTACCTATGAATACGTATTTGGGTACCCGCATCGCGAGAAAAAATATATTGGAAAAAGCACCTGCCAGGTTTCCTATCATAGTCGTAAAACCTGCGGTTGATCCCATAATCCCCGCGAACCACCAATGATTCGGGACGGAAGTATCTCTCCGGTTTTCCCACCAGAACATTAGCCCCACAGAAAGCAGAATAATTACAGCCATCCCTCGTTTGAATAAGGCTTCCGGCAAATCCTTTCCTACGTATACTCCAACCAAAACCCCAAAAGCCATCCAGGGTAATAATTGAAATAAATACTTCCAGGCTACATTTTTTTTATAATATATTACTGCCAGAATATCGGCAAAAATCAGCATACTCAACACCAGCCCGGTCGATACTTTACTCTCAAAGGCCAAAGCCATCAGGGTTACAATAATAACTCCCAGGCCCTTAATCCCCGCTTTTGCAAAACCGAGAATGAAAGCAGCACAATAGGCAAATATCCAGGAATACCAGGGTACCTGAAACACTTCCTGTAAAACCAAATATTCTTTCATTCTTAAGTTTTAGTGAAGAATAGAAATTTTAACCTCCAAATCTACTTATTATTCCTCTGAAAATATTAGTTTTGATCGCATTAGTAAAGCTGGTATTATCAAATGTATGAGCCTGGTATATAAGCGCTGTGTAGTTTAAGCCAGAGGAATAAATAAGCTTTTGAAAAACGATAAAAAAACTTATTTTTTTCAAAACTGTTTTAGTATTTAATACCATCTATGCCCTTGTTTTTTATAATTATACCTTTTGCGAAAGAACATAATAAGTGTCTTGAAATAAAAAAAATATATGGATAAAATAGTAGCTGACGCCCGGGAAGCCATAAAAGGAATTGAAAACGGGATGACCCTGATGCTGGGTGGTTTCGGGCTTTGCGGAATACCCGAAAATTGTATTTCTGCGCTCGTTGAGGCCGGAACAAGTGATCTTACCTGTATCTCCAATAATGCCGGTGTTGATGATTTCGGTCTTGGTTTGCTTTTGCAAAAAAAACAAATCAAAAAGATGATCTCTTCCTACGTGGGAGAAAATGATGAATTCGAAAGACAAATGCTGAGCGGAGAATTAGAAGTCGACCTTGTTCCGCAAGGTTCGCTGGCTGCGAGATGTTATGCTGCCGGAGCAGGCATACCCGCTTTTTTTACTCCCGCAGGTTATGGAACAGAAGTAGCCGAAGGTAAAGAAGTGCGCTACTTCAATGGAAAACCTCATATCCTGGAACAAGCTTTCTATGCCGATTTTGCTATTGTAAAAGCCTGGAAAGGTGATCGTTTTGGAAATCTGATTTTTAAAGGTACTGCCCGCAATTTCAATCCAGCCATGGCGATGGCCGGAAAGATCACTATTGCCGAGGTTGAAGAACTGGTCGAACCCGGTGAATTAGATCCCAACTTCATCCATACGCCTGGTGTATTCATCCAAAGAATCTTCCAGGGGAATAATTATGAAAAACGCATTGAACAACGAACTGTGAGAAAGAAAGACTAAGAGAGAGCAATCCTCTATGCTGCTTTCGTACACTTCTTGCCTCAGGCAAGTGTATTTAAAATTGCTAAACTGAAAATCCTAAAAATGCTTGATAAAACTGGAATTGCTAAAAGAATTGCCCAAGAATTACAAGACGGCTGGTATGTTAACCTCGGTATAGGAATCCCGACACTGGTTGCCAACTACGTCCCGGAAGGATTAAACGTTGAATTCCAGTCAGAAAACGGAATACTGGGTATGGGACCTTTTCCCTTCGAAGGGGAAGAAGATGCGGATATGATTAATGCCGGAAAACAAACGGTCACGATAAAACCGGGGGGATCGATCTTTGATTCGGTCACCAGTTTTGCGATGATTCGGGGTGGTCATATTCAATTGACCGTATTGGGAGCAATGGAAGTTGCAGATAATGGCGATATCGCTAATTGGAAAATTCCCGGAAAAATGGTCAAAGGAATGGGAGGTGCGATGGATCTTGTAGCCTCGGCTGATAATATTATCGTAGCTATGATGCACACTAATAAAAGAGGTCAATCCAAATTGCTCCGGCAGTGTACCCTGCCTATCACGGGTGTCCGTTGTGTAAAAAGAATAGTCACCAATCTGGCCGTGTTGGATATCACACCGGAGGGTTTCAAGCTTATTGAAAGAGCCCCGGGAGTATCTGTCGATGAAATAAAAAATGCCACCGAGGGCCGATTGGTCCTTGAAGGCGATATTCCTGAAATGAATTTATAAACGATTCTCAACCTAAAAAATATAATTATGAATCAAGAACCTAAAATAGCCGGTAAAGCCCCGATCCCTGTGGAGCTTGAAGCCGGAAAACGATATGCCTGGTGCACCTGTGGAGAATCCAGTAAGCAACCGCTTTGCGATGGATCACATAAAGGAACTGAATTCAATCCGCATATTTTTGTTGCCGAAGAAAATAAGACCTGTTATATGTGTACCTGCAAAAGAACGAATAATGATTATGCCTGTGATGGAAGTCATAAAGCACTCTAAACAGTCTGTCTTTAAAATATAATTCATCTCCGACAGTCATCGCTTAGTACTCGTTTTTTACAAATCTATCCGATGACTGCCTCATTCTTATCACCGCTAACAGGTATCTCCTGCTTGATCTGGTAACACTTCAATTTTATACTAATTTTCATTGATAAAATATCCGTTTTCATTGAATGGATTGTATACTTTCTACACTTTTCACGATTTTTGTGATGGTTTTATACAAAAACGTTGAATATGAATATGTTAAAAAAATCATCGCTATTCCTTATCCTTTCAATACTTTGTCTTAATCAGGCTGAGGCTCAGAGAGGCCGACGAAATATGGATCCCGAGCAACTAGCTGAAAGACAAACCGCTATGATGAAAGATAGCCTTGTCCTCTCCGAAGCGCAAGTGGAAAAAATTGCAGCTGTCAATTTGCTTTACGCAAATAAAATGGATGAGGAACGAAAAAAAATGCGCAATAACAATGAAGGTGACCGGGAGGCAATGAGAAGTGAAATGAGAACCCTCATGCAAAACCTCCGAATGGAGCAAAAAGCAGAACTAAAAAAATATCTTACAGCCGAGCAGTTTGAAAAATGGGAAAAAATTGAAGCAGCTCAAAGGGACCGAAGAAGAAGTCGAGGTGAAGGTAGAAAAGGAAGGAGAAATCGTGGAGAGAATAAAGATGACAATTAATAAAATTCCAAAATCACAAGCTACAATCAGTTACCTAAGAACTTCATAAACTGCCCTGAATCATGAGATACCTATTGGCCTTCGCTTTTTTGCTCTGTAGTTTCACGATTGTTGCCCAGGACTTTTCTATAAGTGGAAAAGTTGTTGATGCAAAGACAAACGAGGCACTTACCGGGGCTCATATTTCTCTGTTACATCCCTGGGGAGAGGCTTATAAAACTACAGTTAGCGAAGGCAATGGTTCTTTTCGGATTAGCGGGCTTTCGGGTGGCGGTTATGCCCTCCAGATTAGCTTCATCGGCTATGCCGATTATCAAACAGAAGTTACAATAAGCAATCAAAGCATTGACCTGGGAACCTTGAAAATTTCAGAGGGAATAGCCTTAAATGAAATAGAAGTCACTGGAAAAATTCCCCTTGCCGAGCAAAAGGGAGATACCACGCAATATAACGCCCAGGCATTTAAAGTGATGAAAGATGCTTCCGCCGAAGAGCTCATCGAAAAAATGCCCGGAGTTGTAATCCAGGATGGGCAAATACAGGCCCAGGGCGAGGATGTCAAAGAAGTCCTCGTGGATGGGCGTCCTTTCTTTGGCGACGATCCCAAAGCAGCCCTGAAAAATCTTCCCGCCGAAGTAATCAGCAAAATCCAGGTATACGATCAAACCAGTGAGCAAGCGCAATTCTCCGGTTTTCAGGATGGAGAGACTTCCAAAACAATCAATATTATTACCCGCCCGGAAATGCGTAATGGCCAGTTCGGAAGGGTTTATGCCGGATACGGTTATGATGACAGATATCAGGGAGGTGGAAATGCCAGCTTTTTCAATGGCGACCAACGAATCTCCATTATCGGTCAAACCAATAATATCAATCAGCAGAATTTTTCTTCGGAAGATTTATTGGGGGTCACTGGCTCAGGTGGGCGTGGAAGAGGCAGAGGCGGGCGCAGTCGTGGTGGCAATGGTCGCAGAGGTGGTAGCAACAGAGATTTTTTGGTTCCACAACAAAACGGAATCGCCGCGACGAATGCGCTGGGATTGAATTACTCTGATAAATGGGGGAAAAAACTGGAGGTTACCGGCAGCTATTTTTTCAATATGACGGACATCACTTCAGAAGATATTTCCAATACCAGCTTCATTAATAATGAAACCTTTGATGAGTTTTATGATGAAACCAATACGGCTGATACCAAAAATTATAACCATCGTTTTAATGCCCGAATTCGCTATAAAATAGATTCATTAAATGAATTATCGATTCGTCCCAGATTAAGTATTCAACAAAACGAAGGGATTTCTTCTACGATTGGTCAAAATATTATTGGTAGCAGTCTGGCCAGTATTACTAATAATGAGTATAATTCCGATCTTCTGGGTATCGATTTTTCAAATTCTATAAGTTATCGTCGACGCTTAAATAAACCCGGAAGAACTATTTCCCTCGATTTCCGGCAATCCTATAATGATAAGATCGGCGACAGTCAATTACAATCCCATGATGTTTTTTTCGGCGTTGATCCAAAGGCCGATACACTTGATCAATTGTCCGATCTGGATATTAATGGCTGGGGGATTTCTTCCAATCTAACCTATACCGAACCGCTGGGGGAAAGAAGCAGAGTCATGCTGACCTATCGCTACTCTTTTGATGAAGACAATTCGGATAAGCAAACTTTTGATTTCGAAGAGGACACACAGGATTACACTTCCATCAATAACGATTTGACTAATATTTTTAAAAATCAATACATTACTCATCGTGCCGGTGCAGGTTATAATTATAATAAAGGGCGCGACTTTTTTATAATGGCCAGAGCCAATGTACAGTGGTCAACCTTGAACAGCGATGAAATATTTCCGGAGGCTAATCAAATATCCCAAAGGTTTCTTAATGTACTTCCAATGGCTATGCTTAGGTATAACTTCGACCGACAGGAAAATCTCCGGATTTTTTATATGGGACGCACACAATCTCCGGATGTAGAACAATTGCAAAACGTCATTGATAATTCTAATCCGCTACAGCTTTCCATTGGAAACCCGGATTTGGATCAGTCTTATACCCATAGGCTTTCTGCTCGTTATTCAAGAACGAATACCGAAAAAGCAAGTGTTTTTTACTTTATGCTAAATAGTTCTTTTTCTAATAATTATATTGGAAATGCTACTTATTTACGGACCACGGATAATCCGATTTTTGAAGAAATCCAGTTGGAAAGAGGTACACAGTTGAGTCGCCCGGTAAACCTTTCGGGTTATTGGGTAAGCAATACTTATATCACCTACGGTTTTCCTTTAAAAGGTATAAAAAGCAATTTTAACCTTGATCTGACCGCTTCTTTCAATCGAACACCGGGTTTGATCAATGATGAATCAAACATCTCAAATAACAAATCCATTGGTGCAGGCTTCAGTCTGAGTAGTAATATCAGCGAAAAAATAGACTTTACATTTTCTACTCGCAGCAATTACAATGACGCTTCAAATTCCCTGCAAAACAATGCAGATTCGGAATTCCTTAGTCAGCTTTCAAGGCTAAAATTTAATGCAATCCTGCCAAAAGGTTTTGTCTTTCGTACCAATATCTCGCATCAGCTCTACACCGGACTAACGGATGGTTTCGATGACAGCTTTTTCCTTTGGACACTGGGCATTGGTAAAAAATTATTCAAAAATCAACGCGGTGAAATCACCTTGTCCGTTTTTGACCTGCTGGAACAAAATCAAAGCATTTCTCGAAATGTTACCGAAACTTATATCGAGGACCTGCGATCTAAAGTTTTGCAGCGCTACCTAATGCTGACTTTTGCCTATAACTTCCGAAATTTCAACTCCGGAAAAGCTCAAACCAAAACAGAACGTTCGGATCGGGAAAGGAAGTGGCGTCGTTAAATTACAAAACAGTGAACATTATAGTCCGGCAAAAAGGTTTATTCATTTAATTTTCCCCGAATATTCCAGTTAATGCTCACAGTAGGATTAGTAAAATCCCGATAAGTTGCCCAAAGGTTATTCACATCAGAAACAATCCAGTCACCATTGGTTACTGCTGGTCCGACATCACAACCAATCGTCTGATCTTCTGCACTTAAAACCAACCGAATAGCAAGCCATATATCCTCTCCACCGATATCAACAGGGGTAGAAAGGCTATGTGAATTCCAGGTATTGGCTTCCATTTCTACAGTGACAGATTCTGAATAAACCAATGTCTCCGGACCGTTTCCCGTACTTCCGGTATAAACCCGTACTTCGCACTGATTGGGAGTATTACGCAAATAATATTCAACCGATTCCAATTGTCTGCCCTGAAAATCACTTAGATCGGAAGCCGTAAACCGAACAGCTGTAACATAATCCCCCGGAAGTAAAAAGGGAGCATCGTTAAGTCCGCGATCGAGTACCAATTCTGCAGCAATCGAATCGTCATCATTATTACAAGAAAAAAGAAAAAGTCCAAGAGTTAGAAAGAAGAGTATTTTTTTCATAATGTCTGGTTTAATTTTTTTTGGAAAATACAGGCTATTTCTCAGCTCTTCAAGTCATTTAACTTAACTTTAATATTCATTGTCTGAAAGATGCATAAATGAAGTCGATATTCACAGGAATAACGGATAAACGAATAACAAAGTATGAGTTTTTTAAGAGCCGAATGGCGAAAATTAATTCTGGCGAATTACGAGATTGATCCAAAACTACTTTTGCCCTATTTGCCATACAAAACCGAAATCGACCTATGGCAAGATCGATGCTATATCAGTGTAGTTGGCTTTTTATTTAAAAATACCCGTTTAATGGGTTTAAAGATTCCTTTCCATGTCAATTTTCCCGAAGCTAACCTTCGATTTTATGTAAGGTATAAAAAAGAGGATATCTGGAGGCGCGGGGTTGTATTTATAAAAGAAATTGTACCCCGGGCAGCAATTACCTGGGTGGCGAATACTTTTTATAAAGAGCATTATGAAACCCGAAGAATGAAGTACCTTTGGAATCTGACCGATCAGGAACAAAAGATTGCTTATTACTGGAAGCGCCAAAAACAATGGCACGGTATGCAGGTAACCAGCGACACCGAAGCACAGGCTATCCTTCCCGAAAGTGAAGCCGAATTCATTACTGAACATTATTGGGGCTATTCAAGATACCATAATAAACAAACAGTAGAATATGAAGTCAGACATCCACGCTGGCAACAATATAAAGTTAACGACTATCAAATAGCTATTGATTTTAAACTCAATTATGGCAGTGATTTCGAATTCCTTGATAAGAGTAAACCGACCTCTGTATTGTTGGCAGAAGGCTCTCCAATCACTGTAGAAAACAAAACGATCATTACATAAGTCCTTCAACTAATTTATGCGTATGAAATACCTCCGTACCCCCGACCATTTTTTTAAGGACCTTGAAGATTATCCTTTCGAGCCACATTACCTGAATCTTGACAACGATTTACGAATGCATTACGTCGATGAAGGCAATGGTGAACTCGTGCTTTTATTACACGGTGAGCCGAGCTGGTCCTATTTATATAGAAAGATGATTCCCGTTTTGGTAAAAGCAGGTTTTAGGGTAATTGCTCCGGATTTGATAGGTTTTGGAAAATCGGACAAGCCAAGAGAAAAATCGGATTATTCTTATGCAGGGCACTTAGAATGGCTCAACAATTTTATGGTAAAACTAAAACTGGAAAACATCAACTTGTTTTGCCAGGACTGGGGTGGTTTATTAGGTTTGCGTCTGGCAGCTGAATATCCTGAAAAATTCACTCGTATTATAGCCGCTAATACCTTTTTACCATCTGGTCAAAATCCTCCCAATGAAGCTTTCACCAAATGGCGTGAATTTGCGCTGAATGTTCCGGAATTTCCGGTGAGTGCTGTGCTCAATATGGCGACAAGTACTGCCTTAAGCTCTAATGTACTCAAAGCTTACGATGCGCCCTTTCCGGATGAAACCTATAAAGTGGGGGCAAGAATTTTTCCGGCATTAGTTCCCCTTGATCCCGATGATCCCGAATCGCAAAACAATATTGAAGCCTGGAAAAATTTAGCCCAATGGGAAAAGCCCTTTTTAACGCTGTTTAGCGATAGTGATCCGATTATGAACGGTTTGGAGAAGATATTTCAAAAAAAGATTCCCGGAGCCGCAGGGCAAGCACATACCATTATCAAGGGAGCGGGGCACTTTTTACAGGAAGATAAAGGAGCGGAAATTGCCCAACACGTAGCAGCCTTTATAAAGAATACAGGCATTCCTGCTTCGTAATTCGATGACCTGATCCAAAAGAATTGTGCGAAACTCGAATGATACGAGCGTTTTTCAAACTTTAACGGAATTTTAATAACTTTCAAGCATCCTGTTAAAAGCAAGCTAAAAAAGTGTTCCCAGCACTCAAAATCGAATCTTCAACCGTTCTCAATTACGGGAATTTAATGAGAAAGTACTTACCGGGATGCCAATTCAGTTAAAACAAGTGACGAAAAACAATAATCGGTGTCGTAATTTGTGAAAAAAGGAGAAAAAGTTCCTTAGTTTTGTGACCCGGAATAAAAAGTTTAAAACAGCAAAAGTACTTATGCTTTTTACATCCATTTAAATTTTGATTAAAAGTAAAATTATCATGAAGAAATTAGTCTTTGCATTTGTTGCTCTTCTATTTGTTACTTCTCTTACTGCTCAGGATCACGAAAAATCCTATAAGAAAGCGAAACGCACGCTAACTAATTATCATTTGAACCCTACAGATACTGACAAGCTCTCTGATGCGATGGAGAAGATCGATTATGCTCTGTCCGGGGATTTATCAGGTATTAAGAATCCTCATGATCCATACCTTGTAAAAGGAGAAATTTATAATACGATTGCCAATTCTCAGATTTCCGCTGCTACTCTTGCCAAGCAGGATCCTGCTCTTGCGGCTAAAGCAGGTACTACCGTTGAAGTTGATAATCCAGCCAACTCCGCTTATGAAGCTTTAGCTAAAGCTTTGGAACTAGCAGAAAAGAAATCAGCAAAGAAATCTGTTTTAAAAGCACTTTACGAAAATCAAAATTATACCAGTAATACCGGTATTATGGCTTTTGAGGAAAAAAAGTATGAAACGGCTTTCATCAGCTTTGAAAATGTGGTAAAAGCACATGATCTTATCAAAAGTGCCGGAGGACAAAGTACTTTAGATGCAGATGGTGCTTATGATAATCAATTATATCTGATCGGTCTGGCCGGTTTGAATGCCCAAAAATATGATGCTGCCAAACCATATTTGATCAAACTATACGAAAAAGGAACTGAAGAACCTTTAGTGTATTCTTCCCTTTATTCTATTGAAGCTGAAAAAGATATGGACGCCGCTTATGTATATCTCGAAGCAGGAAGAAAAAAGTTTCCTGAAGATAACAGCCTTCTTTTCAGCGAAATCAACCATTTCCTTAAACTTGGAAAACTCGATGATCTAATAGGAAGATTAAACACTGCTATTGAGAAAGAACCGGATAATGTCTCTCTTTACACTACCTTGGGTAACGTTTACGATAATCTTTATCAAAAAGAAGTGGAAGCAGGTAATCTTGAAAAAGAGAAAGAATACTTCGATATGGCGATGAAGAACTATAAAGTTGCAGTGGAAAAAGAGCCCGGTAATGTAGATGGCCATTATAGTATGGGAGCACTTTACTTCAACAAAGCAGCTTTGGTTACTCAGGAGATGCTCAAATTGAATGATGACTTCTCCAAAGAAGGTATGAAGAAATATGAGTCTCTTAAAGGTGAAGCCAACGAATTGTTTAAACTGGCACTTCCTCACTTCAAACAAGCAGAAAGTCTTGATCCAAACGATATAAATACATTAATTGCTTTGAAAGAGATTTTTGCAAGAACGGATGATATTGCTAAATCCAATGAATTCAAGGATAGAATGAAAACCGTTCAGGATGGTGGTACTAACCCTTCCTCTTACTTTAAACAATAATTTTTAGCCAATAATGCCATACTAAATTTACATGGCTTGCTTTAAAACAGACAAATCGGTATCGGAGTATTTCGATACCGATTTGTCGTTTTAGAATTCCTTTTTTTTCGATAAGATATTCGTGAATGGATGAAAAAGAATATCCCGGGTTTTATCAAAAGACAGAACCCGGGATATTTGTTTTATAGTAAAAATTCTGTTCTTACCTAAGCAAGACTAAAGAACCAATCGTTCGATAATTACCGCTCTTGTCTTTTTGTCCTTGCCAGGTTGATCCGTCCTGGAATATTGCCGAGCATCTCCATACATAAACATCCTGAGGCATCAGTCTTCCATCCACAATTCCATCCCAGGCTTCGGCCGGCCGGCCTTCATCATCCAGTTCTTTAGACTCCCAAAGCAATTGACCATAAGTGGAAAATACTCTAATGTGATATTCCTTCATTCCAATTCCCTTGGGTTTGAATAATCTCACATCTCCGATTCCCTGTTCGGGTGAAAAAGCATTTGGTAAAAACAAACCTTTTACAAAATCAGGTGTAAACGAAACTAAAGTATCATCTACGCAGCCATGTTCATTACTGGCTTCCAGATATATTTGATGTACACCATTAGTCAGGAATCGGTGTACGGGGTTTTCAAGAATACTGGTCGTCGCATCGGAAAATTCCCAGAAATAAGTATCTGCATTGACAGATAAGTTCGTCAACTCATAAGTACCATCATCCGATGCTTCAAAGGCTTCAAAATTAGCAAAAGGTGTAGGATGTACATTGATCAAATCAGATAAACTAATCGTGTCCGAACAAGCCTGGTTTATACTTGCAATCAAAGTCACTTCGTAATCGCCACTTTCGGTATAGGTATGCACCGGATCAGATTCAGTCGAAGTTGTACCATCTCCAAAATCCCAAACATAATTATTACTAAAAGCTGAAGTATTATTGAAATGTACTTCCAAAGGTTCGCAACCACTCATACTTTCGATCTCTACACTTGCTGTTGGGTATTCAAAAACATCAATATTCATCGTAGTCGTATCACTACAAGAGAATTGATTATTAGTAATCAACATCACTTCGTAGGTTCCGGCTTCCGTATAGGTATGCGTCGGATTGGTAAATGGTGAAGTTGTACCTTCTCCAAACGACCATTCATAATCAATACCACCTTGCGACAGATTTTCAAAATAGATAGTAGCCGGCAAACCACATGCCTGCGCTTTTTCAAAGTCAAAGGCTGCCTCCGGTTTAGGTCGAACGATAATATTAAAGATGGTAAAATCTTCAAAACAACCATTCGCATCAGTAGCCAATAGGGTTACCTGATAAGTCCCCTCCGCTTCAAACACATGCTCCGGTTCTTCTTCAATAGAAGTATTCCCATCTCCAAAATCCCATTGATAGAATAAAGCATTCGTCGAATGGTTGACAAATTGTACATTCAGCGGAGCACATCCATAAGTAGTAGAAGGTTCAAAAGAGGCACTCGGCAATTCTAAAACAGTAATGGTACTGCTATAGGTTGCATTACACTGGTTCGCAGCAGATACTCCGGTCAAAGTAATCGTATAAGTTCCCGGAGTCGTATAGGTGTGTACCGGATTGTTTAGGGTAGAAGTATTTCCATCCCCAAAGTCCCAGAAATTACCCGTGGTATTAATGGAAGTGTTATTAAAGGAAACTTCCTCTCCCGAGCAAATATTTTCGGGATGATCAAAACCAACTGCCGGTGCCGGATAAACGGTAATATCAATTGCCGTAGTATCGTATCCACAATCGCTATTTGCATATTGAATAACGGTATAATCTCCCGGTTCGGTAAAAATATGTGTAGGGTCGCTGCTTGAAGAAGTGTTTCCATCTCCAAAATCCCAGTCAATCGTAGCATTCGCTGAACTGAAGTTGGTAAAATCTACTTCCAAAGGTACACAACCCTCAAGTATTGAAGCCTCCGCCGCTGCTACTACATTAGCAGATTCGACCAACACTTCTGCCGTCGAGGTATCTGCTCCACATAAATTTGTAGTGATTAGTGTTACCGTATAAATACTAAAAGTAGAATCTGTGAAATAAGTTTGTGTAGGCGGAATCTGTTGAGTAGAAGTATTACCGTTTCCAAAATCCCAGAAAAACTCTGATGCCGCACCGGTAGAAGCATTTGCAAAATCAACCAAAAGTGGTGAACATTCCGTTAAAGGTGCAATACCAAAATCTGCATTGGGCATAGGGTGGATTAGAATAACATCCTGGTAAGTATGACTACCACAGATATTGCTTACAGTTAGTGTGATCACATAAGTTGTATCGTGAAGTCCCTGTTCGAAATAAATGATTCCGGGATCTTCTTCCGTACTGGTCTGGAAATCACCAAACTCCCAGAAATATGAAAGACTGTCCCCAAAACTCAGATTATTAAAATTAAAGCCATTATAAACACATCCTGCTGTTGTATCCGGCTCAAAATAAGCTTCCGGAGAATCCGCAATCGTAATTGGATGGCTAATGGTATCCATACAACCGAATTCGTTTTCAACGATTAAACTTACTTCATAAATGCCCGCAACATCATAGACATGAACCGGATTAACCGCAGTAGAAGTTCCCTGACCAAGACCAAAAGACCAGCTCATATCGTAGTCTGATGGAGAAAGGTTTTCGAATTGAACAGGTTCGTTTCTACAAGCGATTGGAGGCAGATTAAATGCTGCCGGTTCCATTGGGAAAATCGTAATCTCCTTCGTATCACTTTTTACACATCCTGTAATCGGATCAGTATAGGTATAAGTCAAAGTATGAGTTCCCGTATTTGCTATGGCAGGATCAAATATTCCAGCATCGGCATCAACTATTCCCGTACCGCTCCAGACACCACCGAGAGGGGCGTATCCCTGCATAATAAAAGGATCATAAGTAAAACAACTGGACTCGTCTGATCCCGCATATACTTCCAGATCAATCACTGTAACGGTTTTCGTATCTTCTACATAACAATTACCAACTCCATAGGTATAGGTAAGTGTATGCACACCTGCTCCAGCAACTGCCGGATCAAAAACGCCGGCATCAGCATCGATAATTCCGTTTCCAAGCCAGGTGCCATTGGCCGGGATATTTCCACTTAAGGTTATTGCTGTGTCATCAATACAAATCGTGTCATTCACTCCGGCATCAATCGTCGCCGGCGCAATCACCGTAATGATTGCTGTGTTCGTATTTTCACAACCATTTCCATCGGTGTAAGAATAGGTCATCGTATAAGCCCCCGGACCACCAGCCGCCATCGGATCAAACATTTGACCATTTAAGCCGGGACCGGTCCAGCTTCCTCCGAAAGGTAAGGCCGTAGGCATTTCTACCAAGCCCGGTGTACTACAATAGGTCGTATCATTAGTCAAAATATTGGGCAGGTCATGCACCGTCACTAAAAGACCATCAGAATTTTGGCAACCATTGATATCCACATAAGTATAATTAAGTGCAAAGATGCCAGGACCGGAAGCATTCGGATTAAAAATACCACCAGCAACCACTCCCCCATTAGGCGAAGTCCAAACACCTCCCAATGGCGTAGCGCTTAACACGACATTACTTTCACTCACACAAACTTCAAAATCATTCATCACACTTACGATCGGTAGAGGATTCACTGTAATATTTATTTCATCACTCACCTGACAGTTCCCTTCTCCCAAGGTATAGGTAAGCGTATGTGTTCCAACTCCGGCGATAGCAGGATTAAAATTATCTCCACTCAAGCCCGGACTACCATTGGCATTCCAGGTTCCCCCCGCAGGAGAGGCAATCTGGCTAAGATCAATAATAGCTGCATCAATACAGATTTCAAAATCATTTCCTGCATTGATATCTACCGGATCAACTACTGTAACAATAACATCTTCAGAGTTTTCGCAATTATTGGCATCCGAGAAGGTATAAACCAGGGTATAGGTTCCTGCCCCACCTGCTTGTACGGGATCAAAATTATCCCCAACGACCCCTGCTCCTGACCAGAGCCCTCCCTGTGGGCTGGCTACCGGTAAAGCTACCAGACCAGGAGTATTACAATAGGTAGTATCACTGACAATAATATTAGGCAATGGAACAACCTCCATTTCTACCGTTTCGCTATTGGAACAGCCATTTACAGGATCGGTGTAGGTATAAGTGATTACGTGTAAGCCAACACCCGCCAAGGAAGGATCAAAAGAATTTCCATTGATTCCCGAACCGCTCCAGCTTCCGCCCGCCGGAGTAGCTGCATTCAAATCGTAAGGCAAGTCGTTGATACACATCAGTTGATCCTTGGGCAAGGTCAGGGATGGAATATCCTGAACCGTAATCAACTTGGTATCATCCGTCCGGCAAACACCGTCACCTAATGTATAGGTCAAAGTATGTGTACCTACTCCAGCCGCCATCGGATCAAAAATATTAGTTAAACTGTCTACTCCGGGACCTGTCCAGTATCCACCCACAGGCGTTCCGGTATTAATAACAAATGGCGTAGCATTCAGACATAACGTTTCATCCGCTCCTGCTTCCGCAACTTCGTTGGGGGTCACTGTCATTTCCAGACTATCTCTGTTCATACATCCGGTCACAGGATCCGTATAATCATAATAAAGCGTAAATGTGCCCGTTCCTGCATTAGCAGCATTAAATGTTCCATCCGGATTTACTCCCGGACCAGACCAGATACCACCTGCAGGTGAAGCACCGGTCAATTCAACATCAAAGGGATTTTCACACAAACTTTGATCAGGCCCGGCTTCTACCAAAGGTAATGGGTCAATAGTAACAAGTTTAGTATCTGTACCTGTACAACCAATCGCATCTGTATAGGTATAGGTTAATTCATAAACCCCGGCCCCGGAGGAAGCGATCGGATCAAATTCATTTCCATTAACAATTACACCTCCATTATTGGAAGTCCAGACACCACCTGCCGGTGTACCTCCAATAATTGGAAACACTCCAACATCAATACATTCTCTTTGATCCGGACCAGCATCAACTACCGGAAGGGGATTAATATTTACTTCCAGGCTGTCCATTAGGATACAAGCACCATCCTGAACCGTATAAACCAGTGTATTTGAACCTAGATTGGCTTGTGCAGGATCAAAATTTCCATCGGGGCTCACACCGACTCCCGTCCATGTTCCTCCGGCAATCGTTCCCGATACCATGAAAGGAGCTGCATTGGCACAAACGGTCGTATCATTGCTTACATCAACATTACCGATTGGCTCTATCTCAAAAGTTTGAGTTGCCGTATGTGATCCACACTGGTTGGTGACGGTCACCTCAATGGTATAAGTACCAGGAGTATCATAATGAATATTGCCAGGATAAGTTGATGTTGAGGATGAAGGTGTTGCACCGGGGAATGACCATTGAACAGAGGACAATACTCCAAAGTTGGCGTCAATATCTACCATCGAAGGGTCAAAATTAAAAGTGGCTTCTCCACACTGGTTTGGAATAGGCGGGATATCTACGACCGGTACATCCGCTACAACCAGCAATGTGTCCCAGGTATCTGTATCACAAATATTCGTTGCAGTCAGTGAAACATTATATTCTCCGGGGTCCGTAAACAATACTTGTAAATCCGGAGAATTTTGATTAAACGTATCAACATACATCCAGCCGGAAGGCGGATCAATATCCCATTCAAAACTGAGGCTATCTCCAGTAGAATTATTCGTAAAAATTCCCATAGAAGGGCTACAATCATCAGAGGTTGCAGGCACAGATGCTGAAACCAAACCACCTGTCGCTCCCGCATTTGGGTTCTCAAAAACCGTAATCTGATCGCTGTAAGACCCCGAACCACAACTCGGACTATTAATCGTCATCGTAATGGTGTATTCTCCGGGCGTAAGAAAGATAATTTCTATTTCATCCGAACCAAATTGATTACCACTGGTAATAATCCAGTCAATTCCCGGTATCCCCGGAGTTACACTCCAACTTGGAGCCAAATTGGTACAAGTACCGGCGATTACTTCAGCCAGGTTTCCCGATGTATTCGTAAAGGTATAGGTTTCCTCTTCACATCCCGTTGAAGGATTATTCGATGCAAAAGTAACTTCCGGCGGACTGCTCAATTCAATAGGTTCAATTGTAGCTTGTGAAGAGCCGCAGGGGTTAGAAGCGAGGATTTGTACATCATAGGCATTTTGATAATTCCCGGTTCCTGTAGCCTGACCACAAGAGGATTCCAAAAAAGTATAAGAAAATATGGCCGGTACATTCTCTTGGGTATAAAGTGCAACTACTTCCCCACTCACATATAACGTATAAATTGTTCCAGTCGGATTACTTGAGGTATTGGTAATTGGAAAATCAATGGTTGCAGGTGCACAAATTCCCACGGTATTACCGGGGTTCGCCAAACCGACAGAGGGATTACTACCATTATACAAAGTATAAAATTCCGAATTCGTACAGCCATTTACCGAGGTCACCGTCACAGATATATTATAATATCCATAAGTGGAGTAATCGTGCGTAATCGAGCTGGTATTGGGGAATGTCGTATTATCATAGGTTTCCACAGTTCCGTCCCCCCAGTTGATTTCATAAGATTGATTATTCGCGTAGGTGGTTGAAGAATTGTATACTTCCAGTGTAATATCAGGACTACCACTACATACCCGAATCAAATTGCCTTCGAGAATTCCACTTCCCGGGATAATACCGATGCTTGGATCAGGTAAACCCGCCACCAGGATATCGTGAATAGCACATGGTATCCCGTTTTGGAAAAGCACAATAGAATAATTGATATCAATGTTATTTTCCGGAAAAGTGTGGCTTACACTACTTCCGAAGGCATCAATAAACCCATCATTGTCGAGATCCCAACCGTAAGAGCCACTGGGATTATCTACACTGATTGTTACAGGTGAAAGCGCACAAGGTGTAGGATCTGACAGGGTAACATCGCACTGAGCGAAAAGCGTCTGGAAAGATATCAGACTGGTTAGGAATATTGTTAATGTAAATAATTTTTTCATAACCTGAACACAAATAATGGGTTAATAATTCTCAATATGTGCGGGGGGAAAATTTAGTATTTAATGCTCGTAAGAAAAATAGCTTTGGGAAAATGAATCTTTATTTAAAAGAATCTATAACAGTCTAAAGCCCGTCTAGAGCGTTTGCGGTTTCCATCTCCGAGGATAGAAACTTTAGGACTACCGGTCCAGCGGAAAGAGATTTCGTAAACACCTCCGGCTTCGGGGCCAACCCCTGTTGTATTGGCATCATAACTGAAGCCAACGAATAGTTTACCATCTGTTTGTTTTTCAGAATCGATATATGCTCCTACCGCCAGAATCCAGGCATTAGTGTTTCTATGATGAGAAAAAATGTTTTTATTCTGATAAAGTGCACCTACGTAGAAACCTTCGTACAAGAAATAAGCACCGTAGGTAAATACCTGAAGGTTTTCGCGAAACTGCAGCAAAGCATCTCCCTGTACATCAACTTTGATATTTGGCGAGATCATGATCTCTTTTTTCGTACTATTAAAAAAAGTAAGCGGAATCATAGAACCGGCATGAAAAGTCAAACGAGGCATTACCTGAGTAGGCAGGTTTTGTAAAGATTCACCCCCCGTATTCGTTCCGAAAAGTGCCGGCAGATGATGCATGCTTAATCCAATACTATTGCGTATATCTTTATACTTCTTTTTGCCAAGTTTCACAGTAGAATTGAAACGCCAAAGGATTCCCATATTGAAATCCGTGAAACTGGTTTCTTCCAAAATAGGTACAAAAGAAGTGCTGTAGACATTTCCGTTAACAGCATCCAATTGGTCAGAGAAGACCACCTGATCCCAATCCACGCTTCTTTGATTCCACTGCGCTTCTACCCCCAGGTGAATATTATGACCGTCCATTGGAATCAGATAAGAATAGGAAAGACCGATAGAAGTAGAATTTAACTGAGCCAGGCCCTGCGTGTTCCTGAATAAACTAAGACCGATCCCGCTTCGGATAAATGGTTCCTGAATTTCAACAGTGAATCCGTAGGTTCTAAAACCATGGTCTACATTTACCCATTGCAAACGAGAAACACCTGCCACACTTACACCTCTTTCCACTCCGGTGAAAGCAGGGTTCAGATAAATACGATTAGCATAAAACTGTGAAAAAGAAGGATCCTGTGCAACCGCCTGTATTAAGAATAATCCAAAGATAATCGTAAAGATTACTTTCATGATTGTTATGTTGATTTCGTTAAACGATGATTATAAGTAGATAATACCGGAGGGGATGAAAAGCGGGGACAGGGGGATTCCTTTCTAGATAGTTTTAAAGTTATTTTGGGGAGCTGATGTTATTATCAACTTTATATAATTCAAAATAAGCCTAAATGGCCTAGTATAAAATCCACATTTCTACTTGATTTGTGACAAGGATATTTATCGGTTTCAAAAATATTGAATAGTTTACAGTTTTTTAAAATCAGTTCATCAAAACCTTAATCCCTGGCAACTTATTTAAGATCAGCCATTAACATTTACCATAAATATGCTATACATAATAAGCCCTTTTTCCAAAAAACAAATCTGGATCAAAAGAAAAGAAATTTCATAAGTGCTTAATTTAATTGTGACAATATCTCTAAGAAAATTATATTTGATTTAACACAATAAAAAAAGCCAGATGCTTAATGCAATCTGGCTTTTTCAGTTTTCGCCTTTTTAAGGCCGAAAGTCGAATTATAAAGCTTCTAATGTATAATCAGTTTTGATACATATTCTTTATTATTCTCGCCCCGGACCCGAAGAATATAATAACCGGGAGCAAACAGGCCTTTTTCAATTCTGTAATTATCCAGGCTCAAGCCTTTTTTGTTAATTAACTTTCTCCCTGTCAGTTCATGCAGGGCTATGCCGGTAATCTTGATAGATGCATGATTTTGGTCAATCAGTCGAATTTCGGAATGATCATTCATTGGGTTTGGAAATACACTTAAAGCGTATGGATCACCAGAACTACCCAAGGTCGTCTCCGGCTCCTCTCCTATCGTATTGACTACCGTATTTGTGTGAATTGGTTCGTTATTATCAAAATAAATAGCTGCATCATTTAAAATTTCTGTCCCCTCTTCCAGCCCGAATCTTGGTTTTATTTTAAAAATAATATAACCATTACTCAAAGCCTCGTTAGTTGTACTATCAATCAAATTGATATTTTCAAACGTCCAGACCAATACATTATTATCCTGAATATCGAGTCGATATCCGTGACTGGCAATTCCCATTTGGAAAGTCGACATATCCAGTTCTTCGGGTAGTTGATCAATAACCATCACCGTATTGGCAGGGCTATTCCCCACATTCTGAAAACGAATCGTGTAGGTCAAATCCTGATCCGGTTCAATATATCCTTCAGGATTAACCAGAATATCATTCGGGTCAAAAGAACCTACTGCCGGACACTGCAGATCATCATTATTATTAGAAGTATTTGTTTCCGTTTCCTGACCGTTTATTATGGCGCCCATAGTCACCAAGGTTCCGACCTCGGTCGTCGGGTTGATCAGGTTTTTTACATAAATGGTATAACATGCGCCAATTATCAGACTATCAATATTCCAGGTTGCGGTATCCGAAGCGTAGGAATCCCAAGGTACTGAACTTTCTACAAAAGATGATTCAGTACTGGAAAAAAGCTTTAATTCTATATTAGTTGCCATTCGTGTTCCCTGGTTACAATAAGTGAGTGCAATTAAATTCTCCTCTCCAATCCGACAAGGTGTAGCATTAACCTCAACAGACAAGTCTACATCCCTACTTACCGGAGTATTGCCAATATTAAAACCACAATAGTTTTGTCCCATTTGTAATACTTCAACAGTATGACTGGTATTACAGGTAGGGGACCATAATGTCGAACCGGCCTGTGTTACTGTGTAGGTTCCAGGATCAACATAAACCGTATAAGCTCCGCTATCATTAGTGACGACAGTCTGATTCCCGGGTTGAACAGTAATGCTCATATTGGAAAGCACCTGTTCATTCTGATCCAAAGTACAATTCCCATTTTCATCATAATAAGCAACACCACAAATTTTTCCTCCCTGGTCCTCGGTAATAGTTAAGCAATTATTTACGCTGGCATTTTCAACAACCTGCGTATATCCCGATGGCCATTCAATAATCAAAGAATCAATCGTAGTCGCATCCCCCAGACCGATCAGCATTTTCATATCGTTTTGTCCCCCGATTCCTCCACCTGTTTGTGCAGAGATTTCACGTAGCTGCCAAATATCCTGTCCATAAATATTGGCTTTTAAACGAACTTTCGCGCCGATGGCCGAATAATTGGAATTCGTACCTACCAATACCAAACAAGCTTTGTTTTGACACCTTCCTCTGGAATTTGCATAAAGTTTATTTTCCTGTCCATCTCTGTTTGCAACAAAAAGATCGATATCAAGATCATTATCATAATCCGCCCAGGCGGCACCGAAAGAGCTTGAAATCGCTTCGGTTATACCATTTGTGAGTTTGGTAAAAGTACCATCTCCGTTATTACTGTACAGAAAATTATAGGTACTGTTGTCATTGGATACAAAGAGATCAAGGTCCCCATCATTATCATAATCTCCCCAGGCCGAACCATGAGAATGACCTCCATCGTTGACAATAGCTCCGGTTGTAATTTTAGTAAAGGTTTCATCTCCATTATTGCGATAAAGGAAATTATTATTATTCCCGGCATTTGTAACAAATAGGTCCAGATAACCATCGTTATTATAGTCTCCCCAACTTGCACCGACTGAATTACCTCCATCATTAACAATAGCTCCGGTGCTAATTTTTTCAAAATCACCATTCCCTTTATTTTTGAAAAGGGCATTATTTTCATTATTGATGTTGCTGACAAAAAGATCAGGCAGACCATCATTATTATAGTCCCCCCAAATACCTGAAATAGAAGAACTGGATTCCAGTACGGGAGTAGCAGTAGTAACATCAGAGAAAGTACCATCTCCATTATTGTGGTAAAGATGATTAAATCGGGTAGAAAAATAATCTGCTACAAACAGATCCAGGTATCCGTCATTATCGTAATCAACCCAGGAAACGCCATGTGAATAACCATCATAATTTGAAACCGGATCATTTTCGATTTTTGTAAAATTCCCACTGCCTTCATTTCTGTAAAGCCAGTTCTTTGTACCAATATTATTAGCAATGAAGAGATCGAGATCACCATCATTATCATAATCTCCCCAGGTAGCACCTAAAGAGATACCGGTATCTGTAGCAATGGGCCCGGGGCTTACCTGAGTAAAGGTGCCATTTCCATTATTGTGGTATAATTGATTCGGTTGATCTTCAGCATAGTTAGTTACAAAAAGATCAACATTTCCATCATTATCATAATCCCCCCAAGCCATAGCCCAGTTATCAGAAGCACCGTTCAGTCCTGCTCCGCTAATCGATTCGACAGTAGCATTTGGATCAATCGCTAATGACAGGGTGGGCAGTGCTGCTCCACAAGGTTCATTCCCGCCTATGTTCAGCGTTAGAAAGTCTCCGGGTCTAAAACTTGCATCCAGTAGCAGATCAAATTTTACTTTGACGATATTCATGGTAACATCTGTAATACCAACCAATCCATCTACTCCGATAATTGAATCCATACTCGCTCCGGTAATAGTATAGGTTCCCAGATTATACGTCGGATCACTAATAGTTGAATAAGTCCCTGCCTCTGGATATAATGCGCTTACCGATCCCGGAACAATAGTAATTGTCTGATTAGTTGACTGTACAACATCCACGAATAAATCTTCGACACTGGAAAGTTTTGCACTGAGCATCTCCAACTCTACAGACATCGTACTTCCACATTCATCTCCTCCGGTAATTTCACTATTGAACTTCACTTGTAACTCGGTAGATTGCGGTACAATATAGAGTGCTAATTCATCATAGCCACAAGCCAAATCAATTGCCCCGTAACCATCGCAATGATATCCTGAGCGAACCTTTAATTGAGGAGAATTACAGGAATTATAATTTACGGTCAAGCGATAATTTTTACTATTATTCAGGTTCATATCGCCAATATAAAAATAGCCATTATTTGAAGTAATTGCGGTATCGGCTGCTACATCATAAACTTCTACGATTCCAATATCATTCGTTGCATAGTCAAATGATAACCAGCCGTTTTCGGCATCCGCATTTTTACAGTTTACTTTAATATCCCAGCTGACCAAAGGTCCAGCAGCTTCCTGTGTCGGGAGATTTGTTGATAAATCCAGCTCCGCCCGGAAATATTTCAGGTAATCAGCAGTAGAAGCCGCATACTCAACCGTTTCACTGCCCCCCAGTACCGCATTTTCCTGAAAAGTGAAGTGCCAGGTCATGGGCAGATTAGTGGCTTCATTCACATCACAATTCGGTTTTACATCAAGTGAAATCCGGCCTCTGAATCCATCATCAGATAAATTGATCCCTCCACCATTGCTTACATGATAATTTTCCAGATTAAAATAATGCGAAGTCCCCGAGATACTATCCGGACTGATCGAAACCGTCTCTTTTTTCGTTTTATTAGTATACAGTGTACGCCACTGTTCCATTTGCCCGGAAACCAAACTATAGCCCTCCGGAATCTCTACCCTCAGGTTTTTGATATTCGCCCAGTTTCTGTATTCGTATGGAAAGAGATTCCCGCCAGCATAATTAGAGCAACAGGCTCCAATACTCATCCTGTAGTTTTGCTTGATCGTTTTTGTACAGGTTTTAATATTATATTGATCTGAACTATTTACATTGTAAAAATAACCGATCAGTGTAAAGTTGCCATTCCAGTCATTACATTGAAAGCCGGCAGCATTTTCCGTATCCGAAACATAAAAATCATTTTCAATAGTGACCAGTTCTGTTATCCCTCCCGGATTATCTACTACATGATAAACCGCGGTAAGTGTTACCTGATCTGCATCCTCCAATACAAAACCATCAAAGTCATTGCAAGCATTGGCAAATAAGGTGGCCGGGCTAAAATCAAAATCTACCGTTCGTATACTATTGACCAGTGCATCGACAAAGTTTACATTATCGCAAGTGAGTGTTTGATTCGTAGAAGCATCAACAATAGTTACGGCTGCTGAGATAATTTCTATTTCGTCGCCATAGGGCACTTGTGATTTTGCATAAGCATAAGCCCAGGAAGGATAAGTAGCAGAAGTATGAACCGTTCCGGTAAATACTGTTTCAAAGGTATCACTTACCATAATCCGGTTTCTCTTTATTTTGCTGAAGTCAGGAGCGTCCGTTGCATCCGGCAAACCGTCGAGATCATTATCCGATATGCCGAGGCTCGTTCGGGTCACCGCAAACCGCTCAAAGGCCAAACCATGCTCACAATTCCCCGGACAATGCAATTGGGTCAACCCGCTTTCATAACAGGTCATCGGAACTCGATACACGGGATTGCAATCCGGATCCATAACATAAAAAAGTCTTGCCCCGAATGTCACTTGTGTTGTCCCTGCTGAACAGTCATTGGTCAATTTTAAATCAAAAGCAGAATTAACCAGATTGAAGTTATTAGGTATAGGCAGGAGATACTTAGCCGTCAGTTTACGGGTATTGGTATTAAAATATATATCTTGTGCGTTCCAGGTCGTTGCGCCACTGGCATAAGTTAAATCTGCTGCATTTCCACTCCAGGCCAAACCTTCGGGAACATCAAATTCCGCTTCGAAATAAGCGCCGGTTTCTTCTGGTAATTTAAACGTAGATGCAGTAATAATCATCGTATACAATCCTTCCTCATTTTCCCCCAAATCAGAAGGCACTTCGAGAAAGGATACCATTTTCTTTTTATAAGCTTCCTGTCCGGTACCATTTTTTGTGTAATTGCGGCTATAACACATATCTGTATAAGTAGCATCATAAGCCCAGCCTACATAGGGCACTTCCCCACAAAAAGTAGTCGCACAGGTATAGTTATTCCAGCTCAGGGTTACCGTCTCTCCAGGTTGTATCGGAGGTATGGTAAGCGTAAAACCATCCTTTGGATTAGTTCCCAGACAATCATAGCCAACTGCATTACTGGTATTACTCGGTGTAATAGTGGTCATCCCCTGGGCATCTGTCAATGTGATATTCGTTACATCCGTGCGCGTGTATTGATCCCCCTCTTTCGGACTAATCTCAACCTCAAGATTATTAGCTGGCCCGGTACCATTATTGGTGATCACCAATTGCTGGTTATCTGCGCTTCCATCAATACAGGTATTAAAAGAAGCAGTTGGTGTAAATGATAAACTGGGTGCATAAAGCACGACTGTGGTATAAGGGTATTTTTTGTTGCTAGCCTCGACTTGCCCGGTGCATCCCCAATAAGCGGTCAACTCAGATTCAAAACTATTACAGCCACTTACATCAATGGTTTGAGTGACCGTAATCGCTTCATTTCTATCAAACAAGCCATCACCATTTCCAATACTTGTAAAATCACTAGCATCGAAACTGATCTGGTTTCCATCCACATTTAAAGTGCCAATATTGCTTGCACTGATCGTTGAATTGTTATCATGGATATCTTCCAGATAGAAAGAGGACAGAGAACCATAGCCTCCATTGACAATGGTCACTTCCCGGGTGTAAGAGCCACCTACAAAAATAGTTTTGGATGTCGGACTTACAGTTGTGATAGTCAATGCAGCGTAGAGTACATTATAACTCGAAGTCTGATCGCTATCCATCCCTCCGTCATAACTCACGGTTACGTCATTCGTGAATATTGTCCCGGAAGTCTGAGCAGTAAAAGCATTAAAATCGGCAGTTGCCTGAAAAGTAAAAGTTACCGTCGCACCTGCGGCAAGGTTATTACAGGAAAAAAAGACATTGTTCAGGTTGCTAATATTTTGTTCCTGAACATTATGGCTGGTAGCTTCAGAAAGACTTCCTGCTTCGTAATTGATCCCGCTCGGTAAATCTACGTTAATAGATAAATTACTTAAAGTTCCCCCGGAAATATTCACAAATTCAACCGTAAATATTCCTCCTGCTCCACATACTGTAATTTCAGCAGGAACAAGGTTCTCAAAATTTAGATTTTGTGCTTTTGCTAGTTGGGAACCAGTAATAAATGCAAAAAGTAATAGTACTTTAAACTGGTTGTAAAAGTTTAACATGGTGTTAATTAGTAGTTATGTATTTAAATGTTAGTGTGTTTAAAATTCGAAAACAGGAGTGTATTCTATCTCCGGTTTTCAGTTGGAGGGAATTGAAAATCTTAAATGATTTTCAGTATTTATTTACAAGTAAAAAGGGGAATTAAAAATCTATCTGCGAGAGGGAAATATTTTACTGTATTGGGGTACAACAGATTATATGCGAATTAATTAAGATAATAGAAATACTATCTTTTAATATACCAGTTATTATTTTTTGAAAAATGGAATCGGATTAGAATGTATCCGTTTAACAGCGTATCAATATAAATCAGGTAGTAAATCTCGATAAATTTCAAAAGAGTATCTAAATCAATATTTTAATTGATACCGTACCAGTTAGAAAAGATATTTTGTTTAAAACAAAAATAGTTCCAGTTTTTCCTTAGGGAAATTATTCTCCAATTAAATACCGGGCGCTTAGTTCAAAACTCCCTATTTGCCCGTTTATTGTTGAAATATTGCCATATAAAAAATCATAACTCAGCATGAAAATAAATTGTTGAAACTCTGTACCTATTTCAAAAACCACACTATTATTTAAGCGATGGGCCAAGCCAAAATTCAATAATAAATCATCATTGAATTGATATTTTATTCGACCGCCCAGCATCCATTCAAAAAAATTAAATTGATCATATCTCAAATAGGCATCTAAATAAACAGCATCTTTTAACTGAGTATTCATTTCTACAAAAGAAGAAAAGGCATGCGAAAAATAGACTGGAGCATCCTTGTTAAAACCCGCTTCTGGTTTATTAATATTATTCAAAGACAATCCAAATGAAAGAGAAAAATTATCCAGATATGTTCTAGCATATAAACCAGCATGAACTACTGGTATAAGTTGATTATTAAGACTAAAATTTTCGCCATTTCCCAGACTTTCATCAAAACCTTCCCCTTCGACATATTGAAGATCGAATTTAAAAGATTCCGGTCTGAATCTCTGCTGAATAAATCCGGCACTCGCCCCAAAAGCAATAAAATCCTCCGAATGATTTAAAACCTTTTTATAATTAAGGTCCAATAAAAGTTGTGTCGTTTTTAGTGATTTTTCCCCTGCATCGTTTTGTATTAATTTTCCGCCTAGCGAAAAATCCGATACCTGATGATGATAGGCAGCCAGCATATTTCTAAAAGAAGATATTCCGGTCCACTGAGCCCTATAGGCAATCACTGCTTCCCCCTGATTCTCCAAAGGCAAAGCATGTCTGGTCAATTTAAGCGCCTCAAATTGAGAGAAATGGAAGTCCTGCGCAAATCCCAGATTTCCTAAACCCAATACAAAAAGAAGTAGCCATTGCCTCATTTTCAAAATTATTTTAACAAAGTTATTTGTCCCTTTATTTGTTTCTTTTTATCTAAAAAATTGACATATTCTAACTGATAGAAATAATTGCCAGCCGGAGCTGGTTTATTTTTATACCGACCATTCCAGCCAATATTTTTTGAATCGGATTCAAAAATTAAAATGCCCTGATGATTAAATATTTTTATTCGCATTTCAGCAACATCACTACCCCGAACAAATAATTCATCATTAATACCATCATTGTTTGGCGTAAACGCAGTTGCCACAAATACATCATCTTCCAATACTTCGGAATTAGCGGACCGATTAATTTCGATATAGGCTGCTTTGGTTTCTGTAGAGGTACAGTTATTACTATAACTTCCCTTTAGGCTTACCGTATAGAGGCCTTCCTCCTGATAGCTATAAAGAGGGGAATTTTCTATTATTATTTGTTCACCGTCCCCAAAATCCCACTCCAGAGAAGTTGTAGAATCTGCAATTGCAATAAATTGAATAAACTCTCCGGGTTTAGCCAGTTTTTTGTCTGTTCTGAAATCAATTTTCGGACTTTTCAAAACATTTATCTCAACCGGATCAGAAATTATGGTTGTCCCATCCGTATCTGTAAATTGAACCCGATAGCTGCCAGAGTTCATTACCTCATATTCAGGAGTATTCCCTTCTTCAATAGGCCAGCCATCCTTTAACCATTGGATATTTTCAGAATAATTAGCGCTCAATAATACAGATGCTCCTTCACAAAAAGTAGTCATGCCAAAAGCAAAAATCTCAATCGGATTCAATTCAGCTCTAACCGTTACCAGTACCATATCCGAAACAGCTGGGCAATCATTTTGATCAATCACCTCTACGGCATAGCTCCCACTTTCTTTAACCGTTATAGTCGGAGTATCCGCCCCATTTGACCAAAAATATTCTTCTCCAAAACTCGCGACCAAAATCACAGAATCCCCTTCAAAAAAGGTCGTTGCTCCAACCGTATCTATAGTGGGTTTCACAACTTCATATACTTCAAATTCAAATACATCTGATTCGACCGTAAAAGTGTCCAGATTAGCTACTACTTTCAACGTGTGACTACCAGAAGCTATATTCGATAAATCAAAGTATGATTGAGTTCCACTCTGTAATAATTGATCATTTAGAAAAAAATGGAATTGATCGTAAACCAAAGGGAAGGCATCGATTTGGTTATTCTGTTGAGGACAAAATTGTTGTTGATTATCCGCATTCGCCAGGAAAACACCCTGCCCGGGGTCCGTGATCTTTCGGACAAGATTATTGAAAGCATCTGCGATAAATAATTCTCTGGTCAAAGGAGAATAAGCGATTCCGGCAGCTCCGCTAAAACGAGCATCTGTTCCTGTTCCATCTTCACTTCCGGCAGAGCCCAATGTGCCCGCCAGAATAGAGACTTCTCCTTCCGGACTTATTTTCCGGACTACATAATTCAAACCATCTACCACGAAAATATTTCCCAGAGAATCCACAGTTACATCCCAGGGAAAGTGAAAAGTTGAGGTTTCAGCAGCTCCATTGTCCCCACCGGTTTCTCCCGTTCCGGCAATGGTTGAGACCTCTCCTTCCGGGCTTATCCTCCGGATTTTGTGATTCCATTCATCTGCTACGATAATATTTCCTTGCAAGTCGAGTGTTAAGCCATAGGGTTTATTAAATGTAGCTGTATTGCCCGGACCATCCTGATCGCCATTTGTATAGGGAATACCTGCCAGAGTAGACACCTGCCCATCCGGGCTCAGTTTGCGGATAATATGAGTAGAATGATCTGCTACGTAAATCGTTCCGGCTCCATCGGATTCTATTCCCACCGGCAGCCCGAAAGTAGCAGATTCAAAAGCGCCGTTTGTAGTACCAAAATTTCCCGTACCGGCATAAGTAATCACATTCCCTTCAGGATCAATTTTCTTAATTTTATTATTTCGGGTATCCGATACATATACATTCTCCTGCGCATCCACGCAAAGCCCCCAGGGCTCATAAAAAAGTGCTTCTGAGCCCTGACCATCCGCATCCCCAATAAGCCCGGGATTTCCAGCCAGGGTAGAAACTTCTCCCAGTGGACTTATTTTTCGGATAATGTGATTAAAGCGGTCACAAACATATATTGTACCTGTTTGACTGACAGCTATACCGTGTGGATTATTAAAAGTAGCTTCTAAATAAGAACCATCTTCATAACCTACTGAACCACGAATTCCTGCACAGGTGCCAACGATCTGCGCTGATAAGCAGATACAGAAATGTGAAAAAATGACGATAAAAGTAGTTTTCATGTTGCATTTTAAAATAGATTATTTGATGAAATGACAACAGTTAATGAGAATAGTATACCGTTCAGAATCCAGATCACTGTTACAGCTCATTCTTTTTATCCGAGACAAGGGATAAATCTTTACTCACATAGGATTCGGAATATTTACCAGACATTTCGGTACTAAAACTATTGGATTTCTTTGCCCCATACTGTTGTAAATCACTGAAATTACTCGATAATACCAAGCCCAAACCAATTAAAAACATCCAGGAATCTGATATTCTGGGAAAAATCGGGCTTTTTTTAGTTTTTGGTTTAGATGTAGTCATGGATCTAATATTTTAGAATGTGTTTAAATGGGTCGGAGTGATCACTTATCGATTGCTATGGACAGCAGCAATAATCAATAAGAGCATTCCCCTCTAAAAAGAGTTTTTTTTAATCTACCAGAAAGATTTGTTGAAAAGTACTATAGAGCTATAGTCAGGGTTTAGTAATCAAATATGATTCCAAAAAAAATAAAATGGTGTATTCTGAGTAATTTTTCTGCTTTGACAAGAGCTAAAAAGAATAATTGTATTAATCAGAAAGTCGATTAATGCTGCAGAAAGTTTAAAAACAATTGGGTGGAAGGCTTATTTTTCGTTCAGGCTCATTTTGATTTTCTTCTCCAGGTCAGCTACTGTGTCTTTGAAAATCATATCCGTATCAAGAAGATCCTGAACTGCTTTACAGGAATAAATGACCGTACTGTGATCACGTCCTCCAAAATTTTCACCAATGGATTTCAGAGATTTATTCGTTAGATTCTTAGCCAGGTACATCGATAATTGACGAGCAATCACGATAGAACGCTTACGGGTCTGCCCTTTTAGTTTGTCAACGGGAACATCAAAATGATCCGCTACTAAATCCTGAATAAATTCTACCGTAATTTCTTTGGACATCTGGCTCACAAAATTCTTGATCACCTCTTTGGCAAGATCGATATCAATTTCTCTGCGGTTTAACATAGATTGAGCAACGAGAGAGATCAACACGCCTTCCAGTTCACGGATATTGTTTTTGATGTTATAACAAATGAATTCGATCACATCGTAGGGAATATCCAGTCCTTCCCGCGTCATTTTGGATTCGAGAATAGCCATGCGGGTTTCGAGCTCGGGAGTACTCAAGTCAGCAGAAAGTCCCCATTTGAAACGCGAGATCAAACGTTCTTCCATACCATCCAAATCTTTAGGCGGGCGGTCTGAAGTCAAAATGATTTGCTTTCCGTTTTGGTGGAGCTGATTAAATATGTGAAAAAAGATTTCCTGAGTTTTCACCTTATTGGCAAGAAACTGAATATCGTCAACAATCAGTACATCTACCAATTGATAGAAGTTTACAAAATCGTTTACCGCATTATTTTTAATAGATTCAATGATCTGATTGGTAAATTTCTCAGAGGAAACATACAATACGGTCTTGTTACTACCATTCGTAATTACATCATTGCCAATGGCCTGTGCCAGATGGGTTTTACCAAGTCCTACATCGCCAAAAATCACAAGTGGATTGAAGGCCGTACCTCCGGGTTTATTCGCAACGGCTAAACCTGCCGATCTGGCTAAACGATTACAATCTCCTTCAATGAAGCTATCAAAAGTATAACTGGGATTAAGTTGAGGGTCAATTTTAAGTTTTTTGATCCCCGGGATCACAAAGGGATTCTTGATGTTACCGGTATCTATTGCACCGGGCATACCAATATCTTTTCTGGGAGAAAGAGCGGAAGGTTTTGGGACACTGGGCGTATCGCGTTTGGGTCCCATCAGGATTTGATATTCCAGCCGTCCTTTATCACCGAGTTCCTGGCGAATAGTCATTTTCAATAATGAGACATAATGCTCTTCCAGCCATTCATAGAAAAATTTGTTTGGCACCTGTATCGTGAGTGCATCCTGATCAAGACGCACAGGACGGATCGGCTCAAACCAGGTTTTATAACTCTGGTTATTGACGTTTCTGCGAATAGTACGCAGACAATTATCCCACACGGTATCGTAAGTTTTGACCATTCTCTAGATTCAATTTCAGTGTAAAAGACTGAGATTTAAAAAAATCGTATATCCCGTAAAAGTGTGTAGAATCCTTAGTATCAGTAGAATACGCAGCACTTGATTGCTGTATAATCAGCCATTATCTCACTTTCAATAATCAATTTAATATGATAATGCATCAATAATGGAGGACTACAAATTTGAGAAAAATAATTCAATTAGAAAAGCGAAATTTTGATCTTTTTCAAAAAATCAGTTACTCCGAAAACCGCGCTTTTCAAGTATCATTTTTTCATTGACAATAAGCAAAAAAATGATTAGCCTGATTATCAGCCCATTAGCAATCTTCCGGTAATTCATCTGCTAAAACTCTTAATTCATATTAAAAAAATAAGATTGTATTTAAAAGTTAATTGTCTGAAATATTTTTTATTTTATAATAAGTAAAAGAGAAATCAGTTTTTGCCATCACCTCTTATGAGCATATTCGAACAACTGACACATTTGTTTTTGGTGTTCCGCTCGAAGTAATAATCAAGTCTGCCCAGCAAAATCCCTCCCCAGCCAGCTTGATTGATTAGCACCGGCATTCCGTCCAGGTTTTCCAGCTGCTCGGGCTGCTTCATAAACGTATGTGTATGCCCTCCGAGGATAAGATCAATATTCCGGCTTTGCCGGGCAAAGATCTGATCGGAAACTTTATTGGTCCGGTACTGATAACCCAGATGAGAAAGGCAAATCACCAGATCGCATCCTTCCTCATTTTTGAGTAGTGCCGCATAATGATTGGCTCTTTCAATCGGATCAAGATATTCGATATTTTTATAATTCTCAGGATAAAGCAATCCTTTTAGCTCAATCCCAACACCTAGAATTCCTACTTTGATTCCTCCTTTTTCCAATATTAAAAAAGGCTTTACACTTTCGTGTAAAACAGTATCCGATAAATCGTAATTGCAATTGATAAAGGGGAAATTAGCATGCTGCATTTGCTTAAAAAAACCTTCGACTCCTGCATCAAAATCATGATTGCCCATCGTGGCTGCATCATAGCGCATTTTTGACATCAATTTGAATTCCAATTCTCCCCCAAAATAATTAAAATAGGGCGTTCCCTGGATGATATCCCCGGAATCCAGCAACAAGAGATTCGCTTCCTCTTTCCTGATCTGGTTGATAAGTCCAGCTCTCTTTGCTGCCCCGCCCATCCCTTGATATCTTCCCCCGTCCATAGGAAAGGGTTCTATCCTGCTATGGACATCATTGGTATGCAAAATAGTCAGTTTGATGATATCCCTGTCGCAGAAAGCCAGTAGAGGGAAACTTCCAGTCGCCAGTAAAATTCCGGAAACGGATACAGATTTCAGAAATGTTCTTCTTTTCATAAAGTATGACTTAATCCAGCGAAATGATCCGATCATCCAGCCTTGCTTGCAGCTTTTTCCCCTTCGCTGTTTGTTCTTCAATATATTCCAAGATGACCGTACGCAATAAGGCTCCCAAATCATATTGTTCCTGATCTATTAAAAAATCACAATTCCCTCCTCCATTCGCAATAAAATCAGGTAGTGCCACAGTATAAGTTCTATCAACCTCCAGCTCCTTGCCTTTTATCTTAAGGTTTCGGGCTTCCCCATTATAGATTTCATATCTTACCTCTTTGCTAACCGGCCATCCACCGGCTTTAGCCATTAGTTCAAAAAATGCCCGAACAACTTCTCCCCTGGCTTTGACAATAACCAATCGATTTTCAAACGGCATCAGCTCATAAATTCGCCCCCGGGTGACTGGCCCTTTTCTCAGTTCCGGGATTCGAATACCACCGTAATTGATTACCGCAAAGTCTACTGGCTTTTTATAGTATTCATAAGCTTTCTCGTACACCAGATCAGCAAACCAGTTCCCTAGCGTACACTGTGGTTTAGCCTTTGTCATAGTAATAGCTGCTTCTCCGATTACCTCATTCACTTCCTGATCCAATTGTGCTTTATAGGGAGCGATCATCGATAATACACTTGTATCTTGCTCGTAAACAGCAGATTGATCGACCTTGGTAGAAGAGGGCTTTACTTCGCTGATATGAAGTACTTTGGTACAAGCAAAGAAAAGGAAAGTCAAAAGGATCAGTATAAGTTTTTTCATAAACACAATAATAAAAAAAGCCTGATGAATAGAGATCCCCCAGGCTTTTTTTTAATTGTTAATTTTACAATGATTCCTACATCAACAAGCCAGCTTCCTTCTTAATAGCCATCAATGCTTTTTCTGTAGACATAACTTTTCTGGACTGCAAATATTTAAACATCGTACCGGCATAGTCTTTCCCATCTGATTTTGGATCGACTGAATTATAAACCAGATTGATAATATTGATGGTATCGTCCCTTGCGATTTTCACAATCTGCCAAAGTTGATCAGATACATAAACCTGTTGTGTAATGTTATGCTCAAATTCCTGCTGTACTCCCAGCATTAAAGCTAATCGAAGTTCGGTAGCATCCATTCCATCTGTCCGTAATCTCAGAATCAGATTCGGGATAGAGATTCGTTCACAAAAAAGAGATAAGCGCTCATAAGCCTGAAGGCGCAAAGGAATAGTCGTATTATTCTGATTCTGCTTAAATTCCAGCATTCTTGCTTTGTACTGACCATCCAGAAATTGTTTCAACAAGGTATATACCGTGAAGAAAACAATCAAAGCGGGAACCGTTATTTTAATAATTTCCAATATAACTACTAACCAGGTTGGCATATATTCAATTTTGGATCAAAAATAAGGAATTTCAATTATCAACAAACAAATATCAGTTATCAATTACCGATTATCAGAAATTGTATATTGCATATTGATAACGACAAAACGCAAATTAGCTACAACATTCGATTAAAATCTTTGTTTTCTAAGAAAAGCATTCAATCAGCTTTACAGATGTTGATTTTTTGCTTACTTTTGTATTTAGTCTAAATTAAAAGAAAATGAATACTACAAAAGATACCGTTGTAGCGAGTCCAATTAACCTGACCGATGGAGCAGTAACACAGCTACAGCGCATTATGCAAGAACAAAATGTACCTGAAGATCACGGTCTTCGTGTAGGTGTAAAAGGAGGAGGTTGTTCTGGTTTCTCCTATTTACTGGGTTTTGATATTCAAAAAGATAAAGATGATGTTTTTGAAATAAATGGCATCAAGGTTTTAATGGAAAAATCACATGCTATTTATCTTTTAGGAATGGAAATAGACTGGGTAGAGGGATTGAATAACCGGGGTTTCTCTTTTAACAACCCCAATGCAACCGATACTTGCGGCTGCGGTACGTCTTTTTCCGCTTAAGACAGTTATTCCTGTCTCTGAAAAATCTATCTCGTTGTACTTATTCGGGATAGATTTTTTTATTTAGCGAATACGGTCAATACATTCTACTAGCTTATCAATCTCCTCTTTCGCATTATAGTAATGTACAGAAGCCCGGTCAACTCCGGATAAGCCAGCCTTTCCCATATAAGTCACACTACTGGAAGGTATGCTGAGCGAAATATTGATCTGTTGCTCAATTTTGTATAAAAAAAGGTGATACGAATCATCTTCATACCACCTACGGATTTAATATTTTAGGAGTACAACATTATCTGCCCATATTGGCGATGATTTCATCTCCAAATTCTGAGCATTTTAATAAGGTTGCCTTATTCATCAATCTTTCAAAATCGTACGTTACACGCTTCTTGCGAATGGCCGCTCCAATTCCTTTGATGATACGATCAGCAGCTTCATGCCAGCCCATATAGCGCAACATCATTTCACCGGAGAGGATGACAGAACTGGGATTCACTTTATCCAGTCCTGCATATTTTGGTGCAGTACCATGTGTTGCTTCGAAAAGCGCAATACCGGTTGTGTAATTAATATTTGCACCGGGAGCAATACCAATTCCTCCTACTTCTGCAGCAAGGGCATCGGAAATATAATCTCCGTTAAGGTTCAATGTAGCAACCACTGCATACTCAGCCGGTCTTGTCAAAATCTGCTGAAGGAATGCATCGGCAATTACATCTTTGATTAAAATAACCCCTTTATCCAAAGCTTTTTTCTGTGCAGTATCCGCAGCTTTTTTTCCTTTTGCATCCTTGATGCGATCGTATTGGGCCCAGGTCCATACTTTTTTACCAAACTCTCTCTCTGCCAGTTCATAGCCCCACTCCTTGAATTTACCTTCGGTAAACTTCATGATATTTCCTTTATGAACCAAGGTCACGGATGGTTCATTATTATCAATTGCATACTGGATCGCTGCTCTAACCAATCTTTCTGTTCCTTCGATAGAAACTGGTTTTACCCCAAGAGAAACCGTATCGGGAAAGCGGATAGATTTTACTTTCAACTCTTCGATCAAAAACTTTTTAAGTTTTTTCAATTTAGCTGTCCCCGCCAGATATTCAATCCCGGCATAGATATCTTCGGTATTTTCACGGAAGATTACCATGTCTACCAGCTCTGGTTTTTTAACCGGAGAAGGTACACCTTTGAAATATTTAACCGGACGTACACAGGCGTATAGATCCAATTTTTGCCGCAATGCTACATTCAAAGAACGGATACCGCCACCAACCGGCGTTGTCAAAGGACCTTTGATTCCAATCAGGTATTTTTTCATATCGCGAAGCGTAGCTGCCGGCAACCACTTTCCGGTCTTGTCCATTGCTTTTTGTCCAGCGTAGATTTCGTGCCAGTGAATTTTGCGTTGGCCTTTATAAGCTTTCTCCACAGCCGCATCCAATACGCGTACAGCTGCTGCCCAAATATCCGGGCCAATACCATCTCCTTCAATAAAAGGAATGATTGGATTGTCAGGTACGTTTAGTTTTCCATTTTCGATAGTGACTTTTGTCCCACTCATTTTTATATTGTATTTTGGCCTTGTCTTGACCGGCTCAATCAGCTGGATAGACAGGCGGGTTTAAGAGTATATTTCAATTAATGAATATTGAGTATTTATCGAAGTACTAATTTCAATTTTCACCAGGTAATCTTTCCCGGTCTCAAATTGTTACTTTTGAAAATCGCTGCAAATGTAAGGATTTTATAGCTTAAATTCTATCTTCCAAAATAAGACCTCCTACAACTCGAAATAAGAATTATCTTTGTTCTAAAACCAGCTATCTATTTTTATATCAAAAAAAAAGTAAACATGGTGAATTGTCTTTTCAGAAACGTACTTTTATTTTGTCTGATATTCTTTTTTTCGTGTAAAACGACCAAGCAAACTACAGCAGTGGCTACAGAAAATTGCGAAACGCTGGCTACTGTCAAAGACTTTACAGGACTGGATGGTTGTAGCCTGATGATTGTACTCGATAATGGCGACAAACTCCTTCCCGTTAAAATAAAAGATGAAACCTTTACGCTCCGAGAAGGGCAAAGAATTAAATTGAGCTATAAAGAATTACAGGATGTCGCAAGTATCTGTATGGCCGAAAAAGCGAGTATAGAAATAACTTGTATAGAATTGATCGCTGGCAAACCCGTAGTTGCAGAATGTCATGATACCAATCAACCTTTCGAAGTTCCCTGGATGCAGGAAGTCATCCGTACTTTTAATCCCGCTTCTATCAAAAAATTCAAATTCAGACCAGACGGCTGGGCATATCTGTTTTCTACAGGGCAAAAACAAATTCTTTATGATTGTCAGGGAACTTTGCTTTGCGAACATCAGGGAGCGGGCGTCAATAAATGTATGGAGAAATATCTTCCAGAGAAAAAAGGAAAAGAGATTTATAGCAACCAGTGATAAACCGAATTGATAATGAACCCTAATCTTGATCCAACAGATGATAATCTGATCCCGGAAGAAAAACTCATTGAGCGCGCCTTGCGGCCAAAAGAGTTAAGCGATTTCAGCGGACAACCTAAGATAGTAGAAAACCTGAAGGTCTTTATTGCTGCTGCCAAACAAAGAGGAGAAGCCCTGGACCATGTTCTTTTACACGGACCTCCCGGCCTTGGTAAAACAACTCTTTCACATATTATTTCCAATGAGTTGGAAACCAATCTAAAAATGTCCTCTGGTCCGGTCCTGGAAAAACCCGGTGACCTGGCCGGATTGCTAACCAATCTCGATGAAGGAGATGTTTTATTCATCGATGAAATCCATCGTCTCAACACCGTGGTGGAAGAATATCTCTACTCCGCTATGGAAGATTACCGGATCGATATTATGATTGATAGCGGCCCCAATGCGAGAAGTATTCAAATTTCGCTCAATCCTTTCACATTAATCGGAGCGACGACCCGGATGGGCCTGCTCACCGCTCCTATGCGGGCTCGTTTTGGAATTACCTGTCATCTGGATTATTACGATACTAAAACACTGGAAGGTATTGTCAAGCGATCTGCCAGTATTCTGGATATTCCAACGACGGATGCCGGTGCACATGAGATTGCCCGCCGTAGCCGGGGTACTCCCCGTATAGCGAATGCGCTCCTGCGCAGGATCAGGGATTTCGCCCAAATTAAGGGAAATGGTACGATTGACGTGGAAATTTCCAAGTATGGTTTATCCGCTTTAAATGTTGATGAGAGTGGCCTCGATGAGATGGACAACAAAATTCTTTCAACGATTATAAACAAATTTAAGGGAGGTCCTGTCGGCATTAATACACTAGGTACAGCAGTTGGTGAAGAGGGCGGCACAATAGAGGAAGTTCATGAACCGTTTTTGATTATGGAAGGTTATATTCAACGAACACCAAGAGGCAGAGTGGTAACCGAAAAGGCTTATAAACATCTGGGAATTGTCCCACCTTCCAGATCCGGAACGCTGTTTTAGAAGAAAAGGATGATCAGAGGCATAAAATGGTGGTTTTGTGGAGGTTGAGGTAAGATAATTCCCCTGTTACAAAGCAAAAATTGGTGAACTTGTATGCACTTTACTTGTTTTATTATAAATCGATCTTTAAAGGTTTTAGCCCAGGATTACATACATACAAATCGAATAACTTTTCTTTAGCATCATTTTGTCTTTTTGTAACCATTTTTTCACGGTTTTTATCGTTAGAAAACCATATATTTAAAATACTAAGAGGCTTTTGATTTTCAAATACAATCCATTCGCTATGAAGACCTTACTATTCACCTATTTCACATTGATGAGTTGCCTGGCACTCAGCGCGCAACCTTTGGCCATCCCTAATCGACATCAGCATACACATGATCATCACTCAGCTCATCACCATGATCATGGTCATAATCATTTTGGCCATAAGCATAGTCATAAACACAAGCATGCCCAATACGATTATGAAGATCCCCAGGTATTGAAAAAAACTACAGGGATTGCTTTCGTAAAAAACCAGAATCAATGGCACGAAAATGTTGTTTACAAAGCTGGCCTCGGAGGGATGAACACTATATTTTTAGAGCAAAAAGGATTTTCTTACATATTTGTCAATCCGGAAGATGTTAGCGAATTACACGAGATTCAACATCAGGAAAATGCCGAGTTGAATATGAGAATGCATGCTTATAAAGTATTGTTCCAAAATGCCAATGAAGTTAGATTTGAAGAAGAAGGTCGCCGCAAAGAATATCACAATTATTTTCTTGGAAATGACGAAAGCAAATGGGCCACAGAAGTTCCCCTTTTTGAAAAAATCAAGTATAAAAAGCTCTACGCAGGAATCGATCTGGAAGTATATAATATCAAAGGCAATATGAAATACGATTTTGTGGTCGCACCTTATGCTGACCCGAATCTAATCAAGATGACATACGAGGGAGCCGATGCAGTAGAAATCGATAATAGCAATTTGATCATCCATACTTCCGTAGAAACCATTACTGAACAAAAGCCTTACGCTTATCAGATGCTTAATGGAAAACAGGTGCAGGTGGATTGCGAATACGAACTCAGTGGTAATACTGTATCTTTCGAATTTCCCAATGGTTATGATCGCAATCGCACTTTAGTTATCGATCCAATTGTAGTTGCTTCTACCCTGTCCGGTATGACCAGTACTTATGCTTTCGGACACAGTGCAACCTACGATAATCAGGGTAATATTTACGCCGGAGGCCGGGCTTTCGGGATTGGCTACCAAACGACTAGTGGTGCATTTGAACAAAGTTACGGTGGTGGAGATAGTGATATAGCAGTTACTAAATATAATCCGAATGGCACTGCTCAGGTCTATGCAACTTATATCGGTGGAAATAATGCAGATGCACCACACAGTATGATTACCGACTTCAATGGTCAGCTTTACATTCTGGGAAGTTCCAATAGTGTGGATTATCCGGTAACCAATAATGCCTTCCAAACTACGCTTGGAGGGTCTTATGACATAGTGGTTACTAAACTCAATGCTGCCGGAAGTGCATTGGTTGGTTCTACTTTTATGGGTGGGGAATCAATGGATGGTATTAATACCTCTGTTTTGAATTCCAATTACGATGATCGTTTCCGGGGAGAAATTGTTTTGGACCAACAGGGGAATGCCTACATTGCTTCATCTACTACTTCCGATAATTTCCCTGTAACTGCAGGAGCTTATGATACCCAGAAAAATCAAATTGGAAATAATTCGCAAGATGCAACCGTTTTTAAATTAAATAATACGCTCTCTACTTTATTCTGGTCAACTTATCTCGGAGGAGATGATGCGGATGCCGGCTTTGGACTACGCGTAGATGATTTCGGGAATGTATACGTTACCGGAATTGCCGGCGCACCCAATTTTCCTACAACGCCCGGAGTAGTCGAACCCAACTGGATGGGAGGTGAAGAAGATGCTTTCATAACAATTATTAATCCATCTGGAAGTAATCTGGTTGCCAGTACTTTTTGGGGCTCCTCCGGTGATGAACATAGCTTCTTTTTGGATATCGATGAAAATGATAATGTCCATATTTACGGGCAGACTACCGGTACCATGCCGATTACCCCTAATACCTATTCTCATAATAGCGGAAGCTGGCAATTCCTTTCCAGCTTTAACAGCGATTTGACATCCCTTGTATACAGTACAGTAATTGGAAATGGAGGCGGAGGCTACGATTTTGTACCGGTGGCTTTTATGGTTGATAAATGTAATAATATCTACTTCTCGGGTTATTACGCCAATTTCGGGCTTCCAACTACGCCTAATGCTATTTCTACTTTTGGAGGTTCCGTTTACCTAGGAGTGCTTGATCCTTTTGCTACGGACCTACAATTCGGGACTTATTATGGTAATGCAGATCACGTGGATGGTGGAACGAGCCGGTTTGATAAATCAGGAACTGTTTATCAAGGTGTTTGTTCCTGTACCAATCAAAATCGGGTACTAAACACTCTTCCGGGGGCATTTTCTGAAAATCAGATTACTTTTTGTGATATAGGGGTTTTTAAAATTGATTTTGAGATTCCAACAGTGACAGCTGCAGCGGTAGCTATGCCGGCAACCAGTGGTTGCGCGCCTTTCACTGTCAATTTTCAGTATACCGGGCAAGATGCAACCATTTTCGAATGGCATTTTGATGATAATGGCGCAACGGCCAATAGTATAAATCCAAACCATACCTTTACCGAGCCCGGGACCTATGAAGTCATGTTGATTGCAACCAATGAATTCACTTGTAATTCAGTAGATACTTCATTTTTGGTCATCGATGTTTTGGAATCGGCATCTACGCTAACTGATACTACAATATGTAATCCGGACGAGACTATATTTTTGGACGCGACAACCACCAATGCTACCTATACCTGGCAGGATGGTTCGACGGGTTCTACTTTCAGTGCCACAGGTCCTGGAGTATACTATGTTGATGTTAGCTTGTTGAACGGTCTCTGTACCAGAAGAGATTCCTTTATCGTTGAGTTAAATAATTCGCTCTCACTGAATTTGGGGCCAGATTTTTCTTTGTGTGATGAATCTTCCTTTACCCTTGACGCGACAACTCCCGGGGCTGTTTCCTATGTATGGAATAACGGATCAACCAATCCTACCTTGCAAATAAGTAATACCGGAACGTATTCAGTAATTGCATACGATAGTGATGGCTGTGCAATATCAGATGATGTGACAGTTATTTTTAGTACTGTCCCAATATTTGATCTCGGACCGGATACTACCCTTTGCGACTTGCATACAATTGATCTTGAGCCTGGCTACCCAAGTGCTACATATACCTGGCAGGATGGCTCAACCAACAGTGTTTTCACGGTATCCGACCCCGGAGTTTATTGGGTAGAGGTTAACAATCAGGGTTGTCTGGGATATGATACGATAGAAGTAAGTTATCTAGCCGAAGTATTTCTGGAGATTAATTCCTACGATGTAGACTGCTATCTGGATTGTGACGGTAGTATTGATGTCGATATCTCAGGTGGAAATGGTCAGCTTAACTTTTTGTGGAATACGGGTTCTACCGAGCCGGATCTCGAAGATTTATGTGCCGGAGATTATAATCTAACCATCACCGATGATCTTTGTAATTATGAATTATCAGCAATAAGTATTGTACAGCCGGATCTCCTGGAATTTGAATACGATTTTATCGATGTAGTATGTGCCGGGGATGGTACAGGCTTGATTAATTTAACCAGTATTCTTGGTGGTACTCCGCCCTATTTGACAAGCATAAATGGAGAACCCTTTGCGGATCAGACTATTTTTTCAAATCTGGATGGAGGGGATTATGAAATCGTACTTAGTGATGCTAATGGTTGTACCGCTTCGGAAGTAATCAATATTTATGAGCCACCATTTATAACTATAAGTGCCGGGCCGGATCAAACGATTGAACTAGGTGAAGATGTTGAACTGGAAGGCTTTGTTTTTCCAACTACCAATCAAAATATAGCCTGGTCACCAACAGATAGTCTGGACTGTGTAAATTGTATAGAACCACTTGTTGACCCTACCAGTACGACTCTTTATACACTGACGGTCACGGATTCTATTACGGGTTGTGTGTTGCAGGATGATGTTTTAGTTCGGGTAGAAAAAAATCGAAACGTGTTCATTCCAAACGTCTTTACGCCAAACGGTGATGGGATCAATGATATTTTCACCATCTTTACCGGAAACGGTGTACGATCCATCCGCAATTTCCAGATTTTCAATCGCTGGGGAGCCTTGGTTTACGCTGATGACGACATTTATCCCAAAGCTCAGGATTTTGGCTGGGATGGTACTTTTAAGGGGAAAGAGATGAATAATGCCGTCTTTGCCTGGTATGCCGAAGTGGAGTTTCTGGATGATGAGGTGATTATTTATAAAGGAGATGTGACTCTGGCCAAATAGTATAGAAGTTGGAACTAAAATGGCAGGACCAGGTGTAAATGTATTTGCACCTGGTCTTGTTTTTCTGGTATAAAAGTCGATAATTTATTTTTTTACAAACTTCATCGACTTCGTGTGGATACCCGTGAATACATGGATATAGTATATTCCTGCCGAGATATCACTTATATCGATCATTAGAACTTCCCTCCCTTTCGTCCCGGTATGGTTAATCGATTTAAAAAGCTTCCCCGTTGAGGAGATCAGATCAATTCTCATTTTAGCCGGAACCTCTGTATTGATTTTTACACTGATATTATTACCATCTACGGGATTGGGATAGACAAACAAGCTTTTAATAACATTCTCTTCACTGTTGTCAATTTGTTGTTGTAAATAGGGTACTCCTTCTAAAATAGCCGAAGTATCCCCTGCTATTTCATATCCCGGAATCTGATAGGCTTTAATTTTTAATTGATCTATAATATTATCGCAGTTGACAAAAGCATCTTCATTATAGCCCAGACAAAGTGCCCAGCAAGCATTTGGGAAAGGCATGAACACATTTTCTTCTATTTCCACACAGACTTCATTAATCGTATAATCACAAGCGCAATTTGGATTAACAGGAAGGTTATAACTACAAGGAAGAAAATCGCTTTCGTTATATCCCTGGCATTCTGCCAAACAACTATTCGGATAGAAAACTAATTCTCCATTACTTGCTGTTACGCAAACGGGTTCAACATTAAAACCGCAAGCACAAGCGGGATCATAGGATATATCGTAATTACAATCTGTAAAGTCATCACTATTATAGCCCATACAATGGGCCCAGCAGGCATTTGGGAAAGGTATGATATTACCATTATCCAATTGAACACAGACCATATCTATATCCCAGGAACAGTCACATTCATTAATAGAATAGACAGAGAAGTGAAAGCAGAAAACTGCTAACAGTACACACAGTTGATTTTTCATGATTAAATTGTTTCGTATTTGTTTCGCGTTCGAGTATTGTTTTTTACTCGTAATTGCCAGTTTTTTTTTGGAGGGATTCTGTACCTGGAGGGATAGGTCCGGAGGGATTTAATTGTTTGTATTCAAAAAGGATGCCTTTTTTTAAAAAAGGTTATAAAAAACGAAATATTCCTTTCGTAAAAGAAAATTCCGCCCCATACATAAAGTACGAGGCGGAATCAAGCTATGAAAATTAGAACTTGAACAACTAGAATTTATTGTTTTACAAATTTCAAAACTTTAGTGTCATTCACTGTTTCGATTTTAGCAAAATAAACTCCCTTTGTAAGTTTGCCCGTATTAATTTCAAGTTTGTTTGTACCACTAGTCAGGTTCTCTTCCACCATTTGTAAGACATTCCCGGTAATGGAAAGAATGCTAATTTGAGCGTTTGCAGCAGTATTGGTGCTAAACTCTATTGTCAAAGGTGTATTACTATGAAGCGGATTTGGATACAATTTAGCATTTTCAATTCCTGTATTGGTCAATATTGTTGAGGACTCAATGCTAATCTCCGGAAGTTCATCAATTAGCTGACTGGATTCTTCCTGAGCAATAGCATGTGAGTAATTCGCCAGGATTTCGTCTGTTTCGTTATTGGTTAGGTTTTCACAATCTACGAAGTCTTCTTCTTCAAATCCAAGGCAAGCAGCAATACAAGCGTTCGGGAAGGAGAATGCTTCTCCATCATCTGTCAGGACACAAACCGGATCAAATTCCCAGTCACATTCACAATCCACCGGTGGTTCGATCTCCCAATCTTCACACTCTACTACATCCTCTTCCGTATAACCCGCGCATTCTGCAAAGCACATATTCGGGAACGGACAAATGATGCCTTCCGCCGTCAAGACACATACCGGTTCGCCTTCCAGATCGCAATCACAACCTTCTCCAGGATACTCATACTCCGGACAGTCCACGAGGGCATCCTCGCCATAACCGTCACATTCCGCAAAACAGGCACTTGGATATGGAATCGTATCGCCTTCAACGGTTACTACACATACCGGATCAAACTCGAATTCACAGTCGCAATCATTACCCGGGAATCCATCATCACATGCTTCAAACTCCGTAAAACCAGCACATTCTGCCAGACAGGCATTCGGGAAAGAAATAATCTCCCCATCATCGCCTACTATACATACCGGATCAAATTCCCAGCCGCATTCGCAATCTATTGGTGGGTCTATTTCCCAGTCTTCGCACTCTACTACATCTTCTTCTGTATAGCCTGCGCATTCTGCAAAGCACATATTCGGGAACGGACAAATGATGCCTTCCGCCGTCAAGACACATACCGGTTCGCCTTCCAGGTCGCAATCACAATCTTCTCCTGGATACTCGTACTCCGGGCAGTCTACAAGGGCATCCTCGCCATAACCATCACATTCCGCAAAACAGGCACTTGGATACGGAATCGTATCGCCATCAACGGTTACTACACATACCGGATCAAACTCGAATTCACAGTCG
>JANQLV010000030.1 GCA_028280415.1 Saprospiraceae bacterium
TGTTAATTTCGATGGCGCAGGACCAGGTATTTGCCTCATCTGGCACCTCGCTTATGAAGATGGTTTAACCGGTCTGGAAATGGGCATGAATGCCAACGACTTACAGGGTTGTTTTGACCTGTCTAATCCGGTTGAGGTTATTCGTTATCAGCCCGAAGGAGGAATGCTCGAAGGCGGACCTTTCGAATTCTGCGTAGGTGACGGTATTGAAGATAATGTTTCCGGAATTACCTTAAGCGGATATTCTGGAACCAATACTCAGTGGGTCGTTACCGATGAGCAGGGTACTATCCTTGGACTTCCGCCTGCTCCCGAAGCAGTTAATTTCGATGGCGCAGGACCAGGTATTTGCCTCATCTGGCACCTCGCTTATGAAGATGGTTTAACCGGTCTGGAAATGGGCATGAATGCCAATGATTTACAAGGTTGTTTTGACCTGTCTAATCCGGTTGAAGTCATAAGATTAACCGGCGGGGACTGTAATAATAATGATGGCGTTGATTTAGAATTGGATATTGAGGTAGACAATGCCACTTATGAGCAATATGAAAATGTTACTTATACCGTTACTGTATACAATACAGGTTCTGAAACCGCTACAGACATCGTTATTTCAGCTGGTTTGCCTAATGGATTAGTTTATACCGGGCACAGCGAATCTGCGGGTGATTACAGCCTATTCTTTGAAGAGTGGACAATCGATGAACTGGCTCCGGGAGCAAGTGCTACACTGGATTTAATCCTTTTCACACTTGTGGAAAATGAAGATGTTATTAATTTTGTTGAAGTTATCGAACAAGGTGAAAATGATGTAGATTCTACTCCTGGTAACGGGAACGGAATAACACCTCAGGAAGATGATGAAGCAGCAATCACTATCAGACCGGAAAATCCTGACCCGGTTGGAGGCGTGGAATCAGATTTATCACTGGATATCACGGTTGACAATACCAATTATGATCAATACGAAAACATTATGTATACGATCACTATAAGCAACAACGGGCCGGACGATGCTACAGGTGTTGTAATTTCGGCTGGTTTACCTAATGGTATGGTATATACTAGTCATGATGAATCTGCCGGTGATTATAGCCTATTTTTTGAAGAGTGGACATTGGACTTCCTGGAAAGCGGAACTTCAGCAACACTGGAATTGGTGTTATTCACTTTGGTTGAAGATCCTGAGATTACAAATTTTGTAGAAGTCATTGCCTCTGATCAGGATGATCCCGATTCTACTCCGGATAATGGAAATGGTGTAAGTCCCCAAGAAGATGATGAAGCAGCTGTAACAATTGAATTTGTTGAAAGTCTAAACGGTTCTATTCAGTCTTTTGGTAGCAGTACCAGTACATTTAGTGCTACCATTGAATTGTATCCTGTACCTGCTACTGATGAGTTGAATATTAACGTTAATTTCGATCAGGAACAGGTTATTGATTTGCAAATTATCGATCTTAGTGGAAAAGTGATGAGTTTTGAGCAAATCAACGTAGTAAAAGGCTTGAACAAACTTGAATTGGATGTCAATAATTTACCGCCTGGAATGTACTTTTTGAATATTCGATACGACAATTCAAAAGTGATAAACGAAAACTTTCAAAAGCTAAATAGATAGCTATTTAAAATTTGAATCAGAAAAGAAATCAGATTTAATCGCTTTAGGGGGCAGGTAGAAATATCTGTCCCTTTTTTTGTTTTTTATGAGCAAGCCAATTTTGTTGATAATTAACAGGATTTGAATTTCCCGTAAAAAATTCCAGGTTTTCCATTCCGGGAGGCTGACAGTTAATACCCCTGCACCTTTTTTATATTTTAACTTTTCTTTTGCCAGACTTGCTTCAGTTGCTTTATTTATTCACACATAATTTTTAATAAAAAAATCACCTTATAAATCCATAAAACAGCAAGTTATGGCCAACTGAGCTTTGTCTTTTTACAGATGAAAATTTCAATATCTTGTCCCTTAAAGGTAGAATATGTAATTTGCAGCAACTTATAGACAGGTTATATGTTTTAACCGAAAGTAATTACATGCACGATATAGAACCACATTTTAAATGGCGAGATCAATACATCGCTTCCGAGGATCAGGCTTCTCCTTTTCACGGTCGAATCTATAATGAGTTTCAGTTTACCCAAAAAGTTTACAACTATTTCATTCATCCTCAGTGGGATAGCTTCGGTTCACAAACTTTGTATACTAAAATCCTCTTCGTGGATTATGAAGAAGGTTATGCAGTGTTTGAATTCATTGGCGAATGGAATGATTGCCTCAATAATGATATTCGTTTTTTAAAAAGGGAAGTTATCGATGTAATGATCGAAAAGGGCATTAGTAAATTCATTTTGATCTGTGAAAATGTGCTAAATTTCCACGGTTCTGATAATTGTTATTATGAAGAATGGTACGATGATATAAAAGAAGAAGATGGCTGGATAACTTTTATCAATATTCTCGATCATGTAGAAGATGAAATGAAAGAAACCCAGATTCAGTATTATGCTAATTTTGGAGCATCTTTTAATAATATCAACTGGCGTCCGCAAAAACCCAAATTTGTCTTCAATGCAATCGAGGCACTGGTTTACGGTGATATCAAGCGCCTTATCTAATTTTTCGAAAAAATAAAAAATGCATAAATCAGGCTTCGTCAATATTATTGGCCGACCAAATGTTGGAAAATCTACGCTAATGAATGCACTCGTTGGAGAGCGGATGTCTATCATTACAAATAAGCCCCAAACCACTCGGCATCGAATCATTGGTATTGTAAGTGAGGAAGATTATCAAATCGTCTTTTCCGATACACCCGGAATCATTAAAGACCCCTCCTATAAAATGCACGAAGCTATGAATCGCTTTGTCAATACCACCTTTGAAGATGCGGATGTTATGCTTTTTGTAACAGAAGCCACAGAAAATTACGAGGACAACGATCCGGTTATCTTCAAACTCAATAAGATCAAAGTTCCACTCTTTCTGGTTATTAACAAAATCGATAAAACCGAGCCAGAAACCTTAAAAAGACTGATTGAGCTTTGGAATAATCGCGTTCCGTTTACGGAGACAATTCCTATTTCTGCACTACACAAAACCAATACAGAAAAGCTTTTCCAGCTTATTCTCGATAGTATGCCCGAGGGCCCGGTTTATTATCCCAAAGATCAACTTACTGACAAACCGGAGCGCTTTTTCATCAGTGAAATCATCCGGGAAAAAATTCTTTTGCTTTATAAACAGGAAGTCCCCTATTCCTGCGAAGTAGTTGTAGATTCTTTTAAAGAAACCCAGACCAATAAGGGCGAAGATTTAGTCAGGATTTCAGCTTTAATTTACGTTGCCCGCAAAACACAAAAAGCCATTATCATCGGAAAGGGCGGAACGGCCATCAAAAAACTGGGTACCGAAGCAAGAAAGTCGATCGAGACTTTTCTGGAGAAGAAAGTTTTTCTTGAAATCCACGTAAAATACAAAGAAAACTGGCGCGATGATGAGCGCTTGTTAAAGCATTTTGGCTATTAATTAGTAACCAGTCTATAGGTCTTATAGCCCTTCAAATTGCTCTCCCATTTCCTGAAACCTCTAAAACTCCTTTCAGCCTTTCCTCCTTTTTCCTATCTTTGCCCAAATTTTTAAAATGAGTAACATAGTAGCCATAGTAGGGCGTCCAAATGTTGGAAAATCAACCCTTTATAACAGATTAATCGGTGAACGTCAGGCCATAATTGATGATACCAGTGGAGTTACCCGGGATCGGCAATACGGTCTGAGTGAATGGAACGGCAAAACCTTTACGGTCGTCGATACCGGTGGATTTGTATATGGCTCGGAAGACGTATTTGAAGCCGCAATTCGATCACAGGTACAAATTGCCATTGAGGAAGCTACCGTTATTATCTTCATGGTGGACGTAATGACGGGGATTACCGATTTAGATGAGGAAGTAGCCGCCATGCTGCGCAAATCCAATAAGGAAGTGATTCTGGTAGTTAATAAGGTCGATAATAGTAGCAGAATGATGGAAGCGAATGAGTTTTGGAGTCTGGGTTTTGAAGAAACTTATTTTCTATCTTCCTTATCAGGAAGTGGTACAGGCGAAGTACTCGATCTGATCACAGAAAAATTACAGGATGATACTAAATTGGAAAGCGATCTCCCTAAAATAGCCATTTTAGGTCAGCCTAATGTTGGAAAATCTTCATTAGTCAATGCACTACTTGGAGAAGAGCGAAATATTGTAACGGATATCGCCGGAACCACCCGGGATAGCATTCATACCAAGTATGCAAAATTTGGTAAAGAGTTTTTGATTATTGATACCGCCGGGATACGCAAAAAATCCAAAGTCAGCGAAAACCTGGAATTCTACTCGGTCATGCGTGCATTGCGCTCCATGGAAGAAGCCGATGTCTGCATTCTGATGATCAATGCTGTTGATGGGATCGAAGCACAGGACATGAGTATTTTCCGCTTGATCCAAAAACGAAATAAAGGGATCGTAATGCTTGTCAATAAATGGGATTTGCTTGAGAAAGAAACCAATACAGCCAGAGATTACGAAAAGAAGTTGCGGGAAAAAATTGCTCCTTTTAATGATATCCCGATTATTTTCACTTCAGCCCTGAATAAACAGCGAATTTTCAAAGCAGTGGAAGCAGCTCTGGAAGTTTATGAAAATCGCAGTCGCAAAATCAAGACTTCAACGTTAAATGATTTTCTACAGGAAGCAATCGAAAAAACGCCTCCGCCTTCCCACCGTGGGAAATATATCAAGATCAAATACGTCACTCAATTACCTACATATTATCCGGCTTTTGCCTTTTTCTGTAATTATCCACAGCATGTAAAAGAAGGATATAGAAATTTTCTGGAAAATCAACTTCGCGAACAATTTAACTTTACCGGTGTACCTATTGGAATATTTTTCCGTAAGAAATAAATAGAAAATATTCCATAATCAGTATTCTTTCGATAACACTTCGATTCACTATTGCTTAGTCACTTAATATAAAGTTATATGCCCTTTACAGATACACCGATTGCAGGATTAAAGATTTTCGAACCTAAGGTTTGGGAAGACGAGCGAGGATATTTTTTCGAAAGTTATAATGAAAACACTTTTAAAGAAGCAGGAATAAATGCCAAATTCGTTCAGGATAATCAGGCCCGGTCCGTTTATGGCGTATTACGTGGCCTCCATTATCAGGTTGCACCTTTTGCACAGGCGAAGCTCGTAAGAGTTTTAGAAGGCAAAGTCCTTGATGTCGTGGTTGATATAAGAGAAAATTCTCCGAGCTATGGACAAACCTTCAGTATTGAACTTAGTGCAGAAAATAAAAAGCAGTTATTTATTCCCCGGGGATTTGCACACGGATATGTAGTACTGAGCGAGACTGCTGAGTTTTTTTATAAATGTGATAATTTTTATTCCAAGGTACACGAAGGTAGCATTTTATACAATGATCCAATGCTTAATATAGACTGGCAGATCGATCTTGAAAATGCGATCCTTTCTGAAAAAGATCAGATCAACAGCCTTTTTGGTGAACATCGAAAACAGTAAATCCCTATGAAAATTCTGGTTACCGGCTCTAATGGCCAAATGGGAAAAGAACTCCAGTCACTAAGCAGTCTGTTTCATAATTTCAACTTTATTTTTGTGGATGTTGCGGAACTGGATATTACAGATCAATCTGCTGTAGAGAATTTTTTCGACCAGCATAAATTCCATTTTTGCATCAATTGTGCTGCCTTTACCGCTGTAGACAAAGCAGAAGCAGAAGCCGATTTGGCCTATGCCGTAAATGTCGAAGGAGTAAAAAATCTGGCTTTGGCTTGTCTAAAATACCAAACACAATTTATCCATCTCTCCACGGATTATGTCTATCACAATAAGCAAAATACGCCATTTAAAGAAAATGATCCAACCAATCCGCAAAGTGTTTATGCCAGTACTAAGTTAGCGGGAGATAAAATTGCGATGGAGATACTCCCTTCTTCTATGATCATCCGTACTTCCTGGGTATACTCCTCCTACGGCCATAATTTTGTAAAAACAATGCTTCGATTGGGCAGAGAAAGAGATGAGCTGCATATAATATTTGATCAAATAGGTACACCAACCTATGCACATGATCTGGCTCTGGCAATTTTAACAATTATTAAAAAAGTAGCTGATCGGGAAATCGATATCTCTGTGTTATCCGGTGTTTTTCATTACAGCAATGAAGGCGTAACTAGCTGGTACGACTTCGCTAAAGCTATTTTCCGAATCAGTGGGATTAACTGCGAGATCAAGGCAATTGAGACGAAAGACTACCCTACTCCGGCCAAAAGGCCACCTTTTAGCCTTTTGAACAAGGGAAAATTTAAAACAGTTTTCAATCTAAACATCCCGCATTGGGAAGACAGTTTGGCGAACTGCATGAAAAAACTTGAAAATGTAGATGTCTAATAGCTGTTTTTAGCTGTCCCTAGACAAACTTAATGCCCCTGAAAAGGCAAAAACTACAAACTATTTGTTATATTTTTACGTTTTTTAATAAAGCTATGCCATGATGTTTAAAGGATGCCTTTCTGCCCGAATATTCCTATTTTGTATTACAAATCCGTAATAATATGAAGCGACCAGTACCAAATCTTCTTATTCTTGCAATATTTTTCAGCTGTTTTTTCCTACAAACAGCTGAAGCAACTCATAATCGAGCAGGAGAGATTACTTATCGGATTATTGAAGGACTAACTATTGAGGCAACTATCACTACCTATACCAAAGCAAGTAGTGTGGCTGCGGATCGGGATACTCTTGAAATCTGTTGGTCCGAATTTGGTCCCTGTGAAAAAGTAGGAAGGGTAAACGGGCCGAATAACCAGGGGGAGCTTCTACCTAATGATACTAAAGTGAATAAATACGTTGCTATACATACCTATCCCGGTATTGCACATTACGTAATTTCCATGACGGATCCTAATCGAAATGGAGGAATCTTAAATGTCAATTTTCCTAACTCCGAAAACATACCTTTTCACCTTGAGACAACAGTCACTTTTTTTAATCCTACTTTTCAGGGTGAAAATAATTCTCCCATTTTGTCTCAACCTCCTATTGATATTGCCTGTATAGGGCAGGAATTTATTCACAATCCAAGTGCCTGGGATCCAGATGGTGATAGTCTTTCTTATGAATTGATAGTTCCATTACAAAGTATTAACAGCCAGGTTCCTAACTATGAATTTCCAAGCGAAGTCAATGAATCTATTAATGATGGTCATAGTTTAAATTCCATAACCGGAACTTTTACCTGGACCAGTCCGCAGGAAATCGGCGAGTACAATATTGCAATGTACATTATTCAATATCGAAATGGTGTTCCTATTGATACCATGATCAGGGATATGCAGATACTAGTCGTTGATTGTGACAATATGCCGCCTGTGATAGAAACCATAAATGAAGTATGTGTTATTGCCGGTGATGTTGTAGAGTTCGATGTCGTGGCTACCGCTCCCCTCAGCGAATCAACCCAACAGGTGGATTTACTGGCCTTCGGCGCACCACTTGATCTGGATTTTAGTCCGGCAGTTCTTAACGTAGCTCCTGGTTACCAAGCACAGCCCCTTACCGGTACTTTTAGATGGGAAACGAAATGTGAGCATATAGCAGAACAATTTTATACTGTAACATTTAGGGCGGCAGATGATTTTCCAATCATATCTTTTCAGGACACACTCTACCTTTCAACATTGAAAATAGTTAGAATAAAGGTAATTGGCCCTCCTCCCGAGGATTTACAGGCCGAGCCGGGTAATGGTTGGGTTGATCTCAGCTGGGAACTCCCCTATGCCTGTGATCAGGTGATGGACGAATATTTCCAGGGCTTTAATGTCTGGAGAAAAGAGGGAGCCAATGCGGTTCCTATTGATACTTGTAATCCCGGATTAGAAGGCAGTGGTTATACCTTGCTCACTTTATCTCCGATAATAGATATTGTAGATAATCGGTATTATTATGAAGATTTGGATGTTGAGAGAGGAAAAACCTACTGTTACCGGGTCGAAGCAAGATTTGCGAGACTTTCAGCCGCCGGTCAACCCTTTAACTGGGTTTCAAGTTTGCCTTCGGATTCGATTTGTGTTCAGTTGAGCAGAGATATCCCTCTGATTACAAATGTAACGGTGCTAAGCACGGATACTAATGATGGAGAGATTGAGGTCAAATGGTCGAAACCTGATCCGGAAGACCTGGATACTATCCAAAATCCCGGTCCTTATATCTATGAGGTCTATCGGGCCGTAGGAGTTTCTCCGCCAGATAGCGATTTTCAATTAGTTCCCGGATCTACTGTGTCCGTGGATAATTTCTATGAAGCAGTTGATACTATTTTTAATGATTCAGGCTTGAACACAGCCGATCAAGCTTATAGTTATAAAATTGCATTTTATGCTACCGGATTGCCCGAGCCCAATGGCTTTACTCAAGCCGCATCCTCTGTATTCCTGTCCATTGCATCAACGGACAATATCAATAATCTATCCTGGGATTTTGATGTTCCCTGGGATAATCTCAGGTATACCGTTTACCGTCAGAACAATTTGAATACATTTGATTCGATTGGTACGACTATCGAACCTTTTTACTCAGATACCGGCCTGATCAACGGAGTGGAGTATTGTTATAAGGTACAAAGTATTGGTTCTTATGGGATCGACCGGATCATTAATCCAATCATTAATGATTCACAGGAAGAATGTGGTATCCCTCTGGATACTATTCCGCCTTGTCCGCCGACCCTGGAAGTCAGCAATATATGTGATGATTTAGGAGCAGGAGAATCCGTCAATTGTGAATCAATTGATAATTTATTCAATATCCTGAATTGGACAAATCCCATTGATATATGTGAAGATACGGATGATGTTGTTACTTATAATGTTTATTATGCTCCATTCGAAGGAGCTGATTTTCAACTTATTGATACCATACCGCTTTCTACAATTACGGATTATGAACATTTTCCCAATTTTGGAATTGCCGGTTGTTATGCGGTAACAGCTGTGGATACTTTTTTCAATGAAAGCGCTTTTAGCAATATCGTCTGTAAAGACAATTGCCCAATTTACAATCTTCCAAATGTTTTCACCCCTAATCAGGATGGTGCAAATGATATGTTTATCCCTTACCCCTATTGTTTCATTGAAAGCATTGAAATACAGGTTTTCAACCGGTGGGGCAATTTAGTGTTTGAAACTACCGACCCTGATATCAACTGGGATGGAAAAAATCTTCAGGGAAAAGACCTGGCAGAAGGTGTATATTTTTATACTTGCAAAGTTTTTGAACAAAGAGTAAGTGGAATTGTCAGAAACCCCGAAATACTTCGAGGGACAATTCAGATCATACGAGGACGATAATGAATCCAATATAGAGTACCAAGAAATAAATAGATTATGTTTACAGGCATCATTGAGGCATTAGGAAAAGTCGAAAGACTTGAAAAGGAAGGAAGCAATTTGCACCTGACCATTAGCTCTGCGATTTCCGATCAGTTGAAAATAGATCAAAGTGTCAGTCATAATGGAGTGTGTTTGACCGTAATAGAGCAAAAAGAAGATTTTCATATTGTAACGGCAATTGAAGAAACGCTGAAACGTACGAATCTGGAGGCATTGCAAATAGGTGAAGCCGTTAATCTGGAAAGAGCCATGCAATCATCAGCCCGGCTCGATGGCCATATGGTTCAGGGCCATGTTGATGCGACAGCTACTTGTCTGGCAGTAGAGGAAAAAGAAGGCAGTTGGTATTTTAAATTTGATTATAAACCTAGTCCGGAGCATTTATTAGTAGACAAGGGTTCGATCTGTATCAATGGAGTAAGTCTTACCGTAGTGGAACCGACCGATACTACTTTTTCGGTAGCGATCATTCCCTATACTTATGCACATACCACTTTTAATTGCCTCAATCCGGGGGATAAGGTCAATTTGGAGTTCGATATTATTGGAAAATATGTTGGTAAGTATTTTCAAACATATAAGAACGCTTTTTTGAAAGAAGTCTAGAAGTTTAAAATTTCCAGTATTCTATAAACATAAAAAAGGGGACACTCTTCAAGAGCATCCCCTTTTTATATTTTAGGAAATGGATGGTTTATGAATATTAATCCATTTCTTCTACTTCTTCGAAATGAGCTCTACGTGCCTGTTGTGCATCATAAGCTTCCTGACTAAGTACTCTGATCTTATCGTATCTTCTCATACCTGTACCCGCCGGGATCTTCTTACCAACAATCACATTCTCTTTCAGACCATCCAGGAAGTCTCGTTTAGCAGCAATAGCCGCCTGACTAAGTACTTTCGTTGTTTCCTGGAAGGAAGCTGCTGAAATCCAGCTATATACTCCAAGAGAAGATTTGGTGATACCTTGCAGCAATGGACTAGACGTAGCAGACACCGCATCACGGTATTTCACAATAGCCTTATCATTGCGTTTCAGGTAAGAATTCTCTTCTCTTAGTTGACGAAGTGTAACCAGTTGACCAGGCTTAAGTTTAGTAGAATCCCCTGCATCCTCAACGAATTTTTTATCAAAAATCCAGTCATTCTGCTCCAGGAATTCATATTTCTCTACTGCTTCACCTTCCAAAAAGTGTGTATCTCCCGGATCTTCGATCTGTACTCTGCGCATCATTTGACGAACGATAACTTCAATGTGCTTATCATTGATCGTAATCCCCTGAGATCGGTATACTTCCTGAACCCCATTCACCAAATAATACTGAACGGCACCAGGCCCTTTGATATTCAATATATCTCTTGGCGCAATGGCTCCATCTGATAAAGGCATTCCTGCTCTAACGAAGTCTCCTTCCTGAACCAATACGTGCTTGGAAAGCCCGACAAGGTATTTACGCTTCTGTCCACTCTTTTCATCCTCAACGAATACCTCACGATTACCACGTTTAATTTTACCGAAAGAAACAACACCATCAATTTCTGCAGTAGTTGCAGGATTAGAAGGATTACGCGCTTCAAATAACTCCGTTACTCTTGGAAGTCCACCCGTGATATCCTGGATTTTTCCAAGTTTACGTGGAATCTTAACGATTTTCTGTCCTGCTTTCACACTGGCACCTTCCTCGATAGAAATATAAGCGCCTACCGGGAGGTTATAACTCTTCATCGTTTCTCCTTTCTTATCAACAATGTTGATGGTAGGAATCATTCGTTTATTCTTGCTCTCAATGATTACTTTTTCTGCGTATCCAGTCTGATCATCTCTTTCCATTCGGAAAGTGGTACCTTCTATAATATCTTCAAACTGCGCAATCCCCGAAAACTCAGAAACGATTACCGCATTAAACGGATCCCATTCACAAATCACCTCTCCTTTATCAATCTTCTGTCCGTCTTTTACATGCAGAGTTGCTCCATAAGGAATGTGATTTGATCCAAATACTTTTCCTGTAGTTTCATCTACTATTCTCGCTTCACCAGCTCTCGAAAGTACGATGTTAATGGCATTTCCTTCATCATCAGTAGAAGCGGTAGTTCTTACTCCATCGAATTCAATTCTTCCTGCAAATTTAGAAGAGAGCTCTGAATCCGTTTTTGAAACCGTTGCAATACCACCAACGTGGAAAGTACGAAGTGTCAACTGTGTACCCGGCTCTCCAATGGATTGTGCAGCTATAATACCTACTGCATCTCCCATTTCAGCATTTCTACCCGTTGCCAGGTTTTTACCATAACACTTATTACAAACACCTCGTTTCGTTTCACAAGTCAGTACAGAACGAATCGTCACCATTTCAACTCCTGCCTCTTCAATATAATCTGCCATTGCACGATTAATATATTCTCCCGAAGCAATAATTAACTCATCCGTTACAGGATGGACTACATCATGCAATGTAAATCGACCTTCAATTCTGTCTGAAAGATTTTGGATAATCTTTTCATTATCTTTTAAGGCCGTAGTATCGATACCTCTTAGCGTATTACAATCTTCTTCCCGAATTACAACATCTTGTGATACATCCACTAAACGACGAGTAAGGTATCCCGCATCAGCCGTTTTCAATGCTGTATCCGCCAAACCTTTCCGCGCACCGTGCGTAGAAATGAAGTATTCAAGTACCGAAAGACCATCAACGAAGTTGGATAAGATCGGGTTTTCGATAATTGCACCACCTGTATCACCGGACTTTCTCGGTTTAGCCATCAATCCTCTTAGTCCACATAGCTGCTTAATCTGCTGCTTGGAACCACGAGCACCACTATCCAGCATCATATACACGGAGTTAAACCCTTGTTTATGCTCGGCCAGTTCTTTCATCAGGTTATCTGTAATCCGGTTATCCGCAAAGGTCCATTTGTCAATAATCTGATTGTAGCGTTCGTTATTGGTAATCAATCCAAGGTTGTAATTATCCCAAACTTCATCAACTTGTGCCTGTGCCGATTCCAAAGTACTCGCTTTCACTGTAGGAGTGATCAAATCACCCAGGTTGAAAGAAAGACCTCCTTTATAGGACCAAAGGAATCCAAGTTCTTTGATACTGTCTAAAAACGTTGCTGTAATTGCAAAGTTTGTACGTTCGATTACTCCACTGATCACCTTTTTCAAATTCTTCTTGGTCATTACCTCATTTACAAAAGGTACGCCTTCCGGTACGGCCTGGTTAAAGATAATCCGGCCAACCGTTGTTTCCACTCTTTCACGAACAGGATTCCCCTCTTTATCGATAGTTTCGATTCTTACGGTTACACTTGCGTGTAAGCTTACTCTTTCTTCATTATAAGCAATAATAGCCTCTTCCGGAGAATAGAAAATTTTACCTTCCCCCTGAACATCATTATCCTCGGCAGCTTTACGTTGTTTAGTCAGGTAATAAAGCCCCAGTACCATATCCTGAGAAGGAAGGGTAATTGGAGAGCCATCTTGAGGGTTAAGCATATTATGTGATGCCAACATAAGCACCTGCGCTTCGAGAATAGCTGCATGGCTCAATGGCACATGCACCGCCATTTGGTCACCGTCAAAGTCTGCGTTAAAAGCACCACATACCAGAGGGTGAAGCTGGATAGCCTTTCCTTCAATCAGTTTGGGCTGGAAAGCCTGAATAGAAAGACGGTGCAGCGTAGGAGCACGGTTAAGCATCACCGGATGTCCTTTCAAAATATTTTCTAAAATCTCCCAAATTACCGGGTCCTTGCGATCAACCAGTTTTTTAGCAGATTTAACCGTTTTTACAATTCCTCTTTCAATTAGCTTTCTGATAACGAAAGGTTTAAACAATTCAGCGGCCATACCTTTTGGAATACCACATTCGTGTAGTTTAAGCGTTGGTCCCACTACGATTACAGAACGACCGGAATAATCAACCCGTTTTCCAAGAAGGTTTTGACGGAAACGCCCTTGTTTACCCTTTAAAATATCACTCAAGGATTTCAAAGCACGTCCACCTTCTGCTTTAACCGCATTAGATTTACGAGAGTTATCAAAAAGGGAATCAACAGCCTCCTGAAGCATTCTCTTTTCATTTCGAAGGATAACCTCCGGAGCTTTGATCTCTAAAAGTCTCTTCAAACGGTTATTACGAATAATTACTCTACGATATAAATCATTCAAATCAGAACTGGCGAAACGTCCACCATCAAGAGGTACTAATGGTCTCAATTCTGGCGGCACAACCGGCAGGTATTGAATGACTGCCCATTCGGGACGATTCTCTATTCTGGTTAATCCATCCCGGAAAGCCTCTACCACTCTCAATCGCTTCAATGCTTCTGACTTACGTTGTTGGGAAGTTTCATTCGCTGCCTGGTGTCGAAGGTCGTAAGACAGTTGATCCAAATCCAGTCTCATCAAAAGATCGCGAACTGCATCAGCTCCCATCTTGGCGATGAACTTTTGAGGATCATCATCTTCCAACATTTGATTTTCTTTTGGAAGAGCCTCAAGGATTTCAAGGTATTCTTCTTCCGTAAGTAAATCCATTTTATTAACGCCTTCCGCTTCCTTAATACCAGCCTGTATCACTACATATCTTTCGTAGTAAATAATGGTTTCCAGTTTCTTAGAAGAAAGACCTAATAAGTAACCAATTTTATTCGGTAATGATTTGAAGAACCAAATATGTACAACCGGGACGACCAGTTTGATATGTCCCATTCGCTCTCTACGTACTTTCTTTTCCGTAACTTCCACTCCACAACGATCACATACAATCCCTTTATAACGAATACGTTTGTATTTACCGCAGTAACATTCATAATCCTTTACGGGGCCGAAAATACGCTCACAGAATAAACCGTCTCGTTCTGGCTTGTAAGAACGATAGTTAATAGTTTCTGGTTTAAGCACTTCGCCATACGACCTTTCCAGAATATCATCTGGGGAGGACAAGCTAATAGTGATTCTATCAAAGTGCTTTTTTTGTTTTTGATTATTCTTTTTAAAAGGCATATCAAAATATTTGAATCAGCAGGAGTTATTAGCTCCTGCCAATAATGATTTTTTAATCAAATTTCACATCCAAAGCTAGTCCACGCAATTCGTGAATCAATACATTGAAGGATTCAGGAATATTTGGCTCGGGAAGATTATCTCCCTTCACAATCGCTTCATAAGCTTTAGCACGGCCAATAATGTCGTCAGACTTGATGGTCAGTAACTCCTGCAGGATGCTGGATGCACCGAAGGCTTCCAGAGCCCATACCTCCATCTCTCCAAAACGCTGACCACCGAATTGAGCTTTACCACCCAATGGCTGTTGAGTAATCAAAGAGTATGGCCCAATTGAACGAGCGTGCATCTTATCATCAACCATGTGTGATAATTTCAACATGTAGATCACACCTACAGTCGCTTGCTGATGGAATCTATCCCCGGTCTCCCCATCATAAAGATACGTTTGACCAAAAGTAGGTAATCCCGCTTTTTGGATGTATTCTTCAATTTCGTCGGACTTGGCACCATCAAAGATCGGTGTAGAAAACTTCAGATCAAGTTTTTCCCCTGCCCATCCAAGTACAGTTTCGAATATCTGTCCAAGATTCATACGGGAAGGTACTCCGAGTGGATTAAGAACGATATCTACTGGTGTCCCGTCATCAAGGAACGGCATATCTTCCTGTCGTACAATTCTGGAAACAATTCCCTTGTTTCCGTGACGACCGGCAAGTTTATCTCCCACTTTTAGCTTACGCTTTTTAGCCAGATAAACTTTAGCCAGCTTTAATACACCTGCCGGTAGCTCATCTCCAATACTAATATTGAATTTCTCACGCTTATACCGTCCTACTTCTTCATTAACTTTTATGCTATAATTATGAAGCAACCGCGCGATCAATCCATTTATGTGATCATCATCTGTCCAGTTAGAATAATCAACTGTTGAATAATCAATTTTCTTAAGTACTGCGCTATTGAACTTGGTTCCATTTTGGATCATCACCTCATTATAGATACTCTTGACCCCTTGTGAAACTTTGCCCTTGATTAAGGTTAATAATTTGTCGACCAAAATCGTTTTCAACTCATTAACGGCAATAGCATGTTGATCATCCAGCTTGGAAAGCAATTCTTTTTCCTGCGCTTTTTGAACTTTATCCTTTTTAGCTCTTGCGAAAAGTTGTTTATTAATGATGATCCCTTTAGTAGAAGGTGGTGCTTTCAGAGAAGCATCCTTGACATCTCCGGCTTTATCTCCGAAAATCGCACGAAGTAATTTTTCTTCCGGGGTAGGGTCGGATTCTCCTTTAGGCGTGATCTTTCCAATCAGGATATCCCCTTCTTTAATCCATGCACCAACTCTGATAATTCCATTTTCATCAAGGTCTTTTGTTGCATCTTCACTAACGTTAGGAATATCGTTTGTCAGCTCTTCTTCCCCAAGTTTGGTATCCCGAACATCCAGTTCGAAGTGTTCAATATGAAGAGAAGTAAAGATATCTTCACGAACTACTCTTTCAGAAAGCACAATCGCATCCTCAAAGTTATACCCTTTCCAAGGCATAAAGGCCACTTTAAGGTTTTGCCCAAGCGCCAGTTCTCCTTTATCCGTCGCATAACCATCGCAAAGAATTTGATCTTTCTCTACTCTCATCCCCTTTCTGACAATCGGCTTAAGATTGATACAAGTCCCTTGATTGGTTCTTTGGAACTTGATCAGTTTATATGCTTTTCTATTATCTTCAAAGGAAACCAGCTGATCTTCTTCTGACCGGTCATAACGGATCACTACTTCATTTGCATCAACATATTCTACTACACCATCTCCTTCGGCATTAATCAACATTCGAGAGTCAATTGCTACTTTTCCTTCCAGGCCGGTCCCTACAATTGGAGAGCTAGGCTTCAATAGAGGTACTGCCTGACGTTGCATATTGGAGCCCATAAGAGCCCGGTTTGCATCATCATTTTCAAGAAAAGGAATCATCGATGCTGAAACTCCTACAATCTGGTTAGGAGCAACGTCCATGTATTCAATTTCGTTTGGAGCCAATACCGGGAAATCTCCATGCTCTCTACACTTGATACGGTCGGAAACAAAAGCGCCTTTTGTATCAATCGGTGCATTAGCCTGAGCAATTTTCTTAAAGTCTTCTCCTTCTGCGGATAAATACTCTGCTTCGGATTTCACATCTACAACACCTTTATTCACTTTGCGATAAGGTGTTTCCAGGAATCCCATTTTATTAACCTTGGCATGTACGCAGAGCGTAGAAATCAGACCAATATTGGGTCCCTCCGGCGTCTCAATGGTACAAAGACGGCCATAGTGAGAATAGTGAACGTCACGAACCTCGAAACCGGCACGCTCTCTGGAAAGACCACCTGGTCCAAGTGCAGAAATACGGCGTTTATGCGTAATCTCCGATAATGGATTTGTTTGATCCAGAAACTGAGATAATTGGCTGGTACCGAAGAATGAATTGATCACGGAAGACAGTGTTCTGGCGTTGATCAAATCGATCGGAGTGAAGACCTCATTATCCCGGACATTCATTCTTTCGCGAATTGTTCTGGCCATACGTGCCAAACCGACACCAAACTGAGCGTATAACTGTTCACCTACGGTACGAACTCTACGATTACTTAAGTGATCGATATCATCGATTTCCGCTTTTTGGTTCATCAAATTAACCAAATACTTTACAATCAAAATGATATCTTCCTTCGTCAGAACCAATACATCTTTGTCTGTATCCAGTTTAAGTTTACGGTTGATTTTGTATCGACCAACTTCTCCAAGATTATACCTTTTATCAGAGAAGAATAATTTATCAATAATTCCTCGAGCTGTTTCCTCATCGGGTGGATCCGTACCTCTAAGTTGACGATAAATATATTGTACTGCTTCCATTTCAGAACTGGAAGGATCTTTTTGAAGTGTATTGTAAATGATGGAATAATCCACATCAATATCTTCTCTTTGCAGGATAACCGTTTCGGTATCAGCCTCCAGGATCAGACCAATATTTTCTTCATCGAGTACAATATCTCGCTCAAGGATAATTTCATTTCTTTCAATTGTTACTACTTCGCCTGTATCCTCATCCACAAAATCCTCCGTCCATTTTTTCAAAACACGGGCGGCCAGTTTACGACCAATTGCTTTAGTCAAATCTTTTTTAGTTGCGGAAATTTCTTCTGCCAAATCAAAAAGATCCAGAATAGCTTTATCAGAATCATATCCAATAGCTCTAAGCAAGGTGGTAACCGGGAATTTCTTTTTACGATCGATGTAAGCGTACATTACCGTATTGATATCAGTGGCAAACTCCATCCAGGCGCCTTTGAAAGGAATCACTCTGGCAGAATAAATCTTTGTTCCGTTAGGGTGAAAACTTTGGCCAAAGAATACCCCTGGAGAGCGGTGCAACTGAGATACAATGACACGTTCTGCTCCATTGATCACGAAAGTACCTTTAGGTGTCATATAAGGAATATTACCTAAAAATACATCTTGAACAATAGTTTGGAAATCTACGTGTTCTTCATCATTACAAGAAAGCCGAAGTTTGGCTTTCAGAGGTACGCTATAAGTCAATCCTCTTTGCATACACTCTTCAATACTATATCGCGGAGGGTCGACAAAATAATCCAGAAATTCAAGGACGAAAATATTTCTAGCGTCCGTAATAGGGAAGTTTTCTTGAAAAACTCTATAAAGCCCTTCATTCATTCTATTCTCGGGAGTCGTCTCGAGCTGGAAGAATTCTTTAAAGGATTTCAGTTGGATTTCAAGCAAATCGGGGTATGCGGAACCGAGTTTAATCTTTCCGAAGTTTACTCGTTCTGCATGTGCTTGAGCAATACCTTTAGATGCCATTTATAAAGTGTTAGATTAATGCTTATAAATAAAAAAAGCACGTATATGTAAAGAACAAATACTAAATAAGACAACAATAGGCCTAGCCAGAATATACAATACTGGCTAAGCCTCCTGTTAGATTATTATCGATATAGAACCTATAAATTCTGGTCATTGAAATGCTTTGGTGAATGAATTCGAATTATTTCAATTCAACTTCAGCACCAACAGCTTCAAGAGCAGCTTTGATAGTTTCTGCTTCTTCTTTAGGAACTCCTTGCTTAATTGGGCCCGGAGCGCCATCAACTAACTCTTTAGCCTCTTTAAGACCAAGACCAGTAATTGTTTTAACTTCTTTTACAACTTTAAGTTTAGCTGCACCAGCTGAATTCAAGACAACATCAAATTCAGTTTTCTCAGCTGCTCCACCAGCGTCTCCACCTCCAGCTGCCGGACCTGCTGCTACTGCAACTGCTGCTGCTGCAGGTTCAATACCATATTCATTTTTAAGGATGTCAGCCAACTCGCTTACCTCTTTTACTGTAAGGTTAACAAGCTGTTCTGCAAAATCTTTTAAATCTGCCATTTTGAACAGTTTTTAAATTTTAATTAATTAAATTCTTTTTATAAAGACGTATAACTTGGAAGCCGAACCAATAATTACTCTTCTCCTCTTTCTTCCAGTGCTTTTAACAAGCCCGAGAGCGTAGAACCACCGGATTGCAATGCGCTAATAACATTCTTAGCAGGTGATTGCAGAAGTGTAATAACTTCTCCGATAAGATCCTCTTTAGATTTGAGTTGAGCAAGACTTTTTAACTGATCATCACCAATATAAACTGCGGTATCGATATAAGCCGCTTTAAGAATTGGTCGATCAGAACCTTTTCTAAATTCTTCGATGATCTTAGCAGGCACATTAGCAGTTTCGGTAAACATAATTGCTGTAGGCCCTTTAAGTGCATCATACAATGGGGCATAGCCTTTTTCTTCAGAAGAATCTTCCAAAGCTTTTTTGGCCAAGGTGTTTTTAACAACTTTCATTTCAACACCTTTCTCAAAGCAAAGTCCTCTAAATTTAGTGACTTGCTCTACGGTCATAGTTGAAGCATCCGTTAAGTAAAAGAATGAATTATTACTAAACTTCTCCTTCAATTCCGCAATTGCAGTAGTTTTTTCTGCTCTTGTCATTTTTAGATAGTTTTATTCTTGTTACTTAATAGATTTAGTATCAACTTTGATCCCGGGGCTCATTGTAGACGCCACAGTCAAAGATTTCATATAAGTTCCTTTTGCAGAAGAAGGTTTAATTCTAATGAGAGTATCTAAAAGCTCTTTAGCATTTCCAACTAAGTTTTCAGGTGAAAATGAAACTCGGCCGATAGAATTATGAATAATTCCATACTTATCTACTCTAAAGGAAATTTTACCTTTTTTAACTTCAGAAACAGCGGCAGCAACATTTGGCGTTACTGTACCCGTTTTAGGATTAGGCATTAGACCACGAGGCCCTAAAATTCTACCTACTTTTCCTACATGAGCCATAACGTTAGGAGCAGCAATTACCACATCTATATCAGTCCAACCGCCCTGGATTTTTTGAACATATTCCTCCAGACCTACATAATCAGCTCCAGCTGCTTTTGCTTCTTCTTCTTTGTCAGGTGTACATAGAACAAGTACACGCTTGGTTTTTCCAGTACCGTGAGGTAAGGATACCGTCCCTCTCAAAGCCTGATCAGCTTTTCGAGGATCAATGCCAAGTCGAACATGAATATCGACTGAAGCATCGAATTTAGTAGTATTAATTTCTTTTACAAGAGCCATTGCTTCTGAAAGCGTATACAGTTTATCTGCATCTACTTTTGCGTTAGCAGCAGCTCTTTTCTTTGAAACTTTTGCCATTATTTTAATTAATTTAGAGTGAGGTAATTAGCGTTCCGATTTCGACGGAACTCCCTTCGTAAACTGCCGTTGCAGCTTATTAATCTTTTGTTAAGCTTCAGCGGTTTCTTCCCAGGGTGGTGTACCTTTTACGGTAATACCCATGCTTCTGGCCGTACCCGCAACCATCTTCATACCAGATTCTACAGTAAATGCATTAAGGTCTGGCATTTTATTTTCCGCAATTACCTTGATTTGATCCCAGGTAACAGAACCGACTTTATTACGGTTAGATTCTGGAGAACCTTTTTTCAATTTTGCGGCCTCCAGTAACTGAACAGCAGCTGGAGGTGTTTTGATGATGAAGCTAAAAGACTTGTCTTTGAACACAGTAATAACAACAGGTAAAACTTTACCTTGCTGATCTTGTGTTTGAGCATTAAATCGTTTACAAAACTCCATAATATTGACCCCTTTCGCACCAAGTGCAGGACCCACAGGAGGCGCAGGATTAGCTTGACCTCCTCTCACCTGAAGTTTTATAAAACCATCTACTTCTTTTGCCATTATTTAAAATTATTTAAATGTTGACTCTAGGGAAGCTCTCTTACTGAGACTAAAGTCTAGTTATTAATATCTTCTATGATTGTTTTTCTACTTGCATGAAGTTGAGTTCTACCTCTGTTCCTCTTCCAAAAATCTTTACAATAACTTTCAACTTCTTCTTTTCTTCATTAACTTCCTGAATATCCCCTACGAACTCATTGAACGGGCCATCCACAATTTTCACAGTTTCTCCAACAATAAACGGTTCAATAAGAGCTTCTCCAATGTCTTGTGATTCATCAACTTTGCCAAGCATTCTGTTTGCTTCCGCTTGTTGCATTGGAATAGGATTATTTCTACCCAGGAAATGGATCACGTTTGGAATGTTAGCAATTGCCTGAACTATATCACCTTTAAGCTTTTCAGGGTCTGCCTCCAACAGAATATAACCTGGAAGGATATTCCTTTCCAGAATTACTTTTTTTCCATTTCGTATTTTATAGACTTTTTCGGATGGGACCAGTACTTGTGTTACAAAGTCCTTCCAGCCGGATCTTTGAATTTCAAGTTCTATCCTTTCCTTAATTTTTCTTTCTTTCCCACTAATCACTCTCAATGAAAACCATTTTTTCTCTCCGTCCATAGTAAGTGGAATCATTTTAAAATTTAATTTGGAATCGATTATGACAGCTTATGCTAGTAAACTAGGTTAAGCACTTGTCTTGAAATCAAATCCATAACAAATATAACAAGAGCAATGATCAGAGAAGCAACAAGGACAAGTATGGTACTACTTTGAAGATTCGACCAAGTTGGCCAAGTTACTTTATTAATAAGCTCATTATAGCTCTCGATGATATAAAGTCTTAGTTTATCCATTCGATTAAAGTTCAATTGCACGGGCAGTAGGGATCGAACCCACGACCTACGGTTTTGGAGACCGTCGCTCTACCAGCTGAGCTATGCCCGTGTGTGTATATGTACAAAATGCTGAGTAAACAAGGAATTCCTATGCACTTTTGCGCTAGGAATTCCTTGGTCAAAATAATTATTCTATGATATAGTAAACTATACTAAAAGTAAGCTTATATATTATTCAATAATTTCAGTAACCTGACCTGCACCGACTGTTCTACCACCTTCACGAATCGCGAAACGCAATCCTTTTTCCATAGCAATAGAATTAATCAATTTCACTTCAAGAGAAACGTTATCACCAGGCATTACCATTTCTACTCCTTCAGGAAGTTTAACGTCACCAGTTACATCAGTAGTTCTAAAGTAAAACTGAGGCCGGTAGCCATTAAAGAATGGAGTGTGGCGTCCTCCTTCATCTTTACCTAGTACATAGATTTCACATTTGAAGTGCTTGTGTGGTTTCACTGAACCAGGAGCACAGATCACCATTCCTCTTTTGATAGCCTCTTTATCGATACCTCTAAGAAGGATACCAGCATTATCACCCGCTTCACCTCTTGTCAAGATTTTACGGAACATTTCAACACCAGTAACTGTAGACGTTAAAGGTTTTTCACCTTCTTTCATCATCCCTACAATCTCTACTGGATTTCCGGTTTCAATTACACCACGTTCGATACGACCAGTAGCAACAGTACCCCGACCGGTAATAGAGAATACATCCTCAATCGGCATAAGGAAAGGTTGATCGATAAGACGTTCTGGCTCTGGGATATCAGTATCACAAGCCTCCATCAAATCTTTAATTTTTTGCTGAGCATCTGCATCACCTTCAAGCGCTTTTAAAGCAGAACCTTGAATAATTGAAGCATCATCTCCGTTAAACTCGTACTGATCAAGTAACTCACGTACTTCCATTTCTACAAGCTCAAGCATTTCTTCATCTTCCACTAAGTCAACTTTATTCATAAACACAACAATCTTAGGTACACCTACCTGGCGTGCAAGAAGAATATGTTCTCTAGTTTGAGGCATAGGACCATCAGTAGCTGCAACCACAAGGATAGCTCCATCCATCTGAGCAGCACCTGTAACCATGTTTTTTACATAATCTGCGTGACCAGGGCAGTCTACGTGAGCATAGTGACGATTAGACGTTTCATACTCAACGTGTGCTGTATTGATGGTGATACCACGCTCTTTTTCTTCGGGAGCAGCATCAATAGAATCATAATCCATTTTATCAGCAAGTCCATCAGCAGATAATACATAAGTAATAGCAGCTGTCAATGTAGTTTTACCGTGGTCAACGTGACCAATTGTACCTATATTAAGGTGAGGCTTATTTCTATCGAAAGTTTCCTTAGCCATCGTGTAATGATTTTATTAAGAATGAAAAAATGAATTTAGTACTTTCATATGAGCCAATGAAGGGATTTGAACCCCCGACCCCTTCCTTACCATGGAAGTGCTCTACCCCTGAGCTACATTGGCAAACATAAAAATAGAGCGGGAGACGAGACTCGAACCCGCGACCCTCAGCTTGGAAGGCTGATGCTCTACCAACTGAGCTACTCCCGCTTATTTTGTGGGGGCGATAGGATTCGAACCTATTCAGCAAGAAGCACCAGATTTACAGTCTGGCCCGGCTCTCCCACTCCGGCGCGCCCCCAAGGATTATTTCCAGCTATCTTGGTGAGCCAGTGGAGGGATTCGAACCCCCGACCCGCTGATTACAAATCAGCTGCTCTGGCCAACTGAGCTACACTGGCTTATAACATATTTTCTACCTTATTTATTAGCTTGAAAATAATCCAAAGAACCTTCAAATAAAGAACATTTTCTTGAAAACGATTGCAAAGATACATTTTTTAAATTAAAAGTAAAATATTTTCCGCCCTTTGATGAAAATAAAAGCAAGTTTTTTTCAATTTCCAACTTTCAGATTCCTTAGTACATGAGCTTACTAAGTATCAAGCATTGTATCTTTGGATTTTCTACGCAGTTTATGCTTGAGAAGTTGCTTTTTTAAAGAATTTATAGCCTTATCCGCGGATTCTTCAAAAGTTTTCGCTGTTTCTTTTGCAAATAGGACTGAGCCCGGCACCCGAAGGTTAATTTCAGTAATTTTATCTTTGATTTGACCAGCGTTTTCCAACTTCAAATGTACATCTGCCGAAATAATTCGATCAAAGAATTGATCAAGCTTGTTGAGTTTCTTTTCTATGAAGTTTTTAAGTTTTTGATCTGCTGAAAAATGAATAGATTGGATTTGTATAGTCATAGCAAATTTGGGTTTAGTGAAGTGAATTGTTAGAAATCCCTTTTAGTCTTCATTGGCTTTAGGATGCGCATTTTGGTATATCGTTTTTAACCTGTCTATCGAATTATGTGTATAAATCTGGGTAGCAGACAAATTGCTGTGTCCCAGTAATTCCTTGATTGCATTTAATTCAGCACCATTATTAGATAAATGCGTCGCAAAAGAATGGCGAAGTACATGAGGACTCTTTTGTTCAATCGACGAAACCAGGCTTAGATTGTTTTTAACAATTAAATACACGAGTTTAGGGTATAATTTCTTTCCTCTAGTGGTCAAAAACAGATAGGGCTCGCCATTCTCAAAGTTTTCTTCCAATATCCTCAGGTAATTTTTCAGGTTTTCGCCAAGGCCGCCAACAATCGGAATAAGTCTTTGCTTCTTTCCTTTTCCCTTTACTTTTATCAATCCCTGCTCTAAATCAAGGTCTTCCTTTTTCAGACCAATCAATTCGGCCCGTCGAATCCCCGTCAAATACAATAACTCAATGATCAACCGATCTCTAACACTTTCATAACCTTTTCCCCCCTCTAATCGTTCAAATAATGTTTCCATCGCTTTTTGATCTATATAGGAAGGAAGCCTTTTCCCTTGTTTGGGGCTAATTATTTTTGACATTGGATTTAGGGATATGTTACCACGCTTCAGCAAGAATTTGAAGAAAGATTTTAAGCAAGATAGTTTTCTGTTTATAGATTTTACAGTTTTCCCCTCTTGCATTAAAGATACAATCCAGGCTCTTACATAAGTATGCTTTATATCGATAGGTGAAGTGATGCTATATATTTCATGCAAAAATTTAAAAAATTGCTCTAAATCGTTTTGATAGGCTAGAATCGTGTGCTCAGAGTATCTCTTTTCAAACTTAATATATTCCAAAAAAGATTTTAACTTATCCATAGGTAGTTTCTAAGAAGCATTTATAACAAAATATTGTTTTTATTAGTAAAATGCAAAAGATATGCTTGATTAAGGATCCAAAGGCTTATTCGCTAAATTTCAGATCAATTGAAATATGAAGAAAAACAAGGAAGAGAAACATTTTCTAAAAATGCCCCACTATAAAGGTGGTAAAGAGGCTCTACAAATGTTTATACGTAAAAACCTCAATTATCCGGTAGAAGCGTTAAAAGAAAGGATTGAAGGTACAGTTTTTCTAAAATACACTATCGATTATAAAGGTAATGTACTCAAGGCCAAGGTTTTAAGAGGCCTGGGTTATGGTTGTGATGAAGAGGCTATAAGAATCGTCAAATTGCTGAAATTTGAAACGTTCAAAACTCGAAAAGTAAAAATAAGATACCACAAAGAGATTAAAATACATTTCAAATTGCCGAAAAATAAAACTGATCGTATAAAAGTCTCTTATAACTATACTTCTTCTCAGCATGCCAACAATTATACATACACGGTCAAATTAAACGAATAAGGATTAGTTTTTAGACAATAGATAGGATCGCATCGTGCCCCTATCCAGCAATATATACAGGCCACTACTAATATCTCGCATATCAATTCTTTCTCCGGATTCTATATTCTTAAATTGTCTTATAAATGATCCTGTAATATGGTATAACTCCAGATTTCTCTCCCGGACATTACTTTTAGAATCAATATAAAGCTCATCTGAAAAAGGATTAGGATAAATGTCCAAGTCAGCATCGAAAAGTACTTCTTTTGTCGGTACAGGTCCGCAAAATCCTTCATTAGGCTCTAATTCAATATATCCCAGTGGCTCCAGCACTTCATTTGCGAATCCTGTGTAGTCCGGGGAATATCTTTTAATAGAAAACATGATATTATCATTTATCAGCAGATTATCCCCTTGTGTTGCCGGTAATCCCATTCTCAATGGACAAATGTATTCCCAGACCAAGTCCCCATCGGAACTAAGCTCATAAGAATATCCCCATCGGCTGGAACAAATCAGGCTATTTCCATTTGGAAGGATTTGCACACTCGACATGGCATTGGAGTAGGCTTTAATATTATCCTCAGGATGAAGAATAGTCTCATCAAAAGTTAAAGGTTCATATTTCCCTTCAACAGTCATCGCGTAAATAGTATTATTGGAATCTGTAAAGGTAGAAAAAGTATTAGCGGTCGAAGTGGTCACTCCTACCCGGTTATTAAAAAGAGCCATTCTACCAAATAGTGGTTCACCCGGATTGGCATTGGGTTTAATCCACTGTATATCATGTTGAAAAAAAAGTTGTTGTTCTTCGCTATTCCCTCTTCGATAGGTAGCAGGATTTCCCCAACGGTACAACAAATCTCCCCCTTTTCCTGCATTTCCACCAGTGTGGCCGCTGGCTTCTTCATTCGTAGTGCTATGATCTATAATCCAGATTTCGTTGAAGTATGGAACACTTATGGCAATTTGATCCAATACGGGATTATAGTCAATTGCATTTGCATGCATCCAATCCGGATGTCCATCATGTGTATCCCAATTGATATCAATTAATTCCGGATGATCTTCTACTACACCAAAATTATCTTTCGTATTATCAAAATCCTGTATCAAATGATCCCAGGCATGCCATTCCCAAATTATAGAATCGAGTTCAGGAGCATATTCCAATATAAAATCCGGCCAAAGTTTTGCCTGAGCCAACAGTTCCGGGTTTCTGCCAGCTTCGATTGCTTCTTGCTCCGTTTTTAATTCCCAGGCAATCATTAAAACATTTCCATTGGGCAAAGCAGCTATATCATGATGTAATCTTGCCATCGAGTCATTCATCACAAAAGTCCAGAGTACTTCATTGTCCCAGTTCTTGCACTCCACTATTTCGCCGCCGCCGCCCGCCCAAATCGGATCCCCCAGTGGCTGCCCAATTCGCTTGGCTCTCAACAGGTTTCCATCTTCAAGAATATAAGCTACATTGCCTGGAAATTCATCCGGATTCCCAGTCCATTGGTGTACAATCTGACCGCAGTTATCCAGCAGGTAAACATTGGATTGATTATGCGGATAAAGCAGATTATACCCTTCATAAGCCAACCCATAATTATTCTGAAGCAGTCCAATAGTATTCTGTGCATTAGTAAAAAATGAGATCAGCAGTAAAAAAAAGAATAAAAAGCCACTTTGCATTTCCGGGTTCTATTTTATTAAAAAAGAGCTGACCCGGTTTAGGCCAACTCTTTCTAATTTCTCAATATTTTTAAAATCAATTAGTTGCTTAGAGGTGGCCAATCTACACCGCCATCTCGAACAAGTTCGACTGTCCCTGATTCTCCATAAGTATTAGCCCAGGAGAAAGACAAAGTAGGTCCATCTATACCTGTAATATTAAATTCCCAGGTGTCGCCATAATTATCTTCACCTAATTGAGAAATAACATTACAAACATCCTGCAACTGTAAAGACCCCCAAGCCGCAGCTTCGCCGCCATAGCAATCCTGATAAGAACCGTATCCCCAATCGCTCACTTCATAGATACCCGTTGAAGGAGAAGTCCATTCAACTGTCCCCGTTAAAGGATCCGTTGAACCACACCAGGTAGAAGTAGTCGTATAAGAGTGTATACCGGCTAGATCAGAAAAACAAGTCACTGGAATATTTTGAACCTTGCCAGAGCCATAAGTCGTTCCTCCCGCTTCTACCTCAAAACTCAAAGCAATATTATCGCCTACAGCAAGATCATCGAAAGTAATGCCAAGGCCATCAATAGCCTCAGCAGCCGTCACGGTAATGGTAAAAGGAATGCTGATTACTCTTGCATGTTCTACAGGAGCACCCCCATTGTAAGATTTATAAATGATCACTGTACTGGCAGTTTCTCCTGCCGTGCCAAGATCAAAGGATACAGAAGAGTTCTCAATATCTCCCAAATCAAAAAAGTCAGGTGTGACATTTTGTGTAAACACGACAGTGCCCTCGGGAGTAAGCTCTTCAAAGGTTTTTTTATCCTCAGAACAAGATGCGAACAAGACTGCACCGAGGAAAAATAAACCTATAAGTCTTAAACTATTTTTCATGTTGTTAATTAGTTTTTTTCGTTTAAAGAACGAACAAGTGCTTTCAAATCCTCTTTGTTCTTCGGATTCACTTTATTGTTTTTCAGATATTTTCTAGCTTCACTATACTTACTGAAAAACTTATTCGCGGCTTTTTTCTTTCGAGGAATTTCGAAGACTTTGTTCTCTTTTAATAAATAAAAGGTCTCTTTCTGAACTATTTTTTCATCTTTACTACCGGCATCCAGGGCTGCATTATAATTGGGTTTGATTTTCATGGCTTTATGAAAAGCCAGAAGTGAAAATTTATCTCCTTCTTCAAGGACTTCAAAAAATACTTTGCCTTTATCCCAGTTTTTAGGATTGATACAAATAAATTTTTGATTAATCCCTAAAATAACAAACCCGGTCATTACATCATTAGGTGCAACCATTGCCACATTATTGATATTTACATTCAATTCCTGATTCAGAATATCATACTTAATCAATAAATCTTTTCCCCTTACATTTTTATTCCCCAGTATACGGGCTGACATCCATTCATCATTATAAAAGTGTTTATGGATTTTAATGCTTTTGGTCAAATCAAAAGATTCAATAGAGGTATCAATTCCATCTATTTGATTCAGCTCCACTTTAACATTATCAATGTTTTCCTGAGCGAAAATGGTCAAAGGAAAAAACAATGCAAGCAATGATGATAAAAAATAGTTTTTCATAGATCCTTATTTTAATTTTCCTGATAACCTGATAGCCAGGGAATTCCGGCTATCAGATTATCATAAATGCTATTCAAAGGCCCAAACGTGTACATCCAATAATCCACCTCCCTGTCTGGCAGCAGCGGCTTCTTTATTGGCGGCATTGGTTTGAGATTCAGATTCTACATAAAGTAATCTCCTTGGAATAACTCCAGAAGGGTTAAGCCCGGGAGCATTATTTTGTAAAGGAGTCAATGTCGGATATCCCGTTCTTCGATAGTTTGCCCAGGTTTCATGGAAAGCAAATCCGAAGTAAGCTTTATAAGCTTCTGTCATGATTTTTTCAATAATACCATCGGCATCCAAGCCGGTTAAAGAACTATTATCCGCTACATAAGTTCCAGGGTCAGCAACCCCTACCAGGTCCATACTTGCGGTAATTCCAGCAGCCAGAGCAGCCTCAATATCAGGAGTAGATGCTCCCGTACGTGCCAGAGCTTCCGTTTCGATAAATTTAATCTCCACATATGAAATCATAGGGATGGTAGAAGTATTTTGTGCCCAAACTAAATCAGGGTTAGCGCCATTATAGAAATCCCATACTGGTCCACCAAGGTCTTCCATATAGAAAGGTTGCCTCGGATCGCCATCCATCATTGTTACAAAATTGCCGCTAATACCTAAAGTAGAAGGACGCTCGATACCAAACTTAGCCAAAGCCCAGTTTGAGGTTTCCGAAGTTTCGAAAGTAAACTGAGGTTGATCAGCCTGGCTTGCAAAAGCACTCCCTAGCTCGGTCAAAGCCGCTGCGTAATTTCCACCATTTCTTTTAGCAGTATGTATCAAGTAACGAGCTTTAAGAGCTCTTGCAGCTGCAATCCATTTGGCAGCATCTCCATCAAAGATTAAATCACCACCAGCATATCCCAAACCATCCTGTAAATCTCTGATTCCTTCATCTAAAAGGTTTTGTACACCATTGTACACATCTTCCTGAGAATCGTAAATAGGTTTAAGCGTTTCCTGGCCTTTTAATGCTTCAGAAAATGGAATATCTCCGAAAATAGACGTAGCTATTCCGTACTGATTCGCCATAATAATTTTAGCAACACCGCTGTAAAAAGTTGCTTCTCCTTCAACAGCTGCCTGATCGATGATCACCTGACAACTTCGAAGTACTCCGGTATAAAGTCCAAGATTCCAGTAATTATTTACAACGTCTTCTCCTAATTGGTAATTAGTGTATTGAAGTTGCTGAGCATCAATCCCCTCGAATTGTTGCGTCACAATTCCGCCAATACGATTATGGTTCCCGCCTTCGTTGTGCATAGCCTGTGAAATGGCATCCGGTAACATCAAACGAAGCTCAACATCTGTAAGTTTTGCTGGGTCAAAGTTTAGTTCATCCAAACTTTCGTCACAAGCACTGAACCCAACAAAAAGAAAAGCTAATAGTATATATAATTTAGATTTCATTTTGTATTATAGTTTTAATTAGAAAGTAAGGTTTACAGTTACGTTGTAACTCTTCGTATTTGGCATATTGAAGTAATCCAAACCATATCCATTAGAAACACCAGTAAGGTTAGTTTCAGGATCGATACCAGGATAATCTGTTTTCAACCAAAGGTTACGACCAGTTAAAGTCACATTAAGCCCTTCAAAAGGTAAGTTTTCAAGGACACTCTTTGGAAGTGAATACCCAATACTTACATCTCTCAGACGCAACCAGGAAGTATCGAAGATATTCATCTCTGAAATACCTCCAAAACCGTATCTTACTCTATAGAAAGAAGTGAAACTTGCGGTTGGATCAGCTTGACCTAAGGCAACAGGTGTATTGTTAGGTACGTAGGTACCATCCGCTTGCTCCTGAACACCTTCGAATACAACAATGTCATCACGCTCATCGGCAGAAAGCTTAGAAGTACCGAAGTAGTTGATAATACCACAGGTACCACACCACATATCACCACCTTGACGGATATCCAATAATGCAGAAAGGCGAATACCTTTATAAGTGAAAGTATTTCTCAGACCTAAAGTCCAGTCTGGGTTAGGATCACCCAATACTTTTTTGGTAGGATCTTGTAGAGGCCATCCATCCGCACCAACAATTACATCACCATCATCCGTTCTTTGCCATCCGTTTCCGAAGATTACAGAATAAGGTTGGCCAGGTATTAAGTCAACAGAAGTCGAGACGAATCCTGCAAGGAAAACATCATCGATGCCTTCTGCCAGTTCTTCCACTGTATTGGTAAAAGTATTAAAGTTAGCAGTGATATCCCAGCTAAAGTCTTTCGTTTCAATTGGTCTGATATCTCCAACAATTTCCCAACCAGTATTGGTAATAACACCAGAGTTTTGAACTAAGCTGGTAAAACCTGAAGTTGAAGAAACTTGTACTGCAAGGATAATATCTTCAGACCGAGTATCGTAATAAGTTACATCCAGACCTACTTTTCCTCTTAGGAATTTAAATTCCCCACCGATTTCATAGGTTGTAGATTTTTCAGGTACGATTTCATTATTTCCTAATTGGGTAGATCTCTCAAAAGCATTGGTCCCGAATGCGGGGAAAGTAATACCTGTGATAAATCCGTCTCCATCATTTATCGCTTGATCAAAAACATTAGTAGTTGCATAAAGAGGAGCATCATTACCGACTACACCGTAAGAAGCTCTAATCTTAGCGTAAGAAATAATTGGATTTGGTTCCACATTCAAGGCTTCGATCAATTCCAAACCTAAAGAGGCAGAGTATGATTGATAAGTGTTATTATCTGTTGGTAAACTAGAAGACCAGTCATTTCTGAAAGCAAGATTTAAGAACAAATACTCGCTATAATTCACATCAGCAGTTGCGTAAAAACCATGGATTCTTTTACGGAAGATATCTTCAACAGCATTAAGGTCAGTAGCATTACTAATGTGATAGAAATTAGGTGCAGCAAGTGTTGTACCGGTAAGTCTTCTATCATAAGTCTTCGTATTATAAACATTATAACCAAGAACTCCTGAAAGCGATAAAGTCTCTGTAAGTGGCTTATTATAACCAAGAATTAAATCAGAATTAATATCGGTTACTTCAATATTACGATTTTCTACAGAACCGGAATTTGAACCAAAACCGCCCAGGTTAATATCAAAAGCACCTAAACGACGATCAGAATAGGTATCTACACCTAATCTATAAGAAGCAAATAACCAGTTGTTGATATCATATTTAACATTTACGTTACCAATAACACGGTTTACATTATCTTCAGACGGGTTTTTATTGACCGTCCAATAAGGATTATCATAAATCCCCCAACGGTAAGAACGCTGAGAACCATCCGGGTTAACATAAGCACTAGGATCATCTGCAGCAGCTTGTCCTATCTTTCCATTACCATTATCAAAAGTAGGAGCAGTACGCAATAGTCCCAGCATTACTCCATTAAGGTTTGACCCTCTTTGGATTCTGGTACCACCTGAGTTAACAAAGTTTACAGAGATACCAGCAGATAATTTATCCGTCAATTTGGCATCTGTGTTCACTCTGAAAGTAGTTCTGTTGAAATCAGCATTAGGAACAATTCCCGTTGCACTCAAACGACCACCAGAAATATAGTAAGTCATAAAGTTGTTACCACCTGAGACATTTGCATTTATGTCATAAGTCTCACCAGTAACGAAAAAATCCTGCTGATCGAAAGCTTCAGCAGCACGGCCATTACCTTGTCCTTTAGGAACAAGATTACCATTTTGGTTGAAGAAATACTCACTATTACCATCATATTCCAGATCGGAAATAAGTGGTCCCCAGCTAAAACCATTACCGGTTTCCGGGCCCAAATAGGAAGGTGTACCACTCAACACACGACCTTGGGCATAAGTGCTTTGAAGCTCATTAAATTTGTTCACTCTATCTGCACTGTAAGAAGCACTGATATTAATTTTAGGTTTACCCGCAGCACCTTTTTTAGTAGTGATTATAATTGCTCCATTTGCTGCACGTACACCGTAAAGCGCAGTAGCAGAAGGTCCTTTCAATACCGACATAGAAGCAATATCATTAGGATTGATATCAATTACCCGGTTAGAGTTATCAACACCTGCTGTACCAGTACCATTACCAAACTCAGTGTTGTCGATTGGTACACCATCAACAACAAAAAGAGGTTGGTTACTCTTGTTTACTGATACACTACCTCTAATTCTGATACTGGAAGAGGCCCCGGGAGATCCCGAAGAACTGGTTACTTGTACACCAGCAACTTTTGAATTCAATGCATCTACGAGGTTGACTTCTCTGGAGGCGAGTACTTCATCCGGGTCAACATTTTGGATAGAATAGCCTAAATTGGCTCTGTTGGCCTCGAGACCTACCGCTGTTACTACGATTTCATCAAGAATCGCAGCTGCTTCGGAAAGGGTAATATCGAGGATATTGGAAGCTCCAATTTCTAATTCTTGCGTGCTATAACCTGTATAACTTACGACAAGAGTTGTGCTGCCTTCAGGGACTTCAATGGAATATTTTCCATCGATATCAGTAACAGCACCTTTACTAGTACCTTTAACCAGAACACTGGCGCCAATGAGAGCTTCTCCACTGGGATCAGAAATTGTTCCGGAAATAGTCCTTTGCGCTAGAGCAGAGCCCACGGCAAATAAGACCAGCATTAAAGCTAGTGTGAGTTGTTTCATACTAATCCGATTTTAGTTTAAAAATTATTATATATAAATTCTACAAAGCAATTTTCTTGTAAGGGAAAAAACCGCTTCTGATAAAGCTCAATTTATATATTTAGTTCAGGGATTTTTGAGTAGGCTTTTTGTAAAAAAATCTTATACGCATACTCTTTTTATAATATTATTATAGTGTAAAATAGGGTGCGTTGAATATGCTCATGAAATGCGTTAATAATGTTCTTATGCTGGTAAAATTATCAATTTATCTATAAAAACAATTAAAATACTAAACTTTTTAACTCCTTATGAAAAACGAAAAGAAGGCTAAAGGGCTGCCCGGTTTTTTCTGAAAAATGTAAAAAAATTAACAAATCCTTAACATCTCCCTGATAATCAAGCTTTTAGATTTCATCTTCTATCCAGAGTATTTCCTGATTTTAACAAATAAAAAATTTTGAATCGAATGTTTATCTCAATTTACTGAGATACATCTGAATTGTGTTTTCCAGTCCATAATACAATGCATCCGAGATAAGAGCATGACCAATAGATACTTCAAGTAAGTTTTCAATACTGCTTTTATAAAACTTCAAATTTTCCAAATTCAGATCATGTCCTGCATTTAGCCCCAGGCCCAATTCACCAGCTAGTTTTGCCGCTTTTACATGTTCAGCAACTGCATCGGAAGGGTTTTCTGTATAGCCTTTTGCATAATGCCCCGTATAGAACTCTATGCGATCCGCCCCAACTTTAAAAGCCCCTTCTACAAATTTTTCGACGGGATCTAAAAAAATGGAAACCCGAATTCCTTTATCTTTAAGTTTAGCAATTGTTGTTTTTAAAAAATCATGATTCGCGATTGTATCCCATCCTTCACTGGAGGTAAGCACTCCGGGAGCATCAGGAACAAGTGTACATTGATGTGGTGGATTGTTCAATACCAAATCCAAAAAGCGAGGATTGGGATTGCCTTCTATATTAAACTCAGTTTGAACAACTTCCAAAAGAGCAGGTATATCCGAATATCTGGCATGTCTTTCATCTGGTCGAGGATGGAGCGTAATACCTTGTGCACCAAAAGATTCACAATCTTTGGCTACTTGAACCAAATCGGGCAGATTCTCTCCTCTTGAATTTCTGATTAAGGCTACTTTATTGAGATTTACACTAAGTCTGGTCATAATTTTTTTTGCAAAATTACATATTCCGCAAAATTACTATCTGCTCAACAATAATATTTTCTCTCATAAAATTTGAAATAGCAAATTAGCGGTACATTCGGAGTATTATTCCAAAACTAAAAAAGCCCTTTGCACGAAGCAAAGGGCTAAATCTTATATTCGATTAAAGCAATGAAATGAGTTCATTGCTAATAAATAGCTACTATTCTGGTTCCCAGCTAATACTAGCTTCAACATTGTCACCACCCGCAGCTCTTCCGATTGTAAAACCATCGTCTACACTCGTAATTGCAACATTAGCAGTTCCAATAGTATCAGGTGCCCCAGGAAGGGTAAGAACCAATGGAGCAAGCACTTCTCCCGGCTCAATAGTTACAGAACCGGACTGACTAATGTCTCCGGTGATTTCATAACCGACATTTACTTCTTTTTGAACGGCTACCCTTAGTCTAAAACCAATAGACAGCTCCTCTTCCGGTTCTCCGGAGTATGAACTTGCATTCAATTCGACATAAGGTGACGCTGTATTCGAAAAATCATAATTTTCATCCTCAAAATCGTTACAGGCAACGATGCTAAGGGATAGAATCAGCGCAAAGCATAGATATTTATATGATATTTTTTTCATTTTTCAAATTTTAATTATTGTCAAACCATAATCTTTCATCAACAGTAGGCAATACTGAAGGGGCACTTGTATTCGCATTGATTTCATCCGGAGGATATGGTAATCTTCTGATGAAATTAGTTGTCAATGCTCCTTCAGGTACAGGTAGTGCAGGAATCTCTGCACGTCTCCAGTGTGTATACCCTTCTAATGGACGAATGATACAATCTATCCATAATTGCTCAGCAATTATTGCTCTTGCATCATCGGCTGAAAGTGTGGTCAGATCAGGAATAGAATTATCAAGATAATCAGTGATTGCAGTAGCATCGATATCGTAATTATTCATTGCATCGGTAATACCAGCACGTAATCTGGTATCAGCTTCAGCCAATCCTTCACTTGCAAAACCTCTTACCATTGCTTCTGCTTCCAGCATAGCTTGCTCAGAGTATGGGAATAGAACGTCCGGAGCATCAGGTCGAACCAATTCAGGTCCACTCACACCAGATGTTGTCAATACCCAAGGATTAGATGGAAAGCTTTGTACTCCTGCAGGAGCGCCCATTACCTCAGGATCGGAACCACCAGGATATGGCTCAAAGTAAGCTAAAAGACGAGGATCATTATCTGCTTTCATCAACTCAACCATTACATCACCACCAAAGTAGAATAAATTGGCTCCACCGGCAAAAGTATTCAAAGTACCCCAGAAAGGATTTTGGTTTCCTGGATCACTAAAGAATGGAAATATAGCATCATCTCCAGCTTCGATCATTCCTCCTTCACTTACCATACGTCCAATTTCATCCGCCTTAGTAGGATCGGCGTCAACCATCGTCATTAAGGTTCTGAACTTAAGTGAACGTGCGAACTTTCTCCATTTTGACATATCTCCTTTATAGATCAAGTCATTGGCAGTAATAACCGTTGGTCTGGTTTCATCGATCAAAGCAATTCCCTCATCCAAGAGATTAAGTACCCCTTCTAATACTTCCTGCTGTGGATCGAATGCAGGATTAAGCGTATTAATCTCAATTGTAGTGAAATCTACGTTAATTGCTTCTGAGAAAGGAACATCTCCCCATAATACAGTTGTGCTGTAAAAAGTAAATGCCTGGAAAATTTTACATTGTGCTTCCGCATTAGGATCTCCAATTTCCTGAGCACCGATCACAGCGAGTGAAAGGTCTTTCTGGATATCACGATAATAGGCTCTCCAGGTATTACCGGTTGTAAAAATACTAAAGTTGTATTGTTCCGGACGAGTAAATACTCCGGCTCCCAAAGTTCCTCCTCCTGACCAAAGTTGAGCAGCAGTACTCAAAGCAGGACCGAGGTCAATTACACGGTTAGTTGAGTATTGAGTAATAGCTCCGGTAAATACAGGACCCGGAGGCGCACTCGTAGCACGATTGGGGTCTTCATTTACATCAAGATAGTCTTCGCATGATGTGCCTAGCACAACAAGGAATAACAAGCTTAAAATAAAATATTTATTATACATAATTATTTCTGTTTTTAAAATTGAGCTTTAAGATTAATTCCGATTGATCTCGCTGAAGGAATACTCCAGAATTCGACGTTAGCAGATCCTCCAATCAAACTTGGTCCAAAGAAACTCGCTTCAGGGTCAATATGAGGAACTTTACTGTGGATCAACCAAAGGTTACGAGCCTCAAGACCAATCGTAAGTGATCTGATAAAAGTTCCTTTCGTTACAGAAGTTGGTAATTGGTAACCCAAAGTTACTTCACGTAGCTTAGCAAAGTCTGCATCAAAAACACTACCTTCAGTGTTTGAGTTATTGGTGTAATTCCCCCAGAAATCCTGCATAGATCTGACAGGAACATTATTTGGAGCGAATGTACCATCTGGTAATTCGATTACACCTTCATCAATGAAAATCTGACCTCTGTTTTCAAGTGTTTCTTCAGCTAATCCTTGACCTCTTAGAGAAGATACGGTTCTGGAGAACATCACACCACCAACAGAAATATCAACAAGAGCAGATAGAGAGAAGTTTTTATAAGTAAAACCAGTTCCGATACCTAATTGGAAATCCGGAAGAATATTACCAAGTCTTTCACGATCTCCCGCTTGTCTTAGGCCGGTTGCTTCGTCAATAATAATATCACCATCATCATTACGAGCCCAGGCAGAACCATAAAGACCAAAGGATTCTCCTTTTTCAGCTCTAACAGATAAACCACTGAAACCACTTGTCAATGCTAGATCATCCAAGCCTTCTGCTAATTCTACAACTTCCTGATTGTTTGCAGTATAGTTGAAAAATAAATCCCAGGTAATATCTTTTGTCTTAACAGGTGTAACGGTCAATAATCCCTCAATACCAGAGTTTCTGATTTTACCAACATTTTGACGAATCGCATCAAAACCAGTTGATTGTGCAACTGAAATACTTACGATTTGCTCAGAAGTCAATGTGTTATAATACGTGAAGTCAACCCCAATTCTTCCATTAAAGAATTGTAATTCTGTACCAATTTCAAAAGTGTTTTGTGCCTGCGGTTGAAGTGCCTGTCCGGCAGGTAATAAGTCTGGTCCAACGAATACAGATTGTCCACCGATTGGGAAGGTATTATTCGGTACGAACTGTGTAAAGATATCAGCAGCAGGAGTAAACAAGAAATCCAGCTGATAAGGTAACTCATCACTACCTACCTGTGCAAAACTTGCTCTAAATTTACCATAAGATAGTGGTCCATCACTCAAGTTAAATGCTTCAGAAAACAAGAAACTTGTACTAACTCCTGGATAGAAATAACTGTTGTTATCCTTAGGAAGTGTAGAACTAACATCGTTACGTCCGGTAACGTTGAAGAAAAGGTAATCATTATAAGCAATACCAAAATCAAAGTATCCACCAACCAATCTTCTTGTAGATTCGAAACGTTGGTTGTTAGTAGAAAGTGCATTAGCAGGATTGTAAACCTTTTCCGCTACTAGATCATTAGCTACCAATCTTGTGTTTTCAAAATAGATATCATTGGTATTCCATCCAACTAAGAAAGTACCAGAAAGGGATTCATTGAAGTCTTTTCTGGCAGTAAGCATAAGATCAGTATTAAGCTCTCTTCTGTAAATAGAACGATCTTCAAATAGTCCGTTAATCGCACCCAATGTACCTTTTGAAGTAATATTTCTTCTGGATTCTCTAGATACGTCTGTTCCAACACGTCCCAATACGTTTAACCATGGAAGAATATCGTAGTTTACTTCAACATTTCCATAAAGACGGTCTACTGCATTATTAAACGGATTATTTTCGACAATATAGAAAGGATTGTTCGTTGTATTATTTCCATCCAATCCAATAGTCGCACCATTTTCATCCTGAAGATTATTTCTCAAATCATCAACGCTCATAGTACGAGCCATACCGTAGATACTATTAAGTAATACGTTTGGACTATTACTCCCCTGACGTGGACGGTTCAAACCTTCTAAACGAACATAGTTTATAGAGGCTCTTGCCCGAAGCTTATTCGTAAAAGAAGTTCCACCATTAATAGAGAGGTTGTTACGCTGTAATTCATTACCAGGAACAAAGCTTTTATCATCAAGGTAACTATAGCTAACCCGTAGATCACCCATATCACCTCTTGTACTGATAGCGATATTATTCAAGAAAGTAGTACCGGTTTCAAAAAAGTCTTTTACATTATCAGGTTGAGCTGTTAAAGGCCCTTCTTCTGTAAAGGGGAATTGACGGAAATTTTGCCCTTGTACTTCACTAAGTTTTGGTCCCCATCCATTTACGAATACATCCGCATCATACTGACCAAAGTTTCCGGAAGCGTATTCATTTTGAAAATCAGGTAATCTTAGAGGGTTTGAAAAACGGAAAGATGTATTCAAATCAACAGAAATTTTACCTTCTCTGGCTCTCTTCGTTTTAATCAAGATAACCCCGTCTCTAGCTCTTTGTCCGTAAAGTGCAACGGCAGATGCTCCTTTCAAAACAGAAATAGATTCAATATCATCAGGGCTGATATCAGAAGCTCTGTTTCCTACGTCTACACCACCTCCGATGATCTCATTACGAGTACCATTAAAGGCATTATTTGAAATAGGTGCACCATCAACTACGAAAAGAGGACCATTACCTCCTGCCAAACTGTTTGCTCCACGAATAAGAACATTTACAGAACCTCCAGCTGTACCTGAAGAAGTGTTAATTCTCAAACCCGGGACACGTCCGGCTAAGCTTTCGAGTACGTTTCCGGATCTTGCATTGGCTACATCTTCACCATCCACCGTAGTTACGGCATATCCCAACTCCTTTTTCTCTCTTTCTACTCCGAGGGCAGTAACTACTATTTCATCTAATAAGGTAGATGATTCATCAAGCGTTACATCCATTATATTAGATGCTCCGATCTCTAATTCCAGTGTATTATATCCGGTATAACTTACTACCAGGATATTACTACCATCAGGAACGGATACCGAGTATTTTCCATCGATATCAGTAACCGCACCATTATTAGTTCCTTTTACCAGAACGCTGGCGCCGATCAAGGGCTCTCCGTCAGAGCTCGAAATCGTACCAGAAACAGTCCTTTGCGATAAAGCAAAGCCCATCGCAAACAAGACTAACATTAAAGTTAGTGAGATTTGTTTCATACTAATCCAATTTTAATTATTAAAAAATTACTATAAATTCAAATATGGTAATAAAGTAAATAAGGTTTAATGCAATCTAATACTAAAACAGAGCTTACTATCCTATGGCCAATTATTATGTTACCACGGGATATTAGTATAGGGCTTTACCTCCGGGATCGGAGATATTAATTTAATGTGAGTTGATAGAATGTATGGATAGAAAACGGAAAGCCCCTTTCCGTTAAATTGCGGTAAAGTTATTAGTTTATGTCTAAAATCAATAAAAAAACAACATTTATCCTCTCAAAAAACGAATTCACCTTCAAAGAGCTGCCAAGCTAAGGACATAAAACTATCGAAGCAGACAAACAAACAAGTATAACCAAATGATAATCAATCATTTAAACGGGGCATATTTTTTATGTTTTTTTATTATAAGATGAAAACAACCGCATAAAAGAGCTGTATTTCCTTGTATAAACAGGTTAAAAACCTATCAAGTACAGCACAATATGTCATGGAATGTAAAGAAAAACAGGGTGTGAAAACTATAATTAATTACATTATTTTTACAAAAAATAAAGTTTGATGATATCTGAGCATGGGCAAAAATCAAAGTTTACAGATCCGGAAAACCTCATCAGTCCTCCGATCATTTTAATGCTTTTGGCATTATTAATTCTCATAGGGATGATTATTGGCAGTGGTATTAGTTTCATGCTTGGAAAGCTAATGGGCTATTCTCTGACAGAGGCAATGGAAAGCCTGAATGCAGATAGCAGCCTCTCCCAAAGAAACTTCATCCGCCTGGCTCTTCTGGCTAATCATCTTGTCCTTTTCGTAATTCCTCCTTTAGTATTAGCCTTTATATTCTTTAAGAAGAAATGGTATCACTTTTTAGAGTGGCACAAACTAAGCTTCGAGCGATTTGGGGTCAATATCGTTCTGGGAGCATTATTATTACTAACGTCAATGCCACTGGTACAATACTTATTTTACCTAAACAAAAAACTACCTTTGCCCGAGTGGGCACGAGCTATTGAAGAAAGTACAATGGGAATGATTAAGCATCTCGTTCTTACTGATAGTAGCATAGAGTTGTTTTTTAATATATTTGTAATAGCAGTGATACCTGCGATTGGAGAGGAAATGGTTTTTAGAGGAGTAATTCAGAAAAAATTGGAACAATGGTTTCAAAATTCACATGGAGCAATCTGGTTAGCTGCTGCAATATTCAGTGGTTTTCATTTACAATTAGAAGGCTTTTTTCCCAGGCTTTTTCTGGGGGCGATACTTGGATACCTGTTTTATTGGTCAAAAAGTCTATGGATTCCAATTTGCATTCATTTTCTCCATAATGCCTTACAAATCCTGGTGATGCAGTTAGTTATGAAAGACCCTGTGAATATGCCTGATTTAGAAGACATGGAGCAAATTCCTCTTTGGGGAGTAGGTATTTCAATTTTATTAGTTTTATCAATTGGAAAAATCATATTAAACTACAATCAGAAATCTAAACTCAATCCGGTTTAACAAAAATCCAGACAAAGTATGCAGGGACTTATAAGGAGAGTAATCACGGCAATATTCTTTGTCGTTGCCATGCTAGGGGGAATTTATGGCGGTCAATATGCATTTGTGTGCCTATTTACAATAATTACTGCTTTATGCTTATGGGAATTTTTGAGTATAACACTCGATAAGGATCAGAAAAGAGACCGCATTCGCAAATTCATCGGTTTAGTATTCGGGTTAACGCCATTTATTATGATTTCGATGCTAAAGTTAAACCTTATGAGTTCGCCGGAGCATTTCGTACTTTACACTTCTCTGCTCTTTTTCCCCATTATTTTCCTGATTTTTGTTTACGAGTTATTTGCTGCATCTAAAAAACCTTTTTCAAATGTAGCGTTCATCATTCTTGGCATGGTGTATATAGGTATACCATTCGCCTTGCTCGATTTTATTGCCTTTGACGGAGAACATTTCAGAGCCAATACCGTTTTTGGATTATTGCTGCTGACCTGGATTAATGATACTGCTGCTTATTTGGTAGGCTCTCAAATCGGGAGAAATAAACTTTTTCCCAGGATTTCGCCTAAAAAAACCTGGGAAGGTTCAATTGGGGGAGGAATATCCACGCTTATAGTATCCGGGCTTTTGGCTTATGTTTTTGAGGAACAAAGTGTTATAGAATGGATGGTATTGGGAAGTATAGTGGTGGTGTTTGGATCAATTGGTGATTTGATAGAATCTATGTTAAAAAGAAGTTATGCAGTAAAAGACTCGGGTACCTTATTACCCGGTCACGGAGGTTTTTTGGATCGATTTGACGCATTTATTTTTTTGATTCCTTTTGCTACTGCTTATATACTATGGATCAGATAATTTTGGAGAAGTAGAAGCTATAAGATCAGTTTAATTGATTAGATTTGCTATACAAACATTCGATAATGAAAATTCATAAGGAAGGACATAAAATATTAAGCACTCTTGGGGCGATTCTTTTAGTAGTAAACCTGTTAGTACTTTGGTTACTCCCATCAGTTTTGGTATTCTTTAGCGTAGCTTCAGTTATAATTTTCCTATTGGTTTTGCAATTTTTTCGCAATCCCCCCAGAGAGATTGTCATTGCAGATAATAATATAGTTTATGCTCCGGCAGATGGCAAAATCGTAACGATTGAAGAAATAGAAGAGAATGAATACTTCAAAGACAAAAGATTACAGGTTTCTATTTTCATGAGCCCAACTAATGTTCATGTGAATCGAAACCCGATAAGTGGCACTATAAATTACTTCAAATACCATCCGGGTAAATATCTGGTTGCCTGGCATCCAAAATCATCAACAGAGAATGAGCGTACCACTGTTGTCATCGACAATGGAGAAGAAGAAATCCTTCTGCGTCAGATAGCAGGAGCTGTTGCCAAACGAATTGTAAACTATGTCAAGATTGGAGATAAAGTAGAACAAGGTGATGATATGGGGTTCATTAAATTCGGATCCCGAGTAGATTTGTTTCTTCCATTGAATGCTCAAATTGAAGTTAGTATCGGTCAAAAAGTAAAAGGTAATAAAACGATAATTGCAAAGATTTAGACTTAGCGTTAGACGTTTTTTATTTGTGATTCTTCAAAGCTGTCAAACGCTAATACTTTCCTCAGATAATTCCATTATTTTTCTCTTTTCTCGGAAAATTAAATTAATTTTTGAAATTATTATAAAAGCTATTTTCCTCAAAGAGAAAAACTACTATGAGCTCCTTCAGTACAATAGTGCTATTGGTTTTATGCATAACATTGGTACACAGCCAAGCCCCCTTGCCCGAACATCTTCGGTTAAATGTAAATAAAGCAGTAGAACTACAAAAAAGATTCAAACCTAAAGCCGCTTTAGAAATCCTTGAAGATGTACTTAAAAAAATCCAAAGTGATCCAACTAATAAAACTAAGGAGGTTGGAAAAATATATTATCATATCGCATCTTGTAAATTAGATTTAGCTGCCTATAATGAAGCTAAAATATTACTAGACGAAGCTCTACAAATATTTCAATCAAGAGATACGGTATCCTTAGAGATTGCAGATACCTATATGTTACTGGGAATATATTACGATTACATGGCAGACTATGACAAAGCACTTGCATATTATGACCTGACGAAAAGCATGTATTTAAAATTATTTCCTCCCAATAACTATCGATTTGGTTATTTGTATAACAACATAGGGATTTGTATTTATTTTAAAGGAGATATAGAAAGAGCATTAGCTTTTTTTAATAAATCCCTTGCTGTTACGGTGGAAGCTTTTGGCAATAATCATGTAGAGGTTTCAAAAGAATTAAATAATATTAGTTTTTGCTATTCATCCACGAAAAAAATTGCCCCTTCAAAAAAAGTGCTTGACATTGCAATGGAGATCGTAAATAAGAATAAATTTATTGATTCCCCAAGAGGTGCAAATTCATTTCATAGCTTAGCATTAGTATATTTTTACTCAGAAGAGTATGATAAAGCTCTTTCTCATTTTCAAACCGCTTACAAAATCCGAAAAAAACATCTCCCGGAGCAACATGATGAAATTGCTTCAAGCTATTTTATGATGGCAAGTATTTATGTAAAAATGGGAAAATTAGATCAGGCAAAAGATTATTTTTTAAAAGCTCAAAATATTTATATCGATATTTTTGGAGAAAAACATCCTGAAACGGCATCAGTATATACTCAACTTGCTTCTATCGAATTGAAAAATACGAACCTGGATGCAGCAAAGGAAAACATAAATTTTGCACTTTCCATTTTAGATTATGATGGAAATATTCCTATACAGAAAGAAGATAAATTTGATTTGAACATTCTCGAGGCTCTGGATCTTCAAGCAAAAATATATTTTAAGCTTTGGGAAAACACAAATGATATTATTGACCTCAAAAAAGCAAACCGCGCTTACCAGGACCTTATTTTTCTCCTCAACAATTTCCGAAAGGGGTTTAAAGAAGATTTATCAAAGGAAATATTGGCAGGAGATTTTTTCCATATTTTTGATGGTGCGATAGAGACGAGCTTTGCCCTATTTGAAAACACTCAGCAAGAAAAATATTTGCATGATGCTTTTAGAAATTGTGAATATAGTACCAGTTTTGTTTTATTGGAAGGAAGGAAAAATATAGGAGCAAAAAAGCTGGCCGCAATTCCGGATAGTTTACTGCAAAAGGAAAAAGATTTAAAATTTGATATTACTGAATTGGAAAAACAAAAAAGATATGAAGAGCAAAGAGAAAAAATAGATCAGAATAAAATAATTACCTTGGCAGGCCAAATCTTTGATCTAAAAGAACAGCTTTATCAATTAATAAAAGTTTTCGAAAACAAATATCCACGATATTATAAATTCAAATACGATATTAGTATTGTTGATATTAAGCAAGTTCAAAAACAAACCTTAGATCATGATCAGGTATTAGTCGAATACTTTATTGGTGAAAATAATATCTTTACTTTCATCATTTCAAAAGATTCTTTTTTAGTTAAAAAAATTGAAAAACCTTTTCCACTGGAAAAGTGGGTGACAACATTAAAAAATAATATTATCCAATTCCAATACCCATTTAATCTGGAAAATGATTATCATGAAGAACTAGTTAATAGCGCGGAGGCATTGTATTGGGAGATCGTCAATCCAATAGAAAAACATTTTAAAGAAAGACTAATTATTATCCCTGTTGGTGTCCTGGCAGAAATACCTTTCGAATGTTTTATTAAAAAAACCGGCTCTGCCAGTTTTAAATATAAGGAGCATCATTACCTCTCCGAAGATTACGCTATCAGTTATTGTTATTCTGCAACACTTCTGAATGAAATGATACAAAACAGGAAACCCAATGCCATTGATAACACCATAGCATTTGCTCCCTCATTTGAACAATTTGGTCAATCCAGTAATCTTAGAGATTTATTTTTGCTCCCTCTGGATTTCAATGAACCCGAAGTAGAAGAAATTGCAAATATTATGGGCGCAAAAAAAGTGGTTGGCGCAGCTGCAACTAAAGCTTCATTCATGGAACATTTTCCTCACTTTAATATTATCCATTTCGCAACTCATGCCCAAGCAGATCAAACAAACAGCGAATTCAGTTTCCTGGCATTTTCAGGAATAAAAGATACCATCGAAAACGAATTACTCTTTGTCAAAGACCTTTACAATTTAGAGCTTTCCTCCGAGATGATTACTCTTAGTGCCTGCCAAACCGGATATGGTGAAAATCGTAAAGGAGAAGGGATCATTAGTCTAGCCCGGGGATTCTCTTTTAGTGGTACTTGCAATATTAATACTAGTCTCTGGAATGTCAACGATGCTCAAACCGCATCTCTAATGAAGTTATTTTACAAAAACATTCGCCGTGGATTAACCAAGGACAAGGCTTTACAAATTGCTAAAAAGCAACTCAAAACCCAACAATACAATAATCTAAACGCCCATCCCTTCTACTGGACCGCCATGATATCAATTGGGGACATGCGTACCATGAACATTCCCTGGTCTCCCAATCGTTTGTTTTGGGTATTAATTTTTCTTTTAAGTGGTAGCATCCTTTTTCTTTTAAAACGAAGATTAAAATCCTCCATAAAATAATTTCTCCTTTCGTTCGCAATTTGGGCTCCAAAACTTCTTACAGAGGACGGATAGCTCATTTTCTGTATAAAGTATATATTCAATATTTTAATATGCTTCATCCTGTTTTTTAAACTCTATATTCAAAAATTAACAGAGAATTATTGAAAGATTCATTATTTATTTGAAACTTCCACCCTGAAACATCAATGCATAAAGTAAAATGCGATAATGCAAGGCAATAAACCATCTAAAAAGAAACAACTGTTCTCAATCGGGGAAGCACTCACCGAGTATCTAAAAAGACAAAATCGATTCGTACACCTGCCTGTACAGTACAAAGATTTACTTCGCTATGAAGCTTCTACAGAGCTACTCAATCAAAATGGAGAAAATACCTATTGGGAAACGGTCTACTTTCAAGAGTACGAACGACAGGATTTATACGATAAACTAACCCGAATTTATTCTTTGCTCAAAGCTGACGGGGATCTCAAAGTACTCGAACACCTCGCTGTTGCCCGGGTTGACTTTTGCACTTTTGGTAATACCAAGCCTTTTCGAATCAGGATCATTAACAGGCTTAATGATAACTATGATCATTTTTATATAAAAAAAGCAGATGCCAGTCGTGTATATGGTTTAGAGTTGGAATACCTCCTTTCTCCTAATAGCCTGAGCTACCTGGTGGACGGTGAGACACTCATCGAAGAACACATAGCAGGAATTCCCGGTGATGATTTCATGATTTCCAACCTTCAGGAAAGTGATTTCAATCAGATCAGAATGGCTAAAGAGTTTATAAAGTTTAACGAACGTTGTTTCGTCCGCTTACTTGGAGATATGAGAGCCTATAATTATGTGATCGATATTACTCCCGATATCGAAGGCAATCAGTATCGAATCCGGGCGATTGATTTCGATCAACAATCCTATGAAGGCCGCAAGAATTTTTACCTGCCTCAGTATTTTAAAGAAAACAATCCAATTATCTTTCTGGGGATAAAACATATGGCAGCAGAGACGGTCAGACAATACCAACTTGAAGAGCGTAGCCTAATTGCAGGAAGAGTAAAAGCCTCTCTTAAACAAGTGAACGACTTATTCGATGTGATGACCAAAGATGAAATTTCTCAGAAATCCAAAGTTCTGCAACTCCGAGAAGAGTTAGCCTATCACCACAAAAACGATGTTTTCAAAAAACACACCCACATGGGTGAACTCGTTTTCACCAATATTAAATTGTTACTGCAAAAAGATTTCAGGCAAAGTATTGTCTTCAAAGAATTAAGAGATAATTTATAGTGGTACAACTTCATTAATCCCCGGCAATAATAAATCAGACTGCTTTTCTGTCTCCTCAAAATATTTCTGTATCAATCGATAGGGTTCACTAATCGGTTCATTGGACAAATCGTAAGTACCATAATGCATCGGTAGCATTTTTTTTGCTCCAAGCGCTTTAAATGCATCATAAGCTTCTTTGGGACTGGTATGATTATCTTTCATCATAAATTCCGGTTTATAGGCCCCAATTCCCAAAATTGCTATATCAATATCCGGAAAAAGTTTTCCAATTTCCTTAAAATGATTTCCGAATGCTGAATCGGCTCCAAAATATATGGTCTTATCCCCTGCCTCAATCATAAAGCTCCCCCACAAACGCCAGTTAAAGTCCTTTAATCCCCTTCGACACCAGTGCTGCGCAGGCAGATAGGTAATTTTAAAACCATTGAGATTCGTATTGTATATTTGATACCATCCGGCTTCCTGATAAGGAGTATTAGCAATCCATTTTCCAATTATCGAGTGCATGCGAAGGGAAGTAAGAATGACAGGATCATTATGTTTTAATACAGTTTTAAGGCTTTTTTCATCACAATGATCCCTGTGATCATGTGAAAGTAGCACATAATCAATATTATTGAGCATTGAGGCCTGAAAAGGTATATTAACTTTCCTGGAAATAAAAGGAAGATCAAAGAGTACCGGATCCGTAATCATGCGTATTCCTTTCAACTGGATTAAAAATGAAGCGTGTCCCAGCCATACAATCCAGTCCCTTGCTTTATCCTGCAGGTAGTTCGTATCCGTAAATACTTCAGGTCTCCACTGATCCTGCTTTTTTTCTTTCCCTTGTGGATTCGGTGTCATTAACATTCGAAAAACCACTTTCCATTCAGGACGAAAAGACCGATCAAGATATTGAAACTCCTTTCCTTCAATCGGATTTCCCGGCCAATCAGGAAGTATCACCGGCAGTTCATCATTCTTCAAATATCTCATCCGCCACTATTTTGCAAAACATAATTCATCCCCAGAAAAAAACCAATCATTACCAGAATCATACTAAAAACTATTTGGTATATCAAAAGAATCACCAAGGTCTTCAAAATCCCTTTCCAAATAGAACACTTAAAAATTTGTGTATACATAAATGCTAAATAAGCAAAGAACGCTAAGAGATAAACAAAAGAAGCTTCCTCATATGCATATACAAACAAAGGAAAAGTGAAGATATAAAGCATTGTAATCAGAGCGGTTGCATAAGCGCTTATGATCAAATGCTCCACAAAATTGTACCGGTATTCACTAAATAAAGCATAAGACCCTATTGCTAATATAGGCACACCTGCCAAAGTCAACAGGTTATAATACTGGGTAAATAACTCAGTGGCTCTAGCCATCAGATCATCAAATGGAATATCTTTCTGCGAAAAATCAAATTGATAAGTACTACTCGAAAACATAATCGACTGAAAGTCGATAAACTTAACCGTCAAAAAGGTTGCGACAGTCGCCGTGAGCAGCAGGAAACCGATCGGTTTGGCAAGTTTTGATCGATCCTCAAAAAGATAGGTATTCAATGTAGTTCCCGGGCGAACAGACAAATTCCAAAGGGTATAACCAATCCCTTTTTCTAAATTGAGTATGCGAAATAGAGCATTGCGAATGTACTTGGCATCAAATCTTTGAAGCGGAGTGTTATTAGGACCGTAGCCTGGCATAAATGTTATTATTTTCTAAAAATCGGATTTCTCCCCTGTTTCAAAACGGAAAGTATTATTTTTGGCTCGATTTATAAACTGAAAATAAGCAAATACTGTTTATTTGATTGAAATAATTATCACAAAATCAAAAGAACATGAAGAAACTAATATTATCCGCACTAGCGATTTGTACTCTCTGTTTCAGCCAGAGTTTCGCCCAAATCCAGACACCCAGTGCCAGCCCTTTCTCAAAAATCATGCAGACCGTTGGTCTTACTGACATTACTATTGAGTTTTCCCGTCCCAGTAAAAAAGGCCGGGAACTTTTCGTAGATATCGAAAAATGGGGAAAAATGTGGAGAACCGGAGCCAATGCTTCAACAAAAATCGAATTTAGCGATGATGTAACGATAGAAGGCAAAGAAGTTAAAAAAGGAAAATATGCGATCTATAGTATTCCCGGTAAAGAAACCTGGACAGTCATGCTATACAGTGATCTATCACTAGGCGGGAACATTGGAGCTTATGATACCTCAAAAGAAGTTTTGCGTTTTGATGTTCAAACAGTCATCACAAATGAAGAAATGGAATCTTTCAATTTCATCATTGATAATTTAAAAATGAATTCTGCTGTGATCGGTTTTATTTGGGGGAAATACTATGTTCCTTTTACGGTAGAAGTTGATGTGGATAGCAAAGTAATGAGTGATATCGAAAAAGCTTTTGCCGGAGTTTCAAGAAATGACTACTATCAGGCGGCTCGCTACTACTACAGTGCGGGTAAGGACCTTGACCAGGCTTTGACCTGGGCAAAAGAAGCAAACAGAATTGCAGAGGAAGAAGGAAACCCCAGATATTGGCAGTTGAGATTAGAAGCTCAAATCCAGGCTAAAAAAGGAGATTATAAAAGAGCGGTTGCCAAAATTGCTGAATCTACCGCTGCAGCACGCAAAGCCGGGAACAATGGTTACGCAGAAGCCAATGAAAAAATGGCTACTGATTGGAAAGGTAAATAAACTTTGTTTGAAGTTCTTTTCCAGAAATCTGGAAAATATAAAAGCTCAGTCGCGAATTGCGGTTGAGCTTTTTTTTATAAAAAACTGAAAGCTTTCATTACCTTTTTTTGAAACCTGTTATAAACGGATACAAGAGAGAGATAAAGCTATAAAAACTCAGTGTGCCCCTCACTCTTTTCAAAATTGACAATGATTAAATAAGTACGAAATAAGCAATAACTAAGCTTATTGTTTGCAATCCCGGATAGGCGCTGGCCCTGCATATCCCTGATCTTGTATTATTGAAAGCTTAACATTGTCAATATATATCAACAAGCAGCAAGGATAAGACAATTGCTAATCCTTGCGCTTGTTTTTAAGAAAAGTAAAAAGGAGAAAGCCGAAAATCCTGTAAAGAGTAGGTGTTAAACAAAAATCTAAAAACATGAAAAATCTAATGCTTTTATTCATTACCACAACTTTCCTTTTATCCTCTTGTGGGAAAGAAGAAATTAATCCAAGTATTCAGGAGGAAATAACCGGAGGGGGGGCTGCTCCATTAGCTTTGAATAGTATTATAGCACAGGGGCAAATAAATAATTTAAACGAACAAGATGCTTTCAGATTACTTTCTCAATTGGATGAAGTCGATCAAGATGGTAGATTCACCTTTTCAAACAGTTGCTCAAATTACATAGAAATAGAATTTGATTTTTGGGATGATGTAACTATCGACTATGACGAATCTACCAATACCTATGATATTGGTTTGGAGTTAGAATATAATTATGATGGAGGCAGTCCTTTCGACCCATGTATTGATCCCATTTGCGATTTTTTTGAATCGACCGTCCATGTAGTTGGGCAAGGGAAAAGGAATTTTCCTTCTTTCGCTAACAAGTGTATTCTCGGGTCTTTTGAATTCGGTCTGGCTACTTGGAGCCAAAGTATTACCGTAGAAATTGACCTAAACCCAATTCTTCAGGAATTCGATTGTGACCCAATATATTGTGCGAAAGCTGAAGAACCACAATCACAAGAGAGTTAATTGTAATCAAAGTAATCCACTTAAAACTTTTTCATATAACTAAATCAACCTATTGGAATTGGGTTTAAAGTAAATACTTGGTTTTCAGGGCGAAGCTCACTATAAATTTCGTACATCGGAAGTAGGGGATGAAAAATAGCTAAAGCATCTGGAAATCAATGATTTCGCTTTATGTATTAGAATAAGTTTAATTCACTTCTCTAAATGTATAAGCGGGGAGTGCAGATTTAAGAGAGGTCTTAAATCCTATTTTAATAGAAGAACTTACCCCGGAGGAAGCCAAAAATCCGGTAATGGCAAGTATTTATTAACTTAAAATTTATAATTTATGAAAACTCAGCATTTGTTAATTTTTAGCCTTTTCCTTGTCTTTTTGACAGGTTGCTTAAAAGAAGAACAAGCACTGATCAATGATCAAAAACAAGTATTAAATAATGAAATCACGACAACATTAAGTAGTCAATCCAATTGTGAATGTGATGCACATGTTTCAAATGAAGGCAATACTCCGGTATATGATTCCGCAGAATCTTTCATTGAAATATTAAGGTGCCTTTCAGATTGTTTGGATGCACATAATGACAATCTTTTGGAAACATATGAAAATTTGTCGGAAGAGGAATACAATGATCTGTTTATTTCCGGAGAAGCCAATGAATGGGAACCACTCGATAATTTCAACCCTGGTTTAGCAGGAAGAACTCTTTTCGAAAAAGATAAAGAAATATTGGATAATTGGTTGGATCAGGAAGAACTGGATTGGTCAACTTACCCAATCGATGACTTATCTCCATTTGATGAGGTATTTAGCACTTTGGTTAACGAAGATTGTCAAGCCATTATTAATGGAGAGCTGATCAATCTATGCGAGGAAATGGTATACGAAGACGAAGAGGAATCCTCTCGATCATTGGAGTGGTGTACTGCTTATGGTTGGTCCTCTAATCTAAAAATACAAGGAAACAAGCGATTAATCGTTAGAGGAGGCCTTGTTCTAATTCCAGGAACCACTACCTCGTATATTTTCTCCAGAGCCCGAAATTTCAAACGAAGAAATGGAGGGTGGACAAGACATCGCGAGCGCCTTTGTGTAAGTACAACTTGTAAAGTAAGGAAGAGTCCATTAAATTCATGTGACCGATTATACACAGCACAATCGGGTACGAAATGCAAAAAAAGATCCGCTTTAACAGTAAGAAGATATAACTTCTCCTACCCCTTAGGTTTCGGGCAAATTTGGCACAAAAGAACCCGCAACCAGGGTGCTGAAGGTTCCGCTTATGGATCGAATCAAAGTTTTAGCCTGGTTACACCATACTAAGCACTTCATAATTCATTAAATATTTAAGGCCCGGGTTTGCATACAGACTCAGGCCTTATTTTTATTTTTTGAATCGTTTTTTAACTGCTATAAATCGTTCAATAGTTCTTTAGCATTCTTATAATATTTGTTTTTTTTATTGGAAGAAAGCTGCTGCAAATATGTTTTGGATCGGTCCATCTCACCTGCTTTCAAATACGCTAAAGCTGAATACCACTTTACCTCATCCGCAAAATTAAAATCCCCTCTCCCATCTATTTGTTCAAAAAGGTCCAGTGCTTTTCGAGGCTGATCCAGCTCAAGATAAGTTATCCCGGTAGCCAGTATTAGAGTAGAAGATGCAGCTGCTGGATTATTCAGTTGAGCTTCCATAAGTGGAAGGACCTGCTTGTATTTCTTATTTTTATATAAATTGGAAATAAGTAAAAGAGCAGTATCATTTTGGGTACGCTGCATCAGAGAAGCATCATAAGGCTCAAAATAAGCAAAGTATAAATCTTCGGGATTCTGTGGTTGAGAAGATTTAAACCACCAGGCAAAAGCAATAGCAAAAATAACAATAGATGCCGCTGCCCAATAGGGCCAAAGCACTCTTTTTTTAGCACCTGTTTGTGGCATTAATTCTTCTAGCATCTCTTTGTGAATGCCTTTGATATGTAATCTTAGATTCCGTCGTCGATGCGTTTCAAGGCCATCATAGATCGCCTTTCTGATATTCAACTCTTCCATTAGCTTATCATCTTTTTGTAATGCCTCCCGGAAGATTTGCGCTGTATCTGTATCCAGTTTCCCCAGGATAAAATCATCAATCTTCTCTAATAGCCATTTGTTATCTTCCATAAGGCCCTATTTTAAAATTTCCTTTAACACCGATGATTTTAAAATCATTTTCTTAAGGCGTTTAATACAATCTGCTTTTTTATTTTTAGCTGCCTGCTCACTGGACAAGCCCATTCGAATGGCAATTTCTGCCATTTTTAAACGGTCAAAATAAAAATAATACAGTACCCTTTTGCAACCTTTACCAAGATGCTCAACTAATTTTGCCAATGTTTGATTTCGCTCAGAAGTATCTAAAATAGAAAGTGTTTCCGGAGGAATACTAATCGTACCCTGGTCATCAATGTCTGCAACTTCTTTCCTGCTTCTAAGTCGATTCAGCCAAAGATACCTACAGACAGAATACAGATAAGTGCCAATAGAACAAGACAATTCCAGTTTTTTAAACCTCACTTTTTCGTAAAATATAAAAATGGCATCTTGAAAAATATCCGCAGCATCATCAGCCGTCCCCTTATTCTTTTTCACAAATATGGAAATTACCCGATAATGCTCACGATAAAGTGATTTTAAGACTTGATCCCGTTCTAAATTACTTCCTGTCCGAAGGAGTTCCATTTTTACTTCATCGGAAGTTTTGTTCATATGATATTACACTAATTAATGTATAAAAACTGCTAAAAGTAATATTCAGAAACCTCTTTTTTTAATATAGGCTCAAGAGTTTGTCGAAAATTCTATTTTTCAACTAAAAGCGACAAATTTCATCCTGTTCTGCGTTATTTTTTTCGTCGGATTGCCTACGTCCAACTGCTAAAAACACCTTTTCCAGAACAATATTTGCTTACTTTCGCAAGAATCTAAGATTTAAAATAAGCTTTTACATACAGGGAAATAATTGAAGATATAAACAAATTTACTTAGTTTACAATACAATTTATTAATAATTTAGCGGCTATTGTCAAATCAATGATAACCAATATCTCATCCCTGTTTAAAGATATTTTATATTAAACTATGCTTTTTCAAAAAACCAGAACTATTCATATGTAATTGGTAACTTCATATTGTTAGTAGCTCCCGTAGAAAATAAGTTAAAAAAAAAGAATATTCCTCCATTACCTTTTTTGAAAGTTGGAGATAAAGGTATGGAAAGGTTTGAATAGAATATTCCCCCCTTAGTAATCACACAGCACTATCTATCAATGTCCTGTACACTCAGGATTATATAAACTTTTATTCACCTGCCCGATATATTTTCCAAAGTCGACTAGGAAACAATAACACTAAACATTTATTTTATAACCGTCAACACTGACAACAAAAAATTGCGAATCATGAAAAATCTGTTAATGAAAAGTTTGATTATTTATTTTCTATGTTCCGCCTTTACAGCCTTTGCGGGTAATGATCCACCTATAGCTACCTTAGGGCCCGTACGAAGTGGAGGAGGAGGAAATGGTGTAGTCTGGATGGAAGTTACGCTAGGTCCGGACGATTGTTCTTTCAATGTGGATATGTATGTACCAGTAGCCAACTTACACTTTTTCGAGGATTCAGAACCTTACGTAGAAATTATAGATGGAGACACTTTAATACTGTTTACATTTCCCGAAAGTCGACCAAACATGTATTTGAGATATACCCTTGGTAATTTTGTATCTGACATGATCCCCTTAACTGTTTTTTCTGCAGAGGATATTGAAGGAATGGATCCTGATTTATTTTATGCTCATGTTGAATCGGAAACTCAGGATTTAAGCGGTATGTGTATAGAAAATGATGGAAGCTTTAATTTATTTTTTAGAATGGAACTAATGACAGAGTCTGATACCCCTGGTGTTTTTATTCCTTATCCCATTTGTGAATATACAAGTGAAGGTGATATTTTTGACTATGTACTCGAAAACCTTCATGAAGGAAATGATCCTCATTCAGGAAGATCATCAAATGATAACACTACTGGATATAGTAGAGAGGATACCAATGAGCCTGGTTGTGGTAATACCAGAGACTATATTTTTATAGTAGATTGCAATAACTGTCACACAGCTCCCGAACATCACAAAGAATCACGAAGTAAAGATAATGATGCACCAGAGAAAATAGAATCTGTCGAAAAAAAGCCTTTTATTACTACCCGGCCCAATCCCTTTAATCAGCACCTTGAAATAGAATGGGATTCATCCGATGCTGTTCAATGTATAGAACTATTTAATACTAATGGACAATTGATAAAAAGTTGGGATCAAAAAAATATAAATAGTACTAATAAAATAAGCTTAGAAACTAATAATATTCCCAAAGGATTGTATTTTGTCAATATAAAAATGGCTAATTCTAATCTGGTTCGGAAAATAATTAAACAATAACCACCATTCATTATAATTTCAGAGGTCATCTGTGATGGCCTCTGAATCTAAACTAAACACTTGAAAAACTACATCTACAAATTCTCTTTCTGTTTTTTATTTGTCTGCTCACATATCTTGATTCTGGCACAAACAGATAGTTTATCAATTTATAAACAAGGAGAAAAATATAATAGTACAGGAATCAATTTTTATTTGGAAAACGATATTGATAGTGCAATACATTATATAAACAGTGCCGCAAGCTTGTTTAAAAGTATTAAGGCCAATGAAGAACATGTATGTGCCCTAAATAATCTGGCATTTATTTATAATGAGGTTAGAGCCCTTAAAAAATACAAAGAGGTAGTATTTACCAATTTAGAGTTCTCGGAAAAACATTTACCGCTTTTCAGTGTATGCAGAGCTACAGCATTATCAAATATCCACTCTTATTATTTTTATATTGGCAATTATAAAAAATCCATTGAAGTTTTAAATTCAGCATTAGAGTTATATTTGGCTAATGGTTCTTCTTATGAAAGAATTGCAACAAGCTATTCCAATCTCGCCAATAGCTATAAGTTTTTAGGTGAATATACTAATGCTCATAACTATCTGAATAAAGCCTTACTTATACATAAAGACAGCTTCCCCGATCATGTCAATGTCTATGAAATTTACAAAGATATAGCAAGGTTATATAATGCTCAAAATCAAATAGACTCCACTATATACTACTATGAAAAAGTAGAAAATTTATTGTCATCTGTAAAATCAAACGACCCGCTTATTAGAAGCAAAATAGATAACCTGCTCTTACTTGCAGATTTATGGATTGAAATCGGTGACCTTAACAAAGCAAACAATTATATCACATTGGTTAAAAAAATACCGCTCACCGAATACTACCAGATACAACTCCATGAAACACAGGGAAGAATCTATTCCGCTCAAAAAAACTATGAACAAGCTATTGAGGAATTCCTCAAAGGACAAGAAATAGCTAATACCACTGATAAAAGAAACACTCCTCCCCTCAAAGCCCGAAGATTGATCGATTTAGCTAAAGCCTATCAGGGAGCCCGACAATTAAACCTAGCGCTCTCCACTTATCAGGAAGGATTGAAAGCCCTCTCCCCTACTTTTAATAATGATGATTATAAAACAAACCCCAAGGTCAATGAATTATTAGCCAAACTTGATGCACTTACGCTCCTGAACGAAAAGGCTACTCTACTTTTCCAGCTATATGGTATTCATCAGGAAACAAAGTATCTGAAAGCAGCTTATGATGCTTATCTGAGTGCAACGGACATTATCGGAGATGTCCGGCAGGGTATTCAGACCAGTGAATCTAAAAACACCCTGACCGAAAAAACTATCAAAATCTACGAAGGTGCTATTGCAACAGCTTTGGAATTAAATCAAAAAACAAAACAACAACACTATAAGGAAACCGCATTGGTGCTTGCAGAGCGCAATAAGGCTTTACTCTTACTTGAACATGTCAATGAGCAATTCGCTAAAGGCTTTTCTGGCATTCCCGATAGTTTACTCGAAGTCGAAAAAGATATTCAACTACAGTTAGCCTACTTACAAAAGGTTTTGCTGGAAGAAAAATCCAATTCAAAAAATCAAGCTGGCATTCAAAATCAAATCTTCGAATTGAAGCAGCAGTTAATTCAGTTAAGTTCTGATTTTGAAAAAAATTATCCTCGTTACTTTGAATTAAAGTATAAAAACGATCCCCTTTCTCTTACTGATATACAAACAGAATTATCTGCTCCGGATGCACTCCTGGAATATTTTGTTGGTGAAAAGGTTATTTATCTTTTTGTGGTAAACAAAAAAGATTTGGAGGTCCTAACTATTAATAAAAGCGAAAACCTTTCTACCGCAATTGCTCAATTGCGTACCAACCTCAGTACGATTCCGGATGGAAAAAATGCTTCGGTCAGTTATCAGACTTTTACTACAAGCGCACATGATTTATTCTTAAAAATTTTAAAACCAGCTATTGATCAACTCCCTCAGCATATTCAAAACCTTACCATTATTCCAGATCATGAATTAAATTACATCCCATTTAGTTTACTCTTAATGGATCCCGGTTTGCCCCAACATCCTGGTTATAGTCTTTCTGATGTGACCTACGTTCTTCAGCACTACAACATCAATTATCATTATTCTGCCACACTACTGCACAAAACCAGGCAAAGACAAAAGCTTGGTTTTAAAAATGATTTTTTAGGCTTTGCTCCTTCTTTTAAATCTATTAATAATTCGATGGCCAGCAGGTCTTGTAATAATGATAAGCTATACAGTTTACAATGCAGTGATGAAGAGGTAAAATCTATTAGCGCACTAATCCATGGAAAAGCTTTTGTCAATCAAGACGCCGATAAATCGACATTTATGCGATTAGCCGGTTCCGGCAGGATTATCCATCTTGCTACTCATGCTTGTATCGACGAGCATAATGCCAATTATAATAAAATATTTCTAAGCGACGATTTCCTCTCCAATTACGATTTGTATAATTTGGATTTACAAGCAGAGCTGGCAGTTTTAAGTGCCTGTAATACTGGTACCGGAGAATTGATCAAAGGTGAAGGAGTAATGAGTTTAGCCAGAGGCTTCATCAATGCGGGTTGCTCCAGCACTCTGATGAGCATGTGGTCTGTTGATGATTGCGCTACTTCAGCAATCATGATCGACTTTTATAAAAATCTAAAAAAGGGCTTTTCTAAAGATGAAGCTTTAAGACAAGCCAAAATCAATTACCTGAAAGACCTTTCCAATAAATCAAAGCTACACCCTTATTACTGGGGAGCATTTGTTGCTTTTGGCGATATGAAAGCTATGTATAAAGACCAATTTTCTTATAAATTATTTTATGCCTTTTCTGTTCTTCTTCTTTTGGGTGGAAGCTTTTTCTTTTTTAGAAGAAAGAAATAAATTGTGAATTAATAGCTTTCGCATTTAAGTTCAAGTAGCAAGATCCGGTATAAATGCAGGTCATTCTTGACATTTGCACTTATTTCTTTTCAATATTTTTTCTCCCTCCGGTTACCTTTCTTTTTCTCAGGTTATAAAAGTCAAACGGAGACATTAAGTTTTCTCGATTTCCTTTTTCAATAGAGATCATACTGACAATAATTAAAAGTCAAGACTCCCTTGCTACAAAGCTATTGGTGTGTTTTCACCTGACCTGAATCAAATTGTCAGTATATGTAATAAGCGGCAAGGATAAGACGAAGGTCTGTCCTTGCCCTTTTTGATATACTCAATATAAAAGGAGAATGCCGAAAATCCTGTAAAGAGTAGGTGTCATTTAATATTTCAAAGTAATGAGATTAAAAATATTTATCCTCTTTTTAATTGTATACTTTTTTTCAGTTGGAAAAGGCTATTGTAGTTCAATAGAGAATACAGATCATTTATCTTCTAAGGAATTTGATAGCATGCGTAAAATTCTGGAGGAAAAAATCAAGGAAGAAGGTCAAGTTGTAATTGACCTGATTACATTTGAATCAAATGAATTAGAAGATTTCTTGATCGGAACATTTGTTCCCATCGTGAAAAGGTATCCAAATCAACTGAAATTTGATGTTAAATACCTATCATTAAATGGATGGGACGGAACATTGAGCTGTATGCAGGAGGATTATGACATTTTTGCGGGGATTACGGATTTTGTAATTAAAGAAACCTTTCCTGATCAATACTATGATTATTTACTTTTAAAAAAAGACATAAACCTGTTAAGCAGTTTACCACAAATTCTATTAGAATTAAATATTAACCAAAATCAATTCTGGGAAAAAGCGACCGATATTGAATGGTTGAAAAATAATATAACATCTCTTCAATTGAAAGAACAATATCCAATTCCCGAAGGGCAAATCATGGAGGTGCTGGCAAACGGAAAACATTTTGATTTTACTTATGGCAACTGTATTACGAATGTAAAATGTTTTGATTATACAGAATGTCTTGCAGCATGTACTGATGAAGGAGTATGGAGCATAGCAGATGGTTTGTTGGACTGGGATGACTGGATACTTCCCTGCCTATTCGATAATCCCACGAATCCTTCTGTTTGTTTAACGCAATTGAGCTGCTTGCAAACCTGTGCCTCACGCGCCACGGCTGACCCGTATGATGAAACTTGCTGTCCTCCAGGTTCTTATTGCCATTCAAGCAAAGGAATAATTCCTTTAGGACAACTTGTTCCGAATCCGGTAACTATAGGAGAATGTGTAGAATGCCCTGAAGTTGTTCATGACGACTATTTCCTTTTTATAAACTATAGGGGGCCCGTTAAATATAAAAATGATAACTATATCTATCCTCCAAATAATTATTTCAGGTACAAGTTTGAAAAACAAGGACCAAACGGAACTGAGATTATATCTGAAGATGCTCCATTCTATCAGCCTTTATACGGCAATGAGGCGGCAGTAGATATTAGAAACTATTCTCCTGCCCTGGGAGATAAATTTTGCGCGAGAGTCATCAAAGCAAATGAAAGTTACGCGACCTGTGATCCCGATCAAGAAGTTTGTATTAATATAGCTTGCCCGGAGCCTTCAATTCAGTTCGACAGAGCTACTGTCTATGCAGATATGACTCAGAATGGCTGGCCTGTCGAAATAGAATATTCTGTCACTCAGAACGGCAATTTGATTGGGAGTGGTACTTTTGCCCCATTTATTTTTAATAATGTAAGTATATTTCCAACATCCTGGAATGCAGGAGATGAATTTTGTATGCATTGGTCCGTATCAAATGAGTACTGGGAAGGCGTCCTTGGAAGCTGCGCTGAAGGCACGATATGTACCACTGTCGATGTTTGTGATCTTCCAATAAACTGGATGTCTATTCAGTTCCAGAACATAGTATACCCATCATCAGCAACAGCAAATGACGGACAGCTTACACTCGAAATTACTGGCGGTTCTGGCGAATATGCAATTATATATGTAGAGGATCCTGGAGTGAATTATAGTAATACCATTTCTAACCTTGGTGTGGGAGTTCATTGTTTTGAAGTCGTTGATTTGCAAAACATAGACAATTTCGGTAACGGATGTTCGGAAGCAGCCTGTATTCGATTTCAACCTGCTAGCTGTGGAGGATCACAATATTTTGATAACCCTGAACATAGAACAAATTCTCCATCCAATGAAAGGTTATTAGAAGATTGCCTGGAATTTGCTTTAGATACGAGCCCTGAATCATCGCCAAATGCAAATGATGGCAGCATAAAGGTATTTTTTGCAGTCTTTGATGAACCGGGCGCATCTTACTATTATGTTTGGGATGATCTTATAGGAGCCCAGACTACTAATCTTCGACAAAATCTAGCCCCTGGTGAGTATTGTGTAACAGTCTATAAAATTCTTGAGAATGGCACCTGTTGTACCGGATACGGCTGTACTACAGTGGAAGATGGATGTATAGGTTCGCCTTTACAATTATCTGAAGTAAATATTGTTGAACCAGAATATTGTTATGCTCAAAATGGCAGTATAAGCATAGATGAGGCTGGAATTGTCAATGGCTCTCCTCCATTTTCGTTTGAATGGGAAAATGGGAGTACCCAAAACTTTATTGATAATTTAGCCGAAGGGGAATACAGTGTAACGGTCACAGATTATTTCGGGTGTACCGTCGTGGGAAATTATGTTCTTGAAGGTCTGCGCCCTTTTAATATTACTACCACTCAAACTAACCCTACTTTTTCTAATTGTAATGGAAGTATAAGCATATCAATTCCCCGGTTTCCTATTGCAAATCCTCCTTTTTCTATTACTCTTTCATTAAATGGTGAAGAAATTCAAACCTTTTCAGGAAATAATATTTTCTATCAATTCACTTCTCTTTGTCAGGGAAATTATGAGCTCTACGTAGAGGACTCAGCGGGATGCACCTATAGTACAGAGATAGATCTTTTCTATTGCTCCGTATTATATTTGCCAGAACCTGATATTACTCATCCCACGAGTTGCCAGAATTCAAGTGGCGAAGCCCTTATGGATGGAGCAATTGATTTCGGTCAATCGACTCCCTTAAATGGCACTCCGCCATATACCTTTGAATGGAGTAATGGTGCATCAACATTATCAATTAGCGACTTAGTAGTTGGGCAGTACAGGCTTACTGTAACAGATGCAAATGGATGTTCCACAGAATTTTCCTATATGGTCAATTATGAAAACCCCAACGGCTTGGAATTCGTTCTGGAAGTTGTAGAACTCCAACATGATTTGGAAAATAACTGCACCGGATTTATGGCAGTGCATGTTCAATATGCAGGAGCCAGTCCTTATATTTATGTTGACATTGCTCCCGGCTCATACCCACCAATTGTATTGGAAAGGCAAAATGGAATAGTAGACGAAGTGGTTTATTTACCCGTTTCTCCACCTGGATTATGCGAAGGTGCGTATACTATATCTGCATATACCGAATCCGGTATTCCCCCAAGCCAGGTCTGTTCGTTTGAAATAACCGAATCCATATTATCCTGCCCGGGCTTCGATCTGTATGATCCTCCCCAAATAGAACATCCAAGCGATTGCAATGCCAGCAATGGGTCAATTATTTATCCTGAGACAGAACATAATCCATATGGAGGCACCGAACCTTATACCTGGATTTGGAGTAATGGTTCGACCAATCCATACAGCATTACAGATTTGGAACCGGGAGCCTATTCTTTAATTGTGATCGATGCTAATGGCTGTTCAATCGAAAAATCATTTGAGCTGGGCTCACCCAATGATCCTGAGCTTACCCAGGTTAATATTCTCCAGCAGCCCATTAATGGTTGTGATGGTGTTGCCGAGATTTCAGGAGTGAATGGAGTATATATCACCATTGAATACCCCAATGGACAAGCCGAACAGTTTATTTTAGGCCAAGGCCCGAATCCTGTGACCAATAGTACACTTTGTATAGGAGATTATGTCGTAACAGCCACTTTACCTAATGGAACTTGCCCGACCGTGATCGAATTTTCCTTAACTGGATGCGAAGTTATCACCCTGGGGACCATGGATATCACGCCACCTGGCAGTTGTAACTCAAGCGATGGAAGGATTCGATTTATTACTCAACCCAGTGGTGGGGCCGGTGGGTTTACCTATACTCTCATTGACGAGGATGGTGCGAGTTATCCATATAATCCTTTAAGCGGTTCTTTCAGCAATTTACCTTCAAGCATGTATGTCCTGACCGTCACCGATGCTATTGGTTGTTCCGAAGATTTCGACATTAATTTATTGGGAGGGGGAGATCCCGAAGTTATTGCTTCTTTTGCTGAACCGGAATGTGAAGATGAATACAATGGAAAGCTTGGCCTGTTTGTGGAATCCGGAAATGGTGGTAATCACAGTTTTAATTTTGAACTGATCCCTTTTCCACCCAATGTAGAGGTACATGAGGATGGAAACTATGTGGAGTATCTCGGGCTCGAAACCGGAAACTATGAAGTAGTCGTAACCAGTGATGTCGGATGCTCCATTACAGTCCCCTTCTTTGTAGATGAAAGACCCAGCGAAGGTCCATTTCAGTTTGTTGGCACTCCTGATCTGAGTACTTCATGCCCGTTTCAGGGCACGGGATCTCTGAGTATCGGTATTTCTGGTGGTAATCCCAGATACGAAGTTTACTTGTCAAATATAAGTGATCCCGGAGCGCCTCGGAATTATTATCTAATCGTAAACAATCCTCCGGGACATGTAGCCTTATTTGAAAATTTATTTCCAGGACCTCACATATTGAGGGTGGTGGACGATTGTGATCGGGAAATTATTTATCCGGGAAATATCATTGTGCCCTCTTACCCTGCAATGAATATCGAACTCAACCAGGCCGATGAATGTTCGACCGAAGTAGCAAGCACTGATTTAGTGATCAATGGCCCCGGGGAACCGGTCAGTTATCTTTGGAGCACCGGAGCTACCACACAAAACCTGATCGATGTACAAGCTGGCAACTATTCGGTAACCGTTACAGATATTCATGGTTGTACAGAATCTGCTCAGATTAATCTGGAAGTGTATCAACCCCTGGATTTTAACTTGCTTATCGACTGGGATATTTGTATTTACCGAAGCACCGTGGTAGGTGAGGGGAAACTGGTTATCCGGTTTGATGAGGGAGTTCCGGACCCGGTTTCGGGATTTCAGTACAGCATGACTGGTCCGGATGGATATGATGTCAGTGGTGAAACGTTCAACCGAGAATTGACTTTTGAGAATATCTCTGATGACGGAGATTATACGTTAACGGTAATTGACAAATGCGACTCCTATTCAGAGACCTTTCCAGTTATAAACCAAACAATTTACCATCAGGACATCAGTGGTCCTGAATCTTCTTGCTTCACAGAAGTAGAGTGTGATGGCAGACAGGTCGGGTTTCAAGTTGGATTAGCTGATGAAATTTTTGAAGCACCAGTTGCAAATGATCGAAAATGGATCGAAGTATACGATAACTGCGACTGGGAACTATACTGCCGGAACGGTGGTATAGCCCGATATGAGGATGTATACCAGGGGGTCGGAACATTCGGAACCGGAGAAGAAATAGTCATTTATCAGGGAATTTATAATGTAGAAAACCCTTCGAATTCACTTTGTGACGCGGTGCAGTTTTGCAAAGTAGAGGTTGATATTGTCGATCCGGTTTACAATTATCCCATCCAGGGGACTGTATTTAAAGAATTGCAAAGACAATCAGTTGCTTTGGATACGGATACACATGGCGGTGCACCATCGGGAGAGGGTTTTCTAACTTGTAACTGGGATACCCAGGATTTATTCGTTGTTTATTGTGGTGATGAATTAATATATCAAGCCTGCATTCCTGAATGCAGCGCAGATAATCAAACTTTGACAGAAGAACTTGAAGAAGAGGAATGTAGGTATAAATATGAATGTAGAACGGAGCATGATAACGAAGATGGATCAGTCTATTATACCTATGAAACCAAACATCGATACCTTACCAGTACCTGTTATGAGGCTACGCATTCTGCAGAAGGAAGGAAATGGACTAAACGGAAACTTTGTATAGCAGATCCGTACAACCCTACACTTGTGGAGGATAATATAGGCACTACATCTAATCGCCCTCCAGACCTGGAATTATGCTGCATAAAACATAATTATAACTGTTTGCATGTATTTACAGATGATCATGCCGAAGATCGGATGGATAGTGAAAACATACCGACTCGTAGCCTGGTCGATGAATTTGCAACCAAAGTTTATCCGAATCCCACCTCAGGCGAATTGACCGTAGAATACCATGCTACAAATGATTCAGAAGTAAGTTTTAAACTATTGACACTTACTGGTGAGCTGGTTTTTTCTGAACAGAAGGAATTAGTAAAAGGCAGGAATATCATCCAGTTGGATTTAGACAAAGGAATTGCCCGGGGTGTCTTCCTGTTAAATATAGCTGAGGGAGATATAAAATCAGAATTGCATAAAATTGTGAAGATGGATTAATCTCAGCTAAAACTATTTAAAAATGGGCCGGTATTTATTACAGATGCTGGCTCATTTTCATTGATTCTAATTGTGTGGAATGGAAGCCAAGAATTTTTCAATTGATAAATACCAATCCGTTTTAATGCTTGCCTTACCGTATAATCCCTTTCAATAAAATTATACAATTAGCGGTTACCTTTCTTTTTTTCAGGTTATAAAGGTCAAACGGAGATATTAAGTTTTCTCGATTTCCTTTCTCAATAGAGATCATACTGACAATTATTAAAAGTTAGAACACCCTTACTACAAAGCTATTGGTGTGTTTTCACCTGACCTGAATCGAATTGTCAGTATATGTAATAAGCGGCAAGGATAAGACGAAGGTCTGTTCTTGCCCTTTTTAATATGCTCTTGATAAAAGGAGATTGCCGAAAATCCTGTAAAGAGTAGGCCGAAATTTAATTCAAAAATTATGAAAAGAATTCTAGTTTTATTTTCCTTTCTTTTTTGTTTTTGCGTGCTTCACGCCCAGGAACATTCCTGCCCGGTTGAACATGTAGAGCAATATGCATTTCCATCAAATCCCGATTCAGCAGAAGAGAACTTCGAAACATGTTTTGGTTGTGATTGGCAAAGCTTTAAGACGATTCGTCTAATATTCCACGTCATCAGGAATGAAGACGGACAGTATAATTTTAGTCCCGGTGAAGAATTTTTACTTCAGGGAATTGTAGATGTTGCCAATAAAAAATTAGGTGATAATCAACCACCCACTCAACCTGCCTTTCCTAATCAGCCAGTTCCGGAAATTAATTTCCGCTACGAATTAGCAGAAATAAGATACCATGATGAAGTAAATTGGGCCTATCCCAATATCGATTACCCTACACTTGATCCCGATTTATTAGATATTTTTCTCGTTGAGCAATCCGGTGATTGGTTTGGAAATGGATGTGGCGATTCGAATTTTTGCACCGGTGTCTTTTGTTGTGCCGGTGGTTGGGCTGGTGGAGGCTTAAATAATCGGGCAGTTCTCAACAGAGCCTATTTTCGCTATGTCTTTGAAGATTTACAACCTAACTGCTATGATATTTTTGATGGCGATGCAGATGCAGCCTGGACAAGTACTTATGCTGACGTACTCATCCATGAAATCGGACATCTTACCGGCTTATCACACCTTAATATAAATGATGGCTGTGATGATACCCCCTTATTATCCAATGTCTGTAGTTCAAACAATTTCATGTCAGGTTGTGCCTGTAATAAAGGCTCCTTTACTTGTTGTCAAATAGAAAGAATGCACGCAGCCTTCGAAAGTGGAAGTTTCCCTTTTGTTATAGAAGAAGAACGTAGTTGCGAAGCTTCTTTCATAACATTTCCACAAGAATGCGAATACTTCTTTTTCAATAATAGCCAAAGCCCTGGAGGTGAAGACTTCACAACTACCTGGTGTGTAAAAGAATTAGGAGAACCAGCAAATAGTGGAATCAGAGAATACGAAACTTTTAATCTGGAATTTCCACCTCCTTGCAATGGAGATTTTCGTATCTGTTTGCAAATACAGACTCCGGATGGATGCATCGATGTGCACTGTGAAGAAATAAGTGTTGAATGTACAGAGTGTGAGTGCCAACCAGGACCAGACCCTTGTGCAAAGGATTATCCAAATGATGGGGACGTTAGCTTTACAAATAATGAAAAAGGAAGCAGCATTTCCAGCTTCTTAATTTCCCCTAATCCGGCTTCAACAAATATAGCAATAGATATTTCAACACTTGATCTAAGTCAGACGCATACTGTAGAAATCTATGATCTATTAGGAAATATCGTCCATAGAGATTTTATTGATAAATACAATTCTCAAAAAGAAATCGATACTTCGAATTTTCAGAATGGAATCTTTATCGTACAAATTACTTCTGCCACTAATAAACGATACGTTCAAGAATTAGTCATTACCCATTAATCACTATTGCCAACTCAAATACTGCTTTCGGTAAGAAGTCTATAGTTACTTCCTACCGGAAGCTTGTTTAAAAGAACTGCTCCTCTAAAATTCGAATGGAATATAGTTGAGCTATATCTACCATAATCCGGCGGATTCCGAAAAGCCTTAACAGAGTAGGAATTAATCAAAAAAAATGGAAATGAAAAAATTAATGACATTATTATTGGGGTTGACAACCTATACGGTTTCAGCCCAATTCGCAAATCCAGGATTTGAAGAACCTTTAGATTGCCTGGAAGACTGCACCTTACCCAATAGCCAAATGACTTGTGTTCCTGGTTGGGACGCTACTTCAAATGGTGAAATCAAATATGTACAAAGTACTAATTGTGAAAATGATATTGTCTGTACCGGAAATACATCTATTTTCTTATCTTCTGATGAAAATGAAATCCTGGGTATCGAGACGGCTAATCCGCTCCCTGACCCAATCCTCCCGGGGACTCCGGAATTAATTACACTTACGACTAATGTTCTTACAGGGAGTGATCCTTTTACAGGAATTATTATAAGCGGAAAAGATGGAGCGAGCTCCATAAAGCTAGGAGAGGCACGCCCTGCACAACAGGGCACATGTGAAGATATGACAATCTTACTCGATCCTGATGAAAACCCACATAACTTTCCAAACCTTGAATTCGTAACCAGATCCATTGGTGGCGGGATTCTCACAAATCATGCTACTGTAGTGGATAATATTGAACATTGTGGTCCTTTATTTACAATCGATGACAATTGTGAACAACTTATTTTTCAGCTTAATAATTGCAATTTGGAATCCTTCATTAGCAAAGTTTCCTTATTTGTTAATAGCGCCAGCGGAGGAGAATGTTCTCACACGGATATATATAATGATAGTTTTGATGACCCTGTAGTCTGTAATCTCGAAGAGCCAGGTACTTATACTATCAGCGTGGGATTATTTTATAATTTCAATCCTGATTTACCTGCCGATCTTTTTACTGTAACTTACGAAGTTGATTGCTGCGATGAACCAATTCCTGACTATATATTTGTCGATGGAAATGGCGATCCAAAAACCGAAGATTATTGTTTCGGAGAAGATGTATTCATAGATGCCAGTAACAGTGTAAATGAGGACAGATGGTTTATATCGATCTGGCAATATAATTTAGGTGGATTAGCTGCCGGAGAAGATCATTTGGAATATTGTAGAATCAATCCTGACATTCCGAATTTAATACAAGCATTCGAAGAAGGAGAGGTTACCACTGTTCACTTAAATCCAATATGGCAGGAATGTTTTGGTACATTGGGCTTTGAACCCGGATTTGAATATCGGGTCCAACTAGTAGTTTTAAGTGATTGCTTCCCGGGATGGTTTGCTAAAGAGGATGAAGTATTCACCGTTGTTTGCTGTGATGAGTTTGCTGCAGATCCCCGATTTATTCCGGATGGGATTGATTTCGAAGAATATCATTATACTATTAACGCAATACAATATGATCCATTCGAAAATTTAAATGCAGAACACGAATGGTATGTATACACGGAAAACGATGATGGGACATTTAATCAAATAGCTATTCTCACTGGCCCAACTTTTTCTTTTGAACCGGCAGAGTACGGAGTTGAATATTTTATTATTCATAAAGTGGTTACAGCATGTGAAGAGAAATGCTTCAGGACCTGTATCAGCAATGGCGGTGGAGGTATGATAGAAAGTGGAAAAAGAGCAGCCTCCTGTTTAGGTATGGAAGTTGATTGTTCTATCATTGAAGATATTTTTCCTCCATGTAGCGAGTTAGTTGCTCCTACAAACCTACAGGTTGTCGATGGAATGTTAACCTGGACTCCAGTTCCCGGAGCAGTAAGCTATACCGTAGTTGGTCAAATTGGTGGTATAACTGCATGTGAATGTGGTAGCAGTATGGGGATGAACTTTACGATCGGTACTACCGAAACAAACAGTATCCCCGTCCCGGACTGGCTCGTTGAACGTTGTTTTCAATGGAATGTAAGAGCTAGCTGTGAAGGAGGTCTACAATCCGCACTATCCAAGCCAGCTTGTTATTATCCGGTAATGCTAAAAGAAGGACATGGTGCCGAAGCAAGAATCACTGCCGGAGAATCAAATATTTCCATTAGCCCAAACCCGGCTAATAAGCATTTTGAGATTTATAATAATACAACCAATGAAGTAAGTATTGAATTATATAATATCAATGGTCAACTAATCAACACCATCGGGGAAGTTCAAAAGATGGGGCAGGTATCTGTAAATACAAGCCAAATGGCTCCGGGGTTTTATTTAATCATAATAAAAGACAAGGTAAATAATCAATTAATATCTTCTCAAAAAGTGATTATTCAGTAAATTAAGCGACCGAATAAATCTTATGATGGCTTTCGAGTGTTTTCGAAAGCCATTTTTTATTAAAAGGATAGGCTTTTAATTGTTAAAAATATTAATTGGAAATTACCCTCCTCTGATTGAAGTTATTTAAAAGAATTTGCATATAGTTGCACTTTAGCAATAGGTCATATTATCAAAAGATATCCCGAATTTTGGATTTAAGCAAAATTCGGGATATTCTTAAATTCTAATTGGTCTCGGATTCCTATTCAAACATAAGCAGTTTTGTACTCGTTAGGCTTCCGTCTTCAAGTCTGAAGATAATAAAATAAACACCAGATGATAAGGGCTTGGAGAAATGATGCGAAAATATTTTCTGGTCATTTTCTGGCATAATGGTTTCCATTTTTTGCCCCTGCAAATCTCTAATTTCAATACTCTGAATATTTTGATTTAAATTAGATGCATCAAAATTCAAAGCATTGCTTACTGACAAAGGATTAGGAAATATCCGCAAATATCCAGATGATGTTTCGATCATAGTCGAAGCCTCTTCAATGCCACCATCTAATCCTACTTCCCGAATAATTCGGACGATAATCAAGCCATCACAATAGCGTCCAAATAATATCCAGGTGCAATTACCCCAGTTGATCTCAAAATGGTAAGGTAAGTCAACAATTTCACCATCATCTCCATAACAATCTAATGTTGAAGGAATGGTTATTTCAATCCCATTACAATCAACACCTCCCGAAACCTCTCCATCCTGGTTTACAAAAAAAGGTGCACATTTAATAGTTTGTACATTAACCATCTCCATAGTCCCGTTAATATGATCGGTTACACTGACAATTTCTCCAAAAGGAATATTTAGCGATACCATCATCTCATTGCCGTAGACCAACTGAATTTCCGGTTCTGCTTCTACACAAGGTTCTTCCAGGTTACAACCTTCCGGAAAGCTAAATCCTTGTGTAATTGTACAACAACCCGCTTCGGTTTCGAATACCAGTGTAACAATCCCAAATCCATCGCAATCAAAGTTTTCAAAGACCATATAACCGCAAACTTCATACATTCCATCAAGCCCGACCGGTGTAATTTCAAGATCCAGCAACTCTACTTGACAACTAGCTTCATTGGACTCAGGAAATACCTCTAAGACGGGTACATCGCTGGCTATTTCAATACAAAATTCACGTGCCGGATTTCCATTTACTATAATACATTCTGCACCCGATGACCAATCAACTACTTCCAAAAAATCACAACCTGTATCACAACAGCGAATTTGATCTGTTTCTATCAAAACAATATTATTACAACCAACCAGTTCCATATTAAATGCAAAAGGTTCGCCAGCACAAGTACAGTGATTACTCTCAAAATAAATTACCACCTCTAATCTATTCTGATGATTTATTACTTCGTGACCAATGACATTATAATCATTATTAGCAGAAAAAACATAGCCTATGACATCAGGATTGATCGGTGCATTTAAAATAACACTCAAGGAAGCCATTTCACCATCAACCACACATTCCGGTACATTCACTAATTCCCAATCAGGGGCACAACAATCCACTACTTCAAATTCAACATAAGTCGGCGACCAGGTGATACATTCAGCCTTATTAGAAGATGCTACCTGAAGACGATACTCATAACCCGGAACAAAATACTCCTCTGGATTGAAATTAGAATTCGGTGGGAAGTATTCCTGTAAATCTGCAGCAAATCCATTCAGGCTCTCTCCTACCCATCCACTAGTTCCAAATTTTCTATAATCAGTAAATGAACCGGGGGAATTTATATGTCGACGTTGGATAGAAACGAAATGGTTGGCACTCAAAGGATCTGTCCCATGATAATAAATCGGAGCACCATAACAAAATGTCGATTGAGCAGTATTCGAATCATCGGGGTCAGTATTAAGTATTACCTGTGGATCAGACTGGGTAGAAAAATAAATATCATTATCAAGTCCGAATTCGTACTCATTCCCTAAAATTACATCTCCATTGGAAAGCGTCAGGAATGGATAAAGATCATACCAAACGCCCATTTCCAGCCCCATAGCTACCATATTCGACCTGGAATTACTATAACCCCAGGTACCATCAGGATTGACGGTTATTGGAAGAGAAATACCAGTTGCTACCCCGGTTTCCCAAAATTGAACTTCCAACGAAACGATTGATAGTGGAGAACAAACCAGATAAGTTCCACTAAGGGTAAATTTATCCAAAACGCATTCATTGGGATATGCTCCGGTAACCGCCGCCGTACTTCCCGAACCGCTAAAGCCCTGAACACAGGTCGCAACTTCTCCGGTAGGATCCGTCACTGTATAGGTACGAATAAAAGGATCCCCGGGAGTAGCTGTTCCAAGCTCTGAAATTGATATATCAACGGGCCATGCACAGGAGGATTCAATAATAACCAAATTTGTATTTGCCGGAGTCACCTCATCTGGACAGGTAATAAATTGCCAGGGCATATTGCTACAATCCAGTTCAAGGGCACAGGAAGCACAATCACTATTTAAGCAAACTGCATTAGCTACTCTATTACGCATCACAGTTGATACCTGGCTATTAAAAACTAACTCTACTCCAACATCCTCCATCAGGTGGCAATAACTCATGATGGTCCCTTTATCCTCGTTTTGAGGTAATATAGGATTAGCTGGGTCAAAACAAGGCCATCCTTCTGCTTCGGTAAATTCATCTATCGTACCATCCATATCATCATCAATACCATTGGTAGTCGCCCATACATTCCCGCAATCATCTATCTGAGTACCATTCGTATTCCAGGCACAAGCATGTGTATGACGAGCACCTAGCTGGTGTCCTAACTCATGAGCAACAACATTGACATTCCAGGAATAAGTAGGTACTCCGACAACTTCTGAATTCTCGACCAGGCTCACAGCTAGTCTATCATCAACATTACTTTTGCATAGACCATTTAACCGGGCAGCTCCTCCTCTTCCCGTTATAGCCAACAAATGTCCTAAATCACCTTCTATCTCATCAATATTCGCTTGAAATTGATCCAGATAATCAAATGAGGTAGGGCCAATATAAGGGTCAGGAACCTCCCAGACTAAGACTTCCGAAACAACGAGATTAATACCTTCAGCTGCAAAAAGAGTAAAAGCTTCATGGAAGAGATCCATAGCAAAACCAGTGGCGTTGTCAACACCTTGAGCATTAGTAACAATGTGATCATCCACTTCAACATAAATTCTTACACAGTCACCAGCGTCTCTACTATTTGTATTATTCTCCAACATTTCACGTGGATAAATATAGTCATCATCTTCTACTCCACATTCAAAACTAAAAGCATGGTTTAGGTCGCGATCAAGGTAAACAATGTGTTCCTTCTCAGAATTTTCCAGTTTACCCAAATTGTAGTTTCCTCTCGGAGTGACAATCAATCCGCTAATGTAATCATCGTGTACGCTGACTGCTACTACGGATTCCCCTACTCCCTCTATTACTCCACGATAATGCAAACCAAGATCGAGATCCAATGCCTTATCCGGATCCAGACTACTGACAACTTTAAACCCATCGGCAAAAAGATTTGCCTTTTCCAGTTTTAGATGGACTTGTTCACCATTCAGACCGATTGGCAAATCCATCTCAAAAGTCCGAGGTGCTTTACTAAGAAAAGTTTTAACCCGATCAGCATCAAACTTCAGGATCACTCCAGCCTTTACATCCTTTGCGTAATCTTCTGTGGCAGATTTAACTGTCGATTCAAAAAATGAGACTTTTTCCACAGCCTGCTGGGAAAAAGCGATGTTTGCCCCAATTAAAAATAAGACCAAACATCCATAAAAGATTTTTTTCATAACTAATAATGATTAATGTTTTACGCCTACTCTTTACAGGATTTTCAGCATTCTCCTTTGGTCCTAAAAAAATAAGCCACAAGAATTTACAGCTGCTCCACATTGATTATCCCTGGTTTAAATCAGGTAATAACAATGGAGTAGCAGGCCATCTTTGTGATAGCTATACTTTTTTAAAATTGTCAGTATTGAATGCCTGGATTTTTAAGAATCCAGAAAGAAAAGATTATTGCTTGTTACAGATTTATAATATCGGAAGCCTGAAATATTTATTTGTTGAGCTTTTCCATTAGCTCCACTGCTTCCTTATGATGATCCGCACTTTTATCTTCTAGTAAAGATTGCAGGGTCACACCTGCTTTTTCCGGATCACCGGATTTTAAATATGCCAAAGCCCTATACCAGTGTACTTCATCTTTAAAATTAAAATCACCATTATTCGTAATCTGTTCAAAGTAACGAAGTGCTTCCCCGGTTTTATTTAATTCCAACGCACTTATTCCGGCAGCCAATAACCAGTCAGAAGGTTGATTTACAAGGCTATCCAGGTGTCCTTGTATAAGTGGCAATGCTTCCGTATATTTTTGTTCATTATATAGTTCTTGTAGTCTAAAAAGTGCTTCTTTTGAATCAGAGCGTCGAATATCAGTGAGCAGATAGGGTTCAAAATATGCCAAATACAATTGTTCAGGAGAGCTTGCTTGCTTTTTATTTGCATTCATCCACCACCAGGCCAAACCCGCCAAAAACGTAATGATCAGCACCACCGCAATTAAAGAGAGCAAGGAATTCTTGTTTTTCGCTTTTACAGGTGTGGATGTAACTTCCTGATGAATATTTTTCAACGTTTCTTTTAAATCTTTCCTTCCAAATGCCTCAATTCCTTCTTGCATCTCCTTACGAAGAGCGACCAGTTTAGCAAATGCTTCATCCCCCTCCAGCCGCTTTCGAAATTGCTGTTCTGAACCTTTGTCTAAACGTCCCAATAAATAGTCATCTATCCATTGATCGATATCTCTTTCTTTACTCATTTCCTGCTAGTTTGGATTATTTTAAAATGTCTTTAAGCCTTGGCGAATCCAAAATCATAGCTCTTAATTTTTGCATACACTTTGCCTTTTTATTTTTCGCCACCTGTTCACTGGCAAAGTTCATTTGCTCTGCAATCTCTTTCATACGTAAGCGATCGAAGTAATACAATGTCAATACCTTCTGACAGTCAGAGCCTAACTTTTCTATCAATTGCATAATAACTTTCTGGCGCTCTTTGGTATTAATTACATCCAAACTTTCCGGCTCAATTGCAATTGTCGATATTTCATCATTAATAGTAGTCTGTTTTTTATGGTTTCTCAGTCGATTCAGCCATAAATTTTTACAAATCGAATAAATAAAAGTACGAATCGTGCAGTTCAGGGTAAAATTTCCAGTTTTTGCTTTTTCATAAAAAACAATTAGTGCATCCTGAAAGATATCCGCTGCATCAGCCGATGTTCCATTATTTTTGGAGATGAAATTGGCTATAAATGAAAAATGCTGTGTATAAAGCACTTTAAGCATTTGATTTCGCCGGTTTTTATCCTCCGAAGTCAGGCCTGATAATATCTGCTCATCTGAAAATTGATCCATAGAGGCTCTCTATAATAAATAAAGAAAGTTTTGTAAAGGTAACTTATTTAAGAAAAAAAATTTGCGAAAGTTTAAGAATGGCTGTTACCTTTCTTATTTTCAGTTTATAAAGGTGTAAGAAAGCCTGAATAGAAAATAAATTTATTTGTCCCGCACACAAGATCACCGATCGTTTTGACGATCATTTTCTATTCATTCTTTCTGGCACACCTTCCAACCGGAGGGTGTGCGCTTGGGTAATTAATTATTTCACTGACACAAAAAAGAATGAATTATGAAAATTTTTCTAAGTAAAAGCTTCCTTCCCTTTTTTCTCGTAATCTTTACAATCGTTTTATCATTTGGACAAAAAAAAGGCAATGCCCCTATTCTTACTTTAGGCACAGCCACAGTAGATGGCGATGGCGGAGGTGACCTAATAATCAGGTATGACCTTGTTGGTTGTGAGATGAATGTAATATTCAGAGTTCGCCTTTCAAATTTGCACGCCTTCGAACCAGAGGATATAATAATTGACGATACTCTTTTAGTAGATTATTTCCCCGAAGGTACTAATCATCCGGATATGTATATTGAATATTACGTAGCGGATGGGCCGGTTGAAAGAGTGCTATTAACTGAATTTCAATTGAATGAAGATAATGGTCTTTACGAAGTTTTAATTGAATCATACACCGTTAATTTACTTGACGAATGTTTCCTTCTATCCGCAGATGAAGAATTTTTTACCCTGGATTACGCAGCAAGACTAGTTACTCCCCGTGATGATGGATTTGGAAATATTACCTATGCACCCTATCCGGTATGTGATTTTATAGGACAAGGTGATATTTTTGCCTACTTAAACTCTTCTTTTATTACAGGGTCAACAAACGCTATGAATAATATTTCAAATATTAGTGATATCAAACAACCTAAGAATAGACCAACAGGTAGTTCTACAAGCCGAACGGGAGATGATGGTGGTATAGATTGCACGGAAGGCTTGCCCTCCCCCTGGATTTTAAACATTTATTGCGATGGTTGTATAGCATCTGAGCTACCAACTCAAGAGACACCCAACACAGATGAAGGAGGTAATGAAGGCAGTGGTCTGACTAGTCCTGGGACAGATTTACCAGCAGGAGATTTCAGAAATACAATAACTGAACTCGAACAGTTTTCATCAAAGACTTTTGTATATCCAAACCCATTCAATAATAACCTGGATATCCAATGGAGAGGAAGCGATGACTTAATAAATATAGAGTTATATGATGTTAATGGGAAGCTAATAAATAGTTTTGAAAAAAATCAACTAGGCAATGAAACAACTTTAAGCATTAATACAAATACTCTTGCAAAAGGTCTTTATTTTTTAAAGATAAAATCTACCAACACTACGGAAATGATCAAGATATTAAAACAATAAAGTATTGGTTCTAATAATAGTTATCCTGTATTTCCTATAAATACAGGATAATTATTTTTTTTATGTCCTTATCTAAAAGTTGGCGGCACCAGGTTTGAATCGTCCTAAAAATTCGTTAGAGAATTAGTATATTCAATAATCGGAGAAGCATTGAAGTTTAAAGCCTAAATCAACCACTATATTAACGCTAAATTTGTAATATATTTACTAAACCATAAGCTACTCAAAGTCGAAAACACATTTAAAAATTCATTATCTACCATGAAAATGTATGCTCAATGAATTATAAATACAACATCTTCATCATTAATATCTTTCTTGTGATTATTAACGTGAACTTAAGTACACAAAAGGAGATGGGATTTAAGGTGGCAATTGGATACTCAATCATAGAAGATGATCCTGAACCAGGTTCAGATTTCTATACAGAAAAAATAGCTCCATCTTTTAATATTGGATATGTTTCAAATATAAATATTACAAAAAAACTAATCATAGGAAGTTCCTTTGAACTCAATTCGATTTTGTCAAAAGAAACATACTATCCCAATGTTGAAGTTAATAGATATATTCATTATTTAAGTTTACCATTAACCATAGAGTTAAACCTCTCGAATTTTCAAATAGGAATTGGTATACGAAATTCGTTGAGGCTATTAGAAGGTGGAAGGAATCAACAAATAGAAGTAATTAATGGTGAGGAAGTAAAAAGGACTACAAAATTAAAAAGTAGTGAATATAGATATCATAATTGGGGACCAATAATAAAACTAGATTATAAAATCGCAAAGAAGGTGAAAGTATCTTGATTTTATTACAGAGGCTTTGCTAATATTCATTCAAATGAGTCAGTACGCAGTAGAGTAAAAGCTTGGAAAGCAAGGCAAATGGTTTTAGGAATCACGTATTCGATTGACAGAAAATGAAGGTATGCCACCAAAAAGTGTAGAACGTATATAGTAGTCACTAAACGCACCTGCTTCGTCTACACAGAGCGTTTATATAAACAAGGGACAAGAAGCATTATTTTTATTTATAACACTGACCGACATTATGAACTCCTTATTCCTCAAAAGATTATTGCTATTAGTGCTTTCTACATATAGTGGCTTCTGTGTCGCCCAAGGTATCGATATCAAAAAGGCACAAGAAGGAGATCAGCTTTTACTTAAAGGGATAAACTATTTCAAAAAAAATGAGCTTGATAGTGCTTTAATTTATATCAAAAAAGCGTCTGAAACTTATAAAGATGCTGCTTCATGGACAAAATATGTAAGTGCTTTAAATGATCTTACTTTTTTATATAATTATGAAAAAAAGATTGCAGAGCATTTTAAGTATGCATTCAAGGCATATAATGAGTCTAAAGAGTATAAGGAATATTTAGAAAAAGAGGATATTCAAGTAAGTATTAGAGCTTTTGAACAATTATCAACTTATTATTATTCAATTGGAGATTTTAATAAATCTATAAAAATATCAGAAGAAGCTTTAGTTTTAAATATCAATAATGATATTTCTAAATTAGAGATTGCAAAAACGTATTTCAACCTGGGCAATTATTATAAGTTTGCCGGGGATAGTGAACAAGCTCTTAGATACTTTAGAAGAGCTTTAAAAATACGTCTAGATTCTCTACCGGGTAAGCCTAGTCTCGCTCTTACTTATCAGGACATAGGAAGAGTTTTTGAATTAAATGGCCAAATAGATTCTACTATATATTATTTTGAAAAGGCAAAAAACCTTTTAAAACCTATTCAACCCAAAAAGTCATTATTTAATAAAAAGATTAATAATTTTCTCTTACTTGCTAAACTTTGGAGCGAAAAGGGCGATAATCAAATAGCACAATCTTATATAAATAGAGTGCTAAAAATGCCCCTCAATGATTATTATCAGGTTCAACTGCAAGAAACTATTGGTAAAGTTTTAGTTAGTCAGGGTAATTACTCAGAGGCAATTAATGCTTTTTTAAAAGGGCAGGAAATTGCCGAGTCAAAAGAGCAAGGCAATACCCCACCTCTTAGAGCCAGAAGGTTAATTGCATTAGCTAATGCTTATTATTTATCAGAAGATATTAATAGCGCCATTTTAACTTATCAAAAAGCATTAGTAGGACTTGCACCTGGTTTTGAAAGCAATGATTATTTTTCTAATCCTGAAGTTAATCAATTATTAGATCACGCTGATGCATTGATCATACTCAATAAAAAAGCAGCTTTGCTTTATGAATTTTATAAAAATAAAAAAGGAAGCAAGCACTTAAATGCAGCGTATGACACATATTTAACTGCAACGAAATTAATACAGGGTATCCGTAAAGGTATTATTAATGTCGAATCAAAAAATTTACTTTCAGGAAAAACCATCCCAGTCTACGAAGGAGCAATTAAAACAGCACTGGATTTATACAAGCTCACTAAGGATGCAGACTATAAAATTGCAGCTTTAGAATTTGCCGAAAGTAATAAAGCATTATTACTCCTTGAAAGCATTAATGAGCAACAAGCCAAAGGCTTTGCTGGGATTCCGGATAGTTTACTAGACAAAGAAAAAGAACTCAATCTCAGACTAGCATTTTTGCAACAGGAGCAACTTAAAAGTCAGAATAATTCTATTTATGATGATGATATTTTTGAAATCAAACAAAATCTTGATTTTCTGACACGCAAATTCGAAACGGAATTCCCCAGATACTACGAGCTGAAATATCAGAATGATCCTGTTTCACTGGAAACTATTCAAGGGGAACTTGTCAGTGCAAATAGTGCAATTTTCGAATATTTTGTTGGTGAAGAAATGATCTATTTATTTACCATTACCCAAAAAACGCTCCAGGTCTACTCTATTCCTAAAAAAGAGGACATCGCAGACAACATCAATCAATTGCGTAGGGAACTCAAAACTGCTCCTTTAAAATCTGCCCGCTTGTCTTTTCAAAACTTCACAGGTGCCGCTCATGCGCTCTATACAGATATCCTTCAGCCCGGACTGGCTCAACTTCCCGCTACTGTTGAGCAGCTGGTCATCATCCCGGATGATTATCTCAATTTTATCCCATTCAGCATTTTACTGACTGAACCGGCAAATCCGGCAAATCCCGGATACCTGATTAACGATCTGGAATATTTGTTAGAGCAATATGTCATTAGTTATCAATATTCTTCCACTCTAAGTCATAAGCGCAAACAAAAAAAAGCTGCAAACTTCCTGGGCGATTTTATCGGTTTTGCCCCTTCTTTTGAAAAAGAATATCTGGCTGAAAACCGGGCCTGTAATCCTAATCAACTCTATAGCTTAAAATGCAATGAAAATGAGGTCAGGCAAATTAATGAGCTATTCAATGGCAAGATATATCCGGGTGAGCAGGCTTTAAAATCGAACTTTGAAAAAGAGGCTGCTAATTACCGGATTTTACATCTGGCAACACATGCCTGTATTGATGAGAATAATTCAGCGCTTAACCGGATCTTTTTGAAAGATGATTATCTGTCGAGTTTTGATTTGTACAATATGCAATTGAATACAGAGTTGGTTGTTTTAAGTGCCTGCAATACCGGCTCGGGAGAACTGATCCGTGGAGAGGGGGTCATGAATCTTGCCCGGGGCTTTATCAATGCAGGTTCTTCCAGTGCATTAATGAGTATGTGGTCCGTTGATGATTGTGCCACTTCTGATATTATGATTGCTTTTTACAAAAACTTATATGAAGGTTATTCTAAAGACGAAGCTTTGAATAATGCCCGAATCGAATATTTGGAAAAAACTACGAAAACCAAAGCCCATCCATATTACTGGGCGGCATTTGTAGCTTTTGGGGATATGGAAACGATAAAAATATCAGATTCATCTGACTGGTTGCTATACTCGGGACTTTTACTACTTGTAATCGTAATTTTTATTTTTATAAAAAGGACATTTTAGGCAGGGCTTTTTTGACTGGTCCCCTGGTACAATACAGCAAATAATACGACTATTACACAGCCGATTAAATTGAGCCATAAATAAGCCAAATCAAAAATACCGGCAATTTTATCCAGTCCGAAAATCAATAAGACTAAAACCTCTCCAATGATTCCCGCAAAAAGAGTGGCTCTCGCTTTTATATTTTTAAAAAAGAAAGCAATCACAAAAATCCCCAGAATCGTTCCATAAAAAAGCGAACCAATCATATTGACATATTCAATAAGGTTTTCGAAAAGGGTGGCTGTTCCGGCAAAGATCAATGCCAAGCCCCCCCAGGCCAGTGTAAAAACTTTAGTTGCATTGAGATAGTGATGATCAGAATATTTCCCCTGATAGGCACGCTTATAGAAATCAACCGTGGTACAACTGGCCAATGCACTGAGTTCCGAAGCAACCGACGACATAGCCGCTGCGAAAATGACTGCCAGTAATAAACCAACTAATCCTTTGGGCAAATAACTGGTCACATAGGAAATGAACACATAATCGTTGTCTTCAGTATCTATCTTGGTTTTATATTTTTTCTGATAATTCAAGAGCAGGGTATCTACCTCACTACGCACGGATATATCTGCTTCGTTCAGGCTTACTAAACTGGATTGAGCTGTGGAGATTTCCGTATCATTATCCTTATCCATGGCGCTGATCAGTTGGCGAATGGCTATCTGTTTTTGATCAAAAACTTCATCAAACTGACGTTGTAGCTCTTGTAAGCTGTCACGATATTCCGCATTATTTTCCAGTACCGCTACATTACCGGGATTAAAATGCACCGGAGGCTTGACAAACTGATAAAACATAAAGACCATGATCCCCACAAATAAGATGGAAAACTGCATCGGTACTTTAAAAATCCCATTAAACATCAAACCCAAACGGCTCTCTGTTAATGTTTTCCCGGAGAGGTAACGCTGTACCTGACTTTGATCCGTCCCAAAATAGGAAAGGAACAAAAAAGTTCCTCCCAGCAGAGCCGACCACATGTTGTATTTATTTTTTAAATCAAACTCAAAACTTACAATATCCAATTTCCCCATTTTCCCTGCTACTCCCACAGCATCACCGAATGAAACATCATCGGGCAGACTGAATACGATGTACAAAAAGGCCACAAAAATCCCTCCGAGGATAATAATCATTTGCTGTTTTTGAGTTTGACTTACCGCTGTAGTTCCTCCAAACATGGTGTACATAATTACTACGGCTCCGATCAGAATAATCGTCCAGTTGAGATTCCAGTCGAGAATAACCGAAAGAATAATTGCAGGGGCATAGATGGTGATTCCGGCGGCAAGTCCCCGACCGAGTAAAAAGAGAAAAGCGGTATATCTTCGCACATTCAGATCAAAGCGTTGCTCCAGGTATTCATAAGCAGTATACACTTTGAGTTTATAAAAGATCGGCAGTACAAAAACGGAAAGAATGACCATCGCAATAGGCAAGCCGAAATAAAACTGGGCAAAGCCCATTCCATCGTCAAACGCCTGTCCTGGAGTCGATAAAAAGGTAATAGCACTGGCCTGGGTTGCCATGATTGATAAGCCAATAGTATACCATTTCAGTTCTCTATCTCCCAGGATATAACTTTCGGTACTATTAACATTGCGGGTCTTCCATACACCATAGGCAACAATCCCTAAAAGTGTAGCAAGCATAACAATCCAGTCGGTAATGTGCATGTCTTTGGTTTTTGACGCTTTATTTTGAAAAGGCCGGGACTCCGAAGAGTATTAGGAATAGGCTTTTGTAAAAATATAAAACAGTAATATGATGATTGCATGGAGAATCAATACAAACCAGTACAGTCGAGCCCAGGTCCCCATGATTGGTGGAGGAGCATCTTCCGAAAATTTCTCAATTTCTTTCATTACCATGATTGTTTTATCGCGCTATTGCGCTGGTGATTTTGCTCTTGCTTCTCTTTCAGTTATCCTGGTGATAATAAAGTTTGCAGGCTGCTTCATAGCCAAAACTCATCTGCTTCCCTGTTAATGTTTTCTACTCTTCTTTCAGTACTGAGCTTTGATCAGATTTATCTTCTATGGTAGTGCATCCAATCGTAGACAATAGTAGCATTAATACTGAAATATATTTCATTCATTCTTTTGTTACTAACATCAAACATCTATGGTACTCATTTAGCTGATTTTAACAAAGTTCACCCCAATAGGTTATCTCCCTTATTACCAGCCCCGATACCTTGGCGGTTTGATTCCATTCATACGTAGGTATACGATAATTTGCCCGCGATGATGTGTCAGGTGATCGTTCATTAATATCATGATTTGCCGCTTGGTCATCGGGCCCGCAAAAAAATCAACTTCCTTTTCCAAGTCCTTAGCACTTAAGTTTGCAATGGTTCTGGCGGCAAAATCCGTAGTCTCCTTTAGTAAAGCGATAATCTCCGCTTTGGTATAATCTTTCTTTTTCAGATCACGACCAAAATTATCTTCGGAAAGATAGCTCGAACTCAGCCAGATCATATTGCTCATCATATGCAATAATTGTTCTTCGAAAGTACGGGTATCATCCGTTGGTTTATAATCATATTTATGCGCCGGCATCATTTCCGCAATTTCGATGGTATAAGCCGCAGCATTTTTCCACTTTTGCTGAAATTCTTTAATAAAAGCATCCTGGGCCGAAGCCAGACTGGTAATACCCAGTATCAATAATAAACTTAAAACTCGCATAATTTTTTTGTGTTATTCTAAAAAATCAGGGGCGCTTCCCAATAGATATAAGGTTAGTGAAAAGCCGATAAGCCCCGGGGACTCCGGCTGGCAATTCTCTAAACCAGGAATATCCGGTATATATATAATAACCTTTACCGTATTTAGCAATCAATAATCCACCATCTTTGGGTGATTCTCCTTTATCATTAGATGATAAAATCGCCTCATAACGTTCATCCCATTCATCTGGAAAATAAAGACCTCGCTCCTGTACCCAACCCGCAAAATCTTTTTGACTAATCTTATTAGGAAAATTCAATACTTCGTGATCCGGTTTAAGAAACCGAATTTCTGCATCTTCCATCGAAACCCGGTCCCGGGATAATTTCAAGGGATAAGGTCCAAGGTCCTTGACTTTCAAACGACGGGTTGTATTGTATTGAACAATCATGGTCCCTCCATTTTCAACATAATCCATCAATTTTTCCTGATGGTATTTCAAACGATCTACTGTATTATAAGCTCTAACGCCCATAATTACTGCATCGAATTTTTTCAAATTATCCGCATTGATATCCTTATCTTCTAAAATGCTTACATTATAACCAATTTGTTCCAGGTTTTGAGGGATTTCATCACCGGCTCCCATAATATAACCAATTTTATCCCCCGCTTTTTTCAGGTCAATCTTCACTACTTTAGCCGAAGCATCCTGTAAAACAGTTTGCGTAGGAATATGATCGTATTCGATGCTAGTAAGCGAATTGGTAAAATCCACACCGTCTACACTAACCAGAGGAACAATAAATTCAATCTCCTGTTTTTCGGAAGGATAAATCTTAAATTCAATAGTTTCCTCCGCGCCTTTTAATCCCAGTTCAATATTCACAAATTCAGGTTCGACCTTCCAGGAGTCGGGATGACACAATTGAACTTTTGCTTTTACATCCGCACGACCGGATTTAACCAAAACCCTGACAGTTTGTGCAAGGTCATTTGGAAACACATAGACTTTTTCCTCTATGCTGGCAGATACTGGTGGAACGAGCTCGAAAGGCTGGTAAACTTCTCCATCTACCGGATCATTTTTTTTATAAACAACCGGCAATGTAAAATCAATCGCCTCACCGGCGATCTCCATATTAAATCTCACCTGAAAGGTTCTCGGAGTTTCCGGTAATCCGCGCATCAATTGATCTTCGACATGATACATTCCTAAAGTTGCTTTATTATTAAGCCAATAAGGAGTTGTCAAATCTATATCTGCCGGCAGAATTATTTTTTTATAAAATTTATAAGACTGATTATTGTCCATCCGGAGATTCAAAGTAGAATCAAGCCCCATAGGTTGATAATCGACACTATTAAGGTTCACTTCGACATCCGCTCTGGTAATGGCTTCGATTGCCAGTTCTACCCGCTGCCCGGGCGTTGCCGAAGCATCATCCGCTACCGCTTCGATGTACAATCCGAGGCATGCTTTGATCAAAGCTTTTGTCTCTTCCAGTTTAATCGTTTTCCAATGATCATCCTCCAAGCCCTGAATCATTTTATAAACCTTTATTAGGTCCGGTACACTGGCCGCCGGATTATCATGCCGGAAGTTCGCATCAATTTTACTTACCAGTTTACCAATCGGAGCACCATTTTTCACCCTCGTCCAGGTAGTATTGACCCCATCGAAGATATCTTCTTTATCAGCAGGCATATCGCCTTTTAACAGTTCCAGATACTCACTTTGTGAACCACGAGTCCCCGTCGAACCAAAGCCCTGACATTTGTGCATAGAACGGGCTTCTGCTGCGATCTCATTATTTGATTTTCCTTTTAAGGGATAATAGGTCCCCACATCAACACTTAGCATTTTAGATTTATCCGCTGCTGCAAATTTGTCGCGACTTCCATAAAACCACCAGGAGGTATTAAAGAAAAGTCGCTTTGCTTGCCAGACATCAAGGTACTTTAATTGCTCGGGATATACATTCGGATCCGCCGCCATCTCAAAAGCTTCGAAAGAGAGCATCGCCGAAGAAGTATGATGCCCGTGTGTACGCCCCGGGGAGCGATGATCAAATCGATTAACAATCACGTCCGGTCTGAATTTTCGGATTGCCCAGATGACATCGGATAACACTTCTTTTTTATTCCAGATCGCCAGTGTTTCATCCGGGTGTTTGGAATAACCAAAATCATTCGCCCGGGAAAACATTTGTTTTCCACCGTCCACCCTGCGGGCACCGAGTAATTCCTGCGTCCGGATGACTCCCAGTAGTTCCCGGATTTCCGGCCCGATCAGATTTTGGCCGCCATCCCCCCGGGTTAGCGATAAATAACCCGTATTCATTCTCAAATGATTGGATAAATAAGCAATCAAACGCGTATTTTCATCATCCGGATGCGCTGCTACATAAAGAGCTGTCCCCAGGACATTGAGACGCTTAATATCATCGTGAATATCCGAAGAGTTAAGTTTCTTCGGAGCTTGAGCCTGAAGTACAGAAACAAAAACAGCTAATAAAAGTAAAAGCGCTGTATATCTTTTCATCATAAAAATAAAATTAACAGGGATTAATCATTAATAATCAGGTTACAGAGTTGAAATATCCGGTGCAAATCGCCGATTCCTTTTTTCTAAATTAAAAAAGATTTTAACAATACTTTTGAATATTAAGTTTAATCTGTAACCCGTATCTAAAAGCTTCCAATTATTAGTATATCCATTAAAAAAGCCAAAAATACGAACTCCCTGTAAAAAGGGAAGGTATTAATATTTAGAATCCCATCAAATAGCAGACATTCTTTTAACTTTACTTTAAGAAGCATATAAAGCCGTCAAAAAGTAGTAAATTCGTTACTTGAAATTCGACATTTGTTTTTTGAATATCGAAAATAGAATTACTACCTGTACCTTTCCTGTAAATAAAGCCAATACAATAATAGTTTTTTTAGCAATCGTTAATAAAGCGAAAATGAGCGATAGTAAAAAGTATATATGCATCCACGGGCATTTTTATCAGCCACCACGTGAAAATGCCTGGTTAGAATTTGTAGAACTGCAAGATAGTGCCAAGCCTTTTCATGATTGGAACGAGCGAATTAATTTTGAGTGTTATGCTCCTAATTCTGCTGCCCGGATTCTGGATGATGAAGGCTTTATTAAAAAAATATTCAACAACTATACCCGGATCAGCCACAACTTTGGCCCTACCCTGCTGAGCTGGATGGAAAAAGCAGATCCGGATACGTATCAGGCCATCCTTCGCTCGGATCGAAAATCAATGGAAAGATTCCACGGTCACGGTTCGGCTATTGCCCAGGTACACAGCCATCTGATTCTCCCATTGTGCAATGAACGGGATAAACATACTCAGGTTATCTGGGGAATCCGGGATTTCGAATATCGATACGGCAGAAAACCCGAGGGCATGTGGCTGGCCGAGACTGCTGCCAATACGGAAACGCTGGAAGTATTGGCAAATCATGGAATTACTTATACTATTCTAGCCCCCCGCCAGGCTAAAGCTTTCCGAAAAATCGGAGAAGAACACTGGAATGAATCTGGCATTGATTCCAAACGTCCTTATTTATGTCAACTGCCCTCCGGAAAAAGTATTGTCTTGTTTTTTTACGATGGAAACCTCTCTCAGGAAGTTGCTTTTAAAGGGATTTTGAATAATGGAAGAAGTTTCGCAGAAAAGCTACTCAATGCATTTGATGATCGCGATGAACCGCAACTAGTACATATTGCTACAGATGGCGAAAGTTATGGTCATCATCATCGCTATGGCGAGATGGCACTGGCAGATTGTCTGAATTATATTAGCGAAACCGGAAAAGCAGTTATTGTCAATTATGGTGCTTATCTCGAAATGTTTCCGCCGGATCACGAAGTAATGATCCACGAGAATAGTTCCTGGTCCTGTGCCCACGGCATAGAGCGCTGGAAATCGGATTGTGGTTGTAAAACCAGAGGAGAGCCCGAATGGAATCAGCGCTGGCGGCAACCACTCCGAAATACCCTGGATTGGTTACGGGATGAACTAATTCCGGTTTTTGAAAGAGAAAGTGCTGCTATTCTGATTGATCCCTGGCAAGCGCGCAATGAATATATTAAAGTTTTACTCGATCGGACCGACCAGACCGTCGATGCTTTTATAAAAGAGCATTGTATAAATGATCCCGACCCCAAAAACAAGGTTAAACTTTTGCGGCTGATGGAGATGCAGCGCAATGCTCTATTGATGTTTACGAGTTGCGGCTGGTTCTTTGATGAGATTTCGGGGATTGAAACCAATCAGATTTTGCAATATGCACTCCGTGCAATCCACTACGCAAAGACCGTTTCCGGAAAAGATTATCATGCTGAATTTCTGCAAAGACTGGCAAATGCTCCCAGTAATGTTTACGAACATGGTGCTTATGCTTATGAAAAATACGTTCTCCCATCCCAGGTCGGTCTGGATCGTGCAGGTATGCATTTCGCTATTGCCTCTCTTTTTGAGAAAAACCCGGAAGAACTATCCATGTTTAATTACCATGTAAAAAATGAGGTGTTTAATCGTGTAGAAGCCGGTATTCAGAAACTGGTTTTGGGTCGTACTACCATGATTTCGAAAGTCACTTATTCCACCAGGCAGTTTAGCTTTGCCGTTCTTTACCTTGGGCAACAAAACATGATCGGAAATATCGCTTTTGATATGGATCGTCCCCGGTTTGATGAGATGCAACACAAAATGACTTCAGCATTTAAAAATACCAACCTCGGAGAGGTAATTGCTTTGATGCAGGATTATTCTGGTTCGAAAAAATTTACGATCTGGCACTTGTTCCGGGATGAGAAAAGAAAAATTCTTCAACAAATTACAGAAAAAAATCTCAAGCAAGCCGAAAATACCTTTCGCGAAATATACAATGATAATTACCAACTGATGACCGGTATTCAAAACAGTGGCATTCCCATTCCTGCTACATTTACCGATGCTGTTCAGCATGTGATCAACATCGATTTACATACTCTTTTCCAGCAAGAAAGTATTAATCTCAGTTTGCTTTCAAGGCTTGCGCTGGAAGTCAACAAATGGAATATCCAAATTAATGATAAAGTCCTGTTGGAATATCAGGCGGGAGAAGCCATTTTTAAAGCCCTGCAAAAACTCAATGCCTCAGAGTTCGAATTAAACGAACTGGAAAAGCTCAATACGGTTTTTGATATTTTTCAGACGCTGCAATTAAATCCCAGTGTCTGGCGTAGTCAAAATCTGTATTTTTCAATGATGAAAGGCTTTAAAAGAGGAAAATGGGTTTTCACCAATGACAACTGGCAGGAAGAAATACAGAAGCTTGGCAATTATCTGCAGGTCCGGGTAGTACAGAATCAAACTTCGGAGGTTTAAACTAAAAATCGAACTAATATTCTCTTTACACAAGTTTCATAATTTCTTAATTGCGAAAAATGGAATGCTCCGGTCAAGTACTCTAAATTTGTTACCAGAAAAGAAATTCTCTGAAGGACAATATCTGTTTTGCTCGAATCGGTGAGAATATAATAGAGTAGAAAAAACACTATTCTCGGGCGAAACATTGTCTTTCAAGGGAACAGTGTTCACTTCTGGAAACACCACCTTTATGCCTTCTAAGAGCAAGCTTAAGAATTGGATATTTTCCAAAACACATCAAAGTAAACTTATTTATAATACCTGTTGGGAAGACCCTCGCTGTGATCGTATGTTGATGGATATTCAAGAGGATAGTAAAATCCTCATGATTACCAGTGCCGGTTGTAATGCCCTGGCTTATTTGCTGGATACTCCTGCCGAGATTCACTGCGTTGATATGAATTATCGTCAAAACGCACTCCTGGAACTAAAAAAAGCAGGATTGCGGGCCTTGGACCATGAGCAATTTTTCTGCTTTTTCGGAGAGGGCCGTTGTCAACAAGCCAGACTTATCTACCAAAGTAAACTCCGTTCTCTACTCCGCGAAGATGCCCGGAAGTACTGGGATAAACACATCAAATATTTCAATGGTAAAGGATTGCGCAAAAGCTTTTATTATCGGGGGACCTCCGGGCTTTTGGCCTATTCGGTTACCAATCTGATGAAGTTAAAAAAGCAAATGCGCAGCAACCTCGAATACCTTTTCAATGCTGTAAGTCTGGAAGAACAAAAGAGATATTTCTCTGCTCTGGAAAATACCGTTTTCAACCGTTTTGTCCGAATGCTGCTCAATAATCATTACACCATGACTCTGGCAGGTGTTCCGGTAAATCAGCAAAATCTGATCAACGAAACTTATGAAGGTGGTACCATGGAGTATATCCAGGAATCATTTAAAAAGATATTTACCACCCTGAATATTTCTGAAAATTATTTTTATCAGGTATATGTAAAGGGAGCTTATACTCCGGATTGTTGTCCTGAATATCTGAAAGCTTATAATTTCGACCAACTCAAATCTACTATAGGCACTATCCAAACTTACACTTCTACAATTAGTGATCACCTTAAAAATAATCCCGGAACCTACAGCCATTTCGTTTTGCTGGATCATCAGGATTGGCTGGCCGCCAATCATCCGGAAGCCCTGAAAGAAGAGTGGTCACTGATTCTTAAGAACAGTAAACCGGGAACTAAAATCCTGTTGCGTTCCGCTGCCAAAGAGATCGACTTTTTCCCGGATTTCGTTAAAGAGCAAGTTTATTTTGACGAGCAAAGAACAAATGAAGTCCACGATTTGGATCGAGTAGGCACCTATGCCAGTGTTTATTTAGGCATCGTCAAATAAGAAAAATAAATAAGTCCGCGAATAAAAAACAGTTGAAATGGCAATTTCTACCAATACAATCGAAGTGAACCCCCTACAAAAAGATCAAAAGCAACAAAAGAAAATGGAAACTTATTACAGTTTCCAATCCAAAATATATGATCTCACCCGCTGGTCATTTCTCTTTGGCAGAAAAAATCTAATCTATTCTATACCTGCTATTGAGCCGGATTCCACGATTATGGAAATCGGTTGTGGTACAGGATACAATCTGCAGGGAATCCTCAAACAATTTCCAGATAGCAATGTCATTGGTGTGGACATTTCGAAGTTTATGGTCGAAAAAGCCAGAAAGAAAATTAAGCACTCCAACATTTTATTGATTAATGAGCCTTATGGACTTGAAACAATTGCCCATCACAAAAAAGTAGATGTCATAGTCTTTTCTTACGCTTTATCCATGATCAATCCATACTGGTCGAACTTACTCGACCAGGCAAAAGAAGATTTGAAACCAGGGGGCTACATTGCCGTGGTCGATTTCGAATACAGTCGTTTTAACTGGTTCAGAAAGCATATGTCCAATCATCATGTAAGAATGGAAAAACATCTAACCCCTTATTTGGAACAACATTTTCAAACCGTCATTAATGAATCGAAAGCAGCTTACGGCGGGGTATGGAATTTTTTCACCTATATCGGGCAGAAAAGTCATTAGAGTTTATTTTATCAATACGACTTTCTGATTCTAAGGATCTTTTTCCTTGTAGATCATCTTGTACACACCTTTTGCTTCTTCGGTTTGTAGCGTATTCCGAATAGAAATATAATCGGATGGCTCCATTACCCGATGCATCACTTCATCCATGCTGGGTTCGTCGTCAGATACCGGTGCGGCATGGCTTACCTGTGATTCGTGCCTATAGATTTCCCATCGTCCATCTTTATATTCCAATGCTGAAAGATTTTCGATCCAGTCTCCTGAATTCAAATATATAGTCGACCCCTTGTCATTCGTAATCTTTCGATATTGAGGATTATGAATATGGCCACAAATGACATAATCATATTTCTTATCAATCGCAATTTCAGCGGCCGTTTCTTCAAAATCACTGACATAAGCTACTGCCTTTTTCACACTATGTTTTACTTTTTTGGAAAAAGACATCTTGGGTTTGCCAAGTTTGTTAAGGATATAATTGATAAAAACATTAATAAGAATTAACATCGTATAGCCATAGCCTCCGAGTTTTGCCAGCCAGCGCGAACATTTAATCGATGCATCAAAAACATCCCCGTGAAATATCCAGGCCTTTTTCCCGTCCAAATCCAGTAAGAGTTTGTCTTCCAGATAAAAGTTTCCGAGAGAGAATCCGGAAAAGCGACGCAAAGCATCATCGTGATTTCCGGTAATGTAATATATAGGTACGCCGGAGACTGCAAATTTCAGTATCTGCCGAATAACTTCAATATGTGCTTTTGGAAAATAGTTTTTACTAAACTGCCAAATATCGATAATATCACCATTGAGTACTAACAATTTGGGTTTGACTGATTTTAAATAAGTTACCAGTTCTTTAGCACGACAGCCGTAAGTTCCCAGGTGTATGTCAGACAGGATTAAAAGATCTACTTTTCGCTTCGTCATGCTTACAAAGAAAAGGGCTTATTGTATGTTAACTATTATCTGCATATTACAAAAACATTAATTATTTCTTCATTGGATTACAAATACGTAAACTGTTTTTAGTTAAATCTACAGAAAGCTAAAGGAAAGTACCGAAGACTCTATCGTCTTTTAAGAAATTGGATACTCCATATAGAAATTGTTATCGAAACGAAAAATGTTAACCTCTCATACCAAAAGAAAAAAGGATGCTGTTGAAATCCTTTTTAATCAATAACATTGAATATAAAGTAACCTGTACAGTGCCCCCTCGTTTCCAGTCCATCAATCTGTTTGAGCTAAAAATACAAAGCGTCCGCGAGCCAACATTTCTCAAAAACCTGAAATAAATTGTATATAATTCTGTGATATTTCGTGCGCAAAAGGACAATAGATTTGTAGCATCAAAAAAAATATAGAATCGATGAAAAATAATCTCTTACTCCTTTTTGCGATCCTCAGTCTTTTTTCCGCCTGTATTGGCGATGACTTTATAGATGATGAAATCGATGAACGACTAGTTGTCAACAATATTATCGATAGCTTGCAAGTGGGTTCGACTTTTCTTTTCGAAACAACCTTTTTTAATAATGTTGGACAGATTGAGCAGCGTACGATCAATTGGATGAGTACCAATGAAGATGTTCTCAGCATTAACGAGAATGGCTTGGCCACTGCTCTGGCAGCAGGTAATACAAGCCTTATCGCCAATACCGTTTTAGATGATAATTCAACACTTGAAGTTGATTTCCCCCTAGTTGTTACCGAGGAAGAAGTAGTTATCGAAGAGCCCGAGTTTGAAGAACGCAGTGGTGTGATACAGACGACAACTTTCTACACGCTTGAAGGCGATTTTGTTTTAAGAGAGGAGACAGATCAATTGGTGCTGGAAATAGCGGAAAATTATCAGGCCTCTTCTTCCCTGCCTGGTTTGTACATTTACCTGACGAACAATCCCAACACGACAAATGGAGCGCTCGAAATTGGACGGGTCAATATCTTTAGTGGCGCGCACAGTTATATCATACCTGATGTCGACATCAATGCATACAGTCATATCCTTTATTTCTGCAAACCTTTCAACGTAAAAGTTGGTGACGGGGAAATACAATAAACTTTGAAACATTAAAACTAAAATCATGTCTCACAATAAATATTTAATCAGTTTTATTTTTGTCTTTCTTTTTAGCTCCAAAATATTTGCCGGGGGTGGATGGCCACAACCAAAAGGTCATGGTTATTTCAAGCTCTTTCAATGGTGGGTAGTAGCTGACCAGCATTTTACGGATAATGGAAAAATTGATCCAAACGTAACCAATGGAATTTTTAATACAGGAATTTACGGTGAGTATGGTTTCACTAAAAGAATTACCGGGATTGCTTATGTGCCCTTTTACAGTAGAGCCTATTTCAATAATCTAGTATCCGGAACAACCGGGGAGCTCATTGATCCGGGTGAAGCAATTAACAGTTTTGGTGATTCGAAGATCGGGATTAAATACGGCCTTACCCTCAACAAACCAATTGCGCTAAGCGCTACTTTGAGGTTCGGTTTACCACTTGGTAATGCAGCAGGTGGAACCGGAGGCAGGCTGCAGACGGGTGATGGAGAGTTCAATCAATTGTTACAAATCGATGCAGGCGCAGGGTATAAACTTGGAAAGCTTAATGCCTATGCCAATATTTATGCCGGATTCAATAATCGTACAAACGGCTTCTCGGATGAGTTTCATTATGGCTTTGAGACCGGTACGAACTTATTCAAAAATAAGCTAACTGCAATTGTACGTTTATATGGTATAAAATCATTGAAAAACGGAACACTGAGTGGCGAAGTAAACAGTACAAGCATCTTTGCCAATAATAGCGAACACCTCACTTTCTCTCCTGAACTCGCATTTAATGTTAATAAAAAATGGGGATTTTCAGCGACTTATGCTACAGCTCTTTACGGCAGGATCATCTTTGCTAATCCATCTTATTCCGTGGGTGTGTTTGTAAATATATAATCCATTAATTTTATTCAAAACAAGCATGGATAAGATTTTAGATAGGAGAAGCTCTCAAAGAACTTCTCCTATCTAAATACAATGGTGGCCTTATCCTTTTGATTTCGCTATCTGATATTCAGTACTTTGCGAAACTCTGTGTCTTCTCCGCGAACTCTGCGTCCAAAAGCTACGGGACCAGCCAGAAATTGACCTCTATGCTAAACGTAATCAATACTAGCCTTTCTTTTCTTGGAGATATTTATACTACTCCCAATGATCTCCAAAACGAATACTTAGCCCAAACCAGGGTAGCGTATTAAAAGTATAGTCCAGCCCACGAGATTCCCTTCGGTTAAAACTGGCGAGACCATAACTAAAGGAAACCTTTTTCCAGTCTGTACGCAGCCCAATGAAGCCCAATCTTCTTAAATTAAATGGTAAAAAAGTATAGACTTCGAATAAAAAGCTGGTCGCAGAATATACCTGAAACTGTCCACTGACATTCAATACGGGACCATCTTCCCAATAGCCATTCCAGGTGCCATAACTCAAAGCAGAACTGACATGATTCGCTTTACTTCCAAATGTACCTACCACATAAATATTGATCCCTTCGTTACGCGTCAATCTGCTAAAGCCAATGGTCGATTCATGAAGAATGGAAGCATAAAAAGCCCCTGCTCCAAGATGAAATCGCTCGCTTTGTATCGGTATATTGACCTTTATTCTCGTCCAATAGCTAAGTCGTCCGCTTCCGGCATCCTGAAAACCTACAAAGCCACCTTCCGCGCTTATACGATCTGTTAATCCCACACTTACCAGATTGCCCGCTATCAAATTATTTTGATAATATATCTGCCCCCTCTTCAGATTAAAAGCACTGGGCGCCAAAAAATACCGGTCAGTCATAAGATTGTTCGACCAGTATTGACCTTTTCTTGTATTTAGCCTTTTAAGTTTACTTATTGAAAGAATATCCTTTTTTTGGATTTTAATAGTCCCCAGTATAAGCGTTGATAATTCGATAATTTCTTCATCTTCATACAGAACATCTCCATGATGAATGTTTCCATTCTTCATTTCCACTCTCGAAGTTTCTTTCAGACGGCTCTGCGCATTAATATTTTGAACATCAATAATACTAATCAAAAACAACAGCGATATCATTCGAAATAATCCTCTATAAATACAGATTTTAATCCTGGTCATTTTTTCTATATTTAAAAGGTAAATAAATGCCCAAATAGGGAATAACAAAAAATGGTTCATCATCGTATATTCTCGGAGCAAAAAGGCCAAAGTCCCAGACCGCACGCTTCCGGATCACCCGGCCGCCCAGGGAAAAAATGACCGTATGATTTTCAAAACGATCCCGGTTGAAAGTATTCACCATGATATTTTCTAAAAATATAAAGGAACGCTTCCCTACCCTCATTGATCCACTAAAAGCAAAAGCCGGACTTCCCATCCACTCCCCATCTACCGTTCCAAAGCCCAAACCCACACTAAAACTAATGTCCTTCTTTTCATAAGTTCCTATCATAAATGGCAGACTTAATCGGGCTTCATCAAAATCACTAAAAAAAGTTCTCCCAAAAAATGCTCCTGCACTCAAACTAAAGTTTTTGCTCTTTCTACTCAGCTTTACTTTGGGAGCAATCCACACCGGAACACTGGTATCGGTAAGCAGAGATAAGGGAATAATTCCCGTTCCAAGCGAAAGATAATCGCTAATCGCAAAATTCCAGTGATTGATCAATAAATACCTGTTTTCATAATAACCCCGTCTGGCCTCCTGCAAAAACCCGGTAGGCATCAATGCATATCGTGCAGGAATCTTGTTTTTCACCCAGTATACCCCATTTACCATACGGCTCTCATCATAAGGTTCCAGGTAAGCAAGGTATTTTTTATGAATATTAATAATCCCCAAATAATCTGTTTTGACCTGCAAGTCATCCCTGCTTTCAGAAAGAACCTCACCAATATAGATGTTCCCATTTTCCATTTCCACATAATACATTTCGCTACTATCCCGGCCTTCCTGAGCCTGTAAAAAACCAACAGGCCAGATCACAAAAATGAAGAAAACTACCAGAGAAAGACTTTTACTAATGTAATTGAATGGGTTCACAAGTTTTAGTTTTTCGCTTTTACAAGAAGGTTCTCTGTTTTATAACAGACGGTTTGATAAAAATACCCAAAACCTACAATAAAGATAAGACAGATTTACAATTTTCAAAGCCTGAATCAGCCAGGCAAAAAACCCGTTTATTCCTTACAGGTATTAATTTTATTCTTGTGGAAAACTATCCTTCTTTGTCAACTATATATAAGACAGAATTTCATTAACTTTATGCTTTGACAAGAGAAAACTATCCTATTAAAAGGAGATCGATAATAGGCCCTGTTTCACGGGGACAATAACCGTAAAAAATGCCAGAATACGTACACCTCCACTGCCATACGCAATATTCGCTATTGGATGGAGCTTCTGATATTGCTACGATGATGGATAAGGCTGTTGCAGACGGTCAGAAGGGAGTAGCACTAACCGATCATGGTAATATGTTTGGTGCTTTTAAGTTCGTAGCAGAAGCAAATAAAAGAAATATAAAACCTATTGTAGGTTGTGAATTTTACCTGGTCGAAGATCGTCATAAAAAGGCCTTCTCCAAGGCAAGAGGTGAATCGGATGTCCGCTATCACCAACTCATGCTCGCCAAGAATCAAACCGGCTATAAAAACCTTTCTAAGCTCTGTTCATTAGGTTTTATAGAAGGAAAATACTCCAAATTTCCCCGTATCGATAAAGAGTTGATCGAAAAATATCATGAAGGCATTATTGCGACCAGTTGTTGTATCGGTGCAGAAATCCCGCAAGCCATTTTGCAGGGCAAGCTCGATAAAGCGGAAGAACTTCTGAAATGGTGGCTCAATATCTTTGGAGAGGATTATTATATTGAATTGCAAAGACATCGCGGGCTTGAAAACATTGATGGTCTTGGACTGAGTCAGGAGGATGTCAACCAGGAGCTGATCAAGCTCGCCCGCAAACATAATGTAAAGATCATTGCAACGAACGATTCGCATTATGTGGAAGAAGAAGACTGGGCCCCGCACGATATTCTTTTGTGTATCAATACGGCCAGCGTTATTGAAGAACAAAACCGGTTTAAATTTCCGAGTTCGGATTTTTACTTTAAGTCTCAACAGGAAATGAATCAATTGTTCAGTGATATTCCTGAATCGGTTGATACGACTATGGAGATTTTCAGTAAAATCGAAAACCTCGAACTGGCCAGAGATGTACTGCTTCCCGCATTCCCCTTGCCTCCCCAGTACAACACACAGGATGAATACCTCCGTGGAATAACTTTCGAAGGAGCAAAACGCAGATACGGTACCATCACTCCGGAGATTGAGGAAAGACTAAACTTTGAACTGGAAGTCATCAAACAATCCGGTTATCCCGGTTACTTCCTTATCGTTCAGGATTTTACGAATACTGCCCGCAAGATGGGGGTTTCCGTTGGTCCGGGTCGGGGATCGGCAGCAGGATCAGCCGTTGCTTACTGTATCGGTATCACCAATGTTGACCCGATCAAGTACGATCTGCTTTTTGAGCGTTTCCTGAATCCGGAAAGAATCTCCATGCCCGATATTGATATTGATTTTGACGATGTCGGAAGAGCCAAAGTAATTGATTATGTAATTAAAAAATACGGTCGCAATCAGGTTGCGCAAATTATTACTTACGGTTCGATGGCTGCCAAATCCTCTATTCGGGATGTCGGAAGAGTACTGGATGTACCGCTTCCCGATGTAGATCGAATTGCCAAGACCTTTCCCACACATCTTTCCGCATCTCTTGGAAAAGTGCTGGCCGCCAAAGATATTGATCCCAAGCTGAAAGACAAGATGAACTCCGAGGATATCGAGATGGCTTATAATTTCCGCAAATTAGCCGAAGGCGATGATATTATTGCCAAAACGATCAAAACGGCCAAAAAACTGGAAGGTTCTATCCGGAATACAGGGATACACGCCTGTGGCGTCGTGATAACACCAGGTGATATCACAGATTATGTACCAGTGACCGTCGCCAAAGACTCTGACCTTTTAGTAACTCAGTTTGACAACAGTGTAGCCGAAGACGCCGGATTATTGAAAATGGATTTCCTCGGTCTGAAAACCCTGACCATTATCAAGGATGCTTGTGCCATGGTTGAGCAAACTAAAGGCACCCTTATTGATCCGGAGGAAATCCCGCTCGATGATGAGGAAACCTATAAACTGTTTCAAAAAGGGGAAACCATCGGTATTTTCCAATACGAGTCCTCCGGAATGCAGAAATATATGCGCGAACTGATCCCTAACAAATTCGAAGATCTTATCGCCATGAACGCATTGTATCGTCCGGGGCCATTGGCTTATATTCCTAACTTTGTAGCCAGAAAGCACGGTCGGGAACAAATCACTTATGATCTTCCCGCCATGGAAGAATACCTTGCGGAAACCTATGGTATTACGGTCTATCAGGAGCAGGTAATGTTGCTTTCGCAAAAACTGGGCGGTTTTACCAAAGGTCAGGCAGATGCTTTGCGCAAAGGAATGGGGAAAAAGAAAAAAGCAATCATTGATGCGCTGTATCCAAAATTTATCGAAGGCTGTGAAAAAAATGGCCATCCTAAAGAGATTGTAGATAAGATTTGGAAAGACTGGGAAGCCTTTGCTTCTTATGCTTTTAATAAATCGCACTCCACCTGTTATGCTTTCGTAGCATTCCAAACGGCTTATCTCAAGGCACATCATCCCGCAGAGTTTATGGCCTCGGTATTAACGCATAATAAAAGCGATATTTCAAAATTGACATTCTTCCTCAGAGAATGTAAGCGAATGCATGTAGAGGTACTTGGACCCGATATCAACGAGAGTCAGTCCGATTTCTCTGTAAACAAACAGGGACAAATTCGTTTTGGGCTTTCCGCATTGAAAGGTGTAGGAGAAGGCCCCGTTGAAGCGATTCTAGATGCCCGGGAAAAAGGAGGCTCTTTTAAAAACGTATTTGACCTGGTCAGAAGGCTGGATCTTCGTTCCGTGAATAAGCGTTGTATGGAAAGTTTGGTGCTGGGTGGAGCGCTTGATCTTTTTGAGGAAACACCCCGTTCTGTTTTTTATGCCCCTTCTGAAAAATACGATACTTTCCTGGAGCATTTACTACGCTATGGCAATGCTTACCAAAATCAAAAGGCACAAAGCGTTAATTCTCTTTTTGGTGACTCGGAAGACGTGATGATTCCCGAGCCTAAACTGCCCAAAGCGCCACATTGGAGTTTGATCGAAAAGCTTACTCGCGAAAAGGAAGTAACCGGAATTTATATCAGTGGCCATCCGCTTGATGATTATCGGATCGAGGTACAAAACTTTACCACTTGCTCTCTGGACAAGATTCAGAATTTCAAAGGACAAAATGTAAACGTTGCCGGTATTATTACATCTGCACAGCATAGAATAAATAAAAAAGGAAATGGCTGGGGTTTATTTACCCTCCAGGATTATAATTCTTCTATCGAGTTTCCGCTCTTTTCTGAAGATTACCAAAAATTCAAACATTTATTGGAAGCGGGTGCAGTGCTGTATATCAAGGGTTCTATGCAGAAACGCTGGAACAGCGAAGAGTTTCAATTAAAGCTCAAAGAAGTCAGACAGCTCGATAGTATTGGTTCGGAAATGACAGAGTCCATTACGCTTAAATTACCTTTGGAGACTATTACCACAGATTTGATTAATGATATTGACAATCTTTGTAATACCCATAAGGGCAAACATAAGTTAAAAATGGTTTTCATCGATAAAGCCAATAAACTTTCTTTGGATCTGATAGCTCCGAATACAGGCGTTAATGCCGATAGTGATTTTATTGGTGAACTGGAAAGAATCGGTGTTCGTTATAAAGTAAACTAATTGCTTTACAGCTATAATCTCAAACTATTGAATTCCAGGCATAACAATCAGCTTCGGAATCCGGAATTTAACCCAAGTGTTGCTATTCAAAAAAAAGTACTTCATTCTTTTGCTGCTCTGTTGTCAATGGAGTATTGCTCAGTCGCAATTGCTGCCGGATAGCGGTTTTAAAATTGGTGCGGGCATAGCTGGTTATACTCAGGAGAAGGCCACAGCCCCTAGCATCATGATGGCTTTCAACAAAGATTTCTTTCCAAATACGCAAATAGAGATCAATGTCAATTGGATCACTCCTGTTGATGTAAGCAATGAAGAAGAAACCCGGGATTTGCAAAGTTTTCTATTTGGTATGAATCTGCTTTTCAAAGTGTTAGAAGATCGCAAGCAGGCTTTTAATGCCGGACTAGGTTTTACCGCCGGCTTCTACGATACCGACTGGACAATTCTGGCTACAGAAGAACAAGGCAATACCACTGAATTCGTTCCCGGATTCTCTGCTATTGTTGAATACGATTTTATCTTGCCCAGTTATTGGTTCTTTGGCCTTCGGGCAAGTATTTCCAGGTTTGATGCGGATAAGACTAGTTGGTTTCTGGGTGGAACCCTGGGATACCGTTTTTAATTCCAATTCATTCGGTATTCAAAATTCGTTCATTACCTTTACAAGGTTTATTTTTCAAAAAGATTCAGGAAGAATACAAGATGAGACTATCCGGATTTACAATGGTCAAAAATGCGACGAAGCTCTACTATCCTATTCGGGAAGCAATCCTTTCGATTCTGCCAATTGTAGATGAGTTTGTGGTGGCACTAGGTGATTGCGATCCGGATGATCGAACCCGTGAAGCCATAGAGAGTATTCGATCTGATAAAATTAAAATCATTGACACTGTCTGGGATTTAAAGACTTATCCCAATGGAACAGAAAATGCTCATCAAACGAATATCGCTAAAAACCATTGCTCGGGAGACTGGCTTTTTTATCTACAGGCTGATGAAGTGATCCACGAGAAATATTTACCGATCATAAAAAACTATTGTGAAGAGCTAGTGGATGATCAGGAAGTTGAAGGCTTACTCTTTAACTATATCCACTTTTGGGGAGATTATGAGCATCATCAAAATGGACATGGCTGGTATAAAAATGAGATACGCATTATTCGCAAGCATCCTGATATTCACTCCTGGGAATCCGCACAATCCTTTCGCCGTATTCCTGATTTTGATGGAAAAAATTATCGCCAGCAGGAAGGTACTTTCAAATTAAAGGTCGTTAAGATTCCCGCATATGTGTATCACTACGGCTGGGTACGCCCTCCCCATCTAATGCAAAACAAAAAGAAAGCACTGGATACCATTCATAAAGGGAAGGAAAAAGTAGCGGATTTATACAAAAATCAAAAAGACTATTTTGATTACGGCCCTTTGGGGAATTGTGCTGTTTTCAAAGGCACACATCCGGAGGTGATGAAAGACTTTATAAAAAAATTCGACTGGGCCGATCAACTCAATTTTTCCAAAAAAGAAATCCACCCCAATCGCAAAAAACAGAAACACGAAAAACTCAAATACCGGCTATTGACCTGGCTGGAACAGAAACTGCTTGGAGGAAGAGAAATCGGAGGCTTTAAAAATTATGTTTTGATAAAAAGGTGATTCTTTTAAAAACACTCCAAGCCATTTTTCTTTTTATAAGATTTTCTACTACTGACAATTCTCAAAACTTTCCAGGGTAGGTTCAAATCCACCATTTCCATCATGTTGTGCAGAAAATGCGCAATGCTTTTCAAACTCGACACAAGGGAACGGATTAACATAAGGTCGAACACAAACAGAACCTTCGAAATCAAATAGTTCACCCGCTACATTTTCAACTTCAAGTGTATACTGATAAACCGCTTCGACAATCGTCCCGTCATTTAGCTCACCGTCCCAACCAAAGATAGGGTCATTGGCCTGAAAATTATAGGCATCGTAAATCATCGTATTATTCTCGTCGAAAATCTTAAAAGATTTTATTTCTTTTACACCAGTCCCTCCATGCGGATAGAATAAATCATTAACCCCATTTGCATTCGGAGTAAAAGCATTAGGCACAAAGATATTGGCTCCCCCCGCGCAGGCTTCTAAATGTGGAATTTCACAGCAACTGATTACATTATCAGGATTTCCATCACCACTACTATCATCATCATCCCCGCAGGAGTACAAGAAAAAAGAACATACAAAAAGGAGCAGGAAGCGTATATTGTTTAGTTTCATTTTTTAATTTTTTGGACATAGAATTCGCAGTGTCTTAGGCAGAGTACTTACTGTTTTTCGAAGGAGATACTTTTTTCAGTCGGGTAGAATTTTCCAACCAGATTATACGTACCGGATGGGATATCAGAAAAATCAACGGAAACCGTGCGTTCTCCGGCTTTTAACCAACCTTCCCAAACCTGGGTTTGTATACCTTCATCTTCATTTACGACCTCCAGCCGTACAAATTGAGTCCGGGCAATTTCAAGTGTTACATCCGACAGATCATTTACTTGCGCCGGATTTAGCGCTGCCACTTCATTCTCGCTAAAAAGCGGTTCACAAGATTTTAAAAATATGCATAGCTCATCAGTTGCCATACAGCCATCTATGGACTCAACAGTAAAAGTGTAACAGACATCACTCAGTGCTTGGATAGTGTACTCATAGCAGGGAGTACTGTTGTCAAGGCAGGAAATGGTATTATCATTCGGCGATACGGATATATTCACAATTTCATTGGCTGGGCAGTTCGTCTGAAGCGCCACATCTACACTTTCACCAAGCTGAACTTGTATATCTTCCCCCATATCCACAAGGCAATTGAATATTGCATTAGCAGAAGAAGCACTGTTCTTAAAATCCGGAAAAAAGCTGCTGAAAAGTACGATACTCGCAAAAAGGATGTTTAATAATTTCATAGCTACAGTATTTGGACCTAAATATAGTATTTTTTTCGTTTTTCAATTTTTGATCGCTATGTTCATCCTTTGTTATTTGTCGTTCGACACTCCAAAGCAGGATTTTAATCTTTAAACCTTTGATTTATTGGCTCCGTTTTTAAGAAAGGAGATATCTTTAAATATAATTAGCAGGTTGGGTTAATCAGATTACAGACAGGAAATCTCTGATCACCTGACACGACACCTTGAATGGAAATCTTGTAGCATGGAAAAAAATTTACTCTTTCTTGTTTTTGTATGTTTCTTTTTTGCTTGCGTTTCACCCGCAGCTCAGCAGGAAAAAGCAAATAAAAATACAGCGCCTGATTTGCGAATTATCGATTCCTACAGCGAATTAGTACCGCTTTTACAGCAACAAAATGATACAACTTATGTTATTAACTTTTGGGCGACCTGGTGTAAGCCCTGTGTTAAAGAATTACCATATTTCGAACAATTACACAATACTTATCTTGAAAATAAAGTTAATGTAGTGCTCATCAGCCTCGACTTTCCGGATCAGATTGAGCAGAAGTTAATTCCATTCATAAAGGACCGGCAGCTGAAATCTACATTGATCGCTTTTACAGACAGCGATATGAATAGCTGGATTCCCAGAATATCAAAAGACTGGTCGGGTGCAATCCCCGCTACTTTGGTTTATAAAAACTCAAAACGTGCTTTTTATGAACAATCTTTCGAATCGTTCGAAGAACTAAATAATATTATTAAATCATTTACAACATTAGAACAATGAAAAAAGTAACCCTCCTGATGGCTTTGGCAATATGTATTTTTACAGCTTGTCAGAATGATTCCACCAGTACCGAAACTGATCAGGCAGCAGTCAATGTTTCCCCTTCTGCCCAGGAAAATGAGTCGGAAGCAAAAGCCCAAACCGTCGCTATCAAAACGACTGGTTATAAAATCGGCGATGTAGCGGAAGATTTTAGCCTCCAAAATGTAGATGGCAAAATGGTATCTATGGCAGATTATAAAGATGCAAAAGGATTCATTATCACTTTTACGTGTAATGCCTGCCCTTATGCCGTTAAGTACGAAGATCGTATCATTGAGTTGCATGAAAAATATGCTGCCAAAGGTTATCCCTTAATTGCAATCAACCCGAATGATCCTGCCGTTCAACCTGCCGATAGTTTTGAGAAAATGATCGTCAGAGCGAAAGAAAAAGGATTTAAGTTTCCTTATATCTTCGACGAGGGTCAAAAAGTATATCCAAAATTTGGAGCGACTAAAACCCCTCATGTTTTCTTGCTTAATAAAGACCGTGTAGTAGAATATATCGGAGCTATTGACAATAATCATAATGATGCTTCGGCAGTAACAGAGAAATATGTTGAAAATGCAATCGCAGCTTTGGAAAAAGGAGAAAAGCCCAAGCCTAATACCACTAAGGCAATCGGTTGTTCTGTGAAATGTAAAAAATAAACGTTCCATTGGCAGTCTTGCAGTCTTCCGTTTTTAATGCGGACTTCATATTGCAGGACTGCCAACTATTATCCCAGCTCCTTCAATAGTCGTTTTATTTCCTCAATCCGCTCTGCATTCGTACACCAATAATCAAATTCAGCATCTTTATTGGCATTTAGCGAAGGGCCTCCTGAATACTCAAAACCACTTTTAATTGTTTCTTTGGCAGAAAAATGAATTTCCTTTGCTCCGGTATATTCAACAAGCGTTTTCACATTTCCTGCATTGATTCCACCACCCGGCATAACAGAAATGCGGCTACCGGCTTTTTCAATAATACTTCTTAAAAAATCTTTTCCTTCTATTGCAGTATTGGCCTGCCCCGAAGTAAGTATTCTTTCAAAGCCCAGGTCAATAATCTCTTCCATACTTTGTTCCGCATCTCTCACATAATCAAAAGCCCGATGGAAAGTTAGTCCCATCCCCTCCCCCGCTTCTATCAACGGTTTTAAAGCCTCTATATCAATCTGAGCATTAGCGGTCAAAGCTCCCAGTGCCACCCCATCTGCTCCTTGGATTTTGCAGTTCAAAATATCTTTCCGCATCACTTCCAGTTCCTCCGAAGAATAACAAAAATCCCCTGGTCTTGGTCGAATAAGTACATAAACTTTAAAATCAAATCGTTTCCTTAAAGCAAGGCTTAGCTCGATATCCGCAGGTGAAGGCGTCAATCCACCCAGTTCCAGCGCCTGACATAATTCAATCCGATCAACTCCGGTAGCAGCAGCAATTTTCGCAGAGCTAAAAGAATTAGTACATATCTCTATTTGCATCAAAAAATCTTTTAATTTTACGCTCGAAAAGCAAGAGGCTGACTATTTTCTCATACCTGTGCCTAAAGCCTCTTAGGGTTCTCAAATTAACAAAAACATTTATCATGAGAGTATTGAGTTTTCTTTTATTGATTAGTTTAATGATATCCGCTTGTACGAGTGATCCTGCGTCCTCACTGAAAGAACTGGATCTGATGAGTTATGGAATACCTTTAAAGATTATGGCTCCTGATAGTGCCGACATCAAAAAAGAAGATATGATTGTACAAAAAGGAGTGTCGATCAAAAAGGGAGAAGACTATGATGTACAAATCTGGACATCTGAAGCAAGTTCAATTGATGTTGCAACGGCTAAAGCTAATAAATTAGCAGATGTAAAAAGTAGTCGTATTTTTTCAAAGATTATTAAAGAAGATAATAATGGATTTATTTTCGAAAACCAAATTGACTCCACCACCCTGTACTATGGTTTTTATCATATCGTAATTCAGGGAGACAATGAATACGTTTTTCAGAATGGCTTGCGGGGAAATTTTACCAGAGAACAAGCTGAGAAGATGTACGAAGCTATTAAACAGAAATAATTAAAATAGTTTTCTACGCAAAAAGCCATGATGTCTTGATATCATGGCTTTTTGATTTTCGGTACTATGCTTCGTGATGTACCAGCTCGTAACTAAAGAATCCGAGGATTAATAGCAATATGCAAAAAATGATCATGGGTGAGGGGTTTTAGGAGTAAACAAATCGGTCTAACAAAATCTATAACGCAATCCATTCGAAATTAGTTGCATGCATTTCTAATATATTAAAAAATCGTCTGTATTAAGGCTGTTTTAGGAAGATTTTGAGATATCCTATTTTAAATATTATACAATTCCTGGGTACAAAAAAAGCCTCGCTGAATCAACGAGGCTCTTAATATAAAATATCTTAGTCAAATTATTTTATTGCTTTATTATAAAGCTTAGAAACTTCGTCCCAGTTAATTACATTGAAAAAAGCTTCTACATAATCCGGACGTCTATTCTGATAGTTCAGATAATATGCATGTTCCCATACATCAAGGCCAAGAATTGGAATACCTTTTTTCTCTGCACAATCCATTAGCGGATTATCCTGATTTGGAGTAGAGGTAATGAAAAGTGTACCACTTTTTCTGGCGCAAAGCCAGGCCCATCCCGAACCAAAACGAGAACCAGCAGCAGCTTTAAATTTATCTTTAAAGTCATCAAAGCCTTTAAAAGACTTTGCCATTGCTTTACCGAATTTCGTAGTTGGTTTTGGTTCTCCTCCTCCATCGGGAGACATCACTTTCCAGAAAAGAGCATGATTATAAAAACCACCTCCGTTATTTCTAACTGCAGCTCCATGCTTGGAAGCTTTCTTTAGAATATCTTCAATTTTCATCTTCGCCAATGGAGTACCTTCAATTGCTGCATTTAATTTATTGGTGTAACCCGCATGGTGCTTTCCATGATGAATTTCCATTGTTCTTCCATCAATGTGTGGTTCTAAGGCTTTGTGATCATAGGGTAGATCAGGAAGTTTGAATGCCATTTGATTTCAATTTTTAGTTATTCAATGATGATCGTTTTCTAATTTTTTTTCAAAGATATAAAAACTATAACAAGCTAAGTAAACAAGTGTTTAAAATCGCTTCTCGAAAGTCGAAAGTCGAAAGTCGAAAGTCGAAAGTCGAAAGTCGAAAGTCGAAAGTCGAAAGTCGAAAGTCGAAAGTCGAAAGTCGAAAGTCG
>JANQLV010000057.1 GCA_028280415.1 Saprospiraceae bacterium
TCGAGCCAGTATTTCCAGACCTTTTTGCTTTGAAATAATTCCAGGGAATCTCTGGGGAGCAGATAAGGCTTATTTATTTCTTGGATAAATCCGGGAACAATTGTAAAAGCATATTCGTAGCCAGCACTTTCCACTACAGCTTGTACCTTCTTGGGAGCATGGATTAGCTGCCCGAACGGATAGGCAAAATATTTCAGGTTTTTTCCGCTTTTGGTTTCCAGTATTTTTTTATCGTCGAGAATTTGCTCCCGGATTGTTTGGGGATTTGTTTTATTGGAAAAAAGGAAATGATCTTTGGTATGGCCACCAATTTCAAAAAGCGGATGTTGCGCAATTTTTTGAAAACCGGCTTCTGATAAAGCATTTACTCCCTTGGGAGAGCGTTTGCATTTTTCTAAAAAAAATTGCTCCTGGGCTGAACCGCTTAAACCGATTAAGCCGGAGTTGATAAAAAAAGTCGCAGGAATCTCGTGTTTTTCCAATACGGGAAGCACATTATTAATCCAGCTTTCATAAGCATCGTCAAAAGTAAGAGCGAGGCTGCTTTCAGAATTTGTAGCTAGTAAGGTTTCCAGCGTTGAAAAGCGAAAATGCTTTTTCAACCAAACTATTCTTTCTTCAAATAATGCCTGATCCTGAATGTCGTGAAAACAAAGAATTCGTCGGCCTTGCTTCCGTTTGTGAAAGGGATGATGGGCAAGCATCCAATCCCGGATAATCGTTTTATAATTTTTTTCCAGAGTCTGATTTATTTTTCTTTGTTCACAATTAATGTTTTTTCAACGTAGTCATCGTATTTGTCCAACTCTTTCTTTATCCAACTATTCCAGATAGTTTGTTTATTCTTATCTGCATAAACTTCTGAATCATATTCATCTTGTTTCATTTGAAGCTCTCTTTCAACTTCTTGTAGTATTGTTTCCTGCTTGGCAAGGAATTCGTTGAGATTCTGTGCTTCCTTTTGAATTCTAGATATAAATTTCCTTGCATAAAGTTCTGATATATCAAAATGTATTTGCTCATGAGCTAATACTAAGGAATCAAATTCGGTATGTTTGAAATATGATGCATAACAATCAAAATATGTTTCTACAAATAATTTGTATTTATTGGGGAAAGCTGGTTTTCCTTCAACTCTATATCTAAACGAAGAAACGGTTGCAGCAATAAATGGTCTTTTTTCAATGGAAGCCTTAAAGTCCGAAATTTCTAATTTCCGGTTTTCGTTCCATATAATTTCTGATTCATATTGTTTTGCATTATCAATGAGAAAAACATCTGCTTTTATTCTGTGGCATGTATTCCATTGGTTAGGCTTTTTGTGTTCTGTAATAACCAGACAATTTCCTCCTAATTTTAATGCTTCTATCTTTGCTAACTTTTTGATAGTGATAAAATTACAGTTTAAAGTCAAACCAGCATCTTTGATTTCTATTTGGCCTATTGGCTTATTCAAAGATCTGTCAATTGTATCTTCTTCAATTATTGCAAACGGCTCATAATATAAATTTGCTCTACTTGGAATGGTTAAATCCAAAGGGTTAGTTATTATTTTAGGGCTACATGATATAGAGATTAAAATTACTATTGTTCCAAAAATTTTACTCATTCCATTCATTTTAATTCCGATTAGCAATCATAACTTATTGATTATCAAAATCCACAAATTAACATTTGCCCTAGCTCTAACAAAATTACTTTTTTCTATAATGTTTGCACTCTGAATTGATTCCGGTTTCTGAGTAAGGTAATTGCCTGTAACGCTCGGTGCAGATGCGGTGGCGCCGTATAGGCGGCATCGACATTCTGCACTTTGTTGTGTGCTGTTTTTATTATAATTATTCATATTGCTAAATAATTATTTAATTCAAACAGCCTTCAATTATACATTAATTTTTGCTATTCTTATTTTCAGTATAGATTTTTCGGCTATAAATGTAAGATGCTGTAACAAATACTAAGGCTAATACTGCTGGAAAATACTCTCCATCCCTAACATTTAGGTGAGCAGATATTGCTAAGACGAAATTGAAAACAAACCCAGCATAAGCCCATTCTTTTAGTGTTTTTGATTTATTAGACCATATAGCTACAATCCCAAGTATTTTAGCAATTCCCATTGGATAAATAAGGTAGGTTGGGAACTTAATTTGCTCAAACATCTCTTTGACCACTTCATGGTTGAAAAAGTATTGGCTTGCGCCCATGAGCACCAAAAGTGTAAAAATACCTGTTACAATTCGATAAATAGTTAAATCTTTATTTTTCATGTTTTCTGTTTTTATTATTTGATTTCAATGACAAAATTATCTCGTATTTTTCGTATTTTTTCCTCCTTTGAATGAACATCATTCTCTGATCGATATCCAATTGGTAAAATTACCACAGGCATCAGTTTTTTGGACTTCAAATCGAGCATCTCCTGATATTTGTCAGGAACCAAACCTTCCATCGGACAAGAGTCGATTCTCATTTCGGCTGCTGCTGCCATTACCATTCCTAATGCAATATATGCCTGACTTTTTGCCCAGGTATATTTGGTGGCTTCATCCATTGTAGAGATAAAATATTTCATGGACTCAGAATAGGCGATTAGAGATTCCTTTCCCTTTCCCCGTACTTCTTCGGCACGTTTGATGTACCTATTTACAATTTCTTCATCTATTTCCTGCTCAATCGCAAATACAAGTAGGTGGGAAGCATCTGCTACTTGTGGTTGTTCATATGAAGCTGCTACCAGTTTTTTCTTCAAGTCGTCATTGCTGACAATAATTATTTTAAATGGCTGTAAGCCTCCGGAAGTAGGTGCCAAATTTCCAGCCGTTAGTAGGACTTCGATGTCCTCTTTACTTACTTTTTTTGAAGTATCAAACTTTTTGATTGCTGACCTCCATTTTAAAGATTCTAATAAACTCATAATTGTTATTTAAGTGAATAAAGTATATTCCATGTATTTATTTTACACGGAAAGTATTTTTTGAAAAAAATTCTATCCTCTCATTTTGTCAAAAACGTCGCTTACAAACTTTGCGTCTTCCTCCGTGATCCTGTTCATGAATTCCATATAATTGCCTGGGTTGTTATCAATCGTTGTTAACAATTCCTTCCCTTTCTCGGTAATTGCTAAATAGACCACTCTTCTGTCATTATCACTTCTTTTTCGGTCAACAAGACCTTTGTCAATTAGCTTATCCGCTAGTCTTGTTGTATTGGGTGATTTTTCCACCATCAAAGCCTTAATGTCATTCATTGTCAGCCAGTTATTCGCTCCCTTTAAAATTCTCAGAATATTAAACTGTTGAAAAGATATTCCATAGGGCTTCAAATATTCAACAACCATATTCCGGAACCAATTAGAAGTAAAAATTAGGTTGGTAATAAACCTGTGCTTATTGTTCTTAAACTTTGTTTTTACCTCTATATCTATTTTTGCCATACTTTCAATTATGATGTAAATATAGGAGAAATTATTTTACATGGAAAATATTTCCCTGTTTTATTTTTTAATGGCACACAACAATATATACAGGTAAAAAAATCTTGTCCGTCCCTAAGATATACGGAGGGCTAAATAGTTTTTACCAACAAGCTTTTTCCTGCTTTCTCGCTAATCACAATCGGCGCTTTTTCATAAGAGGCGATTCCGTTGAACTATTAGCTAAAGCATACATGTGCTATTTTTTTACCAAAATTGAAATAAATTGGACAAATATTTTGTTAGAGTAGTCTAACATCATATATTTGATTCGTCTAAATTTCTTTAACTATAGCTTGACTTGATGAAAAGTAATAATTACAATAAACTAACACTGTCGATCTTACTACTTGCACTTGCTTTTGCAGCTTACGGACAGAAGGCTACTCTTTCTGGTAAGGTGAGTACCGCAGAGGGAGCGCCCTTGGGCTTTGCCAGTATTGCTATTGAAGGTATTAACCTGGGAGTGACTTCCGATGGCGAAGGTAATTTCATCATCGAAAACATACCTGCCGGGACTTATCAGGTCAAGGTTAGTTTTGTAGGATATACTTCAATCATTGAAGAGCTATCCTTTGCAACAGGGCAAAACCTGAACAAAAGCTTCTCCTTAAAGGAGGATGTCTTGAATTTAGAAGGTGCAGTGGTAAGTGGCACCCGCTATAAATACGACCGGGCAAATGCACCTGTAATCGTAAATGTCGTTGATAATAAACTATTGAATGCCACCCAATCCATTGCCATTTCGGAGGGTTTAAACTTTCAGCCGGGTGTGCGGGTAGAGACCAATTGCCAAAACTGTGGATTCACACAGGTGCGCCTGAATGGGCTGGAAGGAGCCTATTCGCAGATTTTGATCAACAGTCGTCCGATTTTCAGCGCCCTGAATAGTGTATATGGACTGGATCAGATTCCCACTAATATTGTGGAGCAAGTCGAAGTGGTCCGAAGTGGCGGTTCTGCCCTTTATGGATCAAATGCCATAGGTGGTACAATCAATATCATCACCAGGGATCCCGTAGAAAACGCCTGGGAAATCAGATCAAATACGGCCCTGATCGATGGCGATGCTCTGGATCAAACCTTTAATTTCAATGGGTCTATTGTCAGTGAAAACCTCAGCAGTGGCGTTACCTTTTATGGTATGAGCCGCAACCGGGATAGCTATGATGCCAATGGTGACGGATTTACAGAATTGGTAGAATTAGAAAACACGGTGTTAGGGGCAAAAACCTTTTTCAAACCGGGAGAGCGCAGTAGAGTTTCCTTCGACTTCAGTATACTCAACGAATACCGTAGAGGTGGGGATCGTCTGGATCTGGCTCCGCATTTTACGGACATCACAGAGGAACTGGAACACAATACCTTTTTTGGTAGCATTAATTATGAGCAATGGAGTAAAGATGATCGGAATAAATTCTCCTTCTATGCTTCCGCACAAAATACCGATAGAGGAAGCTTTTATGGTGGTTTGGGTGGTGGACGTACAGCTGAAGACAGCCTGCTGGCCATTAATGCTTACGGAATAACCGAAGATCTGTCGCTGGTTGCAGGAGTCCAATACAACCGGTATTTGGCGAACGATGATGTGATTACGCTAGGTGTTGAAAATCAAAATTATGATACCAGAGATGAAATTCAGGGTTATGATCGAGTAATTGATCAGCAGGTGAACACAACTGGTTTATTTGCACAGTATGAGTGGAAACCTATTGAACAGTTTACTGCTTTACTGGGAGCCCGGTATGATATTTCCAATGTAGATGGATTTTATCAGATAGGTACTATCGATAATACAGTAGATGTAAACATTGGTGTTTTTAGTCCGAGGCTTACTTTGTTGTATAAGATCAATAATGATGTCCGGCTAAGAGCTGGTTATGCCCGTGGGTTTCGGGCACCGCAGGCATTCAATGAGGACCTGCACATTTCTTCTGTCGGTGGTGAGCCCCTGTTCGTAATCCTGTCCGAAGATCTTGATAAGGAATTGTCTGATGCATTTACTGCATCCCTGAATATGACGAAAAACTTCGGTACGGTGCAAACCAACTTCTTAATTGAAGGATTTTATACACAGTTACAAAATCCATTTACCCAGGTCAGCACGGGCTCTGTACTACCCAATGGTTCCATTGTAGAAGAAGTGAGAAACGGTGAAGGTGCAACAGTATCCGGGATCAATTTTGAAGCGGGATACTCGCCCTCCAGTAAGTTGGCTTTTCAGCTCGGTGGCACCGCACAGCAAACCAGCTACGACGAATCTCAGGTACTCTTTGAACCGGATGGAAGCGGAAGTGAAGAAGTGGTTAGCGTGGATGAATTTGTGAGAAATCCAAACCTGTACGGTTATTTTACTTCTTTTTACAATTTTTCTGATGCATTTAAAATTGATTTGACGGGAACCTACACTGGTTCAATGATCGTACCGCGTGTAGTTAGTGAGTCCGGCTTTCTGGATTTGGTTGACACTGATCCATTCCTGGATGTAAATATCAAAGCCAGCTATCATTTTGATGTTAATAAAGATTTCCACCTGGAGCTAAGTGGTGGGGTAAAGAATATATTTAACAGTTATCAACAGGAATTTGATTCCGGGCCGGAGCGGGATTCAGACTTTATATTCGGACCAATGGCTCCACGTTCTTTATTCATTTCTGTAAAAATCGGTAACCTGCACTGATGATACAAAAGTTATGCAGTATTGTAGCTTTTTCGTTTTTTCTGTGTATTCCTGGCAGCGCACAGGAAAAAGAATCAGTAGAATGGCTTTCATTTGAGCAACTAGAGGACTCCCTGGTCCGCAGGCCTAAAAAAGTGTTCATTGATTTTTATACAGATTGGTGTACCTACTGCCGCAAAATGGATAAGGTTGTTTTTACGAAACCCGAAGTGATTGACCTGCTGAATAAACAATACTATGCGGTACGGTTTAATGCTGAAACTGAATCGGCCATTACGTTCGGTGGACAGGCATTTATTAATGACCAGCTGGGCACATTCAGGAGTCCCATCCATCAGATAACTCAATTGCTGGCTTTAAGGAATGGGAAATTTACCGCTCCCACCTTGGTGGTTTTGGATGAAGAGTTTAAAGTTACAGCAAGGTATTTTGAATACATCGATAGCAAGGGCCTGCTTAGCATTTTAAAATAAAAATTGATGAACATTTGATGATGTTGCCTCTGACAATTCAAATTCAAATACCTTGACTTTTACCCCATCCCACATGTAGTAGTCCCCTAATCAAGGGATCAGTGGATTTTTAGAATAGTACTAAACATAAGAGCTGGTAAGGATAAGTGCGATATTACTGGCGGTGGGTTGTGCTTTATCATAAGGGAAGTTGGGCACACTCACCGCAATCTTAAATAAAAAATCATGGAAACAATAATATTAAAAATTGGATATGCAATAGTATTGATTGGAACATTTATCATCCGCTATCCCCATGAGAAACGAAACAGATCTAATAAGGTTAGAACGGACAAGAAAGCGTCTTTAGAAAAAACACTCTTGGGCCTGGTATTTCTTGGCATGATGATTATTCCGCTCGTTTATATGTTCTCCAGCTTATTATCCTTTGCTGATTATTTTCTTCCCATTACGCTTCATATTCTTGGGCTGCTTTTAATCGTTCCGACCCTATGGTTGTTTTATAGGTCTCACAAAGACTTGGGGAAAAATTGGTCTGTATCACTTGAAATACGAGAAGAACACCGTATAGTTGATTCGGGTGTATACAAATACATAAGACATCCGATGTATTCTGCCATTTGGCTTTGGTGTGTTGTACAAGCCCTGCTTTTGAACAATTACATAGCAGGACTTTCAGGCTTAATTTGCTTTGGATTATTATATTTTTTGAGAGTTAAAAAAGAAGAAAATATGATGCTTCAAGAATTTGGGGATGATTACAAAAACTATATACAAGCAACAAAACGAATCATCCCATTTATCTGGTAAAAATGAAAGTGTCATTCGCTAGCTTCATTTCTTTTGATGGTAAACAGAAAGAAAAGGCAATTTTTAATGGAGCGAATTTGTGAATACAGGTATTATAGAAGAACAATGGGATATGATGATTAGAGTAGTTTGTTCCTTAAAAAAAGAACTGCATCTGCCAAGTTAAAAAATAACCTGTGGATCATTCAATATCCACAGGTTAAGGAATTATTTAAAGTGAAAGAACGATTCTATTTTATGATTTCAACTTTTTCAGTGTGACTAAGACCATTATTATCAAGGATTTGGATAATGTAAATTCCGGTATTCCAGCTACTGGCTTCTACATCTATAGAGGTTTGACCCTTGAATAGCACTCTGTCCAGAATTAAGCTCCCGTCCAGGGCAAATATTTTTAATGTCGAAGATTCCGCTAAATCCCAAGTCACCGAAAAATTACCACTTGAAGGATTTGGACTTACATTTATTGTTCCTCGGGGCTTTAAATTTTCCTGAGCTTTACCACCTCCATCTATACCGGGACGACCATCGACAACTGGCCACTCGTATTCGTCCAGAATATCACAAGGTACTGGTTGAAGCCGTTTTTCCTCTTGACCTCCTCCATCATTCCCAATTTGTTCTTCGTCGCAAACGCCGCCATTATTCTTTGCAAAACAGGCTTCGCAATCATCGATGAACACTCTGTGGATTACCCGATAATCAAGGCAGTAAGGAGATACGATATTCAGGTTATCCGGACCAGGGATTACCCCGACGGGGGTGTAGGGGTCAATAGTATTGGAAGGCCGGCTAAGGATATACCACTCGTGATTTTCTCCGGCGGTAGGATTGGTTGGGGTTCCGATTAAATTAAAAGTACCATCATTATTATCAATATCGCTTAAGGTAAATTCAGCATCCAGGTCAATATCCTCTATCATAAAATTAGCACAGAAAGATAGAAATGCGTAATTCATACAGGCATTACCTACATTTTGAACTCTTATCAGGATTTCATTTGGTCCGGTTACTAATGCATTACCTACGGCCGTATTGAAGTTTTGGTTGGCTGTACCGGCCCCATTGGTATCAAAAGTTGTGTTCCATTGATTGGAGGCCGTTTCTAAAACTTCTGTTCCATTTAGAAAAAAGGTCAGATTATTATCTCCTTGAATCTGGATTTGATATTCTGAAATCCTTTGACATACATCAATATCAACGACTTTACGAAACCAGTAGGTGGCCTGAGGATAGGTACAAGGTACATTATTTACACAGCCGGGCTCTTCACCCCATATTTCCATAGCTGCATGGCAGGTTCCAATATTGGGTAAGGTATTACCCGGGCAAACACAACTGATTATTGTGGGGTCCAGGCATGAAGTTGTTACTTCAACCGGAACAATATCAAAAGGACCAGTCTCGTTGGTACTTACTTCCCAGCTTAGGTCTGATACGCACTGTAATGGTTGAGCATAGGATAAAGTGGTAAAACTTAAAATGAATAAAAAACTACATAGAAATTTGCTAAGGGTTTTCATATAAATTATTCTTTGATTTATTCCTACTCTTTTGTGGATTTTCGGAAACCTCCATCTAAAAAGAACGCGTTATTTTAGAATTGATATAATCCAAACTTAATTATTGTACGGATTTTAAACCTGGAGAATAGTACGAAAAGGTATAATATAAGGATGAGATACTTAGATGAGTTTCCCAATGCTCCGGATACCTGTTATGCGATTCGTTTATGAAAAGATAAATTGCTGATGCTGGATGAAATTGCCAGGTGTTGTAATTGAATACATTAATGATTTTTGGAAATATTGCTCTGATAAGACATGAGGATATAATGAAGCAATGGGCAATAAAGGTTAAACTAAAAAACACTAAATACTTTTATCTAAAATAAATTCGATTTAATTTGACAATTTTAAAAGAGTATAAAAAATTGATTATCAATACGCTGCGAAACACTGTATCTTTTCAACAAAGTTCCTTCCTTGGCGATACTGAAGAGTATCCAAAAATTACGATGCTATTGTTAATTATTTATTCCGGTATTTTATTTATCTTAAAGAAATACTTAGCTTAAATTAAGTATAATAACTAGCTGTTCTTAAATTGATTTCTATTCGATTTACGCTACATTTAGAAGTTTTGAAAATATTTCTGCTTTTATATTTAATCATACTGCTTTCTTTTTTCCCCTTGAAGTATTCACATGCTCAGGAACCTGCTATGTGGCAACTGACGAATGAGGATGGCCTTCCCAGTATGACGGTATATGAAATTCTACAAGATCAAAAAGGGTATATCTGGATAGCAACAGCCCGGGGACTCTGCCGTTATGATGGCCGTGATTTTATCAAAATCAAAACAACGGGCTTATTGGATCAGGAAATTGTAGTTATTATCGAAGATAATTACGGACGAATCTGGTTTAATAATTTAAGTGGACAGATTGGTTGGATAGACAATTTGCAAATGCATTTATTAAGCTTGGATAATATGTCTGAAAATTATTTGCCAATGCGCTTTTTTATTAAAGACAGCACACTTTTGGTAAATCATAAAGATATTGAAGCAAAAAGTAAATGGCTACGCCTATCCTTAAATAAGAAAACACAGCCTTTTTTGCAAAAAGAAATAAAAGGCAAACCATTGGATTATAATAATACGCTTTTTTTTAATGGTAAATGGTATTCTAAAATAAAGAATAATGCAAATGGCCTTGAGATTAATTATATAGATAACGATTCTGTAAAAGTAGAATACCTATCCGTAGAGGAAGGTTTGGAAGAGAAAAATAATGGCTACAACCTGGAGCTTATTGATCCCGAAGGAGAATTGTATTTCTCCAGTTCGAAAGGCTTATATCACTATGATAAAGAGGGAAAAATAAATCAGGTATTTGATTATTTATCGATTCAGGCAAATAACTATTTTATTTCAGATAATAAAATCTGGATAGCTGCTAAAAATGGAGTATTTACAAAAGATTTAAGCACAGATAAAATAGAAAAAATAATTAGCGGAATAGATGTAAATGCTTTTTACCGGGATCATGAAAATAATATTTGGCTGGGTACAACGGGCTATGGTGTATTTTTGATTCCTAATCTGGACCTGAGACTTTTCAAGGCAGATAATAGTAATTTATCAAAATCTGATATCTATAGCTTGTACTATGACCTTTCTGATGAGGTATTATATGCTGGCCTTTCCGGAGCCTATTTAGCTACTTTTAAAAAAGAATTTTTGTCTTTCGAAAATCATAAACTTCCTTTATCCGGTCGAATAGTGACGATTGAAAAAGATTCTGATAAAAATTTATGGCTGGGTTTGGATGGTGGAGTTTGTGTGTATAATCCATCAAATAAAATTATAAAAGCACTTAGGTCGGCGATTTCCATTAAAGTAATTAAAAAAGATAAGGATAATAATTTATGGTTAGGCACTTCTAATTATACGGCTAAAATCGATTCTGTCAACCATCGGGGTATTTTTGAAAATCCCTTTAATTTTGATCATTCGCGAACAATAATTCTGGACAGGCGAACATACGGTTTGCAGCAAGATCATTTGAATCGAACCTGGATTGGAACGACGAATGGTATTTACCTTTATAAACAGGATAGCACCCAGTTGCTGTTTGAAAACGAGTATACCTATAGCGTTTCTGATATTACAAGGTCGAGCGATTCTTCCATCTGGGTTGGAACCTCCGGGGATGGGCTTTTACGTATTAAAAACGATCAAATCGTACAACAGTATACGATGGCTGAGGGTTTGACGAGTAATAACTGCCGGAGTTTGTATATAGATCAGGAAAAGCTTTATCTGGGGACAGATGACGGCTTGTCAATACTTGATCTTTCTAAGGATGAAATTGAAAAAATAGATATAAATGACGGCTTACCATCGGGAGAAATTAATGCGGTAATTGCGAGAGAAGGGACTGTTTATTTGGGTACCCCCAAAGGATTGGTGATGTTTGAAAAAGCGAAATTGCAAAAAAATCAAACGGCTCCGGCAATCTGGATTTCTGGAATGAAGATTAACGGAGAAGAAATAGAGCCGGAAAATAATCGTATGCTTCCCTATTGGCAAAATACGATTGATTTTCAGTATGAAGGCCTGGCTTATCGGGCGAGAAGGGGAGAGGTTTATAAATATCGCTTGTTAGGTCTAAATGATGATTGGCTTCATACTGATTCGCGTGCTGCAAGATTTCATGCGCTTAGAGCCGGAGCATACGAATTTCAGGTTAAAACAATTAATGAAGAAGGGATAGAGAGTGCCGTTCCGGCGAGTATAAAATTCGAAATCCGGGCTCCCTGGTGGAAAACGACCTGGTTTTATTCGGGCCTGGTACTCGGATTAATGGGATTATCCGGGACGATTACATTCTGGCGGCAAAGAGACTTGTGGAAAAGGGAAAAAGTAGAGCAGGAATTAAAAAGCCGGATACAGCTCTTGCGTACGGAGGCGCTCCGAACACAAATGAATCCACATTTTATTTATAATGCGCTGAATGCAATTCAGGATTTTGTGGTGACGAATGATCATAACTCTGCGCTGTTTTACCTGGCTAAATTCGCTGAGATGATTCGACAAATCTTTGATTATTCAAGCCGGGAGCTCATTACTTTAGCAGAAGAGGTTCAATTTCTTCAATTATATCTCAATCTGGAAAAATTGCGCTTTGGGGATCGCGTCGCCATATCTTTTGCAATCGATGATGCTTTAAAAGAAAGACTGGAAGAATTTGAGATTCCTCCTTTGTTAATTCAGCCTTTGGTTGAAAATGCTTTTAAGCATGGACTTATGCATAAATTGAATGATGGTAAGCTTCACATTTTTTTCGAACTGGAAAAGGATGATCAAATCAAGTGTACGGTAGAAGATAATGGAGTGGGTAGGGCAGAAGCAGAAAAATACAGTAAATGGAAAAATAAAAACAGGCGATTGAGCGGAATGGAGGCTACCCGCGAACGACTTAAAATATGGAAGGGGGGATCAACGGAAAGTAAGAAATTAGTAATTACGGACTTAAAAGATGAAACTGGAAAATCTTTAGGAACTAAAATAGAAATCTACATCTAATGCACTTAGACGCTATAATTATTGAAGATGAGATTAAAGGCAGAGATACGCTTCGAAATATGCTCGCAAGGTTTTGTCCGGAGGTAAATGTTATCGGGGAGGCTTTGACCGTAAAGCAAGGCGTAGAACTTATAGAAAAGAAAACGCCGGATATAATATTTTTGGATATTGAATTGCCTGAAAAAAATGGCTTTACTTTGTTGGACTACTATCCAAGTCCGGACTTTGATATTATATTTACAACGGCCTATGATCAATTTGCGGTACAGGCTTTCCGGATTTCTGCAATTGATTATTTATTAAAACCAATCAATTTTAAAGAATTAATACAAGCCGTAGATAAAGTAAAGTCAAAGAAAAATATTTCCCAAAAGCAGGATCGTTTTCAGTCGCTTTCTCATAATATTAAAACGGAAACATTTGATAAGATTGCTTTACCTGTTGCCAATGGCTACCTGTTTGTCGAAATTCCGGATATCGTTTTTTGTGAAGCAGATCGAAATTATACGGTGTTCAATTTAAAAAATGGTAAAAAACAGGTTGTATCGAAGCCTTTGAAATACTTTGAGGACTTACTTTGTAACCTATATTTTTTCCGTATTAATCGCTCGGTTATTATTAATCTTTATTTCCTGAAAAGTTATTCCCGTTCCAGGACCGGGGAAGTGATATTAAAAAATGATAAGATATTTACACTTTCCGAACAAAAGAAAAAACGTTTTCTGGAAAGAATTAATCTATGAGTTGGAATGCCAGTTGAGCTTTCTGTCCAAAAGTTTTTCTACATAAATAATATCTTCCTTAAATATTATGGCTAATCTGCGATAGGTCTCTTCGGACATCATGGGCTTTTCATTTCCAGAGGTATTAAGGTTGCGAAGCCGCTGTGGAAAACCTGAGTTCTTGATAAGCCACCATAGTTTTTCTCCAAGGCGATTTTTCTGAAAAAAAGCAGCAATTTGATTGGACCATTTTTCTATACGAACATTATTCGGAATTCTGCCGGTATTGATTCTCTTATGCAAAGAGGGCGGAATAAAACCGGGGTCTACTCCTATGAATTGATAAATGTCTTGCATAAAAGCTTCGGGATTTTTGGCAATATCTTCATAAACCATAATGTTGATTTGTGTTCTTTTAAAAAAACTAAAATAGCGTTCAAACTGTATTTTATACCTTCCCTGCTCGATATAGTAATTTTGACTTTTAAGTGCATTTTCAAAATCCAGATTCTTGTTAATTGTTCCGGCTTTGATATCATTCAGATAATTGGAAAAAGCGCGTTCAACCGGATTCCTGAGACAAAGCAAGAGCTTTATTTTGGGATAGTGCCGGGAAATTCGTTCAGCCGCTTTTTCGTGAAAAAAATAATTAGTGGAGTATTCCCCTTTTAGTGTTTCAGTATTTCCGCATCTTTCTCGAAAAAAGGCTTCATAATGTTCTTTCCCTTTCTGCCATAAAGTTTCATTGGAAAAAAAATTGATCTCCTTGACGGGTATGCAAACCTGCGGATGCTCATACAAACAGGCAAATATCCAGGAAGTACCTGCTTTTTCTACTCCTAATCCGATGAAATCCGGCTGCTGGCTCATAATGGCTTTAATTCGAAAATGGAAACTTTTGTACCATCGAATATTTCGTATAATTTCACTTCCCTTATTTTTATCTTTCCTTTCAGATGATCAATACTATTGAGTTGCTTATTCCAAAATTTGAGCTGTTGCTCGGAATTATTTCGATGGCTAAGTACTAGAAATGCTTTTTTTTGTAAATGGGTTTTACCCAGAAGAAGCCGATCCCAGATTTCCAACTGATTAATTTTTCCCTGTAAAGGATTCAAATATCGATAAGCTGTATTATCATAAACCAAGGGTTCATGATTGTAATTTTCGAAAATATTTTTAGCGACAGCCTGGTGCGCATTTTCCAGTTTATGATAAAAAATGGACGTACCAATGATAAAAAGGGTCCCCGTGATCAATGCCCCGGTTTTTACGATTTTTTTATTTAAAAAAGAAAAGGACTTTCCAAATTCTGCGTAAACAATGATCCAAAGCGGTAAAGTCGGAAGGTAGTAGCGGCCATTATAAAAAAGCGAAACTAAAAAACCACTGTGATCCCCGGAGTTGTAACCGTATACTAGATGCAAAAGCGTAAAACTGATGATGGTCAATTTAATAGAATTCGCAAATTTCCCTTGATATTTGTATAAAACGAATAAACCACCGGGCAAGAGTATTAAAAGAATAATCAGATAAAGGGGGAGATTAGTTAGGAAGTAGGTTATCCCAAAAGGCGCATATTGCTTTACATAACCCAGGTTTTCATAAAGGAAGGCAGCACTCCAGAATCTTGGTATCAGCCCGGGAAGGAAGCCGACGATATAACTAATGATGTATTTCGGGTTTTTTAATAAATGTAATGCAACCAGAGCAGTACATAAAACCAGATTGGTTTCTCTGAATAAAATGGACATTCCGCCCAGCAATCCAAGTACGGCATATTTGCCCAATGATTCTTTTTTATTGAAGAAGATATAAGTGTAAAATGCAAAAAGCAGCAAGCTGGGCATTTCGCTCATTAAACCTCGGGAGAAGTATATCGTTGGTGGAAAAATCAAGGCAATAAAAAAAGGGAAATAATTTTTTCGGTTTTGTTTTTTGATGATCAGGTAAGCCAGTATCAAGGCAATACTTGTATATAATAAACCGGAAAGGAAGATCAGATTTTTTGAGAAGAAAGCAAAAATGGCAAGTAGGAGAGCGGTTCCGATGGGGTAATTGGCAGGAGCCCAGGAAAACAGACTTCCCGAGATGGTTTGCTGACTAAGGTCTAATTGTCCGTCGGAAAAAGCCAGGGCTCTGCTGCAGTAACTTAGTTCATCAACGGAGAAAAAAAAGCTGGGAAAAGTAAATAGGAAGGAACTAATAAAAAGAAGCAGAAAAATACGAATCAGAGACTCATCTCTAAGCATCTTCATCTTTGATGACTTCTTTAATGATGCTAACGATTTGCCGGGCAATTAATTTATCGTCAAATTCACGGAGGACTTTTTGCCGGCCATAGGTCCCCATATCGTGCCTTTGATCGAGGGACAGATGGATAAAGTCTTCCATAGCCCTGGCTAATCCCTGCACATCTTTCACCGGAACCAAATAACCGTTTTTACCATCTTCAACGGCTTCCCGGCAGCCTGGAGTATCTGTAGCAATTGCCGGTTTTTCCATAGACATCCCTTCCGTGATTGAACGGGCAATCGCTTCCCGGTAGGAGGGGAGGACGATACAATCCGAAGCAGCGATATATTTGCGAACATCATCCGTTGAGCCATGGTAAGTAATGACTTTTTCTTTAACCCAGGTCATCAAGTCTTCATTTTTGACGGCAGCCGGATTGCGCCGGTCAATTTCACCAACTACCCAGAAATTGACGTTTTGATATTTTTTTCTGATGATTTTTGCTGCATTGATAAATTCGTTGATGCCTTTATCGTAGATGAGTCGACCAATAAAAGTAAAGGTGGTTTTTGATTTTTCAATGCCGTTCGGATAAGGACTAAAAAATGAACTATTAACTCCACAGCCCTTGATGGAAATGCCCTGATGGGCTTCAATTAATTTTTCTTTTACAAATAAAAGCCGGTCATCAATATTCTCAAAAATAATTTTTTTATGAGCTTTAGAGGTAAAGCGGTATAAGGACTTGGTTACTTTTTTTATAAAACCATTATGAATAAAAGCAAAGCCTAATCCGGTAACAACTGCGATAGAGGGAATCCCGTTAAACCAGGCAGCTATACCACCGAAAATATTTGGTTTTACGGTATAATGTAGAATTAAATCCGGTTTAATTTTTTTATATGTCCTGTACAGTTCCAGGGTAAGCTTTAAATCTTTCCAGGGGTTAATACTATCCCGGTTGAGCTTTTTTAAAGGAAGATGAGTAACCTCCGGGAATTTCTTTTTATAATGGATATACTTATCTACAGGCGCAATAACGAATATTTCAAATTCGTCCTCCCGAAGTTTCTCTATGACGTTTGTCCTGAAATTATGAATGTTCCAAGTGGTATTGGCTACTATAGCAATTCTCTTAAGCATTTATCTGTCCCGGACGCTAAAGGTATTCTTTTCGTCCTGTTTGTTCTAAGTCTTTGGTTAACGCTTTGATTTCCTGCTCTTTCGATTTTGGATAGATCATTAGTACATCTTCCTCATCGACGATAATATAATTATCAATGTCGCGCAAAACTACTAATTTATTTTTTGGAACCCGTACTAAAGAATTAGTAACATCATTTATAACAATATGATTTCCTTGCAAAACATTACCAAAAGCATCCTGACTGGACTCAGCATGTAGGGAAGCCCAGGTTCCGAGGTCCGACCAGCCAAAATCTGTTGGAATCGTATAAATATTTTTCGCCTTTTCCATGATAGCGTAATCGACCGAAATTTTAGGTGTATTAGGATAGTGTTCGTTGATGAAGGCTTGTTCATCCGGGGTATTGTATATTGAATGTCCTTTGCTCAATATCTCGTAAATCTCACTGGCGTTTTGCTGGAATGCTTCGAGAATCCGGTCTGCCCGCCAGATAAAAATACCGGCATTCCAAAGGTAGTCTCCACTGGCAAGGAAGGATTTTGCTTTTTCAAAATCCGGTTTCTCCGTAAATTTAATGACTTTATGAACCCCACCGATATTATCATTTTCGTGGGCTGCTTCGATCGTTTGCTGCTCGTAATTGATATACCCATAACCAGTATCGGGTCTGGAGGGACGAATACCGAGGGTACAAAGTGCATTTTCTCTTTCGGTGAAAGCAAGCGCTTTACGCAAAGCTTCAACAAAGATATCTTCTTTAAGGACTACATGATCGGAAGGGGCTATGATAAAATTGGCTTCGGGATTGAGAGCCTGTAATTTAAAAGCTGTGTAAGCAACACAAGGTGCAGTATTATTGCGGGAAGGCTCACAAAGAATTTGATTGTCAGTCAATTCGGGAATATGTTCTTTGCAAAGGCCTTTATAAATTTCATTGGTAACAATGAAAATATTTTCTGCGGGCGTTAATTTAAGAAATCGTTCAAAGGTCAGGCGGATTAAAGACTTCCCAACGCCGAGAATATCCATGAACTGTTTGGGACGTTCTACTCTGCTGGCTGGCCAGAAACGACTGCCGATCCCGCCAGCCATGATGGCTACATAAGTATTGGATTGATTCATTATTGGATTAAAAATATTGTGGATGGATATTGCTGAGTATCAGGAGACTCATTTAAAATATCAGAATAATTAATTAAAAAATCTGCACACTTGTTTGTACAGGCTCTGCTTCTGCAAAGGGTCATTTGAAGTTTTTGCAAGATAGTTAACCATTGCCGTATAGTTTCTATTGATTGGATCTAGTATTTCTGCAATAGATAATTTTTGCCTTAAAACCTGTCGATGAAAAATGAAAGTTATTTAGGTTTTCTTTAATAAATTTATAGAAACGGTTGCTAAATCTGAATTTGGGAACTTTCTTTGAAAACGAGGATCGGGACTCAGACCTACTTCTTCAGCAATATTTAAAAATTGTTCAACTTCGAGAATGTATTGATCCGAAAAACCATGTGTCGCATTATAAGCTGTAGCGGCTGTTTTCCCCAGATTTTCGGCGATCAAAGCCGGAGCTATCGTATGTAGTTCAATTACTAAAAGTCCGAATTTTTCAACATAGGGCTGCCATTTTTTGAAATGCTCGTAGAGTGAATCTTCAACCAGTTGATTTTTGATTCTTTCTCCACGATGCGCAAAAGCACCCGAAGAATAGCTGACGCGTTCCTGATTCGGCTGTGTCGGATTTTCCCAGATACGATTGTGATCCAAAAAAGTCCGTACATTGAGCAAATTGCTCAGTTCGATATTATAATCTTCCCTCAATGTTTCTGCCAGTAAGTCGGGCTTGCCGATATCTCCCCAGAGTACTTTGGCCCAGATATCTGCCTTGATCAGATTAGCCCGGGTCACTTTCAAGGCTGCTTCATTATAATCTACTCCGACCAGAAACAAAGGATATTCCTCCAACATTTCTCCTCTTAGAGTTTTTCTTTCAATAACCTCGAAAATATGCTGCAAGAAAGCGCCATTACCACAACCCATATCAAGAATACCTTGAGGTTGTTCATCAATTGGACGGTTGAAAATATCAATGATGATCTGATCTACAATTTTAAAATAAGTAGAATGCGCTCCTCCCGAACCCCAGACATTCATCTCCCGGTCAACATGTTTTTCGGCTTCTCCTATTTTTACATTTCTAATGGTGTGTGGATCGCCAAAAATCAAGTCATCCAGTTTGCGGAACATGGGAAGATAGGATACCGTTACACCATAAGCACTGGCCCGACGGGCGAAAAATAAACCTTTATCTGTAAAGCGATATGTACCGTTTTTCATTTTAAACCAACCCAGAAAAGAAAAGAAATCGAGAATTTTTTTGAAGCTTTCCGGGTCTTGATGGAATTCCTCCGGGCGAAAAGATGCTTCCATAAAATATTTGTGAAACATACCGGTCATTCCCAGCATAACGACGGTCGGACCAACAATAAGCCCTTCAATGTGTTTTAAAACTTGTCTTTGAACAGATTGGCCGGTTTCGTCTGAAGCAAATTCAATATGGTATTGTTGTTTATATTTTTCGAAGATTTTATCCAGTTTTCTAAAAGGCTCAATATGAAATTTGCGTGGATGATATCGCTCTGAAAATTTATTAAGCTCAACAACGTCTTTATAAAGATGTACCCACTCAAAAGCTATTTTACCTTTGGGAGTGATTTCATAATGAATACTATCCGATGAATTATCCAGTTTTTGGTTTAACCATCCCTGAGCGCTGAGTACGTGGAGGGCAACATTCAGGTATCCTTCATTGGTATTAAATTGTTTGGCCAGAGTGCTTAAATCCGCTGATCCTTGTTCACTGAGGTATTTCAGAACCTCTTTTTCATATAAAATGTAAGCAGTAGGGCAGGTTACAATGCCGTCTAGGTGGCGGAAAATTTCACTTCGCAGGTTTGCTTTTTCGGTTTTACTTAACATAAGATAAATTATAGGAGGTTGATTTCATTGGATTATACCTGGTTTTACGGCCATTGTCGCTATAAGTTATTGTTTACCGGTTAAATTTATCAATCAAAGTCTTTTGCTTGGCAGTTGGAAGCAGGAGGCTATTGAATTCCTCGAAAAGTGCTATTTTTACCTTTCACTAAAAAACACTACCTGGCAATGGCAAAGAAAAATATTGAAGTTCAGGGTTTGATTATCCGGATCGAACCCATCAATGAAAAAGATTATGTGAGTCTCACGGATATTGCAAAAAGTGTAAGCGATGAGAAGCCGGCCTATACCATTCAAAACTGGATCAGAAACAATAATACCATCCGTTATTTAGCCAAATGGGAGATCGTTCATAACGAAAACGTAAAGGTCGTGCATTTGCACGACCTTTTAGAAAAGTTTACCAATAACCGCTCTGCCGTATCTGCGCAAAAGTGGATTGACGAGACCGGAGCGATTGGTTTGGTACAAAAAAGTGGCCGTGGAGGCGGAACTTATGCACATTCCGATATTGCTTTGAACTTCATGTATTGGTTGAGTCCGGAGTTTCAAATCTACTTCATCAAAGAGTTTCAGCGGCTTAAGACCAAAGAGGCTTTGGGCTTGGGAACACAGTGGACGGTAAGGCGCGAGATTTCCAAGGCCAATTATCCCCTGGTCACACAAGCGGTCAAAACGCATCTGATTTCGCAGAAAGTTTCCAAAAGTCAACAGGGAATTGTTTATGCTAATGAAGCAGATATTTTGAATATGGCAGTTTTTGGCATGACCGCTAGGGAGTGGAAAATTGCTAATCCTGATGCCAAAGGCAATATACGCGATGATAAAAATACGGATGTTGTAGATTTATTGATCTTATCCAATCTTCAGGTACTGGATGCCAGTTTGATCGAATGGGGCTGTGATCAGGAACAAAGAATTGAAATCCTTACACAAAAAGCCAGGGAACAACGCGAAATTTTAACCAGGTCCAAAGCGGTAAAACGCCTGGATGATTGACCTGACAAAGATTACTAGCGACCAAAGTCATCTTGTAAACGCACAATATCGTCTTCGTCTGACAAATTATCCGGATCGGTATGTTGCCAAATTTCGGCAATTACTCCGAATTCTTTAAGTCCGACCAGCCGGTGTCGTTCTCCTTGTGCTAAAAGGACCTTTTCATTTTGTTCCAGATGATATACTTGCCCCTGTTCATCGGTATTGCTACGGATCACCCCGGCTGTTCCTGCTATTAACTTCCATACTTCTGAACGGCGATGATGATATTGCCAGGATAATCTTTTTCCGGGAGCGACAACCAGTATTTTGGGACTTATCCGACCACCTTTAGTTAGTGTGGCTATATCCTCTTCGGGGTAAAAGGTTCGAATAAATTTCTCGGCCTGACTTTCTTCAATTACAAAAAAGCCTCCCCAGGGTCTTTCAAAGTCTGTACGCTCAAACCGGAAGCCTTTTGCGCTAAGTTCCTCATTCAATTGCGAAAAAATGGTCTCTTTTTCCATGGAAAATAAACTAAAATTAATGGACGCTGGTTTCCAGTGCCCAGTCCAAAGTCTTTACTTCTTCGTAAACCTGATTAATACCTTCTTCGAGAGAGATTTTTGCCTTCCATCCTGTAGCATTAAGCTTAGATACATCCATCAATTTTCTGGGAGTACCATCAGGCTTACTTAAATCATGCGTGATATTACCTTGAAAACCAACGATATCCTTTATCAAATTTGCAAGATCTATTATTGAAATATCCTCCCCTACCCCAATATTTACTAAGCCTGGTTCACTATAATTTTGCATTAAAAAGAAGCAGGCATCAGCTAAATCGTCAACGTGTAAAAATTCCCGTTTTGGGGAGCCGGTCCCCCACATTTCTACTTCTGATACACCATCCCTTTTGGCTTCGTGAAATTTGCGAATTAAAGCTGGCAAAACATGAGATGTTTTCAGATCATAATTATCATTCGGACCATAGAGATTGGTAGGCATTACAGAAATAAAGTTGCAACCGTACTGTGAGCGATAGGCATCACACATTTTGATACCGGCAATTTTGGCAATGGCATAGGGCTCATTGGTTGGTTCTAAAAGTCCGGTCAATAAATAATCCTCTTTTAAGGGTTGCGGGGCCATTTTTGGGTAAATACAGGAGGAGCCAAGAAACATCAATTTTTTTACACCATTTAAATAAGCATGATGGATGATGTTATTCTGGATCATAAGATTGTCATAGATGAATTCTGCCCGATAGGTATTATTAGCCAGAATCCCTCCTACTTTAGCGGCTGCAAGAAAAACGTATTCGGGCCGCTCCGTTTCAAAAAAGGTCTTTACTTTAGCCTGATTTCTCAAGTCGAGCTCCGTTGAGGTTCGGGAAATAATATTGTGATATCCTTTAGCTTTCAGTTTTCGAAAAATAGCGGAGCCCACCATTCCCCGATGACCAGCAATATAAATTTTACTATGCTTTTCCATGAAATTTGATTTATTCTTCTTTTAAAAACGAATATTATTATTCGTATTCGTTTTTGATTTCAAAGCCGGCTTCTTTCAATAATTGATCTCTTTTGAAAAGTTCGATATCCGAGATCACCATTTCGCTACACATGGCTCGGAGGTCATATTTAGGTTCCCAACCGAGTTTTTGTTTTGCCTTGCTTGCATCACCAATCAGTAATTCTACTTCAGTAGGACGATAATAACCGGGATCGACAGCTACTACTTCTTCACCAATTGGGATATGAAACTCCGGATGATCAGAAGCAACAACAATTCCTCTTTCTTCTTTTCCACTACCGGTGAATTCCAGCTTTACACCAATCTCTTCGAAGGACATTCGTACAAAATCGCGAACACTGGTAGTAACTCCGGTAGCAATTACCCAATCTTCTGGCTGATCCTGCTGTAAAATTTTCCACATGCATTCTACATAATCTTTGGCATGTCCCCAATCCCTTTTGGCATCAAGATTTCCGAGGTATAATTTTTCTTGCAGGCCCATTCCTATTTTTGCTACGGCCCGGGTAATCTTACGCGTAACGAAAGTCTCTCCCCTCAATGGTGATTCATGGTTAAAGAGAATACCATTACAAGCGAACATATTATATGCTTCGCGATAATTGACAGTGATCCAGTAAGCATAGAGCTTGGCGACGGCATAAGGCGAACGAGGATAAAAAGGAGTTTTTTCATTTTGCGGGACTTCCTGAACCAGTCCATAAAGTTCGGAAGTAGATGCCTGATAAATCTTCGTTTTTTCTGCAAGTCCCAAAAGTCTTACCGCTTCCAGGATACGTAGAGTTCCGACACCGTCGACATCCGCCGTATATTCAGGAGAATCGAAGCTTACTTTTACATGGGACATTGCGCCAAGGTTATATATTTCATCTGGCTGTACCTCCTGAATGATACGGATAATATTGGTAGAGTCACTTAGATCACCATAATGCAAAATGAAATTTCGATTATCAACATGTGGATCCTGATAAAGATGATCTATTCTGGCAGTATTAAACAAAGAGGCTCTTCTTTTAATACCATGTACTTCATAACCTTTCTCCAGCAAAAGCTCTGAAAGATAGGCTCCATCTTGACCGGTTATTCCGGTAATTAAGGCTTTTTTCATTTAAATTCTCTTTTTGGCAAATTTCTAAATACTTTATATGCCATATTGCTGCCTGGAAATAATACTAACCATGCCGTTAGAAAAATTATCTGAATATCTACAAGGAAAGAAATGTTTTTGTGATACCAGAGTTCCAGTGCTCCTTTATAAGGAAAAATTGATTCATAAGTTGCTTGAGGGTTTTCAGATTGAGCCACTATTCGTTCTTCATCTCGAAAGATCAGAGAACCGACTCCTGTGATCCCCGGTTTATTATCATAAACTACTTCCTGAACATTTTCCGGATAGAGCTTAAAGCTTTTTTGTAATAAGGGCCTGGGACCTACAATGCTCATATCTCCCTTGAGTACATTAATGAGCTGTGGAAGCTCATTGAGCTTGGACTGCCGCAAAAACTTTCCAATTTTTGTAATCCGGGGATCGTTTTCCAGAGTGATGATTCCCGCACCGATATTTGGGCTGTTTTTAACCATTGTTGCAAATTTCCAGACGTGGAAGAAATTATTTCCCTTCCCTACCCTTTTTTGAAAGTAAAATACTTCTCGCTCCCCGGTAACCAGAAGCAAAAGCATAACCGGGACAAGAACAGGTGAAAGTATAATGAGCGCTAAAAAACTCACTATAATATCTAATAATCTCTTTAAGTATGGATTGTACATTTTATACAGTCAAAATTTTACAAAGAATGTACGGTTGCATTGGAAAGCACTTCTTTGATGACTTTACAGATGCTTTGTAATTCTTCATCTGTAATATTAGTCGAGCAAGGAATGCTTAAACAATTCTGATAAATATAATCCGAATAATTGTTCTTCTGAATATATAAATCCTCCTTAAACATAGGAAGCTGGTTCATTGGAATCCAAAAAGGACGAGACTGCATTTTTTGAGCGTTTAAAGCATCCAGCAGCTCTTTTTGTTTGGATGATTTGATAGTAAACAGCCACCAATTGGGATTTACATCCGCACTTACTTTTTGAAAATCTATATCTCCCAAACCACCCAGGTTTTCCATATAAAAATCGCGAATTTCGTGCTTTCTTTTTATAAAGTCTGGCAATTGTTCCATCTGCCCTACTCCAATAGCAGCAGCCACATTCGTCAGGCGATAATTATAGCCAATTTCATCATGGTAATACTCAAATCGATCTGCTTTTGCCTGAGTAGTGAGGTGTTTGGCTTTACTGGCGAGCGCTTCATCATCCGTCACGATCACACCACCTCCGCCACAGGTAATTATTTTATTACCATTAAAACTAAAACACCCGAATTTACCGAACGAACCAGCATGTTTACCTTTGTAATAGCTACCCAGCGCTTCGGTTGAATCCTCGATCATGATAAGTTGAAAACGATTGGCTAGCTCAACTAATCTGTCCATATCACAGATATTGCCCAATACATGTACGGGCATGATTGCTTTGATTCGTTTGCCATCTTTTTTTAAAGTACAATAGCCATCTCGGATTTCTGTATCAGAGGCTAGAAACTCTTCCAAAAGATCCAAATCCATTTGCCAGGTATCGGGATCAACATCCATCAAAATAGGCTTCGCACCAACGTATTTAATAGAATTCAGCGTTGCGATAAAGGTAACATTTGGCGCAATAACGTAGTCATCCGTCTGTACATCGGATAAAATCAGGGAAATATGCAGGGCGGTAGTTCCACTGGAAGTAGCGACACCATAGCGAGCGCCAGCGTATTCGGCCACCATTGTTTCAAACTGAGAAACATAGGAACCAACGGAAGATACCCAGGCAGTATCCAGGCATTCTTTAACGTATTTCCATTCGTTGCCAGAAATATTGGGTCCGGAGAGTAAGATCATAATTTATATATTTCTAAATTTTTGAGCATAAGGATCATTAATAATCCCGGATTCTACTACTTTTTTAATTTCCCGGATTCCGTCCGGAACTGTCTTTGTAATTTTAAATCCGAGTTCTTCTTTGATTTTGGTAAAATCTACCCGGTAATCGCGGGGATCTTCATCTTTGGCAACGTATTTCACTTCTCCATCAACCAGCTTTTGTATCTCGCGAATGATCATCCCTTTCTGATAATTTTCATTCGTATCTCCTACTCCGAAAACATTCGCACGGACTTTTTCTTCAGGTGATTCCAGCACCAGAATTGCGGCACCGGATAAATCATCTACATGACAGTAAGGTCTCCAAAACTGCTCGCCCCATATTTCCTGAAACTGTTCTTTGACCATATTCCGGGTAAACTCATTCACCGTTAGATCAAAACGGATACGAGGAGAGAAGCCATATACGGTTGAATAGCGAAGAGAAGTAGCACAGATTCTGCTGTCTTTTCGTTTGTTAAGAATATAATCCTCAAATTTAACTTTCAATTCAGCATAAAGAGAAACGGGATTCAGTTCAGAATCCTCTTTTACATAACCTTCACTATCAGCCATTTTGCCATAATTACTACAAGTAGAAGCAAATACGAATCGATCTACGCCCGCTTTTTCTGCCGCTTCGAAAAGATTTACAGAACCATCCCAGTTGGTTTCCTTAGCTTCCTCGCTAAATTTTCTACAAGCCGGATCACCAACAATGGCGGCAAGGTGAATAATACCGTCCATTCCCTGCACAGATTTATCAACGGCTTCAGAATCCCGGACATCGCCTTTTATAAATTCGAAATTAGGATTTTGAACCACATCATAAAGAGCATCGCCACCCCATTTAAGTGAATCAATAACCCTTACGTAATACCCTTTGTCCAGTAATTGTCTAACTACAACGGAACCAATATAGCCGGCCCCTCCGGTTACCAAGATTTTTTTCATTGTTATATAATATTTTGTATTAAATATTTAGTCAAAATTGAAAGCTGTTTTTAAAGCTAAGATTTATTTAATGTTTCTAAATTATTTTTTAAAGTGAGTTTTGCAATGTGCTCACCAATAGCTAAAGAGGCTGTTGCTGCTGGTGAAGGAGCATTACACACATTAATGATGTTTTCTGACTGCAATATTAAGAAATCATCCACCATTGACCCATCTTTTTTTACAGCTTGTGCCCTTACACCTGCTCCTCCCCTGACCACATCTTTTCCGCGGATAGCGGGGATTAGTTTTTGAAGAGAGCGTACATAGGCTGCTTTTGAAAAAGAACGGTACATTTCCATCGTTCCCGTCTTCCAATATTTTCTAACCAAAGAAACAAAACCCGAGTAAGTCATGGACTCGAATAATTCTTTGGGATTTATGATACTTTTCTTATATCCTTCCCGGCTAAAAGCAAAAACGGCGTTAGGACCTGATTCTACTCCACCGTGGATGGTTTTGGTAAAATGGACACCGAGAAAAGGAAATTTTGGATCGGGAACCGGATAGATCAGACCTTTGACCAGATGATAGGCGGAAGGTCTTAAATCATAATATTCTCCCCGAAAAGGAACAATTTTGTATTCTAATTGATCGAGCGTCAGGCGAGCCAGCTTATCCGAATAAAGACCTCCACAATTGATTACCATGCCTGCGGAGAAATTACCTTTTGTAGTTTTTATTTCGACAGCATCAGGGTATTGTTCTATACCGATGACCCTGTGATCGAAAAAGAAGGTAGCGCCATTATTTTCCAGCAATTCTTTGTATTTAGCTGCAACTAATTTATAATCCGTAATTCCTGCCTGTGGAACATGAATGGCCCGAATGCCTTCCGCATATGGTTCAACTTCCTTTAGCTCCTTTGAGTCGAGGTATTTCAGGTGGTCGAGACCATTAGCTATTCCGCGATTGTAAATATTTTCCAGCGCCGGCAGCTCGGATTCCTCGGTTGCAAGGATGATCTTTCCGCATAATTCATAAGGGATTTGGTGTTCCTTTAAGAAGTTGAGCATAAGTTCATAACCACGCTTGCAATTGAGTGCTTTAAGTGAGCCTGGTTTGTAATAGACTCCCGAATGGATCACACCACTATTATTTCCGGTCTGATGCTTTGCGATCGTTGATTCTTTCTCAATGATTGCGATCTTAAGCGCGGGATTATTTTTTTTAATATGTAAAGCACTTGCGAGGCCCACAATACCGGCCCCTACTACGGCGATATCAAAAGTCATGTTGAGATAGTCATTTTTGCAATACCCCTGGTGGTTAACTCTTCCGGACGAGTGGGCAGGTCTTTAAAAATTTTGAATGCCAAGTTACTTTTCGAATTCAGGATTTGCCAAAAAGTAAGGAATAAGATTTTAAAATCTGTAGCTAATGAACAATGATCCTGATACCATAACTCCAGCTGCCCTTTGTAGGGGTAGATATGTTGTTTATAAAAATCCAAAGGCTGGAATCCTTGTTTTGTAGCTTCCGAAACAAGCTTTTCTTCATCCCTAAAAATCAAAGACCCTATTCCGGTGATCCCAGGAGGGGTATTATAAATTCTGTTTTGAACATTTTCTGTATACCTTTCAAAACTGGCGGGTAAAAGTGGCCGGGCACCAACGAGACTAAGATCCCCTTTGATCACATTAATGATCTGTGGAAGCTCATTGATTTTTGTCATTCTAAGTATTTTTCCTACGGGAGTTATTCTTGGGTCGTTCCGTAAGGTGATGGCTCCAGTGCCGATATTTGCACTGTTTTTCATCATCGTTGCAAACTTCCAGATATTAAATTTCTTTTTCTTATGACCAATACGTTCCTGGAAATAGAATATTTCTCCTTCCCCTGTAAACTTTAACAGAATACAAATGAAGACAAACAGAGGCAGTAAGAAAAGTAGTCCTATCGAAGACAGGATCAGATCAAATATTCTTTTGATGTGTATATACATTTTCAAGTAAGGCAGATTCTTTCATCACAACAGGTAAGGCATCTACTTCTCTCAGGAATATTAAATCATCAGCGAACCTGTAGCGTTTATAATTTTTGTCAAATGATGGATCTCCATCGAGTAAGCGGATGGTATCCTCGCAAAAGTTTGCGCCTCCTCTGGCGAAGGAAGAGGTGAATGCAACGTGTCGGACATTGATTTCCGTGACATAGGGCTTTCCATTTTTATCTTCTTTTAAATCAACCGTAAAAAAGCCATGTGGATTGCCCTTTGATTTTTCCAGAATGACCTCCATTGCTTGCTTGGCTACTTTTATTGGAATATCGTCATTAAGCAATCTTCCAAAAGAAGTATTTCCGGTAATACCGGAAGGTGCCGTTTTGGCCATGATATAATTGACGCGCTCGGCCAGCCCGCTTCTAAGTAATTGCCCTTCGTAATATAAAAATTTACAGGCGAGGTTTCGACCTTCCAGGTATTCGCTGGCCAGGAATTTTTTTACGCCCTGATTAATAGAAATCCATTTGATCAGTTCCGAGAAATCATTAACCTTAAAAGACCCCAGTCCACTGGATCCGGTAGCACTTCTAACCCAGAAAGGATAACCTAGTTCATTTTCAACTTTTGCTTCCAGGCCCTTTTCATTGATATCAATGACTACGGATTTTGGAACCAGACCATAAGGTGCCAGGTGATCCGTCAGCACAGCTTTGTCCAGGACGGCTTCAATAATTTCTCGATCAGGGATCAATGCTTTACATGGAAGGCTACCTTCTGCTTTTCGTTTACTCCAGGCATAAACCTCGGTTTCCGGCAAAATAACCGCCATATCAATATTGTGCTTATTAATGAGGTCTTCGGTAACTTCCCAGTAACCCGGATCAGATGATTTAGGAGTTACATAGGTTTTTTTAAAAAGCTTATTATGATAAAGGCCTACTGCATATTTATGGATATCAGTACCTATTAATTCATAATTTTTATACTGACTTAAATTGATTAAAGCTCTGGCGAAACTTCTCGGGGTTGGGCCTCCAACTCCGGTAACTAAAATTCTGAGTGTATTTGACATTTTATATTATAACTTTAATTCTATGATGGTGATAGATACTTTTGCAAAGTAGGTTTAAGTCCTTTTTTTATCGGCAACTGCCATAATAATTTGCACCAGTCATGATTACCTTCTATTAATTCAGGTCCCTGGTTGGTAATAGCTACATCCCATCCAATGGATCGATTATCAGGATTGACCAATGCGGCATTTTTAGTCAGTTCAATAGTCTCTTTCCAGAAAGGAATGGCAAAGCCAATTATTTCGACTCCGGTAAAGGGATGTTTGTACACATCTTTTTTAGTAATATCGCTGTAAACAGCAGGGCCTTCAATTATTCCGGTATCAACATTTATTGGTGCGGCTATATTTCCGGCAGCAAGATTATCTACGGCCGAATTTACAGTTATTCTTAAACGTGCACCTAATATATCAACAACTCCCTTTTCATTTATTTGGGTAATTACCCGGATGGTGTTTAAACCCGAGGGAGACATACGCATTAATTGGTCATGCTGCTCGACAAATTCTTCGACAAAATCGTTTTCTGTTTCCTCTAATCTTTGGATTAATGAAGTCGGATTAAAATCAGTGGCATTTTTTACTTCGATGCCCCGGCCACATTGACCAGTGGAATGTTTAAGGACAACCTTACCGGATTTATTGGATAATAATGATTGGCCAGAATCAGGGTTTTGCTTTAAATCCTGTAGTGAAATGTATTTGTGTTGTACAAAATCCTTATAAGCTGGTAGAAACTTTAACTTGTCGGACAGTATTTTTCGACTGTCTTTAGGATTCATCTTCAATTGATATTCATACATGAAGCCAGTACCGGCGAAAGTTTTCTTTTCATGATTATCTTTTTCAAAAAAGCGGAATTGAAAATATTCTAATAAAGAGATGTTATGTTTCAGACTATTACTAATAATATCTTTCCATAAAGAGAATTTACTAATATTATAATTCACTTTCACATGATTAAAGAATCGTCTGAATTGATGCCAGTCTTGAGTTTTTAGGTAATAACCCAGGTATATAATTCTCTTGATTAAATTCATAGACAATTAAATTAATATCTCCGGTTTACAGGTATTCGTTTACCAATAAAGCAGCGTTTGACCTTTTAAAATCATTAGCAGCATGCAGAGAATTTTTGCTTAACAGTTGTTGACGATCCTTACTAAGAGATAACTCTTTAATAAAAACAGCAATCGAATCGAGTTCAGAACTGTGAAAGCAAGCACCATTCTTATAGTTTATGGCATAATCAAAAAGCTCCGAATCTTTAGAAGCAAGGTATAAGATGGGCTTACCCACTGTCATCAGATTATAAGTCTTGCTAGGGACAGACCCCTGAGAGGTCCGATCATCCAGGATTACAACTCCCAGGTCAGCAGCAGCCAAGGAATAAGGAAACATTTCATCAGACTGGAAAGGTAGCCATTGACAGTTTTTTAATCGCTTTTGTTCAATCGTTTTTTTGATTTGCGGTACTTTGGTTCCTCTGCCAATAATCTGGAATACAATATGCTCCTCATCCAAGAGACGTTCGGCAATATCTAATAAAACCTCTACATTATGTGTAATACCTATGTTGCCGGAGTATTGGACGATAAACTTACCGGTCAGATGATTTTTCTTAATAAAGAAGTTTTCTTCCTTAGCAATTGGCTTTGGTTTTGTAAATGTCGTCCAAAGTGAAATAATGCTTATTTTTTCCTTATCTACATACTGGCCGATCATTCCGGATATTTTATTTCCGATTGTAAATACCTTTTTTGCTTTTTTAAAAAGTCTCCTATTTACCCAGGCCCATAATCTGTAAATAACATGTCGATCTGATAAGCCAAATATTTTCAGCATATCCGGATACACATCCCACATGAGAATGGAGAATTGCTGAGGTAATATAAAAGACAGGAAATAAGACATTGGAGGATTAGTAATGTATAGTATTTCGTATTTTCTGTATTTAAATAAAAGGAGAAAGAACATACGTACCAATGCCATGAGCCAATTGAAAAATTTATGCTTCAGTGACTTCTCGGTGAATTTATTGATATAGGATACCTTAATTGAAGGATTGAGTTCTTCACCTTGTACATGCACTGAACCAGTAATTAAAGCTACTTCATCGTATTGCTTAACAAATTCATTTGCAATTCCAATAGTTAAATAATTAACTGCCTGATTTACAATAACTATCTTTTTCTTTTGCATAAATGAACTATTAGGATTGAATAAGACTTTGGCAAATTTCGAGATATTTCTGGGCTCTGGTTTTTGGGGTATCGAAAACGCTTAATCTTTGAGTTCCTTTCTCAATAAGCTTTTGTTGTAGTTTTTGATTATCGTATAAAACGATAATTTTATTAGCTATATCCTTTGCGTTAAGTGGATCAAAATAAATAGCAGCTTCTCCACAGATAGTTCTGGCAAAGCCCAGGTCAGAAGTAAGTATTGGCTTTTTCATAGCCATTGCCTCGGGATAAGAAGCTGAAAAACATTCCAATAGCGTCGGTAAAAACATAGCATCACATTCTTGGTATAAGGAAGGACATTTATTCATTGGAACCGGACCTACATTATAGATAGATTCCCGCTCAAGAGCATTGAACACTTGCTCGAAAGTTTTTTGAGGTAGCGTTGTGACGAACTTTATATTACTTTTGCCTTCCTTTTTCAGAATAGCGATAACAGGCTTTATAATTTCTAAATTCTTATGTAAATAATAAGCCGATACAGTAAGCAATCTAAATTCCTGCTCGGATTTATCAGGTAATCGCGCCAGCGCTTTTTCGGGCTTGAAATAATGTTGACTACAAGTATTAGTGACTGTATAGATATTTTTTGAATTATTGATCCATTTTGATAGTCGATCATTGACATCATCTGTTTGGACCACATAAGCATCAGCATCCCTTTTAAAATAATAATAAATTACTTTTCCCTTCAATTTCCATTTTAGCCTTTTGCTCAAAGGCATCATTTTGAATAGTGCCGATTCCGGATAAATGTAATGAGCAAGATTGTATCCGATCAGATGAGGTACTTTGGGATTCCAATAGGCCGGACCAGAAGTAGTAAAAACAACATCGGGTTTACAGGACTGCTCTATTTTTTTGTGAAAAGCAGCCGGATCACTTAAAGAAAAAACTTTAGCAGCCGGACGGAAAGGTGCGGTGTAAAAGTGGAAGTTATCCGGAAAATCATTTTCTTCAATACGCTCATGTAATAGCTTGCTTAGAATTACATGAAACTCATGTTGTTTATAATTCCTACATTCATTAATAAAGGATTCTGCTACCTGAACGCTTCCACCTTTAAATGTAGTAGCCGCATTAATTAATACCCTCATAGTCTACGATAGCATAAATTGTTCAAACTTTTGAGCAATACTTTCAGCTCGAAATTTTTGCATGGTTTGTAAAGCTTTTTTTCCAAAATCCGCTCTGGTTTTTTCATCCTGAATCAGAAGGTTTAATTTTTTCTTATATAAATCGTGGTCGCCTTCCGGAATTAAAAAGCCATTAATTCCATCTTCAATCAGATCAGAAGGACCGGCAGTACAATCAAAACTAATGCAAGCCAAACCTGCACTCATAGCTTCGGCCAGTACATTTGGAAACCCTTCGGACAGTGAAGTAAAGGCAAAGATTTTACTTTTATTATAAATGGTATCGACATCTTTTTGATTCCCCATAAAAATAATGTGGTCTGCACAGCCGGAAGCTTCGGCGTATTTCTGACAGGCTTCCATTTCTTTGCCTTCACCTACGAAAACCAGCTTCCAATCGGAAGCCTTCAGGGATGAAAAATAATCGATCAGCCAGTCTTGCTTTTTACTTTTGATAAAACGGCCAACGTTGAGGATAATATTTTCTTTTTGAATGTCCGGCGCAAAAATTTCCCGAACCGGATTACCTATTATTTGGATATTCTGATGACCGGTTTGCTGGAAGGTAAAGGCTTTGGCTTTGGCGGTTTGAGCTATGATCCCTTTTACTTTTTTGTAAAGAACAGGATTTAAAAAATCAAAAAACTTTCCATAACTAATTCCGGGTCTGCTACGATCCGAGACAAAAATATTGAGCCCAAGACCAATTCCAGCCAGTATAACAAAGGCATTATATTTCCCTCCAAAACTCAAAACGGTATCGGGCTTATATTTCTTAAGCTGCCGACGCAGGTAGATGAAAGTTTTAATAGTAAAAGAAAAGCGGTTGTAATTTTTATGATCAAAATCCGGCTTTACAATTTTTACCGATTCCGGTAGTCTGAAAAAGTCTTCGCCATTGGTTAATAAAATAAGTGTAACGGTATAATTGGAAATATTTCCCAGGTATGTAGCTAGTATGGACATCACCCTCTCCATGCCACCTGCACCAAGCGAAGGGAGTACCAAACAAATATTTGTATTTTTTTTTATCCCGGGTTTTACCAATTGCTCCAATTTAAGCTTATTCATTATCGAGGGAGATCAGCTCGGCAAGTTTGGGGGTAGACATAAATTCTACCTCCGGCCACTTTCGTACGATTTGTTGCAGTAATTGTTTTAAGGCCTCAAGTCCTTGCTTTCTGTTTTCCGGATCAATATGCCCGCAGAAGTTTACCCGATGCGAACTGATAACAGCCGGGCGATTCCAGAAAAAAGCGGTTTCTACCTGTTTAAGACAATATTCAACCCAATTAAAATTATTATTATGAGTTGGTTCAAAAACGCAATTACGCACCATAAAAATTTGCTTGTGCTTATTCTTTTTTCCGGTATAGTTGAATATTGTTTTATACTTGCTTTGCCCCAGGTGTTCTTTTTTTATAAGCGGAGTTTCTATGAACTCTACGCCTGAGTTCTTGAGTGTCGAATGAAGTTCGGAACTTTCCCGATCTCCGGGAGCATTAAATGTAATCGATCTGAAGCCAAAAACTTTTTCAAACTGATTAAGCCCGTCTTTGACGATATCTTTATGTGTTTCTACTTCGCTAATATCTTCCAGGGAAAAGGCACCAGTCACCTTGATATTTTTAAAGGGATTATGGTGGATGCCGGTATAAGAACGATTTTGTAAGCAAAGAATCGTTTCAGGGTCCTTAATTCCAAGGTTGTGTTCGAACAATTTCAGGTTAAGATGTTCACGGCCATGAAATTGTGGAACGAAAATATTTTTATCCATCCCCTCCTGCCAGAGTGACCAGACCGTTTCGTAGTCACCATTGAGCTTGGCTAGTGTTTCGGGCAAAGGTTCGTAAATGTATTTTTCATAACCAGTATCTTCCATCCGTTCAAAATTGATGTTGACCGAGAGTGCCAGGGCGGTGAAAATTGCTGGTTTTCCGTGTTTATCCTTTACCGAGGTTAAAACCTCGTAGAGCATGGATAAATCATCTGCATTTTCCAGGGTATCAAATTGATCAAAACGATTCTTTGCTTTGAAGCCAGCTTTGTCCAGATTTTCCCGGGCATTTTTGGAAGCCAGGCGAACATTTCCATAATCATCGACCGCAATGGCGACGATCTTTCGCTTGGTTTTCCAGCCAATAATATTTTTTAGATTATTTTTTAAAGCAGTCATCAATAATGAAATCTAGTTTTTGGGCCTAAGCAGGAAGCGTTTTATTTGCTTCATAGATTTAATATTTTCGGAAAACTCCATTTTATTGACCGCAGCAGATATTTCAAAGGATTTTATATCTTCCAAACCTCTGAATAAAATATAACCATATTTATGCTGACTGGGCCATCTGGTTTGAGATACCAGGGAAAGCCTGATATTACTTCCTACATTTGAACTTACCGGTAAAATATCATAACTGAATTGGGCGTCCTTATTCATCCAGTAAGGTTTTACATTGATCACTTTATTACTTTTGTGGTCTATGAAGTAGGCATTTCTATAATCCTTAAAAAGAATTTTATAAGTAAACTCCTTTTTTACATTGCGTGTGTCGATAAAAGAAGCTCTTATTTCCAAATCAATAGGTAGCCGATCAATATCATACAGATCATTATAATTTACCCTTAATACCGAAGCAATAGAATCTTTATTCTCTAGTGTTTTAATAACTGCTTTTCCGGTATTTTTTAAATGATAAGGGCATAAAGGAGAAGCATAATATTCATCGATGATTTGTTCGGACTTAAATTGTTTAATACTTCGGTTCTTCTTAATCGTAGATGCCTGATTAAAGACGATACTGCCTTTACCGAATAACTTGTTTTTTGCAGTTACATTTTCTGATCTGGGGAAAAACAAACTAACTACTCCATTGATGTTAAATTGGTTATCTTCATAGATTGCCTTCTGATATTGTTTGTTATCGTTTTGATTATAAGTAAAATGAAAAACCTCCTTATCCATTTCTTCCACAGTAATTTTATTATTCTTTATTTCCAAATGTCCATTGCTAATACTGCTTTTAAAATAAAAAAGAGTCTGATCAAGTTTTGTGAGATTACCACCCCATCTTTTTTCATCAGTTTTCGGAAAATATTTAATGTTTACTATATTATCATTAAAAATAAAATTCGACTTTCCTATCCAGCAATAATCGGAAATCACAGCTGCATCAAAGGTGTTATTCTTAAATATATAAGAACCATTATCGTTATCCTGAGTAGCAGATCCAAAAATAGAAAATCTAAAATTTTCAGCCTTGACCTGTTTTAGAGCCTGCTTTGGAGACCGGAGTACTCCGAGGTCAACCAGGGCCTGTTTTTCAAGCCGGAAAACATTATCAAGAACAATGCAATTATTCGCATTTTTTAGCTTAATAAGACAGTTACCTGCACTACTTTGTTTTAGTCCTTTACTGGCGCAATTGATAAGCAGGTTTTTGTGAACATACAATTCATTAGCTGCCGAACAATAAAAGGCATAGGTCTCTACTCCGTCTCTACTATTCAGAATGTTTTCAAAGGTATTATTAATCACCTTGAAATTATTTCCCTTGGCAACAACGAAGCTCATATAAGCATTGTGAATGCTTTGATAGACTCGGGTATTTTTGATTTTATTGGATTCCAGAATAAGCAAAGGACGTCCGGGGCCTTCGACAAAAGGCAAATAGGCCTCCTTAATACCACTGATCGGGAAAAAAAATACGGGGCCCAATAAATCATGTACCGAGTTGTTTTTAATTTCCACCTGACCGTAAGAAAGATTACTCAGTGTGAGCAGGTTAACAGGTTTATTAATAGTACAATCAAGGACCTCAATTTTTTTTATACCCAGATTTTGAAATTCAGACAGTGTCGTGTTATTGGAATGTGCAGCATAACTAAACTGAACCGCACCATTGATAGTGCAATTTTTCAAGATGAAATGTTCGAAAGATGGTTTTGCCTCAGGATACAAGCTAGAATAAGAACAATCGGAGAATCTATAAAAACCTTGATTTGGTTCTATATTTTTCTCATAATCATCAGTTGTCAGGCTTAGATTTTCCAGATGAATATTATTACCTCTGGTACTTTGAAAATAAGCTTTTCCCTGTTTATGCTTCGTTTTCAGAATAAAGCCCGAAGTATTGGGATTTGTCCCTGTTATTTTAATGGAAGCATTAGTTTGATAAGCGGCCCATTCTGAAGTTGATAAAGGGTACATTTTGTCTACCAAAATTTTTTTGTCGGTATCAATTAAATTACAAAGTATTTTGAAGTTTAATTGAGCATCTTCACCGGTCGTAAACCAGTTAAGGGGCATGGACTCATTTTTCCATTCACCGGAGAGTAGGATATTATTCAAACAGTTATCATTCGTACATTCCACTACCCCATTCCGGCCAATAAGCGTTCCATTGATTATTTTCGCGTTCTGCTCAAGGATGAGCTTATTTTTTACTTCCAATCTTGTTCCTTTTAGGTCATAAACGACATTGGACAGAGTAAGTATAGCATTGGCGTTTAAAGATTTTTGCAACTCCGTAAGATCAACTGCGGTAGTGATGGACTTTTTATTGGACTTACAGGATATTATCAGGGCACTAAATAATAATAAACCGCTTATGTATTTAATATATTTGATCAATCCATCCATTTTTTATACCACATTTGAAACATCAGCAATTTCCAGATCAATGTTTTATAATGGAGATTTCCTCCTTTAAAAGACTGAACCAACTGATTGACAAATGAAGGATTGAATATATTGGAAGCAGCTATGGCTTGTTCACTTAAATACTCATCCAGCAGGTAAGACAGTTCTTCATTCAGCCATTTGTATATAGGTAATGAAAAGCCTGATTTAGGTCGATCCATCCACTCTTTGGGAATGTATTCGTGGACGATCTCTTTTAAGATTTTCTTACCGGTTACTCCATCGAACTTATAAGCTGTAGGAAGACCTGCTGCAAATTCTAATAAGCGATGATCCAGTAAAGGTTCTCTCCCTTCCAGGGAAACAGCCATCGTCGCCCGGTCAACTTTGGTTAAAATATCATTTTGCAAATACATATCATAGTCAATAGCAAGCATTACCGAAAGTTCATCGCGATGCGCAGATGTATCCGTTTGATATCCGGTAGAATATGTCGTGTTTGCTTTGATTAGAAGATTATCGACATATTCGTTGGGGAGCGTACTCGCTTTCCAGAGTAAATCTGCAATTTGCTGGTTTTTATCCTTTTTGATAGCAAATCCGGCACCGTATAATTTATGCTTTAGACTCAGTTTACTGGTTGGAGTCAGATAGCTGCCAAGTTTCATAACTTTACCCGCAAGTGTTTTCATGCTATCTGGAATTTTATTCAACCGATTAGCATAATTCATCATTAACGGGTAATTATTATAGCCTGCGAATACTTCATCTCCCGCATCGGCGGAAAGTGCGACGGTTACTTCCTGCCGGGCTATTTTACTCACTAAAAAAGTCGGTATAGCTGAGCTATCAGCGAAAGGTTCATCATAAATAAAGGGTAATTCGGGAATAATTTCCTGTGCTTCTTTAGTCGTACAATAGTGTTCAAAGTGATCGGTGCCCAGATGTTGCGCAATCTTTTTAGCATGAGGCGCTTCATTATTACCATCTTTGAATCCAATGGTAAAGGTTTTGATTTTGCTTGATCGATTGCTTTGTAAAATAGCCGTTACGGCAGAACTATCATAACCTCCGCTCAAGAAAATACCAACGGGCACATCTGCAATCATTCGATATTCACAAGCAGATTTCAGAAGCTGATGTAATTCTTTTTTGGCTTCCGAAAAGCTGATCGCGCGCTCTTCTTTTTTGTAAAAGCTATGTAGTTCCCAGTAGCTTTGAATTTCAATCTGTTTGGTATTGAGATCGAGGGACAAATATTTCCCGGGCATTAGTTTATGACAATCCTGGAAAATGGTATAGGGACTGGGGATATATCCAAAATCCAAATACAATTTTAAGGCGGCAGGATCAATAATCTTTTTGAACTGTGGATGCTTATGGAATGCTTTTAGTTCAGAGGAAAATAACATTAAGCCATCCTTCCAGTAATAATAAAATGGTTTAACCCCTGCCCTGTCTCTGAAGTAATAGATTTTTTCTGCTTCTTTGTCTAGCAAAACTATAGCGAACATACCGATGAAACGCTTTACACATTTTACGCCCCATTCCGAAAAGGCATGTAGAATGACTTCTGTATCAGACTGGGAAATAAATTGATGTCCCAGTTCTGCTAGTTCTTTCTTTATTTCTTTGAAGTTATAAATTTCACCATTGAAGACTACGGACAATTGCTGATAATGCATTGGTTGATGTCCTGCGGCGCTAAGATCAATTATCGATAATCTGGCTTGCGAAAGTCCAACCAGGCATTCCGGGAAGGAGAAATGCTCTACACCCCGATCATCCGGTCCGCGATGATGAAGCATGGCAATCATTGACTCCAGCGTATGTTCCGCTGTTTTTTTATTAAAATCTATATAACCGCTAATCCCACACATTAGTTTTCCGTAATTATATTTCCGAGTTGATCAGAAGATTTAAACTCTAAATCGGGCCAATATTTCGTGGCCTTATGAAGTAATTCTTTAAATAATTTTAAGCTTCGACTCCGGTTATCAGGATTAATTCCGCCAATGAAATTCACCCTGTGTACGCTTATAATTGCCGGTTTTTTATATTTAAAAGCAAGACTAATGTCTTTTAGACAAGAGTCGACCCAATCTTTATTAGCATGTTCAACGACTTCGAAAGAAGCATTACGCATCAAATAAGTTTGACCAAACCGGTTTTTTTGACCGGTGTAATGATAAATTTTTTCAAATTTCTTTTTAGGATGAACAACAGGGTTTCGCTGTACTCGTGATCCCTGTAAATATTTTATACCATAGTTCGCTAATGATTCATTGAGCTCTGGAGACCAATAATAACAAGGAGCGATAAAAGAACTGGAGGCATAACCATGCAACTGTTTAAACAGAGTTAATCCATCTTTGAGAATATTTTTTTGCTCTTGTATTTCATTGGCATTACCAAAGGCATCCAAAAACTCTTTTTTGCAGGAAGATACATTTCCTTCACCGTGTACACTAAACATATTTTGTTCGAAAGCCAAATGCGTATATTTATCTCCGGTTCTAAGGGCATGCATCCAGTTGCTGATATTGAGATGTTCTCTTCCGTGAAACTGGGGACGAAAAAGCTTTCTCTTTTGTCCTTCCAAATACAATTCCCATACTCGATCTCTCCCTTTGTATCTATCGAGAGTAGCTGTAAATGGTTCGAAGAAGTATTGCGAAAAGTCACTTGCTTTGATCTTTGCAAAATCAGGATTTGCAACAAGATTATTGGCAGTAATTATGGCAGGCTTATTATTTTTATCTTTTACACTTTCGAGTACTTCAAATAATAATTCCAAATCCTCATTACTTTCTAAAGTATCGTTTGAATTGTAAATACATTTATCAACAGCCAGGCCTTTTTCCTTAAAATAATTGAACGCTTTTTTCGAAGCCATTCGAATCATCCCCCAATCGTCTGATTCAAATACGACAATTTTGCGCTTTGTTCTCCAACCCGGCATTAAGGAGAAGCGATGAACAATATTATTTTTAAGGGTTTGAATAGTCATCTTTATTTGATCAACTCAATAATTGCGGTCTCATTTTCAAAATAAGCGGCCACAACTGGATTCATAAAGATAGTGTTGATGCCTATACGTTCTATTCCTACTCTGATCTCTACCACGACGTATAATAAAACGGGTATAATAGTAAGGGGAGAAAAGAATCTCATCCAATAGTTTTTGTCCTCTTTTTGAATGAATAAAAAAAGCACTGCTAGAAAGGATAATGTAGCAATATCAAACATACGAGCTACTGAGGGTACTATGCTCAAAATGGAGGTAATACTAAAAACGATAATACCAAAATAGAGCAAAGGACTAAAATCAAATTCTTTTAATTTCTTTCCCTTAACAAATAGCAAATAAATTATAATAAAAAAGGAAAGCAATTTAATACCAGTTACCCTCCACCGGACAAACCATCTGGTCTGTTCAATATCCTGAAAATAAGCTTTAACCATTTCGGGATGTGTATAAGAACCGACCCTATCTGCTGCGACTCCCGATAGCTCTGGTAAGAGATTCAAGATACCCTGAATATCCAAATTGACAAAAAACAGACCTACGATTAGCAGGACCGGATACACAATTTTGGGAAGTCTGACAAAGTAGAAAATTAGCAAAAGAGCAACGGGTAAGGTAAATGCTACATGAATAAATATGGAAAGAACTGAGAAGACAATATACCTCTTATCCCGGTTGATCAATAAATATAAAACACTGAAAAAGTATATTTGTAATGCTGTATAAAAACGCACTCCATTAATCGTCCAAATAGGTACGATGAATGCAAAAAGGATAATAAAAGGAACGGCAATAGTCTTAATTTGTTTGCCGGACTTTTCAATTAAATACCAAATATTTCTTGAATAAAAATAGCCAAAGATTAATCCGAAAATCGCAAACAGAAACCGGTAATCATCTGTAAACCTGGAAACGAAAAAGGAAAGCAAGGGTTCATAATAATCTCCCCGGCCAATCGTTCCGGCCTGTAATCCACTCCAGAACTGACTGAAGTCCATTTCGGAATGATGATACTCAATCAGATAATCTCTATAGCGATTGGCATCCATACCTTCATTTGAGATAACAAAGGTGAAACCAAAAAATGCACTAAAAAACCAAATGATATTCTTGGCAAAAGAAGATCTGTAATTAACTAATGCAAAAATCAAAGAAAATAAAGGCCATATCCAGAATAAGATATATGCCCAAACCTTGTTTTGTCTAGTGCTGCTCAATTTCTTCCTTAAGACTTAATGATGCTTCCAAGAATTTTTTACTGACGTTTTCAATCCGGTATTGATCAATATTAGGATGCACAAATTTTCCGGAATAATCTCCATTGAGGAAACGTATAATATTTTCTTTATCGGAATAATTGCTATCAATATTTAAAATCGGCCGACCGGTCAGATAATAATCAATGAGCTTGCTGGGCAATTGGGTTTTAGGATCATAAGCAATATTAACCAGAAAGTCCATTTGACTTAGGAAGGCAAGTAAGTCTTCTCTGGGAATATAGTCGTGTAAAATAATTTTGCCCTGGCTTTTTTCCAGATAAGGTTCTACTATGTGTTTTGATCTGGTGAAAATATGAAATTTGAAATCTTTCTTGCTTTCCAATAACAGATCGAAAAGAGGTCTGGGATCTCTGGAGCCCAGGATAAAAAGCCCTGAGAATACAAATGTTGGGACTTCGTTTGGTTTATATGGTTTTAGGTGCTTTTGAGAATCTTCAAATTTAAACCCTTGCGGAATCTCGATGAATTTATCGTGAAATTCCGGATAAAAATTAATGGTCATAGCAAGCCTTGGAATACTGATAAAGTCCGCTTTTCTGCAAAACCATTTTTCCAGATATTTAAAATAAAACATCTTTTTAAATGAATCCAAAGTAGAACCCATATAGGGATCACCACAATCTGCGATCCAGGTTTTGGCAATTCGATGCTGTTCTGTTCTGGCCCAGGCTACTCCCCAGTGAATCGGATGAGGAACCGCTACGGAAATCAGTAAATCATAGCCGGATTCTTTACTCAATACCTTTTTTACTTTTGACATTAAAGTAATCATAGGATATTCAAAAAAGAGAATGGCTGCCCGGCGAATAATTTTTCTGGCGAGTTTTATTATCCCTTTTCCTTTAATTTTAAAATCAACGGGCTCTTTTCCCAAATCTTTAATTTTAAAACCAAACTCTTCCATTAACCCATCGTGTTTATCGGGAAAGTAATGCGTTACCAGCGTCACTTCATGTCCTTGTCTGCAAAACTCTTTTACAAGCTCAGTTGTCCGAAAAGAACGTGGAGATAATTGGGGATAAAAAGAACTAGAAACTATAATGATCTTTTTCATGAATCCAAATTGATAGGCTTTTTAATTTCTTGCGATTCTTTTTGATTTACAGAGAAAGTTTTCATCCATTCTGCAAATGAGATAACTCTCCAAAAAGTGTAATCGAAAGGTTTGAGGCCTTGTAGCATTTTTTCAAATTCCAGGAGCAGATTTTCGTTGAATATTCCCATACTATATTGGATCGCATCCTTCAGCTTTTCTTTAAATTGCTCGGTATAGTGTTTTTTGATCCAGGTTTCTTCCGGAGCAATAAAACCGATTTTATCCATTCGGTTGATAATGGGGCTTGGTAAGGTGCCTTCCATCGCAACCCGCAGTACTTTTTTGGTAACTCCGTCCAGAATTTTATGCTGATCCGGTAGTCCTACAACGAATTCGACCAATCGATGATCTAAAAAAGGAACCCTGGATTCAATGGAGTGTGCCATTGAATTTCGGTCTTCCCAATGCAACAATTTTTGTAAGTTAATGGCATTCAACTGTGCTTCGGATAATGCTCGAATGCTGCCTGTTTTTATATTTAACACTTCAAATGGATGCAGTGGAATTGCTTTGAGTTTATCCATATTTAACCAGGCGGGTACCGTGTTATCCGATGGTCTCAGTTTTGCTTTTAGCCATTTTGGAAAAGCAGCATGGGCGATATTCACTAAAATATTATTCCAGGTAATGCCATGTATTTTTTTAATCGCTCTAAATTCTTTCCAAAAGCGGAACCATTTAAAACGAATAAATAAATTTGCCAGATGTGGTCCCAAATAACCAAGATATCCTGCCAATTGCTCATCCGCTCCCTGTCCGTCCAACATTACTGTTACCTGATTTTGTTTGGAGAGTTTAAAGACGTTCCATTGCATCAGGATGCTATTGGATTGATAAGGTTCATCTTGATGCCAGGTGATTTTTTCAGCGTCTCGAATGAGATCTTCGAAAGAGGGATAAGTGTAATGGGCTTTAACTTTTGTAGCATCTACTACTATATCGATCCATTTGCGCTCATCAAATTTTTTGTCGTGAGAACATGCAGAGAAAGTTCTCTGAAGCTCTTCTGAGCCCTGCTCTTTTAATATATTATTGATTGTGCAAACAATAGAGGAAGAATCCAAGCCTCCCGATAAACAGGAGCCAACTTCTACATCGGCCCGCAGGCGCAAATTAACGGATCGATCGAAATATTCTTTGAACTGTCCTGCTGCTTGCTTTAGATTTCCCTTCCATTTTTTTGGCTGAAGCGTGTACCACTTATGGTAATTTATTTTCTCTGATGGATTAATCGAGAGTTTATCAATATGACTTTTGAAAAAACATCCCGGAGGAATATGAAACACTCCCTGAAACATAGTTTCGTCAGTATGATCCAATAAGCTATAGACCAAAAAGTCATAAGCTATTTGCGGATTAACTGATGCCTGCCAGCCGGGCAATGCTGTGAATTGTTTGATCTCTGAAGCGAAGCATAAATCCCGGTCAGGAGAAATCCAATAATACAAAGGCTTGATACCGAAGCGATCCCTTGCGGCAAATATCGTTTGTTCCTGTTGATCATAAATTACGAAAGCCCACATTCCATTGAAGTGGTGTAGACAATCCGTCCCCCATTCCTGATAAGCTGCTAAAATAACTTCCGTATCTGAGTTGGTTTTAAATTCGTAACCTTTTGTACGGAGTTCTTTTTTGAGTTCTATATAATTATATACCTCGCCATTATAGGTTATCCAATATCGGTCACCATAATAACTCATAGGCAAATGCCCGGCGGGAGAAAGATCAAGAATAGATAAACGTCGATGGCCTAAAGCCAGTTTGATATCTTTTTCATGAAGCTCTGATACATATTTATTCTCAGGCGTATACGGAATAGAAGAAAGCAAAACATTTTCGGGGGTATCTTTTCCTCCGTAAAACGAATACTGTCTTTTTGTATCTACAAAAAAGAAACCTTCATCATCCGGCCCCCGGTGGTGAATAAGATCAGTCATCTCACTGATAAGCTCAGAACTAAGCGTTTTTTTAGCAATAATTGCAGCTATTCCACACATATGAATTGATATATACTTTTAGTGGGCATAAATTGCCGCCCAGGAGGATCGAAGTACTTCGGGACTATAGTATTTTTCCAGAAGTGATTGATTTAGAGAAACATCCCGCTCTTGGAGTATATTCTCCTGTGTAATAAGTCGATTACTGAATATTTGTATACCTCTTTTTTGAAAAGAACGGAAGGCTGTTGTGTCCGGATAGACATATACTGTTTTTCCCATAGCCAGTAAAGACGTGGTGACCCCCATCGCTTCCTGGCGTTTGTGGTTGAAGATCGCAATATGCATTTCATTAAGAAAATTACGGTAAGACTTTAGGTCCATGAAATCGACTATCGGAATAAATTTATCTCCGAATATTTTTGTACCTAGATCAAGAACTTTTCTTTTATACTCCGGATAATTACCATAAGAGAGTGGGCAATACACTTCAATTTCCTGTTCTTTGTAAGCCTTTAATTGAGTAAAAATTTCTTCGTGCTCATTGCTGGGATCAGCAGAGTTGCCGACCAGAATTTTCCAGGTAGTTCCCGTTTTCTTTTGAATTGGAAACTCATGAACATTAATGGTATTACTAAGATACATTGGGCTGTAAAAGAATTTTGCCTTAGAATCAAATATTTCATTGGCGAGTTCCGAGTCACCTTGAATATGGGTAATATGACCGTAGATGTTTTTTAGTGTATTCTTTTTTATAAAATTATAAAGGCTTTTTTTGGCATTACTCTCTTTTGTGCCAAGGTCCATTCCTCCATAAATTACCCAATACGTTTTTTTCAAAGCAAAACGGAGCAAAAAGAAAAAGTAAAGCACCGGGTTGCCATGGATAATGATTTTTGTAGCTTGCCTGAAATGTATATAAAGCTGTCTTAAATTTTGAAAAAAATACTTACTATGCGGAGAACCTAAATAGCCTATATTTGCCTGATTCAACAACTCTGCCTCTTTCGATTTGGAGATACATAAAAAATATTGATCTACCTCTTTAAATTCATCATTGAGAAAGCGAATGATAGGAACTGTAAACTTATTGGGCAATAGAATATGCAGAATGCGAGTTCTTGACATTTGTTACAATACTTATTATTTGTTCTTGGCTTTTCGTATCGAGTTCGTAATAAAATGGTAATCGCAGCAGGCAATTAGTATATCGATCCGTTTCCGGAAGGATTCGACCATCGTGTTTGTCTTCATAAAATGGGCTAGTGTGTAAACTGATATAGTGAAAGACCGAAAGAATATCTTTTTCTTTCAATTGCTGAATAATTAATGATCGTTGTTTTATAGATTGACAAATAAGGTAAAACATATGTGCATTATTGGTAGAAAAATCAGGAATATAAGGCAATTGTACTCCTTCTTCCAGGGCCCAGGTTTTAAGATTTTCATTATAATGCTGCCATATAGCTTTGCGTTTTGTCTGAATATCCTGCAAGTGTTCTAACTGTGCCCATAAAAAGGCAGCAGTAGCTTCAGAAGGGAGAAAGGAAGAACCCACATCTACCCAGCCATACTTATCTACTTCGCCTCTGAAAAAAGCAGAACGATTAGTACCTTTTTCCCAAATGATTTCAGCTCTATCAAAAAATTGTTCATCATTGATAGCCAGCATACCTCCTTCGCCAGAAATAATATTTTTTGTTTCATGAAAAGAAAAAGTTCCCATATGTCCGATTGAACCTAAAGGTCGACGATTACCCTTTTTATCGATATAATAATTGTCAATGGCTTGAGCTGCATCTTCAATGACGAATAAATTATATCGATTGGCAAGGTTCATTATTTTATCCATATCGCAGGCCACCCCGGCATAATGGACAGGAACAATTGCTTTTGTCTTTTCAGTTATTAAAGGCTCAATGGCCTCTTCGTCCATGCCTGGATGATCCTTACGGGAGTCTACAAAAACGATCTTTGCTCCGCGAAGCACAAAGGCATTTGCGGTAGATACAAAGGTATAAGAAGGCATAATGACTTCATCCCCAGGCTGAATATTAATGAGGATAGCAGACATTTCCAATGCATCTGTACAAGAGGAAGTAAGTAAGCATTTACCGAATCCGTATTGTTCCTGGAAAAAGTTTTGGCATTTTTGAGTAAAAAAACCATTACCCGATAATTTACCCGATAATACTGCCTGATACATATAATGCGCCTCCTTGCCAGTCAAATGTGGTTTATTAAAAGGGATTTTATAATTTTTCATTTGAATCGAAGTCTAAATTTTTTAGGAAAATGATATTCATTAGTATCTGGATTAAACATGTTATCGATTTTTAATAATCCTTTACCACAAACGACTACCGGACATCCTTCTCTTTTGAAAAGAACTTTACCGGGGCTTCGGTTTTCGATCAAAACATCATCAATGGTAGAAGCATCGTTAATAATATATTCTACTCCTTCGACAATTGTCCTGGCGCCTTGGTAGGGAAAGCCTACCGCATCGATATGTCGCTTTATTTTTTCAGCGGGCCAGGTCCAGTCAATATAGTAATCCTCAAAATCCCGCCAGAGTGAGAAAGAAGCTTCTGCCTCGTTTTGTTTTACTTGAGTTAATTCTTTATGTATAGCTTCGGCGACAATTTTTTTTAAAAGTGATCCATAACAATTCGAAATCATCTCGATAGCTTCTTTGATTTTTATGGGATAAGTTATGGAACATTTTTCCAGGCCAACAATATCACCACTATCAAATTCTTCTTCTCCCAAGAGTGCCGTTACGCCTATCTCTGTATCTCCATTGATCAATGCAGAGACTAATGGATTGAATCCTCTGTAGCGTGGAAGAATAGAGTCGTGAAAAACAATGAGTTTTTGTTGAGACTCTTTTGTAATCAGCCACCTCCAACCTATCGCAATCAGAATTTCCGAGTCAATTTCTGTGCTTTGATTTCTATATTCATACTTTAATTGATGTTGAATACAAAACTGATTTAGCTCAGAAGAATAATCATTTTGTACATTTTTATCTTTTCCGATTATGACTTTATCGATATGTTTCAAGTCCTCGGGGGACAAAGCTTTTAGTGCTTTTAGAGCTTTTAGTCCAAGACCAAATATAGTAATTGACAACACGAATAGATTATATTCTCAAACTATCAGGAACGAAGATTGTACTAAGACAAATTCCTAATCCAAGGGACTTTTTATCCAATAAACACAATAATCATCGACATTAATAATAAATGGCTTGAGATTGTTAAGACTGAGAAATTCATCTACTGCTTTTTTACAACCATCATAGGCTCTATAATCATCAATAATAATGACTCCGCCAGGAACTAGTTTATCGTATAGATTTTCTAAGCAGACCTTGGTAGAAGCATACCAGTCTCCATCCAGTCGAAGCAGGGCAATCTTATTTATTTGAGATGCTGAAACGGGTAGCGTATCTTGAAACCATCCTTTATGAATTCGTACCAGACTTGGCTCATAACCAATTTTATTCGTTATTAGTTCTTTGACTTCCCGTTCGTTTCCACTTCCCCCCTGATCGGCGTATACCCCTTCAACAGGTTTAAGCTTGCCCTGGGCATTTTCCATACCCCCTACCAGCTTAATAGCATTTTCTCCGTCTACCGCAGCATCGGGTTGGCAAATATCATCAAAGGCATCAAACAAGTGTAAGGTTCGGGCTTGTCCTTTCTTTTTTAGCTGATAAGCCATTAAAGCTACACTTCCTCCTTTCCAAACACCGCATTCTACAAAATCGCCTGGTATGTCATTATTCAGAATATAATTGGTTGCATCAATGATATTCCGCTGACGTATCTCATATAACATCGTATTGGGCTGAATAATACTTTTTATTTCTGATGGAATATTGAGTTTCTCAAAATGAAATTTTGGCCTCCAAGTATCTTTTTTTACTATTTGATAACCTGCTTTTCCTAGAAAAGCATTAATGCTTTCTTTTACTTTTTGCATATAAAAGTTTTTTTAGAAGAATATCTTTGATGGAAGAATAAGTCTCATATTTCAATACTTCGCAAATTACAATTACTATAATGCCGCCACTAATGATTTGAATAAGGAGTTTGAGTAGAAAAGATTGAATCGATATCTGTCCCAAAAAATAAACCAGACAGCCCATAGTAGCAGCGATAAGAAAAGATGGAAAAATATCTTTTATTTGATCTTCGATGAAATACCCGATATGTCGACCTGCCACACGGCCAAATAAATAAAAAGCGATGAGGCCATTTATGATCATTGCCAAAATCATGGGAACGATTCCATAAATAACCCCTACAATAATTACCGGAATGGTACATATTTGAAAAATAAATTGCAGCTTCAAATAAAGATCGGATCGCCCCAGTACATTTAATGCATTGATGTTAATTGAGTTAAGGGGTACAACCATTCCAAAAAAGCATAGGAGTTGAAGGTATAAAATAGAGGGACGCCACTGTTCGCCAATAAGTGCAATAATTAGTGATTCAGAGGTAGCTCCCAGTCCAAACATCAGGATGAAAATTATGAAAGCGGCTGAAGTCAGCAGTTTCTGAAATCCTCTTTTGAGCAGTACAGGATCATCCTGCACTTTTGCCAAAGCTGGATAACCTACTCCGGTAAGGATATTTTCTATATTATTGCTGGACAGATTTTTGAACAATTCGGCACGGGTGTAAAAGCCAAGGGTCTGAGCAGAAAAATACTTTCCAATGACGATGTAATATATATTATTAAAGATAGTTCCGATTAAACCACTTAGGAGTAAATTGGAACCAAAACCGAATAACTCTCGAAAGGATTTTTTACTAAACTCCAATGTTGGCTTCCATCTGTTCCACAACCAGAGGAAAAAAGAATTTATACCTTCCCGGCTCAAGGTTTTGCCAACGAGACTCCAGACACCGAAGCCTTTGACGGCCATTAAGATGGCGATTCCTCCGGATAATATAGTCGCTATAAGTGATATTTTGGTTTGTAGTTTAAAGTCAATTCTCTTGATGAGAATTGTCCTTTGTATGATTGTCAGAGAACTAATAATAAGGCTAATGGCAAGTACTTGCAATAATGCGGTTAACTGTGGTTCTCCAAAAAAAGCACTAACAAGAGGTGCGGAAAAAAAAAGAACTAAAAAGAATAAGCCACCAACTCCGAGATTAAAAAAAAAAGTAGTAGCATAATCCGTCTGCGTACAATCTTCTTTTCGAATTAAGGCTTGACTAAATCCACTATTGATAAACATTTGGGAAATGGCAATAAAAACGGCAATCATCCCAATTAGCCCAAACTCTTCCGGTGTAAGCAAGCGTGCCAGGATAATGCCGATCACAAATTCGAGCCCCATTGCGGAGAACTTGTCAATAGCGTTCCAAAATAGACCGGCTATTGTTTTTTGTTTTAAAGACATTTTCGCTGCATTGGGAATAAACTACAAAAGTAGCAGTAATTTATTTTATCCGGAGAGGTACTTTTAAAACAACTTCCTAGAGTTCGATTTTTTTTCTTTGATATAAATCAGATTTAGTTTGACGAGTTAATTCCTGAGAAATTTCTTCTTCTTTTTTATCAATAACTTTTAATAAAGTTTCAAAGAAAGTTTCACTGCGAGGCTGGAACCATCCGGGATTTAGTGAAAGCAACATTGATGAATCTTCATTGAATGCTTTGCTTTTCAGCGGATGATCAGGCTGCCAATAGCCCGCAAGGTTTTGGAATAGTTCTGCTTCCAGATATTCAACAGGAATAAATTCATTGCTGCCTGTTTCCAAAGCTTTAATGAGGCCATTGTCTTTATAAAATAGGATGGAAACCTTACACTTGAACCAATTTTCAATTAAGGCTATATAGTCCGAAACAACTTTATCGGACATATCGGTAGCAACAACCAGACCCAGGCTGTGTCCCATGTGGATAATCTCCTGGATCATTCCGCTGATATCTCTGGAAAATAAATTATCCAATTTGGTTTCCGGATCCAGGCAGTAACAGGCTTTAATTCCTTTGCTATTTTCAATCCGGGCAGTTTTTAAACTATTTTCCGGATTGAACAATACCTGATGTACGATTGCTACTTTTCTGGAAGAATTATCCATTAATTGCAAAGGTTCGACAAAGCGATATTTTGAATCCTCCAAAGTCTCTATTAAATCCGAATAATTATCAAAAGTCAGGTCCGATTTTCTGGTAGCTGGTAAATCTTCGAACTTCCCGCTTCGATGCCAATAACTTTCTCCATTATACTGATCCAGAAAATCAACGACTTCCCGAATAATTTTTTCAGCACTATTGCCATCCCCAAAAGCATCTTCTCTCGCCTTTTGAGGAGTCGGGAAATCTTCTAATAAACTCAGGAGTTTTTCAGTATCCGTATTTACTTCGATCGCCCAACCGCTTTCCACGGCTTGAGACCACCAGCAATTTTCCATTGGAACTATGCAGGGTTTACGAGCAAAGAAGGCTTCTCGGGTTACCCCTCCTGAATCTGTAATGCAATATTTACAGGCAAGGAGCAATTTAAGAAAATCGAAATAGCCCTGAGGCTCAATCGTTTTTAAATTATTGGAAGGCTGCCAATCATATTTTTCTAAAAGATGCTTTACTCTTGGATGAATCGGAAGTACTACAGGAATGGGACTATTGTCGAGGGCTGATAGCAGAGAGAGTAAAATTTCTTTTGAATCCGTGTTTTGAGCCCGGTGAATAGTAGCCAAATGGAAATTTCCCGCTGAAATGCCCATCTTGTTGAAATCAATATCAGAAAACTGATCTACTTTGGATTTACCCCAGCAAAATAAATCGAACATTGGATCGCCTACAAATTTAATCCGGTCTTTATGAAAGCCTTCCCGGATTAAATAGTTACCTGCTCTTTCCGTTACAGTCAGGCATAAAGAAGAAGCGTGATCTGTAAGCACCCGGTTGATTTCTTCGGGAACCTGATTACGGCGGTAGATTCTTTCCCCCGCTTCTACATGTATTAATGGAAGATTTTGCTGGACACTTACGATAGCTGCGGCCAGTGTGGAATTGGTATCACCGTAAACCAGTACTGCATCTGGTTGTTCCTCGCGAACCACCTCTCCTATTTTATGGATCATTTTACCCAACTGAACTTCGGGCAGACCTGATCCGATACCTAGATTAATTTTGGGTTTCGGAATATTGAGCTGTTCAAAAAATACACCACTCAGCATATGGTCGTAATGTTGTCCCGTATGCACGATAATTTCTTCAATACGTTGCTGATCTTTCGGTATATTTTTCAGGTAATTGGAAATAACCGCAACCTTGACTAATTGTGGTCGGGCACCAATAACGGTAACAATTCGATACTTATTCATAAATATTTATTTGAAGGTCGGATTGAATTATTTTATTAATGAGAAATTACTTTGGAGGATTCTTCCTCATAAATATCAAATCCACCATATTTATTGAGTTGAAAATATTTAATAGCCTCTTGCCCATTGGAAAAACAATCTTCCTTCTTGGGTCGATAATCAGATTCATATTCATTAACGAGAAGCAGACCGCCAAAACATTTTATCAGGAACTTTTTCGGGGTAAGTATTTCCACGATGGTTCCGACGGGAGCATTATCGTAACCATATTCATGAACGTCAAAAATCTGGGCACTATAAATAACAAACCTATGATCGTTGATGAAAGAAAAAGCTCCATTAAAAGGGCGAGTCACTGCTCTGATAAATCGTTCGATATGATTAACATCGCGTGTCCAATCTATTAAACTATCCGCAGGAGTACGTTTAGGATAATAAGAAGGACTCAAATCTTTTTGCTTTTTAAGCACGATGTTATGCTCAAGCAAATTTTTAATGTTTTTTAAGATCAAATACTTCATCGCAAGAGTATTCTTAAAATGCATTGTTTCTCCTGTATCTTTTTCATTTATGGTAAACTTAAAAGTATCCAGGACATCTCCGGAATCAATTCCGGGATCATATTTAAACAGATTGGTATAAAAAACTTTTCTACCTTCTATAATTGACCAGTTCATGGGGGAACGCCCCCTGCCCAGAGGTAAATTCATAGAACTCCCGTGCATTCCAAAAGCACCTATGGAAAGGTGACTTAGAATATCATTGGGAATCAGTCTTTGCCATCCAATGACAAATACGAGATCCAGTTGAAGACTATTAATATAATTAATGTCGTCTTCGTCTTTTAAACTATACTTATTGGTATGGTATACGGGGATATCCAGTGATTTCGCATAAGCTCCCACATCGTAGTAATCGGCCACTTTATTCTTATGGCCCAATTCTTTATCTATTGTGATAACTGCGGTGAGTGGAAAAATGGCGTGTAAACTTTCTATTAGAAAGCGCGTAGTTTGTTTACATCCAAAAACAGCTACTTTTTTTTCAGACATGATCAATTATTTTTTGAAAAGGAATACAATTAGCAGCCATATGCTCTTTTAATTCATTAACTCGCTTTTGATAATACTGCATCAATTTTTGCGAAGTATCTGCACCTTTGATCTGCCACCAGATAGGATGAATTAATAAATGTAAGGATCTCCCTTCTTTGAATACTTCCGAATTAAAGGGATGGCCGTATCGCCATACTCCCCTCGAATCCGCAAAATATTTTATATGTTTAAAATACTTGCCTTGATAGGTATGTTCTATTCCATTAATAGAATTGTCATTGTTTAAAAATAAATCTTCGGGCCGGTGCAAGCTGATTATATTAACTTTCGTTTCGAAGAGCATTTCAAAATATTGGACTTCCCTGGTCAATCCCGCTTCAATATCCTGATAAATGCTTGGGTCGAAATGCACGTTAATCTCATGCCCCAGAGCCTTAATTTTATTGATATATTTTTGATTGTTAGGGCTGCTTATATTGTAGGAATCGTTACAAACAAGAAAAAAATAAGTTGATTGAATATTATACTGATGTTCCAGTTCGGCCATTTGCAAAGCCATGTGACAATCAAAGTCAATATCATGCCGCAGGATTACCTGGCCATGGGATTTGTTAAGTTCCTGGAACTTTATAAAATCATAGCCCTTGTCAAGAAGCGTTTTCAAAAAATCTTCATAATGATGGAGATCGGTGTCATTAAAAACCATAATGCGGGTTGATAATTTTTTTAAAATAAAATTTTTAAGATCATCCTATGATATTATTGGGCATGGAAACGCGCATATTTTTGAATCCCGATTGAGGATTGGATTTGGAAGAATGTTGTCTAATATCATGAACAATTTGAATTGCTTTTCTGACTTCTCCAATCCCGAATCCATTCTCTTTTAAAATTTGCTCATAAGATCGCGTATGCAATTCTGTAAAACCATGACTAAACTCGAATTCATCATTCCCAATTTTAAGAGACCGGTAAGTTCTGGCTCCATTATCCCGAATGGCTTTGGGAATATTTTCATAGTCAACACTCATTACCCAATTGACTCTTGCTTTTTCCAGGCGAAGAAATCCGGATGCTTTAGTTTGACTATGTTCGTGGACCTCATTCTCAATTACATCTCCAAATATCCATACCAGCATATCAAAAAAATGAACCCCTATATTTGTAGCAATTCCGCCGGATTTATTTACATCTCCTTTCCAGCTCACATGATACCACTTACCCCGAGAAGTAAAATATTGCAGATCAATATCATAAACTTCATTTTTGGGCCCCTGTTCAATTTTTTTCTTTAGAGCGATTACATTAGGGTGCAAGCGCAATTGTAGTATATTATTAATTCTCCCGACATATTCTTTTTCCAGTTCCTCCAAGGCATCTACGTTCCAGGGATTGAGTACAATAGGCTTTTCGCAGATCACACTTGCTCCGATGCGTAATCCAAAACGGATATGTGCATCGTGTAAATAATTGGGCGAACAAATACTTACATAATCAATTGGCGTTCCTTTTCTTTTGAGTTTTTCGAGATGCCGATCAAATCGTTCAAACTCGGTAAAGAAATGAGCATCCGGGAAATAACTGTCAATAACACCGACAGAATCGAATGGATCTAATGCCGCTACCAGGTTGTTCCCGGTGTCTTTAATCGCTTTCATGTGTCGGGGAGCGATATAACCGGCCGCTCCGATTAATACAAAGTTTTTCATAATTTTTTTACTTGATTATCTTTTAAAAGATACTTTTCATTGCTCTCGGGGCAAATAGCTTCTCCTTTTTCATCAAACTTCAATCTGTGGCCATATTCGCTCATCCAGCCAATTTGTTTCGCAGGATTTCCTACGACTAAAGCATAAGCCGGGACGTATTTAGTCACTACTGCTCCGGCTCCTATAAATGCAAATTCACCAATATTATTTCCACATACGATTGTAGCATTGGCTCCAATGGATGCTCCCTTTTTTACTATAGTTTTGGCGTATTGCCCTCTCCGGTTTACTGCACTTCTGGGGTTAATTACATTGGTGAATACCATTGATGGGCCCAAGAAAACATCATCTTCGCAGATGACTCCGGTATAGATGGAAACATTATTTTGCACTTTTACATTATTGCCAAGTACTACTTCCGGAGAGATGACTACGTTCTGGCCGATATTACATTTCTCACCTAAAATACAATTGGGCATTACGTGACTAAAATGCCAAATTTTTGTGCCTTCACCAATCGTACAATTTTCATCAATAACAGCTGTGGAATGGGCAAAATAATTCGAAGGTGCCACAGCTTTTTCTTCTTTTGGGGAATGCAGAGGTGGCGCACTATTCAAAGGAGCCAATTCGGCACTAATCTCTTTTATAATGGTTTTCATCTGATTCAAATAATCAATATTCCAGAAGTCAAGTTTTTCTCCAATGATTAATAAATTGAAGAATTTTATCGTATCGGAATATGCGATTTTATGGCATCGGTCCTGATCCTTCGGGTTGTGAGAGGTATTTCCTTCCGCAATTTGAGAGACTATAGAAAGAGCCGTACTCCTTAACCGGTCGCCGATGCTGCGAAGGGGGACCTCATAAGAGTCTTCGGAAATTTTATAGGTTAACTCCGATAAACGAATCGCTTTTTTCCAAAGTACTATATTTTCAAAATGATCTAGGGTATTCACTTAGGTTTATTCTTTGAAGTATTTTTAAATGGCAAAATATGACCTGGATTAATTGAAAGGAAAAAATTATTTTTTCATAGCTTCCCGTAATATTTTTCTACCAAAAATAAAACATACCGCCAAAAAACCGCCTATTATCATGCCTTGAATAATAGCGATCAGAGGGGGCTTGATATTCGGTTTGATAGGAGGAATAGGAGTATCGATCAATTGTATAAAAGGTGTTTTGTTTTTTAGCGTGAAGTCTGCAATTTCCAGGTTTTTCATAGCTTCCGCATATATCAGTCGCAACATTTGTACATCTCTGGAGAGCTGCTGTTGTTTTAGGGAATAAGTCTGACTCCATATTCCCCGATTGGAATCTTTGAATTTAGCTAATTGAAATTCGAGGCTTTCCATTTTTTGTTTTAAAGAATCCGCTTTAAAGGCTACTATATCATAGGTGAATTTTTGTTTTTCAATAGACTTATCAATGTAGTAACTACTAAGCACCAAATAAGCCGCATCGAGCCAGTGGAGCGTAAGTTCTTCCGATAATGAGGTCATTTTTAAAGACATAATTCCAGTATCATCATTTAATGAAGTGGAATAAAGTCCTGGATTACTGGAAGTTCCTATCAGTACGCCATGGAGGGCTTTGAGTGCAGTGTTTTCTACTCTGGAAAATACGGGAATACTATCGTGCGTAAATTTAAAATCTTTTAATACGGCACTTTTTTCCCATTTTTTATGCAATTCCTGAAGATTGATGATATGGTTAGCAAGATAATCCTTTTTATCATTGATCACTCGTTGTTCAAAAAGTACAAGTTCAATTATCTTCCTGGTTTTAGAAAGTTCGAGAATTTTTTTCAAATTATATTTTCCACCGCTATTTCCCCCTATTCCAAATTGACTCAAAATGGCCATTGCACCACCAATCCCGCCACTTTCATCTTCATTAACCATGAAAGTCAAATTGGTAGAATAAGTTGCTGGTGTGGTATAGGCCCGATACAGAAAAAAAACAATACCCAGGATTACTGCTACAACTATGATTTTCCAATTTCGAAGGGCTTCAAAAAAATAATCCTGAATTATCAATATTACTTCTTTGAGTGTGACTTCTTCTGCTTGCTTTTTGCCAGGAGTATCCATATTGTTGTTACTCATTTCTCCTTATTTGCTACAGTAATATATTTTGAAAACGAGATGTTTTGCTAGTATCTGTATTAGAAATAATACTGGCAAAATTATCAATGCTCTGAGAGTGGTTCATCATCTGAATTTTCGTCCGGAATGCAATATAAAAGGCTGAAGGCAGCGAAGTGCCGGCTTCATATGGTTTGACAAAATACATTAACCGTAAATCTGCTTGACAAATAGGACTATTTGCGAATTGAAAAACCGAGGACGAATCAGTTTTATGAATACAAATGTAATTAGAATCTTGAAATTAGGTAAACAAGCGAGCAGAATTATGTTTATTGCTCTACGTAGCGGCTCACCCAAGCCTGGTGAATTTCTTCAAACGTTTGCCGGAGCGATTTTGTAATATCCCAGCCTGGATAATGACTTTTCATTTTTCGAAGATCGCTATAATAGCAAATATGATCTCCGATTCTATTGTTTTCATCATATTTATACCGCATGGTTTTTCCACTGATTTCGGAAATGATGTTAAAGGCTTCGAGGATTGAGCAGGTATTATTTTTTCCACCTCCGATATTATAAACTTCAGCAATACGCGGAGCCTTGATAAACTCTTCTATAAACCGGGCTACATCATAAGAGTGAATATTATCTCTGACCTGTTTTCCTTTATAACCGAAAATGGTGTATTCTTTTTCTTCGAGATTGCATTTTATCAAATAACTCAAAAAGCCGTGAAGCTCTACACCTGAATGGCTCGGTCCGGTCAGGCAACCTCCTCTTAGTACGCAGGTCGGCATATCAAAGTATCGACCGTATTCCTGTACGGAAATATCGGCTGCTACTTTGGAAGCGCCGAAAAGGGAATGTTTACACTGGTCAATTCTGAAGGTCTCCGGAATTCCGTTTTCATAGGTTTTATCTGCATAATCATATCGGGTTTCCAGTTCCACCATTTCAATCTCATTGGGTGCATCCCCATATACTTTATTCGTGGAAAGATGTACAAAGGGAACTTCCGTGCTGTATTGTCTGAGGGATTCCAGGAGATTAAAAGTCCCAACAGCATTGGTATCGAAATCATCAAAAGGAATTGCTGCAGCCCGGTCATGACTTGGCTGAGCAGCTGTGTGTACAATCGCATCAGGTTTGATGAAAGGAATAATTTCCAGGACCTTTTCGCGATTGCGAATATCAATTTCGTGGTGGAAAAAATTATCAATTACCGATTCCAGTCGTTTTTGATTCCATCTGGTATCTCCGCTAGGACCAAAAAATATAGATCGTTGATTATTATCTATTCCGTGGATTTCCCAGCCCTGATTTGCAAAATGTATACAAACCTCAGAACCAATAAGACCAGAAGAACCTGTTACCAATAATTTTTTCATCTAGATAAATGTATTTAGGCTTAATGTTTAGTATAAAATCGTTTTAAGAAATGGATACTGTTTTCTTAAACTTTATTTGATACGATAACACTTAGCGCTATGTTACATTTTTGCTTTTTTCCGGCTTTTTATCCTGAAAGTCTTTTAATAGCTCAAAGAACATTAAAAAACTTTTCAACCTTACTGATAATATAGTCCTGAATTTCTGGTTTCATTTCTGTATGGATAGGAAGCGAGATCACAGACCGGCAAAGTTCTTCAGTAGTCTGTAACTCAAAACCGGGCTCGGCATATTTGCTGAATGCTTCTTGCTTGTATAGAGGTACGGGATAATAAACGCCACAGGGAATATCATTGGTTTTTAAATATTCAATTAGCTCATCTCGTTTTCCATTTTGAACGATTAAAGTATATTGATGAAAAACATGTGTAGAATATTTAGCTCTAAATGGCGTTTTCAATTCGGCGATATTTTTAAAAGCTTCATCATACTTGTCAGCAACAGCTATCCTTGCTTTGCTATAAAGGTCTAAATGCTTGAGCTTGATATCCAGTATTGCCGCCTGAATACTGTCCAGCCTGGAATTACAGCCAATGACCGAATGGTAGTATTTTTTCTTTTGACCGTGATTGGCAATCATTCTGATTTTTTTCGCCAATTCATCATTATTGGTAAATATAGCACCTCCATCTCCATAACATCCCAGGTTTTTAGAAGGGAAGAAAGAGGTTGTTCCGATATCACCAATTGTTCCGGTTTTTGCTGTTTTCCCGTTTGAGAAAGTATAATCTGCTCCTATAGCCTGTGCATTATCTTCTACTACAAATAAATTATTTGCTTTTGCAAAAGTCATAATAGCTTCCATATCCGCACTTTGTCCAAAAAGATGAACGGGAACGATTGCTTTGGTCTTATCGGTTAACGCTTTTTCCAGTAAATCAATAGTTGTATTAAAAGTATCTGCCTGGACATCGACCATAACGGGAGTCAGATTGAGCAGGCCAATAACTTCGGCTGTGGCCACGTAGGTAAAAGCCGGTACAATCACTTCATCACCAGGCTTTAGCCCCAGTGCCATTAAAGCAATTTGCAAGGCATCTGTACCATTGGCACATCCGATTACATGCTGTACGTCCAGGTATTGAGACAGGTTATCGGTGAAAGATTTTACGGCCGGACCATTAATAAAAGTGGCAGTAGCACAGACCTCACTGATAGCCTGATCAATTTCCGGTTTTAGATTTTGATACTGACTAATCAGATCGACCATCTGAATTTTTTCTTTTACATCCATAATATATTCTCTAGTCAATTATGCAAGGGTTGTAATTTCATTGAATAAGAACTGCTGCATATGAAAGCAGTTATACTTTTGCAGTATACCAGTTGAATGCTAAAGCGAGTCCTTGTTTGACTTTGACTTTTGGATTATAACCCAAAAGGGTACGTGCTTTGGAGATATCGGCAAGACTATGTGGAATATCCCCTACCCTGTTTTCCCGATGCCGGGCGACTGCCGAAGAACCGGTAATTTCCTTGATATTCTGCCAAAGTTCCTTGAGAGTAGTGCGTTCTCCTAAAGCTACATTATAGACTTGATTTACCGCTTGTTCATTTTCCGTAAATAATGCCAGAAGGTTAGCTTGCACGGCATTTTCAACATAGGTGAAATCCCGGCTATAGGATCCGTCCCCATTAATAAAAGGCGTTTCATTTTCGATGGCTGCCTTCATAAATAATGGAATAACAGCAGCGTAAGCACCACTGGGATCCTGCTTGGGGCCGAAGACGTTAAAATAGCGTAAGCCTATATATTGGAAATCGTAAGTTTTTGAAAACACATCAGCGTATAACTCATTGACATATTTTGTTACCGCATAAGGAGATAATGGTTTTCCGATAACCGGTTCGACTTTCGGAAGTCCTTCACTGTCTCCATAAGTAGAAGATGATGCCGCAAAGACTACCCGCTTTATACCATTTTGTACGGCAGCATGAAAAATATTTAAAGTTCCTGTGATATTTACCTCATTAGAAGTTAAAGGGTCTTTTATTGATCTTGGTACCGAACCCAAAGCAGCCTGATGTGTAATTAAGTTAATGCCCCGGGTAGCCGCAAGGCAGGTATCATAATCTCTGATATCTCCTTTTATAAATTCAAAACCATCGCGTGCCATAAATTCGGCAATATTTTTTTCAAAACCGGTAGCGAGGTTATCCAGTACTCTGACCAAACCAACTCTTTCATCATTCAATAATGCCTCGACCAAATTAGAGCCGATAAAACCCGCTCCGCCTGTAATCAGAATATTCTGTTGTTGCATTTAACCATTATTTAGATTCAATAAATGTTGGGTAATTCTTTTGCAGGATTCTTATCTCAGAGTTGTGGAACCTTTCCTAATTTCCAATTACTACTTCTTCATTTTTACCAAAGTGATCTAATAAATACCAGAACAACCTTTATTAAATTAGAGTCGGGCATCCACCTGCTTTTTGTCAAAAAAACCTTTAACATCGTATAGCACAGAATTAGCAGCCTGCAGCGTATCAATCGCCATTTCTTTAAACTCGTTGTGCGCAACGGTCAGAATAATAGCGTCAAATTTTTTATCCTTTGGAACTTCATTATAAACTTCGATGCCATATTCGTGGGCTACTTCGGCTTTTGAAGCCCAAGGGTCAAGAACCTCTACATTGATATTATAGGTTAAAAGTTCATTATATACATCTATGGCCTTGGTGTTTCTGATATCCGGACAATTCTCTTTGAAAGTAATACCTAACATTAAGACATTTGCGCCCTTCACTTTTATGTCTTTTTTCACCATTAGTTTTACAATTTCTCCGGCTACATATTTGCCCATGGTATCATTCAACCGGCGACCGGCGAGTATAATTTCAGGGTGATAGCCTACCTCCTGTGCTTTTTGTGCCAAGTAATAAGGATCGACCCCTATACAATGCCCACCCACAAGGCCGGGTTTGAAGGGCAGGAAATTCCATTTTGTACCTGCGGCTTCCAGCACTTCATGGGTGTCAATTTCCAGCAGGTTAAAAATTTTGGACAGCTCATTAACAAAAGCAATATTGATATCTCGCTGACTGTTTTCGATAACTTTGGCTGCTTCGGCAACTTTGATACTACTTGCTTTGAAAGTGCCGGCAGTGATTATAGACCGATATAACTGATCTACGATTTCAGCTATCTCGGGGGTAGAGCCGGAAGTGACTTTCAGTATCTTGGTAACGGTATGTTTTTTATCTCCCGGATTGATTCTTTCGGGACTATAGCCACAGAAAAAGTCTGTATTAAATTTAAGACCAGAATGTTTTTCCAAAACAGGGACACATTCATCTTCGGTCACTCCCGGATAAACAGTAGATTCATAGATAACGATATCCCCTTTTTTCAAAACCTTGGCAACTGTTTCGCTGGCTTTATAAAGAGGCGTAAGAATCGGACGATGGTACTTATCCGTTGGAGTCGGGACCGTTACAATGTACACATCACAGTTTTCAATAACTGAGCTATTGGTAGTAATATAAAGTCCTTGCTCTTCGATATCCTTTTTTAGAACAGCTTGAAGCAAATCATCTTCGACTTCCAATGTACTATCCTTGCCATTATTGAGTTCGTCTACTCTGGATTGGTTGATATCGAAGCCAATAGTTTGAAATTGTTTTCCAAACTCTACAGCGAGCGGAAGACCAACGTATCCGAGGCCGATAACTGCTATTTTTTTGGTTTTTATATTCGTGTTGATAGTCTTATTATGTTTTGTTACGGTATCAATATTCATTATGCTGAAATTCTTTTTTGTGAGGATTTGATAAGGCTTCGCCGTCGATAAGTCGCAGCTTATACGTCCGAAGAGGCAAATAATATTTTGATGCCTGCATATATTTAATAAAGGCCAGTGGTGTATGGAATGTCCATTAAACCACTAAACCATCTGCATTGATCTTTCTCAAAAGATGCGCAGCAATGCTTACATTCAGAGCAAGACCAATATTCGTTAGATGTACACTCAGGTACTGATTGTTTTCTTTTTTTATCAATATCCCCTGCAAACCGGTCAGGTTTCCTCCGATGACTTCGACCTGATCGCCGATTTGAAAAGGACGATTATCAACTTGAACATTCTCAGCTTTTCCCAGCACTCTTTTTAATAGCTCAATTTCTGCTTCCGGGATAGAAATCAGATTATTGGAAAATTTCACAAAGCCCAAAACATTGGGGCATTGGAGTACCTTCAGGTATTCTTTTTTAGTGATTTTGGTAAAAACGTACTGATTAATTAGCGGAAGTTCGACCTTTTTGATTTTGCGAGCATACCTTCTGGTAACAAACTGAAGAGGGAGATATTGTTGAATACCTGATTGCTTCAAATATTTTGCAACGACCTTTTCTCTTTTATAATGAGTATATACAGCAAACCATTTTGCCTGTAAGTCGTCGAGGTGATTTTCGGGATATTCTGTTCTTTTTGAAACCAGTTCATTCATATCTTGCAACTCAAAAGAGCACTATACATTGAAATTATGGAAAATTATAAATCGGTTAACTTATAATATAGAGTATAATTTTTACTCAAACAGTAAGAATTGATGACTAGTAAAAGGATAAATCTTAAACCAGTCAATCAATTCTTGCACCTATTTATAATACATCAAAGTCAAAATTTAATGCTGCCAATATTTGGATCAATTATCCTTGGACCAAAGCAGCAGTCTTTCGGGGTTCATTTCGTTGAGTTTAGAGGCGGGAAGTTCACTCTCCTTATATATCAGGTATCGGACCTTCCTTTGAATCAGCTCTTCGGCTTTTTCAATAAGATTAAGCAAATAGGTTTTTTCAATGTCTCCTATAAAGATTAAATCAATAATTTGACTATTGAGCCCTTTTGCAAAATCACCAATCAAATAAACCCGCTCCACATCTCCTAATCGCTTTACTACATTTTCAATAATTTGATCTAAACCAATATGCTTTAGTAGAATATTGTGGATCTCTTTAAAAAGCGGATGTTTGGTATTCGCCTGAAAAATCTTTTTATTCCCTTTCAGTGAAGAACTCAACATTCCTGCATTTTCCAGTTTATTCAGTTCCACTCTGATCGCATTGGTTGATTCTCCGAATTCTCCCTCCAGGCTACGCAAATAGGCAGTGGTTTTACTGTTTAAAAAAAACTTTAACAGTAGCTTTATTCTGGTTTTGGAAGAAATTAGAGTTTCTATCATCAATATTGATATTGAGTAACAAAATTACTCAATTTTTATTATATTACAAATTTTAATAAAGGGTTTTCTTGATATATCCCGGAAGACCTTGTTTTTTCCGGAATCTATCTATCTGAGTATCTAAGATTAATTGCTATAAACCGGATAAAAAAGCAGGATTTTTTAATCATCCTGTTACCGGTTGATCTGTTGAACCAAAAGTATCAAAGAAAGCACTGCTGTTGCCTGAGCGATACCATCAGCAAGGGTTCTACCCCAGTCGACTTTTTCCCGAGGTTCTTTGTCTTCTTTTTCCTTGACTTCTTTAGGTGGTTTTATGCCAACGGTTACTATAGAGCCTTCTCGAACAGTTGGATACGTTTTGAAGAATAAGAAATTTCTGGTTTTTTCGATTTCTCCATTGGGATGCTCGACACTAATATATTTTTTGTGGCCATCATCACCAATTCCAGCTGCGTAATTGTCGACATACCATTTAGCACTTTTACCTTTTCTATAAGCTACATTGATCTTCCCACCCTGGGTTATTTTTTCGGGATAAAGCTCATTTGCTTTGGTAGCTCCTTTAATCGTGACCAGGTCTTTTTGTTTCGGAATGTCGATGATATCCCCGGATTTTAAAATGAAATTGCTTTGATCTTTTTTATTTTTCAAAGCTTTATTGAGTTCTACAATGATATAGCCGGTATTATCCTGAGTTCGGTAAAGAGTCGCACCTTCCGGAAATGCTTCTGTGGTCATCCCTCCTGCTCTTTCAATAATACTCAAAAGGCGCTCATTATCATTTAAAAGCGGATAAGGTCCGGGGTATTTTACTTCACCATTAATAGTTATGACATTCTGCAGTTCGAAATCGGGTATTTGTCTTACCACAACGAGATCAAAAGGTGCTAATTCAAAACTTCCCCCACCGGAGATGATATTGAGACTGTCGTCAACTTCGAGCGTTGCTACAATGGTTTCTGCAGTTTGTTCATCTTTGAAAACTACTCTGAAAACTTCAATTCTGCTTTGAGCAGCTTCCAGTTTCAGGCCGCCGGCCATGACTATAATGTCTTTCAACGAAAAATTCTGTGCGTAGGGAAATTGTCCAGGACTTCTAACGGCTCCCGCGATGGAAATATTCGCATCATCCATGAATAACTCTTTGGAATATACTGTAAGTACATCAAGAGGCTCCAGGGAAAAGTTTTCGGGAGAAGAAGGATCTGCAAATGCTTTCTGAATATCCACCCGAAGAAGCGTTCTGTTCTTGCTATTAGTGGGATCCACCCGGCGGAGGTAACCGAAGGTCGTCGCATCGGGTCGTAAACCTCCTGCCATCGTAATTATATCTTTGACAGACGTATTTACGGCATAATCGAATGATAAAGGATTTCTAACGGCCCCTTCAACTGTTATTGTAGCATCATCCGTGTAATCTTCTATTGAATATATCGTTAACTCGTCAAAAGGCTCTAAAGTTATATTTTCCGGCCCACCGGGATTATCCAATGCTTTGCGAATATCAATACGGATGGTCTCTCTTTCTTTTTTATTCAGAGGATTAACTCTATTCAGATATCCGAAATCAGTTGCTTCTGGTAAAAGCCCTCCGGCGAGAATAATAGCATCATCTATTTTTATTTCTTTACCTACACTGAAGGGCAGCTTTACAGGATTCCTAACCGCTCCGGATACACGAAAATCAGCTACATCGGTGAATTGTTTTTGAGCATATATGATCAGCTTGTCCCTGGCTTGCAAGCTGAGATTAGCCAGGCTGTTGGTGTCATCCAATAGAGCCTTTAAATCCACCTTCTCGTAGCGTACCGTTCCATTGACATTTGCCCTTTGGATAAAAGCAATGTCCGTTCGGGCATCTTCTTCGAGAATAGCTTTCTGCAGTAGGTCGCCAATGCGCATTCCATCTGTCAATTCGAAACGTCCCGGAAATTCTACTGCCCCCGAAATCTCTACAAAGTTCTTATATGGCTTGGCTTTTGACTCTATGGTAACTACATCACTGCTGAATAATTGAAAATCGGTAGTAGTATTTTCAATAGTTCTATAATCCAGATCAATAATGGTTTCTTCCCCGCTTATAACTCTTTTGATCTGGATTTTCCCTTTGTAGGCATTATCTGTAAATCCTCCTGCAAATTCGATTAACTTTTTTAATTCTTCTCCTCTGGTTAACTCAAAGGTAAAAGGTCTTCTTATAGCTCCGTTGATAGAAACCAGCCGCTCGGCTATCGGCACATGGATATAATCATTCTCTTGTAAATAAAATTCATTTTGTACAGACGGATTCAATAAGTATTCATAGATGTCGATTCGCTTGGCTTGTTCTCCGGCCCGAATAAGCTGGATATTTCGAACTGAACCTATTGCACTTGGACCTCCAGAAGCAACGAGCGCATTAAAAGCAGTGTTAACCGCAGGGATATTAAAACTACCGTAGTTCTCTACTTCACCTACAATATTTACATTGATCGTTCGGGCATAATTAATGGTTACTTCGAACTCTTCCGGACGGAAGTTAAAATAATTGGAATATCGTCTGCGCAATAAAGTCTTTGCTTTACCGAGGGATAAGCCCTTTAGGTAAATCCGGGGCATTTGCGAAGGAGAAATATAGCCTGATTTATTGATTTCGAAAACTGCTCCTTCCTGGGAGACACCAAAAATTGAAACAGCTATAATATCCCCGGCACCTAAAATATAAGAATCCGGTGGCTTGACATCCTCTGACTGCCGGTAAAGCTGAATGCTTTTATCACGGAATATGTGCTGCCCGTAGATAGAAGGCAGAGGAAGTTGTTCCTGAAATTCCTCAATAAACTCTTCGGCTACCTCTACTTCTGCTTCACTGGCCGATTTGATTTCTTCAATGGTCACATCTGTACTATCTGCAACAACTACTTGTTCGGGAACAGGCTGAGGGTCGGGGTTCGTTGCCGGTGCAGCGGGAGGTGAAGAGCTAGAAGGACTGATTCCTCCTTCTTTTTCCGCCTCGATTTCTTGCAATATTTCCTCGATCGCTTTTTCAATTTCCAGAAGGGCTCTGGGATCTTTTTGATCTACATTATCTATGTCAATTCCGCGTTCCAGCAGTTTTTGCCGCATAAGTTCCTCATCAATACCAAGCTTTTGCAGCTCGGCTCGGGCTTGTTCTTCAGTTATAGGCGGTTGTGCAATGAGAATTTGAACGAAAAAAAACAGAATGGTGACTCCAAGTAGTCTTTTCATACGCATTTAACTGTTAAAGTCTATTAGCACCCGAATAAGAGCGCATAGCAGCTGAAAAACCGAGGACGAATCAGTTTTCTAAATTAAACGCAAAAGTAAGTAGTTTCTTGAAATTACATAATATAATTATCGGTTATTTGTTTTTGGAGCTTATTAACAAATGTTCGATACCTGTCAAAATATTTGTTTTTAGGAATCAAATAAAAACAGCCTGAAATTTTAGAATCAGAACCTCATACCTTTTAAAAGAGCTTTTTTAGCATTGGTCATTATATCTGATTTTTGTTATACATCGTAGTTTAAAACCGGCGCCAGCCAGTGTTCTGCTTCCTCAATGCTCATGTTTTTCCTTTTCGCATAGTCTTCCACCTGGTCTTTTGATATTTCTCCCAAACCGAAATATTTTGAATCCGGATGTGAAAAATACCAACCACTTACGGCCGCGGCTGGATACATGGCATAACTGTCGGTTAGGGTGATTCCGGTATTTGTTTCCGCATTAAGTAGGTCGAAAAGCTTGGCTTTTTCTGTGTGTTCCGGGCAGGCTGGGTATCCCGGAGCAGGCCGAATGCCCTGGTACTTTTCAGAGATTAGCTCGTCATTATTTAACTTTTCACCATTGGCATAGGCCCAGGATTCTGTCCGGACTTTTTCGTGCATTCTTTCGGCAAAAGCTTCTGCCAGACGGTCCGCCAATGCTTTGAGCATAATGGCACTATAATCATCATGTTCGGCTTCGAATTCTTTTATTTTTGCTTCAATTCCAATCCCGCTGGTAAGGGCAAAGGCGCCGATGTAATCCTCAAGGCCACTATCTTTCGGAGCAATATAATCAGTTAAACAATTATTGGCTTGCCCGGGTGCTTTTTGTCTTTGCTGGCGAAGGTTATTCAGAGTGAAAAGCACTTCTTTCCGCTTGTTATCTTTGTAAATTTCAATATCATCTTCAAGACTATTCGCCGGAAATAACCCGATAACCGCTCGGGCGGTGAGCCATTTTTCATCAATAATACGTCTCAGCATGCTCCGCGCATCATTATAAAGTTTCCTGCATTCCTCCCCTACTACCTCATCTTCGAGAATGGCGGGGAATTTCCCTCTCAACTGCCAGGTCGCAAAGAACGGTGTCCAGTCAATGTATTGTGTCAGTTCTTCAAGATCGTATTGATCAAAAACCTGAATTCCCGTCGTGGCTGGTTTAGGTGGCGTATAATCAGCCCAGGAGATTTGCGCTTTATTAGCCCTGGCTTTTTTCAACGTAATATATTTCTTGTTGGCTTTTCGATTACCGCGAAGTGTTCGAACTCTTTCGTATTCCTTTTTTATATCTAAAATGAAATTGCTGCTGGTATCTTCATGCTCACTTAATAGAGCACTGGCAACGGAAACAGATCTCGAAGCATCGAGAACATGTATAGTCGGGCCACTATATTGAGGCTCAATTTTTACAGCAGTATGTGTTTTGGATGTGGTGGCACCACCAATCATTAAAGGAATTTTGAAACCCTGACGTTCCATTTCCTTCGCGACATAAACCATTTCATCGAGGGAAGGCGTGATCAATCCACTCAAGCCTATAATATCCACTTTCTCCTCCCGGGCAACTTTAAGTATTTGATTTGCCGGAATCATTACTCCCAGATCAATTATATCATAATTATTACAACCGAGGACCACACCAACGATATTTTTACCAATATCATGAACATCCCCTTTGACTGTTGCCATTAATATTTTGCCTTTGGAAGATTGATTATTATTTCCTGTTTTGGCCGCTTCGATAAACGGTGTCAAGTAAGCAACTGCTTTCTTCATCACCCGGGCACTTTTAACCACCTGGGGAAGAAACATTTTTCCAGCACCAAAAAGATCACCAACTACATTCATACCATCCATTAATGGTCCTTCAATGACCTGTAAAGGGGTCGGCAATTTTTGACGGGCTTCTTCGGTGTCTGCTTCTATAAACTCCGTAATTCCTTTGACCAAAGCATGTGAAAGACGTTTTTCTACACTTCCTTCGCGCCAGCTAAGATCTTTTTGAATCGTACGGCCGCCGCCTTTTACACGTTCTGCATAGTTAGTTAGGGCCTCTGTTGCATTTTCATTTTTATTAAAAAGAACATCTTCAACAAGAACCAGTAATTCCTTAGGGATTTCTTCATAGACTTCAATCATTCCGGCATTTACGATTCCCATATCCATACCCGCTTCGATCGCATGATAGAGGAAAGCGGAATGCATGGCTTCCCGTACTACATTATTTCCTCTGAAAGAAAATGAAATATTACTTACCCCGCCACTAACTTTTGCACCTGGACAAAGTGCTTTGATCTTTCGGGTTGCTTCAATGAAATTGATTGCATAATTATTATGTTCCTCAATTCCGGTCGCCACCGCAAAAATGTTAGGATCAAAAATAATATCCTGGGGTTTGAAGCCTACTTTGCTTACCAATATGTCATAGGCTCTGGCGCATATCTCGACTTTGCGTTCAATTGTATCGGCTTGTCCTTTTTCATCAAAAGCCATTACAACTGTAGCTGCACCATACCTGCGGACGATCTTAGCCTGACGAATAAACTCTTCCTCCCCTTCTTTCATCGAAATAGAATTGACAATGCATTTTCCCTGAACACATTTAAGTCCTGCTTCTATGACATTGAATTTGGAGGAGTCGATCATGATTGGAAGCTTGGCAATATCGGGTTCTGACATCAGCAGATTTAAGAAAGTAGTCATTGCTTTTTCCGAATCAAGCAAGCCTTCATCCATATTCACATCGATTACCTGAGCACCACCATCAACTTGTTGTTGCGCAACGGAAAGGGCTTCCTGATAATCTCCGGACTTTATTAACCGGGCAAATTTTCGGGATCCGGTTACATTGGTACGTTCACCAATATTGACAAAATTGATAGACGGTCGGAGAATCAGAGGTTCGAGACCGCTGTAGGAAGAAAGGGGTTCGACCTTGGGTATTTTTCTCGGACTTAGGCTTTCTACCGCTTTGGTCATAGCACGGATATGGTCGGGAGTAGTTCCACAACAACCGCCAATAATATTGACGAATCCGCTGGAAGAGAAATCGCGGATATAATTCTTCATCTCGTCTGCTTCCTGGTCGTATTCTCCGAACTCATTGGGCAGACCGGCGTTGGGATAGGCACTGACATTACAATCTGCTATTTTTGAAAGCGTTTCGATATATGCTCTCATTTCCTGAGCGCCGAGTGCACAATTCAGGCCGACGCTAAAAAGATCCATATGATTAACGGAAATCCAAAAAGCTTCTACAGTTTGTCCGGAAAGCGTTCTTCCCGAGGCATCGGTGATCGTCCCGGAAACCATTATAGGCAGTTTTTCCCGTTTTTCTTCAAAAAGCGTATCAATGGCATAGAGTGCGGCCTTGCAATTGAGTGTGTCAAAAATCGTTTCGACCAATAAAATGTCAACCCCTCCTTCCATTAGTCCTTTAGCCTGTTCATAATACGCTTCTACTAATTGGTCGAAAGTAACAGCCCTATATCCGGGATTATTGACATCGGGTGAAAGAGAAGCGGTACGATTGGTTGGACCGAGCGCTCCAGCAACGTAACGGGGCTTCTGAGGGTTGAGCGCCGTATATTCTTTAGCCGCTTTCTTAGCAATCCGGGCAGATTCATAATTCATCTCATAAGCGAGGTCTTCCATTTCGTAATCTGCTTGTGCAATACTGGTCGAGCTAAAGGTATTGGTTTCAATAATATCTGAACCCGCATCCAGGTATGCTTTGTGAATAGCTTCGATGATATGAGGCTGAGTAATGGAAAGCAGGTCATTATTCCCTTTTACGTCTTTATGAAAATTGGCAAAGCGCTCACTTCGATAATCTTTTTCTTCCAGACTGTACTGTTGTATCATCGTACCCATTGCACCATCCAGTACCAAAATCTTTTCTTTAGCTATATCCCGAATTGACCTCATAAACAAGTTTGGTTTATTTAAATTTATTTAATGCTTCGATTGATCGGCTAAAAGTGTCAAATCTTTCCTCTTTTCGTTTAGGCTTGCAAACTTTATATAGGCTCTATACGTATAGTTTGAATCTTTCAAATTGTAAATTTATGATTTAGAATATCAAAAAGCTGTAAAAAGTTTCTTAAATAAACAGATTCTGACAAATGAGTAAACCCGCATCGGGACTTTTAGTACAGACAGAATTCTTGCATACAGTGCTTGAATATGATGTAACAATTATAGAACTTGCCCTTTTTCTATTAAAAGAAGAAATTTTTGGAGAATATTCACCCTATTTTTGATCGACTGCTACAGAGAAAAGATCGCGAAGCTTTCCTTAATCAAAAAGCCAAAGTGCTTTGGTTAACGGGTCTTTCGGGTTCTGGCAAAAGTACTATTGCACAGGCTCTTGAACGCGAATTGTATAATCGCGGATATTTTGCTCAAGTACTGGATGGGGATAATATCCGAAACGGAATCAATAATAATCTTGGTTTCTCTTTGAAAGATAGAAAGGAGAATATCCGAAGGATTGCGGAAGTGGCTAAACTCTATCTTCACTCAGGGGTTATTTCTATCAATTCTTTTATTAGTCCAACGCAAGAAATTCGCGCCTTTGCCAAATCGATTATAGGAAGCGAAGATTTTATCGAAATCTATATAAATACGCCTTTGGAAGTATGCGAATCCCGGGATGTAAAAGGTTTGTATAAAAAGGCACGGAAAGGCGAGATCGAGGGATTTACGGGAATAGACTCTCCTTATGAGGTTCCAGAAGAACCGGATTTGGAGATCAAAACGGAGCAGCAAAGTATTCAGGAATCTGTGGCTATTATATTAGAATATGTTATTCCAATTATAAAATTGAATTGATGAATTATCAATTAAATCATTTAAGAGAATTAGAATCTGAATCCATTTTTGTATTAAGAGAAGTGGCTGCACAATTTGAAAACCCCGTGCTGATGTTTTCCGGAGGTAAAGATTCTATTTTGATGGTACATTTAGCTCAAAAGGCATTTTATCCTGCCAGAATCCCTTTCCCTTTATTACATGTTGATACGGGGCATAATTTTCCGGAAACGATTGCTTACCGGGATGCTTTGGTGGAACGTCTTGGGCTTCGCCTGATTATAGCTTCGGTTCAGGAGGCGATTGATAAAGGTATGGTGACTGAGGAAAAAGGTTATAATGCAAGTCGTAATGGATTGCAGACAACCACCTTATTGGAAGCATTGGAAAAGGGCAAGTTCGATGCTGCTCTGGGAGGTGCTCGCCGGGATGAAGAAAAAGCCAGAGCAAAAGAACGTTTTTTCTCTCACCGGGACGAGTTTGGTCAATGGGATCCCAAAAATCAAAGGCCCGAATTGTGGAATTTGTTTAATGGCCGGAAGCATTACGGGGAACATTTTCGGGTGTTCCCGATTAGCAACTGGACCGAATTGGATGTCTGGCAGTACCTGGCTATGGAAAATGTTGAATTGCCCAGTCTGTATTTTGCCCATAAGCGAAATGTTTTTGAAAGAGATGGAATTCTATTGGCTGATTGTGAGTACATTCAAAAAAAGCCGACAGAAGAAGTTAAGGAAATGATGGTTCGCTGTCGGACGATTGGAGATATGACTTGTACCGGTGTCTGGCTTTCTCAGGCAAGTACTATTGAGGAAATTATAGAGGAAGTTGCTACAAGCCGCATGACGGAGCGGGGAGGCAGAGCAGATGATAAACGTTCAGAGACTTCAATGGAGGATCGGAAGAAAACCGGATATTTTTAGTTAGAAGCTGGCTTCATTTTTTAAAAAAATATAATACGCTGCCATTTAGAGAGGTAGTTTAAAATATGAAATATGGATTTTCAATCTTCAGAATTGTTGAGATTTACGACTGCAGGGAGCGTAGATGATGGAAAAAGCACATTAATCGGTCGAATTTTATATGATAGTAAATCAATATACCAGGATCAGATGGAGGCTATTGAAGCGAGTAGTCTGAGAAGAGGTGAAACAGAAGTTAACCTGGCCCTGCTGACAGATGGTTTGCGATCAGAGCGGGAGCAAGGGATTACAATAGATGTGGCTTATCGGTATTTTTCCACGCCCAAACGCAAATTTATTATTGCCGATACTCCTGGACATATTCAATATACCCGCAATATGGTGACCGGAGCATCGACTGCCAATGTTGCTTTGATTTTGGTAGATGCCAGAAATGGAGTAGTTGAACAAACTCGCCGCCACGCCATTATCGCTTCTTTATTGCAAATACCTCACCTGGTTATTTGTATTAATAAAATGGATTTGGTTGATTATGATGAGGAAAGGTATGAGCAAATCAAGAGTAGCTTTGAAAGGTTTGCGGCTAAGCTGGATGTCAAGGATGTGCACTTCATTCCGATATCGGCCTTGAGGGGGGATAATGTTGTTAATCGATCAGCTGAAACCTCCTGGTATGAAGGCCCCACCTTGATGTATTATCTGGAGAATGTGCATATCGCAAGTGATCATAACTTTATTGATACCCGGTTTCCGGTGCAATACGTTATTCGACCTAATACTGACCAGTTTCACGATTATCGTGGATATGCGGGGCGGGTTGCCGGAGGAATATTGAAAAAAGGAGATAAAGTTACGGTTTTACCTTCCGGATTTTCGTCAACAATTGCAAAGATTGATACCATAGATGGAGCGTTAAATGAAGCATTCCCGCCGCAATCAGTGACCATTTTACTGGAAGATGATATTGATATTAGTCGTGGAGATATGATTGTTAGAGAGAATAATCAACCAATAATCGGGCAGGATTTGGAAGTAATGGTTTGCTGGTTTAATGAAAAGCCTTTACAATCCAGAGGGAAGTATACTATTTTGCATACTACTAAAAGTGCCCGATGTATGATCAAGGAGATACGTTACAGGCTTGATATCAATACGCTACACAGAGATCTGGAAAATATGGAAATCAAGATGAATGATATTGGTCGCATTGTGATTCGAACTACAAAGCCACTTTTCTATGATGCTTACCGCAAAAACAGAATTACGGGAAGTGTTATTTTTGTAGATGAAGGAACAAACGAGACTGTAGGTGCCGGAATGATCATCTAGGTTTCTCTTTTAATAGAAAATCACTGAAGCCTGTTTCTTAAAAAGGGACGGGCTTCGCTTTTAAAACTCAAAGCGTTTATTGGAGATATTCATCCGAAAACCGCCTCCAATATAACTAGTCCTCTGAGAACGTTCCTCCAGATCACTTTCCTGATTTCTGTATAAATAATACAAATCGATAAAAGTATTATGGAAGAGTTGATAACTGAGATCAATTCCGATCAGAATCGTTTTTGTGCCTACCCCCTGCCCTATCTCATTGCCAAAATCCATTACCCGACTGGTATGAGGCAGGATGATATTATTTCCCCAGTTTACGGATGCCTCTTCATCCTCTCCATAATTCATAAAGATAAGCCGGGTATCTACAATCAATTTATTCAATGGCTGATAACGGGCTTTGAAGATTATCTCCCGAAAATTTGCTCCTAAAGGATGAGCCAAGGGCTGATGATAGTGAGTGTAGCTCGTGGAGCTGTCTCTATGCGTATAGGTATAGGGGCGTACACTGTTAAACTCCACCTGCGTGTCCAGATGGTCTATGCCAAAGGTATTAATGTATTTCAAACCTAATTGATATCCGAACTTATTGGCCCACCATCCTCTTCGTTCGATGATTAATTCACTGAATTTGAATTCATCGAGCATTAATTGACCATACAATTGAAAGCGATTATACAGATTCCAGTTGGTATTGATTCCTATAAGAACATTATCCGGGCTGCCGATGTATTGTTCGACCGTTCTGTAAAGGATGAGGGGATTGAGGTATTGTAATTCGAATTGATTATTTCTGCTAAATATGACCGCTTCATAAAGGCCGACTTTAAGGTTTTTGGCGAGTTGGAAGTTGAGGTAATGGGCGGCCATGTATTTTTTTGGGATAAGGTTGTCTCCCCGGGCACTATTAGCAGAAATAGATCCTAATTCAGCAAAGATGTTTTGGTAGTGAATGCGCCAGACTTTTGTATTGAATTTCAGATAAAAATAATTACTTCCAAAATCGGAAAGCAAAAGAGAGCGATACCCATTTCCAATGGCATTGGTGCCGTGCCCCAATTGCATGCCGACGTGTTTCGTTAGATTGAATCCGATATAAGCCTGTCCAAAAAGGTAGTCATAGCCATCGGTAATATTCAGGAATTGACTTCGATAACCTTTGTAAAGACTAGCCCCGGGAATAGCTGCATCTCTAATTACTCTCTCATTAACATAAGAAGCAAATCGACTTTGATTCTCAAGAATGTTGGAGTAGAAATAAATTCTTTCATCGATTGCACCTCTTAGTTCCAATCCTCTCGTATTTTGAAATATAAGTTCATCATCACCTTGTTCTCTTGCTAATCGAAAATTGATAATTGGATTAAGTTTGAGCTGGAAATAAGGGCGATTCAGTTCAAAGAAGTTTGCGGGCGTTTTATAAAAGTATTTAAAAACCGGTTTTTCATTTGTGCGGTAATAAGGGCTGTGTCTGGTGGCTACGGACTGCCGGATAGTGTAAAAAGTCTTGGTACTATCAACGTATATTTTTTCATTGAGAGGTTCGATCTTTCCGGTCAGTGTCGTGCTGAATTCAGCTTGTTTGAGCCATTCATTATTATCATCGTAGATATATTGCAAATCGGCAATATCCAGATCACTTAGTTCTGCCCCTGATGTGTCTATATAAGTGCTAAACCTGATGATATCTCCCCTCAGATATGGTTTTATACTAGTATGAAAAGTTTGGTCATTATAGAGTATATCCAGTCTGTCGATGAGGTGATAATTATCAATCCCGATAGGCAGTGCACTTCCTTGCGCCGACAAATGGTATTGGAGCAAGAATAGTAAAGAGAGTACAAGCAGGAATATCCTCATAGGGTATTAAAAGTGATGGATGTTAAAAGAAAGCTCTAAAGGTCGTAATATTTATGAATTCTGTATATCTTTTTGAAATTTATTGTAGAGCTAAAACCAGCTAGGGGATGCTACAAAATGTAACATCCCCTAGTTGGAAACTTCTAGAGTCTTATATAATGGAAGTAGGTTCTGTCCTTCTACAAAAGGACTAGTCTACAGATTCGAATTTTTGTTTTTTGTAAATCGCTTTAAGAATCTCCGCTCTTCTTCTTACAGAAGGTTTGATAAATTCTTTTCTTTTACGGATTTCATTGATCACGCCTACCTTGCGGTGCTTGTTTTTATATCTTTTTAGTGCGCGGTCAATAGATTCATCATCTCTGATTTCAATAATTAGCATGTAAAATTGAATATAAATTTTAAAAAAATATGATTTCTAATTGATCCCTCGAAAGCTGTATAGTAGTTTCTAAGGGACTGCAAAGGTAAAGTATTTTATATAAAAATGAAAGAATTGCAAGAGATAAATGCAGAAATATATCGTTTACTCATTCGAAATTTTCTTTAAAATAAAAAATTAAAAAAGTAAAATAAATTGCTCGCATACAAAAATCCTCCTTTTTTCCCAATACTTTAAATCTCATAATTATCTCCATTAATTTCACTCCAGAATTTTGGCTTTTATTGAAACCTGAACAAAAAAAGAGTAGACTATCAAGCCTACTCTTCAGAAACGGTTATTGAGAATTTTGAGAACACACTATCTTAAAACTTCGGGCAACCGAAGTCCTTTTTGCTTCTAGACTTCCCCAGACCATTGCCTGGGTAAAAGGTATAAGAAATCGTAAAGTTCCCGATCGCATACCAATCCGGTTCATCGGGATTACCTCTGAATTGCACACCAGTCTCAGCTACCACTATAGGAACATCATTTCCGTCATCAATCAACTCCCCTCTCCTATCGGCCAATATCGCTGCTAATTCTCCATTACCATTGAGCAATTCATTATAAGCCACATAAGTACCACTTACATCATCCAAGTAATCGGTGAATGTTCTGCGGAACCCAATCTCTGCTCCTATTGTCAGCCTTTCACTGATTGCAAACTTCATCCCTGCTCCCATCGGAATCGCAATCTGGGTAAGCTTATATCTATCCGCAAAGCCCTCCATTCCCTGACCTTCTGTACCTAGTGGCTGGAGTTCTACTAATTCACCATTATACTCAGTCTCGGGATTAAATCGAAAAACTGCAATCCCTCCAAAAAGATATGGGCTATACCTTCCTTGCAGTCCCTTTGGCTGAAAGCCAAATATGTTTAGTTCTCCGGTAATACCGAATTCAACCAAGTTGGATTGAAAGCTAAGATTTCGGCCCGTTCTGCTTTCATCTTTAGACAAAGCATCATCACCGGATATTTTGCCGTACGAAAAATTAGCCCTCGCTGATAAATATTTATTGAAGTTATATCTAAAAAACAGCCCTAACGAAGGGTGTATTTTTCCTGTACTGAGATTTACCGCCTCCGGAGAAAGATCGCCCTGATAAGAAGAGCCTCCTAATGTTAACCCGGCTTCATAGCTTTGAGCCATCAATCCAAAAGGTGCCAGCGCGATAACAAGAATGATTACAAGTCTCATAAATGCGTCGATTTTTGAAAACACAAAGGGCATTATGCTCAATCTGTGTTTAATGAGTTGATAAATAATCGAAAACAAGCTTTTCGATCTGATAAAATTGTATTAAGTAAGAAACAGGTAAAGATTTACGACATAGAAGGCTTTAAAAGCACAGAATGGTATTAATGTGATGTTTTTAACTCTATTTATTGCTGCTTGATAAACGGGCTGGTATTCGGAAAAATTGTATGAGTGTATAAAAAATAGGAAGACTATCAAATTTTAACATTTGCTTCCCTATTGATGGATGATATCGTATAAACTGAAATACTGACTTACTGAAATCAGTATTTACTTAAGTTCTTTTTCAATTAATTTGAGGATATAATCCCTTAAGCTGATTCCTTTTTCAACTGATCTTATTTTTAGTTTCTTATGGATACTTTCCGGAGTATCAATCGTCATTCTTACCAATTTCTCCTTTTCTTCAACCTCAGAGACCTTTTTTTGCGAACTCTTTGCCCCTTTTGTTTCCGTTTTCTGCTGCCGCTCCGGATGAATTTGTTCGACTTTTTCTTTTACTTCCTCAAGATCTTTAGTGGTTTTGCGCAAAGGAATTTTTTCGGCTAGCTTTGATTCCTGGTTTTTGTTTAGCGTCGAGCTAATATTGAATCTCTTTTTTGCCATCGCTATATATTTTGTAGAATATGAAGAACTTCGTTTGCCAGATTAGTGGCCTCTTGCTTGGCCTTGGGATCTTTATACTCATAAGCTCCCATTCCCAAAACACTAGCCTCACCATAGGCAATTCGGGTTCGAAAAGTTGTATTTACAGTATCAATTGCCAGTTCGTTTAGTGCTTCTTTGATTTCATTATTTAGATTTGCCCGGGGATTGTACTCATTGATAACGAAAAACGCTCGCATATCATCTTTAAGCATTTTAGCCTGTTCATAAGATTCTATAAATTTTTCCGTAGCCCAAATATCAAATCCACTGGGTCGGATAGGTATGAGTACGACATCTCCCAAAACCAAAATGGTACTAACCAATTTACTGATGGACGGTGTACCATCGATGATGATGATATCATAATCATTGTGGATTTTTTTAATGTTTTTACGCAATGCTTCGCTATCGGTTAGTCCAAGCACAGTAATTTCCGGCAGGCCTTCTTCCCGGAGCCCCGACCAATGTACAGAACTGGCGTTCGTATCTGTATCGACTATCGCCGTTTTATACCCCATATGTGCAAAGCAGACTGCCAAATTTTGTGAAATGGTGGATTTACCTACACCACCTTTTAAACTTGTAATAGAAATGATCATAGTGTTTAATTTACTGATTTCAGTAAATACTGAAATACTTATTTTAAAGCTAATGCAAATATATAAGTATTTACGGTAATACGGCAATACTTTTTTAAAGAAATGAGCATTGCCGCTTTTACTGAAATACTGATTTCAGTAAAAGCGCATTAATCATATGTATTTACAACGTATTTAAAAGAGTAATGAGCAGAATAGAATAAAGCTATTCATTGTTTTGGCCATACATGTTATTAGGAATGCAAAAAGTGTTAATTTTCCAAAAGCTGGTTTAGAGTTTTAAAACCTTGCGATAAGTGAACAAACTTTGTTCTGAATTAAGACCTCTTTTGCAGCCAGATGTGGGCAATCCAACAAAAAAAATAAGCGATAGCAGAGAAAATTGCCACTTGTAGCTGAATAGTAGCAAAAGCAATAATTATATTCAGTAAATACGTATTTACTGAAACCCGGAAATACTGCTTAAGAATGTTATAGAAGTCAGTAAGAACTGAAATACTGATTTCAGTAAACCAATGTACTTTTTTTGATCTAAGACATTTTTAATGCTTTTTGGTAGAGAGCCAGGAATAGATAAAGAAAAGTCCTCATATCGAAGGAGAATGGGCTTAGAACAAATTTTTGTTCTATTTTTTTAAGGGAACTAAATAACCTGGATAAATTAGTTAAAACACCTTTTCTTTAAGGATTTTTAACCTAATTTATTTTATTTAGTTATTTAGGGAATAGAGAATATCAATAAAATCAATTGTTCCAGCTTTTTAAAAAGTAGAAATACATCGGGACAACGTAGGAAAGCATCAAAAAAGACGTAGGGATACATTTTTAATAACGTAGGATTACATCTCAATAGCGTTAAAATACATCAAAAACGTAGAATTGCATCGAAAACCGTAGGATTACATCAAAAAGAGTAGGTTAACATCTGATAGCGTAGAAATGCATCCATTTTATCTTATAAACCTTGCCCCGATTAAGACAAAACCGTAGAGATACATCGATAAGCGTAGATTTGCATCGGAAAAATGACTTGAAATCGACCTAAACCGTAGAGATACATCGATAAAGCGTAATTCTGAGCCTTTTCCCCGCTTCTATTTTATGCCAGAAAGAATGGGAAGAATTCAAATAAGCGTAGGATTACATCAAAAACCGTAGGATTGCATCACAAGAATTCAGTAAGCTTAATCCTAAAACCGTAGAGCTACATCAATATTTATCAAGATTGTGGAAATTATGTTTATAAAAGCGTAAGAGACCAGTAAAGCTGATTACGCTTTTAAGCTATCTTTGTATAACTTTTAAATATAATTTGATCTATGGCAATTATAAAATCGAATAAATTAATAGAAACGAGTTATAAACTAAATAGCAGAGAGCAATTTTTTGTTTTATACTTGATTTCGAAAATATCTCAGCATGATACCAATTTCAAGGAATATACGATGCATTATTCCGATATCGAAAAGATTATAAATTTCGATGGGAAACGACGAATTGCCAATAAGTCAGAAGTTTTTGCCTTAATGGATAAACTCAACAGTGAAACCATTATGTACGAAAAAGGAAATATCGTGGGTAAAAGTGTTTGGTTACAACATATGGAACACAATACTGAAACCGATGAATTTACCTTCAGCCTTTCTGAAAAACTCAGAGACTATCTGGTTCAACTTAAAGAACATTTTACGAAATACAATATTAGCAATATTGTTTATCTGAACTCCAGTGCAATACGGCTTTATGAAGTACTAAAACGGCATCAGTTTAAGGGAGAATGCGAGTTGACGGTGGATAAGATCAAATTTTATCTGGGGATCGAGAATCGTTACAGCAAGTTTTACGAGTTTAAAAGATGGGTTTTAATACCTTCCCAAAGAGAGATTGAAAAATATACCGACATTCGCTTCGAATATAAACCCGCAAAAAAGCAGGGAAAGAAAATTATTAGTTTGCGTTTTACGATACATGAAAATGAACCCCATTTTAAATCGGAAACCCTGCAATTATTGTCCAAAATAGATCCCAAAGCAGGGGAGGCACTTAAAAAGAATAAATTGTCTGCTACACTTTCTGTTGGTTCAGATACTTCCCTGACTCCAAGCCTTTCCAGAGCACTGGATTTTTTAGCCGCAAAGGGGGTCAATAAAGCTTTTATCAAGGATCATATCTTTAAACATCCCAAGGTTAATTACGAACCTCTTCGGGGTTATGAAGACATATACTTCAATATGCTCTGGAAATTCTTTTCCGATAAAACGAATGCAGAAAAACCAGCCGGAGCATTTGTTTCCTGGTGGAAAAAAGGAACATTGACCGAGGACGGTTTACATGCACGTATGATGGAGTATGTAATCAACAGAAAAAAGAACATGACGGAGAAGGAACGAAAATTGAGAGATGATGAGCGGAGTGGAGCAAATCATCATAAAGATATTACTATTTCAGAGGTAAATCTTGGACATTCTTTTAATCTGAATCAATTCAATATTGAAAGATTTAAAGCAGACTATCCGGATACTTATCAAAAAATATTGAAAAAAATCAACCAAAATTACGAAAGCACGTTCAAATCTCTAAACCAGGAATTTAATCCTAACAAATACCGGAAAGCTATCGAAGACAAAGTATATCATGATTGTTTGGAATGGTACACAGCTATGAAGCAGTCCGTTTGATTAATCTTGATTTCCGACTTTGTCCGGGAAACAACAAAGTTGATTTTGAAAGTATAGGTTTACCCGGATAAAGATGGTAAACGGTTCAGTTTTTGATAATTTTAGATGTTATTCTACGTTTTTGGCGTATTAATTCCAGGTCTTTGAAAAATCCTGTGCTTTAGATTAAATGAAGAGGGAATTAATAGAAGAAATTATACCTCTGATTTTGGGATTAATCAAAGCAAAAATATTATTTCAAAACTACCTCCTTAATCTGTAACAGGGGTAGGGATTCATTTTAGTTAAATGGAGTTCCCATGTATAGAATATTTATACTATCATCATTTGCATTTCTTCTGTCTTCTCTCAATCTCAATGCACAAATGTGGAATGGTCAGGATACCCTCTACGGAAATGAGTGGATCAGTTATGATCAAACCTACTTCAAAATTCTAGTAGCTGAAGACGGAATGCATCGGATTTCGAAGTCGGCTCTCGAGGCAGCAGGTGTCCCCGTTAGTAGTGTTAATGCCAACCGGTTTCAACTTTTTCATATGGGAGAGGAAATACCCGTTTTTACTTCAACGGATCTACTACTTGGTGCCGGAGATTATATCGAATTTTATGGTATGCAAAATCGCGGGGCACTCGACAGATATGTTTATACCGACCCCGATAATGAAATGCTTAATCCGGAATATAGCCTGGTCTCGGATTCCTCGGCGTATTTTCTCACTTGGGCGGATGCCGGGAGTAGTGTAAATAGATATACTGCAATTATTAATGATCTTAGCAATTTACCACCCGTCGAACCTTTTTATACAGAAAAGGCATTGCTCAATTTTTTCACTACTCATATCAAAGAACAAAATTCTGTAGGAGTGGCAAAATCTTCCTTTGATAGGGGAGAAGGTTATGGAACGGGTTTTCTCAATAGTCACGATATTAGTATTAGCACTTCGGCGATTAATCCTGCCGGTGGAGCCGCTTCCCTGCTGGTTCGTCTATCTACCAATACCGGAGGGCACGATATATCTGTGTCTTTTAATGGAAATACGATTCACAACGAACAACTAAGTGGTTTCCAGTTAAAACAATACAACTTCAATATATCCAGTAACGAGCTAACTAATTCCAATGATCTGCAAATACAGAGCAATGCCAGTGAACAGGATAGAACTTCTGTGTCCAATGTCTGGCTGATGTATCCGCGAAGTTTCGATTTCAACGGACAAAGTCAGTATATTTTTGATATTGAAGCGGGAGCTGTTGATAAATATTTGGAGATTGAAAACTTTAATGCGGGAGGTCAGTCTCCTGTGCTTTATGATATTACGAATAGACAGAGAATTATTGCAGAAGTACAGAACGGGATAATCAGAGCCAGAATTCCTGCATCAAGTCAACTGCGGACCTTGGTACTCAGCAGCCAAGCTGATGGGTATAAAAATGCGATACCTAAACCGGTAAATTTTGTAGACTACCGAAATAGTGAGACTCAATTTATTATCCTTTCGCATCCAAAATTATATAATGATGGAAGTGGGAATAACTTCGTAAGCGAATATGCCGATTATAGATCGTCCATTCAGGGAGGTGACTTCAATACTGAAGTTATTGATATACAACAACTCTACGATCAGTTTGGCTATGGAATTAACCGTCATTTTATAGCTATCCGGAATTTTAGTCATTATGCCAGGCGTTTTTGGGATGATCCACAATATTTATTTCTGATTGGAAAAGGAAGAGAGTTTTCTTTTGTACGTAGTGCTGCACAAATTGCAGATGCCGCCGAAAATTATGCAATTCCAACTTTTGGAAGCCCCGGAGCGGATAATCTTTTTATGAGCTCTAATGATTCTGAAATGATGGTTATGCCGATCGGAAGACTGGCGGTATCTTCTACTTCTGATATCAAAAATTATCTGGATAAAGTCCAGCTGATGGAAAGTAATCAGGGGGGACAAACCATCGAAGATCAGCTTTGGAAAAAACAGTTAATGCATCTCGGTGGCGGGACCAATACGACCAATGAACCGATCGCCATTAAAAATAATTTATTTTTGATGGAAAACATTGTCGAAAACAATAAGCTTGGGGCCAATGTAACTTCCTTCTTCAAAACCAGTTCCGATCCGATACAAATTGGAGACTCCGATGCCATCTTTGATCGCATTAATAATGGCCTTTCGATCATTACCTTTTTTGGACATTCGGCAGTTGGTACTTTCGATTTTAACATTGAAAATCCGGCACGATATGAGAATTATGGGAAATACCCATTGCTCCTTTCCCTTGGATGTTATTCAGGAAACATCCATACCTCATCGCGCGGGATTAGTGAGCGATTCGTATTTCTAAAAGATAAAGGGGTTATCGCCTTTGGTGCCTCTACCGGCCAGGGCTACATCAGTGGTTTGGGAACTTTTGCCAAACAATATTATGACTTGCTAAGCGAAGAAATGCTTGGAGAAAGTATTGGAAATGTATTGGTAGAAACAATTAAAGCACTGGAAAATAATCAATCATTACCAGTGGTTACTCTAAAACAACAATTTACCCTGCATGGCGACCCGGCCATTATTTTACACCGTATGGAGGGCCCTGATTATACAGTTAGCTCCAAATCTGTCTCTTTTGAACCATCGGTACTTACGGCTAATTTGGATAGTATTGGAATCAGGTTTGACATTTCAAATCTTGGTTACAGTACCAATGATTCTATTATGGTAGAAATCAGACAGGAGTTGCCAAATGGAGATCGGAGATTACTGATAAAAGAGAAGGTAAAAACACCAAAATTTGAATCGGAATTTTTCTTTAAGGTAGCTTCTTTTCAAAAAGAGGCCTCCGGGCAAAATCGTTTGCATATACGCTTGGATCCGGATAATGAAATCGAAGAATTCCCGAATCCCGCCGGAGAGGGAAACAATGATCTTTTGAGTTCCAGCGGGCAAATGGGAATCTCTTTCTATATATTTGACGATAGTGCCCGCCCGGTTTATCCTAAGCAATTTAGCATTGTTAACAATCAGAATGTAAGACTGAAAGCATCTACCTCGGATGGACTTGCACCGGAGCGAAAATATATTTTTGAAATAGATACCTCCATGCTGTTTAATAGTCCTCTTAAAGAGCGAATGGAAATCATGAGCATGGGGGGAGTAATTGGCTGGGATCCTGTGCTTCAAATGACAGATAGTACTGTTTATTATTGGCGAGTCAGTCCGGATTCGATTAGCCCATCAGCATCCTATGTTTGGGAAACCAGTTCATTTATATATTTACCACAGGAAACTTCCAAAGGCTGGAGTCAGTCTCATTATTATCAATACCAAACGAACCAGTCTGAATCGATGGGGATTGATGAGGATCGGAAATTTATATTTCCCGAAAAGACTAATGTTTTCAGGTTGATCAATAAGGTATACGATCCAGTCAATGCACCTAAAGGGATTATGGATAATACCGAGTGGAGTGATTTCTATAGGTGGGAGCTTCTGGAATCCGTAACGATTGTTGTTTTTTCGGCACAAGGAGATAATAATATCTTTGGAAATACTTATGGCAATATTTGGTTTAATCATAATCCCGGTGAATATGGAAGTGTGAATGCAACGGCTACCAGAATTGCAAGTTTCCCCTTTCCCACGGATACTCAGGAAGACCGGGAAAACATTATAAATTTTCTTGAAAATGTAGTACCGGATGAAGCTTATGTCGTTCTTTATACGGCTTTGAGAACTCCGGATTATACACTCAGTATAGATGAATGGGCTGCCGATTCAATTGCCCTGGGCGGTGTCAATTTGTTTAATTTATTGGAGTCTTATGGAGCTACCCAGGTCAGGGAGATGGAAACGTCCGGAGCAGTACCTTATACTTTAGCTTTTCAAAAAGCCGGAGCAGTACTCTTCGAACAAAGAGCATTTGATTCTGATGGTATTATCGATTACGAGCTATCTGTCCCATCCTTTTTGTCCGAGGGAACTTTTACAACTAGTCAAATTGGCCCTGCTTCCAGCTGGGGAAGGTTGGTATGGGATTATGATACTCAGGAAGTCTCGGATACGGCCTCGATTACGGTCTTCGGTATCAACATGGAGGAAGGAAACAGGGATTCCTTATATACGGTATATGAGCCCGGAAACTATGACTTGAGCTGGATAGATCTAAGTCAGTATATTAATATAGAACTAAGGCTATTTGCAAAGGATGAAGAAAATCAAACTCCGGTAGATATAAATCGGTGGTCCGTTTTATATGAAGGCATTCCGGAAGTAGCGGTTTCGTCGGCTCAGCAATACACTTTTTATAATGATACGCTTCAACAGGGAGAGCAGGGACTTTTTGAGATCGCTATTGAGAATGTAAGCGATTATGATACGGATAGTTTATTACTGAAATATTCCTTAATAGATGCTTTTAATAATGAAAAAGTATTATTCGAAAGAGTAGCGCCGGCCCTCAAAGACGATTTCATCGTTTCTAAATTTAATTTTGATACTAAAGAGTTAGATGGTACTAACAATATCTTTCTGGAAGTAAATCCGGATTTTGACCAACCGGAACTCTATCACTTTAATAATTTTGCGGTTAAGCCTTTCTTTATTCAAAAAGATGAACGAAACCCTATCCTGGATGTCACTTTTGACGGAATCCATATTCTGGATGGAGATATTGTTTCTCCACGACCGGATATCTTTATCAGCTTAAATGATGAAAATGAATTTCTTTCGCTTTCAGATACCTCTTTATTCAAATTGTTTTTAAAACGCCCCGGACAGCAAGTGCCGGATAATATTCCAATAGAGACTTCCTGGGTCGAATTTTATCCGGATAATAGCGGTGGGCGAAATAAGGCTTCGATCCGGATGCAGCCTGTTTTTGAAGAAGATGGTATTTATGAATTACTGGTACAGGCCGAAGATGTCACCGGGAACCAATCTGGAGACCTTGATTATAAAGTCAAATTTGAAATTATTACTAAATCTTCTATATCCAATGTACTAAATTATCCGAATCCGTTTTCTACTTCCACCCAGTTTGTATATACTTTGACCGGAGAAGATATCCCTGAGTTTTTTAAAATTCAGATCATGACCGTCAGTGGACGAATTGTCAAGGAAATCACACAGGATGAAATCGGGCCACTCCGAGTAGGAACCCACCGTACAGAATATCGATGGGATGGAACGGATGAATTTGGAGACCGTCTGGCTAATGGAGTATATCTATATAGAGTCGTTGCAAAAAAAGAAGGAGGACACAGTTATGAAGCTTTCGACAATGGTACCAGTTCGATGTTTAAGAAAGGATTCGGAAAATTAGTAATTTTGCGATAAAAAAGCATTGAACCGGGATAAGGACTATGACTTAATCATCGAAGCAGGCAAGTCGGAACTTAATTACTGGAAAGATATTCTGAAATATCGGGGTTTGTGTTATATCCTGGTTTGGAGAGATATTAAGGTTCGATACAAGCAAACACTTATTGGTATTGCCTGGAGTGTATTGAGGCCCTTATTGACAATGCTGATCTTTACCATTGTATTTAGCCGTATTGCAAATTTACCTTCCGAAGGATCCGCACCTTATCCGATTATGGTTTTTGCGGCCTTGTTACCCTGGCACTTTTTTGCCAATGCACTTAATGATAGTGCTAATAGTTTGATCGGCAATCAAAACCTTATTACCAAAGTCTATTTTCCACGTTTACTGATTCCTGTAAGTGCTGTGATGACCAGCCTGGTAGACATGCTGATTTCCTTGATATTGCTCGTGATTTTGATGTGTTTCTACGGTTTTTTGCCAACCTGGCGTTTTTTGTGGATACCGGCTTTTATGATGATTGTATTTTTTCTCGCCATTGGTGCCGGAGCATTATTATCTTCTTTTAATATAAAATACAGGGATTTTCGATACATCATTCCTTTTCTCATCCAATTGGGACTGTTTATCTCCCCGGTTGGATTTAGTAGCAGCATTGTCCCCGAACAGTGGAAAGCGGTTTATATCTTAAATCCAATGGTAGGAATTATTGATGGCTTTCGTTGGGCAATTCTGGGAGGGACACTGGAGTGGACGGCTATACTGATATCTCTTATGGTGACATTACTCTTATTAATTTCAGGATTATTCTATTTTCGGAAAACCGAAAAGAAAATAGCAGATATTATATAAAATGGGAAAGCCAGTAATAAAGGTCGAACATTTGGGCAAAACTTACCGGATCAGAAGTAGGGACATTGCAGCTTACCGGTCTATTCGGGAAGAACTGGTACAGGCTTTTTCTGTTTTTAAAAAATCAAATAGCTTTAAATCAAAAACTTCAACTTTTCATGCGCTACAGGATTTGTCTTTTTCGGTCGATGAAGGCAGCGTTTTAGGACTAATTGGTCGAAATGGAGCAGGCAAAAGCACTTTGCTAAAACTCTTGGGACGAATTACCGAACCCTCTTCCGGGAGGATAAAACTCAAAGGCCGGGTGATGTCTTTGCTGGAGGTAGGCACCGGCTTTCATCCGGAACTGACGGGTCGGGAAAATATTTTCCTGAGCGGTGCAATTTTGGGAATGAAAAGGCAGGAGGTTCGTCGATCCTTTGATGAGATTGTACAATTTGCCGGAGTGGAAAAATTTCTGGATACTCCGGTTAAAAGATACTCTTCCGGAATGTTTGTTCGCCTGGGTTTTGCGATTGCTGCACATTTGCAGGCGGAAATTTTATTAATTGATGAAGTGCTTGCAGTAGGGGATATCGAGTTTCAGAAAAGATGTCTGGGAAAGATCGGAGAAGTGGCAAAGGGAGGCAGAACAGTACTTTTTGTGAGCCATAACCTGGGAGCGATTGAGCAATTATGTGATTCTGCTATGGTACTTGAAAAAGGGAAACTGGCCTTCCTTGGAAGTATATCCGAGGCACTTCGAGCCTATCGGCAGTTTAATAAAAATGCAGCAGTACGCAATTTTATTTCCGAACAACAGGTAATTAAAAAGGTATCGATCTGTTCGGAAAAACCAGATGATCAGCATTTTACAACTGGATCAGTTTTGCATATTGACGTGACTATTCGAAGTGAAAGAGTCCTCCAGTCACCCGTTTTAGGAATTGTTGTCAGAGATCATTATAATGTACCAATGATCGGAATCAACAACCGGCATTATAAACTGGATTTCGAAAATGTCAGACTTAAATCCGGAATGATCAGCATCCGGATACCTCATCTCCCTTTAGTGGCCGGAGCGTATTCGATTGACCTTTTTTTGGGAGATATTCATGGCGATTTTGAAGTGCTGGAGCATGCTATTGATTTTTTAGTAGACAATACGGGAGACCAGTTTGTGCACGCGAAACTGGACAAACGCCTTAATCGGGTTTTTATAAAAAATGTTAATTGGGAAATTCGAACTGATGGAATCTAGGCAGAGCTATTCACAAAAGACCAAAAAATATTATAATCAGAGATTTGGTTCGACGATTTCTCAGGACCTTAATAAGGAAGAACAAATTAGATGGAATGCTATTAAAAATCGCATAGGTCAGTATTTCAGTAAAAACGGGAATGAAAAGCCTTTGATTTTGGATTTTGGATGTGGAGATGGACGGTTTAGTAATTTATTGAGTGAATACGGTACGGTATACAGTGTTGATTTTGCGGAAGAGGCCATTCGCGAAGCACAGAAAAAATATCCCAAAATTCGATTTTATAGCGGAGACGCTTCCGATCCGAAAATTGTAGAACTTTTTAATAAAAAATTTGACTTATTGGTTTCTACCGAGGTGATTGAACATATACTTGATCAAAAACAGTATTTGCAAAACATAGCAAAATTACTTCGTTCGGAAGGACTATTAATTCTGACAACACCAAACAAAAAATGGTATGATCAGTATTTTGAATACGGCATGCGCAAGAGTAGCCAACCCTACGAAAACTGGCTGGATCGTTCTGTAATAGAAAATGATCTTTCGGAATTGGACTTTGAAATATTATCACATTCGACTATTCGATCAAACTGGATTTTTTCATTCAAGACTTTTGGCTGGCTTCGATTAATTGGTAATCGATTTTTTAATAAAATATTAATGCTAACCAGGCTTAAACCCGTTTTTCTGAAAATAACGAACAGACTGGGGCTGGGAATCTATCTCGTTATCGTAGCTAAGAAAAATTAGTATGGCCATTACCTTTGTCATCTGTACGTACAATCGGGCATTTATTCTTGAAGAATGTCTCCAGTCTGTTTTTCAACAAATTGTAGAACTTGAGCAATGCGAAGTCTTGGTTGTTGATAATAATTCTACAGATGAGACGCAAAAACTTGTACGAGAAATGCAATCTGAATATCCGGTGCTTCGACTGGTATTGGAAAAGCAAATCGGGCTCAGTCATGCGCGTAACCGTGCCATGATCGATGGAGTAGGGGAGTGGTTGGTTTATATTGATGATGATGCCAGACTTGGAAAGGGTTATGTAGAACGACTGCTAAGTTTGATCGATCGTCAGGAATATGATTGCCTTGGTGGTATGTATTACGCCTGGTTTCGATTTGGAAAGCCGAAATGGTTGCCAAAGAACTTTGGAAATAAAGAACTGATTCGGGAAAGCGCAGGGAGAATTGATGGAAATAATGGTTGGCTTTCGGGAGGAAATATGGCGATTAAGAAAAAAGTTTTAAAAGAGCTTGGAGGCTTCTTACCCGAATTGGGAATGGCCGGGAAAAAGGCTGGCTACGGAGAAGAGAATTATTTGCAGGAACAACTTTTAAAAAAAGGCTATACCATTGGTTTCGACCCTGAACTTATCATAGAGCATGCGGTACTACCGCATAAACTCAGGTTATCCTGGCATTTAAAGAACAAATATGTTATGGGAAAATATAGCCGGGCGCTTTCAAATGAAAATACAGCAGGAAAGACACTTTTTATGATTTTTAAATCCCTAGCAGGCGGAATTTTTAAAAGACTGCCCCAATCAATTTTTAAACTGTTAAGTCGAAAAAATTACTACTATCAGAATTTATTAATAGATGTTTTTGCGCCGACCTTATGGTTTCTTGGTTATTTTAGAGGGATTAAAAAAACGGACAAAAAGCATGACGGAGGATAAAACAACTTTTAAACCATTGATTTGGTTCCTACTCTTCGGCTTATTTTTAGGTATTCAATTTCTGTTTTCAATTAAATATGAAGAACCCTACCCCTGTATCCGTTTGCCCGGATTTGGATCCATCCCTGATATTGATTCGAAAGTTGAGATTGAAGATTTTGATTTACATATTTATTACTCTGACGGTCAGGTTGAGCGAGTAGAGCATCAAGAGGTTTTTCGGAATATCCCCTGGTGGTTTATCCCCGGCACTATGAATCACCTTTTAAAAAGAGAAATAAGTAGTAAAGAAGTTCAACAAATCGAAGATTTTGGGGCCTGGCTGGAAAGCCAGTTATCCGCTGAACCGGATTCTAATACTATTAAAAAACTCGAAATCAGAAAGTATAAAAGTGTTTTTGATATGAATGCCGGAACGCTCAGTGATAAAACAGTGCTTTCTGAAAAAGTCTTTAAGTTTGCTTTGCAATGAGTTTGAATCTTCTGGCCAACAAAATTAACGATTGGGTAAAAACGGCGTTCTATTTGAATGATAAAGAATTATCAATATTTCGAATATTATATTGTAGTCTGACTATTTTCATCATAGGAATTCCTAATTATTCCTGGCTGGGAAATCATCCGGCAATTATCTTTAATCCTCCAAAGTATAGCATTGCGGCACTTTTCCATGATTTTCCATCCGCATTTTTTTTCGAACTGCTTAGTCTGGCTTTAGTGATTTGTTTTATTCTCCTGCTTTTTGGTTTGTATACCAAAACGGTATCCCTCTTACTTTCCTTTTTGATGTTATTTGGGCAAAGTTTTATGTTCTCTTTCGGAAAAATAGATCATAATATCCTTTTCGTTTTATTACCAATGCTACTGGCCTTTTCCGGATGGGGTAACTGTTATTCGATAGATAGCATCAGAAAGAAGCATTTGCCATCAAGGACATGGTTAATTACTATTGTTGCATTAACTGTGGGTTTTGCTATGTTCACTGCGGGAGTACCCAAATACCTTCATGGTTGGCTGGATGTATCAACACAGGCAACACAGGGTTATTTTATTAAAAAATACTATTCAATAGCAGAGCCGGCATTAATAGCTCCATTGCTTATAAAGATTAAAAGTGCTGTATTTTGGGAGTCTTTGGATTATCTTGCAGTTATCTTCGAATTGTTTTTTTTAGTAGCAGTATTCAAACCAGGTGTATTTAGATTTTTTATATTTTTAGCGCTGTGGTTTCATTTTATTAATGGAATGATGATAAATGTATTTTTTGTGAGTAATTACCTGGTCTACCTTTTGTTTCTTCCTAGAAGTTTCTACCGCTCCTTGCAAAGGTTTCTCGATAATGGCTCATGGTTGGATCACTTTAATTATACCAATTTGTTTATTGCACTTATACTTGGCCTGGTATTCTACTTCTATATTGTGTTTAATTTTCCTTTTGGTGACTTGATAATGCTTCCATCTATACTAAAAGTGCTTTTCATATTTTTTACTGAAAAAGTAGAACTATTCACCTCTTTATTACTTGTTTTAACTGGTATTGGTATTGGGACCTATTGCTGTGTCTCTTATCTCAGAGAAAAAATCTTTCACTTTTGAATATCTCGGTCATTATACCTGTTTACAATGCTGAGCCTTTTATCACCGAGGCAGTACATTCGGCATTAGGTCAACCGGAGGTAAATGAGGTCATACTAGTCGAAGACGGTTCTACTGATGATTCATTGAGCGTATGCCGGGGGCTTGCACTGGCAGACTCCAGGGTTCGATTATTTCAACATCCCGGCCGAAGAAATAATGGGGCAGGTGCCAGTCGCAACCTTGGGATTGAAAAATCTTCTTTACCTTATATTGCGTTTTTGGATGCAGACGATTTTTATCTCGAAAACAGATTTAGGAAAACCTATGAGCTATTTGAACAGTACCCCTCAGCGGATGGTATTTATGAAGCAACAGAGAGAATTTTTGAAAATGAGGATGTAAAAGCTACTTATTTTGATCTTTATAAAGATCGGCCAATGGTATCGGTTAATAAATCCGTTTCTCCATCTCATTTATTTCAAAGTCTGGTTCTTGGAAATGAAGGATGGTTCCATCTCAACGGCCTGGTGATTAAGCGGAAAATCTTGGAGAAAACGAGTACGTTTGATATCCGGTTGAGACAAACACAGGATACCGATTTTATTCTTCGACTGGCATTGCATGGCCGATTGTATGGTGGTGATCCGAAAATACCCGTTGCCAAAATCAGGATACACGGTAATAATAGAATCCTGAATGCGCAAAAAGTTATTTATTACCGGCATCTTTTTTTTAAAAAATGGTTTACCAAGATGCTCAAAAACCAGTGGGATGCGAAAGTGAATAAACATATTATCAAGGGTTTGCTTTATACGCATCCAGACATTTTTAAATACAGAAAATTTATTTTAATACGTTTATCCATTAAAGCAATTTACCTTTTAGGATACCTTTTTCGATACCCAAAAATTATTGCTAAGCTATTCTGATAGTCGATGAAAATACTACTCTGTTCCAGTACCTTTCAAACAATCACGCACGGGCCGGCAAAATTTGCTCATTTATTGCTGGAAATTAATGAACGTTATCCAGCACAGGAAGTACGTATCCTAACGGAAGGTATTGATGAGGCGATACCTGACCGGATTTATAAGATCGGTCCAAAATACCCCCGCCCAATACATGCTTTTTGGCCTTTTTTAAATAATTATTCCTATTATAATGCTGCGATGTCCATTCGCAAAACATATCCTTTTGATGTTTTACTTTTTAATAATGCACTTATGGCTTATTGGTCGGCATGGAAAAAACCGGATGATCTGCAAGTGGTCGGCATGGTTCACGATGATGATTATTTGAGCGCAAATCTGAACCGACCGGCATTTAACAAAAAATGGTTGATTAATATACATCGGAAACCTTTGGAATACCTGGCTTGCCGAAAACTGACTAAGGTTATTGCCAATTCCGATTATATTCGGGATTATATTTTAAAAATGTACTCTTGCCGACCTGAGAAGGTTCATCGGTTGTATCAGACTATTAATATTGCCAGTTTCCCGTTTCAACAGCCCCGGGCGATTGATTTAAACACTGCGATTAAAGTACTTTTCGTTAAAAGCGATTATCCTCGTGGGGGCTTAAAATTACTTATTGATGCCCTGGCTTTATTACCTTATTCTTTTCAACTAACGATAATGGGCCCCAAGCAGAAAGAAAGGAAAATGATAGACGCTTTTTTTAAGGGGAAGAACAATATTCAGCAACATTTTCTTGGCCCTTCCGGACAAGAGATTGTAAGCAATGCTTTGCGAAACCATGACCTATTCTGTGTGCCGGCACATAAAGAGGGTCTGGGAATGGCTAACATCGAAGCTCTGGCTAGTGGTATCCCGGTAGTGAGTACGAAAACAGGAGGTATTCCAGAAGTATTGGATTATGGTAAAAATGGCTGGCTTAGCCCGGAGGATGGGCCCGAAGCTTTGGCAAAAACATTAAAAGCTTGCCTCGAAAATCCGGAGGAGAGGGCAAAGCGAAGCCGGCAAGGGCGAACTTTCGTTGAGCAAAACTTTAATCACCAGTCTATGCTGGAAGAACTGCTCAAAATTCTAATGGATTAAATTCGCTTTCAATTGGTGAGTATGCCTTAAAGTAAGAATACATTTCGCATCGCTCCGGGAATCGGATAAACGCTTTTTTAATTCTTTTTTAAGTTGTTACTTTGAGAGTGGGAAGTTAAGAGTATGAACTGTGCTTTTATGAAAAAGAAGATTGCATTTATTGAGCCATTTCGACATTATGAAGTCATAGCTGCTTTGCTCCGTTTAATGCAAGGGGAACCTTTTGAGGTCTATTGCTTCTGTACAGATTTTTGCAAAGAACAAATACCTGATGATACCAAAGTGACCTTTTACACTTCCCCGAAGGACAGACTGGATGATGACTTTCTAAATCAATATATGGAAGTTTTAAACAGTTGTTCGCATGTGTTTTTTACTACTATTGATGTCCGGTCCACTTTCTTTTTTAATAATGCTTTGTGTGCAAAGCTGATTGGACTGGTTCATAATAGCTATAACTTCTTTTTTTATAAAACCGGAAAAATAGAGGAGAAGTCCAGATACTATTTGAGCAAGTTGCGTGGCGACTTTCAAAATACTCAAAAAATACTGGAGCGCCTGGATAGGGTAGTGGTGCCGGGGCAATCCATTGAAAGATTTATTTCAGAAAAAACAAAGGAAGACTGGACTCAAAATCTTTCTTCGATAGAAATAGCTGTTCCTAAATTCCGGCCGCTGATTTATAACCGGAAAGAAGTAGTTATTACGATTCCCGGAACGGTTGATCAGAATCGAAGGGATTATGAATGTATTGCCAGAATACTGCCAATTCTTGATCAACAAATCAATACAACAGTCAAACTCCTTTTTGCGGGAAAACCATTTTCCAAAAAGGAAAAAAAGCTTCTGGAGAGAATTTATAATAGCGGTTTAAAAAATATTGAGGTTTACGGATTCGAAAATTATGTTTCTATTGCCACCTTTCGGGAGGTACTCGAAGAAACGGACTTTCTGCTGCTACCTATTCAACGGTTTGTACAATATAAAGCCTTTCGGGAAGAAAGGGGGAAAACCTGTGTTTCCGGAAACATAAATGATCTCATTCAATTTTCTTTACCGGCAGTTATCCCGGCATTTTACCCGCTAGCCAAAGAACTGGAAACCATTGTTGGCCGGTATGACACAGAAGAGCGTCTGTTGCAAATGCTTACTCACTGGATTAACAATCGGCATTTTAACCTTTTAAAAAAGGAAAGCAATTTTGAAGAATATAAACTGCGGATTAGTAAAATGTTGCTTTCTGTTTTTTCTAAATAACCCGGGTTGCGATGAATGAGCGAAAATAAGGAGAATAAATCGCTACTTGAATTAAATAATTACCTGAAAGCGTTCCATCCATTTTCTAAAATTATCCATACGCCAAAGCGTGAGCGTATCCAATTGATCAAGTGGAAAATCGGGATGGATCAATTTTTCCAAAACGGGAAGATGCTGCTTTACGGAATGTAAATACCCGGAGCGGTATTTGACCAGCCATTGATTTTGAGGGGTAGCAAAACCAAGTTTGTCATATCTTTTGTATAAGGACTCCGGTAATTGATCTTTCAGACTTTCTCGTAATATCCATTTCCGAATGCCATTTCTGATTTTAAAGGATGAGGGAAGCGATAAACAAAACTCCACTAATCGATGATCGAGAAAGGGAACGCGAGATTCAATACCAAAAGCCATCGCATTTTTGTCCTCATAGCGCAGTAAAGCGCCCAAACCCAATTCGAAAAGCAGGTTTTTACTGGTTGACCGAAGGCAGTCATCGGGAGAACGCCGGAAAAAGTGATCGGTGTTAATCGGAAGATTTAGCCAGGGAGGTAGATGGCTTTGTGATTTGGAATAGTATTGTTTCAAACCATTCCAGACTTGTTTGAAATCCAGACGGTGCCTATTGTGAATTTGCCAAAGTAAGCGGATTAATTTAAGCGGATGCGTTTTATATTTTTTTAATAAAACGAAAAAGAACTTCTCATAACCGGCTAAAATCTCATCAGCTCCCTGACCATCAAGCATTACTTTTACATTTTGTTTGGCAGCGGACCGGAATAACAGATGTTGTGCATAAATGCTAAAACCATTGACCGGTTCTTCTTGATGCCAGATTACATCATTTTCTATCATTTCAAGATCATCCCAGGTGGGACTGGCCTGATAAGATTGAAAATTTCCTCTCTTTAGTACAGCATCCAGATAAGGTTTCTCACTAATTGGTTTTTGATTATAAACTATAGAAAAAGTATTGATCTCTTGTTCTGGAGTAAGTTGATGCATAGAAAGAGCGATAGAACTGCTATCCAAACCTCCGGAAAGTGCAGTACCAAGTTTGACATCACTTCTTAATCTCAAACGAATACTATCTTCCAGTAATAAGCGAAAATGTTTTTTTACTTCTGTATCAGTAGGATTCGTCTCAAAAAGATGATCTAAATTATAATAAGCATTGATTTGAATCTTTAATGATTCGAGGTCAAGTTGGAGGTTGTGACTTTTTTTTAAAACAAAAACCTCTTTTAAAAAAGTCTCTTCTGTGTGATCATGCATTTGATGCTGCAGATACTCTACGGCGCGGGTGGCATTAAGCTGAGCTCGCCATCCGGGAATCCTAGTAAACGCTTTTATCTCCGAAGCAAAATAAAAAAAACCATTTTTGAAAGTGTAATAAAAAGGTTTGATCCCAAAACGATCCCTGCTGCAAAACAATTGATTTCGACTGGGGTCGTGAATTGCGAAAGCCCATTGACCATTGAAGTGATGTACACAATCCGGGCCCCAGTGATGATAAGCGGCCAGTATCACTTCGGTATCCGTATCTGTCGTAAAGCGGTATCCTTTACTAATGAGTTCCAAACGGATTTCCGGAAAATTATAAATGGCTCCGTTGAACGTAATTGTTAGCTCCCGATAAGACATTGGTTGTCTACCTTTTTCAGAAAGATCAAACACTGCCAATCGCCGATGTCCCAGACCTACATTTTTAAAACAGTAACAATCCTGATCATCCAGTCCACGATGTGCAAGAATCGCCAGGGAATCTCTCAATTCATCGACAATTACTTTATCTTTAGGCGGCTTTACTAATCCGAAAATTCCACACATTGGAGCAAGCTTAAAATGAGCGAAAATAAAGAAGAATATAAACGTTTTATTAAAAACAGATCGGATATTCCGATTTTTTTTCGGGACTGGTGGCTGGATATCGTATCGGAAGGTAAAACCTGGGATGTTATTTTGATTAAAGATAAAGAGGGATGTATTAAACTGGTTTTGCCTTTTGTTATTCACAAACAATACAACTTTAAGATATCTGTTCAACCGCCCTTAACTCCCTATCTTGGGGCAATAATTTTTCCTCCTTCGCAAAAGCTCAGACGAGTAAAGCGCTACAGTTATGAGCAACAACTTCTGGAAAGACTGGCAGATGATCTACATGCCAGGAAGCTGCTTTATTTTAATCAGCTTTTTGCTTTTGATTTTTCAAACTGGAAAGCGCTGTATTGGAAAGATTATCAACAGACTACTTACTACCGCTTTGTATTAGATAATATCAAAGATGAGGAAAGTATCCTGGCTGGTTTCAAGTATAGTAAGAGGTATGAATTGAATAAATTCGAACAATCCGAAAATACTATAGAGGAAGGTGAAAATGTCGGCTTAATATATGATTTGATATTGTCCAGTTATGGTGATCATCAAGGTAAAGTGCCTTTTTCCAAAAGATTATATCTAAAACTCGATCAGGCTATACAGAAGCATGGGCACCGAAAAATTTTCTTTGCTAAAAATAAAGAGGGACAGATAATAGCCGGCGTATTATTGATTATTGATTTTGATTGTGCATATTTACTCAATACCGGGATGGATTATCAATACAAAGATTCTACGGTTAAAACAGCTTTGATCTGGCATTCGATTCGATATGCTTCGAAATTTGTTGATCGCTATGATTTTTGTGGAAGTATGATTCGGCCGATTTCCGATTTTTTCCGGGGCTTCGGAGGGTATAGCCGGCCTTATTTCAGGGTGTATAAATATCAGAATCGACTGGTAAAAGCTATCTTTGCTTTATTGGGAAAATAACGAATTTTTAAAAACGAAAAAGTGTATTGAGTTTTATGGAATTTCAAAGTATTCGGAGTCTTTATAATAACGAACGTTCTGAAATGGTCATTTCATCTTTTACTTGTACTGATTCTGGTCGATGCAGGGAGGCCAGAGGTATGTATTGAAAATTGATGCACCCTAAGCGGTGGCGGCGGTGGTAAAGTGGGTGGGCCCACCCTGCCAAAAGCCCCAACACTTTCTTTTCTCCAGGAGATTTGTTAACTGCACAAACTAATCAGTCTTGAACTTAAGCCTCAAAAAATTTGAAGAAAGACTAATCAAATTTTTTCACCTGTTTAAAATGCGGTAATTTTAGTACTACTTCCTTTTCAATGAAAAAAATCTTCATCATATATTCTCCTCAACAGCCTAATCTGAAAAGGCTTTCCTATGTGTTGGACTTTCTCAATCGACATCCCTTGAATAAAAACTGCTTTTTTTCGAGGGACCCATTGACGGATCCAACGATCCGGATTGCTTACGGGACTTCAGATGGAGATTATCTTATAAAAGCACAAGGACTTTTTTTTTCAAAACAAACGATTGATTTTTCAGAACTCTACGCAAATGCTTTCCGCTTTGAAGGGCAAATTCTTTATTCCGTCGAAAAGGAAAAAAGAACAGAACAAGCTTTTATCAGGGACAGAAATTTCAGCTTTGATATTTTTGAGACTATTTTTTTCCATATCAGCCGATTTGAGGAAGTTTTTGCTGAGCCGAAAAATAATAGCCAGGCCGGTTGGCTAAAAGAAGACTTGCATTTTTTGATCCGGAATGGATTAGAGCAACAGCCTATAGTTGATCAACTGGTTAAAGTCTTTTTAAAGAGTCTGGGAGAGAGCCTGGCCCCTCGGTCAACGAGCTATGATCTAAGCCATGACGTGGATATTCTGACTCGTTTCAGGCCTTTTTCGAAGTTTTTAAAATCCGTTGCAGCAACTGTTGTTTATCGTCGAGGCTTAGATCAATTGCGCCGTAATATCAAATATTTTGGGGCAATGCAATCGGGCAAAAAAAAGGATCCCTATGATACCTTTCGTTATTTGCTGCGTAATGAGCCTGTCTGGCAGGATAAAGTTTTGTATCTAATGGCGGGGGGGAACACGAAGTATGATAATAAATACCAACTGAGGGATAAAGGCTTGGATATTATTATTGATTTGGCAAAGAAAAAAGGCTATCGTTTTGGCTTGCATCCAAGTTATAATGCAGGGTTTGAACCCAAACGCTATCAGTCTGAAAAACAAGCACTGGAAGAAAAATTAAAACAGCCAATTGTATTGAATCGTCAGCATTGGCTTCGCTTTGACTGGCAGATTACAACGGAAATATTTTCTACGCAAAATATAAAAAGGGATGCTACAATGGGTTATAATCGCTATTTAGGATTTCGTTGCGGAACGGGCTTCGCTTATTATATGTATGATTTTAAAAATGAGAAGGCTTTTAGCTGGTTAGAGCAACCAATGGCTTTTATGGAGAGCTCAGCGATTCATCAAGCCAAAATTTCGGGGAAACCTCTAGCAACTTTAATGAAAGACTTTTTGGAAAAAAATAAATACGACACACATATTTCTTTCAACTTTCATAATAGTAACTTTGACCCGCTTTTACCTACTGGCAGGTTGCTGGAGGATTTTTATAAAAATGATTTAATCGATATAATTGGCTAAGCGTATTTTTTTGATCGGTGAGCTGTACAAACCTTTAGTCCCCTGGTTTTTAGAGGATAAAGAGCCACAAGGTGTTCCCGCTGTGTATAATCTATACAAGTATCTGGGACAGTCAAAGGAATATCAGTTTTATTCCATCATCTTCAATCGGCGTATCAATCGAAAAAAAATCTTTCCCAACGGATCGGTTATGGAGTTTAAAAAGTTTTATGTTCCCAATTATTATTTGTGGAAACTGCTGGTTTTTATCCGATTATTCTTTTTTGGAAACAGGAAGTTAAAGCAGGAGCAATTCGATCTGATTTACGGCTTAAGTACTTTTGCTACAGTCGCTGCAGTGTTGGGCAAATGGCGTAGAGTTACATCAGTCGGACGGATTTATGGTACGATCCTGACTAAAGATGTTAAAGAACGAAACTATTTTCGCCTCTATACACGATTTTTCTTTGATATTCTTGCAATAAAACTGGCTGCGGACAAGGTAATCTGCACTTTGGACGGGACAGAGTACGATAGGGTCTTCCATTTTTTTAATAAAAAACAAAAAGTCAAGCTTTTTTATAATGGAATGGATGTATCTCTACGCAATAAGCTGTTAAGTTTTGAAAACTCAAAAAAACTGGATGCTCCACTACGCTTTTGCTATATTGCTCGCCTGGAATATTATAAAAGACAGGATATTGCCATTGAGATTATAAATAAACTGGTACACCAATACAAGCTTGATTGCCAGTTGACGATTCTGGGTTCGGGATCTAAAGCAACCGATTTACGAGATATGATAAAAAAGTATCAGTTGGAAAAACAGGTCTGCTTCATCGAAGAAATGCCACACCGGGAGATTCCGGGATTCCTAGCGGAGCAACAGGCCGCTATGTTTTTCTACGAAGGGGGCAGCCTTGGAAATATTCTCTGGGAAAGCGCGCTGGCTGGAAGGTTGATTATTACGGTTGATAATGCCGGTACCGGAACCATTTTTAAAGATGGCGAAAATTGCCTAATTGCCCCCGAGAACGAAAAATTTGCTGAAATCATGGCTGCAAAAATATATGCTTATCTTAACCGGTCCATCGATCCAATTACGTCTAATTCGAGAAAAATGGTCAGTGAATTAATTTCAGACTGGCCTTCCAGATTTGATAAAGAGTTTGATTATATTTTTAAATCGAATGAATATAATACTGTTAAAACAGAGTGATTAAGAATTATGATTCTATGACTTAAAAATATGATTGTTATACCTTCAATTATTAGGTCACCAAATCGTCTATTATGAAAAAAGCATTTACAATTATAAGCTTGCTTTTGGCAACTAATTCTCTTTCTATGGCGAATCCTTTTGCGGAGGAATGGACTGGTGGGTTTTTTATGAATCAGATAAACTGGATTTCAGCTTCTGCTGATCCGGAATTAGTATTACCCGGTCTGGTATGTACGGAAAAAACAGAATATGCTTTTGCGGTAGCTCCGGACAATCAAACGGCCTATTTTGTACGACGAAACAGTTTTTTCAAACCATCAAAGAGTACCATTTACGTCACTCATTTGAAGGATGATCAATGGTCAACGCCTGTAGTTGCTCCTTTCTCTGGCAAATTTTCAGATGGTGATCCGTTTATTACTCCGGATGGTAAAAGATTGTTTTTTACTTCTGATCGCCCAGTGAAAGAAGGAGAGGAGAAAACGGATAAAGATATCTGGTATCTTCAAAAAACAACTTCAGGATGGACTAAACCAATTCATTTGGCAGGAGTAAATTCTACGGGAAGAGAGTATAGCCCAAGCCTTACTAAAAAAGGTGATTTATTTTTTGGTTCTACCCGGGAAGGGGGCTACGGTTGGGGAGATATTTATTTTTCTGAATGGAAAGACGGGCGTTTTCAAACACCACAGAATATGGGGGCTAATATTAATACGAATGATGGAGAGTGGGGGAGCTGCATTTCACCCGATGGAACTTTCATAATTTTTGAAGCCAGTGGTCGTCCGGAAAACTACTCTCCCAGCGGGGATTTATTTATCAGTTATCTTGAAAATGGAGAATGGTCAAAAGCAAAGAACTTGCTTAATTTGAATTCTACGGGAAGTGACCTTACCCCCAAGCTATCTGCAGATGGAAAATATTTATACTTCGGCAGTAACCGGCATCCGGATATTCGCAAGGAAATGAAAAATGATAATGTGGAAGTTTATCGAATACAACAAAAGGAGATTGACCCCTAGACATCTATCAGGGTTTTTCGGAATAGTGTTTATGGAGCAAAGCTTCTACGATGAATTGCCATTCTGCTTCTAAAGTACTATTGGGCATGCTTCGCCCCGCTATTCGATACCAATAATTGGCATTCCACTGATCGCCCTCCTTGCGATGCAAATAAGCATGTACCCAATCCCCTTCGGACTCAGCGAATCCGTCCGCAATATCGTGAGCCCGATTCCAATCGCCTTTTGCATCATACCATAGAGCCTGGAGTAGGAGAGGGAGTCCGGGGGGCGGTGCATTTTTGGAAAGGGAATCTCTAAACTGTGACAGATTCATCGGTATTGGATTTTAAAAAAATGATACCATTTATTTTTCTGATAAACCAGCTGATCATAGGCTCCTTCGAGCCAGTATTTCCAGACCTTTTTGCTTTGAAATAATTCCAGGGAATCTCTGGGGAGCAGATAAGGCTTATTTATTTCTTGGATAAATCCGGGAACA
>JANQLV010000001.1 GCA_028280415.1 Saprospiraceae bacterium
GTTTTAAAATGTTTCTATTGAAGAAAATCCAGTCAAGAAGAAGCTTGGAGTTTCACACCGGTGCCGCAGGGACATTTTCAGAACGGTCATTACATCATACTCGTATTAATTCCGTTTTATATGAATTCCCAGTGATGCTCAACATAGAAATATTCTCACCACTTATATCTTTGTCATCGAATATTGCATAGTTATCACCAGCTCCCACTGAACTTTTATAAACAACTCCGTCATATTTTAAATGCTTTATCAATTCACACAAGTATTGGCTTGAAAGGTATTCAAGGTTTGCTTCACGCGGTATCACAGGTTTGGAAAGCTCTTTACCCAGTTTATTTAGATACTCCAGCCTATCAATAGCATCCTCCAGCCGACCATCTCTTTGTGAAATATCAAAGGGGCTGATAGTTTCTCTGGGGTTTCTCAAATCGACAAATTCCAATGCCTCAGTTGCCCGAAATTCACACACACATACATAATCGCCAACATCTGGCCGAAGCTCTGCAATTGCAGTTTCCCTATCTGAAGCAGTGTATAAATATGATATTCCGATTGGATTGACTCTTCCATTTCCAACCTTCTCGGCTGGCGGTTTTCCCATGTCATCAATTTGAAATAATTTTGAATTATAAGAAATTCTTGCACGAAAAAAAGAGGTCAAAGGTTCCACTGTTTTGGTTAAAAAACTGAACATGGCCTCTAAAGGCTCCTGCTCTGGTGAATTATCGCAAAAATATCGATTTACATGCTTTAATTCATCTTTGAACTTTGCCCACTTACTGATTTGCTCATCTGCAGGTGTAGATTCCCGTTCTAAAAAATATTTTTGGCTTAATTTCTCATCAGGCAAAATGATTGATAAAAGTCGTTCACAGACATCGGGAGCAAGAGAATCAAACAACAGCCAATCTTTCTTTAATAAATCCCATAGTCTTTTTCCCTGCCCGTCACCACTTACTTCATATAGCTCCATAAATGGCTGAAATAAATGGGTTAATTTGTCTGGCTCTATACATACGGCGTTCTTTTTTTCACAAAAAGAGCAAACCGAATGCACTTCACCACCTGTCTTGATAGATTGGGTTAAGAATTTATCATTAAAACAATTTCCGCAACAAAACAGTTTATTCATGTAAGTAATCTGCGATAAGTTCGATATGGTGTTTCATAGATAATTTTTTTACATATCCAAGGCCTGGAAAGTGTTTTTTTCGATAAAGCTCTTTAAATTCTGCACAAGCGCTACTTTCGAAAATATCTGTAAGTGGATCATCAATTGCAGATATTAGCTTTTCAAGCGCTTCAAGGAATTTCCCTGCGGGGTCAGTAGGAGTATCTGTGCGGTCTGAGATAAAATGCTTTATTCTCATATCTTCATCATCATCTAAATAGGTCAGGTGGACAGCGACGGCATATGCAGGGCCACCTGTTTCAGAATAATGATTACCAACAGTTAAATAATCTCCAAATCCATCCATCCCTTCGTCTGGATAAGTGGCATGAAGATCTGAAAAGTGTTCATCGTCAATGTAATCAACGTTTCTCTTCTTTTTAAATCCGTCTCGTAATAGAATCCTTTTAGTGTCAGAATTCTTAAATTTTTTCTGGTATAATTTCCCTGAATGGCCTTCTATAAAAATGTGTTCAGCTACGTTCTCAAAATCTTTCAGCTTGTTTTTTAACTGTCTACCGCTTTGAAAATCGCTGTGAATCAATGCAATATGATCGTTGGCATGTCTCCCGGTAAATTGCTCGACATCACTGAGACTCACCGTACCGGATAAAATATAGCCTATAGAATAATTTTTATATTCCGCTAATAAATTATTAAAAATAGTTTCTTCAAGTAAGGTTGTATCTCTATTTAGCTCACCAAGTTCAGGGTTCGCGATAAGAATGAAATCTGCTTCTTCGTCAACAAGAGCCTCTATCGTTCTCCCGAGGCCACCCAAATTCTTTTTTACGGGTTCAATTATTGGGACAATATTGCTTTCTGAAATTAGTTGGGCGTTTTCCTTTATTGTCAATAACTCTAAAGAAGCCCGGTGATTTACCTGAGATCCCGGCCAGAATCCCACGTTCCTGTGCCTGACCGAAAAACAGTCAGGTAGCATAAAATAAGAAAAGTC
>JANQLV010000011.1 GCA_028280415.1 Saprospiraceae bacterium
AGGCTCAGAATGTTCGTGTTCATGTTCGTGTTCATGTTCGTGTTCATGTTCGTGGTCATGGTCATGGTCATGGTCAAAATCCAGCTCCGTCGCCTGAATAGTATCTATGGCAGCTTGGTGCCCATCGTGCTGCGAATGGACTTGCCACACACTTTCAATATTGGTCAGCACCAGGCGATCTAAAACGGTATTCGTTTTCTGTAAAATTCCGACTACTGTGTAAGGATGATTTTCATGTACATGTCCTTCTTTTACCTCCCCGTGAGTTCCCAGAAAAACAGCTCCTACCTGTAGTCCGCTTTTTTCAGCAACATCAGCACCTAGAGTCGCTTCCATAGATTTTGAAAAAGCTCGCCCCTTTACTAATTGGGCATCATATTTTTTTAAATAGTCCGTAGTAGTTCCTAAAATGCGATGGCCCAGGTAGGAATCACCATATGCCAGGGGGATAGCTTCTTCTACCAGTGGACTGTCCATAATTTTACGGGCTTCAGCCAACTTTATATTACCAGTAGGGGCATCCAGGTGATAAATTGCTGAGAGTACGAGCTGCAATGGGCTGCCTTTGGCACCTATGACTAAATCAATATTTTGTAAATCTCGTTCAAACTTTTGCTCTAACTGATGTTGGATTAAAAGCAATAAGGAAATAATACCAACACCAAAGAAAAGCAAACTGATGCATAAGGCTGTATTCAGTGGTTTGTATATGATATTTTTCCAGGCTATTTTTCCGAGCATTTTATTTCGTATTAGTTTTCAATAGCATTTAGTTCAATACAATCACTGATCTCAGATCTCAAACGATCATCATGGGTCACGATTATCAGGGCAGCATCATTGGCTATTGCTTCCTCCAGTAAAAGGTCGATTACATATGAACAGTTCTTATTGTCAAGAGCACTTGTGGGTTCATCAGCTAATAATAGTTTAGGTTCATTCATTACCGCTCTTGCTATAGTGGCCCTTTGTTTTTGTCCCTCACTCAGTTGATTAGGATATCGGTATAATAAATCTCTTATATGCAATCGATTAGCAATAGCTTTGACTTCTCTTTTATTGCTTGCATATGGTGAAACCAATAAATTGTCCCTAATGGATAAGGACTCAATGAAGTGGGACCGTTGATAAACAACACCTATATTCTGTCCTCTGAATTGATCCATTTGAGAAGAGGACAAATCGGTAATACTATCGCCCTTAATAATAACCTGACCGCTTGTTGGTTTCCTTAATCCTGCAAGTAAATGCAAAAAAGTTGTTTTACCACAACCTGATTCCCCACATATTAATAAAGCATGACCAGCTTCTACCTTAATGTCGGGAAAGGAAATTGAGGTAGACCCCGGATATTGGTACATTAAATTACTTGTTTGAATCATATTACATGCTAATCTTTTTAAGCTCTTTTTCTGCACTTGAAAAACACCTGTTGAGCATTCTTTCTAAACCCTGTCTTTGCAGGTTTTTACCAATAAATACAATAATACTCTGCTTTGACTCTTTCGGCTTCCAGGGACGTTTTTCCTGAAAATCCAATCGCTTTTTCACGGACTGAATAATAAATTGTTGATCTTCATCCTTTAACCAGACCAGGCCCTTCATGCGATATAAATCTTTAGATTGAAAAGAAAGATAGACAGATAATTGTAGATGCAAACGCCGGAAATCGAAGGGCCGATCAAATATAAAAGTATGACTGTTCACCTCCTCTGTATGCTTATGATGGTGATGATGATGTGGTTTTTGAACTGGGAAACTTAACTGTTCAGTATTTAACCCATGTTCTTCTCGTGGTATAAGAAGAAGTTTTTCCAGCTTTTTGTGGTCTTTGTGGTAGTCAATTTTTGGAAACTGGTTTTTATGGCCCTTTACAATTGCTGCTAAAGGGTTCAATTGTTGTAGCTTATTTTCCAGGACCGCTATATACTCTTCACTCACCAAATCAATCTTATTGATGAGCAATACATCGCTATAGGTAATTTGATTAATTGCCTCTTCGGTTTCTGTAAGTTGATCTTCTACTAATTCTGCATCAACTAAGCAAATGATCGCAGTAAGTGGAAAATGTTTTTTGATCAAGGGATGAGCGATAAAAGGCTGTGCTAGTCCGGTTGGATCAGCGATACCTGTAGCTTCGATAATGATTTCATCAATTTCACTCCTACGATCATACAGCTCATTCAGGATATCATATAAATTGTCGTTTAGCGTACAGCAAAGACAGCCGTTATTGAGTTCAATAATGGTATCGTCAGGACGAATTATCAGTTCATTATCTATTCCTTCTTTACCAAATTCATTTTCAATTACAGCATAACGAACGCCTTTATTTTCCTTAAGTAAATGATTTAGAAAAGTGGTTTTCCCGGCTCCAAGGAAACCACTTAATATAGTGACAGGTATTTTAATTTCTTTTTTTTCTTCCATAGTTGTTTTCGAAATTAATTTTAGACGGCACAACATGTTTCCTCAGAACAATGACAGAATTTCAGATTGTATAAATGTAGGGTGATCAGGCTGATAGCCGCCAGGTATTTCCACCATTCAGATATATGGAAAAAAGCAATCTTCTCATTCAAAACCAGTAATGAGAGTAGAGTCCAAACTGCATAAAGTGCATATTTCATCCATGGCCTACTAGTATTTTTACCGGATTGATAAACTGCAAAAAAGGTGATCCCGATAAACAAATAGTCTATAGAACTCCACCAGGCCGGACTGGATTCGCAGCAACTATTCACAGAGCAGCTTTGCGCTATAAATAATAAAGGCGTAGCAATACAGTGCAGCATACATAAGCCACTGGCGACTGCACCTAATAGGTCCGATTTATGAATCGATTTTACTGTCATTTCTTTGTTAAATAAGCATTTACTTGATTGTATGAAAAAATGTTTAACATGTATCCTTCCTTTTCAATTTCGTGGTGGCAATAAAAACCTTTACCCTCTGGGTGATATACAAAGGCGCTTGCATCATCTTTTCTTTGGCTGAATGAATTTTTAAATACTGAGTATTAAACAGCCAGTAGCTCTTTATTTGATCTTTCCAATGATTTGTAGCTAACCAATAAAAGCTTGCAGAATAAGACAATGCTTTAATGCAACTGAGTTGCAAATATAAGAAATTATTTGTAAATGCAATTCAGTTGCATTAAATTTGTACCATGGCGATTATTAGAAAAACTAAATCAGTTAAGGCATTGCTCGATGCCTTTGAGAAGACCGATAATGCTATCTCTGTGGTAGGATTAGTGAAACAGCTTCATCAAAAAATGAATAAAACTACCGTATATCGAATTCTTGAGCGCTTAGAAGAAGAGGGTGTTTTACACTCGTTTATGGATAAAGATGGCCTTAAATGGTATGCGAAGTGTAGCGATTGTTCTGTTGGTCATCACACAGACACACATCCTCATTTTCAGTGCAGTGATTGCGGTAAGATTGAATGCTTGACTTTTGAAGTGAATATTCCAAAACTTCGAAACTATCGTATTGATTCGGCTGAGTTATTGTTAATCGGTCACTGTGAGAATTGTATATGAGTTCTGTACAATTAATTTCACACTGTTTTCAAGACGAAAAAGGACTTTTTAGAGGTAGGGACCAAGCAGAAATATCTCATTATTCTGAATATTATTAGCTGTCACCAGGCAGATCATGCACTACCTATTTTATAAAGTGAATACTATTACTGATTCATTTCATTTCTTTCTTCATTTCAAACTCAGAATTTTTGATTTTAATATTGTAGAACATTGGCTATAAATCATTGCTTTTTTTCGCCTAATCTAATAATTCAGCAGAAATTTTCAGCTTAATGTGTACAAACAAAAGTTCATGTTAACCTGCACAACCACTCATAGCCTGCCCTTATTTGAAAGCTACCTGTCTATCCGTAGATAGAAAAGCTGAATAGTAAATAAAATCCCTAGCTTTTGTGTATCTTTGCGGCTAAAACTAAGCTGTAATTCAAATATGAAACAACATACTATTAAACAAACCGTCTCTGTCAGTGGTGTTGGCTTGCATTCCGGTTCTGATGTGACAATGACATTTAACCCGGCACCAGTTAATCATGGGGTGAAGTTTCAGCGGGTGGATTTAGAGGCCTCTCCTATTGTGGCAGCGGATGTAAATAAAGTTGTTTCTACTAATCGTTCTACTACTATACAGAGTGGGGCAGCAAGCGTAAAAACGGTAGAACATACGCTTTCGGCTTTAGCGGGGATGGGAATAGACAATGTTTTGATCGAAATAAATGGTCCCGAGGCGCCAATTTTGGATGGTAGCAATGCTAAAATCATCAAAATCATTGAGGAAGCGGGAATTATTGAACAGGATGTAGATCGGGAATATTTTGAAATTGAAGAAACGATTTCATACAAAGATGAAAAAACCGGAGCTGAATTTATGGCAATGCCTGCCGATACCTTCCAGGTAACGACTATGATTGATTTCGATTCTCCGGTTCTTGGGCATCAGTATGCGTCTTTGGAATCTATAGAAGACTATAAGAAAGAAATAGGCAGTGCGAGGACATTTGTATTTGTACATGAACTGGAGAAATTGCTGGATGAAGGTTTGATCAAAGGAGGGGATTTGGACAATGCAATTGTAATTGCCGATAGAAGTCTGAAACAGGATGAACTGGATGCTTTAGCCAAAAAGCTTGGAAAACCGAGTGTGGAGGTTAAAAAAGAAGGTATATTAAATACGGTTGACCTTAGATATGAAAACGAACCTGCACGACATAAATTACTCGATCTGATTGGTGATTTAACACTGATCGGCAAACCGATAAAAGGGAAAATCGTGGCGACCAAACCCGGACATACCTCGAATGTTGTTTTTGCGGGTATGCTCAAAAAGGCATATATGGAGCAAAAAAAGCTGAGAGGAAAGCCGAAATATGATCCCAATGAACCTGCAATAAAAAATGTGGTTGATATACAAAAAATGCTGCCACATCGATTTCCGTTCGTATTAGTTGATAAAATAATTGAGTTATCTGCAGCACACGTTGTTGGGATAAAAAACGTTACCTTTAACGAAAGTTTTTTTCAAGGGCATTTTCCCGGTAATCCGGTTTTTCCAGGAGTATTACAAATGGAAGCTTTAGCTCAGACCGGAGGTATATTGGCATTATCTACCGTACCGGATCCGGAAAACTGGGATACTTATTTTTTAAAAATTGATAATGCAAAATTCAAAGCTAAAGTAGTCCCTGGAGATACTATGATCCTGAAAATGGAACTATTGGCTCCAATCAGGCGTGGAATCGTCCAAATGCAGGGAACGACCTATGTTGGCAACAAAATCGTTTCCGAGGGAGAACTTACTGCCCAAATTATTAGAAGGAATTTGAATGATTAATACACTAAGCAATATTCATCCTAAAGCAAAGATCGGGAAAAACGTCAAAATTGGCGCTTTTGTAACGATCGAAGAGGATGTTGTGATCGGCGATGGTACGGAGATCGGTCCCAATGTCTGTGTGCTTAATGGCACCCGTATGGGGAAAAATTGCAAGATTTTTCCGGGAGCTATTATTGGCTCTATTCCCCAGGACCTTAAATTCGATAATGAGGAATCTATCCTCAAAATAGGCAATAATGTAACAATCCGTGAGTATTGTACCATTAACCGTGGGACACGCGCTAATTATAGTACTGAAATTCACGACAATTGCCTGATTATGGCTTATTGTCATATCGCGCACGATTGTATCATCCATGAAAATTGTGTGCTGGCTAATTGCGTAAACCTTGCCGGGCATATTGAAATAGGGCCTAAAGCTGTTCTCGGTGGATTAACCGCAGTGCATCAATTTGTACGTATTGGTGAACATGTAATGGTCGGTGGCGGTTCTTTGGTAAGAAAAGATGTGCCGCCATATATTAAAGCTGCCCGTGAACCCTTATCATATGCAGGACTTAATTTTGTAGGTTTGAAAAGGAGAGGTTTTTCCAACGATCAGATCCATAGTATCCACGATATTTATCGCATTCTCTATGTTCAGGGGAATAACACTACACAAGCTGTTGAGATTATTAAATCTACCATTAGCGCTTCTCCGGAACGAGATAATATACTCCAGTTTATCAAACGGGCCGATCGAGGGATCATTAGAGGTTTCCGACATTTGAATATGCAGAAATCAAACAATGGATTTAGTGCTCAATAATGTTGGAAAGCGCTATCGCTTTGACTGGATTTTTAGGCATATCGATTATCAATTCAAAGCTGGTCAGCAATATGCTATCCTCGGACCGAATGGCTCGGGAAAGTCCACACTCATGAAAATTCTTTCCGGACATCTTACTCCTTCCAAAGGAAAAGTAGAATTTCTAAAAGATGGTAAAAAAGTATTGCTTGACCGCATTTACAAATCTGTAAGTTATGCCGCTCCTTATATTGATGTGATCGAGGAAATGACTTTGGAAGAAGCCATTAATTTTCATCGTCGCTTCAAACCAATGCTTCAAGGATTAAATACTGCCGCTATTATCGATCTATTAGGTTTTTCCAAATCTAGAAATAAAGAGATTCGCTTTTTTTCTTCCGGAATGAAACAGCGTCTAAAACTAGTACTGGCTATTTGTTCAGATACTGAATTATTACTACTGGATGAGCCGACGACTAATCTGGACCAACAGGGTTTTAAATGGTATCGGAGCCTGATTGATCAATATACCCAAAATCGCCTGGTAATTGTTGCTTCCAATGTGGAAATGGATTATGCCTTTTGTACAGAGCATTTGAATATTCTGGATTTTAAAAAGAAGCTTGCTTAATGTTTGAATGTGGGAGTTTATTCAATCATTCTGCCGTTACAACATTCAATCATTTTATTATTTAACAGTATGTTTTGCTTTAACGAGAATTTTTAAAACCGCTTCGTTTTCTTTTCTGAGCCAGTCGAGTTCCTTTTTGTCACAAACTATATTAGTATCATTTATAATTTCTAGCCAGTATAAAGATTCGTCGCATTCTTCCACCGCAATACAGATTTTTGCATGAAATTCATTTCTTGACCTGGCACGACAAGCTGCTCGGTGATTGGCTCCTGTAGAAGTTGAGGATTTTAGTAATTGATAGTTGATTATTCGGGTTATGCTATTTTTTGGTAGAGATTCGCAAAACGGAATAACACGGATAACCCATTGTTTAATACGATTTTTTAACGCTTCGATAAAAGCTTGTTTTTCTGCTTGGGGATGCATATAGGGGATTTTTATTTTAGTAGCTTGAATGCTTGAATGCTTGAATGCTTGAATGCTTGAATGCTTGAATGCTTGAATGGGAAAATTGGGGAGTTTATTCAATCATTCTATCATTATACCATTCTATCATTAGAAGACTTACACCTTATCTTTCAGTTCTGTGAGAAATCCTTTGATCTTGTGCAGCGATTCGAGCGTCTTTTGGCGTTTGACAATTCGCTCTTTATTGGATTTTAACTCTTTTTTGGCTCCTTCTAAAGTGAATCCCCTTTCTTTAACGAGATGATAGATGGTTTTGAACTGCTCGATATTTTGTTTAGTAAACCGGCGATCCCCCTTACTGTTTTTATGTGGCCGGAGCAAGTCAAATTCACTCTCCCAAAACCTGATCAAAGATTTGGACACATTAAACATCTCGGCTACTTCACCGATTGAGTAATATAGCTTGGTAAGTTCACTGATATTGACAGGCATTTTTGAAATCTTTTTTTACAAAATAGGGTAATTCAGACGGAATAACAAATCCCCTTATTCAATATTCGTCCTTTGCCGATTGATACTCGATACTAAAACCTGATAGGGTAAGCGGAAACATCAAGTTTCTTCCAGGTATTTTGTTAAAAGAGATTTAGTTGTTTTGGGCTCTGCTTTTCCTTTTGATTTTTTCATTACTTCTCCCATGAAAAACCCGATTAAGCCCTTCTTGCCCTTTCGATAGGCTGCAACTTTTTCCGGATAATTGTCGATCGCTTCTTTGACCAGATTTTCTAAAAAGTCCATATCCGAAGACTGGATCAAATTTAGTGCTTGTGCCAAATCGAAAGCGGGAATGGTGGGTTTTTCCAGTAAAACAGGAAATAATCTTTGATAAGCAATTGCTGAGCTGACTTTTCCCTCCTCAATTAAGTCCAGAAAACCGGATAATTGTTTTGAACTCAAAGGAAAGTCCTGAACGCCGCTTTTTTGTTCGTTGAGGTAGGGAATTATTTTATTGATAAAGAGGTTAGCCGCTGATTTATAATCGGAATACTCTCTGGTGAAGTCCAAAAAGAGAAGCGCAATAGGTTTATCTTCCGTTAGTAGATGAGCATCATAATTACTCAGGCCTAGTATTTCTTCAAAATGCGCTTTTAATTGCCAGGGCAGGGCAGGTAACTTCGCACGGATGGATTCGATGAAAACTTCGGAAAGTAATATTGGTGGTAAATCCGGTTCGGGAAAGTATCGATAATCATGTGCATCCTCTTTGTCCCGGAGGGGAGAAGTAGTACCACTGATCGGATCGAAGCTGAGCGTCTGTTGCTGGACTTTGATACCGGATTCCAGAAGATCGACTTGCCTTTTAAATTCAAACTCAATCGCTTTTCGTGCAAAACGCATGGAGTTGACGTTTTTTACTTCACAACGCTCCCCAAATTCGGATACCCCTTTTTTCCGAACGGAAATATTACAATCACAGCGCATGGAACCTTGTTCCATATTTCCATCCGAAATTTCAAGATACCTAACCAGTTGACGCATCCGGGTCATAAACTGATCGACCTCTTCAGCGGATCTGAAATCCGGTTCGGTGACTACCTCCAGAAGTGGAACACCGGCACGATTCAAATCAATCAGTGAATAATCCGGATGTTGATCGTGAATGGATTTACCCGCATCTTCTTCCATGTGGATATGATGGATGTGGATATTCTTCACTCCATTCTCTGTTTTCAGTTCCAACTGACCTCCAATACAAACAGGCTGATTATCCTGAGTGATCTGATAACCTTTTGGTAAATCGGAATAAAAATAATTTTTACGGTCAAAATAGTTCTTGTGATTAATCTGTGAACCAAGTGCCAAACCCAGACGAACGGCATAGATAATCTGGCGTTTATTAACCCTTGGCAATGTACCGGGAAGTCCGAGCGAAATGGCGCTTACCTGAGTATTTGGCGCTGTTCCAAACTCGGTACTATCTCCGCAAAATGCTTTACTTTTTGTAGATAACTGTATATGTACTTCCAAACCTACTACAAGCTCGTATTGATCGTAAATATCCATTCTGGTTTTTGATTTATAAGCCGCAAAGATGATAAGTTTACTAATGAGAAGCAATGTTTAATATCTGGAAGAGTACAGCGAAATCTCCGTTCTGTACTTATAAGCACTAAACTTAAAACAAAAAGAAACTAATCGTTACCGACAGAGTAAAGAAGACAATAATTAAAAACATATAGGTGAAAGATAAAAGCGAGAATTTTAAAAAAGTCTTGAAGAAGCCCTGCCCATAGAAACGTTTCATAGCCAATAGGAAATAAATTAGGATACCGAATATGCTCAATGCAATAAAAATACCGTGTATATATTGGCCGAATAAAACCAAAGCTAGTGTAACTAAAAATACGAAAGTATGGGTATGGAAAGAAAACACCAGATGTTCTACGAAATAATGATTCTTTCTGCGGGCATAGAGTACCATGAGAATGATGGCCAGAAAAGGCATCATGGCGAAAATGATCACAGGCAATTTTCCAATGAAAAAATGAAATAAGCCTCTTCCGTTTTTCATGGTTTTTATTTGCTGCGCAGTTACCATGGTATTAAAACCAGGACTTAATTCATATTTTTTCGCTATTTCATCGACTGACAAATCAGCAAAATCATTGGCAGAAATTCGTAGTTTTTTCTTAGAGCCAAATACATGATTCAGGGAAATGGAATCCTGTGAGGGCCGCTCCGAGCCAATTCCTTTACGAAGCCATTTAGCCAGGCTATCCGATTGATAATAATTAGCCGTATCCTGATAACTTAGTTGAAATCGCTTGATATTGTCATTGATGATTTGTTTAACTCTGACTCGCTCGGCCCTTTTAGCATAATATTCCTGTCCCCTGCCAAAACTAACATCTTGTGTTTTGGATATGACGACGGCAAATAAGGTAATTCCACTGTATAAAAATAAGCGCACCGGGCTGGCATAACTTTTATGTTTGCCTTTAAAATATTCTACGGTGAGTTTTCCGGGAATGAATAGAGCGAAGAAAGTGAGAAACAGTTTGGAGTCAATGTTGAATAGATTGGTAAAAAACTCTTGGACAAAATCCCAAACGGGTATTCTCCCATCTGTATTTTTTTGGCTACACTGCGAACAGTATTTGGAATAATCAGAAATCGGGTAATAACAGTTACGACAATATTTCCTGCTCTTTGCTTTCATTGAAGTGTTAAATACGAATTGGTTTGGCTTTTATCCATAATCGAATATAAAAAAAACTTGCTTCCCGCATTTGCGAAAAGCAAGTTTTTAGACCAAGAGCAAGCAAGATTATAATCTAATCGAAAGATTGATTAGGTGTCGCTGCCATATTGACTAGTTGCTGATATTCCTGATCTGATAAACCGTCCATACAATAATGGATCGGGTTTACTTTATTCCCTTGATAAATTACTTCATAATGCAGGTGAGGGGCCGTTGAAGTACCGGTATTACCTATTTTTCCAATTTCCTGTCCTCTCGTTACTTTTTGTCCCTGTTTTACATCAACCGCACTCATATGCGCATAAAGCGTTTTGTAACCATAGCCATGATCGATAATGACATGTGTTCCGTAGCCGCTCTTTAATCTTTTAATAGCGTAAACCGTACCATTCCCGGTAGCGTGAATCGCTACACCTTTAGGAGCTGTAAAATCGATACCGGTATGCATTTTTCTTCTTTTATAAATAGGGTGTAAACGCATACCAAAACCGGACAAAGAACGAATATTTCTCTTCAATCGATCCGATCTCACCGGTTTAATAGCCGGGATAGAAGCTAACATATCTTCTCTTTTCATTGCCAGGCCTTCTACTTCATCCAAAGATTTGGATTGTACCACCAACTGACGTTTTAATTTGTCAATTTTTTGATTAATAGAAATCAAGGCATCCCCCGAGTTTTTATACATCGTAATATTGGAATAACGATCAGCTCCCCCGATACCACCATTCCAAACGGCATTATCAATCGGATCCATACCGAAAATCATTCGGTGCACATTAGCATCACGATCCTGAATATTGTCCAAAACCTTGGAAAGTTCATCGTAATCCGTACTAATTACCGATAACTGGCTTTTCATCTGGTTAATCTCCCGGTTCAAAGCCTGTTCTTTTGGAGAAGGAAAATAAGTATAAGCTATAGATATGATAACAATTGCTGCAACAGTTACTGCGCTAAGAAATCCAAATATTCTAAATAATTTAACCTTAAGTGGTTCTACAACCTTTTCATACCTCAAGGTTTGCGTATTGTAAACGAACTTTTCTTTTCTCATTAACACTAGATTCGTTAGCTAAAAATCCCTACTTTTGCTCCACTTTTAAAAGCTATGAGAAGTATAGCTTTTCGGGAATTCGTCGCCAAAGTTAATTGTGAATGATTGAATTTTCAAAACATTTAATAAAAAATTACTAACAGACCAGCCTAATATTATACTTAGTTATAATGTTGTAAACAAATAAGTTGTAATATTGAAACTATTCTTAATATAGATGTCATCTATTTGTTGATTTTTAAAATTTGTGACATCCTAAAAAGGATAGTTTTGACTTAAGTGTCAGCGGGTTTTTTACAGAAAATTATAGAAAAGTGGTTTTTGTGTGTTTTTTCGAACGATTTTTCCGAAAATCAGCTTTGAAATTACGAAACGATGATTTCAAATTATCGTTTTCATAAAAATAAAAATCGCATGGCTATAAAAAAGTACATTTTTACTTAAAATATGACATCCAAAATTAAACATTAGATAACATAAAAAGATGAAAACAGCGCAGGAAATACGCCAACAATTTCTGGATTTTTTTGAAAGCAAAGCGCATAAAATCGTGCCTTCTGCACCTATTGTCAATAAAACGGATCCAAGCTTGATGTTTACAAATGCTGGAATGAACCAGTTTAAGGACTATTTTTTGGGCAATAAAACCCCTGATGCGAAGAGAATAGCGGATACCCAGAAATGTCTCAGAGTTTCCGGGAAGCAAAATGATCTGGAGGAAGTAGGGATAGATAGCTACCATCATACGATGTTTGAAATGCTGGGCAACTGGTCATTTGGTGACTATTTTAAGGCCGAAGCGATTTCCTGGGCCTGGGAATTGTTAACGGAAGTCTATAAACTGGATAAGGATCGATTATATGCTTCTGTTTTTGAAGGAGATGAAGCGGAGGGGCTGGAACTGGATGCTGAAGCAATTGAACACTGGAAGAGATACCTGCCCGAAGAACGGATTTTGAAATATGATAAAAAGGATAATTTCTGGGAAATGGGAGATACCGGGCCTTGTGGTCCCTGCTCGGAAATACATATTGATTTGCGTTCCGATGAGGAAAGGGCGAAGATTGATGGAGCGACTTTGGTTAATCAGGATCATCCCCTGGTGATCGAAATCTGGAACCTGGTATTTATTCAATATGACCGTAAAGCAGATGGCAGCCTGGAGCCCTTGCCCGAAAAGCACATTGATACCGGGATGGGTTTTGAAAGACTTTGCATGGCTTTGCAAGGTAAAAAATCAAATTATGATACAGATGTTTTCACCCCTTTTATAAAATTTGTAGAACAGGAATCCGGTAAAAAATACACGTTTAGTTATGACTTGTCGGCAAAATCGGATATTGCAATGCGGGTAGTCGTTGATCATACCCGTGCGGTAAGTTTTACCATTGCCGATGGACAATTGCCCAGTAATACCGGTGCAGGTTATGTAATCCGTAGAATTTTGCGGAGAGCTGTACGTTATTATTATTCCTTCCTGGATGTAAAAGAACCGCTTTTGTATAAACTGGTTCCCCTTCTGGCGGAAGCTTTTGCAGATGTATTTCCAGAATTGAAAGCACAGCAGGATTCTGTAGCAAATACGATTTTGGGAGAAGAACGCTCTTTCCTCAGTACCTTGGAGGAAGGTTTAAAGCGAATAGACTCTCTGGAGGTAAAAGATAATGTTATTGATGGAAAAAGCGCTTTCGTGCTTTATGATACCTATGGTTTCCCGATCGATTTGACTCGCCTGATTGCTGTTGAAAAAGGATGGCAGGTTGATGAGGCCGGTTTTGAAAAAGCCTTGAATGAGCAAAAAAACAGATCGAAAGCAGATGCGCAAAAAGAAGTTGGGGACTGGACCGTACTATTGGACGACCCCAATGTGGAATTTGTAGGCTATCACAGCAACGAAGTAGCAGATGCAGCAGTGATCAAATATCGTACTGTAAAAGTAAAAGATAAAGAACAATACCAGATTGTATTGAATAAAACACCTTTCTATGCCGAGAGCGGAGGACAGCGTGGGGATTCCGGATTATTATTTTTTGGCGAAGAAAAAATTCCGGTTATCGATACCAAAAAGGAGAACGATTTAACCATTCATATTGTAAAGAAATTTCCGGAGAGTTTTACCGGGGTAGTTCGTGCGCAAATCAATGTACCCCGGAGAGTAGCGACTTCAAAAAACCATACCTCGGTACACTTGATGCATGCTGCTTTACATCAGGTACTTGGGGCTAATGCCCTACAAAAAGGACAGGATGTCGATGAAAACCGGTTGCGTTTTGACTTTTCTCACTTTCAGAAAATGACCGATGAAGAGATGGCGAATCTGGAGAAAATCGTTAATGAAAAAATCAGAGCCAATATTCAGCTGGAGGAAGATATTCTGAGTCTGGAAGAGGCTAAAGCTGCGGGAGCGATAATGCTTTTTGGTGAAAAATATGGCTCGGAGGTACGTATGATTACTTTCGACAAGGATTTTTCAAGAGAGCTATGCGGTGGTACTCATGTACCCGCGACTGGCGATATTGGTTTATTTAAAATTGTTTCCGAAAGTGCAGTGGCTGCCGGAGTAAGAAGGATTGAGGCTATTACTGCTGAAAAAGCAGAAGCTTTTGTCAATAAAGAACTCGGAGAGTTAAATGGAATCCGGGCCTTATTCAAAAACCCGAAGGATACGCTTAAAAATGTGGCGACGCTACAGGAAGAAAATAAAAATCTTAAAAAAGAAATAGAGAAATTACTTGCTGCTCAGGCTAGTGGGCTCAAGGATGATCTGAAAAGTAGTGTACATAATATTGATGGAGTCAATTTCATAGCCAGGAAATTGCCTTTGAGTGATTCGAAAGCGATCAAGAACCTTTCCTATCAGTTGGAGCAAGAGCTTGGGAACGCACTGATCGTTTTTGCAGCAGAAATCAATGGGAAACCACAATTGATGGTTACCATTAGTGAATCACTGACCAAAGAAAAAGAACTTCATGCCGGTAGTATTGTCCGTGAATTGGCTAAAGAGATTAAAGGCGGCGGTGGCGGGCAAGCCTTTTTTGCGACAGCCGGTGGGAAAGATGTCGAAGGACTGGATAAAGCAATCGAAAAGGCGGGCGAGCTACTGAACTAAAGAATGCGCTTTGAAGTCTGATGTGGTTAAAGAAGATTGTAATGGTATAGTTTGCGTTAAACTACACCATCACGATCAAAGAGTTTACTTTTCCTTCTTCATGGGCACATTTTCCATCGAACCGGTATTGATCGTATTTCCAAAGAAAATTGCATTGGCAAAGAGTTTATTTGTCCCATACCAAAAGGCTCTGAAATTGGGATTATCGCTTAGGCAGATCACCCGGCCACTTCCTGCCCGGCAAGTAATAATCGCTGCACTATTGGAGAGCGTTTTCAAATTCTTTTTAGAAATATATCCGCTTAATAAAGGGCTGGCCGTATAAATTGCCGGAGCAGCATAGCGATTTTTGGGCAGCTCGAAAAAGTTCGTTCCTTTTCTAAAAACCGGTAAGGTCTCATCACGGAAACCGTAAGCAAGAGGATGTGTTAAATCCAGTTTTACTTCGAAAATAGCGCCTCCTATAAAATCAGCTCCCCGGTCCGCCGATAGTTTCGAATAGGGTCTTCTGCCTTTATTGTTGGAAGAGGACTTATTGGTTTTCGGAGTAAAATGTGCTAAGCCTAGGCCTTTTGCCCAGTTCACGGCACTGCGCATTGTGATGAGTGTACCTCCTGATTGTACCCATGTTTTCAACTTTTCGGCACTTTTACCTAGTTTCGAATAGTTGCCGTTAACCATTACAACGACCGTATAATCTTCGAGATCAGCCTGAAAGAAATCCAATACATCTACCAGCGTTATAGGAATCTGATAACGTTGATCCATCAAATGCCAGACTTCCCCGGCATCATAACTGGTCACTCCTTCTCCTACAATCAGTAATACCTTGGGCATCTTCACCTTGCTAAAGTTGGGACTTCCCAGATCAATTCCATTGGGTGTCAAGCCACTCGTTGCACTATAAAATCGGATACCATTATCATCTGAGGCTTTTTTTACCAACTTAAATATTTCTTCAGATGTTAAAAGCTGATTTTGCACGGGAATAAGGATCGTTCCTCTTCTGAAAGCTTCTAAGCCAGTAGCTGTCTTTGCGGAGAAATCCTGATTGGCAACCTTGGTGCGCAGACCGTGTTTTTGCAATTGATACAAAGCTTTCGGAGCATAGTAATTATCCCATTCAAAAAGGTAAGCATAATCACTTTTTAACGTTTCAAAGGAAGGATCAGGTAAATCCTTCAAAGAAACTTTGCTTCCACCTGGTAGACTACTGGTTGCGGCATAAGGGATATTAAAGGCCAGAGGAAGTGTCCAGGCCGATACATCGTAGAAAAGGCTATCGCGAAAGGTGGTTTGTTTTTCGAAAATTCCCTTAATGAGTTTGTACTGTGCCTGATCCGTGGGGACAAAATAAGTGCCCTCTTTTGAAAAAAGTAGATCCTCTGCCTTGATTGATTGATTTGCCCGATAAACTTCGATATCGTGTTGTAAAAGGATTTCTATAAAATGGCGCAAGCGAGCCGGATCATATTGACTTGAAAAAACATAAGCCTTTTTGGCATCTTTATCTGCTTCTTTCAGGGCATTTTGATAAAATGATTTTTGATAATCGAGCAATTCTTTTCTTAATTCGTAACCGGCTTGCAAGGTTGAAAGTGAAGTTTTTAACTGGTTGCGTATCGCAAAAGCAAAGTCGAATTCACCATTGGTACTTTCGTGCAAATGCCCCCGGGAACTTGCTTGTTCGAAAAGGATTCCCACACAAGCCTGTACATCGGGATAAGTACTTCCTTTTCCATAATAGAAATCATCAAAGGATTCCTGAGTATAGTAAAGCGAGCCAATTTTATCCAGTTCTTTGGCATGATATTCGGCAATAGCCTGGGTTAATTCTTGGTTTCTGGCAGGCGTGTTCGGGTTGGTTCGACTTGGGATTCCCGGCTGGAAAAAGAAAGTAGAATTACTTCCCATCTCGTGGTGATCCGTTAGAATATTAGGTTTCCATTTTTGAAAATTTCGGATACGGCCCCGACTTTCAGGATGTGCCAGTAACAGCCAATCTCGGTTCAAATCAAACCAGTAGTGGTTTGTTCGCCCACCTGGCCAGACTTCATTGAGTTCCCGGCTTTCATTATCCCCTACGAGGTTATAACTTTTATGCATATTGACCCAACCGGCAAAGCGATGCATGCCATCCGGATTAAAACAGGGATCGAGTAAGACCACGGTGTTTTCCAGTATTTTGTCGACTTGACTGCTTTTTGCCGCTGCCAGATGATAAGTGTATAGCAGAGCTGCATTTGCACCGCTGGCTTCATTGCCGTGTACGCTGTATCCCTGGTAAATTATTACGGGCATTGCCTTGGTATCCATTGCCGCTCCCGCTTTAGACGTGCTGAGTTTTCGATGATTCTCGCGGATTTGGTCAATTTTTTTGTGATTGGCAGGACTGGTTATGGTTAATAATACCAATGGTCTGTTTTCGTAAGACCTTGCATAGGTTTCGAGGCTAATCCGATCGGATTGTTCGGCTAGTACTTTCATATAAGCGACGAGTTGGTCGTGACTGACATGCCATTCGCCCACTTGATGCTCCAAATAGTCTTCAGGAGAAGTGATATTGGAATCATATGTATTATCAGGAAGGTAATAAGCAATATCTTTTTTCTGGGCATATAATGAGCAACAAAAAGCAAACAGGATCAGAAAAAGGGCAATTCGATTCATCTCGGAATGTGGAGTTAATTAAAAAGTTGCTAAAAATAAATAAAAAAAGATGCACCACAAATGTTTGCGATGCATCGGTTTAATATATCAAGGGAGAGTTGTGTAATCAAAAAATTGCAGCTACCGCTTTAAGGGAGGGAAGTGAGAGAATAGACTACGGTAGCTGCCTGGCTTTAAAAAAGGATTATATTTAATTATTAGGGGTTAACTGATTTGGGAAAACGAAGCTTTAGCTTATTACGAACTAACTGGCTTTTCTGATATTCTTTGAAACCATATTCCAGAAGACCTTTTTTCAACCTTTTGAAGCTGATGGAAGTCTTTAGAATCTGACCATCTATTAAATAAATCTTGGTAAATTTTGTGCTTTTTTTACACTTGCTGATTTGATCAATGGGTAAGAAAACGGAAAGGTCATTCTTTAGGGTAATGCTTAAACCTTTTCCATCGCTTTCATTAGTAAAACCAATGATATCCGACTCCGATTCGTCGTTCTTGGTATCCGGATTATCCACAAATTCCAGTTGTTCAGCATTTTTTAGCAAATTTTTAAAGCTGGAAGCTGAAAGTTGTCTGAGGTCAAATAAATTTTCCTTAATCTGAAAAGTATTCTGTTCATCCTGAATCGGAATCATTTCATAATCAATATCCGGATAACAATCCAGTAACTCCGGGTTTTCGTAGCTATATTTTTTAGTTGCCGGTTCAGTATTTAATTTGATCATCTTGGGGAAAAAGATTTTATTCAAAAATTGACTTACGTTAGTGTGCCGGTCGTTCTTTCTGATGCAAATTTAGGGGTACATCATATTGTTTACAATTACTTTTTTTTCGAATTATCCCAAAAAAGCCCTCACTGGGATGCAGTGAGAGCTGAGACATAAAGGTGTTTAGAAATATTAACTGTTTTTTGTTTTATTGCCCTGAATCAGGGACATGTAGTAAAAGCATTGGGGTCGTATAACCAATATTGGTTAAGAGGATTGGTCAGACAATTATTAAAGACTATAGAGTCAACTAAGGGCGCTCCTCCGTTTTGAGAACATTGGATACAATCTTTGATAGCTTCAAAGTCATAATAAGGTATTTGCATAAAAAAACTGGCAAGCGCGAGTGTTGAACCATCGCTGTTCAGCATGGAACCGGAAGTAAATTTCAGTTTTTCACAATTCCGGGAACATAAATCCTGGATTGTAGAAGTTGGGTTAACCAGAAAAATAACATCATCTGTAGCTACAGCGTTGAGGTATACTATTTCCGAGGATTCCTTGGTAGAAGTACTCTTTTCGCTGCCGCAAATGGTTCTTACAGAGGCTTTTATGGAGTCTGTTGCTGTAATAGCTTGGGGGAAGGTAAGAAAGGTGTCTGTGACTATCAGATTTTGAAGAGCAACATTTCCATTGAGTAATAATTCAAATTCGTAGCCTGTTGCATTGTCAACCTGATCCCAGGAATAGGTGAGGATGTAATTTCCTTTATTCTGGTGATCCGTCTGTGTCAAATGCACATTTAACGGCCGGCTACAAATTGTTTTAGTCATTGCTGCGGTAGATGTAAGGGATTGATTGGTGTTTGTGTTTTGTTTGTCATTGCTTGTTGAAGAGTTGCTACACGAAGGTAACCCCGTCAAAAGCAATACGGTCCCTATAAGACCAATGCTTATTAAACGTTCTTTCATTCGATTTTTGATATTTAATGAAATAAAAAGGCTGTGAAACTATCTTAATAAAATGCTAAAATACTATCTTAAAGGCCGTAACTCCAATTACCTTATTTTTGAAATATCCCCAACACTATTATGACAGGGATGTAAGCAATTTGATGAAAAGAACCAAGCTGATTAAGATATTAGCCGTTTTTAGTGCCTCTGAGTTACGCCGACTAAAAGATTTTGTGGCCTCTCCTTTTTTCAACAAGAATGAAAAAATTCAACTTCTCTTTGACTTTATCATAAGGTATGCTCCGGATTTCAATCATCCAAAACTAACTGAAGAAAATGCTTTCGCATATGTTTTCAAAAATGAACTTTTCAAACAACAGGCCATTACAAAACTTTCTTCCAAGCTTTATAAATTGATTTATACTTTTATTCATCTGGAGAAAGATAAGGAAAAGGGATTACAAGCAGATATCAATTTTTTAAATTTTTTAAACGAAAGAGAACTTATCCATGAGTATACCCAGCATCTGAACCATGTAAAAAAGGGAATTGACAACCTGACTATGCGAGATGCTGAATATTTTTATCAACAATTCCTCGTGGAGCAGGAACTGGCAAAGCTGAAAAGTTCCAGAGCCGATTTTGGAACGGGAGATGTCAATTTTCAGTCCGCAGTCAATGCACTGGATAAGTATTATTTGGTTCAGAAACTCATTTACCTTTGCAATCAGTATAATCGACAATTGACGACACCTCAGCAAGGGTATCATTTTGAGTTGGTGCTCGAACTGGAGAAATACATTCCTGACAGCCCTTATTTTGCAATTCCTACTATTAGAATCTGGTTTACCACCTTGCAACTTTTGAAAAGCAATGTCAAAGAGAAGCATTATTTTGATTTAAAAGAATTGGTGTTTAACCATTACGAAGCTTTGAGTACCTATGATATACGCAATGTGTTTTCTACCATTCAAAACAACTCCAGGTTAGTTTTTGACAAAAAGGAAGACTATTATAAAGAGCTTTTTGAATTATATAATTTTCAATTGGAAATTGGCATATTCGATAATCCAGTCATTTTTACGCCTCAAATTTTTCTCAATATGATTACCTCCGCAATTCTATTGGATAAATTCGTATGGGTAGAAAGGCTACTGGATAATCATGTCAGTTATGCGGTAAACAGGGATGATGATATTCATTGTCTCGGCAGGGCAATGCTCGCTTTTGCCAAGAAAAAATATCCCGAGGCCCAGGATTTCTTAAATCAATGCGTTCTCAAAAATATTTACTTCAAGCTTAACGAAAGAAGACTCCGGCTAAAGGTATATTACGAACTGCAGTATTACGATTTGCTGGACGATTCGATCAATAGTTTTCGTAAATTCCTGTCTAAGAATAAGGAGAGTATCAGCGAATTACATCTCAAAGCCAACCGTGAGTTTGTTAACCTTAGCAAACAGATTTTTTATTTACAAAAGAGCGATTTCTCCCGGATCAAAAGCCTAAAAGAAGAAATTGAACAGGCCCGCGTACTTCCCGAAAAAAGATGGTTGTTGGAAAAGATCAGATTTTACGATAAGAAATAAAAATAGCCCACTTTCGCTTTTTAAGGCTTTAGCAGGCTAGGAATTTAATTCAAGGAAGAAATTGTATCTTTTTGGAAGCGGCCCTTCTTTTTATTTGTTGCTGTCGTTTGTTTTAAAATTGGATCAAACAGACTACATCCGCAGATTCATTTGATATTTTGGTTGTTTTTTCCAAACAAAAGTAAGGTTGAATTCATTTTCAGGAATCACCTATTGGGGTGATATTTGAGAAAACAGAGCTTGGCGGATTGGAATAATCCGGAGTCTGACAGAACCAAACGAGAGGGATTTATGGATATTAGGAGAAGGGGATAGTAAAACAGGGGAATGCAACTTTGTGGGCTTAGGCTTTACTTCTTTAACGATTTGTCATACTTTTGCGGAAAGAAAAGCGCCTTTATGTATGTTTTATTGATATCGATTGTGCTTGGTTTGTTTATTGCGATGTTATTTGTCAATATATACTTCAGGGTACGGGTGTTCAAAGTGTATAAGATATTGGTAGAAAACCGGGTAGAATTTGGAGCTGCTCATATCTTTAATGCGGAGAAAATGGAAAGAGAAGTCTATTCTAAATACCCGGAACAAAAGAAAAACATTAGCATTTTTGTACGGCATATGCGTTATTCCATAAAAATGGCTACAGTTTTGATCGTATTAATTACGCTATTTGGCGCTATTTTGATGTACTATAGAGATTTATAAGAGCATTAAGATTAGCTTATCCTGATTTTTTATCTATTCGTCTATTAACAAAACATTAATTATCCAATAGATACATATTGTAATTGTTATACGTTTCTTTTTAAGTAAATGTCTAACCTTACGTATACCTGTAATTATGAAGTATTTAACACAATTTCTCTTATCCCTCGCGGCGATTTTCTGTTTTTCCAGTTGTTTTGAGATCACGGAAGAAGTCAACATGAACTCGAATGGTTCTGGTGATATGCTTTTAACCATCAATATGAGTCAGAGTAAAGATAATCTGAAGAACTATATGCAGATGGAAGAGGTGCAAGGGGTGAAAGTCCCTACGAAAACGGAAATAGACAAAGAGATCAGTAATGTTAAAAAGGCGCTGGCCAAGGTTGATGGATTGTCAAATGTAAAGATCAATACGGACTTTGAAGAGTTTATTTTCACCGTTACGGCAAATTTTACTAATGTAAAAGTCCTTAATGAAGCCATAAACAAAGTAGCCAGTACTTTGAATCATACACCTTTCCCAACGATCAAAAAAAGCAATTTTGACTATAGTACCGGAAAGTTTACCCGCTATTTCAAGTACCTGAAAGACTTTAATCTGACGCAGGAAGAGTATAATAATCTAAACTTTACTGCGAGATTTATTATGGAGTCTGCAAAGTACATTACGGTTTATCGCTTTGACAAACCGGTAAAAGAAGTGAGTAATAAAAAAGCGCAGGTTTCTCCAAGCCGTAAAGCGGTAAAACTGGAATCCAATTTTGCGGAGATTCTTACAGGAAAAAAATCAATCCAAAATACGATTACGTATTAGTTCGACTAATCAATGTGATAACCCTTTTTAATTAAAATAAATTATTAAACCTAATGACTCGAAAATCAATCTTTACATTGATGGCGGTATGCCTTATGTTTTTTGGCCTATCTGCTCAAAATTTGCAAAGTAATATACCTAAGGACGCTACTTTCGTAGTTACGCTCAACCCGAGTGTCCTCAATTCTAAAGTCAAGTTTTCCAAGCTAAAGGAATTTGATTTCGTTAGAAAGGGGATCGAAGAAATGACCAAACAAGCGGGCCCGATGGCTGCTGAACTGAAGAAGTTTATTGATGATCCTGCACAGCTTGGAATGGATATGATGTCTTCTTCTTATGCATTTGGAAAAGTAGATGGCAAAAATGTACACATGGCTTATGCTTTGAAAATTGCCGATAAGACAAAATTTGAAGAACTGATCAATACTTATGCAGCAGCTATGTTTCCGATCAAGTCGGAAAATAATATGCAGTATATTTCCGCTGATGGGGTTAATTTTTCCTGGGATAACAATCAAATTCTGATTTCCGGTGTCGAACTGGAATATGATGAAGGTGAAGAATATCAGGCGCATAAAGAACGGAAAGAAAGAGAAGCAATGACCTGGATGAAAAATATTATGTCCGGTAGCAATGCTTCGAATTCCATCATGACCCACCCTAAATTCAAGATGGCTGAAGTCAATAAGGATGATGTTAACTTCTTTGCGGATTATGAGACTTTTTCAAAGCTATCGCAGGATTTACAGGGAGGTGCAGATCCAATGACCGAGATGATGATGCAATCTATGTCGGGAATGTATAAGGACTCTTATATTTCAATGGGACTTAACTTTGATAAAGGTACGACGAAATTTACTTCTGAGTATTTTATGAATGATGCCATGATGGATCTTTATCGCAAGATTTCGAATGCTACTTTTAATAAAAACTTCCTGAAATATCTGCCTAAGGATAATCTCGGCTATTTTTCTTTTAATTTCAATCTTGACAACCTGATCGATGCTATTAAGACTTCCGAAAGTCCAATGCTGGCTCAATATCCGGTTTATGAAAGTATGGCTGTTGAAGGTCTAAAGAGTGTGGGACTGGAAATGACCGCAGATGATCTGTACAAATTATGGAATGGAGACATTATGCTGGTAGTGACGGGGATGAAAGAATTTGAAAAAGAGGTTATTACCTATGAATTTGACGATGATTTTAACAAACAGGAAGTTAAAGAAATGAAAAAAGAAGCACTTCCTGAGTTTATTATGATGATGTCTCATAAAAACAAAGACGGTCTGCTGCAATTGATTGAGTTTGGTAAACAATCTTCAATGATCTCTGATCAGAATGGTATCTTCCAGGTTAGTGTGCCGGATATGCCGATGGATATTTTTATGAAAGTTGATAAGGGGATGATGCTCATTTCCAATAACATGGATATTGTAAAAAAGAAAGCGAAAAAAGTTTTTAAGCGTAAAAATCTCCTGAAAGGGGCAGAAATCGCCAAGATCATGAACAGCTCGTCGATTTTTCACTGGAATATACCAGAGACGATGAATGTTCTTTCCGAAATGGAGGGGATGAGGTTGAAAGGAGAAGAAGAGCTCTTGTTCAATATGAGCAAAGACAGTTTCAAAAGCTTGGTATTTGAGACGGATAAGAATATCAGTAATTCTGTCAATGCCGAAATGCGACTCAATTTTAATAATGGCAATATGAATTCACTGGAGCAAATCTTTACCATGATCAACGATGTTTTCGTGTCGATGGGTGGTGGCGGTTCTTCCATGTAAAACATGGCCCTGTCCGAGAAATAAAAATAGAATTTAACGCTATAAAAGCCTTTGATCTGTAAATATGGTCAAAGGCTTTTTTATTTTTGTTGAGATTAATATGATAATACAACAATAACAGGCTTATGCTAAAACTTGGACTTCTAGGGGTAGGGCATTTGGGTAAGATTCATCTGAAATGTATCCGGATGATAGATAAATACGATTTTATCGGTTTTTACGATCCGGATGAAGCGACACAGAAAATTGCGGATGAGCTGGGGCTCAAAAGATGGACGGATATGGATGCATTAATGGATGCAGTTGATGTGATTGATATCGTAACACCTACGATTACTCATTATGAGTTGGCACTCAAGGCTATTCGAAAAGGAAAACATTTATTTATAGAGAAACCACTTACCCATACTATTGAAGAGGCTGCGGATTTATTGGAATATAGCAGAAAATACGGCGTTAAAGTTCAGGTGGGACATGTAGAGCGGTTTAACCCCGCTTTGCTTGCTCTGGGGAATATGAATCTGCAACCGATGTTCATTGAAGCGCATCGTTTGGCGATGTTCAACCCCCGTGGAACGGATGTTTCCGTTATTCTCGATTTAATGATTCATGACCTTGATCTGGTACTCAATCTGGTACAATCACCTGTGAAATTTATTTCTGCCAGTGGAGTTGCTGTAGTCAGTAAGACGCCTGATATCAGCAATGCCCGTCTGGAGTTCGAAAATGGTTGTGTGGCTAATCTGACAGCCAGTAGAATTTCCATGAAACAGATGCGTAAACTGCGGCTGTTTCAGCAGGATGCTTATATAAGTCTGGATTTTCTGGATAAAAATGCTCAGATAATCCGCCTTTTTGATAAACATGATCCGAATTTACCGGAAGACGGGAATCAATTGGAATTACATACGGAGGAAGGCGTTAAACTGGTTCACCTGGAAATGCTGGAAACCGAAGCGGTCAATGCGATTAAAATGGAACTGGAATCTTTTGCTGACTGTATTCAACAGGATATCCGCCCAATCGTTTCTATTGAAGATGGATATAAAGCACTGAAGGTAGCTCATCAGATTATTGAGCAGATTGAAGAACGCCTTGGAACAATACGGTGAATAGAGGATTCGAAAGCCGGGAGTATTGGAGCTATAAATACAAAATGTAATTATACAAGAGCTATACGCTCGTTGAAAACGCAGTATCATGAAACCAGTAATCTTCATATTTTGCCTTGGGTTTATGTCTGGAGCGATGGGGCAGGAGCGGCTTTGGAAATCTGGAATTGAAATAGGAACGGGTTTGTCTTTTACCGGGTATAATGCTAATTTGGCTTATACTGGTCAGTGGAATAATAATCAAATATATCTGGGCCCCAAAATTGTTTACTCCGATGCAAATGCACTGTTTGATGCACCCTGGGGTGGACATGCTGGATACCGGAGATTTTTCTCTATCAATGAGCGCTTAAAAGCTTTTGCTGCCTTGGATTACCAATTTGTTTTATTTACATACAATCGACTGGATAACAATGATTTAAACAGTATCCATGAGGTACATTTTTCATATGGCTTTCAATATTTTTTTAATGCGCATTGGAGTGTAGGCAATAGTATCGGTGGAGGGGGATATTTGGAAAGATTGATAGATCCATTTGATGGCCGGGTAGACCAGTTTACCGGATATAGTACAAATCTGAGAATTTTTGCTTCGTACCGCTTTTTATGATGAAAAAAATCTTTTTATATCTATTCCTATTGTTAATTATTGGACTTTTTGGCTGCCAGAAAGCTGACTTATCTCAGGTGGAAAACCTTAGAGAAAATAAAATAGGGATAATCGGGCACGGAGGACTGGGCTTTTTATCTCCCCAGGTTAACCTGCCTTCCAATACTTTCGAAGGGATTACCAAAGCAGTGGAGGGATACGGGGTGGAAGGCGTAGAGCTGGATGTACAGCTCAGTCGTGACGGAAAACTGATTTTATACCATGATTCCAGATTGCAAACGCTAACGGATTGCTTTGGCTGTATCTATCAATTTGACCTGGAGGAATTGGAAACTTGTAAATATCTTAGAGGATTCAATACCCAACATTTTAATGATCAGAGATTGGTGTCATTGGATAAGATCATTGAACGCTATATGGACCGAGATCCCAAACCTTATATTTTTTTGGATTTGAAGACATCACCGGATTGTCCTCATACGTTTGAATATAGTAACTTTTTGGATAGCTTTGCAATCAGTTTGCAGGAGCTTTTTGAAAGGTACAACTGTCAGGATTGGCTCATTATTGAATCGGCAGATTTTTCTTTTTTAAAAAAGATACAAAATACAACGCCGGAGGTAAAATTGAGCTTCTTTACATTACTGGATGACAGTGCCATACAACTGGCTGCGGAAAATGATTTTTTTGGCCTTTCCGCAAATTTTGAAGGTGTAAACCGGGCTTTGGTACAAAAGGCCCATGCCGAAAATCTTTTCGTCACCCTGGGTATCCTGAAAATCCGAAGAGATGCTATTGAAATGATTGAAATGAGCCCCGATTTTATTTATACAGATAATATTCCTTTGCTACAGGAAATATTGAATTAGTTCCACAGGGACTGGAATCAGATGAAGTTCGGTAGTTTTGATCCTGCTACTTTTCGGCAGGTAGGGAGTTGTACGACGTTTTAGCTAAGGACTTTTTTATACTTTTATTTGTGCTATCATTTGAGCTAAACTTGTAAAAAACTGGATGTATGAAATTTTTAAAACTATATATAGTACTTTTTTTAACAATCACTTTTTCGGCTTGTGATGTTATTAACCCGGAGGAAGACATTCCCGCTTACATCGAACTTTTACCTTTTGAATATACTGCGGGATTTGATGGTAGCAATTCTGCCAATATTACCGAAGCCTGGATTATAGTTGGCGGTGAATTTTTGGGAGCTTTTGATCTGCCTAAAACGATACCGATACTTAATAGCGGAGAAGTAGACGTGATAATTGATGCCGGGATTAAGGATAATGCTTTTGATCCTACTCCGAGTATTTATCCTTTTTATGAGCGTTACAGGGAAACCGTGAACCTTGTACCGGGAGAAACGATTAGCATCCAGCCACGTACCAGATATGATATGGATGTTACCCAGGTCGTCTTTCAGGAGAATTTTGATGATGGGACCATCAATTTTACCGATGTCGCCAAGACCGTAGAAGATGTGAAAGAAGGTGGTGGCAGTGGTCTGATTGAACTCAATAAGGACGCACTTCCTCTATTGATCGTATCGAGCCTGCCACTGGAGGAATTTCCGACTATTGGTAGTACCGGATATGTCGAAATCGATTATAAAAACGATGTTCCCATCCTGATCGGGGTGGTTGGGCATGATATCAATGGCCTTGAAGTATATGCTGATTTCCCTTATGGCCTGAATCCGAGTACGGAATGGAAAAAAGCCTATTTTAACTTCACGAATATGCTGAATAATTTGGAGCAATCTAATGCCCGGGTATATCAAATTAGAATTCTTAGCCAAATACCTTTGGAGAATGGGGAGTTTATTATGGAAAATGCCGAAATTCGCCTCGATAATATCAAGTTACTAACCTTCTAGGTTCGGAAAGCGTACCTGTTTTAGAGGAAAAGATTTTAGCAAATTTTGATGAAACGTCGGCGACGAATTGATTTTCTGGTCTACAGTATAGCTGATTTTATTATGGCCATGTTGGCCTGGGCTTTCTTTTTTATATATAGAAAAAGAGTCGAAAATGTAGAGATCAGCTGGGATATCCTGAAAGCAGACCAAAATTTTTGGCTTGGTATTCTCATTATACCTGTTGGCTGGCTTTTGCTTTATGCTATTTTTGATAAATATAAAGACATATACCGGCTATCGAGATTGGCGACCCTGGCTCGTACTTTCTTCATTACCTTCCTGGGCGTTTTCTTTTTATTCTTTACCTTGATTCTCGATGATTTCGTAAGAGATTACCGCACGTATTTTTACTCCTTTCTAACGCTTTTTACCTTACATTTTTCATTAACGATCTTTGCCCGGATGATTCTGCTTACCCGTGCCAGTCGCAGATTGAAGTCCGGTCTGATTACTTATAATACGATCATCATAGGTAATGGGCAGCGCGCAAAAACACTATACGAGGAAATCACGGGAAGGAAAAAACGGCTTGGGAATCACTTCGTTGGCTTCGTGGATGCAAATAATCCCCATCAGAATGCCCTTGCTGCACATTTGCCTAAATTGGGTCAACTCAGTGATTTGAACGAAATTATCAGGGAACAGGAGATCGAGGAAGTAATCATTGCGATAGAAGATACTGAACACAGCCGTTTGCGGGAAATACTCAATACCTTATTTGATTTTGATGATAAAGTGCTGGTTAAAATCATCCCGGATATGTACGATATTCTTTTGGGGAATGTCAAGATGAACCATGTATACGGAGCGGTACTGATTGAGATCAAGCAGGACCTGATGCCGCGTTGGCAGCAATTAATAAAGCGATTGATTGATATTTTGGTGAGTGCTGTCCTGTTGGTCCTATTATTTCCTTTGATGATTTATATTTATATACGGGTGCGGCTTTCCTCAAGCGGACCAATTTTTTTCAGACAGGAACGAATTGGTTTAAATGCAAAGCCCTTTTACATATACAAATTTCGGTCGATGTATACCGATGCGGAAGTGGCAGGGCCACAGCTTTCGAGTGAAGATGATCAACGGATTACCCCCTGGGGAAAGGTAATGCGTAAATGGAGACTGGATGAATTACCGCAATTTTGGAACGTTATCAAAGGGGACATGTCTTTGGTTGGGCCAAGACCGGAGCGGCAATTTTTTATTGATCAGATTGTGGAAAAAGCGCCGCATTACAAGCAATTGTTAAAAGTAAGACCGGGAATTACCTCCTGGGGACAGGTAAAGTACGGCTACGCGTCAAATCTTGATGAGATGTTACAGCGATTGAAGTTTGATATTTTGTATATTGAGAACATGTCCCTGGCACTGGATTTTAAAATATTATTTTATACTGTATTGGTATTATTACAAGGGAAAGGAAAGTAATTATCATACTGTTCATATTCCTGCTAACTCATTTTAATGATGTTTGGAGATAATAAAGAAGAAAAGGAGCATAGAAAGGCGATAGTTGCGTTATTGATGAAAATGGCTACTGTCGATGGTCAGGTGGAAGTGATAGAACAACAATTTATAGGCAATGTTGCCAGGCAAATAGGTCTGACGGAAGAGGATATAAATGCGATTAATGCAAATCCCGAGCAATATCCAGTAAGCCCGCCGCCTCCGGAACAGGAGCGAATGACTATTTTGTATTATTTGCTATTTACAATGACAGTTGATGGTAAAGTTCATGAAGCAGAAGAAAAGCTTTGTTATCAGGTCGGGCTGCGTTTGGGCTTCAATGAGTATATGACGCGCGATTTAATCAACGTTTTGAAAAAGTTTTTAAACAAGAAGCTTCCCAAAGAAGCTTTATTGAATGAGATAAAGAAGTATATGAATTAGAACAGTAGCTATTGTCAGGGAAAATCTTTTATACTCAGTGTTTGAATACACTATATTTCTGAAAAATATTGTAGATGCTGACTTCGCTTGACTCGATTAAATGCCCGGGTCCTGTTTTAAAATTATTTGTTACCAATAATTCCAATCATCACTCCAAAATTACCGTCAAGTTCCAGTCGATTCAAATCGGGAATATAGGCTTTGGAAACAAAACCATCGAGATACAGGGCATTTTTACAATTCAGTTTTTCTTTAAAAAGAGTAGCGAAATCATAAAGATTTATTTTTTGATTTGAAATAGCGAAAACCATATTGCCCGCATGATCTATTCCTATACCATTTCGAATATTCAGATTTTCAGATCCATTGACAAAAACCGGATGAATAGTATTGTCGATCACCAGCATTGGTCCTGATTGCGTAGCATAAATAATACTATCGGGACGGGTCGCTAAAAATTTTTTAGTTGTAGTTACATGGCCTTTTCCATTTCTAATATAAAAAACACCATTCGGCTGAAGATAAAAATTCCCGTAGGCTTTTTGGATAGTATCTATTGTTTTGATTTCCTTTCCAGCTTCGATGTACAAACCCTGGGGTGATCCGTCTTTTAAATACATCCCGCCGTTTATGGCAAAGAGGAGACTGTGGCCCTTGCTTTCGAGTTCTGATTTTAATTGTTGAAAACTGCGATATTTTTGACCTTGATCATTGGCCAGAAAAAAACGCAAATCAGCATCCCCGGCTTTGAAGCGTACAACATCATAAGTACATTTTTTATAATTCAGGCGGAAAGCTTCGAATGGATCTTGTCCTTTTGGGGGAGGGGCAGATTGGCAGGTTGCGAATAACAAAAGGAAGAAGAAAAGATGCTGCATAAAGCAGAGAAGCAGTTTTAATAAAGGCATTGGATAAAAAGCTTCCCAACAGCTTATACCCAATGCCTGATATCTTGAAATTATACTTTTTCGATAATCATAGAAGAAGCACCACCACCGCCGTTACAGATCGCAGCAAGACCCACACTTCCACCTTTTTGTTCCAGGACATTATTAAGTGTCGTGAGAATTCTGGCTCCGGAAGCACCCAACGGATGCCCCAATGCCACTGCTCCACCGTGTACATTGACTTTGTCTTGTTTTATGCGCAAAGCTTTATTAAAAGCTAGAGTTACCACAGCAAAAGCCTCATTTACTTCGAAGTAGTCAATATCCGATTTTTTCATACCTGCCAGCTTCAAAGCTTTTTTAGCAGCGAGGGGAGGCGTAGTAGTAAACCATTCTGGTTCTTGCGCTGCATCTGCGAAAGCCAAAATTTTGGCGACAGGTTTTAATTTGTATTTTTTGACAGCAGCTTCACTTGCGAGAACGATAGCCGATGCACCATCATTGATCGTAGAGGCATTGGCAGCGGTGACCGTTCCATCTTTACTGAATACCGGACGGAGCGAAGGAATTTTTTCGAATTTTACTTTCTTGTATTCCTCATCTTCGCTCATGATAACTGGATCGCCTTTGCGTTGCGGGATGCTTACCGGGACAATCTCTGCAGCCATCGCCCCACTCTGGGTTGCTTCGGCAGCGCGTTGATAAGACTGGATCGTAAAAGCGTCTTGCTCTTCACGGCTTATATCATGCTTTGTAGCAGTCTTATCTGCACAGACACCCATTGCCATTTTCCCATAGGCATCCATCAGACCATCATTAAACAAACCGTCGATTAATTGACCGTTTCCGTACTTGTATCCCCAGCGAGCCTTTGGTACATAAAAAGGCGCATTCGACATACTTTCCATACCACCGGCAACAACGATATCGTTTTGCCCAAGCATAATGCTTTGTGCGCCGAACATAACGGCTTTCATTCCCGAAGAACAAACTTTATTGATTGTAGTAGAAGGTACGCCGTTTGGGATACCGGCAGCAATAGCCGCTTGTCTGGCTGGCGCTTGTCCTAAGCCCGCGGAAACTACATTACCCATTAATACTTCATTAACTGCAGTTTTTCTGACCTTGGCTTTTTTCAAAGCTCCTTCGATAGCAATAGTTCCTAATTGGACGGCAGAAAATCCGGATAGTTGTCCACCGAAACTACCCATTGGAGTACGGACGGCGGAGACAATATAAACTGGTTTCATTCTTTGATTTTAATTGATTGAAAATAAAAACGCAAAAATACGAAAATTGACTTGCTTTTTAAATAGAAACGAACGTCGGTTTATTCCAGAACGATCATCTTTTTACGTAAAAAAAAGATCATTGTCCCAATGAAGACCAAGGCAAGGTCTATCCCATATCGCAACATATTAATTTCCCAGGCATTTCCACCTAAAATCACTAAAGTCTTTCCTGTAGTGATGACACCATTAAAGCTGATAAGGTAAAAGATCGCCCAATAAAAAATCGATTGAAAGCTATAGCGATGATTATTCAGGATCAAATACAGTAATGAGGTGTGGATCAAGGCTGGGACTAATGAAAATAAGTCGCCTAGCAAAATGACCATGGCCAGATTTTTTATTAACAAGAAACTGATGGTAGTCAGCAGGATGATGCGATATGGTTTTTTTATTCTAATCGTTTTCTTTTTAAAAACACTATTACTTGAATGTGTCCGTCTATCAAAGAGACAGACTCTATCAATAAATGTCTGGAAAGGTGTTAATGTTTAGATAGCCTTTTTTTGGACGCAGAGATCGCAAAGGAGTCGCAGAGAACGCAGAGCCCAAAAACTGAAATTATTTTATGGAATTTTGACCTCTCCGGAGTCTTATTAGGTAGTAAGCAAATTTTATCATAAAAAGAACTGATGTCATTGAATAATTTGTCATACACAATAATTGGTAAAGCAATAGAGGTCCATAGAATATTGGGTCCCGGACTATTAGAAAAAACCTACAAGAAATGTTTGGCTTATGAGTTGCGTGAAGCGGGTTTGATTGTAGAAGAAGAGCAACAGCTTCCGGTAAGCTATAAAGGGATAGTGCTTGAACAGGCTTATAGAATAGACATCATTGTGAACCAATGTATTGTTATCGAACTTAAATCCGTCGGATCTATTTTACCTGTACACGAAGCACAAATTCTAACCTATATGAAGCTAGGAGGATTTGAATTAGGATTATTGATTAACTTTAATACAACTACCTTAATTAAGGGAATGAAAAGATTCATCAATTCAAAGTCTCTGTGAAACTCTGCGATTCCTCTGAGTCCTCTGTGTCCCAAAAACTATTCAGCTACAAGAATCATCTGACGCGTTACTACACTTTCATCAACTCTTAAACGGCAATAGTAAAGACCATGAGCTAGGTTGTGCCCGGCAAATAGCACTTTATGGATTCCTGCTAATTGATTTCCACTTAACATCGTTTGTACCACTTTCCCATTTTGATCCAGAACCTCCAATTGAATTATTTCACTTTGTTCTAATTCAAATTGAATAAAGGATTGATGGCTAAGGGGGTTGGGAAAAATTTTAAAATTCAATTTATTTAATTCTAAATCAGAAAGAGAAGTAGTGGTGGTATCTTCCGGAGCTAAACCGACAAAAACTACATCATCGCCAATAGGAATACCCAAAGTATCGTTTTGTAAACTATATCCAATGTCCGCAGGTCGATCAATAAAAGGTGTAGATATAACTTCTAAAGGTTCTGCAAAATCCGGATCAAACTTTGAAATCTGTGCAGGGCTCCAGGAAGAGATATAATAATTACCGTCACTATCTTCATCAATACCATCTATATTGCCCAATGTAGTCGGAATGATTGTTGAAACTGAATTGTCATTCAAATCTACGGCTTTAATGGGAGCATTCGCTCCCCAATTGACGAAAATTAAACGATTGTTTATCCCATCATAAATGATCCCGTTAGGTGTACTACCAGTATTGCTGACAATCTCTTCATAAGTCATATTTGTTACATCCGATACATCGATGCGATAGATTTTATCCGCAGCAAAGTCAGTAACATAAAGTTTATCTACACCGTCATTGGTCATCCCGTTCAGAAAACTTGTACCGGGAATACTCAGTGATCCTAGTTCTGATTCTGTATTTAGATCAAAGCCTCGAATAACACCATCATCTATTCCAAAAATAGTATTACCTAACACCTCCATACCGAACCCGGCACTTCCCGAGCTGAAAAAACTGAGATTGCCATATCCATCGTCAGCAATAATATTATTACCATTAGACACCAGCCAGCGATTATTGACCGGGTCATATTCTACGCTTTCTGCATTCTGATAGGTTTGTGTAAAAGTAAAACTAAGACAGAAGAAGCAACTAAAAAAAAGAATAAGTATTTGGTTCATCGTTTATTTTTTTCAAAAGTATAACCTTTATAGAAACTGATCCCCTGAAATTCTGAATTGCTTTTGCAAAATAACCGACTCAACTTCAAGTCCTTTCTCGCGTTTCTGGTGATTGTGGTATTTTTATGAAAAAGAATATCTAATGAGAATAATCCTTACACTCACAGCTTTCCTAATAACTATCGGCTTATTTGCCCAAACGCATAATAGTATAAAAATAGACTTAAAAAATCGATCCATTCGAGAACTGGCAAAACTTGGATTAGATGTTGAACACGGAGAATATGCTAAAGGCAGGCATTTCATTGGTGTTTTTTCCAATAAAGAAATTGAAAAAATAGAAGCGGAAGGTTTTCAATATGAAATATTAATCGCTAACCTTTCAGATTACCATCGGGAGCATAATCATGCCGATCATGGAACAGTAGGTTTGAGAAACCCCGGGCCTTGTGAAGAAGACGGGAACAATAACGAAATGGAATTGCCGGAGAATTTTGAACTGGGAAGTTTCCAGGGTTTTTATACTTATGATGAAATGATTGCCAACCTTGACGCCATGGCCGCACAATATCCCGAACTGATCACAGTGAAAGCGCCCATTGGTGATTTTCAAACACATGAAGGCCGACCGATTTATTGGTTGAAAATATCTGATAATGCCGGAACTGACGAAACAGAACCGGAGGTACTTTATACTGCAATCCATCATGCTCGTGAACCCGGTGGACTTTCCAATTTAATTTATTTCATGTGGCACGTCCTGGAAAACTATGAAAATGATCCGAAGATAAAGGCAATGGTAGATGAGACGGAGCTCTATTTTATCCCTTGCCTCAATCCGGATGGTTACATTTATAATGTAGAAAACTATTTTGGCGGTGGAGATATTTTTTGGCGGAAAAACCGCCGGGACAATGAAGATGGTACTTTTGGTGTTGACCTTAATCGCAATTACGGTTATGAATTCGGCTATGACAATATTGGTTCATCTAATAATACTGACGATGCGACTTACAGAGGACCTTCCGGATTTTCCGAACCAGAGACTCAGGCCTCTCAATTCTTTTGTAATAATCATGAATTTCAGATAGCCTTGAATTATCATACCTTCGGGAACCTGTTGATTTACCCCTGGGGCTATGACAATATTGGAGCAGCCGACCCAACTTTTGTAGCCCTGGCAAATCTTATGGTAGAAGAAAATAGCTTCTTTGCAGGCACTGGTATTGAAACCGTGGGTTATGCTGCAAATGGTAATTCGGACGACTGGATGTACGGAGAGAATGTGACAAAACCGGCAATTTATTCCATGACTCCGGAATTGGGACTTGGCGGGTTTTATCCGGCGGAATCACAGATTATAAACATTATTCAATCTGCTCTGACACAAAATATACTCACTGGGTTATTACCACATAGTTATGCACAAATAGAAGATCAGACTGATTTATTAATTTCTGGTATCAATAATCAGGACTTTGAATTTTTGCTAAAAAATGCAGGTTTGTCTGCCGGAGATTTTACGGTTAGCTTGACTGCAGTAAGCGATAATATTGAGTCGATCGGAGGAGCAGTGAACGTTAACCTTGTTTCACAGGATGAGATTGCCTCTTCGATCAGTTTTAATTTATTCGAAGATATCGACGCCGGAGAAACGGTCACTTTCGCGCTGTCGGTAGATAATGGAATGTATACAATTAGTGATACCATTACCAAAATCTATGGAACAACGGAAGTGGTCCTGAGTGATGCAGGAAATGATCTAAGCAACTGGAGTGCTGATGACTGGGCGACCACCGATGAGGATTTTGTGTCCAGCTCAACTAGTATTACGGATTCTCCAAATGGTGACTATCCTCCGAATACAGCAAATCGAATAACATTATCTGACCCGGTTTCTTTGATGGATATAGATGCTGGATATCTGGAATTTTGGGCAAAATGGGATATCGAAGCTGGATGGGACTATGCGCAGGTAGAAATTTCAACGGATGGAGGAATTAACTTTGCGCCACAATGCGGGCTCTACACAAAAGCGGGTAATGATAATCAGGACCTCAATGAACCATTATACGATGGTCAATCCGATTGGGTCAAAGAGCAGATAGACCTTTCCGCTTATCTGGGAGAGGATATCATTATCCGCTTCTCCATGATTTCCGACAATTGGGTAGAGGAAGATGGCTTTTATTTTGACGATATGGAGATTGTAAAATTAACAGGTGGAACGGTATCCGTCAGGCCACTTGAATTATCGGCTATGAAAATCAAAGCCTATCCCAATCCGGCAGATCAGAACTTTACGATAGAACTATCCGAGCCCATTGCTAAATCCATGCTGAGTATGTACACGACTCAAGGGACATTACTTTCGGCCTATCCATTTAATAATGAGGCGAAATTTGAAATTACTTTAGCTGACTACCCAATGGGGATGTACATTTACAAGCTTACAGATATGGAAACCGGCTCAGAAACATCCGGAAAGGTATTTGTTCGATAAAAAGACAAGAAAGCTTGCATTATGCTAACTAAATCCCTATATTTGCACTCCAATCGCGAAAGGCGGTTGAATTAAACATCGCGGAGTGGAGCAGTTGGTAGCTCGTCGGGCTCATAACCCGAAGGTCGTAGGTTCAAGTCCTGCCTCCGCTACAAGGGAATAAAAAGTCATCTGATAATCTTGGTATTGCAGATGGCTTTTTTTATTGAGGCCATTTTATGGTCGGTTGGCTCAAGAAATCCAGGCTCCATTTTGATGTACTTAATTCGTTCATCAATACCATACATGATCCAACAAGTAATCAAAGCATGTCTTTAACTCATCAACGATACCTTTAGATTAGCACAATTGATTAAGCGAAAGGCAGTATCTACTTAAAGCACTCTTCCATTATCAAAAGTTTGAAAAGATTCCTGGTAAAAACTTCCTATGTCCAAGCTTTCTCCGGAGCTGGCTTAATAGTTACCACTCAAATCTATACACATGTTTCTCAGAAGCAACGACAGGTGATTTTGAAGTGTAATCACCCTAAGAGGCATTTTAGAGAGTTTTGAATAGAGGATAACTATTAATTATCTATTTGATGACAAGAGCAGATATAATAATTGCAGGTGCAGGCATATCTGGATTATTGTTAGGGTATGAACTATCTAAGTATCTATCTATATTAATTTTAGAAAAACAAGAAGAAAAACCTCAAACGAAATATTGGGTAACACTTAACAATATTGATATAGATTCCAATATAAAAGAGTTTGTTGATGTTCAATTTGACTCAATGGAGTTTATCTCTCATGAATTTGAGAAGTACTCCTTAAAGGGAGATTACTTATTGTGGGATACTGATAAGCTTTGTGAATATTTAAAAACTTTCATTAGAAATAATAATGGGAAGATTTTGTACAATCACCGAGTATACAGTAAAAGCATTAAAGAATCTTACATCGAGGTATTCGCAAATGCTACTTCCTTTAAATCCCAAATTCTTATTGACTGTATGGGGTATTATTCTCCAATAGTACATACACACCATATGGCAAAAATATTAGGATATCATTATTTGTATGGGAAAACATTGAAATTAAAACAAAACATTAATCCTGTCTGTTTGGCAAACGTAATGCTGCAAAAGCAAGCAGCATATCTGGAAATATTTCCAGATTCAAAACAGGGAGCTCATGTGACTATAATAAAACCAATTTCTAAACTGCAAAGCCTGAATCATTTAAAAGAGGAATTTAATTTTATTATATCTAAATCGGCTTATTCAAAATACTTTGAAGACGATCAAGACAAACAACTGCCATTAGGGGGAGTCGTACCTGTTGGTCTTATAAGAAAAAAGGCGCTTAATCGTGTTTTCCTTTATGGAGAATCAGCACAGCATAACCCCGCCGCTACCGGTACGTGCTTGTCACGGCTTTTCAAGAATTACAAAAAAGTTGCTGCACATTTGGTAGATAAAATTAACCAGCAAGATTTCAGTGCTAAATCGCTTTCCAGTCTTCCTTCAGATTATAATCGTCTTTCAAGCAATTTTCAAATAAATTTATTCAAAGAAATGCTGTCTTGGAATTCAGTCAAATTCAGTAAATTTTTAAAGATGCTTGATTGTTTACCCAATGAGTCTGTAAATGATTTTCTATTTGATGAGATTAAACTATCGCATTTTGCAGATATAAATACAGTCTTGAAATTATTACGATCCGGACAATATTTATGGATTAAACCCTTTCTTAAATCACTTTCCTAATATTGTATTGATGAAAGATTGAATAGTCGAATCATTCTGATATAAAAACTGAATAATTAAAGCAATTGAAATAATTATTGATGGAGAGTCTTTTATGCTTAACAAAGATATCGTATTTGATTTGCTAAATAATTTTTCCTTTATTTCTAAAACTGTTTTCTCTAATTCGAGATATTGTTTAATATTGGCCGATTTATTTTCTCTGGTATTATTTATCATTTTATACAGGTCATTGACTTTATCAGTCAATCCATTCATATGAATTTTTCTAAGAACATATCGTATGTAGAAACCAGAAAAAAGGACAAAAGGCAAAAATATCACCAAAGGATATAGTAAAAACTTTCTAATACCTTCATTAAAAAGTGCATTCTCGAATGTAAAATTTGCAGTCAACGTACCTCTAAAAGCTAAATATAAAGCAATAACCGAAGCCAGGAAAAGTGTAGTGAGATATATGTTTAAGTTTTCTAGTTCAACAAATTCTGTATTTTTTTGAAACCTAATTGTTTTATAGTTATCATCAAGTTTTCGAAAAATAAGAACTGTAAAAATTAAATAAGAAAACATTAGACCTCCAATATAAAAAAGAGAAATGGAGGTGACGGCCAAGAAGTATTTCGAAAATCCTTCTAAAGGGTATCCACATTGAAATAATATGATACCTCCGATTATAGTAATTGCAGCACTTATGCCATGATGAAAAAGTGGGTTCTCAACTCTACTATAACTTTTAAGAATATTAATATTTAGCTCTTCTGGGAGATGAACTACATTGCAGAGCATGATAAAAGCACTGGGATATGTTTTTTTTATGAAGAAAAAAACTCCATAGCTAGTGCCTACAATAAAAATACCATTAAAATAATACGCATATGACAATACTAATTGAAATGCCATTGATTTTCCTTGAAAAATCCAAGCTATTCCTCCTCCTAGCAAACATGCAATGATGCTTATTAGAATCCACACAAAGATATCCATTATTAGATCGATCAAACGCATCAAATAGATAATTAATAGTTATCCTTTATCGGTATTTATCAAAACAAATCTAACAAAATAAAACCCACTTTTCTTAATATATTATGACCTTTTTATATTAACCCTGTTTTATAAGTTAGACCTTTAATTCCGGCTGTTTTAAAGTGAAATTAATGATTTTCAAATGCTTTACTTTCTTTCTTCCCGTATTTCTTATATACGAAAGTCAGGGTAAATTTTGCCTTTGAATTAGAATATTTCTTTAAGGTCTATTTTCAATAAACTAAAATACTCTAATACTGCTGATCATTGAAAAAAGAATTTGATTGTTGATTTTTAAAACCAATAAGCTTAATCCAGGTATGTTAATGTTAATAATATTTGTAAATGAAATTAGTTAAAAATTACTTGAGCGCTATTTTTTACTCATTCTAAATTTTAAATATTATATTTACTGAACTTGCGAATAATTGCTGAAATAACTTACAGTTGGAAAATATTGTGTTTGATTCCTTTTCTTTTATCCACTGTAT
>JANQLV010000051.1 GCA_028280415.1 Saprospiraceae bacterium
TCATGCAGTAACTATACAGGGATTCATTTTAAAAATTGTCCTTTTCATTTTTGCATATACCATTGATAAATCTATGTAGATCGCAACTTAAATTAATTAACCAAAACTTATTCAAATCATGGGATTTTTTGATTTTTTTAAAAGATTATTTGGTTCTGCAAAAGAAGCAGCAGGCGATGTCGTTGAAAAAGCCAGTGATGTTGTAGAGGATGTCGTTGAATCTGCAGGCGATGTGGTTGAAGGAGCTGTTGATATGGCCAAGGGGGCTGGTGAAAAACTGGGAGATGTCATGGAAGATGTGGTTGATGTGGCTAAAGATGCAGGAGGGGCAGCACTTGAAAAAGCTGGTGATATGATGGAGGAAGCCAAGGATATAGCCAGTAATGTTGTAGACAAAGCCGGTGATGTGGTCGATACGGTAAAGGATAAAGCCAGTGATGCGGTCGAAGGAGCCAAAGATATGGCTGGCAATGTGGTGGATAAGGCAGGGGACCTCGCCAATGCAGCTAAGGAAAAAGCCGGTGATGTTGTCGAAGGGGCCAAAGACATGGCTGGTAATGTGGTAGATAAAGCAAGTGATCTTGCTGAAACTGCTAAGGAAAAAGCCGGTGATGCGGTCGAAGGAGCCAAAGACATGGCTGGTAATGTGGTAGATAAAGCTAGTGATCTTGCTGAAACTGCTAAGGATAAAGCTGGTGATGCAGTCGAAGGGGCCAAGGATATGGCCAGTAATGTCGTAGACAAAACCAGTGATGCAGTCGATACAGTAAAGGAAAAAGCCGGTGATGCGGTCGAAGGAGCCAAGGATATGGCCAGTAATGTCGTAGATAAAACCAGTGATGCAGTCGATACAGTAAAGGAAAAAGCCGGTGATGCGGTCGAAGGAGTCAAGGATATGGCTGATAATGCGGTAGATAAAGCCAGTGATCTTGCTGAAACGGCTAAGGATAAAGCTGGTGATGCAGTCGAAGGAGCCAAGGATATAGCTGATTCGGTAAAAGAAAGTGGAAAAGAAACCTTTTCGGACTTAGTTGATGAAGCCAAAAGTGTGTTTGACGGTTTTAAAAAAACCGGTAAAGATGTTGCAGATGCGGCAAAGGATGCTGCCGATGAGGTTAAGGATACTTAAGAATTTCAAAAAACGGAAAAATAAAAAACCTATTCGGATACATAATTCGAATAGGTTTTTTAGTATAAAATTAATACCAACCACCGCCCAAGCCTTCTCTGAAAGGCCAGGGGATTCCTGCCAGGATAATTAATAAAGCAATTACATAGTAAATAGCTGTCGTTTTAAATTTTGCCAGATCAACTGATTTTCTCTTTGCTATAGAATAGCCAACGGTTATCAGAATAATAGCCAGCACCATCATCGTTGTATGTTCTACGGTATAGAAACGCCAGACTGGATCTTTCATTCCGCCCCCATTTTTTACAAATGGACTTATAAAGAAAAGTATCAGACCCAGAACCAATTGAATATGCGTAAAGATCAAGGTAAATAAGGCCTTTTTACGATCGCTTTCGGTATACGTTTTTTTTCCGAACCATCCCTGAAAAGCGGTAATAATGGTCAAGAGTAAGAGTACCAAAACAATCCAACGATTTACAGAGTGAAGATGTTGAAGTATTTGCATGCTGTTAGTTTTGTTGATGAACAATCGAAAGTAAAGTTACTAAACAAAGCTAAAGCGGAATAAGATTTTGATCAGGGATTTTTTTTTCAAATTTATACTAATAAATCAAAAAGCATGGGATTGTCATTAAGTGCTTGAAACTGAATTTGCTGCGCATGCATACGAGAAATTAATGCCGGATAATCAGATTTATTTTTCAATTCGATTCCAACTAAAGCAGGGCCGGATTCCCGGTTGTGTTTTTTAGTATATTCGAAATGGGTGATATCATCATTGTTTCCCAGTACATTCAAAAACTCCCGTAGCGCTCCGGCTCGCTGCGGAAATTTTATAATGAAATAATATTTCAGGCCTTCATAAAGCAGAGAGCGTTCTTTAATTTCTTCTGTCCGGGTAATATCATTGTTGCCTCCGCTGACAATGCAAACTACATTTTTGCCTCTTATTTTTTCCCGGTATTGATCCAGCGCAGCAATAGTTAGTGCCCCGGCTGGTTCCGCAACAATCGCTTCCTCATTATACAATTTTAATATAGTCGAGCACACTTTCCCCTCGGGCACCAATAAAAGATCATCCAGTACATACTTACAAATCTCAAAAGTATGTTCTCCTACTCTCTTCACCGCTGCTCCATCCACAAAAGGATCAATCTGATCAAGTGTTTGTAACAGGCCGGAAGCCAGAGAGGCTTTCATCGATGCGGCTCCCAAAGGCTCAACACCAATAATTTTTGTCCGGGGGCTCAACTGTTTGAAATAACTTCCAAGACCAGAGGCCAGACCACCACCGCCTACTGCAACAAAAACATAGTCTATTTCATCTTTGGCATCCTCCAGAATTTCCAAACCCACCGTGGCCTGTCCTTCTATTACTTTCAAATCATCAAAAGGATGAATAAAGACCCGCTTGTTTTTTTGTGCATCCCGAAGTGCATATTCATAGGACCTATCAAAAGTATCCCCACTTAGCGTAATTTTTACTTTATCCTTTCCAAACAAGCGAACTTTGTCTACTTTCTGTTTAGGGGTAGTCGAAGGCATGTAAACCATACCTTCGACTCCCAGTTTCCGGCAGGCCAGCGCTACTCCCTGGGCATGATTCCCGGCACTCGCACAAACTACTCCAGACGCAAGCTCCGAGGGATCGACACTTGACATCTTGTTATATGCACCTCTGATTTTATAGGATCGGACAATCTGTAAATCTTCCCTTTTTAAAAAAAGATTACAAGCAAAAGTTTCGGAAAGATTATAATTAGACATTAATGGTGTATGCTGCACTACATCTTTCAGTCGAACCTTTGCTTTGTATATATTTTCGACGGAAATAAGAGGATATTTTTTTGCGGCTCGTGTCATGTTTCAAGATTATCCAAGCCTTACTTTTGCTTTTTCATTTTCCGGACGCAAACTTCGAACGACTCGTCCCGCCTGCCACATTTCAGATTCTCTAAGTTCCTTTAATTCTTCACCCAGTTTTTCCCGATAATCCGCCTGACTGTTCGAATCAATCGATAATTGTGCTTCATGACCACTGGCCACACTATCATATAATTCTTCAAAAACAGGTGCAACGGCATCTCTGAATTTTTTCCACCAGTCTAATGCCCCCCGCTGAGCCGTTGTGGAGCAGTTAGCGTACATCCAGTCCATACCGTTCTCCGCAACCAGAGGATAAAGAGACTGAGTCGCTTCTTCAACGGTTTCATTAAAGGCCTCCGAAGGAGAATGTCCTCGTTTTCTCAATAATTCGTACTGAGCAGCAAATAATCCCTGAATCGCCCCCATCAAAGATCCCCGCTCTCCCGTAAGATCGCTATAAACTTCTTTTTTAAACGTTGTTTCAAAAAGATAACCAGAGCCAACTCCAATTCCCAAAGAGATTACTCTATCCCTCGCTTTTCCGGTTGCATCCTGAAAAATTGCATAACTGGAATTAAGTCCTCTGCCTTCGACAAACATTCTGCGCAGACTGGTCCCACTGCCTTTGGGTGCTACAAGGATCACATCCACATCTGCCGGAGGTACGATTCCCGTTCTTTCTTTGTAGGTGATGGCAAATCCATGTGAAAAATACAAGGCCTTTCCTGCTATCAGATGAGGTTTAATTGTCTCCCACTGAGAAATCTGTGCCGCATCGGATAGCAGATATTGAATAATTGTTCCCCGGTGAGCGGCTTCCTCAATACTGAAAAGCGTTTCGCCAGGTACGAAGCCATCTTTAATTGCCTTATCCCAGGATTTCGAAGGCTGTCTTTGTCCAACAATCACATTAAAACCATTATCTCTCAGGTTGAGCGCCTGACCGGGTCCCTGTACGCCATAACCAATTACGGCAATCGTTTCATCTTTTAAAATTTCTCTTGCTTTTTGCAAAGGGAACTCTTCTCGTGTGGCTACATTTTCTTCAACACCACCAAAATTTATTTTTGCCATTTTTCCTTAGTTTTTGGTATCCGCCACATTTAGAATCTGTCTAAAAATTATGGCCATGGATACCTTTTTTAAAATTTTTAATTCATGTTATAAAATCCTTTTCATCAGTTTTCTCAAAAGAAATCTATTGGTTTTATTTAGTAAACGTGTTCTAAAGATTTCAAATAAGCATTGAGTTGTTCCATCGGCTTGACAATGGCTACTCTACCGGAGCGCACGAACTCATAAATACCAATGGATTCAAATTCTTTTAAAAGTGCTTCGGTTTCTTCGGCATGACCGGTTTTTTCCACAACAATATATTCCGGCTCGATTGAAAGAATTCTGGCATGATGTGCCCTGATCAATTCTTCTACTCTGTCATCATTGGAAAATGCCTGGGTAGGAACTTTGTAAAGAGCAATTTCCTGATGAACCACTTCATGCGGATGATAATAAAAAGCCTTGATTACATCTACCTGTTTTTCAAGTTGAGCGACTAATTTACGAACGCTTTCTTCTTCCTGTTTGATAACAATGGTGAATCGGTGAATGCCTTTCAAAGAAGATTTCGAAACCGTGAGGCTTTCGACATTGATATGTCTTCTGGTAAATACGGAAACGATCCTGGTTAACAAACCTGTTTTATTTTCCGAAAAAATCGATATAGTAAACTCTTTCATCTGATAATGTTTTCGTAGTTCAATATTTGTTATTTGCTACTCCAGTCTAACTTCGGATACGGAGCAACCGGCAGGAATCATTGGAAAAATATTTTCTTCTTTTTCTACCCGGATATGCAATAGGTAGGGGCCATCGTAGTTGAGCATTTCCTGTAAAGCATTTTCAAGTGCTTCCGGTTCTTCTACTACCTTTCCCTTTACCCCAAAGCCTTCGGCAATTTTTATAAAATCGGGATTTTGCAATGCAACCGAAGAGTATCGCTTATCAAAAAACAATTGCTGCCACTGACGTACCATCCCCAGGTATTCATTATCGAGCAAAACGATTTTCACTCCTACATCCCATTGGCTACACATCCCCAATTCCTGAATAGTCATCTGAAAACCACCATCGCCGATAAAAGCAATTACTTCTTTGTCCGGTTTTGCCAGCTTGGCACCAAAGGCTGCCGGCAATCCGTATCCCATGGTCCCTGCCCCTCCGGAAGAGACCCATTGATTGGTTGATTCGTATTGGTAGTATCTGGCAGCTGCCATCTGATGCTGTCCTACATCCGTCACAATAATGGCCTGCCCTTTAGTGAGCTCACTAACCTTACTGATCACTTGCCCCATCTTAATCTTTCCTTCTTCATTTTCGACAAGGTCATGTTTAATAACTTTTTCAAACTCCTCCTTTTCGCAATCCTTAAATTCCAGTATCCAATCGGGGTAAGTTCTGGATTTAACAAGCGGCAATAATGCTTCTAAAGCGTATTTAGCATCCGATAAAACCGGAACATCCGCTTTGACATTTTTATTAATTTCCGAGGGATCAATTTCGATATGGATGACTTTAGCCTGTTTTGCGTAGCGGTTTATATCTCCGGTTACCCGATCATCAAAGCGCATCCCAACCGCAATTAAAACATCACATTCATTAGTTTTGACGTTTGGTCCATAATTCCCGTGCATTCCAAGCATTCCCATATTCAAAGGATGACTGGAGGGCAAGGAGGAAAGTCCATGTATCGTACATCCAACTGGAATACCTGTTTTTTCAATAAACGCCCTAAAAACTTCCTGGGCATGTGCAATTTGAATTCCGTGACCAGCCAGTACAAATGGTTTTTCCGCATTATTGATCAATTCGGCAGCTTCTAGTAGTGTGCTTTTATCCGGCTTTGGATTGGGATGGTAACTCCTGATTAGCGGATTTTTTTTGTAAAAAAAATCTAGCTCTCCAAACTGTGCATCCTTCGTTATGTCGATCACTACCGCACCCGGCTTACCAGAATTTGCTATATAAAATGCTTTGGCAAAAACGGAAGGGATTTCTTCTGCTTTGGTAATTTGATAATTCCACTTGGTAATCGAAGTAGTACAACCGACAACATCTACTTCCTGAAAAGCATCAGAACCCAGTACTTTGCTGTAGACTTGCCCGGTAATACAAACAATAGGCGTAGAGTCCATAGTAGCATCACCTATTCCGGTAACCAGGTTGGTAGCCCCGGGGCCGGAAGTTGCCATACAAACACCGGTTTTCCTGGTTACTCTGGCGTATCCCTCGGCTGCATGAATGGCTCCCTGTTCGTGGCGAGGAAGGATATGCCGAATCCTATCCCGGTAATGATACAAAGAATCATAAACCGGCATAATTGCTCCTCCCGGATAGCCGAAAATTGTATCAACACCTTCTTCCAGCAGACAAAGCAATATTGCTTCTGCTCCACTAACGACTGTCTTATTCCCGGAAGGCTTTACGGGACCACTTGCTTTTTCGGAGTGAAATGTTCTTTTCATAGTCAATTTAGTTTATAAATCCGTTATGCAGCCTTCACTGGCCGATGAAACATATTTTGCATATTTTCTAAGTATTCCGTTCTTTGCTACAATTTCAGGAGCAGTCCAGGCAGCTTTACGCCGATTAATTTCCTCCTGATCCAGATGTGCATTGATCATATTACTTTTTGCATCTATAGTAATTCTGTCTCCGTCCTTAATTAAAGCAATCAAGCCTCCGACTTGCGCCTCGGGAGTAATATGCCCCACTACGAAACCATGTGTTCCACCCGAGAATCGGCCATCCGTTATTAAGGCGACTTTGCCTCCCAAACCCGCTCCCATAATTGCCGAAGTAGGCTTAAGCATTTCGGGCATTCCCGGAGCGCCTTTAGGGCCACTATATCGTATGACTACTACATGTCCGGCTTTGATCAAACCATTTTTGATTGCATCATTAGCAGCAGTCTCACTATCGAATACCATTGCAATCCCCTCGAATATTTCTCCTTCTTTTCCTGTGATTTTAGCAACTGCCCCTTCTGAAGCCAGATTGCCGTACAAGATTTGCAAATGACCGCTGGATTTGACCGGGTCATGCAATGGGTAAATCACTTTTTGTCCTTCTGCCAGTCCAGATATTGTTTCCAGATTTTCCCCCAGGGTTTTTCCGGTTACCGTCAGGCATTCACCATGTAGAAAACCTTCTTGCAATAATAATTTCATCACGGCCGGTATCCCTCCTACAGCATGTAAATCTTTCATCAGATACTTTCCGCTAGGCTTCAGGTCCGCGAGGAAAGGTGTTTTATCACTGATAGCCTGAATGTCATCAATGGTCAATGCCAGGTCTACCGAACGAGCCATAGCGATAAGGTGAAGTACTGCATTCGTTGAGCCTCCCAGAACGGTTATCAGAGTAATTGCATTTTCAAAAGCTTCGCGGGTCATGATATCTCTTGGTTTGATATCTTGCTCCATAAGGTATTTAATAGCCTTCCCGATCCGGAAACATTCTGCTTGTTTTTCATTACTGGCTGCAGGATTAGAAGAATTAAAAGGCAAACTCATCCCCATTGCTTCGATCGCAGAGGCCATGGTATTAGCGGTATACATTCCTCCGCAGGCACCGGGCCCTGGACAAGCATTACGCACTATACCTTTGAAATCCTGCTCACTGATATGACCCGCAATCTTTTGCCCTAAAGCTTCAAAAGCCGAAACGACATCCAATTGTTGTTCCTTATAGCATCCGGGATTGATCGTTCCTCCATAGACTAAAACAGAAGGGCGATTGAGTCTGCCCAGGGCCATCATTGCACCGGGCATGTTTTTGTCGCAACCAACAACTGTGACCAAAGCATCGTACCACTGAGCGCTGGCAACCGTTTCAATAGAATCCGCAATAATATCTCTTGATGGAAGTGAAAACCTCATCCCACTAGTCCCCATTGACATCCCATCGCTTACACCAATAGTATTAAAAATAAGACCGATTAATTCTTCTTTTTGAATTCCCTTTTTTACCAGTTTTGCCAAATCATTCAGATGCATATTACAGGGATTACCTTCCCATCCGGTACTTACAATTCCGACCTGTGCTTTTTTCAAATCTTCACCATCCAGGCCAATTGCGTGGAGCATGGCCTGGGCAGCAGGCTGTGTTTCGTCTTGCGTTATAGTCCTCGAATATTTATTAAGTTTTGTCATTATTTAATCTTGTTTAAACTGGCTTTAAAGTGAATCAAAAGTATTTCGCAGTTTTACTTCAGTAAAGTCAAATAATTTTTTATTTACAATTGCTAAAACCTTTTACTATAGCTAAGTCTCTGATATTCAATTTTATAAATTATTGTTTGTTACGAAATCCAGAAAAAAAAGCCGCGCTTCTCAGGAAGGGCGGCTTAAATTATTTTACCATTTTAGCATACATCCTTCCTGAGTCACGGGCCAATAATGACGATGACAGCAATAATGATAATGATGCTAATAATGTTAATTGTAACCATGATAATTTTAATACTCAATCTTTAGTAAACTAAAAAAGCCATCTTCGGGGAAGATGGCTTTTTTAATTATATCTTAAAATACTACTTCCCCGACATTAGTTACGAATGACGTTAATAATAATGACAGAGATAATAATATTTGTATTCATTTTTTATTGATTTCGATCTAAAGATGTTATTAATAATCCAAACAAGCAAGTAAGCTTTTAAAAAATATTGGCTGATCTACGAAAACATCATTTAGACCACTTTTAAATTCAACTTAATTTTTTTGCTTGTCCTACCCAATCATCTCTTTCGATCCGGCCAGGGAAAAATTGAATCGCATCAGTTATTTGTTGAATTAATTCCGCGTCCAGTTGACTGATCTGTTTAAAGGTAAAGATGCCTATTTCATTTAGTTTTTGCTCGATAAAAGGCCCAACACCAACGATCAGTTTAAGATCATCACTTTCATTGAGCGAAGCAATATCAATTCTTTCCCCAAAAGCAGCTTTAAGCCTTTGCCGGGCAAGTGCCGAGCGTTCTTCCGGATCAATAATCATTTCATTTACTTCTTCAATCGCATCTTTTAATTCTACTACTTCATCTTCATCAGCCGGTTCTTCATCCACAAAAGCGATAGTCGTAGAACTATCTTGCAGTGAAGCTAATTCTGATCGCAGATTCACATTTTCTCTTTCCATCCTCGACAGTTTTTGCTCAATGGCAGCCAGACGAATATTGGCGGTATCATAGTTATTCTGAATTTTAGATAAATCAACATCAGCCAGCGTATTGGAATGTACTTCATTATTAATGACTTCAGATTGCTGAGCTGCATTATTTTCCAAGGCTACAATTTGCTCCGTCAATTCGGTAATCTTCAACAAATTAGTGTTATGCTCTGCTTGCAGATTTTCTATTTCGGATTTTTTTTCGAAAAGTTCATTTCGCAATTGTACTTTTTGATGCTCGATCTGAGAAATTTTCGTCTTCAATTCTTCTATCTCAAGATTTGCTTTTGTCAAATCCGCCTCTTTTAATTCCAATTGTTCTGTCAGATTTTTATGTTCTGCCTGTAAAGCGATAAACTCCGATTCTTTCTGCCTAAGTGACTTTCTGAGTCTACGTTTACCACGAGCGCCTTGCCACCAGCCAAAAATCAAACCAATCAGAAAAGAGACAAGCATAAAAAATATTATAAACAGACTATGTTCATTTCCCAGCTCCGTATAGAGTTTATCAAAAAAGCCTATGATCGTATCCATAATAAATTATTTAGGTCTTTTATGTATAGTGTTTATTATTCAATGACAAAGTTTACTCTGCGGTTTTTTTGCATATTAATTTCCGAATCATTTGGTACAACTGGTTCGCTTTCTCCTTTACTAAGGGTATTTATAGTAGCGGAGACTCCAAGATCAACGAAATAATTTTTTGCATTTTCCGCACGATTTTTTCCCAGTTCCAGATTATACTCATCCGTACCATCACTATCACAATGTCCGATAATGGTAAGCGTTTTATCGGGATTGAGTTCCAGATAAGTTTTTACAGAATCGGCATAAGCAATCAGTGCATCACCGGGTACAAATACCGGCGATCCTTTTTCAAAATTGGCATCTGAAAAAGTCATATTAGTGAACACAAATTGAATTTTAGCAAATTCCTCCGGAGCATCCCCTCGATCTGTATATAATGTGAAAGCAACAGGAGCTAATAAATTTTCACCGGCACTGGCTCGAAAATCCAGGGAAATATTTTTGATGGTTACCCCTTTATCAACCAATAAACCTCTGATCGCATCTGCACGTGCTGTCCCCAAATCTTCAAAGAAACCCGAGGCAGGTTTATGATCCTGTTCACTGGGGCGGTAAGCTCCGGTAAGGGTCAGAAAGATCAGGCTATCGCTTTTCATGATACTAATCAAGCTATCCAGATAAGCTTCATTACTTTCATTTAAAAAAGGCAGGATCGAATCTTTATCAAAACGAAACTGATCATAATCTTTAAGAAAGGTGACGGTATCGTCCAAGATAAGGTCGAGTGTTTTAGGTCGGATGTCTTCGACCACAGCCTCTTCATCGCATAGTCCTTTTAGTTCACACACATAACCGAAACGACAAATAGAAGCCCAAATAAAGAAGACAAATATCCCCAATAGTAGTCTCATAGAATAGGGTTTTATTCAAAATTGTAATCCAGTATTTCGTCAGGCAATGCTATTCCCTTCTCCTTTCCTAAGTATACCGGAATCGTATACAATAAGCTAAAAGTACGTAAAAATTTAATTTTTGTGGAGAAGTGACCTGTTTTTTCGTTTTGAATATTGGAACTTATTTAAAAAAGAAAGATGATTTATTTGCAAGTCATCGAAATTCAATACTGTAGCTTTTTCTCGCTCTGTACTTTAAAAATACAAAATTCAAAAAGAGCTTTGTCCCGAATTTCGGGTACTCATAACTAATTTCAAGTTCCATTTTTAAGCAGCTTCCCGGTATACTTTGCCAGACAACTTATTCAAGCATTCAGGTAGGGCTACATTCAGGCTTTAGTCTTATCTTTACCTGCATGGATTGGAAATCATTAATCAAGGGGTTCAAAGCTTATCTGATGCTGGAGCGTTCACTTTCCGTAAATTCCATTGATGCTTATATTCGGGATATCGGGAAACTGGCCGAATACCTGAATATTAAAGGGTTTAATGTCCGGGCAACTGAGATAGAATTAAAGCACCTTGAAGGTTTTATCCACTGGATCAATGAGTTGGGCTTGGGAGAAAGAACTCAAGCTCGCATTATCAGTGGTTTGAAAGCTTTTTATAAATATTTATTGATCGAAGATATCATCGACTTTGCTCCTACCGATCTTCTGGAAGGCCCCAGGCTGGAAAGGAAAATCCCGGAAGTGTTAAGTGTCGAAGAAGTCAATAAGGTCTTAGCGGCAATTGACCTGAGTAGTGCCCATGGTACACGTAACCGGGCAATGCTGGAAACACTTTATGCCTGTGGCCTGCGCGTTAGTGAATTAATTAATCTGAAACTGAGCAATCTCTATCCCGATATTGGTTTCGTAAAAGTAATTGGTAAAAATAACAAAGAGCGAATCGTTCCTATCGGCCAAAGTGCTTTAAAGCACATCAATTTATATATTGAAGGCGTCCGACGTAGCCAGATGAATATTCATAAGGAGCATGAAAATTTTATTTTCCTTAATCGTCTTGGCAAGAAACTCAGTCGGGTGATGGTCTTTATGGTTGTCAAAGATGCGGTGAGAGATGCCGGGATCGAAAAAAACGTAAGTCCGCATACTTTCCGACATTCTTTTGCAACCCATTTGGTAGAAGGCGGAGCAGATTTAAAAGCGGTACAGGATATGTTAGGGCATGAGTCTATTATTACAACAGAGATATATACCCACCTCGATAAGGAGTTTTTGCGAGAGACCATTCAAAATTTTCATCCTCGGGGGCGGTGAGAGGCTGAGTTGGTTAATTTCTATTATTCGTATACCCCCCACTCCAACTAAACGTTTATTTTTGCAACCGCATTGAAATAAGGCCAGTTTATAACTGGTATGGCGATAAAGGTTTGTACTTTTAAAAATTATGGTCAGGAATAGTCTCTTCATATTAGGTCTTATGCTGGTATTCTTTAGCTGTGCGAATATCGGCAATCCCAGTGGAGGCCCTGAAGACACGACTCCGCCAATGCTTGATCAAAAAGAATCCACCAGAAATTTTCAGACAAACTTTAAAAAACAAAAAATCAAATTGGTTTTTGATGAGTTCGTCGAACTCAAAGATATATTTAACCAGGTGATCGTCACGCCTCCTTTGCAGAAACGCTGGAAGCTGACCAAGAAGCTCAAGACCATTACGTTCGAATTTGATAAAGACGAGGTTCTGAGAGACAGTGCTACCTATATTATCAACTTTGGAGAAGCGATTCGGGATTATAATGCCGGAAATCCGGTATCTGATTTGCGCTTTGTTTTTTCGACTGGCTCTTTTATCGACTCCATGGAAGTATCAGGGCTGATTGTTGATGCGATTACCGGAGAACCCGCAGAAGGCATTCTGCTCATGCTTTACGATAACCTGGCGGACACAGTGGTCAGAACCGAAAAGCCTTTTTATTTTGCTAAAACCGATAAGTCCGGTGCCTATACTATTCAAAACGTTAAGTCAGATACTTTCAAGGTCTTTGCTTTAAAGGATGAAGATTTAAACTATCTTTTCAATCAGGAAAACGAATTAATCGGTTTCCCGGATAGTCTATTTTATCTTTCCAAAGAAAAAGAGATTATACCGACTATTGGTGTTTTTAAAGAACGCCCTAAACTAAAACTGGTTCCTCCCAGCAACAAACAATACGGATTAGTTAACCTCAAGTTTAATCAAGAACCATTCGATGTCGAGATTGTCCAGGAAGATATCGGGCAGCAGATTATTTTCGAACCCGAACAGGATTCAATTAAAGTATGGTATAATCAAGATGATACAACAGCATGGAATATCTTTTTGGCACAGGGAGATAATTTCAGAGATACTTTTATGGTAAAACCTTCTGATAAAAAGGATTTCTTAACAAAAGATTCTTTAAAAAGGGCCAATACCCGAACTGCAAAAAAAATTATAGTCAATCCGGTAAAGCCTGCAAAAATATTATTTAACCATCCTTTGGCTACTATTGACAGCAGTGGTATTTTACTTTTAGAGGATTCTTTTGAAACAGTCGTTTATCCCAATTTGACCCTGGAAAACCGGGCAGTAGTGGTTAATTATTCATGGAAAGAAAATATAATTTATCAAGTCCGGCTACTTCCCGGTTCGGTACAAGATATCTTTGGGCTTGAGAATCAAGATACGATTCAGCAAACTTACCAGATTGCGGAAAAAAAATCATTTGGAGATATTAACCTAAAAGTAATTGAACTGGATTCTACTGAGCATTATGTTATCAATTTATATTTTAAAAATAAAACGAATCTCGTAGCTTCCTACCCTGTAAGTAAGACTTCATTCTTTGAAAAAAAACTGGAAACCCTCCCCGCTGGTTCCTATATCCTGGATATAATCACGGATATTAATGCCAATGGCCGATGGGATAGTGGAAGTTATGATTTGAAAACACAGCCAGAACCCTTATTTTCGAAGACATTAAAAGAACTGAAAGAAAACTGGGAAATTGACGAAGAGGTTACCTATAAAAAATGACGCAACGTTTATCAAAAACTGGCGTTTTTTATAGAAGGATAGATAGTTTTAAAGATCGACAAACAGGTTAGAGCTTGTCCAAAATTCTATTTATTGGCTACGAGCGGCAAATTTTCTCCTGTATGGCAATCAGAAAGTGCTAACGATAAGCAATCATAAATGTGTGCAGCGAATGATATTAAGATCAGAAAATCTTGTTAAAATCTATGGCAAGCGGAAGGTAGTAAAAGAGGTCTCCATAAGGGTTCACCAGGGAGAGATCGTAGGCTTGCTCGGTCCAAATGGTGCAGGAAAGACGACGACCTTTTATATGACGGTAGGTTTTATCAAACCTTTCAGTGGAAAGGTCTACCTGGATAATGAAGATATTACCGATTTGCCAATGTATAAAAGAGCTCAACTGGGAATTGGTTATCTTCCTCAGGAACCCTCTGTATTTCGGAAACTTAGCGTCGAGGATAATATCAAAGCGGTGCTTGAAATGACCAAGCTTTCTAAAAAGGAACAAAATCTAAAGCTGGAAAATCTGATTGAAGAATTCAGTCTCGGGCACGTTCGAAAAAGTCATGGAGATACTCTTTCGGGAGGAGAACGCCGCCGAACGGAGATTGCCCGCGCCCTGGCCACCAGTCCCAGTTTTATCCTGCTCGATGAACCATTCGCCGGTATTGACCCAATCGCAGTGGAAGATATCCAGGGGATCATTGCCAAGCTTAAAATCAAAAATATAGGCATCCTGATCACCGATCATAATGTTCAGGAAACACTTTCCATTACTGATCGAGCCTACCTGATGTTTGAGGGTAATATACTCAAGGCAGGTACTGCCGAAGAATTAGCTGCTGATGAAATGGTTCGCAAGGTTTACCTCGGTAAAAATTTCGAGCTTCGTAAAAAAGTAATTGACGGCAATGAATAAAATCCTTTTTCTTTGCATCGCATTTTTTCTTTGCAGTTTGCTTGCTGCCTGCAAAAAAGACCCGCCTCGTCTTTCCCGTAGCCATTACAAATTGGTTGATAGTCTGGTGCAGCAGCGAAGAGCTATTTTGAGAGAAGAACTGGATAGCCTTTGCGATATTCGCTTTGCTACCGAAATTGATCAGGCCACCGATTCTATTTACCAGGAGCGAATGGCCAAAATTATAAAGAAAATCAAAGCTGATGCTAAACAAGATTAGTATTTATATCCTGGGTTTTATGGCCATTTCTTGCATGACGATCTGTTGTCGGCCTTCGGATAATGGGGAGCAGATACTTACTATTGAGCAATTAATCGAACAGGAAATCGAGAAGAAGCTCAATCGCTATCGGAATATTCGCATTAAAAAATGCGAGGATAAAATTCTTATTGCAGCCGGGAAAAGGGCAGATTCCATGATTATTGCGCAGGCCAAAGACCTGAAAGTTATCCAGGATTCCATCAATCGCCCCGAAACTCCGCTCAGACCCGAGCGGCCGGAACTATTAGAGCCAATTGACAGCACTTTTCCAATCCCCTTGCTCAATGAGGATAGCTTGTTTAATGATACAATCTTCGCACCTGCAAATCAATAGGTCGCGGCAGTTTCCAAATACTTCCGCAAATTCTTTTCGAGCTTTAATACAATATCATTTGAATCCTTTTTGACGAGATTTCTATGATTGAAAATCCGGGTAAAAAGCCGGCCTATGCTGTTGACTCTAACATAATATGGGAAAGGACGGGTAAGATCTTTAAAATTTTGATCCATAATTACCAATGCTTCCACTCCGGTAGTGACAGAGTTGTCGGTCGTTCCGGTCCGGATGACAAAAAACTTACCTTCCGGAATGCTGATCGAAGCATCAAGCTCCAGGTTTTTATTCAAAAAAATGCCACTTCTCTGTCCATTCTTCAAGCTTACACTGGCAGTATCATATATATAATAGATGTCCGAAAATTTATAGTTTTTGTCAAAAGCAAATGTTAAAGACAAATTATCGCGATTGCGCTCATCTATTGTCCTTTCCAGTTCCCTTCGGAGTTTATTTTTTTCATTCTCCGATACTCTCGGTGAAGCCATCAATTCCTCGATCTTCGTAATTTTATTTTTTTTACTCTTAAGTCGTAATACCAAGACACCATCCTTCAAATCCGTAATTGCCTGAGCAGCAATCGCTCTACGTTCTATTCTGGAAAGTTCCTGAGCATTCGTTTTAAAAGACAAACACAACAACAAAGCAAAAAAACACCAGTATATTTGAACCTTTTTAATCATTTTGTTAATCATTTAAAGATAAAACGCAGGCAATGTTAAAATGCCTGACATTAAATACTTGAAACATTGAGCCTGATAACTAAAACTTCATTAAACATAATCCGCCTTTTGTATTATAAATTTAAAACGAAATTTTAGAAATTAGCGGTTGTTTGAACAAGAGTGAGCCGACAATCAAGAGTATTTCTTAAAAAGTAACATACGCTCGCTCCATTCGTTTCCTTTGAAGTACAAATTTACTCAATATGCAACAATCAATAGATATAGAAGCTATCAATCAGCAAATTTATATAGAAAGTGCATTTGTTGAAAAGCTAAATGAGCAAACCTCTAAAGTCATTGTAGGACAGCATCATATGATTGAGCGACTGCTTCTTGGCCTGTTAGCGAAAGGACATGTACTTTTGGAAGGGCTGCCCGGTTTGGCGAAAACTTTGGCAATTAAAACACTTGCCTCGGCAATCAATGCAGACTTTAGCCGAATTCAGTTTACGCCCGACCTTTTGCCTGCGGATATTATTGGTACAATGATCTACAACCCCAGCAAGAACGAGTTCACGGTGCGAAAAGGACCGATCTTTGCCAATTTTATCCTCGCCGATGAAATCAACCGTGCTCCTGCAAAAGTTCAAAGTGCTTTACTCGAAGCTATGCAAGAACGGCAAGTAACGATTGGAAAGGAGACCTTCCCACTATCAGAACCTTTTTTGGTACTGGCTACACAAAACCCTATCGAACAAGAAGGTACTTATCCATTACCCGAAGCTCAGGTTGACCGTTTTATGCTCAAAGTGAAAATCGACTATCCGAATAAGGAAGAAGAACGTCAGATTATCCGGCTCAATTTAATGGACGAGGCTTTTCAAAAGATCGATGCGATTGTTGATCCTGCTACCATCCTGCGCGCGCGTGAAGTGATCAAGAAAGTATATATGGATGAAAAAATCGAAAGATATATCATTGATATCGTTTTTGCTACCCGTAATCCCGCTGAATACGGATTAAATGATCTGGCACCACTAATCAGTTATGGTGGCTCGCCCCGGGCAAGTATCAATCTTGCAAAGGCTGCAAAGGCTTATGCTTTTTTACAGCGCAGAGGTTATGTCATTCCCGAAGATGTCCGAAATATCTGTCATGATGTCTTGCGCCACAGAATTGGCTTAACTTACGAAGCAGAGGCAGAAAATATTTCGCAGGAGGACATTATCAATAAAATTTTGAACGCTGTTGAAGTTCCCTAATTCAAAATATAAAGTTCATTTTTCAAGGGCATGGATACGAGTGAATTATTAAAAAAAGTCAGGAAAATTGAGATCAAGACCAAAGGTCTGAGTAAACATATATTCTCCGGAGAATATCACAGTGCCTTTAAAGGGCGAGGCATGTCTTTTAGCGAAGTTCGGGATTACCAATACGGAGATGATGTCCGAAATATTGACTGGAATGTAACCGCAAGAACCGGTGATCCGCATGTAAAGATATTTGAAGAGGAACGAGAATTAACCGTAATGTTGCTGATTGATATGAGCCAGTCTTCCTTTTTTGGTACGACGAATCAAATGAAAAACGAAATCCTTACGGAAATCTGTGCAGTTATCGCTTTTTCAGCGATCAACAATAATGATAAAGTTGGCGTATTGTTCTTTTCCGATCAGATTGAAAAATTCATCCCTCCTAAAAAAGGTAAACAACACATCCTGAGAATTATCAGAGAGTTACTCAACTTTGAGCCCAAAAGTAAAAAAACGGATATTGGACAAGCTTTGGAATATTTTAATAATGTAATCAAAAAGAGAAGTATCTGTTTTGTTTTATCTGATTTCCTGGCCACAGGTTATGAAAATCCTTTGCGTATTGCTTCGAGAAGGCATGATATCGTTGGTTTGCATATTGTTGATCCCCGGGAAGAAAAACTTCCTTCCATTGGTTTGATCAGAGCTATTGATGCGGAAACCGACACTATTCAATGGATTGATACGTCTTTGGCTTCTGTAAGGGATAAATATGCCAAGTGGTACGAAACACATTTCAATTATTTTAGAACAACATTCCTGAAAAGCGGAGCGGATATGATTTCTATTCGCACAGACGTACCTTACATAAATGCGCTTTTGAAGTTTTTTAAGAAAAGATCGAAATAATGCGTTCGCTGTATACCATAATAGGATGTTTTTTCTTTGGATTATTGAGTCTAAACGCTCAGTTAAATGTATCCGCAACGCTGGGAAATAGCAAAATCCTGATTGGTGATCAGGTCAATTTACACATAGAAGCTAATTATCCGGGAACTTTTGAAGTTTTATCTGTCGATCTTTCAGTAATGGATTCCATTTTTTCAGAAAAGAATCCTTCGAAGCCCGGTATTGATCCCGGTTTACTTGAAATTATCCAGCAAACGGAATGGGAAACATTAAGCAATGGCAATACTAACACCTACCGAAAAGATGTTAAAATAACAGCTTGGCAGGAAGGGGTTTATTTTATCCCTCCCATTCGCTTTATTTTTAAATCCGGAGCTAATAGCCGTTCTGAGTTGACTAATAAACTGACCCTCCTGGTCAGCTCGCCGATTGAAGCGAATGAAGCTGTGGATACGATACAGATTGCCCCGATTAAAGGAATTGTAGCAGAAGAATGGCGTTTTTCGGATTTTCTGCCAGTTATTTATACTTTTGGAGCAGTTATCCTGATCATAATAGCCGTGATTTCTCTGATCCTTTACATAGCCAGGAGAAAACAAGGCCCGCCACCTATTCAGCTTGTTCAAAGACCGGCACATGAAATTGCATTGCATAAACTAAAAACGCTCAAAGCACAGGAACTCTGGCAAAAAGGCAATTTTAAAGAATATCAAAGCCAACTTACTTATATCATTCGCGAGTATATTGAAAACCGCTATCAAAAACCGGCCCTGGAATCAACTACAAATCAAATTCTGAATGATTTAAAAGAAGTTGATTTTCCAATAAATCTGGTAGAAAAAATGCGGGAAATGCTACAACTCGCCGATATGGTAAAATTTGCCAAAGCTACTCCTCCAGCAGAAAGCAATATTAAATTAATGGACGAGGCCGAAGAAATTGTCCGGGCAACAAAAAAAGAATTATCGGAGACAGAGGAAGAGCAGTTAAAAGCTACAGAGTCCGGTACTCAGGGAACCTTTATGCTCCCCACTCAATATGCCCATTCCGGTAAAAGATTCATCGCTGCTATTTTGGATAATATTATCTTCCATCTCAGCTTTTCTCTGATTGCATTTATACTTAGCCTGCTAATTGGCCGGGATGAGTATGGACGTCCAACTTTACTGTTGATCCTGTTGCTGATCATTAGCTTTATAGCTTATGGACTTTACTATTATGCCTATTTACATAGCCGTACCGGTCAGACTCCCGGAAAGAAAATAATGCAGTTACAGCTGGTCAATGCTGATGGTCAGCATATTTCCATGGCTAAGGCCAGCCTTCGTTTTTTTATAAAAATGATATCCTTTTTTATATTGTATCTACCATTTTTGCCCATCCTTTTCACTACGCAAAAGCAAGGCCTGCACGATATGGTAGCCAATAGTATTGTTGTCAAAAAAAGAGCTTAGGAAAAGATGTTGAGCATTTTTGAAAATATCACATTCGTCAATAAGGAGCTACTTTTATTATTGCTCCTGTTACCCTTACTCGGTTTGTGGTATTTTTTACAGCATAAAAAACGCTATCCGGTCATCAAAATGTCCAGCCTCGAAGCGGTACAATCCATCAGCTCCTGGCGCGGAAAACTGAGAGCTGTATTGCCAATACTCCGGGCACTTGCTTTTTCTGTATTCGTAATTGCTTTGGCCAGACCTCAACAAACTTTGAAAGAACAGGAAATCAAAGCAGAGGGAATTGATATTGCACTGGTTATGGATTTGTCCAGTTCAATGCTGGCTCAGGACTTCAAGCCGGATCGCCTGGAAGTAAGTAAACGAGTAGCTTCCGAATTTATTGATAAAAGACAACACGATCGGATCAGTCTGGCCGTCTTTGCGGGCGAAGCGTTTACACAGTGTCCCCTGACAACAGATCATAAAGTATTAAAAGAGTTTCTAAACGGTTTGAAATGTGGTGTTTTGGAAGATGGCACAGCCATCGGAATGGGGCTGGCGACTGCCGTGAATCGTTTGAAAGAAAGCGAAGCAGAAAGTAAAGTCGTCATTTTGCTAACCGATGGAGACAATAATGCGGGTTATATCAAACCAATGACGGCTGCTGAAATCGCCAAGGAATTTGACGTCAAAGTTTATACCATCGGTGTTGGTTCAAGAGGTAAAGCCCTGACACCAGTTAGTCGAAACAGTAATGGTCAATATATATTTGGCTTGGCCAATGTTCAGATAGACGAACAATTGTTGAATGAACTGGCAACTCTGACAAATGGAAAATACTTCCGGGCAACAGACGAAGAAAGTTTGCAAAGGATTTACGAAGATATTGATCGCCTTGAAAAAACAGAAATCGAAATAACTACGATAAAAAGGTATAGTGAAGAATTCCATCGCTTTGTTTTTCTAGGTATATTATTTCTGGTGGTCGAATTTTTACTGAGATATACGATATTCCGTACGCTGCCTTAAACGATAGAATAATTCCGCTGAATTGTTAAAAAAACAAATATGTTTCGTTTCGAAAATATTGATTATTTGAATTTTCTTGCAATAATACCCATCCTGATTGTGGTATTCATTGTCGTTGGATATTTTCGAAAAAAAGCGATCCGCCAATTCGGTGACTGGGCTCTGGTTCAGCAGCTCATACCTCAAGTTTCAAAATACAAGCATACTTTAAAATTCATTCTGCTGCTATTTTGCCTTGTTTTTGCAATCATTGCCTTATCGAATCCACAATGGGGAATGAAAAAAGAAAAGGTCAAGCGCAAGAGTATTGACGTATTTATCGCCCTGGATATCTCGCAGAGCATGCTGGCTCAGGATATCAGCCCCAGTCGCCTGGAAAGAGCGAAAAATTTCTGTCAAAGCCTGATTAACGGTTTAAAAGGAGAAAGAATGGGCGTCATCATTTTTGCCGGGAACGCTTATCTTCAAATGCCTTTGACGACTGATTACGCTGCCGCCCAGCTTTTCCTTCGAAGTGCCAATACCAACCAGGCACCAACTCAGGGGACCGCTATTAGTGAAGCTATTGATCTGGCTGAAAAATCTTTTGAAGAAGATAATAAACACCATAAGGCACTGATCATTATTACTGACGGAGAAAATCACGATCAGGAAACCCTCGAAAGAACTAAAAAAGCAAAGGAAAACGGATTGATGGTTTTCACAGTCGGGGTAGGGACAGCGGGCGGTGGCTACATTCCTATGTATTATGCAGGGCAACCAGGTTTCAAAACCGATGAAAGTGGAAATCCAGTTAAAACCAAACTGAATGAACAAATGTTAGCAGATATAGCAGAAGCCGGAAACGGTGTGTACTATAATCTGGTTGATGGGGAAAAGGTTATTAATGCCTTAAAAGATAGAATTGAAAATATAGAAAAAAGGGAATTCGAGCAGCGTTCTTTCACTGAGTTTGAAAGTTATTTCCAATATTTTCTGGCTATTGGCTTGCTTTTTTTAATTATAGAATTTATAATTTCATACAGGAAAAACCGTTGGATTGGTGATAAGGATATTTTTTGATTCGATACTTGATATTCAACTTTCGGAAAACGAACAATGAAATCAGATAATGCTTATGAATCCAAGTATTAAAAATTGTTTACTCTTGATATTCGCTTGTTTCGGATTGACTTCCTTCGCTCAATCCGGGCATCAGTATCGTATGGAAGCGGATCAGAAATATAGAGAGAATGATTTCCAAAAAGCGGAAGAGAGTTATCGAAAATCATTGATCGAGGAATCCTCGGTTAATGGAACTTTTAACCTGGGGAATTCAATCTACCAGCAACAACGTTATGAAGAAGCCATTAAGCAATATCTGGATGCCGCCAATAGCGCTCAGAATAACCAGCTTAAATCACATGCCTATCATAATCTTGGTAATGCTTATTTCAATAATCAGGATTTTAAAAACAGCATTGACGCTTATAAAAATGCGCTTCGCCTCGATCCACAGGATATTGACACCAAACAAAACCTTGCTTTAGCTCAACGCAAGCTAATCCAGCAACAACAACAGCAGCAGCAATCGCAACCTCAAAATGAAAATCAGGAAAATGAGCAAGAGAAACAAGAACAACAACAGCAGGAGCAACAGCAGCAACAAGGTGAACAGGATGATGGGCAACAACAACAGCAGGAGCAGGAAAAAGAAATGGAGCAAAAGGACCTGACTAAAGAAGAAGCAGAGAAATTATTGCAAATCATAGAACAAGAAGAACAAAAAGTCCAGGAAAAAATGCGTGGCGAAAAAAAGAAAAAAACCAAGTCCGCTAAAGATTGGTAATACAAGGACCCTAATTTAAAAACAATTATTATGAGAGTTTTATTCATCATATTCATTTGCCTTACAGGTTTTTATCCGTCAAATGCCCAGGATGCAAAATTTACGATAGAAGTCAGTACAGATTCCGTATTGATGGGTAATTACTTCCAGGTCTCTTTTAAAATCGAAAATGGAGCTGCCAGCAATTTTGCGGCCCCGGATTTTCAGGGTTTTTCTATCGTTGGCGGGCCGAATCAATCTTCTACATATAGTATGGTCAATGGCGTTTCTTCACAAAGCATGAGCTATTCATACTATTTACAACCAACAGAAGAAGGGCAGTTTTTCATCGAACCGGCAAGTATTGAGATCGACGGGGAGATTTTTGAAACGAATCCAATCGAGATTAAAGTCGCTCCGAATCCAGATGGAATCATCCAGCAGCCCAATAAAAGGGAATATCATATCTTTGATTCTTTTTCCCCTTTTGATTCTTTTTTCGATCAACAACCAACTTTCCCAAAACAGGAGCCTAAAAAGAAAAAACCAAAGAAAAAGCGTAAGACCGTAAAAATTTAGTACTCAAATATGTCCCATTTCATCCGACTGAATCTTTTATTGATTTGTTGCTTTTGTGTGATCTCAGGAGTAGCACAGAACAGCGTCCGTTTTGAGGCCAGTAGTGATGCCCGGCAAGTAGTCCTGGGAGGATATTTTGAAATAGTTTTTACACTTTATAATGCAGAAGGCAAGAATTTTAACCCTCCTGATTTCAATAATTTTGAGGTGCTAACTGGCCCAAGCGAAAGTCGTAGCGTTTCGATAATCAATGGTCGAAGTAGTCAGTCCTATGGCCTTTCTTATAATTTGCAACCTAAAAGAATCGGAAAATTTACCATTGGGTCTGCAAGTGTAAGGGTCGATGGTAAAACATTGAGAACGCGTCCGATTCAGATTGAGGTTTTAAAAGGTAAAAATTCTTCTGCTTCCACCAAAGAGGAACTTGATCAGGAACTGGGAGAAGGCGTTTTTATAAAAGCAATTCTCAATAAAGAAGAATCAAAAATCGGAGAGCAAATAGTCGTTGATTATAAACTTTATACTTCGAGAAATATCGAATCATATAGTGTCAGTACCGAATCCGAATATCCTGGTTTCTTTGCCCATGAAGTCAGGAGGTTCCACGGTCGACAAATTCAGGAAGTGATCGATGGAGTTCAATATACGACCAAGCTTATCAAGAAGGTAGCGCTTTTCCCCCAACAGGCCGGACTTTTTATAATCGACCCCATGGTAATGAATATTTCCGTAGCGGTTGACGGCAATCGCAGAAGGAGCATTTTTTCTCTTCCAAAGGTTGCTACTTTTAACATAGAAACGGAGCCTATAGAAATCAAGGTCAGTCCTCTTCCCGAACCGGTTCCGCCTTCTTTTAGCGGCGCAGTTGGAAAGTTTAATATGCGTACGAGTGTCAATCGCAATAAGCTAACAACTGATGATGCGATCACGCTGCGGATGTATATTGATGGTAATGGTGATATAAAACAGGTACAGCCTCCAACGCTCGATATTTCAGACAAATTTGAAATGTACGATCCCAAAGTGATTAATGAGGAAAATACCGAGAGTAATGCACAACTCTACGGTCGGAAAGAATTCGAATATCTAATCATTCCCAAAGAACCGGGAAACTACACGCTCACGGCTAATTTCAGTTATTATGATCCGGATAGCTCGGCTTATATTACGCTGAATTCCGAAAGCTTTTCCTTAACCGTTGCCAAAGGGGAATTGAATCAAACTCAAATCCTGGCGCAACCCGAACAAACTCAAAAGAAAGAAGATATTCGTTACATTAAAACCGACCTGAGCTTGTCTAGAGGAAGTTCTTTTGTAGGTTCCGGTTTTTTCTGGATTTTATTCGCCTTCCCCTTCCTTTTGTTGGGTGGCGTAATCGTCATGAGACAAATCGAAATCAGCAGAGGGAACATTGATCTTTCCGAATTAAAAAAGAAAAAAGCGATCAAGCTTGCACAGAAGAGACTGGCCCAGGCAAAAACTTTCATGGATCAACAGGATAGCAAATCATTTTACGATGAAGTTTCCAGAGCTTCTTTCGGCTATGTCTGCGATAAATTAAATATTGCTTTTTCCGAACTTAGCAAAGAAAATGTCCGGTCCAAGCTGCAATCACTCAGCGTAGCGGAAGAAAGTATCGAAAGGTTTATGCAAATTGTCAAGACTTGTGAAATGGCGCTATTTGCCGGGAAAGATAATGCTGCGGCTATGAAGGAAACCTATGGACAAGCACTTGAGGTCATTGCTGCCATTGAAGGCCAGGTTAAGCAACCCGCCTGATTATCTCTGCGAAATGCTGTGCTTCTTCCGGAGTTTTGTATCTCATCATCCATAGTGTCCTCTGCATCTCTCTAATCATCCAAAAGCTCTGCTTCCTGATCCGCAAATGATTGCGCAGGAATATTTAGCTTTACAAAATCACACCAAACACAAGCTGCTTCACCACATCCTTCGTAAAATTCGTGATTCATAATTTTTCGATAGCTATTGCGAATTAGCTCTTTTACAAACTCCACATCCTCCGCAGAAAAATTAATAGACTTTTTCAGATAGTTCTTTTTACGATCCGGTTCCAGATAAGATATTTCGGCAGTCCCGACTCTTCTGGTAGTTTGATGCAATTCGAAAAGGATTTTATAAAAAACCAATTGACGCCAGTATAATCCCCCCAGCTTATCCTTCGCATTCGGAGTTTTAATTTTTTTCTCTTCGGTACTTCCAGTTTTATAATCAACTATATGCACCTTATCTTTTTCAATAAGGTCAATTCGATCAATTGTTCCGACCAGAGGCACTCCATCAAGTTCAACATTTTTAACCGTATATTCCGTAAAAACCGCTCTTGACCAGCTATTGATATTTTGCTTGTAGTAATTACTCAAATGAGCTTTCCCCAGTTTCATCCTTCGCTCGAATTCCCGATCACTAAAATAAGCCCCCAACTTATTCATTTCATCTTCAAAAAAAATCAGAAAATCTTTTAAGCCCGGAAACTGCTTTGTTTTCGATAAGCGCATTTTGTCAAAAAGCCTTCTTAGTGCATCGTGCATAGCAATTCCAAAGCTCGCTGCCTCACTCTGTACGGAAGGAATATTCAAAACATTTTCATAATAAAAACTTAATGGGCATCGCAGGAAACGATTCAAACTGGAAACGCTCAAAGTAAATCCGGTCAACAAATTATCAACAATTGCTTTTTCCACTTCTGGAATTCGAGGTTTTTCAATCGTTTGCAAACGTAGAACTTGAGATTCGAAAATGGAATGCGGATCTACTTCCTTTTTTTGTATTTCTATCTGCTCTTCTCCTAAAAGTTCATCGATAAAAATACTATGCTCCAGCTTCTTTCCAGCTTCATTATTAAGACTATACGAAATTTGAAGGAATGATTTGGCACGGGTCATTGCTACATAGAACAAACGACGACGCGCCTCCAGAGCATCTTCCTCTCCCGACAGGGTCAGGGTATCGGGATAAGGGAACTGCCCCACGCGCTTTCGTTTCCCTTCCCAAAAATCTTTGATGGCATCGATAATAAAAACATACTCAAATTCCAGCCCTTTGGAGCTGTGCGCAGTTACCAGATTCACTCCCCGTCCGGTAATCATGGATTGCTGAATACCAACAGGCAGACGATTGGCATCCATTCTCCGAAAAGTCTCCAGTAACTGATTCAGGTTTAGCCTCGGATTTTTATCTCCTTCTTTTTTGACAAATTCAAAAAAAGTATGGAGTACCTGCAATTGCCATTCTTTATCCTTTTGCCGCACGATAAAATGCAATAAACCACTTTGATTAATCAACTCCTCTATAAGCCGCAGCGGTGACTGGTTGACACTTGCCTTGACCATTTTTTTTAATAATGCAGAAACCCGGTAAAAAGCATCCGGTTTTTCCAAACCAATTTTTTGCAATAATGATTGCTGACCAATGACTACTCGCCAATATCGTTTTTCCTGATACTGATGATGTGCCATATACCGACTCAGTAAACCCAGATCATTCAAGGGTAAATCCAGAAAATCAAAATGCATAATCTTATACAATTCGGACTCCCCACTAAATGCTTTTTGTTGTTCTGAATTAATATATATCAAAATCTGAATCAATTTGCGAATCACTGGCAGGTCCAGAATATTTACTGTTCGCTTGGTATTGTATGGAATCCCTTTTTTATCCAACAGACCGAGGATGTCTGCTACTTGTCGATGTTGTGCATAAATAATAGCTATTTCATCCAAAGCAAGTCCCGCCTTCTCCATTGCTTCAATCTTTTGCACGATGTCTATCACCTCATGCCATTTCTGGGGGTATTCCAGTATTTGGGGAGGGTCAGCTTTTTTCGAAAATGCTTTCCGGGAAAACAATTTTTTTTCCAATCCTTCAATTCTATTAACGACCCGATGCTCATTATGATCAATTAGCCTCCTGGATAAATTCAGAATACTTTGGCTGGAGCGATAATTATCCTGCAAAAGGATCAGTTCCAGGTTTTTCTGCTCCTTGTAAAAATCAAGAAGGTTGCGTAATCGAGCCCCCTGAAATTCATAAATCGATTGATCATCATCGCCTACTATGAAAATATTTGGTTGTTCCCAGTAATTGATTAATAGTTGAACGATCTCATTTTGGCTCCCGTTCGTATCCTGATATTCATCGACCAATACATACAGATAGCGTTCCTGATAAGTGCGTAACAGGGCTTCATTTTCTTTAAAAGCTTTAAGCACCCAAAGAATCATATCTGCATAATCATAGCGGCGCATTCGACGCATCAGGGCAGCATATCTACTATAAAGCGCTGCTGCCGCTTTCAATCTCGACATCTTCCGCTTTTCTTCTTTGATCTTCCATTCTTTAACGGCTCCCTTTTCAAAATCCCTGGTTTTGCGCTGGTAGATAAACTCTGGTCGATTGGGTAAATCATCCAAATACGCTTCAATTTTTTTAATGATAAAAGCAGTTGTCCAATTCTCCGATTTCATCCGGAGCATTAAATCTCTTAACTGCCGCTCAAAAGCATAGGGGTCATTGCGTTGTCCCTTGATCGGATGGTCGTATTCCAATTCATCAATTAATCGTCGGAAAAGTTCAATCTGCTCCAGTTCGCTGATTGGCTCCATGTCATGCCGGCCAAAAAATTCGAGATTTTCCTGAATGATTGTGTTACAAAAAGAATGGAAGGTATAAATATGCACCCGATGAGCCTCGGGGCCGATAAAACTTAATAGCCGTTCCCGCATGGCATGTACTCCGGCATCCGTAAAGGTCAGGCAAAGAATATTCTGAGCGAGGCTATCGGTTTCCATCAGGATACGACCAATCCGGGCGGCCAGGATATGAGTCTTCCCTGTCCCCGGACCAGCAATGACCATCACCGGGCCCTCAATGTGATTAACAGCCTGTTTTTGGGCATCATTCAAATGCTCCAGGGCTTCCAGAAATGCTTCATTATACTGACGAATCGTAGATATTTTTTGCTTATTGGCCATTGATGTAAAGATAAACAAACTTGACAATTAGCCTTTAAAAGACTCGCTCCCCCCTTTTGACTTTCCTTTCGCTTTATTACAATATCCACACCTTTACAATCGCCAGGATCACAACAATAATTACCAAGATGTAAGCAAAAATATCCGCTTTTGAATATCTGGTAGCAAAGGTTGCCGCAATCCAGGCACCGATCAATTGTCCCAAGGCCAATATTAAACCTATTTCCCAATCAATCAATTCTTTCCACTGGAAGATAGCAATGACCAGAGCGGTATACAACATTATTACAAAAGCTTTTACACCATTAGATTCAATAATGCTGATTTTTGCCCCGAGAACCATAGCCGCAAGAAAAAATATTCCCATCCCCATTTGAATAAATCCTCCATAAAAACCTAAAGCAAGAAAGAGAGGAATCGCAATCCAGAAATTAGGCCGGGCATTAATATCCGTTTCCCGGAGCCAGCGGCTAGGCTTTACAACAATAACAACCAGCATAAGAATCAATAAATAGCGAAAAACAATTTTGAATTGTTCATTACTGACCATAATTGCAGCGACTACCCCGATAATAGCTCCGACGATCAACGGTATCATATAAGGAAGGCTGCGATTTAATTTAAGCCGTCCGTTTCTGTAAAACACCCAGCTTGCCATCATACTATTGGCCATAACGCCAAGCCGGTTTGTTCCATTAGCCAGGTTCCCGGGGAGCCCGATCAATTCAGTGAGTATAGTCAATGTAATAGCGGAACCATTTCCGGCAAGGGTATTAATAAAACCAGCTATAAGCCCACCCATTACCGCGACTAAATAGATATAAGGCTCCAGTTCCATGTAAAGTTATTTTTCTTCCCGAATTTCCTGACACAGTTCAACCAATACCCCATTTGCAGATTTTGGATGTACAAAGCAGACTAGCTTATTATCTGCGCCTCGTTTGGGTTTCTCATTAAGCAAGCGAAAGCCTTCTGCTCGTAATCTTTCCATTTCTGCATAAATATCCGATACTTCAAAGGCGATATGATGAATCCCTTCTCCTTTCTTCGCAAGGAATTTGGCGATTGGGCCATCTGGTGCAGTTGAAGCTAGCAATTCGATTTTATTGGGTCCCGCTTGAAAAAAGGAGGTCATCACCTTTTCCGAGCTGACTTCTTCAATCTTGTAATGTGCCGTTCCCAATAATTGTTTGAATAATTTATTGCTTTCTTCTAAATTGGCAACAGCAATACCTATATGTTCGATTTTTTTCATTTTAAAAGTAATTTGTTAAAGAAATTTTAAAAAGAGAAGCCAGATTAAACGGAAAAAACACCCTTTGGTCAAAGCTAACAAATACCAGATATACTTAAAACAAGCGGTTTGGATTTTTTAAATTCTTCCCTTTTGTTTTGAAAGATGTGCCGATGGAAAATAATTAGTTTATTCATCAATGCGTTTTTAAATTGGTATAAAACCTATTTTATTAATTAAAATCTGGCCTTATGAAATCGAAATTCTTAATTCTTGGACTATTATTTCTGTTTTCACTAACGGCAGTCCATGCGCAACAAAGCCCGGTCAAAAGCAGGCATCAAAAGATTGAAAAGAATACGGATCGAAAAGATATTTCCAAACGAAAATCTTATAAAGTAAAGAACAGAAAGACTGCTACTTTAAACAATAAAAAGATTCGTGCTAAACAAAACAAAAGATTCATCAAAAACCGGAAAGCCGTAAAAGCCCGAAAAAAATACCGGGCCAAACAGATGAAACTACAAAAGAAATACCTTCGAAAGACAGGTTAGTCTTTCGCAAAGAACTTTAAATTCCCGAGTTTTCTGAACGGGCTGATGGTAAAAGAATCATTAGCCCGTTTTTTATTGTGGTGCATTCAACAGGAGCGATTCCAATTTTCCCTTTATTGCTAAAATCGAATCCCGAAATTCTTTCTGAATAATAAGCATATCACTCGCTGGTAGTTGATACTTTGGTGCATGACTGTGATCATGGCTATGATCATGGTTGTGGTCATGACCGCTATGATCGTGCCCATCGTGCTCAAAGCCGGGCACTTCAACATGGTTTTCATTCCAGTATTCCAGCCTTTTTTCCAAAACCTCTACCGATTTCACAAACTTCAATTCTTCATCGCTTAAGGCCTCTGCTTGCACTTGTATGCTCCCTCGTAATGATTGGAGTTTCTCTATATTGGAATCCATCTCTTTTCTGATTTTGAGTGCTTCGTTGTGTACATCTGCCGCTTCGTGTAAAATCTTATGCTCTGCTGAGGTCCCGCTACAAGCGATAAATAGTATTAGCGAAAAAAGGAAAAGAATAGCAGCTTGTTTTTTCATGATTATCTATTTTATATTCAAAGTTATTATTATGGAGCTCCAGAGAAATTATTTATCAAAAGTTCTGTATCTCAATGACTCTTCGTTCTCCCTCCGTCTACCGTCAGATTGGTCCCGGTAATATAAGACGCTGCCGGGCTGGCCAGAAAAGCAACCGCTGCTCCTACTTCCAGCGGATCCGCAAATCTTTCCATTGGTACCTGTGCTTTCATCATCGCCAAAACCTCTTCTTCCGTTTTTCCCCATTTTTTTGCACGATCGCGCATAATCTCTGCCAATCGTTCGGTTTGGGTAAAACCGGGTAATACATTGTTTACTGTAATCCCGTGGCCTCCTAATTCATTGGCCATCGTTTTTGCCCAGTTACCAACCGCTGCTCTTATCGTATTCGAAACGCCTAAACCCTGCAGGGGTTCACGAATAGAAGTAGAAACAATATTAATAATCCGACCATAGGCACTTTTTTTCATCCCCTCAAGGACAAGTTTTGTTAACACTTGATTACAAACAAGATGATTGTTAAAAGCTTGCGTAAAATCAGCTTCGGTAGCTTCAATGATTGCCCCTCCGGGAGGGCCTCCGGTATTATTGACAAGAATATGGATTATTTTGGTGTTTACCAGCTTTTGTAGCTGTTTTTTTAAATCTGCAATATCCGTATAATCGACAACTATATAAGCGTGTTGTTGTCCTTGTGAGTGGTCTAATTCGGATAATGCTATAGTCAGAGTCTTTACATTTCGAGCCAGTAAAGTCACATTGGCTCCCAGTCTGGATAATTCAATTGCCGCTGCTTTCCCGATTCCTTTACTGCTTCCCCCAACGAGAGCGTTTTTATTTTTTAAATCTAAATCCACTTTCTAAATTTTTATTGCTATTGTAAAACCTATGATACTAAAGAATATGAATAACTTCAAGATATTTGGAGATAACTTTAAGAAGGGATCGAATATTAGGTGTGAGATTTTAGTTTTAATTCTTATTTTAGGGCTTCGAATATCTGGTGTAGATAAGGGCAGGAGATTTCAAAATACCCAGTACCTACTGTTCTAAAGTCTCACCTTTTTTCTAAAAATAAAAACCAAGTCAATTATGGCCATAGCGAAACCTTTTAATTTGAAAAAATGGATCGATGAGCATCGAGATTTGCTCAAACCACCTGTTGGCAATAAGCAGGTATATTTCGAAAACGATGACTATATCGTGATGGTAGTTGGTGGACCTAATGGTCGAAAAGATTATCATTACGAAGATGGTGAAGAATTATTCTATCAGTTAGAAGGAGATATTACGTTAAAGATCATCAATGAAGATGGTACGCCTGAAGATATACAGATCAAAGAAGGAGATATGTTCCTCTTGCCACCACGTATTCCACATTCTCCTCAACGTCCGGCCAATACTATTGGATTAGTAATCGAACGTTATCGTAGAGATGGTGAAAAAGACAAATTGATGTGGTTTTGCGAAAACTGTAATAATAAATTACATGAAGCCAGCTTTGAAATGACGGATATTGTCAATCAACTTCCTCCGGTTATGAATCATTTTATGAATTCAGAAGAACTGCGAACCTGCAACAGTTGTGGGGCGGTGATGGAGAAAGTATAGCCAGTCCAATAATTCATGATTAAGAAGATTTATTTCGCATCGGATTTCCATTTGGGAATCGATGCGAAGTACAGCAGTAAGGAACGCGAACAACAGATTGTTCGCTGGCTCGACATGATCAAAGCAGATGCAGAAGCAATTTATCTGGTTGGGGATGTCTTTGATTTCTGGTTTGAGTATAAAACTGTTGTCCCTAAAGGTTTTGTTCGTTTGCTGGGAAAACTGGCCGAACTGCGCGATAGCGGAATCGAGATATTTTTTTTCATTGGCAATCATGATATGTGGATGTTCCGGTATTTCGAAGAGGAATTAAATATTCCGATTTACCGGAAACCCATTCGTAAAGAAATCAAAGGCAAATCCTTTTTCATCGGTCATGGAGATGGTCTGGGGCCCGGTGATCATGGATATAAGTTTATTAAAAAAATCTTTTCCAATAAAATCTGCCAGTGGTTATTCGCTCGCCTGCATCCCAACTTTGGAATCTGGCTGGCTAATTTCTGGTCCAATAAAAGCCGGGAAGCTAACGCCCGGGAAGATGTTTTCACCAATAAAAAAAATGAATGGCTTTTAACCTATGCCAACCAGAAGATAGAAGAACAGCACACCGATTTTTTTGTCTTTGGGCATCGGCATCTTCCTCTGGATTTTAAGCTAAAAAACGAAAAGAGTCGTTATATAAATCTGGGAGAATGGATGAATTTCAATTCTTATGCTGTTTTCGATGGTCAGCATCTGGAAATTCGCTTCTTCGAAAATGAAAACGGAAAAGTAATCAAAGATGATTAAAAAGATTTTAACTACAAACACCTTTTCTGCAAAAGCGCTTAGATGCCTGCTGCTTTCGCTGTGCTTTTTATTGATTATTAACTGTTCACCAAGTACCGGCGGGGATATTAGTAGCAGTCCCGTAGAGCAAACCGAACCTACGAATGATCCAGATCACCCCAGTCTTATTTATAAAGTCTTAATGCCAGCCAAATATTTCACGGTTGATAAACTTAATCAACTTTATCTCGTCACCGAGCGCAACGAAGTGATCAAATACGATATCAATGGTACGGAAGTTTTTCGCTACAATAATAATTTTCTGGAAAATCTGACACATGTTGATGTAACTGATCCCTTTAATATTCTCTTGTACTATCCCGATTATCTTACCGCTATTACAGTTGATCGTACGTTGAGTCAAGTTGGTGAGTTTAATCTTACGACCCTCGACTTTAATAAAATTCAGGCAATTGGTACCTCAAATGATGGCAATATCTGGCTTTACGATGATCTTGGTTTCAAATTAAAAAAAATCAGCAAGAACGGTACATTGCTTCGAGAAAGTGTCGATCTGAGCCTCCAGCTCAATTATGCACCCAAACCCACTTTTGTAATGGAAAGAGAAAATGATGTATATCTCAATGATCCGGAATACGGCATCATTATTTTTAACATTTTTGGCGAATATAACAGTACCTTAAATAATCTAAAAGGTATCGACCGGTTTCAGATTTTCGATAATCGATTGGTATACAAAAAAGAAAAAGAAATTATTACTTATCATTTACAATCTCTGGATTCAAAAATTTTAAAACTTCCAGTCGAATTATCTGCTTCGGATGATGCTATGATCCAAAAAAACCGGCTTTATGTCAGCAATGATTCCGGCTTGTTCGTTTATCAGATAGAGGGATAGTTAGCATACAGTCTTAACTGCTAAGTATAATATAAAAGACTAGGTAAAATAAAATCTGGTATTCCGACGAGTATTAAAAAAATATAAAAGCTTCGTCCAAGTGTAAAAATCACTGAAGTTTATGTGGTATTTCGGGCATCCCTATTTCAGTGCATTTATTATTAGGTATTCTCTAAAGTATAAGTCCTTAGTCTATGATTCTTTAGGGATGATTTGCTAGAAACGTAGCGGTATCAACCCAGGCGCCTCCATCAAGAACTTCCAAATCTGCCGCGGCTATATTATCAAAACTTCGTACTTCTGTGCCAGCCGGACTACCTCCAGCGCCCCAGCGAAGAAAATTATAATTTCCCATACTGGCGTTTTTCACCTTAAAGGTTACTGTTGATCCACCGCTTAGTGCTGCGGTACCACTCAAGGTAGGTGCAAAGCAACAATACTTCTTCCCATTTAAGTAACTCTCACCACCTGATCGTGCCTCAATACCACTTGCAGCAATTAATTTGGCAGTTGTCAGATCTTTGCACTCGTGATACAAGTTTGCAGCGGTAGAGTCAGGCGGAATGGGTTTACCAGCATCTTTAAATATCTTTTGATCTGGTCTAAGCACTGGATCAACTGCTACTGGTACTGTTGCTACGAAGGCATCCCATTTTTCCTGTACCTCTGCTTCATTCTGAAGTCCTTTTAAACCCTCAAAAAGTTTCTTATTCAAATCAGTTGTTGTACTAGCGGGCGATAAGTAAGCTGCGAATTCTTTCTTCCGTGAATTTATTCGCTCTTGTAGGTCTTTGCTCAGCTTGCTAAACATTACTCTTTGAATCGTACCTCCGCCAGCCAGAGAATTGTTGCTCCTTTTTGCCAAAGGTTTTGTGAAGTTGTTATTGGCCATTTCCTGAAAAGCTCTCAGTTGTGAAACTTGCGGACTATTATTTGCCATCTCCTGCATTTTTCGTTGCGCAATAGCTGCTGGTCTATTATCCACAAAACGAATAGTTGACTCACTATCATTATGCATCTGAGATTTAGCAGTAGGAAATGATTGATTTTCCTTTTCCTTTATTTTGTCAGCTGGGGCATTCATTTTTTCCTTTTCAGGTTTTATTCTATTGCTTACAACATTCACATAGTCAACAAATTATACAGTCATTATATCTTTTTCTTTAGCAGCTACGATTTCATTAACCTGATCTCCAAATTTATTGATCATTTTCTGAACTTCGTCTTCCTTGCGTTTCCCGGTATCTTCCGGAAGTCCGTTTTTTACCGCATTCTTAATGGAGGTCATCATCTTTTGGCGAACGTTTCGAAGACTAACCTTTGCATCTTCTCCTGTCGATTTAGCCCTTTTAACCATTTCTTTTCGCCGTTCTTCGGTAAGAGGTGGAACACTGATACGAATCATCTCTCCATCATTCATTGGAGTCAATCCCAAATTAGCTTCGAAAATAGCTTTTTCAATTGGGCCCAACATCGTTTTTTCCCAAGGTTGAATAGTTAACGTTTTGGAATCCTGGGTTGCAAGATTTGCAACTTGTCCCAGGGGGGTTGGTGTGCCATAGTATTCAACTACTATACCACCTAAAACGGCCGTCGAAGCTTTCCCGGTTCTGATCTTGACTAATTCATGTTTAAGGAAATCAATTGTTGATTCCATTTCTATTTGGGACATTGCAAAAAGATCATCAATATCTTCCATTGTATTCTATTTTTATTAAGTCATAAATTACTTGCATCAAAATGTTTAAAACAAAAATTGATGCAAGAGTTCCTATGATTGATACGAATCATACTTGCTAAAGTAATGAAAATGGAGAAAAATTAAAAAAAAGAATAGAATTAGAAATGATAGGTTACTTCTCCTCCGCGAATTGCAATGTTTTTATCTCGCTCCATCTGTTCGATGATTTGATCTACATTTCCACGCTTTGTCAACTCCTGATTATGCAATAAAATATAGTTGCGTAGCATAGATATCTCAACCGGACGATTACCGGTACGCTTTAGGCGGCGAACGGTATCTGTTGCAGTACTTTCAACGATGCCATTATTAAAAGCTGCATCAAAAATAGGTTGATCTTTGTCTTTGGACTGCTTGCCGTTTTCCGAAGAATTATCAAATGGTTCTTTTTCTTCAACTGGTTTGGGAGCCGCAGCGGGTTTGCTTCGTACCCGAAGGCAGCTTCTTCCCTGAGCATTAATAAAACTTACCAATGGATCAAAGGTGTGATCATTTGAAAGAATTGCAAATTCAGTTTGCTTATTGATCTTTTGATGAAATTTACCTAACAGAAAAGAAATATGATAATTCATATCTCCATTAAGTGGTTTGTATACGGGAATCCAGCGAACGGATTTACCAAGTCGTTGAATTTGCTGAACCAGGGAGAATGGAATATTCTTCTCATTTGCATCAATAAGGATAAATACCCGATCACATACTTTTTCGAGTTTTTTAAACTTGACTTTTTTCAAATTCTCAAAGTCAATAAATACAAATCTTCGCTTATTCAATTCAGCCATTATAAATGATGCAAGTAAATTAACCAGTACTAAATAATATGCTAAAATAAGTAATTTGTCACGAATACAAAACTTTCATTTGAAATTTAATTATTTTTGAGTATTCAAAAAGTTAACGGTATAAATATCAGATTAGCAGTGTTTTATACTTTAAATTGATTTTGACTGTGTTTTTTTCATATTTCTATTTTATTGTTTCTTAATTTTTTATGAAAGCTATTTTTCTTTACTTTATTACAAAAAAAGAGCAGTAACATCCTTCAATATTACTGCCCATTAATTTATTATGTTATAATTTTCCTTTTTCGGATATTCTAATCACTGGAAGCAAATCGCAAAATGAGGAAAAGCAAAATAACCAGCGAAGACAATGCTCCGGCGACATAAGTCATAGCTGCCCACCAAAGTGCATCTTTAGCGCCTTCATGCTCCCTTTCTGTAGTCATCCCGGCTTCATCTAACCAAACCAGGGCACGCTTACTCGCGTCAAATTCTACCGGAAGCGTGATTAAACTGAATAAAGTCGTAATGGCAAAAGCAATAATGGTAATAAATAATATAGTAGGACCGCCCCCGATACCAAAAGCGCCCAGCGCCAGCAATAATAGCCACTGTTGCGCCATCGAAGCATATTTGACTAAAGGTACAATTGCCGAACGCATTTTTAACATACTATAAGCAGTATCATGCTGGACAGCATGGCCGCATTCGTGGGCAGCAACTGCCGCAGCCGCTATACTGCGCGCATTATAAACCGGTTCGCTCAAAGCAATAGTTTTGGTGAGCGGATTATAATGATCGGTCAACATCCCCTGTGCCGGTACGATTTTGACATCGTGAATATTATAATGACGAAGCATATTTTCCGCTACCTCTCTTCCGGTCAGCCCATTTTGCAGATTAAATCTGCTATAATGATTAAACTTGCTTTTCAGACGATTACTGACTACCATTCCGATGAGGGATAAAACTCCCGCAATAACGTAGTACATCATATAACCTGAACTAAACATAGATATATGGTTTTAGTGTTTTTACAATTTATTATTATGACTAAAATACAAACAATTAAGTCACATTCCAGGTTTAAAACAGCTCATTATTATAGAGCAATGAGCTAATTAATAAGATCAAAACCGGTATAAGATCGAAGTGCTTCCGGTATTCGAATACCTTCGGGTGTTTGGTGGTTTTCCAGTAAAGCAGCTACAATACGAGCCAAAGCCAAAGCACTACCATTCAATGTATGAGCAAGATGTGTCTTCCGGTTTTCATCTCTATACCGCAATTTCAAACGATTACTCTGGAATGTTTCGAAATTAGAAACCGAACTTACTTCAAGCCACCTTTTCTGAGCAGCGCTGTATACTTCAAAATCAAAAGTCAAAGCAGAAGCAAATCCAAGATCGCCTCCGCATAATCTTAGAATACGGTATGGCAGTTCCAGCTTTTCCAATAATCCTTCAACATGAACCAACATCTCCTGTAAGACTTCATAAGATTTTTCCGGATGAGTCACTTGTACAATCTCCACCTTATCAAACTGGTGAACCCGGTTAAGTCCCTTTACATCTTTTCCATAAGATCCAGCTTCTCGCCTGAAACAAGGAGTATACCCAGCCAGTTTTATCGGAAAAGCCGCTTTTTCTAGAATCTCATTACGCAGAATATTGGTAATGGGCACCTCCGCAGTCGGAATCAGATATAAGTCATCTTTTTCCGTATAATACATTTGCCCTTCCTTATCGGGCAATTGTCCGGTACCGGTAGCAGAAGCCTCATTAACCAGTAAAGGAGGAACAATTTCCTCATATCCAGCCCGGTCCGCTTCCTCTAAAAAGAAATTAATCAATGCTCTTTGCAATTTTGATCCTTTCCCTCTAAACAAAGGAAAGCCGGAACCCGAAATTTTCACCCCCAACTCAAAATCTATAAGATTATATTTTTTGGCTAAATCCCAGTGAGCAAGGGCATCGGCGCCTAATGCTGGCAAATCTCCTGAAAATTCCTTGTACACTTCATTATCTTCATCTGTATTTCCGGCGGGAACGGATTCATGAGGAATATTTGGGACAGAAAACAACAATTCACTTAACTGTTGTTCTGCTTCATGGAGTTTATCCTGTAATACCCTGGTTTCTTCCTTAATTTGCCCTACCTGGACTTTCATTTGTCCGGCTTCTTCCCTTTTGCCTTGTTTGAAAAGGTTTCCGATCTCTTTGGAAAGCTGGTTATTTTTCGCCAAAAGCCCATCCAGACTGGTTTGCGTCGATTTTCGAGTGTCATCAACTGCCAATATTTTGTCAACAACTTCAAAATCCTGATAATTGCGCACTTTCAGCCCCTCGATAACGCGCTCCTTATGGGCTCTGATATAACTAACTTGTAGCATGGATTATATAATAAATTTGGTATAAAATATGTTATTAATATAAACTAGGAGAAAAAAATCCATAAAGACACGAACAATCTCTTAAAGATTTCGTTAAATTTTTGCAAAGATACTATTTGAATTTAAAAATAAAATGTATTTTTGCCGTGTCAGAAAAGAATGCACACCTTTTTATTATCACATATTAAGTCTGCTAAATTGGGTGTTTTCACTTTCAAATCTATTTAAGTTCCCACTATTAATAGCCTGAACGTCGGTATACGGTAATTAATTTCTGTGTGTACTATAAATCAATTCATAATTAAAAGGTTCCGTTTTCCACTTTTCCCTTTTGCAAATTGGATATATTACGAGAAACCAAAATGAAAATCTAACAACCGGTAAAAGAATGGTTGATAATTTAATAAATAGCAAAATATGTTAGATATACTTCAGTTAAATGATATGCTTGTGCCAGAACTGAGAGAACTGGCAGAGCAATTAGGCCTGGAAGGATACAAAAAATTAAACAAGCAAGAGTTAATATACAAAATCCTCGACCAACAGGCTCTGGCTAAAGATGCCAAAGACGATAAAAATCCTCCTTCCTCCACTCCTCCTCAAGAAAAGTCTTCCGCTAACAAAGAAAAGAAAATGTCCCGAAAGCCCAATGGCAAGGAGGATGATAAAGCTTCTGAAAAGAAAAGAAGACCAAGAAAAAAGGTATCGCTTTCTGAAGAAAAGCAGCACTCCAGAGAAAGAGAGTCTTTCGAACATAGTGAAAGCAGTAAAGAGACCACAGTGCCGGAGGAAGTAACAAAAGAAGTAGTTGAAGTTCAATCAGAGAAAGCTCCAGCTCCACAAGAAAGAGAGAGAGAAAAAGAAAGAGAGAGAGAAAGAGAGCCAAAGGTGGAACGCGAACGTCCGCCCAAAGAAGAAACCAAGAAGTTTAATGTGGAGCTCGATGGTATTATCGAAGGCGAAGGGATTCTGGAAATGATGCCTGACGGTTATGGTTTCCTACGATCAGCAGATTATAATTATCTCACTTCTCCGGATGATATTTATGTTTCTCCTTCTCAAATCAAGTTATTTGGTTTGAAAACCGGAGATACCGTCAGAGGAGCCATTCGCCCTCCGAAAGAAGGGGAAAAATATTTTGCTTTATTAAGGGTTTCCATGATCAATGGTCTGATTCCTCAGGAAATCAGAGATCGGGTTCCCTTCGATTACCTTACACCACTCTTCCCTACTGAAAAGTTTACATTAACTTCTTCGCCAAATGGAAAAGATTATGGTAATCGAATGATCGATCTCTTTACTCCGATTGGAAAAGGGCAAAGAGGTCTGATCGTTGCACAGCCTAAAACGGGTAAGACGTTCTTATTGAAAGATGTCGCCAATGCAATTGCTAAAAACCATCCCGAATGTTATCTGATCGTATTGTTGATTGACGAACGTCCGGAAGAGGTAACAGATATGAAGCGAAGTGTAAATGCAGAGGTAGTGGCTTCTACATTTGATGAGCCTGCAGATAATCACGTTAGAGTTGCCGGAATTGTTTTGGAAAAGGCAAAACGTTTGGTAGAAACAGGGCATGATGTAGTCATTCTTCTGGACTCTATTACCAGACTTGCCAGAGCCTATAATACAGTTGCTCCTGCCAGTGGTAAGGTACTTTCAGGAGGTGTGGAAGCGAATGCTTTGCATAAACCTAAAAAATTCTTCGGTGCAGCCCGGAACATTGAGCATGGTGGTTCGCTAACCATCCTAGCTACGGCACTTATTGATACCGGATCGAAGATGGATGCTGTTATTTTCGAAGAATTCAAAGGTACCGGTAACATGGAGTTGCAACTGGATCGTTCTCTGGCCAACAAACGCTTGTATCCTGCAATCGATCTTACCAAGTCCAGTACAAGACGCGAAGACTTATTGCTGGATCGGGATACTTTACAAAGAATGTTTATCCTTCGTAAGCACCTGGCAGATATGAAACCGGATGAAGCAATGGAATTCCTCAGAAAACAGATGTTGCATACAACCTCTAATGAAGAGTTCCTGGCCTCTATGAATGGCTAATGCCTCCCCGATGCGGTTTTTCACGGTGAAAAATTTGAAAAATCGTTACTTTTATAGGCTTAATAATTGTAAAACTACGAAATAAGCATTACCTTTGTCGGGCTTTTTAAGCGGCTAATATTAAAATATTATTGTAATGAAACGTACTTATCAACCTTCCAGAAGAAAAAGAGCTAACAAACATGGTTTTCGTGCTAGAATGAGTAGCAAGAATGGTAGAAAACTATTGGCAAGAAGAAGAGCGAAAGGCCGTGCAAAATTAACCGTTTCTGACGAAAGAACCCTGAAATAGTAAATCAGTATCAGATTAAAGATATAAAACCCGGCGCTGTTTCATACAGGTCGGGTTTTCGTGTAAAATACCTTTTCAAAATTATCTCTGAGCTTGGCTATTCACACCTTTCATAAAAATGAACGGCTCAAAAGCCGAAAAGATATTGGAAGGATATTCCAGGAAGGGCAGTCTTTTTTAGTCTATCCTCTGAAAATTTCCTGGGTGGAAAGAACGCAAAGTACTACTCCCGATTTCCCGGTACAATTTACCCAGTCTGTTCCCAAAAGAAGATTTAATAAAGCCAGCCAACGCAATCGTATCCGCCGCAGAATCAGAGAAGCTTACCGCTTGAATAAATACAAGATTAATCAGGCGCTTGATTTCGAAGAAGCCCCGCAACTTGCTTTGATGGTCATCTATGTCGGAAAAGAAGAACTCCCTTTCGAAGTAATTCAAAAAGCAACTCATAAATGGATAAAAATATTTTTACGCAAGATTTTGGATAAGAAAAAGAAATGATCAGCCAACCAATCCAAAATTATTAACTACCTTATAAATGTTATTGAGAATAACATGGTTAGCGTATATTGTCAGTTCGGATATAAATTTTTAAAGTCTTGCTGATAAAAGCAATGCATATTCCCGAACTACTTTGTAATTGATGTATTTTATTTGTTCAAATAATTGCGGATTTTCTAACATCACCATAATGAGACTCATTGGAATTATTCTACTTTTAGGATTATCACATACACTCCTTGGCCAGAAGGTTTTGCAAATCGAACGCTTTGGCAGAGCCAAAGTCAAGAAGTTTTATATCGGAGATGAACTAAACTATAGACTTGCGGGAGATAAAGCCTGGTATAAAGGGACCATACAAGACTTAATTGTTGAAGAAAACATTATTCTTTTCGAAGATCGTTATGTTCGTATGGGAGATATACAGGCTTTGCGCAAAAGACAACGCTGGTCAAGACAAATAGGTAATCAACTTTATGTATTTGCCGGTAGCTGGCTGGTATTTTCAACAGCGGGTACGCTTTTAGGCTGGGAGTTGCGTTGGGACACCGCTATTATTACCGGTTCTGCTCTCGCAACCGGTTGGCTGATCAAAAATATTTTCAAGTATAAAAAATATAAGATGGGAAAACGTCGAAGGCTTCGCATGCTCAATCTAAACCCCATCAAGCCGATCTACGGCCCCTAACCTTTCAAAAATTGTTGTAAAGCCACCTCATAACCTTTTAGCCCCAGGCCAGTGTAAAAGCCTATACATTTGGGAGTCAGGTATGAATGATGCCGAAAAGTTTCCCTTGCGTAAATATCCGAAATATGTACTTCGATTGCGGGAGTTTCGATTGCCCCCAGGGCATCAGCGATGGCAATAGAGGTATGAGTTAAGGCGCCCGCATTGAGAATTATACCATCATAGCTAAAGCCTGTCTCATGTAATTTATCAATGATAAAGCCTTCGTGATTACTTTGAAAATATTCCAGTTTGTGCTCAGGATATTTCGCTTTCAATTTTTCAAAATAATCCTCAAATGATTCGCTGCCATAGATGCTGGTCTCTCGCCTGCCAAGTAAATTGAGATTCGGACCGTTAATGATTATAATTTCCATAAGACAATGACAGAATAAGCAAATTTCAAATATTGAAGCAAAAAATCATTCCGGTATTCAAAACATTCAATTATTAATTTGCCATATCCGACATAAACTTGATTCGCATCAATTGTATTTCTTCGAGCGTGACATCATCTTCTTTTAATTCGTTGAAAGCTTCATCAATCGAATCTGTATCTGCTTCCATAAAATAATCAATAATATCTTCCCGGGAATACTCATCTACATTATCTTCGATGTAATAATTAATGTCCACTTTGGTTCCGGAAGCAACAATCATATCCATCTCATGCAAAAGCTCTTCCATACTCAGATCATTAGATGCTGCAATATCGGTAAGTGGAATTTTACGATCGATTCCCTGGATAATATTAACCTTTACCTTTGATTTATTCGCTACTTGCTTCACTACGAAATCAGTCGGACGATCAATCTCATTATCTTCCACATATTGGGCAATCATCTCTGAAAATGGTTTCCCATATCGCAGCGCTTTTCCTTTGCTCACCCCGGTAATATTTCCCATTTCTTCCACAGAAATCGGATACATCGTGGCCATATGCTCCAAAGAAGGATCCTGAAAAATAACAAAAGGAGGAATATTTTTTTGTTTAGCTATTCTCTTGCGAAGATCTTTCAGCATTTGCATCAACGTTTGATCCAGTACTGCTGACTTGGCAGATGCATCCGCCGCATCATCTTCGGGAAATTCTAAATCATAATTATGGTTCAAGGGGATTTTTAAAGAATAAGGGGATTTGAGATAAGCCCTTCCTTTATCGGTAAACTTAAGCAAACCATAATTTTCGATGTCTTTGTAGACAAAATTATTGAGCAAAGCATGCCGGAAGATCGAATTCCAGAAATTACTATCCTGATCTTTCCCACATCCGAAATACTTTAAATTATTATGTTGGAAACTGACCATTTCCTGGGTTTCTTCCCCTCTAACGAAGTCTACCAATACTTTAGCTACATAGTTTTCATTTAATTGAACAATGCTTTCCAAAGCCTTCACCATTTCGTCTTTCACCTCTATTTTTTCTTTCGGATGACGACAGTTATCGCACATTTCATTGCAATCGCTTTCTTTATACTCTTCTCCGAAATAATGTAACAGGAATCTTCTGCGGCAAGAGGTCGTTTCGGCATAAGCCATAATTTCCTGCATTAATTGCGCACTCATTTCACGCTCGGCAACGGGTTTATCTCTTAGGAATTTCTCCAGCTTCTGAATATCCCGGTAGGAATAAAAAGTAATGCAGCGTCCTTCCAGTCCATCTCTACCTGCACGTCCGGTTTCCTGATAGTAATTTTCAATACTCTTGGGTACATCGTAGTGGATGACAAAACGCACGTCCGGCTTGTCAATCCCCATACCAAAAGCAATTGTCGCTACGATCACATCCACTTCTTCCATCAAAAAATCATCCTGGGTTTTTGATCTTGTTTTCGCATCCAGTCCGGCGTGGTATGGTGCTGCTTTTATATCATTGACTACCAGTACTTTAGCAATTTCTTCTGCGGATTTCCGGCTCTGCACATAGATAATTCCGGATTTACCCGGCATCCCTTTAACGATTTTTACAATATTGCGAACCGTTTGTTCTTTCTTGCCTTTGGGATGGACTTCATAATAAAGATTGTCCCGGTTAAAGGAAGAAACAAAGCTGTTTACGCTACTCATATTGAGGTTTTTTACAATATCGAATTGTACTTTAGGAGTAGCCGTAGCCGTCAAGGCAATAATCGGAATATCTTTCCCGATCGAGTTGATCATTGTTCTGATTCTTCGATATTCGGGACGAAAATCGTGCCCCCACTCAGATATACAGTGCGCCTCATCTACCGCAACAAATGAAACATCGACCTGTTGAAAAAACTCAATATTTTCATCTTTGGTGAGCGTCTCGGGAGCGATAAACAACAATTTTGTTTTCCCGGCCAGAATGTCATCTTTAACAATCTTCATTTGAGACTTAGTCAAAGAAGAATTCAAAAAGTGAGCTACATTATCATTTTGGCTATATCCGCGAATCGAATCCACCTGGTTTTTCATCAGCGCGATCAAAGGAGAGATGACAATAGCCGTTCCTTCCAGCATCATTCCGGGCAGCTGATAACAAAGAGACTTTCCACCTCCTGTTGGCATTATGACAAAAGTATCTTTTTTATCTAAAACGCTTTTTATGATTGATTCTTGATCACCTTTGAAATTGTCGAAGCCGAAATATTTTTGCAAAGCTTCCAGCAATCGTTCATTTGTCGCTATCATTGTTTTTTTAATAGTTTTAAAAAAAGTGACTTAGCTTATAGAGAGCGCAGTTGAAGTAGGAGTCATATTTTCAGCTTGCAAAGCAAAACCCAAAAGAGAACACAAAAAACAGTCCGACAGTTTTGAGAATATCGGATAAGCTTTTATTTTCCTTCTCTCTTTGAATAACTTTACCTTTAAATATAAGCAAAAAATCGTTTTTTTCCTTTGTACTAACGTTATATTTTAAAAACAAAGTACATTGTGAGTTGATCAAATTATTGTTAATCAGGGGAATTGGTTTTCGGAAAGTAACAGGTAATTTAAAATCAACTTTACCTTTTCTCAAAAGGATGACAAAAATACAAAATCTCTTGTGAATATAGAAACAAAAATATTATCAATTGCGCAACGTACTTTACAAATTGAGGCTGAAACATTAAACAATTTACAAGCCGAAATTGGTACTTCTTTTGTAGCTGCAGTCAAGGCAATTTTCGAAAGCCAAGGTCGGGTGATTGTCACTGGAATTGGCAAAAGTGCCCTCATCGCTCAAAAAATTGTAGCTACTTTCAATTCCACCGGAACCCCTTCTATTTTCATGCACGCAGCCGATGCTATCCACGGCGACCTGGGAATGATTCAGGCCGAAGATATGGTCTTATGCCTTTCCAAAAGTGGTAATACCCCCGAAATCAAATTATTGATCCCCTTGCTGAGAAATATCGGAAGTGCCTTGATTGCACTGGTGAGCCGCCGGGATTCCTATCTGGCTCAACACGCGGATTATCTGATCTATACGCCCGTGAGCCAGGAAGCAGATCCCAACAATCTGGCTCCTACGGCAAGTACTACCGCTCAATTGGCTATGGGGGATGCTATTGCTACTGCTTTGTTAGCATTAAGAGGTTTTACACCTAAAGATTTCGCGCAGTTTCATCCGGGCGGTATCCTGGGAAAGCAACTTTATTTGAGAGTAAAAGACATTTTCCCAAATAATGAAAAGCCTTCTGTACAAGCTGATAGCAGTCTTAGCGAAATAATTCTGGAAATGACTTCCAAGAGATTGGGAGTAACGGCAGTTCTTGACAAAAATCAACAATTACTGGGTATCATTACTGATGGAGACCTTCGACGTATGTTGGAAAAAGCATCTGATATTACTCAAGTCAGGGCCGTGGATATTATGACCAGAAACCCCAAGGTTATTCATCCCGATACACTAGCCGTCCATGCGCTCGAACTCCTGAGAACCAATAGTATTACCCAACTACTGGTTGCAGACGATAAGACTTATCACGGAGTAATTCATTTACACGATCTGATCCGGGAAGGGATTATTTAAAGATTGTACTACTCCGGACAGCATTGTGCTTTCCTGCGATTTTTTTTGTCAAAACGAACAGGCCTTGAACAAATGATAAATCCATTAAAAATATTCAGTGTTTTATTAGTCAGTCTTTTGTCTATGCTGTCTTTATTTAATTGTTATCAGGCTTCTGAAAGAAAAGTTACTCCTGCTTTCTACCATTGGAAAAACACGCTTAATCTCTCCGACAAAATTTATCAACAACTCCATAAGCTCGAAGTACAAAAAATCTACCTGCGTTTTTTCGATGTTGACTGGGAACACGGAAAGGCCGTTCCGCTTTCCGTGTTAAATAAACAAGCTGATATTCCGGATTCGATTTACATTGTTCCGACCGTTTTTATTACCAACCGAACAATGATTAATACAGCCGGCCCGGATATTCCCGAGCTAGCCGAAAAAATCTTCAAAAAGTTGTCTCGGCTAAGTACTGAATTTAAAAAAGAACAAATAAAAGAAATGCAATTTGATTGTGACTGGTCACAGCAATCAAGAGAAAAATACTTTCATTTGCTTGAAGTATTGAAAAGCAAACTTTCTAATCAGGGTTTAAAAATAAGCGCGACCATTCGCTTACATCAAATTAAGTACTATCAAAAAACCGGCATCCCCAATGTGGACAGAGGTGTTTTAATGTTTTACAATATGGACGACATTGATCAACTGGAAACGCCAAATTCGATTATCAATATCTCTTTAGCAAAAACTTATCTTTCGGAGTTAAAACACTACCCACTTACACTGGATATTGCCTTACCTATTTTCAAATGGGGGCTTGTTTTTCAGGATGGCAAAATGGTTAAGATCATCAACAATCTTGACTCCAAAGAACTTGGGGATGAGGAACATTTTTTTAAAATACAGCAAAATAGATTCGAGGTAAGTAAAAGTACGTATCTTAAAGGCTATTATATATACCAAAAAGATCAAATCAAATTAGAGCAGGTAAACATCAAGACGCTGAGGGAAGCGGCAGATTTATTGACAGAAAACATCAACAATGATGATTTGAATGTCATATTCTACCATTTAGATTCCGTGCAAATTGCAGATTATTCCAATGAAGATCTTAAGAACATTTATCATCGTTTTCATTAATCTCGTACTGCTACTTTCACCGGTACAAATCGCGGTAGGTTGCGGACCACAATTATTCTTTGAAGGCTATTCCTTTATTAATCCGGATATCATTGATCAGGATTCCGATTATGCACCCTATTTTTTTTACTTCAAAGATTTTTACGAACATTTTGAAAAGGCCAAAGAAATTCAAAACCAAAGTAATCTGGCAGAATGGAAGTCTGTATTTTGTGATCAGATTAATGAAAAAGCCCTGGCCGAAATTATTTACTACGCACCGCTTTCGGATATGAAGCTCCTGCGTACAGCGGTCAATAATAAGAAATATCCCTTAAGCCCCCGTTTAAAAACGAACCCTTTTGCCCGGCATCTACGTGCCAATAAATGCCGTTCTACGATCAATTACTTAATTTTCGCCAAAGAGTGTGAACCTCATGTAAGCTATATCGACCTTTGGGATAGCCCTAAAAGGGACACCTTTAGAATGCAGGAACTGATCGATCGTGGCCTGCAAGAATTTAAAAAATCGAAATCCAATTATATCAAACTGCGTTATGCCTACCAGATTATTCGTCTGGCTCACTATAAGAAAAACTACAGGCAAACCCTTGATCTATACGAATATCTGATCCCAAAATTTGATCCTGTCGAAAGCATCATTAATTATTGGATCATGGGACATCGCGCCGGAGCGATGATGGCAATGGGAGAACAGGTAAAAGCTTCCTATCTTTTTTCTTTAATTTTTGAAAACTGTCCCAGTAAAAGAGAATCCGCCTATCGGAGTTTTAAGATTAGTACCGAAGCGGAATGGAAAGCTGCCTTATTGCTTTGTCAGGATGATAAAGAGCGATCTACTATGTATGCAATCCGGGCCAGTAGTGAAAGCAGCCGGGCTGCTGAAGAAATGGAGAACATTTATCAGCTCTACCCGGAAAGCCCTAATCTCGAATTATTACTGGTCAAGGAAATGAAAAAGCTGGAGAAGGATTTGCTCGGCACAGCGTTTAACGACCGAAAAAGGCAAAACAAACAGTTATTTGGTATCCCCCGCAAAGAAAGAGGTGATCTGATCATCAGCCTCCACAATTTTGTAAAAAAATGCCTCAAGGAAAATAAAATAAGAAATCTCCAACTTTGGCAATTAGCTGATGGTTATCTGGAATTCCTGGCTGGCGATTTTTACGCTGCCGGAAAAACTTTTTCCAAAATCGAAACACAGATACAAAACCCTGTACTCCAAGAACAACTTCGGGTTTTCCAGCTCGCCTTGAAAATTAATAATTTCAGAAGAATTACATCCGAAGATGAAAAAGTTATCGCCGCTATTATGCTGGAAGATACTTTGTATAAAAAATATAAAGACTTCCCGGATTTTTTGAATGACCGGCTCAGTCATGTGTACAAAGAGCAAGGTAATCCCGGAAAAGCATTCAAGGTTAAGTTTCAGCTTAGTGATTTAAAGCCCAATCCCCAACTGGAAATTATTGATGACCTGCTTGAAGTTTGCCGCAAAGAAATGCCAACAAAATTTGAACGCGCATTGATTACTAAAAAAGACGGTACGACTATCGAAAGTGATTTACTGGATATGAAGGGTACTTATTTTTTAGCCCGGGGAAAAACAGAAACGGCTTTAGATATTTTCAAGCGCATTCCCCGTAATGACTGGAACAAACATCAATACAATCCTTTTATAGAAAAGTTGGGTCCCTGTATAGGATGCGAATTACCGGACTCCATTATCCTGTACAATAAAGTAGAAATTATTCAACGCATTTTCGAACTGGAATATAAAGCAAAATCAGATTTTGAAAATGGTGCAATTTATTACTATCAATTGGGGGTCGCCTATTTTAATATGTCTTATTTTGGCCATGCCTGGAAAGTGATGGATTATTTTAGAAGTGGGGTAAACTGGTCTTATGACAAAGATCAAGTCTATCCGGATTATTATGCCCCTTTTGGAAATCGGGAGAATCACGATATTACTCAAGCTTTAGAATATTTTGAAAAAGCCAGAGTTACTGCGAAAAACCCAGAGCTGGCAGCGCGGGCGGCATTCATGGCGGCACGCTGTGAGCTTAGTATGTTTTATTCCGGAAAAGGTAATCAATACAGAGGGGATAAAATTCCAAATTTGCCTCCCGAGTATCGGCAGTACTATCAGATTTTGAATGAGTATTATTCGGAAACCGGCTTTTATCAGGAGATGATAGAGGAATGTAATTTTTTTGCAGCATATGCCCGGAGATAATTCTTTTCAGAGCATAATTTTTTTAACTACGATTACAATATAAAAACGTTATTTCTTCTTATGAAAAAACTCGTACTACTACTGGCAGTTATTCTCTTTTTGACCGCTTGCAAAACCGGGCAAGACTCTACAAAAATTAACTTTGACACAGAGCAGTTTTTCACCAATATCCAAAATGCAGACAATTGCCTGCATGAGGGAGAAACTTTTGACAAACTCGGTGCGAGGGTGGATGCTGTAATAAAAGCACCGATTGACACGATTAGCTCAGCAGCTACTTTGAAGCATCTTTATTACGAAGCATATCAAAGACAACAAACAGCTGGCCCGCGTAAAAGTGCTCGTTGTATAGATACTAACTATGCCGTAAAGGACCGGGCACTTGAAAAACTTTCCACACTTGGAACCGAAGCGGCAATGGATAATTTTTTAGCTATTTATAAAGATGAAAAACTTGTACTTTCTCCTAATGAGAATAAAAGTATGATCCGCTTCATGGAAAACTTTGGCCCAAAATTACTGCAAGAACTAGAGCCATTACAGAACCTTCGACCACAGGTTGGACCGCCCGTTGTCAATAAACTCAAAAGTCAAAATCAGTAAAACTCAGTCGCATGATATTTCCAATTGGCGATACTCAGGTTAAAGGGGGTTACTTTCCCTTTTTCTCTTATGGCTTCATTATACTCAATGTGCTATTCTTTTTTTACCAGCAAATGTTCCCTGGTTTGCTGGTTTGCCAATATGGTTCTATTCCCAATAATATAATGGCTGGCGAAGATTACATCACCCTGTTCACCAGTATTTTCATGCATGCCCACTGGATGCATTTATTTGGGAATATGCTTTTTCTCTGGGTTTTTGCCGATAATATAGAAGCGACTATTGGCAATATTCCATTTGCTGTTTTTTACCTGCTGGGCGCACTGGTAGCTTCCGCTCTACACATTTTCCTGAATAATAGCAATGGAGCCGATCTGTCAAACTGTTGCAATATCTGTCTGGAAATGGGTTGTACCGATAATGTATGTCCGGGTTCTGTACCAAGTGTAGGGGCCAGTGGAGCCATTTCCGCTGTGCTGGGAGCTTATCTCATCATGTTTCCCAGATCAAAAGTAAAGATGTTTGTATTCTTTTTCTTTATGCAAGTTCCGGCCTTCCTATTCCTCGGCTTCTGGATCGGGCAACAACTGTTGAGTGGTTTTTCCACTCTTGGTCCGGAAGCTGCTGCCAGTGGCGGAACCGCCTGGTGGGCACATATCGGAGGTTTTGTCTTTGGATTAATCGCCGGTTTTTTCGCCCGGAATACCAAGCCCAAAGATCGAATACGTTTCCGTTCTAAAAATGATTTTGTTTAGCAACATAAGTCCACAGACCTATTAACACAAGGACAAGGTTCGAAATCTGCTATTCAACAAACCGGTGATTAGCCGGTATCAGGCTCTAAGCATAGGATTTCTGCCCTTTATATAGTTCAATCCAATTAACAAGAAGAGTAAATAAAAGGCCACTCCTACTGCCGTTTCAATTGTGTTTTCGATAAAAAAGGAAAAAAAGAGAATAATATGCAATACCAAAAAGAGCGTGTCTTTATAATTTTTTTTATAAAAAAGTGGATAGAAAAATGCGATTATAAAAATAAATAATCCAATACTTCCCGTTCCCGCTAATACGGAAATAAATTGGTTATGGGGCATTTTGGCTTTCTCCAGTTCAGGATAATCTTCTTCATAGATACGCCTGATTTCTTTTTTCAAATCCCCCGCTCCTACTCCTATCAGAGGATGAGCTTTGGCAATTTTCAGGCCGGCAGCCATAGATATAAAACGCTCCGCATCCGACAGACTTTTGCTATTACCATGCAAAAACTGATCAAAATCATAGCGTACATAAGCTACTTTAGCTTGCAAACTCGGAATAGTTTTATAAGCTATAAATGGTGTGCCTATCAAGCATAAAATAATGCCAAAGCCCAGCCAGTACCGTTTTGATAAGAATATAAATCGAAGACTCAAAAGGCCTGCTGATATATAAAGCACGAATAAGCCGCTTCGGACGGACAAAACATGAATCATCAAAACAAGCAGAAAAGTCAAGCCTAAAATCAACCAGGTTTCCCATTTATATTTCCAATAAAAACCTTTCCACCAGAGCGTTGTCCCACTCAGTATGGCTAAAGCCAAAATCAAACTATAGCGAATGTGATTAGTAGGTGTCGGTATCGCTTGTCCTCTAAGCATACTTTCGGTGATTTGTTCGTAATCCATCCAATAATTGATCCCAACCAGGATAGCACTACCCGCTGCTATGATCAGCAAGCAATAAAAAATACTGTAGTATTGCCGCTTGCTAAAAGCCGGATAACAAAGAAAAGCCAGGGGTAATAATAAAAACGGGAGTTTAATCCGCAAGCGTTCAAGCGTATAGCCTGTATCCTCAGAGTAAACAGCAGAGATCAATACCAGAAAGAAGAAAACAGTAATCGCAAGAAAAGCACGCGCTGAAAAAATACCTTTAATATTTTGCCAGATCAAAGGATTGAAACTCAGTTTAAACGCCGGTACTGTATCTACATTAAAAAGTGCACATAACAGTAAAACGATCATTCCAATGCTAAGCAAAAACTTAGAGTAGATCAGGGCGAAAACCATCACACAGCAGGTATAAAAAACGATCTGTCGGCGATTCAAGTTTGAGTTTTGACTGGTTATGTTTATTCAAAAGGTAAGAAAATCATTAAATATCATCTCCCCGCAATTTACGGTAGCGTTTTCGGGCATCCACGGCAAAAGTACTTCCAGAATATTCGATAAAGATTTTTTCATATAATTCTTTAGCTTTCTCCGGATTACCCAGTTGATTTTCATTGAGTAAAGCTAATTCGTATAATGCATTATCCGCTCGAATACCATCGGAATAATCATCGATAATTTTTTGCAGCATTTCAGCGGAAAGTTCATATTCCCGCTGTTTCAGATAGATTTTGGATTTTGTATAATAAATATCATCCTCCAGCGAATGTCCCGGAAAAAAAGTAGCCAAAGAATCCAGTTTGGCAAAAGCATCATCAAAGCGATTCTGAAAAACCAAAAGATCCGCCTCTGAGTACAATTTCAAAGCAGTGACTGTAGAATCAAGTCCCAGGTTATCCAAAATGAAAACGGACAAATCCAAAGCATCATTGGCAATGAGTTTAGAAGTCGAAGCTTTCAAAACATCAAACTGGGCCTGCGCCCATTCGAAGTCTCCTGCATAATAGGACAGTTTAGCATTCCTAAATCTGGCTTCATGTCCCAGAATATCTTCCGCGAAAACTTTGTCCACCTGAGAATAAAGCAGTGTGGCTTCCCATATTTCACTGTCCATTAAATAGAAATCCGCGAGGCTCAGCTTAGCCCTGGCCATAACATATTGATCCAGTCCGGGAAAAGCAATCATCTCTTTCAACAAGTCAATTGCTTTTTTTCTATCATTCAGATAAAAAGCTTCCAGATCGGCAAGCTCTGCAATAATCGGTGCAGTTGTTTTATTCCGACCAAACTCATTGAGGAATGTTTCATATTCGGCTTCTAAAGCACGAAGATCCGCTTCAGTGTAATTAAAGCCTTCTACCACCTTTTTTCGCTTGCAATTCAAAGATGCCCTTTTCGAATCAATATAAATCCCCGAAGCCAGGCCTTTCTCTTCTATGATATACTCATAAGCAGAAATTGCAGCATCATAATCTTTATCTTTTTCCGCGATGCTCCCGACTCGGAACACTCTGATACCCGTCTCTCCTAAACGCCGGTCCAGCATTTTTGCCTGCCGTATCGCATTCACATAATCTTTGCGCTGGATGAAAACCCAGGCCAATAGTTCCGGATACTGAACTTCATCGGCTTGTTCTTCAATTCGCTCGTATAGCTGAGCCTGCAATTCATCAAACTCCTCCTCGGAAAGATAGCGTTGAAAAATTGTCTGTAAAGAATTAAGACGATTGGGATTTATCGAAAGGCTGTTCAAATAATTATGAATCATTTTCGGGCTATCTCCTTTACGACGGTACATATCCCCCAGGTTGTAAGAAAATACTGTTTTATCCTTTAACAGTTCTCCGCCTTTTTCGTACACTTGAATTGCGTAGTCGTATTTCGTCAGATTGCGAAAAGCATTTGCCAGGCGAGTGATGATATACTGATCCGCCTCCATTTTTTTAATTGCCTCCCGATATTGTTCTTCCGCTTTGTCATCTTTAAGCTGTCGCTCGAATAGATTCCCGTAGGTAACGTACAATTGTACATCTTTAGGCTTCTTTTTGATTTGCTTCTTTAAAATAACTTCCGCTTTACTATAATCTTCGAGTGCGATCAGGCAGTCAATAAACCGATTGAAATAGAAATCATTATTTTTGCTCTTTTCATAAAGCTTTTCGTAAAGTGAAGCAGCCTTTTCGTATTCTCCACTTGCAAAATATTGTTGAGCCAGCTTAGACTCCTGAGCATTGAGCCACAGTGGAAAAACGATAAACAAAACAGCCAGCTTAAATATTTTGAAAATTCTATTGCTCATAAGAAAAGATTTACAACGATATCCATTAAAGTATTCAAATTACGATCCATTTTCAAACAGAATTCATGGTTTCTTTTTCACCTGGATCACATTTTCAGATAATTAAAAAACGTCAAAACTTACTAAAAGTTGCCCGGGATTTTCATTCTAAACAACAAGCGGTTGCCTTCTGCACTGAGAAAGCAACCGCTTGATTTTGAATAAACTATATTTAGAATTCTATTCAAGCCTGAATTTGATCGGCAAGTTAAACTGTACCTTTACAGGTCTACCTCTTTGTTTACCGGGAGACCATTTTTGAGACATCTTATTCATCAGGTTAACAACCCGTAGTCCTTCCTGCCCACATTGTGCTCCAATATCTCTAAGAACTTTCGCATCGGAGATACTTCCATCTTTTTCTACAACGAAAGTAATAACTACGGTACCTTCTACCCCATTTTCACGGGCAATAGGCGGATACTTAATATTCTTATAAATAAATTGCAGCATTGCTTGATCCGCACAGGCCTTGCGCTCTGATTCTGGTTTGTCTTCACAACCCGGGAAACGAGGCATTTCTTCCACAACCTGGAAAATCTCTTCTACCGCTGGTGGTGGAGGTGGTGGTGGCGGAGGAGGTGGTGGTGGCGGTTCATCAACTATCGGTTCAACAGGTTCCATCTCGGTTTCCACGTCAATCTCATTATCCTCAAACTCTATTTCCTCTTCTTCATCAATTTCTTCTTCTGGCACCTCTTCAATCACCGGTGGCGGTGGTGGTGGAGGCGGTGGTGGCGGTTCAGCCGTTGGTGGTGGCGCTTGTAGAATTTCTTCTTCCATTTCAAGAGCATCATCAGGGATTTTGACCTCATCCTCATAGCTAGTCCAGCTAAAAGCAAAAATCGTAATCAACAAGGAACAAACACAGCCGAATAAAAGCATTGGGAAAGAATACCCAAAAGCATTTACACTTTCGTATTTGTTTCTATTCTCCATGATAGAAGAAGAACTAGCTGCTTGCGGATCCCCCTCGGTGTTACTGAATCTGATTCTAAAAAATACAATCAGACCGATCACTAAGGCAAAAATTCCGAAAACGGCTAAAGCTACATTAGCACCTTTCAAAGCAATATCTAAAAAAATCATGCTGCCGTAGTTTTATTTAATAATTGTTTAAAAATCATATGTGCAATTGCTATTCCCATAATATTAGCTAAAATATCTAATTCCTCAAAATATCGACCAGGGAAAAAGCAATATTGGATTATTTCCATAATAATACCATAAAGACCTACTGCAATTGATATGAAAAACATCGAAGGCTTTGTGATGTATCCCTTTGATTTGTAAAAAGCAAAGTAATAGAGCGCAGCCTGAACACCATAGGCAATAGCGTGTGCAATCTTATCAAAAGAAAGTAAATCGAGGAATGTTTCCGGTAAATTAGCCCCTGACGTTACAGAAAGCCAAAATATCAAAACACTACAGGTTATAGCAAGGATATAGTACTTCAATGAAACATTCAATTACAATGATGCACAGGCAATATTTTTTGGTGTATCCCAACTAAATTTTTTTAAAAAATTTAGCTTTTCACACTATTTGCATATGTTTCACTATCCAACAGGTTTTCCAACTCTGACAAATCCGTCATTTCTATTTTGACTATCCACCCTTCTTCATAAGGCGAATCATTTACAAGAGTAGGATTATCGCCTTCATCTTCATTAAGCGCTGGATTAAACGCTATCACTTTTCCAGAAACAGGCATATATAAGTCAGAAGTGGTTTTAACAGCTTCTACAGTTCCGAAAACTTCGCCTTTAGCCAAGGTTTCATCGACTGTATCGATTTCTACATATACCAGTTCTCCAAGTTCACTTTGTGCGAAATCGGTAATTCCTACTACCGCAACTTGTTCTCCTTCGATTCGAATCCACTCGTGATCTTCAGTATATTTCAGATTTGATGGAAAATCCATAATACCATTAAAAGTTTTAAGTTAATCAAATAGGTATTGCAGCCCTCTGCAACTCGCCCAAAAATAAACTAATTTACTTTATATTTTATCAATTCCTTTCCAAAAAATATTCGCTATTCTTTCCAAAATCTCTTGTTATATGGAGATATTTGCTTTTATCTTCCAATTTTTTAGGCTAAATAGAGAAAATATATTTTATTTGTAAAAAAAGATACCTTTACAAAACAATCATAAACAGCAGAATAAAAAACCAACATAGAGTGAAAAAGGCGCTATTTCTTACGAGATAGCGCCCTTTTACTTTTTATATCATTGAAATCTTTAGCTGCTTACCACTTCTTCTTTGGCTAAAAATTCGTTTACCCATTTTGTAGTAACGGATTTTGGCCTTTCCAATGGGAAACCCAGGGCCCGTGACCAGCATAATTGTGAAAGTACTCCAAGCGCTCTGGAAACACCAAACAATACCGTATAATAACTATACTCTGTCAATCCATAATGTACCAGAATTGCTCCGGAATGCGCATCCACATTAGGCCAGGGGTTTTTGACTTTGCCCAGGGCATCTAATAAAGGTGGAATCACTTCAAAGCATTTCCAAACCACATTAATCACTTCCGAGTCGTGTATATAATCTTCTGCAAAACGCTTTTGGGCTATAAACCGCGGATCGGGTTGTCTCAATACGGCATGTCCATAACCGGGGATTACCTGACCAGATGCCAAAGTGCTGTTTACATAATCCGCAATTTGCTCTTTTGAAGGTCTTCTCGTTCCCAGTGTATCCAACATACGGAATATCCATTTGATAACTTCCTGGTTGGCCAAACCGTGCAAAGGTCCGGCGAGTGCATTCATACCTCCACTCAAAGCATAATAGGAGTCACTCAAAGTTGAACCAACAAGATGCGTCGTATGTGCAGAAGCATTACCTCCTTCGTGATCAGCATGAATAGTAAGGTATAAGCGCATAAAGCTCTTGAAATCATTCCCTTCAATTCCGAGCATATGAGCGAAGTTAGCTCCCCAATCCAGTGAAAAATCCGGATTGATATGTTTGCTATTATGGTACGTTCTTCTGTAAATATAAGCTGCAACCCTGGGAAGGCGCGCAATAAGATTCATAGTGTCTTCGTAAGTAGCATCCCAGTACTCGCTTTTATTTAATCCCTCGGCGTATCGACGTGCAAATACGCTTCCGGTTTGCATAGAAGCAATAGCCACTGTAAACTGTGTCATAGGATGCGTATTCACCGGAAGGGCATCCAAGACTTTGAAAGTATGATCCGGAATATTAGCCCGGTTTTTCCATTGCTCACAAAGCCACTTCACTTCTTTCTCACTTGGAATTTCACCGACCAGCATCAACCAAAAAAGTCCTTCGGGTAAAGGCTCTTTACCACCTTCAACCTTTGGTAGTAATTCTCTTAATTCCGGGATAGAATATCCTCTAAAACGAATACCATCAATAGGATCAAGTTGTGAAGGTTCCCATATCATGCTTTTAACACCTCGCATTCCTCCGAATACTTGTCCAAGAACAACCTCATCCACCTTACGGCCTCGATGCTCTTTCAATAATGTTTTAATATCAGCTTTTAATTTTGATGACTTCTCTAAGAATTTTTGTTTGAGAGGATCCATTTAATTTTATCTAGTTAGTTTGAATGTAAACGAATGAAATCTTTAAATTGTTGGTAGATTGAGCCTGTAAAAGTAAAAAATTAATAGCAATAATCGAGCAATAAGGATTGAATTGCTAATTCGATCATCCTGCCAAAGATTATTAAACGGGAAAGAATGAAAATAGTTGTCTCTAACAGGTAAGAATTGGCTAGGAAGAGGGCTTAAAAAACTCATCCGAGATCAATTGGATTGATCTCGGATGAAAACGTTTATGTATACTCGATTTTAAAAGCCTTCTTCCAGAAGTTTGTCTTCAATTTCTACTAAACTGAGGCCGCTTTCTTTGAGTGTCGCAATTCTTTCCGCTCTTTTATTTCTCCACTCCATTCTTCTTTCCGTATATATCTTCATTTGCGCTTCTGTAAGCATTCTTCGAATAGAAGCATCTGTACTTTGGTTGATTGCTCTGAACTTATGCCTGTACATTTTAGCATCCGTAGTTTTCATATGCTTGATTTGTTCCAGATTACGCAGTTTACGTTCCTGAATAACCAGCATCTGCTTAGCCTGTTTGGTATTCAGATCATAGATTTTTACCAGCTCATCAGTAGCTTCCTGAGCTGCAGTATTCTTTTGCGCAAAGATGTTTACTACAAATAGTAATAAAAGAGTGCTTAAAAACAGTTTTTTCATTAGTCTAACAATTTTAGTTTCCCTAAATGATTGAAAATGCAAAATACAACTTTATCTGCATTAATCGTATTTAGAGAATTCAATGATTTTGTTTTTTCTAAAAATAAGCAAAATTACGACACTTATCAGTACTTCATACTCTTGATAACCTAACCTTAACTTATTGTTTTCGACTTTCAAATAATAAAATCTAACTTTGGGTCATGATTATCATAAAGGATAAATTAGTCAGTGACGACATTGTAGAAAAGCAATTTATGTGCAATTTACAAGCTTGTAAAGGTGCCTGTTGCTGGGAAGGAGATTTCGGAGCGCCGCTGGAAGACGATGAAATCCAATATATACAGGAGCATTATGATAAAATCGAACCTTTTTTAAAGGAAGCCGGAAAAGCGGTTATTCAAGAGAAAGATCAATATACTTATTACGAAGAACCGGCTGAAAACGGAACACCACTCTTAGAGAACGGTGCATGTGCCTATATGACTTATGATCAAAATGGCATTGCACAATGTGGAATAGAACTCGCGCACAGAGCGGGAGAAATTGATTTTAAAAAACCGATTTCCTGTCATCTTTATCCCATCCGGGTTTTAAAAGAAGAGCATTCTGTCTATGAAGCCTTGAATTACGATAAATGGGATATCTGTTCTGCTGCCTGCCAAAAAGGGAAAGAACAGCAAATTGCGGTATATCAATTTGCCCGGGATGCAATTATCCGCAAATACGGTCCTGATTTTTATGATGAATTGGATGCAGTGGCGAAATATATCAGTGAATCCAAGTAAAAACAAACAAAGCCCTTCATTAACTATTGATTTTCGCAAATTAAACTCATTTAAAAGCGCTCCAATTCATTAATTTTTTGATTTTAAGCGCTAAACCTGTTACCTTTGCATGGATTTTTTTGAAAGGAGTTTATTCCTAATTCAAATCTCTTTGAAAATCAACCTTTTAAGACAGTGTATTGTATACAAAATCAAGACTTTACACTTTGATTATAACTATAATTCATAAACAACGTATATAATATCAAAAACACCTTAATAGAATGGCTCTAATAGGACAGATAAGAAAAAACAGCTGGCTATTGATCGTTTTTATCGGACTAGGTCTGGCATTATTCATCATCACGAGTATGTTCGTGGGTAATCAAATTCCTTTTCTCGATTCTCAAAACTCAGCCGGAAGCATAAATGGAAAAGAAGTAAACTGGACTGATTTTTTACAAGCTGAAGAAGCCTTAGGTGGAAGAGGTGATATGTATGCTCAGCGTAATTCCATCTGGAACTTCTTTGTGGAAGATGCCATCGTTCAAAAACAAGCGGATGCCTTGGGACTATACGTTGGAGAAGAAGAGCTGGAAGAGCTACAATTCGGAACAAATCTGAGCCCTATTGTTTCCGCTCGTTTTACCAATCCTACTACCCGGCAGGTAGACCGAAATCAACTTAATCAAATTAAAGATGCTATCAACTCGGGTAATATTAATGAAGCATATCTTAAATTCTGGGATCATCAAAAGAAAGAAATTGTAAAAGATAAATTACAATCCAGAATGAATGCACTGGTTAGTAAATCGATCTATACTCCTACCTGGATGGTTGAACAATCTTATGTTGATCAAAATCAAACAGCCAGTATTCAATTTGTAAAAATCCCTTTTGACAAAATCAATGATAGTGAGGTAAGCATTGAGGACACGGATTTGAAGAATTACCTGGACAACAATAAAGCGCGTTATTATCAGGAAGAGCAAACCCGTAAGCTTAATATGGTTGTCTTTGATATCAAGCCAACAAAAAACGATACGGCTGCCTTGATAAAAGATTTGGAGACAATAGCTTTAGAATATAGAAATACGACTGAAAGCGATACGCTTTTTGTAGAAGGCCTTGATGGAGTACTCGATCCGCGTTATTATTCAAGAGATGATGTTACGCCTGGTCAAACCCTAACCGATGCGCTAGTTGATCCTGTTTTTAATGCAGAAGCGGGCAGTGTCGTTGGTCCTTTTATCGACGGTGACAGGGTGAAAATTGCCAAAGTTTTAGATAAACGTATACTTCCCGATTCCGCCAAATGTCGACACATTCTTATCGGACCTCCTGTAAATCCCGGTCAAATCATTACTGAGGCTCAGTATACTCAGGCCGAGAAAACAGTTGACAGTCTGAAAACGCTTTTAGAAACCGGTCAGGCTCAGTTTGATTCCCTGGTTATTAATTTCTCAACAGACAGAGCAAGTATACCTAATAATGGCGTATACGATTGGGCTCCGGTTAATTCTTATGTGCCAGAGTTTGAAGAAGTCGTTTTTCGTACAGGTGAGATAGGTAAATTGTATGCTGTACGTACCATGTTTGGCGTACATTTGATCGAGCCAATGGGTAGAAAGTTTGTCGATCACGACAATAAGATCGAACGGGTAAGGCTTGCGGTTATTTCCAAGCCAATAATCCCCAGTGATAAAACACAGGATGATATCATTCAGCAAGCAGATGACTTCATGGCGAATAACCGGAACCTTGATGATTTTATTAAAACATCGGCAAACAATGGTTATGAAGTTCAGGTTTCTAATCCTCTTAAAGCCAACGATTTTGCGCTCAATGGCCTAAGTTCAGGAAATACTTCCCGGGACATTGTCCGATGGGCTTTTTCTAATAGTACCAGCGTAGGTGATGTCGCTCCTGAGATTTTCCAGTATCAGGACCCTGTAGAGTATTTCACTGCAAAAGTGGTGGTCGTAGGACTTAAATCCATCATCGAAAAAGGAAATCCGTCTTATGAAGCAGTACGAGAAGAAATTAGTCCAACAGTTTACAACGAGAAAAAAGCAGAAATTATTAAAAGCCGTATTTCCAGCCAGGATTTAAACTCCATTGCTGCTAATTTTTCTACAGCTGTTGATACTGTTCCAAGAGTTACATTTAACTCCAGATATGTAAATAATATGGGAAATGAGCCAGAAGTATTGGCTACCATTTTTAATATGAATCCGAATAGCGTTTCGGAGCCTATTGTTGGAAATACCGGTGTATTTGTGGTTAAATTGGATAATAAAGTTGCTGCCGGAACACCATCCAATATTCCTTCGATCCGTCGCCAAACTTCACAAACTACCAGAAGTCAAATCGCTGGTTCCTTGATTCAGTCAATGAAGAAAAACGCTAAGATTAAAGATATGCGATCTAAGTTCTATTAGATCGCCACTGCGTGTTATTTGTATTTCTTTACCTGCTAGTAAATCTCTAAATATATACCTTTCAGCTTTTTTTAAAAGCTGAAAGGTATGCTCTTTAATAATCTTGATATGCAACTTGATAGTTGTATATATAAGTAATTGAATACCAATTATTACTGTTTTGGTGTAATATACCCCCTTGATGAGGTCGTTTATATTTTTTGGTATCCATCTTGTAGTAGATTACGTATTCTGTTGTTTATCAAACGAACACTATAAACCAGAGCCAATCTTTAGGCTCAGATAAAACCCTATAGAAATTACTTTATTATACTTTGTAAATAACATTAAAAATTTTTAAAATGAATATTGCAGTAGTAGGTACTGGCTATGTCGGACTAGTAACCGGAACTTGTTTTGCCGAAACAGGCAATAAGGTTATTTGTGTTGATATTGACGAAAACAAGGTCAATAAAATGCGCCAGGGCGAAGTACCAATTTATGAGCCGGGCTTGGACGTTTTATTTGAAAGAAATACTAAGCAAGGTAGACTAAGCTTCACAACTAATCTGGCAGAAGCAGTAGAAGATGCAGAGATTATTTTCCTTGCCCTGCCCACACCTCCGGGTGAAGATGGTTCAGCAGATTTATCTTATATTCTTGGTGTAGCAGATGATCTGTCAAAAATTATCAAAGATTACAAAGTAATCGTTGATAAAAGTACTGTACCGGTTGGTACAGCCGAGCAAGTTCATGCTAAACTAGCTGCTAATATTGACACCAGCCTTTTTGATGTTGTTTCGAATCCCGAATTCCTCAGAGAAGGAGTCGCTGTAGATGATTTTCTAAAACCCGATCGGGTAGTCATTGGAACCAGTTCGGAGAGAGCCCAGAAAGTCATGAAGCAATTATACGAACCTTTTGTGCGTCAGGGCAACCCGATTATTTTCATGGATGAACGCTCTGCCGAAATGACCAAATATGCTGCTAATTCCTATCTGGCGACCAGAATTTCTTTTATGAATGAAATTGCCAACCTATGCGAAAAAGCAGGCGCAGATGTGGATATGGTAAGAAGAGGAATGGGAAGTGATAATCGCATCGGAAAACGATTTTTATTTCCCGGTGTAGGTTACGGAGGTAGCTGTTTTCCTAAAGATGTACAAGCTTTACACAAAACGGCAAATGAATATGAATACGATTTCAAGATATTAAATTCGGTAATGAACGTTAATACGATCCAAAAGACCGTCTTGGCTAAAAAGATCAAAGAGTATTTCGATGGAGATGTAGCCGGTAAAACCATTGCTTTATGGGGGCTGGCTTTTAAACCCAATACAGATGACGTTCGAGAAGCACCGGCATTATACATTATGAACGAATTGTTGGAAGCCGGAGCCAATATTCAGGCCTTTGACCCGGAAGCAATGAATCATATTCGCGAGATGTACGGTGATCGGATTACTTTGGCAGATAATCAATATGATGCTTTAGAGAATGCGGATGTGCTGGCAATCGTTACGGAATGGAGTGTTTTCAGAACGCCGGATTTTAACAGAATTGTAAACAGTCTAAAATCTAAAGCTATCTTCGATGGCCGAAATCTTTACGATCTTAACAAAATGGAGGAATTAGGCGTACACTACGAAAGTATTGGTAGAAAACCGGTTGGTGTGAAAGCTAAAATTAACTCCCACCATTAATTTAGAAATACATAAATTTTATCCTATAAAAGCGCGATGATTTCCATTGCGCTTTTTTGTTTTTAACAAGTATAGCCAAAAAAAATATGTCAATCCAAAGTCAAAGTGCTAAATTAGCTATTTAATATGCACACGCTAAAACTTAATATTTCGTTAATTTAAAAATACCATTGTGAAAATGCGTTACCTGCTTTTTTTGGCAATCAGCTTTATTTTCTCCTGCTCCGGAAATTTAGAATCAATAGAAACAAAGGACGAGCATGGTTATACGATCAAGTATACTCGTAATAAAGATGATTTCTCCAAACAAGGTTTGTATACATCATCCTATCCCAGTGGTAAAAAATACGAAACGGCCAATTACATCAGGGATACTTTACATGGAGAAAGGCTTGTCTATTATGAAAATGGCAATGTGGAAATTCTCGAAACTTACGAGATGGGTAAGTTTACCTCTCCTTATAAACGTTTCTTTGAAAATGGCCAGGTTCAACAGGAAGGTAACTACGATAATAATATCGCTGTCGGCGAATGGAAAAAGTATTATGAAAATGGCCAATTGGAAGAGATCGTTACATTAGCCGATAATGAAGAAAATGGCCCATTTAAAGAATACTACGAAAATGGTAATTTAAAAGCAGAAGGTAATTATATGGGCTTTGATGAGGTTTCGAGCAGACCTCGGGAGCATGGCCTTTTGAAAATGTATAATGAAGAAGGTACTTTAATAAAAAAAATGGATTGCAATCTCGGAATTTGTAGAACGACGTGGACACTGGAAAGCGGAGATGTAAAACAAGAAGAATAAAAAAGTATGAATAAAATCCTACTCTTTCTAGCTCTAATCATTTCCTGCGGGCAGGCACTTGCCCAGCCTATTGGAGGAAGAAATATTTATGAATTCCTAACCTTTTCTCCTTCTGCCAGGATCACCGGCCTCGGTGGTACACTGATTTCCGTCAGCGATGATGATGTTGTTTTAGCCGCACAAAATCCGGCAAGCCTTAATGAAAGCATGCACCAACAAATGTCATTCAATCATAACATTTATGTAGCAGATATCAATACCGGCTACGCCGCTTACGGATTCCATTCCGATAAATGGGCAACCAGTTTTCATGCAGGCTTACAATATATGAGCTACGGTACTTTTAATGAAACAGATGAATTCGGGCAAATTATTGGTTCCTTCAAAGCATCCGAATATGCTTTTACCCTTGGAGCGGGCCATCAGCTTTACGATAAATTGTCACTAGGCGCTAATGTGAAATTTATCACTTCTCAATTAGAAGACTATAATTCATTCGGAATAGCTGCTGATCTCGGGGCTTACTATCAGGATACATCCGGTTTGTTTTCAATTGGATTTGTATTAAAGAATATAGGCGCTCAACTGACTACTTATGATGATGAACAGGAACCGCTGCCTTTTGATATACAAATCGGGATCTCAAAAAGGTTGAGACATTTGCCTTTTAGAATTTCCGCCACTTATCATAACCTGCACCAATGGAATATCCTCTATGATGATCCCAACGCAGAACAATCTTCTATCTTCCTCGGTGAATTTCAATCTCAATCCGAAAATGAGTTTAATGTTTTCGTCGATAACTTTTTCCGGCATATTATTTTTAGTGGTGAGTTTTTATTAGGGAAAAAAGAAAACCTTCGTATTCGTCTTGCTTATAATCACTTCCAGCGCCAGGAGTTAAGTGTAGAAAACTTCAGAAGCCTTGCCGGTTTTTCAATGGGCCTGGGGATAAAAGTTAACCGTTTCAGGGTTGAATACGGCCGGGCGTTCAACCATCTGGCTGGAGGAGTGAACCATTTCAGCATTTCTACCAGTATAAATGAGTTTAGAAGGTAAATAGCGGAAGTTAAAGGAATCGAACCTTCATCCCGGAAGATGGCACAGTTTTCAAGACTGCTTATGCACCATTGCATGCTAACTTCCTTTCGAGGTACCAATCAGAATCGAACTGATGTTCAACTAGTTTTGCAGACCAGCCCCGGCGCCAACATTGGGTATGGTACCACTTATTTGCGGAAAGCAGAGGTGTCGAACCTCATACACTATTTGTACGCATAGCTTAGCAGGCTAGCCCCGGACCTTCCGGGTTTACTTTCCTGTAGTTGAGGCAGAGGGACTCGAACCCCCAATGTCATTAGACCGATGATTTACAGTCACCTTGCGTAGCCAATTTGCATATACCTCAAAATGATGTTCCCCAACCGAGATTCGAACCCGGACTATTCCCGTTTTAAGCGGGATGCCTCTGCCAGTTGGGCTATCGGGGAATTTTCAGTACAGGTGGAGGGACTTGAACCCCCAACAGTTCCGGTCTAAACGGAGCGCCTCTTCCCTTTGGGCTACACCTGCAAATAAAAAAGCTCCCTGCTTAAGTATAAACAAGGAGCCTTCTAAGTTTCTTTTATGTAACAGATACCTATACCTTTCTCCTTGCCGGTTGATTGCTCAACGAACTCAGACAACAATAGAGGTATGTTAATTTTTTATTCATAACAACTATATCAACTCCGCATCTTTTCTCTTAGTTCCATTGCATTTAATTTTAAAAAAAATTACCTCATGGGAACGATTATAAAATATTAAAAGTTAATTACAACATCATGAATAATTTAATCCACATAAGACATCGGGAACCGCAAGGTATTGTAATAAACACTGCGAGGTTTATCTGTTGTACTTAATGGATAAAACGAATTTTTCAAAAAGCTTCGTAGGTGTAATAACTTGCGAAGCTTTTTTATTTTCTGGGTGTGGCGCAGTCCGGTAGCGCGTTTGCTTTGGAAGCTCAAGGTCGCTGGTTCGAATCCAGTCACTCAGACAGATAAGAAATGCCATGTAACTCATTGGGAAGAGTACCACTTTGTGACAGTGGATGACAGGGTTCGAATCCCGCTTGGCATCAATATGCTGCTGTCTTCTAAACAGGACTAGGAAGCCGGGCTTTCAACCCGGAGAATGCGGGTTCGAGTCCCGTCGGCAGTACAAATTACACCTATCGTTCAACGGAGGGACGGGGCGTTTCTACCGCTCAAATCAGGGTTCGAATCCTTGTAGGTGTACCAAAGCAGCCTCATCGTTCAACGGAAGGATACTCGGCTACGAACGGAGAGATTGGGGTTCGAATCCCTGTGAGGCTACACATTAACCTGTGGTGTAAACGGTTAGCATATCAGACTTTGACTCTGAGGGTGGAGGTTCAAATCCTTCCGGGTTAGCAATAATAAATAAGGTAATTCTTTAATTTTCTTTTATTATCCCATCTTGCAAAGCGTGCTGATAAATTTCATCAGAGTGGTGAATTAATAAAGCATTTACTTCTATCTCTGATTTTATCAACTCATAAATACGACGAGCATTTTTAGTATCTTTTGTTTGTCGAATATAGATAGCCTTAATTCTATCGGGAAAACGTTTTGCAATATCAATATAAAAATCTGCGTCATAATCTGCCGTATCTCCTAATAATACAAAAGGTAGGTCCGGATAAGTATTCAGAATTTGAATGATCGATTCTGTTTTATGATGCGCAAATGCGCCACTTGGTTTTATTCCATAGTCTCTTAATAATATAGGGCCTTTAGGAAAATCTTGAGTTTCTAAAAACTCTTCCAGTAAGTCATAAATATTCCAGGGACTATGCGACAAATAAAAAATTGGATTTTGGCGATTTCCATTTCCTCCTTTTACAAAAGATTGAAATAAATCAACCATTCCTTCCATTGGTTTTCGTTCTCTGGCATTTTTCAAAAAAGTATGATAAAGCATTTTCAATTTTAAAAAAGAAGTGACATGCGTTTGTAAAACGGTATCATCTACATCAGTAATGATACCGTAGTCGGCATTACTTGAAGGAATGTATACTTCCCCTTGCGCTTTAATCTTTTCACTAACATTTTCAATACCAGAAATCAATTCGACATCTACCGGCAAATATCGCTTAGCAGTATTTTGTAAAGGTTTATCCCATTCTTGATACAAAGTAAAATAACCTTCATGATCTGTAAGCGTTTCAAAACTTTGTTCAGCAAAATCTATTCTTACATTTACACCAGCTTTTTCATCTGATTCAAATCTTTTAAAATTATTGATAAAATTTTTAATCTTACTACTGCCTTCTGTATTTGTATCATAAAGCATTTCGTTTTCCAGTACTCTGCCTTTAAAAAAGAAAACTTTATCATTTGCATAACCAAGGTAAGGACTAATAATAATCGGATCTTCAGAATCAAATTTATTTCCTAAATAATCGATCCCTTTTCCTACCTGATCTGCAAACTCTTTTATTTTTTCAAATAAATTTTTTGACTTCATACAAAGTAACTTTATTTATTTTTTCCATTGAAACAACAAGCTGTTATCAGGATTGTTGACCTCATCACTTTTAGAAATTAAAATTATTTTTTACTCCTCCGGAACTAATTAAAATTCAGGAAGGTTAGTAGCATTGTATTTAGCAATGATGGATTATTTATTTTTTCTACAGCTTGAAAAATCAATTTATCCAACTAATTCTCATTGCAAATATAAAAAATTGGAGGTATCGTATAACGGCTATTATAGGGGATTGTCTATCCTGAGATCGGGGTTCGATTCCCCGTACTTCCGCAACACACACTTGAGGCTATGGTAGCCAGCCGGTCTCCAAAACCGGAGGATAAAGTTCGATTCTTTACGGGTGTGCAGAATAATGGTTGAATGAAAAAGGACTTGCAATAAAGCTCATTTAATCATTGAAATACAAAACGCGAGTGAAGCATAAATGGTGATGTGCTGGTCTTCCAAACCGGATAACTCAGTTCGATTCTGAGTACTCGCTCAAAAAAACAGCGGTGTGGAGCCGAGTGATTTAAGGCGCTTGTTTTACATACAAGAGTTCGTAGGTTTGAATCCTGCCACCGCTACAATTGGGGGCGCATGTACCAAGACTGGCGATGCTCTTTTGCAAGGAGCGTGTGTAGGGTTTGATTCCCTAGGCTTCCACTAATTTTGCGTGATACAATCCAACTGGAAGATGGCGGGTCTCATAAGCCTGCGGTTATCGGTTCGAATCCGATTCACGCGACAACTTTTTTTAAAATTATTTAATTCAACTAAAAATGACTTTTACAACGAACATTAATTTTTTCAACATTAAGAAGATACCATATCTCAGGATGTGATAGAGGAAATCATTAGTGGTCGTTGACCAGTGTAAAAGCTCCTTATCACAATGCTGATAAGGAGCTTTTTTATTTTGCTAGTGTAGCTCAGAGACAGAGCAGGCGTCTGTTAAACGCCAGGTCGGGATTTCGAAATTCTCCGCTAGCGCAATAGGTCTTGAAGCATAATCGGTGATGCGCTGGTCTTGTAAGCCAGCTAACAGAGTTCGACTCTCTGCAGGACCTCCATACAACTTGGTGTGTAACCGGCGTGCCTGATACGCACGACTCAGGTAAGGGTTGAGAATACTGGTTCGAATCCAGTCACACCAACCATTTTGAATCTCCGGTAGCTTAATTGGCAGAGCAGCGACCTTTTAAGTCGTGAGGTGTCGGATCGTGGCCGACTCGGAGAACAAGCCATTAATTTCGCTCGTAGCTCAGTTGGTAGAGCATCCGGCTTTTAACCGGAGTAGCGCAGGTTCGAACCCTGCCGGGCGGACAGTTTTCGTTTTGGTTATTTAATCCTTATGATTCGATGTTAAGTGCAAAAGGAAATCTAAAAAGGTGTCGTAGCTCAATTGGTCAGAGCGTCCCGTTGAAGCCGGGAAGGTCGAACGTTCGATTCGTTCCGTCACCACAAAAGCCGTCAGTATCTCCTCTGGCTTATATCCAGTTGAAAGAGTAATTGGTCACATGAAGGTTCAAGTCCTTCCTGACGGACAAGGTCCAAAAATCTTCTTTATTAATTTAATGATTGCTGATACTTTTTAAATGCCGTTTTAAATCGACCGTAATATTTAGTATCGGTATTATTGGTGAAGAAGTGGATCTTCTTTGAAAAAATCCCCAGGCGACCACTCATAAATTCTCTCCAAAGCGTATTTTCCATCATGGTATATTCGTTCGGACTTTGGATAAAACATTTTGCAGTCTTAGCATCTTCCCGGATTTGTATAAAATTAATTTCATTTTTCAAATCAATAATAATAAACCCGTGATACGAATAACTATCCGGGCTATCCGGTAATGGCCCTTGCTGTACATCGAAGAGCATCAAAAAATCTTTTGCGGACCGTTCGTGAAAAGAGGAAAATTTCTGAATGCGCTTTTTTGCCCAATTTTCCTTTAATTCAAAATAATGCACTTCGCCTTCTTCTTCCTTTCCTCTCGCCTGTCGTTTTTCATATTCACCAATATGTTCTTTGCAGTAAGTTTCATCAATTCGATAAACGCAAAAGCCTAATTGATGTGCCGCATTTTTTAAGTTTTCCCAATCTGACTGATTTTGAAAAAAAGATAGAAAAGAAAAAAGAAGTGCTAACAGGAAGGACAATTTCATATACTGAAGTTTAGGTCTACAAAGCTTCCACTTTCCCTGTTATTATTTTCCGAACTTTAACTATGAGTTCCTTTGCTTCTTTAAGATTTTTTACCCCTTCTTTGATCAGAATAAAATGGTTTGCTGTTTTTTTAAAGCTAAGTCCATATTGCAATCCCTGTGTAGCTACAAACTGAATGATACTATTGAAAAAATCCGTTTCGTAAAATGGGGACTGAGGATCACTTACAAAATAGCATCTCAATTTTTGTTTTTTCAAACTTAATCGTTCAAAACCCATAAGCTTGCAAATCCACCGGACACGTAATGCTTCGAAGAGTTCCTGAGTAGCCTTCGGGATTTTACCAAAGCGATCTCTTAGATGATCGATAAATTTTTGTAGCTCTTCTTCGGTATCGATTTGATCAAGTTCCGTATAAAGATTGAGGCGTTCCTGAATAACATTAATATAATCATCCGGGATCAGCATCTCCCGATCCGTTTCCACCTGAACATCCCGAACGTATTGCCGATCTTCTTTTTCCAGTTCCTCTTTGAACAAGTCTTTGAATTCGTTTTCTTTTAATTCCTGAATGGCTTCTTCCAGAATTTTCTGGTAGGTTTCATAACCAATATCTGTAATAAAACCACTTTGTTCGCCGCCCAGTAAATTTCCTGCTCCGCGAATATCCAGGTCTCTCATTGCAATATTGAATCCACTCCCCAGGTCAGAATATTCTTCCAAGGTCCGGAGTCGTTTACGAGCATCCGGAGTGAGTACCGAAAGTGGCGGACAGAATAAATAACAAAAAGCTCTTTTATTCGAACGCCCTACCCTGCCTCTTAACTGATGCAAATCGCTCATTCCAAACTGATGAGCATTATTGATCATCATTGTATTCGCATTCGGTATATCCAGACCCGTCTCAATGATATTGGTACAAATCAAAACATCGTATCTGCGATCAATAAAATCCAGTAGGGTTTGCTCCAGTTTCTTGGCTTCCATCTGCCCATGCGCCATTGCAATATCAATATCGGGACACATCCGCTTAATCATCACGGTAATTTCCGGTAGGGTTTTTACCCGATTATGTACAAAGAAAATCTGTCCCCCCCGATTAATCTCGTAATAAATTGATTCTTTGATCACATCCTGATTAAAAATCCTGACCTCTGTATGGATCGGTTGCCGGTTAGGTGGCGGTGTCCGGATAATCGATAGATCCCGGGCAGCCATCAATGAGAATTGCAAAGTCCTCGGGATTGGCGTAGCGGTCAAAGTAAGGGTATCTACATTTACCTTTAAGCCGCGCAGTTTCTCCTTTGCCGCAACTCCAAACTTTTGTTCTTCATCAATGATCAAAAGCCCTAAATCCTTAAACCCTACTTCTTTATTCAACAGGCCATGTGTTCCTATTATGATATCAATTTTCCCCTCTTTTAGCTTTTCAAAAATAATCCGTTTTTCTTTCGTCGATCTAAACCGATTAATATAATCGACATTGCAGCCAAACTCCTGTAAACGATCTCCAAAAGTTTTGTAATGCTGCAGAGCCAGAATCGTAGTAGGGACTAAAATTGCAACCTGTTTCCCACTCACAACAGCTTTGAAAGCTGCCCGCACTGCTACTTCCGTTTTTCCGAATCCGACATCCCCGCAAACCAGGCGATCCATCGGATAAGCTTTTTGCATATCTGCTTTTACATCATTTGTAGCCTTGAGTTGATCCGGAGTATCTTCGTAAATAAACGAAGCCTCCAATTCATTCTGCAAATAACCATCCTCTTTAAATGCAAATCCTTTCGAGGCTTTTCGCTTCGCATAAAGTTTGATTAGCTCCTGTGCAATATCCTTGACTTTTCGCTTGGTTTTGCGTTTGAGGGTTTTCCAGGCATCTGATCCCAGTTTATTTAGCTTGGGTGCTTTACCTTCTTTCCCAACGTATTTGGAAATCTTGTGCAAGGAATTAATACTGACGTAAAGGATATCATTGTTTTTATAAATCAAACGAACCGACTCCTGAATATGACCATTAATATCAATTTTTTCCAGGCCGGAATATCGTCCGATCCCATGATCGATATGTGTAACAAAATCTCCGGCTTGCAATTCCCGCAGCATCTTCATGTTAATCGCCATATCTTTGGTAAAGCCTCGCCTTAATCTGTAGCGATGAAAACGCTCGAAGATTTGATGATCTGTATAACAAGCAATGCGAAGCTCCTGATCGACAAATCCCTGATGAATGGCCTTTTTGACGGGATGGAACTCTACCTTCGCATCCAAATCTTCAAAGATGGCATAAAAGCGTTCAATTTGCTTGGGGTTATCTGTAAAAATATAATTCGTCAAGCCTCCCTCGCTGTTCTCTTTCAGATTCTGAATAAGCAATTTGAAATTTTTGTTAAAACTCGGTTGTGGTTTACTTTCAAAATCTATTTCCAGATCAAAAGGAATCGGAAAGCTACTGTTTCTCGAAATTATCGTAGTATGCTTTTCGATATCATTGATTATATCTTTTGGCAAAATAAAAGCACGTTCTTTCAGTACTTCTGCCAACTCTTCTTCTTCCTCAAAATTTATCTTTTTTGCATAGTCTTCTACTTTTTCAAAACACAATTGAAGTTTGTCCAAAAGCATTTGAAAATCGCTAATCCAGATAATAGTATCTTCTGGGATTACTTTAAAAATCGAAACTTTCTGATCCTGTGTGAACCTGGTATTGATGTTCGGGACAATAGAAACTTTGGCAATAGTTCTAATAGATAATTGAGTCGTCGGATCAAAAGTTCTGATACTTTCAACATCTTCATCAAAAAGTTCTATTCGATAAGGCCATTCATTTCCGTAAGAAAAAATATCTACAATTCCACCCCGGATAGAAAACTGTCCGGGTTCAAAAACAAAGTCAACACGGGTAAACCCATATTCAATCAACATCTCCACCAAGAAGTCAACATCCACTTGTTCATCTTTTATAATATCGATTCTGGTTTTACTCAACTCGCTGGGCGAAACCACCTTTTCGAAAAGTGCTTCGGGATAGCTTACTAAAATTTCTCCCGAAGTTGAAGAGCTCGTAATGCTATTGATCATTTCTGTTCGCTGAAGTACATTGCCTGTATTCAGCTCCCCAAACTCCATAGGCCGTTTGAAGGAATCGGGAAAGAATCCAATTGCTTTTTTAGAAAATAGATTCGCGATATTATTTTGGAGATAAGCGGCCTCTTCCTTGTCATTAGCAATCACTAAATGACTGCGTGGATCAGCGAGATAAGTTCCGGCCAGGACAAAGGCATCCTGCGCTCCGACCATTCCCCGCAATAGTAAACGAGCCGGAGTGTCCTGATTGAAGTATCCTACAATTTGCTGAGTCTTCGGATCATCCCGATAGAGACTCAGGACACGCTGCAAATTTTCCACGGTGCAAAGATAAGTTCTGTTTTAAAATGTATGATAATAAAATAGCGATGTAATTTTCTTTTTTTTAGTACGAAGTATTAAGTCTGAGAGGTATTAGCGGTAATTTGTAACTTCGCATTTGCTTGAGAAACTGCATAAAAATCATCAGAATAAAAATTCAGCACCTCAAACTTAACAGATGCCTATACTAAACGTTGAAATAAAAGCCCGTTGTATATTCCCTGAAAAAATACGTGCTCTCCTGGAATCCCGGCAAACTCGCTTTTTGGGAATTGATCATCAGGTTGACCATTATTTCAGGGCCTCAAATGGTCGTTTAAAACTACGGGAAGGGAATATAGAAAATGCGCTTATCTATTATCAGCGTGAAGATCAGGCAGGTCCCAAAACATCTCAGGTTGAGTTATATTATCCACAGAATGGAAATCAATTAAAGACTATCCTGGAAAGAGCTATTGGCACTAAGGTAGTAGTCGATAAAAAGCGCGCCATTTATTTTATAGACAATGTAAAATTCCATCTCGATCAAGTAGAAGGCCTGGGCTCATTTGTAGAAATAGAGGCAATCGACGAAAAAGGCACCATCGGGCTTGATACACTCTCCAAACAATGCCAATATTATTTGAATCTTTTTGAAATTAGCCCCGAGCATCTGCTTACCCAATCCTATAGTGATATGCTTCTAAATATTCATCCGAAATGAAGTTAAATCAGAAAAAATATTACGCGAAAGTTCTGCTATTCGGAGAGTATACTGTGCTCCAGGGTTCTGATGCACTGGCCATACCCTGTGATTTATTTCACGGGCGATGGGCTTTTGATGAAGAATGCGCCAAAACACAAAGCATTCTTTATGATTTACACGAGTATTTACAACAACTTACTTTTGCTAATGCAGTATTCGATCAAGAACGCTTTAAAAGTGATCTTGATCAATTTTTATGTTTTGAGGCCAATATTCCCATTGGCTACGGGGCAGGAAGTTCCGGGGCTGTTTGTGCCGCTATTTTTGATTTCTATTATGAAAAGGAAAATGCTTTGGCTATTGATGAATTGAAAAGTATCTTGGCAAGGATGGAAAATTTTTTCCACGGTTCCAGCTCGGGTTTAGACCCTCTGGTTTCCTACCTCAACGAAGCCATACTCCGGAAAGAAGGGAACCTGATCCGAGTCAATATTCCGGAAAACACGCAAGATTATCATTTATTCCTGCTCGATACAGAAGTACCAAGGCGAACAGCTCCATTTGTAGAAATATATATGAAAAAATTGCAAGCTGATGGTAAGTTTCAGAAGCTGATTAACACAGAGTTATCGTTTTACAACAATCAGGCTATTACTTTTATACAAGAGGGAAAACTTGGCAGTCTGTTTAACATTTTGGAAAAAATAAGCACTTTTCAATACCTACATTTCGAACCTATGATACTGAATGCCTGGAAGGGGTTATGGCTGGACAGTTTAAAAAGTGATTTTTATAAGTTAAAACTCTGTGGCGCCGGAGGAGGTGGTTTTATTCTTGGAATGACCAAAGACTGGAATCGCCTGGAACATTTAATGACTGAAAAAAATAAAAACTTATATAAGATTTATTGATTAACGTTTTTCACTCACCAGTACAAAAGCCGGCGGGATATTGATTGGCACAAAATTCACATCTACATTTCCAAAAACCTTTTGATACAATTTTTTGGCTAACAGAGAATAGTGAACCTGGATAAATAATCCTCCTTTCTTTAAGAATTTTTCACACTCACTGATAATATTCAAACCCAATTCATCCGGAAGGGAAACAAAAGGAATTGCCGAAATAACAGAGTCAATATGGTCAAAGCTGTTTTCTCTGAGATGTCTTTCCAGGTTTTCTGCAGAGTCTTCGACTACAATCAGTCGTTCATCATTAATCGCCCGAAGTCGTTTACAAAACTCCGGATTAACTTCAAAACTGAGCAGCTTTGCATCTGCTTTCATATTCTTAAGAATATGCTTGGTAATAACACCATCGCCTGCTCCTAATTCAACTATAAAGGTCGCTTCTTTATAATTTACATGTTTTACCATGTTTTTACATAAAGACCTGGAGCTTCTAGTAATCGTTCCTGTTGTTCTAATGTTTTTAAGACTTTCCCGAAAAAAGTCCATATTTCCCATATTCGACATAATTTCCATTCATCGTGATACGCGAAGATGAGACTTTTTAAGTGGAATTCAAACTAAAAAGGATAGGAACTCTTGCGAACATAGAGAAAAGCACAGGAAAATCAGACCAATGTCTGATTTCAGTAATGCATGCCTGCAAAATTTAATTTTCCATTTTCAGATTTCGAACCTCTGAAACGATCGATTCTATATCAGTTTGAATTTTCGATGAAATTCAGCAGATCGGGATAGGCTGCAGAGTAAATTTTAGAGTCATCTCTATTGACACGTACCCCTCCAACATAAGGGACGACAAAAGCATCCGTCACTCCCTGGCGAATTAAATCCTTGCGCAATTCATCAGCAGAAGAGAAAGTTTGATAAAGGCCAATCGTATAACGGTAATACTCGCTGGCACCATCCGACTCAACGACTGCATCAGGATAAGCCTTAAGGATATTTCCATTGTACATTTGCTTGATCGCTGCAATTTGCACTTTATAAGATAGTCCCTGAATGGCTGTTCGGTAATAAGGCCATTGCTCCGCTTTTAGACGTTCATTAATAACCGGATAATTCGATTTAATACGAATGGGCAAGCCCGTAATATTGAGAATATCAACATCAATACGCCGATTCAGGTTGGAAGCCTGAAGATTATACCCGCTTTCTGACTGTACTTTTGCAATCGGATAATTGGCTCCACAGCCTTTGACAATAATATTTTTGGGATTGACTCCATTTTCAATCAAATATTCCGCTGCCTCTTCTGCTTTTTTTATGGAAAAATACATATCAAAATTGATCGGACTGCCGCCCTCGGAGTTACTGGTCAAAACGAGTTTCAGTTGGGGGTATTTGATGAGTAATCTGGCGACCTTATTTAATTCATCCTTGTTTTTATAACTGAGTACCCGTCCATCTTTATTATAAAATAGCGGTTGAAACTCATATTCGGTAATCACTTCTTCGGGAAACTCGGGAGCGGAGATAGTAGAAATCGTTCCTTTACCGCTATTCGGCGTTTCCATTGCGATCGAAATAGTGTTTTGATTTTGAACTTTATATGCTCTTACTTCGGAAAAGACCAAAGGAACTGACTTTGCCAATTGGGAGCGGTTTTGGTTTTTAAAATAAGCTACATAAATATCCCTTTGCCCTTTTCCATCCAGCCTGTTCGATGAATAGTAGCCTTTATAGCCATCCCGGGATAGTTTAAAATAAGCATCATCTCCCGCAGAATTGATAGGATAGCCAAGGTTTTCAGGTTCAGACCAGCGTTCTTCAATATCATCAAATACGGCTTTGAAAATATCTTGTCCCCCCATACTTTTAAGATTGTTGGAGCTAAAAAACAAGGTTCTGCCATCTTCACTTAAGAAAGGGCTCACTTCATCATAAGCAGAATTAACAACCGGTCCAAGATTTCGTGCGGGCGTCCAGTTGCCATTCGAAAAAATAGAAATGTACAAATCCCTTCCACCAAAACCACCGCTTCGATTACTGGAAAAGAGTAAAATAGTATCGTTAAAAAACTGTGGATCACCATCCCCGTTTTCAACAATCATGGGACTGACAAAGCGAGCGGGTATTTTTTTAGCCTGGCCTTTATTTGCCTGAAAGGTATCTACCAGGATTTCACCTGCAAAAAGCCCGGGGCTCCTAAAATAATAAAGAATTGATCCTCCTTCGTCAAAACCCAAAGCAATATCATTTTCATAACTATTAAGGGCGGGATTCATGGGAGTGGTGGCTGTCCACTCACCATTAATGACCTGAGTCGAAAACATATCTGTTCGGAAAGCACCATAAACATTATCTTTTTCGCCATTGCTTTTTCTTGCTCCTCCTTCATTCCCTCTTCTGGAAGAAGTGAAATATATCTTATCGTCAAAATTAGGACTAAGTATCGGAGCAAAATCATCTCCTTTAGAATTAACATTTTCTCCAAGATTCTCCACAATTGCCAATTGAGATTTGGCTACAATTTTAAAACCCTCTGCACAACGTCGGATTTCATCTTTAATCCAGGCTCTGTTTTCGTGGTTACTTTTGATGTTTCTTAAATAGTATTTATAAAATTTGACGGCTTCTTTAAAATTGAGTTCTGCATGATAAGTCCTTCCCAGATAGAAATAGACATTGGGATCAGGATTTTTATCATTCGCTATGATAAAGTGAAGATATTTCTTGGCCTGTTCGGATTTGTTAGTAAAATAACTACAAGCACCTATTTTTAGCCGGATATCCATATCATTGGGCCGACTATGCTGAACACTGCGGTATTTTTCGAGCGCAATACTGAATTTCTTGTTTTTAAAAAATTCATCTGCTTCCGCTTTCAGCTTCTTAATAGATTGAGCCTGAACAGTAAAGACAGGAAAAAAGACCAGACACATCACATAGATGCAATATCTAAGAAACATAACATAAATTTTTTAGGCATAAGGCTTCAGCAATGAAGTATTTTCCAAATATCCAGTGCTTCATACCTGATACCACTTCAAGTCTGAATTCAATTAAAATTATTGAACCTTTACTATATTATTAACAGATGTTTCTCAAATAGTTTGTTTGGGATCAAATGCTTCAAGATAATCGCCTACTTTGCGCAAAAACGACCCTCCGAGGATTCCATCAACTACCCGATGATCATAAGAAAGCGACAAGAACATCATCTGTCTGACCGCGATCAGGTCACCGTATGCTGTTTCTACTACTGCCGGCTTTTTACGGATTGCTCCAACCGCCATAATCGCCACCTGAGGTTGATTAATGATCGGTGTCCCCATAACATTACCGAAAGTCCCCACATTTGTTAACGTAAAAGTGCCGTCTTGAATTTCCTCCGGCTTTAATTTATTATTACGCGCCCTGGTTGCGAGATCATTAACGGATTTAGTCAGACCAAGCAGATTCAATTGATCTGCCCCTTTAATAACGGGAACAATTAAATTTCCTGATGGAAGCGCTGTTGCCATCCCAATATTTATGTCTTTTTTAACAATAATATTGGTGCCATCAACAGAAACATTGACCATTGGAAAATCTCTCAAAGCTTTGGCTACTGCTTCAACAAAGATTGGAGTAAAAGTAATTTTCTCTCCATATTTTTGCTGAAACTGCTGCTTGATACTATTACGCCAATTCACAATGTTAGTTACATCAACTTCGACAAAAGAAGTAACGTGAGGAGAAGTGTGTTTGGACATCACCATATGATCGGCAATCAATTTCCGCATACGATCCATCTCCACAATCTCTACATTCCCGTTAACACTGGCGGCAGCAGAAGCAGCAGGCTTGGTTGCCGGAGCTGTAGCTACTTTATTAAGCGCTGGTGCAGTACTGACAGGGCTACCAGCAGGAATACTTCGATTAGACAGATAAGCCAAAATATCTTTTTTAGTAAGCCGGCCATTTTTTCCTGTTCCAGGGATTGCATCCAGTTCCCGGCTACTGATATTTTCTTCTTTAGCAATGTTTCTAACGAGCGGAGAATAAAAGCGATCTCCACCACCTGTAGCTGGAATATTTGCAGTTGTCATTACAGCTGTAGCCAGTTGTTCGTGGCTGGGAACAGCTTTAACTTCAGTTGTTTCTTTTACATGAGCTCCGTTTTGTACCGGTGCTTTTTCTTCCGCTGCGGGGGCAGCAGGAGCAGTAATTGCCTCTCCTTCCGTTGCGATGATGGCAATGGCTTTACCGATTTCCACGACATCATTTTCCTGGTAAAGAATTTGCGCAATCGTTCCACTGACCGGAGAGGGAACCTCGCTATCTACTTTATCCGTAGCTATTTCGAGGATTGTTTCATCAACTTCTACAGTATCTCCTACATTTTTTACCCATTTAAGGATAGTTGCTTCAATAATACTTTCACCCATTTTGGGCATAATTAACTCTACTTGTGCCATCTAGTTTTCGATTATATGGTTTATGGTATAGGACTATTTAAACTAATTCTTTCTACTTTATTTTACAGCCGCAAAATTAAGGGTTTTCTAAGAACTTATCGTAAAAAAATTAGGTCTTGACCAAATATTGTTTTAAAAAAAATCAGCGAATTGTTCCATTCAGAAGAAACTTCCTCATCATATTGAGTGCAAAGATGGAAGTGTATTCTATATTTTTAATACGGTCTTTCCATAATTGAAGTTTATGTGTTTCGGTTTTATTTTTATCTCCGATAGCCAGCCAGACCGTACCTACCGGCTTTTCGGGAGTTCCTCCATCCGGCCCTGCAATACCGGAAATAGCCACTGCAATATCCGAATTCATGGTATTTAAGGCACCTTTAACCATTTCAATGACTGTTGCTTCGCTGACTGCACCGTGCTTTTGGAGTGTATCAGCACTAACATTCAGCATCTTTTGCTTCAGTTCATTGGAATAAGTAATTGCGGCCCCATTGAAGTAGGCTGAAGAGCCCGGTACACTGGTGATTTTATGTGCCAGGAATCCACCGGTACAGCTTTCTGCTGTAGATACCGTTTTTCCTTTTTCTTTAAAAATGCGGCCTATCACTTCCTCTATGGTTTCGGTTTCATAACCAAAGATCAGCTCCGGAATATACTCTTTTAGCAATTCCACTTTTTCATCCAGAACGGCTTCAAGGTCCTGTCCATTTTCTCCGACGGCAGTCAATCGCAGCCTTACTTTTCCAAGATTCGGCAAATAAGCCAGTTTGATATTGCCGGGAAGACTGGCTTCAAAATTTTCAATCCGCGATGCAATCCTGGATTCGCCTTCTCCGATAGTAAGTACCGTTCGATGTGCTATAGGCTTTGAAATAAACCTTTCATTAAGCCGGGGAAAGACTTCGTCCCGCATTATACTTTTCATCTCATAAGGCACGCCCGGCATAGAGATCAACACTTTTCCATCTTCATCAAACCACATCCCCGGAGCAGAACCCATTTTATTTTCAAGTAACACCGCATTGTTCGGCATAAAGCATTGCTCGCGATGTGCATTAGTCGGCTGTTTATTCAATTTTTTGAAAAATCTGAGTATCCACTCATAAGTTGGCGGATGAAATGTCATTCCCACATTATAATACTCTGCAATTGCCTTTTTAGTAATATCATCTTTCGTTGGACCAAGTCCTCCAGTCATCAGGATCAAATCAGCATGCTCAAACGCTTTGTGCAAAGTCTCGATAATATCCGTTTTGGTATCGCTGATTGAAATCACTTCCCGAACTTTAATACCTCTCAAATTCATCTCCTGCCCCATCCAGGCAGAATTGGTATCGATAATCTGACCGATTAATATTTCATCACCAATGGTAATCAGTATCGCTTCCATTTACATTTAGCGTGATTAAGGTTATAAAGTTTTAATTTGCTGCTTTGGCATGGACATCATCTCGCTATAAAACAAGGGATCAAGTTATTAGTTGTCGTTTTATAGAATAAAACGTACTTCCCGGACATCAAAAGACTCCGTTCCTTTTTGATGATCAATCATCAACCTGCCAGTTTCAGAGATACCAACAATCCTTCCAGAAAAAGTTGCTCCTCCGGGATATTCAAAAAGTGCTTCTTCCTGAAAACGATAAAGATTTTCGAGGTATTCCTGCTGTATTAAAGTATAATTATTTGCTCTGACCTGCAAATATCTCGTTTCGATTCGTTCGCATACATTTTCAAGTACTTGATCCAGGTCAAATGTTTGCCCCGTTTCAAGCCTCAGTGAAGTCGGATTAGGTAAGCTTTCGGGAAAATTCTGCTGATTAACATTAAGACCTATTCCAACAATAGCGGTCTGAATATGTGCCCCTGAGAGGCTATTCTGAATTAGTATCCCACATATTTTTTTGTCATTCACATAGATATCATTGGGCCATTTGACCTTCGAATTGGGGCAAATTTGCTTTATGTAGTCAAAAACGCCCAAAGCGATGGCCTGATTGAGGATAAATTGCTCCTTGGCTATTAAAAATCGCGGATAGAAAATAATACTAAATGTCAGGTTTTTCCCGGGCTCAGTCAGCCAGGTTCTGCCAATTTGTCCTTTTCCCTGCTCCTGAGCCCAGGCAGAAATGACAGTTCCCTCGCTTGGTTTATTTTTTGATAAAAGAGAAGTAGCGTAGTTATTGGTTGAATCTAACTTATTTATACGTAATAAAACTTTTCCGACAAAAAGGGTGTTAGTGAAAGTACTCAAAAGCTTTTAAATTTATTAGCTTTACGTAATCATATCGGTTAAAGAAAAGATTTACAGTCCGCTATCTGCATTTCTGATCTGTATAAATTAAATGATAAAGCCAAGTTTTCTCAAATTAATTCGCAACAAAAATATTAAAAAGTACATTTGAATTCACAAAATCAAGCTCAACCGAGAAAATTCTCATCAGAAGAACTGAATGCATTGATCATTGATAGTATCCAGGACATAAAAGGGAGAAATCTTTTAAAACTTGACTTACGTCATCTCGATGATGCTCCTGCCGACTTCTTTATTATCTGTGAAGGAGAATCCAATACTCAGGTCAGTGCCATATCCGAAAATATTTACAAAAGACTGAAGGATGAAGCCGGAGAGTTGCCTTTACACTACGAAGGACAACAACATTCCAAATGGATTTGTATGGATTATTTCGACACGGTTATTCATGTCTTCTATCCTGAAACAAGGCAATACTACGAGTTGGAGGACTTATGGAGTGATGCAATCTTTACAGAGTACCAAAACTTGTAGTTTTTCATAAAAAACCAATATTTCGGCAATTCATTGTAAAACGTTTAGGATTTTCGTGCGTTTATAATATCGTATCGTATGTAGTAGACAATTTTTAATTAAAATAAATGGAAAATAAAAATAATAAACCAAGCAGTCCCAACAACAATAAATTCAGCTCCTACTGGATTTATGGTTTACTTGCTGTTTTCCTTTTGGCGCTCAACTTTTACGGATTGGCGGGAAGTGCAAATGAGGCTTTGCCTTATGGTGATTTTGTCAAAATGGTAGAAGAGGGAGACATCAGGAAGTTGGAACTTATCAATAAAGTAGATGTCCATGTTTATCTAAAAGAAGACCGGATAGACAAGTATAAACATTTGAACCCAGCCATTAGCAAATTTGGCCCACGCCCTAATTTTACTTTTGAGACTTCCAATCCGGAAGGTTTATGGGATAAGGTGAATAATATTCAAATTGATGCCGGTATTAAAGATACTGATCGCGTTTACGTAGAAGCCAAAACTCGTCAAAACTGGCTGGCGCCGATTTTGAGCTGGGTTTTACCCATTGCGATCATCGTAGCCATCTGGATATTCATCATGCGTCGGGTAAGCGGTGGTGCTGGTGGTCCCGGCGCACAGATTTTCAACATTGGAAAATCAAAGGCTACTCTTTTCGACAATAATACTAAAGTAAACGTCACTTTCAAGGATGTAGCTGGACTGGACGAAGCAAAAGAGGAAGTAATGGAAGTGGTTGATTTTCTGAAACATCCGAAGAAATATACGGCTCTTGGTGGAAAAATCCCGAAAGGAGTACTTCTTGTAGGCCCTCCCGGTACTGGTAAAACTTTACTGGCAAAAGCCGTTGCAGGAGAAGCCGGAGTCCCTTTCTTTTCTATCTCCGGTTCCGATTTCGTGGAGATGTTCGTTGGTGTGGGTGCATCCAGAGTAAGGGATTTGTTTAAACAAGCTCGTGAGAAAGCACCTTGTATCGTATTTATTGATGAAATCGACGCTATTGGGCGTGCCCGGGGACGTGGCTCTTTTCAGGGAGGCAATGATGAACGGGAAAATACGCTCAATCAGTTACTGGTGGAAATGGATGGATTTAGCACAGATAAAGGAGTTATCTTAATGGCTGCGACCAATCGCCCGGATGTTTTGGATAATGCTTTATTGCGTCCAGGACGTTTTGATCGCCAGATTGGTATTGATCGCCCGGATTTAAAAGGAAGAGAAGCGATTTTCAAGGTTCACTTGAAAAATATTAAAAACAGCGAAGAAGTACAGCCGGCAGCGCTTGCCGAAATGACTCCGGGTTTTGCCGGAGCAGAAATTGCCAATATCTGTAATGAAGCTGCTTTGATTGCAGCCCGAAGGAACAAGAAAGAAATCACCATGGATGATTTTAATTATGCCTTGGACCGGGTAATCGGCGGTTTGGAAAAGAAAAACAAGATTATTGCACCGAATGAGAAGAAGATCATTGCATTTCACGAAGCGGGTCATGCAATTTGTGGATGGTTCCTGGAGCATGCTTCTCCACTCGTAAAAGTAACAATAGTTCCGAGGGGAATTGGTACCTTAGGTTATGCCCAGTATTTACCTAAAGAAGAATACATTACCCGAACTGAGGCTTTACTGGATCGGATGTGTATGACTTTTGGGGGACGTGCCGCAGAGAAGATTGTTTTTGATAAAATATCTACCGGTGCACAATCCGATTTGGATCAGGCTACCAAAATGGCTTACAGCATGGTCGCAGTATTCGGGATGAATGAAAAAGTGGGGAATGTATCCTTTTACGGAATGCAGCAGGATCAATTCAATAAACCATATTCGGATGATACCGCTACATTGATTGACGATGAGGTTAGAAATCTCGTAGAATCCCAATACGCGAGGGCTCAAAAGTTATTAAAAGAAAAAAGGAACGAGCTGGATATCCTGGCTAATGCACTATTGGAAAATGAAGTGCTCTTAAAGTCGGATGTGGAAAGATTAATCGGCCCCAGACCAAGCGATATCAAAGCTAAAGAAGAGCAGGCTGCTGCTGAAAAAGAGGCTCGAGAATTAGGTATGTCTTCTTCGGACGAGAACAAAGATGCCAAAGAAGAAGAATTAGGAGAAGAGTAAAATAAAAAGAGCCAGGCAATAAAAAAGCTCGAATCTTACTGGATTCGAGCTTTTTTATTTTCTAGACTTCTTCACCGCTTCTGACCAGCAGCTGAAATCCATTTCCGTGAATATTGACGATTTCGATATTGGTATCCTTTTTAAGGTATTTACGCAATTTAGTAACGAATACATCCATACTGCGCGCTGTGAAGTAATTGTCTTCACCCCAAATTTTAGTTAAAGCTTCCGACCGGGGCAGAATGTCATTGATATGAATACAAAACATTCTAAGCAGTTGTGCTTCTTTTGGAGAAAGCTTTGATTTTTCCGGCTCAGCAGCTTCAGAATCGACATAGGTCAGAATTCGCAAAGGAAAATTAAAATGATATTTACCAATATTAAATTCTTTAATCTCTTCTCTGGGATCTGCTTTGGCCTGACTGCGTTTAAGGATAGCCTGAATTCTGTAAAGCAGTTCTTCGGAATTAAAAGGTTTGGTAATATAATCATCCGCGCCTATCTTAAATCCTTGTAAAACATCTTCTTTCATCGTCTTGGCAGTCAGAAAAATGATTGGCATTTCCGAATTGCGTTCCCGAACTTCTTTAGCCAGCGTAAAACCGTCTTTTTTAGGCATCATCACATCAAAAATACAAAGATCGAATTCTCCTTTTCGGAAACTCTCCATCCCTGCAACTCCATCGGTAGCTAAAGTAACGTCAAAGTCATGCATTTCAAGATATGAACGTAATACATCGCCAAAATTTTGATCATCTTCAACTAAAAGGATTCTGTTGTTAGCTGTCATCTTATTGCATTTTCTAAAAGAAATAGGTTCTCAAAAGTGTTAATTATCGAACGGAGTTATTGATTAAATAAACAATAAGCGGTATCCGTCGTCTATGATTTAGAATTCCGATGTGGGAAAGTTACAATAAATTTACTACCTTTTCCCAATTCGCTTTTCACATCGATCTGTCCATTATGTGCCGCTATCATCGCTTTTACATAACTCAAACCAAGCCCAAATCCTTTTACATCATGTCGGTTTCCAGTATGTACGCGATAAAATTTGTCAAAAACATGTTTCCTTGCCTCCTTGGACATACCCAGTCCATGATCTTCTACAGTGACTTCAACGCCATTTGGCAGGTCTCTGGTATGCACAATGATCTCTGGTTTTTCAGGAGAGTACTTATTGGCATTATCCAGCAGGTTATGGATGATATTCGTTACATGCGTCAAGTCCCCCTGAATTATCGGTTTGCTGGCTTTTAATGAACCTTTTACCGTTCCAGATTTTTTCTCCACCTGAAGGCTAATATTATTAATCGCCAGGTTTACCACATCGTGAATATTTATATCTGTCAGTTTAAGACTAAAATCTTTTTTATCCAAGAGTGCCATTTGCAGAACTTTTTCTACCTGGTTATTCATTCTCTTGTTTTCCTGTTTGATAATATTCGCAAAACGTTTGACTTTTTCCACATTCCCGGATATCATCGGGCTGGTGATTGAATCAGCTGCTAGGGATATTGTAGCAATTGGTGTTTTAAATTCGTGAGTCATATTATTGATAAAATCTGTTTTCATTTCTCCTACTTTCTTCTGGAAGAAAATAACCTGTATAGTATAGGCAAAACAGAAAAGTATCAAGCTGGTAAAAATCACAGATCCCAGCAAGGTTTTCCAAAGTGATCCCCAGAATAATCCGATTTTTCCAGGAAAATGAATCATCAGAGTGCCCGGAGAGCGAAAATCATTATTCCTGTATAGATCGACCCGATATTTGGAACTGTAGAGATTTTTCCAATTGGCATTAAAGGCATGAGGATTGTCATCATTACCATAAACGACATAATGTCCATCATTAATCACCAATGCTTTTTCCCTGCGGGAATGAACTCCGTAATTGAAATCTAAATAGATATTGTGATTTTTTAATTCACTGAGAATAGCATTGTCCAATATTTTTAAATCGATTCGTTCGGCAATTGGTTCCGGGTTAATGTTTTTACTGGTGGCAATACGCTCTGTCGCTCGTTCCCACTCTTCGTACTTCTCCAGTTGTTTATCCCTGCAGTCCGGACATTGGCATTGCTGTTGGTTGTAATGATCAGGAGGGACAATTTTGTAGTGATCCAGACTATCGATAGTATTAGAAGTATTAAGTGAAACTTCAACAAAAAACTGGTCGTCATCCAGCATGGCTTGTTGATTGACATCAAGCTGTGCTCCCAGCAGGATATTGTATTTCTCTATTGCTTCTTTCTTATTCTCGATATTTTCCAGTTTATCAACTACTCTGTTAAGCGCTGTAAACACATCATTCGAAAATTGCCTTTCGCTGAGTTGATAGGACCAGTTAAGCCAATAGACCTGCAATACTATAATACCAATGAGTGCGGCACTCATCAGACCAATGATAATCCAGATCGCTCGCTTATTCATTCAAATATGGAATTAGAATATGGTTTTGAAATCGTAGCTTACTCGGTATAACCAGGGTTATTGGAGTACCTCATACCTATTGTGTTTACTGTCTCCGTAATATAAAATTAAGGTTTTTTTCTCCTATTTGTTCCAGAGTGCCAACTATTTATACACAGACAGGCTTTGGATTCAAGTAAAATGTCGCTTCAACATTTCATCTCTGATATACTTACAAAAATATCAATTAGGAAAGTCCTTTTCTCTTATTTAACAGACATTTAACCTTTACTCCATTGGGAAAGAGCTAGTTTGAAGCGCTATGATTTTAAAAGCATAATCAAACGTTTTCAATATTTTCAAAGACCTTTCGTTATTCCTTATCCGCAAAAGCGAAAATTATTCACAGAACTTAAGTCAGGCCAAATAATTCAAATAAAAACGATTTTTTATAATATCAATTTGTCTGTTTAAGCCGGATGTCAGAATTATTTTTAAGTGTTTTTCAAAATTCACTTAAAGAATCAAAATAGTTAAAATTCCATTAATTGATTAACTCTTTCGACCAACTAGCTTTATTGTTCTATAAAACAGAATAAAGTATATCAAGTCAAATATACTTGTTTACAAGGCAGTAGAAGCTTTCAGATCAATTTGTCAACATTCTTCTCCACCCATATTTCTGCCTAAATGATTTCGCTCTGATCATTTCAGCATTGAGCCTTAAATGATCAGAGCGAAACTATTTTATCTAAAAAAGAACTTTTTATCAATCAAGCACTTCTCTCTAATTCAAAGAGAACATAACGGTGATCCCTCCTCTGGTATTCGTAATCGGAAAGGATGCGGAAGTCTTTGGTGTCGTCTTACTATAATCAAAAAAGAATCGAACATTTAATCGTTTATTGATATCATAATCAACCGATGGAGAGAACTGTATCTGTCTTAAACCCCGCGTTGGCTCCGCAACACCTTGATCAAGCAGGTGGTTAATCGTAATATCATCCCTTAAAGAAAAATTAAATTCAATATTCAGATCACTTCCCCGTTCTGGCTGCTGAGGTGCTCCAGGCTGACCAGGATTATTACGTGGATTTCGACCACGTCCTTGCTTTTTATTTTTGTTTCCTGTAAGGAATCCAATATTAACATTTCTAATCCTATATCCAAATCCAAAGATATATTCCGAAGTTTTAGTCTCCGATAATTGATAAGTAATAAAACTCATCTGCAGGTTTCTCGATTTGCGGAAGTCCAAATCCATAGAAATCCCGTTTTGCAATTCCATCTGTACGCCTAATAAGGGTGCAAACTGCTCATCAATCACAATCTGAGGAATCTCAAAACGAGAAAACAGGTTCTGATTCAAGTCAAAACCTCCTACCAGTCCATCCGTATCCGTGTTATAAGAATTAACTGTCAAATTGGAACGATAACCGTGAGATATTGTAAACCTGGAAAATATATCTTTGAGCTTTCCAAGCTTAGACAATCCATCATACGTCAGTTGCCAGTTTGGTTTTGGTAACTGTTTGAAGAGTACCCTCGTGTAATCATTTTCATCTACGTCGACGGTATTGGCATCTTTATTAGTGTAGGCTGCGAGGAAAGAGGGGATCAATACATCAATCTGGTTTTTTCCATAGCCTTCTTTAAAATCCGGTCCGTCAATCGGGTGGGCTCCACCATCAGGATTTAATCTTTCTGAAATAATGGATCGATTGGCTTCAAACTTTTGGAAAAGCCCTATAATATCATTATCAAATAAAGTATTTACCGCAAAGAAAGAGGTGGAAAAAGATCCCACTTCACGCGGCAAGACATGAGTTAAATCCCGAATTCCGTCCGCTAAAGTATCCTTAAAATAGAGCGATTTATTTTCGGAGAAGCTTCGAGAAGCCTCAATTTCCAAGCGGAAATCTTCGATTGGCTCTATCGAAACCTTGATATCCATATTCTGGGTATAATTTTGCGTTACCTGTTGATTGAGTAATACCGTATCGACAAACCAGGCCTCATTACGCGTCAAGTAATCATTAGAAAGATCATCATTGGCAATATATGGTTGAAGTCCGGAGATAAAGCGCCATCCGGGAGCTTCAAACCCGGGCGCCTGACCAAGTATCTCGGATTCCTGCCGATAACCGGGAAGTACAGTTCCAAAGTTCTCAGAATAATTTGCCCGTACTCTCCGCAGCATCATTAAAGGCCGGAGTATAGCTCTCTGGATTTTAGAAGGTTCGTCGTCTTTTTTCTTTCCTTTTTTGCTCTTGGCATCTTTCCCGGTTTTCCCGGTAATATCCTGTTTACTCTTATTATCCCTTCCGCCTCTGCTATTTCTGGAATTCCCCCTTTGATTTCTGGGATTCCTGCGTTTGGAATTAACTTTTTTCAATAGTTTGGACTTATTGTATAAAGTCTCGAAATTCAAATCTCCATTTAATTGCCTGCGCTGTCCGTTTTGAATTATATTTCCGAGGTATTCGGTATTCAGGGCAGCAACGTTCCAGGAATAATCCCCCCGGTATTGTGCTTTTACGTTTACCCAGTCCAGAAACGGAATCTTTTTGAATGGCAAAGTGTAATTGAGATTGAAAGAATGATTATAGTTTTTGGTCCGGCCAAAATCCCGGATATTATTCCAAATAAATTCTTTTTGCTCTTCCTCAGAAATGAAGTTTCCATTTTCATCCACATTTTTCAGCTCATCAATCACCGCATAATTCAAGGCATTAAAATTAAATTTCAGCGCACGAGTCAAGTCCCATTGTAAATTGTAATTCCGATCCCAGGTAAACTGTTTATTAAAGAAAGTTGTAAACTTCGGATCAACCTCGGTGAATCGATAAGACGTTTTCTGAAACTGTCGATTCATCGCCGTATTAAAAGTAAAGGAGTTTGGCAGGGGGTTAAAGTTAAATTCACTAATTAATTTGAGGTATTTATCTTTCTTGAATAATTTCTTAAAAGGTGTAATAAATTTAGCTTGCCGGCTGTATTTATAATCCAGCCCTCCATTGTACTGAGAAATTTCATCTAATGCGATAATCGGATCGTGATGTGTGGTCTTGGTATAAGCATAAGTCAAACTAAAATTCTCAATATTCCAGGGTTTGGGAGTTGGCGCATTTCCGCCTCTTGCGGTCCGTTCTTTTCGAACATTTGTAAAGTTATAGCCTTTGATCTCCGTAAAATCTACTGCCTGTTCACGGAGCTCTTTCCTTCGTGCCGGATCGGGTTCGGCATCCAGTTTTTCTTTGAGCGGAATGTCCAGGTCATAAGGGTCGAACTGAGGTATCCTTGTAGTTTGAGAATATTGAGTGTAAAAAGGAATTTTAATCCCTGACTTATCTCCGAAAAACTTACCCAGTTCTGCATTAGCCGCAATATCAAACTGAATTACTTCCTCTCTGGATCGGTCATTGAGTTTTTCTTCCAATCCTCCCCAACCAATAGTGCTGTAATTTCCGGAAAGAGTAGCAGAACCAAAATCCGCTAATTGAGCATCTACCTTGGCGATCGCTGCAAATCCACCTCTTTCATCCAATCCGCTTAAGCGCAACTCGTTAAGCCATATTTCCGCACAGTGAGGTTCTTCTCCTCTATTGACAACACCAACCATTACTCCTTTTACATTCCCCAGGTTCGGATTTCCTTTTACTCTTAGTTTTCCGGTTCTGGGTAAACCATTAATCGTCACTACATCCTCAATTTCAAACGGATAACTAAAAGCATTAGGATCACCCGAAGCATTGCGCAGGAGTTTTACATTTTTAAACTGCTCGATCGGAATATCAAAATTGTTGAAAGGTTTCCATACTTCTTCCTTGTACTCGAGTGATTGCGGGTCAACAATCATAGTATTCCTCGACATGATCAGAGGAATTTCATATTCATAATAATTATTTTCAAAATCACTTCCCAGGCGCATAATTACTGACAGGTCTCCGTCGGGGATAGCATTTACATTGGGGACCCCTCCGCTGGGATCAGCGGCTTCCGCGTGTACGAACATACGCAACCGTTCGTACAGACGCATATCGTAAAAGACATTTTTATAAATTGCTCTTGCATTATTGGGTTGCAGATCACAAACGTTCATCGAGAGCGAAGTTTCATTCTGCAGGATGTCCGGAAAAGTCGTATTAGTAGACTGCTCTCGTTCGATACCGGGAGGTAGAGTATAATTGAATGGTTCCCGATCACTATTTTCTTCAATACTCACTGCGTTAACATCAAATGTCGTTACATTTTCTCCATCGATATCCTCCGTGTTTATTTCCGAGTTGGGATCTCTATAAACCAACAGAGGTCTAAGGTACCTGCGCCATTGGTTTCTCACCAACTGTAATCTGGCAAAACGCAAGGTGATTTCATCTTCGAATCCATGCATATACATTCTCATAAATCGAATCGAGCGAAAATCCTGAATACTTCCTACTTTGGTCGTAAACTGATCTATCGGAATCTGAAAGCGATACCAGGTACGGTCACCGGCGGGAGAGTCGATTTGATCCGTAATAAAAGGGTTCGTATCTGCATCTAATCGTAAATCACCATCATCATTGCGTAAAGGAACTTTATATTGATAATAGGATTCTGTTTCATTCAGGGTATTATCCCGGTTAATATCTTCCGAATCCGGCAAATTAGTCGATGAAGTAGGACGTCCATCTGCCGGTTCACCCGTATTTCCCTCCGGCATATTGAATCGACGATAGCGATCGAAAACTGTTGCAGAATCGTCAAAACTTCCATCTCTAAAGAATACATAATTATCATTAGATGGATCCTCCCTAATCTCAGCCAGAACATCCGGGTTAAAAGAAGGCTCACTGCTAAGTGCATCTAAATAATAATCAAACTTGGAGCGCTCCTGCACATCGGATAAACCATCCAGTCCTACGTCCTGTTGGCTTCTTTCTTCCACATTGTTGATAAAAGCATTGGTAATTTGCGGCGCTCTCGGGATCAATCCCCAACCAGTTGAGTCCACTCTCACGTCACGGGAAGTAGTAGGTAGACCATTTTCGAAAAACTTCCTGGAGTCCCGCAAAATATCTTCAGAGATATTTCCGAGGTTGATGTATAAATCTCCCGGATTATTATTGCCTTCCAAATAGGGGTCGAGCATCCAGAATTCGATATATTCAATATTTGCAGCCTGAAAGTCATTGGTATTCAGCGCGCGCATGATCCCTCCCCAGCGACTCTCGGGACGAACCAATTTACCGTCATTTCTCAATCCTTCAGAATAAGGTGTTCCACCCGGTATATCAAAATTATATGGTCCTCTTTCTTCCGGATAGTACGTCAGGTCCAGAGTTTGAATAATATTACTTAACCCGGGGGTAACGGTAACATTGGGAAACACCTCGATTTGTGGAATCGCTGCTGTATAAGGATTGGTATTTCCCCCGCGAATACTTTGATCAATTCGATACCAGTTGAGCAATGCTCTGTTTACACCGGAAAGCGTTGTATCAATCAGCGCAGATTCCGGAAAAAGCGGATTATTATTGCGTTCATCATTTTGCGGTACACTGGCCAGCACCCATTGGTTAGCAGGAGTTCTTAAATCGAAAGCCGATGTACTTCCCTCAAAATCATCCACGTATATCACCCCGCTCCGGTCCCGGCTACCATCTTCTTCCCGCCCCTGATTAATGGCACGGGAATGGCCAGGTTTTAGAAATGCTGCTTCGGCAGAGATCGAAATATTGGACGCTTCCTTAGTATTAATAAAGGGTATGGCATCTACTGCTCGGGTTAACCAGGGAGCTTCAGTGCTATAGTTGACATCCAAGCCATAAATTCTATTATTGATCGGATCATCTCCGATGTTTACTTTTTGTGTAAATGGTCTTTCAAATAAATGTAAATAAGTTGCTCCAATATTAAAATTATCGTTGACTTCATAATCTGCACGAACCCCCAGAAGGGTTTTGGTTTGGAAACCAAACAAGGTATTATCTTCAAATGATACATTGATTGGAAGTCCGGAATTCAGAATTGCATCGTTCAGGATTTTCACTCGTCCAATCTGGTAATCTACCTCATAATCACTACCTTCGATTAGATTCTGTCCCCCTGCACGTACAACCACCGATCCGGGTGGAAGGTTAAATGTACCCAGTGAAATTTCCGAAGATACATTCGATTTATAATTCCCCCTAATGGTAAACCGGTTGAGTTCCTGGTATTCCCGGGCGCGAATCACCGTAGAATCATACAAAACAAAATAATCGTATTTTTCCTTCAGAGCCGGGCTCGATATCCTGCTGGCGATAGAAGTACTAAAAGGCTCCAATACCGGAAACATAATCCGCCCGTTTCGGGGATTAATCGTAATCCCCGGTACAAAGTCGAAGACCCCATCGGGACAGGGATCGCCGAGTACATTTAGATTATCAAGATTAAATACTTGAAGTAAAGGTTCTCCTGCTATTTCAGAATCCGGCAAGAAACGCTTCTCTCCTTTCCCCGGATCTTCATAAAAAATATCCAGTCTGAAGTCTTGTTGATTCACCTGAAAAGCCCCTACGGAATATACATTTTTCATCATCAAATCCCAGGTAGGTAAATCGATACGCTGTGTAGTACTTTTCAACATCTTGACAAAAAGCACTCCCAGGGAATCCGGTGCATATGTATCATTGGCAAATTCACCGACTTTATAGGTTTTACCATTATAATCATATTCAAAAGCTACCCCAAGTACCTGATCGGGCTGCAAGTTCACATTTACGGAAATAAAACCCAATTCGGGATGAAAAGTAAACTCATTTGGCGAAAGTTTTCGGGCACTTACTTTTTCAAAATCCCGGGATTGTCTTTGAGCAAAAACGTTTTCCAGAATAGCAACAGCATCATCCAGATTACGCGTTCTGCTATTTTCCAAAATCGCTGTATAAAGATCATTCGCATCCGGAGTAGTAAGGGGGCCGCCTTCTGTGATTGGTCGACCAGGAAGGCCAAGTGTACCATTAATATCCGGGTTTCTCGGTGCGGGTGGTAGCTGGAATTGCGGATTTTCGTTGGTAATCTCTACGGATTCTCCAATATCCGCCAAGGCTACAATATCTCTAACATTATCGGGATCATTTCGATCATTGGTCACCCATACTTCTATTCGATTGATTCTGAAAAGGGTATTGATCTGCGGTAAATTGGAAAGTGCCTGCTCAAACGTTTCTCGATTGTAATGAGTCAGGAAGAAATGCCGGTTTTCATCATATTCATCGGCTCTGACTTCAAATTCCTGGAACTGGCTTCCTCCCTGGATTTGTAATTCCTGACGTCGGGATCTTTGCTGAGACGCTAGGAGCGTAAGTCCTAAATGGCCGAACTGGAGATCTGTTCTGATACCAAAAAGCGCCTGGCTTCCCTGGATCAATGATCCTTTTAGTGGTAAACTCACATTACCAGCTTCGATCTTTTTTACGATGTCATCTTCACTAAAAGCCTCACTATCGTATTGAAGCTTGAGTTGATTATCAAAATCAAAGGTTGCCTGTGTATTATAATTGGTTGAAAGGTTGAGTTTTTCTCCGATCTTTCCGGTAACATTGAGTCGAATATCCATATCAAAGTCAAAACCTCCTTGTCTTTGCTGTCGAAGGGTCAAACTCGGGTTTTCCACTTTCTGAAAATCTACTCCAAAGGTTAATCCGATTTGTCCTTGTGGACGAATATCCACAGTGGATCCTCCAAAAAGCCGATCCACCAGACTCTTTTTAATATCAATATCCTGAATGGGGTCTTTGAGGCCACTTCCTTTGGATTTCCCGTCACTAAAACCTGCCAGTTCCTGAAAATATGCTTCCTCCTGCTGCTGAGCCTGCCACTCAAAATACTCATCAAAAGTCATATAAGTTGGTGGCCGGTAATATTCATCTCCAATTTTTTCGGTAATAATATAATTGCCTGTTGTCGGATCGTATTCTACATTCTTTTCAATAATCCCGGGGTCTTGTAAGTCAAAAGGATTAGAATTGGGGTTATTAATAAAGTCTCCTGTACGGTCTTGTACGGGTACAGTATCTTGTTGTACAGTGATGTACTGAATAGAATACGGGTCTTCAGGTCCTCGGCTATCTGTAAAATTAGCTAGCGTAGATGTTGCAATACCGAATAATACTAAAACACAGAGTAGAAAATGTTCTATTTTCATAATTTAAACATGGGAGATACATCAGCGACAATTAAAATAATCTATTGCTGATCTTTTCTTTCTCAAAAAATTAATTCCGGACTCTTTGGAAACTTTGTTATTCGAGCCTCTCATTCTTTTTCATTTTGCCTGCCGGTAGTTTACAAAAGACTGGAAATCAAATACTTACCTCAATAACCTTTTGCAAAAGCTACATCAATAACGAGAAAAGCGAATCGCCTTTATCTCGATTTAAAATTTTAACAATTTGTTCCTCCAAAGAAATCCAAAAATTATACCCTGTAATCCATGATCCATTTGTTGTACAGATTTTGTACGGGAAACAGGATAATAAGTTTTCAATAAATTTCACCCCAACATCTGCCATAAAAAACAGACAAAAGTAAAATTTTGGATTGATACCAACCTTAAAAAGACTGAAAATCACCCGTTAAGAAAGCTGCTTAAGCGCTAGCTTAATCAACTCTTCAATTGTCAAAACTTCGGGCTGCTCACTAAGAATTTTATTGAGCACTTTTTGTACATGGATTTTTGTAAACCCTAAGGCTACTAAAGCTGATAACGCTTCGTCTCTCAAAGTATTGTTTGGGGCGCTAACGATAACTGGATTTTCTCCGGAATCTTTAATTATTTTATCTTTCAAATCGAGAATTATCCTTTTGGCCGTTTTAGGTCCAACGCCTTTCACTTTCTTAAATGCCGGTACGTTTTCACTTATTATTGCACTACGAGCCTCTTCCGGAGTCATGGATGAAAGCAGAATTCGAGCTGTATTCGGTCCAATTCCCGAAACAGACAGAAGCAATACAAAAAGACTTCGCTCCGCTTCTTCCGCAAAACCATATAAAGTATGGCTATCCTCTTTGATATTCAAATGAGTGAGAATTTTGACTGCTTCCAGTTTTTCAATCTGTGCATACGTATGTAAACTAATATTGACGTGATAGCCAATACCTCCCGTTTCAACAATAATATAAGTTGGACTTTTGTAGGTGATTTTCCCTTTTATGTACGAAATCATCTTTTTGCTTCGAAAATTATCCGACGAAGGTAAATAAAAAAAGGAAAGGTAAAAAGGATGCAGAAGTAAAAGAGAGTGCAAAGGCAATACAGGCAAATTGGTAGATGGTAAACAGGTCAATGCCGGCATTTGGATTTTTGCTATATTTGCCGGCAAAAAAGGATGAATATAATTTTGATTGGTAGTGGCGGCCGGGAGCATGCACTTGCCTGGAAAATGGCTCAGAGCCAGGCCTGTGAACAGCTATTTATAATACCCGGAAATGCCGGCACTGCTGAATGCGGAACTAATGTAGCCATTAATCCACTTGATTTCCCTGCGATTAAAGATTTTGCCTTAGCCAATGCGGTTGATTTATGCGTAGTAGGCCCGGAAGCACCTTTGGTAGAGGGGATTTATGATTTTTTCCAAAACGATCAAACTTTGGCCCATATCAAGGTAATCGGTCCTTCGAAAGAAGGGGCTCAGTTGGAAGGAAGCAAAGCTTATGCAAAGCAGTTTATGGCAGAGTTTGGCATTCCTACGGCTGCTTATCGGGAGTTTACCCCCGACACCCTGCAAGAGGGACTAAATTATATTGAGCAACAAGCAACACCAATCGTATTAAAAGCTGACGGGTTAGCCGCGGGGAAAGGCGTTTTAATTATTGACGATATTGAAGAAGCGAAAAAAGCATTAATAGAAATGCTTGGCGGAAAATTCGGAGCAGCCAGTAAAAAAGTGGTAATAGAGGCCTTCCTTTCGGGAATCGAATTCTCTGTATTCGCGCTTACAGATGGGAAAGACTATAAAATCTTACCAATTGCCAAGGATTACAAACGGATTGGTGAAGGAGATACCGGCCTCAATACCGGAGGTATGGGCGCCGTATCCCCCGTTCCTTTTGTAGACGATGCGCTTTTTCAAAAAGTAGAAGATCGAATTATTCGTCCTACAATCAATGGCTTACATCATAAAGGAATTGATTATAAAGGTTTTGTATTTTTTGGTCTGATCAGTGTCAATGGTGATCCTTATGTAATTGAATATAATTGTCGTATGGGTGATCCCGAAACCGAAGTGGTCATCCCAAGGTTACAAAATGATTTAGTTGATCTTTTTGATGCTGTATATAAAGGTGACCTTTCGGAAAAAGAAATTGTGATTGATGAACGAGCAGCTACTACCGTGATGCTGGTCTCTGGCGGTTATCCCGAAGCTTATGAAAAGGGAAAGATCATTTATAATTTAGAAAGCGTTGAGGATAGCATCCTTTTTCATGCCGGGACAAAGGAAGTTAGCGGACAAATACTCACTAATGGAGGGCGCGTAATTGCAGTAAGCTCTTACGGACCACATTTTGAAGCTGCTTTGGAGATATCGAATCAAAACGCTGCCAAAATAGATTTTGCCGGGAAAAATTACAGACGGGATATCGGCTTGGATTTAAAGGCCAAATAGGTATTCAATTGGCTAGCCAGGCTAAAAATAAAGCGTATGAAGTATTCGAGTCAACATATTGGGAAGATTATTGACGGCAAATGGCTTAACAAGGAAATATTTGAGTCGGAGGTAAAATATGTTGTTTTCGACAGTCGAAAAGTAAGTTTTCCTGAATTTTCTGTTTTCTTCGCTTTTATAAGTAATCGAAACGATGGTCATGATTTTATTGATACCTTATACAAAACAGGCGTCAGGAATTTTGTGGTTTCCAAAGAGATAAAAACGGATTCGTTTCCGAAAGCTAATTTCCTGTATGTTGAAAATACCCTGAACGCTTTACAAAACCTGGCGCTTTATCATCGAAAGCGGTTTTCCTTGCCCCTTATCGGAATCACGGGTAGTAACGGAAAAACAATAGTCAAAGAGTGGCTCTACCAGCTTCTCAGTGAAGATTTCAACATCTGTAGAAGCCCGGGAAGTTTCAATTCTCAGATCGGTGTACCATTATCTATCCTGCAACTGAGTGCGCAGCATCAGCTCGGAATCTTCGAAGTCGGCATTTCACAAAGGGGTGAAATGGATCGCTTGAGCCCAATGATCGATTGTCAAATTGGCCTGTTTACCAATATTGGCTCTGCCCATGATGATGGTTTTAAAAACAAGCAACAAAAAATCAAAGAGAAACTCAAGCTATTCGACAATAGCGAAATACTTATCCTGTGTCGAGATAATGAGACCGTATACGAGATAGCGAAAAGCTCCTATTCCGGAAAAATAATTACCTGGTCGAGATTGGAGGCGGCGACCTTACAAATTCTCAAAGAAGAAAAAACAGCCCGTAATACCTGGCTCCTTAAAGCAAAATACGGAAATCAGAAAATTGCTCTTGAACTGCCGTTTACCGATAAGGTGTCAATAGAAAATGCTATCCATTGCTGGCTCATACTGCTCCACCTCAATATTCCTCAGCAAAAAATCCAGCATCGCATGCTGAAATTATCCGCCATCAAGATGCGCCTGGAGCTAAAAGCCGGGATTAATGGTTCTACCCTGATCAACGATAGTTATAACTCCGATTTGACTTCATTAGCCATGGCTTTGGATTTTCTGGATCAGCAAAGTGGTCAGCTTAAACGAACAGTCATCCTTTCAGATATTTTGCAAAGCAGAAAAACCCCCAGGGTACTTTATCGCGAAGTTGCCGAGTTGCTAAAACAGAAAGCTGTTGAAAAATTTATCGGGATAGGAACAGAAATTATTACCTTAAAAGCATTTTCGAATATTGCAGAACAAATCTATTTCGAGGATACGGAAACATTCCTTAATCACTACAATCCCAAACATTTTCAAAAAGAAATCATTCTGTTGAAAGGAGCCAGGAATTTCAAATTCGAAAGAGTGGCCAACTTTCTCGCCCGGAAAACACATAATACCAGACTGGAGATTGACCTCAATGCTTTAAAACACAATCTCAATTTTTTCAAACAACTGCTCCGGCCAGATACTAAAATGATGGTGATGATCAAAGCTGCGGCTTATGGTACAGGGAGCGATGAAGTGGCAAGACTTTTACAATTTCAGAAAGTTGATTACCTGGCCGTTGCCTATACCGATGAAGGCGTCGATTTGCGGGAGGCCGGTATTCATTTGCCGATCATGGTGCTCAATCCCGAATTGGCGACTTTCGAAACTATGCTTCGTTATAAACTGGAACCGGAAATATACAGTATCAATCTGCTCCAAAAATTAATCCGGCAAATACCTCCCGGGAAAAAAACCAGCATCCATTTAAAACTGGATACCGGTATGCATCGACTGGGTTTTGAACAACCTGACATGGACGATTTAATAAAAATTCTCAAAACACATCCCGAGCTGGAAATTGCCTCTATTTTCACTCATTTGGCAGCAAGTGATGAAGCAAAACACGATGAATTTACCGAACAGCAAATTCGGCTTTTCGAGTCAATGTATACGGAAATATGTACAAAAATGGGTATTCAACCAATTGCACATATCTTAAATAGTAGTGGTATTATTCGTTTTCCACAATACCAGAAAGACATGGTTCGTTTGGGCATTGGCCTTTATGGGATAGATGTTAATCAATCGCTGAGGCATCAATTAGAACCTGTTTTGGCTCTAAAAGCCAGCATATCCCAGATTAAAACCGTTTCTAAAGGCGAGACAATTGGTTACAGTCGAAAAGGAAAAGCAGATAAAAAGATGCGGATTGCAACCATTAGTATCGGATACGCCGATGGTTTAAGAAGAAAAGCCGGTAATGGCGCTTTTGAAGTACTAATTTCGGGAAAGAAAGCCCCCGTGATCGGGAATGTGTGTATGGATATGACGATGGTAGATATCTCGAATATTCCAGAGGCCGGAGAAGGAGATGAAGTGATTATTTTCGGAAAAGAACATCCTGTTGAGCAGTTGGCCGAATGCTATGATTCACTGGTATACGAAGTATTTACGGGAATATCAGAGCGCGTCAAACGCGTACATTTTCAAGATTAGCGCCAGTTAATCATTTAACATCATTTTAATTCTTTTCAATCTGCTTAAATTGCTAATTTTGCGTGTCCTGAAGGTCGCTATACCGGGAAATAGCAATATTTTCATACACAAAGCGTATTCAGTTAAACACGAAGTTGATTCTTTGCATTATTAAAGAATCTGGGAGTTTATAAAATATTACAACTAAAAATATAACTCATGCTCAAACATTTTATCGTATTATTTACATTAATTGCAGGGATCAGTACCTTGACCCAGGCTCAGAACGATCCAGTATTATTTACAGTTGACGGTACACCTGTTCATGTTTCTGAATTCGATTATATTTATTCAAAATCCAAAATAGATACTGCCAGTTATTCCAGAGCATCTTTAGAAGAGTATCTGGAATTATATAAAAACTTCAAGCTTAAAGTGCGAAGAGCCAAGGAAATGAAGCTGGATACGATCCCCTCTCTTCAAAAAGAGCTGGCCGGTTACAGAAAACAGTTGGCCAACTCCTATTTGGTGGATAAAGAAGTAACCGATAAGCTGGTTCGGGAAGCTTACGACAGAAGCCTCTACGATGTAGATTTTAGCCATATTATGATTGCTTTGCCACCCGATGCTTCCAAAAAAGATGTAAAGATAGCAGAGCAAAAACTAATGGATGCACGAAAAAAACTGGAGCGTGGTTCTTCTTTTGAAGAAGTAGCGAAAAATGTATCCGAAGATAAAAATACGAGAGCTAACGGTGGTAAGATGGGCTACTTAACTGCGCTTTTTCCAGATGGCTTCTACAACCTCGAATCGGCTGTATATAATACCAAAGTCGGCGAAGTATCCGATATGGTTCGTACCGTAGCAGGACTGCATCTGGTAAAAGTCAATCAAAAAAGAGATGCCCGGGGACAAATGGAGATCGCACATATTCTCATCCGAAAAGCAAAAGACCCAAAAGGAATGCCCCTTAATAAAGTTAAAATTGACTCGATTTATCAGCAACTGAAAGACGGGGCCGATTTCAAAACCCTGGCAAAAGATTTTTCACAAGACAACAAAACGGCAAAGAAAGGCGGATACATTGGATTCATTGGAGTTCGCCATCCTTTCGAAGCAGCAGCATTCTCCATCAAAGAAGATGGTGGATTTTCAGAACCCATCCAAACTTCGGTTGGCTGGCATATTATCAAACGCATCAATAAAAAACCAGTCGATGCTTTTGAAATTGCCAAAAGACGAATCCAGACTAAAATGCAGGAAAGTCAGAAAAAAACAAAATATCCTAATTTCAATCGATTGAATAATGCTCGTAACAGCATGATCGAAAGAATCAAGAAAGAAGGAAATTTCCAGGAAAACACCGCTGTGTTGAATACCTTTATTAGCTCCCTTGATTCTGTTTTTATTACCTATAAGTGGAAAGCACCTAAAAAAGATATTCCCAAAGACAAGCTATTCTCTTTGGGCAAAGGCGGCGAGTACGTGGCAAGCCTGGGAGAATTCCAGAATTTTTGCCAGCGCAACTCCAAACGAATGCGTTTGGGTAAACGTATGGAACGCAAAGACCTGGTCCATCTTCTCTACAATGAGTTCATTGATGATAGCTGTATCAAATACGAAGAGACTCAGTTGGAAGTTAAATATCCCGAGTTCAAGTCTTTGATGCGCGAATATGAAGAAGGTATTTTGCTCTTCGAAGCCACTAAAATCCTCGTTTGGGACAAAGCCTCGCAAGACTCTGTAGGCTTGTCTAAATTCTTTGATACTCAGGCTAATAACTATCAGTGGAATGAAAGAGCAGTTGTCAATAAATATACGATCCCTGCAGCTAAAGCAGATATGGCCGAGACCATCAGAAAGAAAGCCAAAAAAGATTCCGGTGATCATTTACTGGAGAAAGTTAATAAAACCGAGCAAGTACTCAGTTTTGAAGAGAAAACCTACGAAAAAGACAAGTCTACTTTTCCCGAAGGGTTGGATTGGAAAACGGGTGCTATTTCCGAAATAGCGATCAATAAGCGAAATAAAAATGCTTCCTTTTTCAAAGTCGAAAAAATCCTGCCCGTGAGTAATAAAAGTCTGAAAGAAGCTCGTGGATTCGTCATTGCAGATTATCAGAACCATTTGGAAAAACAATGGATCAATGATTTGAAAAAGGCTTATAAAATAGATGTAAATAAAGCCGTTTTTGAAAGCTTAATCAAAGGATAGTTGGCAGTTATTATTTTTTGATTCAATATACAACCATGAGGAAAGCAAAATACTCTTTTGTAATACAGTCAATAAAGTTGACGTTTGCTGCCTTATTTGTGTTTGTATTGATAAATGCCTGTTCCTCTTCGGAGAAAAAAGCAAAGAGTGATCGTTTAATCGCAAAAGTTTATAATAAATCACTTTTCCAGTCCGAACTGGATGCTTTGATCGTTGAAGGCATTGCTCCGGAAGATAGCGTACAAATTGTCAATGCCTATATCGAAAAATGGGCCCGGGAAGCCGTAATGATGAATGAAGCAGAGAAATATGTTCCCAAGGATTTGAATATCGATGAATTGGTCAGGGATTACAGAGCTTCGCTCATTCGTCATAATTATGAAAAATTATTGGTTGAAACCACGCTCGATTCTACGATCAACGAAACAGAATTGAATGAGTATTACGAGGAAAACAAGGAACAGTTTAAACTGAAAGAGCCCATTATCCGATGCCGTTTTGTAAAAGTAGCCAAACCTGCTGAAGACTGGCGTGAATTTGAAAAATGGTGGAAAAGCGATTCTGAAGAAGACTATATAAAGATACTTGATTATTGTAGTCGAAATGCTGCAATTTATATGCTTAATGATAGTATCTGGTATAATCTGGATGATGTCAGTCAGTATTTGCCAAAAGGGCAATTGACTCAGGCTAATTACAAATCCAAAAAGGATATCAATACAGAAGATAACGAGTTTGAGTATTTATTAAAAGTATTTGATCATACTCCGGCCGGTGATTACGCCCCGCTTTCCATGGTGGAAGAACAGGCTACAAAAGTAATTTTGCACAAACGAAAGATTAGCTTACTTGAGGAAAAGAAAGAAGAGATGTACGAACGAGAGACCAATAGCAATAATGTAAAAATTTATGTCGAATAAGTACCGGAAAGGTGCTGTCAGTTTTGACATTTTAAATAAAAAACGACCAATGATCTATATGAAAAAAATTATTTTCATTTTAATTGCTGCCGCTTTTCCTTTTTTGATGATGGCACAGGAGAAATCCGTTATTGACAAAGTGGTTGCTATTGTTGGCAACGAACTGGTTTTGTTATCGGATGTAGAAGAGCAATATGACCTGATGACAAAACAGCAAGGCGTGCTTCCTCCTGAGTTTAGAAGCAGGATCGTTGAAAATCTTTTAGCAGATCGATTATTATTAAATCAGGCGCGCCTGGATAGTATTATCGTAACGGATGAAGAAATTGAACAACAACTTCAAGCCCGAATTGATCAGATTCTGGCTTATATGAACAATGATATCGGTCAATTTGAAGCTTATTACGGGCAAACGATTTCGGAAGTAAAAGAAACTTTCCGCTCTGATTTGGAAAACCAGTTACTGGTTCAGCGAATGCGATCTTCAATTGTCGCCGATGTAAGCATCACTCCTGCCGAAGTCAAGGAGTTTTTCAACAGTATCCCTACAGATAGTCTTCCCTATTTCAATTCTGAGGTAGAAATCGGTGAGATTATTTTTAAACCGGTGGTCAATGATGAGCAAAGGGAGATATCCCGTTCGAAGCTGGAAGAGATTCGTAGAAGGGTTGTAGAAGATGGGGAAGATTTTGCCGAGCTGGCCCGTATCTACTCGGATGATCCGGCATCTGCGCGTTTAGGTGGTGACCTGGGGATGCAGCGCCGCGGAACTTTTGTACCGGAATTCGAAGCAGCAGCCTATAATCTGGAAAAAGATTCTATCTCGGAAGTTTTTGAAACAGAATTTGGTTTTCACTTTGTCCAATTGATCGATCGCCGGGGAAATAATATTCATACCCGTCATATTCTCATCCGTCCTCTGATTACACAAAACGATTTGATACTGGCTAAAAACACACTGGATTCCGTAAGAAGCCTGATACAGTGGGATTCGATCAATTTTTCCAGAGCAGTTAAACTATTTTCCGATGAAAATTCTCAAAGTTTTAATAATGACGGCGTAATGGTCAATCCCAATACGGGTAACCCCATTTTTGAAACCGGAGATTTGGAACCGGATATTTATTTTGCCATCGACACGCTTGACATAGGAGGAATAACTGCTCCTATCGAATTTACGGACCGGGACGGTTCGGTAGGTTATCGTTTGGTATTGTTAAAATCCAGAACAGTTCCGCATGTGGCAAATCTCACACAGGATTATTCAAAAATCAAAGCTGCAGCTACAGAAAGTAAAACCAATCAGTTTATCAATGAATGGGTAATGGAAAAAATTCAATCAACCTATATTAACATCGATCCGATGTATCATCATTTCCCCAATCTGGCAGTCTGGATGGGAAAAGAGTCCGCAGCCCGGCCTTGACATAAAAGTAAGAACAAAAGAAAACCCGAATCCTCTTAATGAAGAATCGGGTTTTCTCGTTTATCAAAATAATTTTATTGTTTTTCCGGCTCTTTTATATTGCTCTTTCCACGCTTTTTATCAGTTTTTTTCTTAAGAGGCTTGGCAATCATCTCTATTTCCTTTTCTTCCCCATTCTTTTGGGGAACCACATGCTTTCTTCTTAATACTACTTCGGTTTCATCCTTTTTAGCTTCTTTTTTTACGGCTTTTTGAGATTGGTTAACCGGAACTTGTGGTGCCTGTTTGGTATTCTTTCTGACCGGAACCACATCTGCGCGTTTTTGTTTTTGTTTCTCAACCCGGATTTCCTTAGTAACTTTTTTCTCCTGATCCTGAGCCATCAAATCCTGAGGGATAAGAAGAATAGCAACAAAAGCAATAAATAGTAAAAATATCTTTTTCATATTTCAAGAATTATGTTTTTTATAAAAAACGAAAAGTCGATGCTTTTCGCTTATTTTAAACGTAAAAATACTATAAAAGTATCAAATAGTCCCGATTCTAAGTTCATTTTGCTCAGCACCAGACAATTGATAGTCCTGTGAAATCCGGTCCGCCGTCGGTCTTGCCATTAGAAAGAAAAGCAAACCAAGGCCGAAGTATGCCACGAAAATTATATCAAGACTGATAAAAAAGTAATATAAAATCGCTACCAAATTGCCTCCTTCCAGAAAAAACACGCGTATAATAAAACTCTTCCGATAATGCTCCAGTTTCTCCATCAGACTTCCGCTCATCTGCGCACCAGCTTCTTTCCTTTTTTTATACAGAAAAAAAGAAAGCCCAAGGGCAGAGAAAAAAATAATACTTCCAATCAGGGTCAAAGGATCAACAGATAGCGATTCATCCGGTCCAAAAGATGTTCTTTCCAATTGTCCAACTGCAAAAAACAGTGCAAAAAAGATCAGCAACTGCCCTGCAATCAATGCAAAAAACAAGATATTGATTTGTTGAAGAATTTCCTTTGGATTTTGAGCTTTTCGTTTATTAGTCATATCAGCCTAGTTTATCCTTTTCAAGAATCTCAGTCACAGGTTTCTATTCTTCCCTTACTCGTTTTATAAATTTTTACCAGAGAAGTCTCGAGATCTATAAGCAGTTTTAAATGTTTTATTAGCAGTTCATTCTTGATTCCACCTTTTTTTGCTCCCATAAACAAGTCCAGCAATTCTTCATTTTTTTGTATTATTTCTGTTTTGACCTTATCAATGGTTTCCAGGAACATCAGGCATTCAAATCCATAAGTTGAACTGAATCCGCTACTTTTCAAGGTTTTCCAGGCTATATTGGTCAAGTTCAGATGAGGCAAATTCATATTCAGATTTATCTCTCCAATGTATTTATAGTCTCCGCTACTCAAAAGTATTGAATCTGTTAGGATAACCAAACTGGGATGTTTCGTTCTAAATGCCCCCATTTCCTCACTTGAGGCGATTAAATTATCTTCTTCGTCCAAATGCTCTTTAAGGAATTTCAAAGTTTCGAACATCTCAACATGTTTATACACAGATTTTTCCAAATTATCTTTATTCGAAAACATCTCTGTTATAATATTCTCTGTAGCGATTGACTTTTGGGAGCTAAGATTTTTAGAGGCGGCCCACTCATTCAGATAAAGTGCAGCAAATACGCCTATTAAAGTACCGGATAAAGTTATAATCCAGCTATTTGTTAAAAATTTGAACGAATTAAATTTCGCCATTTTGTTTTAATTGTGATTAAGAATCAAATGCAATATGAAACGGTTAATTCTAGTATGGCTATACTTTTCAAAAGCTTCTTGTAGCAAGAACAAAAAGCAAAAAAATCATCTGCTATTCTGCTATTAATACATAGAGCAGTGTGTCCATTTGTTAAAAAACTTTCTTTAGCGTTCTCATGTAGCAATCACATTATCTCCTGGCTCGTTTTCAATAATAGCCCGCTTTATACCCGGAGCATTTTTTCTGAATTACTCTTTTGACTTCTCTTCGAAACTAAAATTATTTAATAAAAGCGGAAACATAATGAGTAGTATAGTTTTTATATAGCCATATATTGTTAAAACAGATGTTGCTTTGAGGAATGTGCTAGCGAGTTGTAAGGTAGTTTTGAAGCACCTTTTAATATACAAAAAAAAGGTGATACCCAATAGTTATGAATATCACCTTTGCCATTATTTAAACGCACAATTTTCTTAACGAACGCCGTGCATGAGTTTTTTCAATAAAGGATGTAATACCAGGGAAATTAATCCTATTCCTATTGGGATCAGCGTAAAGATCATAAAGAACCAGGAAAGGCCATTTTGCTCGACAATTTTATCCATATCTCCCCCTACGTAATGGGCCAGCTTATTACCAATAGCAATTGCCAGATAGTATACCCCGAACATGAATGCAATCATTCTGGCCGGAATTAATTTACTGAGATATGATAGCCCCATTGGTGACAGGCAAAGTTCTCCCAAGGTATGGAACAGATAAGCAAACACTACCCAGGCCATGCTTAATGCAGCAGTTTCCGTCCCTGCCGGTACATTCCTTGCTCCGAAAGCCAAAAATCCAAAGCCAATTCCCAGAAGGAATAGTCCAAGGAAATATTTTACGGATGCCGGCGGATTATATTTGCTATCCCACCATTTGGTAAATATCGGTGCAAACATAATGATGAACAGGGAGTTGAGAATAGCAAACCAGGTAATTGGTACTTCTGATTCAGAAGAAGTAAACTCTGTAAATAATTTGTATCCAACAATAGCCCATACAATTACGAAACTTACTCCCAGTATAACATTGGATAAACCGATACGGGTATAAGTTTTTCTAAAGAGCATGAAGAGTACATAATTAATAATCAATAAGGGAACCACCGTAACAATCAGGTCAACAATCTTGAAAGTAGTAGCCGCCGTCCCGTCGAGAACCCTATCGGTAAAATCCCTGATATAGATTGGCATGGAACCCGCTGCCTGTTCAAAGGCTGCCCAAAAGAATACGGTAAACAAACAGAATATGGTAAAGGCAATCATCCTGTCACGCTCTATGGCAGAATACCTCGGAATTCTTACTGCGAGTAACACAATAAAGGCAATAGCTGCTATTAAGGCAAAACCCAGAGACTCTCCCCAATTAAAAAGATTAAAATTCAAAACATCAATACCACCAATTTTATAAAGAGGATCATTAATAATAAAAATCATAGCCGATATCAGAAAAATTCCAATGAGTATATAATCTATTGTAATAAACGGATTGGTTTTTACCTGCTCTTCTTTTTTCGATACCTCGGTATCAATCAACTGATCGGAAGCAAGTGCTTTTTTATCTTCCGGCACCGGTTTGTCTCCTATATTCCCGAAAAGTGGTTGTGCAAAATAAAATTGCAGCATGCCCAGTAACATAAAAATACCTGCCAGCCCAAAGCCATAGGACCATCCGATTTTTTCACCAACCCATCCACAGAGCATTATCCCCAGAAAAGCTCCGGCATTCACTCCCATATAGAAAATATTGTAGGCACCATCCTTTTTCTCATCATGCCCTTCATACATTTTGGAAATAATAGAGGTCATATTGGGTTTAAAAAATCCATTTCCCAAAATCAAAAAGGTAATCCCCACATAGAGAAAAAGCGGAGTTTCAATAGCCATAGAAGCATGCCCGAGAGTCATCAATAAGGCGCCAATTACAACGGCCATTCGATAACCAATTATTTTATCTGCCAGATATCCCCCAAGAATAGGTGTCAGATACACAAGCATTGCATAAGTTCCTAAAAGAGAAAGCGCTGCGGAGGTTTCCCATCCCCATCCAGGATTGGCATCTGTCAGAGATGCAGTCAAGAAAATCACCAAAATGGCTCTCATTCCATAATATGAAAACCGCTCCCACATCTCCGTGAAAAATAATACAAAAAGCCCTGCAGGATGCCCCAGTACTTTATTTTTAAAAAACTCCTGATTTGAACTCATTTCTGTTTAATTTGATTTTAAAATATGATTATCGTTTTGTTTTATAATTTATCTTTCATCTGCTAATTCAAAACCTTCCGCTTCATCTCTTTCAATAGCAAGGTCCTCTGCTCCATGTGTCAATCGCTTTAATGGTTTGATGATAAGAATAACCAAAAGCCCAATAATAGTACAAAAGACCGCGATACCGGTAAAAATATTGAATTCGCCCAAAGAGGTTGACCATTCTCCTAATAATCCCGCTACTTTATTCCCCAATCCTGTTGCCGCAAAATAAGCTCCCATCATAAATGCCATCCAGCGTTCGGGAGCCAGTTTGGTAATAAAAGATAGAGCAACGGGAGAGGCACATAGCTCTCCTAGAGTGTGGAACAGATAAGCAAGTATCAACCAGATCATACCGGATTTTGCAATAATTTCACCCGCCTCGTTTTCCTGAACCTGAGTACTGGCATAAGACATAAAGAAAAAGCCCCATCCCATTATAATTACTCCGATAGCCATTTTATAAATCGAAGATGATTCTTTTCCCCGGTTTCTCCACCAGGCCCAAAAAGAGCCGACAATCGTCGCGAAAATAAGAATGAAAATAGCGTTTACCGATTGAAACCAACTGGCAGGTACATTAAAAGACCCCAGGGCCAAATCCGTTTTATTTTCTGCATAAACATTCATCAAACCTCCCGCCTGTTCAAAAGAGCCCCAGAATACAATTATTATTAAAAATGAAATATAGGTGACCAAAATACGGTCCTTCTCAATTTTATTTCCATCATTATAAACCACTATACCCACCCCAACGGCAAAGGCGATACCGATCATCAGTAATCCATAGGACCATCCTGCCCAATACCATACCGCCAAGCCAATTACTACGGTTACGAAAAAACCAATCAATGAATTCGAATATTTGAAAATATCCATAATCAGATTCGGACGCTCAACGGACGATCCGTCTTCTTTGGTTTCAACCAGATTTCCAACATCCTTTAGATATTTTTGTCCGAGCATATAAGTTACCTGACCAAGTGCCATCCCAATCCCGGCCATTCCAAAACCCCAGTGCCAGCCAATGTTTTGTCCTACATAACCGACCGCCAAAGCAGCGGCAGCAGCTCCAAGGTTTATCCCCATGTAGAAAATATAAAAGCCCATATCACGGCGCTTGTCTCCTTTCGCATACAGACCTCCAACCATGGTAGAAATATTGGGTTTTAAACAACCTACTCCTAAAACGATTAAGGCAAGACCAGTATAGAATGCCCACATTTGTTCAATAGCAAGTACACTATGGCCGGCCACCAGCAATACCCCTCCTACATAAACTGCTTTCTTTTGTCCTATATACCGGTCAGCCAGTATCCCACCGGGAATAGAGGCCAGATATACAAACATGGTATACCATCCATAAAGTGCATATGCATCTTCTTCAGCCCAGCCCAATCCTGGATTCGCTCCTGTTGCTACTCCTACGAGATATAGAACCAGGATAGCTCTCATTCCGTAATAAGAAAATCGCTCCCACATTTCTGTGAAAAAAAGAATAACCAATCCAATAGGGTGACCTAAAAATTGTGGCTGCTTGTCTAAAGCCTTTGTACTCATAATGCTGTCTTTTGTTTATTGAGATTCCAAAATAGTTTTTTTGTGGTAAAATCCATTCACAATTAAGCGTTTAATTTTGGCAATAAGGCAGGAAAAGCAAGGAAAAGCAAGGAAAAGCAAGGAAAAGCAAGGAAAAGCAAAGGATAATTTAGGCATTGCTCTAAATTGGGCTATAATCGATTATTTAAGGACTTTTTAACAGAATAAAAACATTAGTTTTCGTAATTTAAACACTATAAATATGCTTGGAAAAGCATGGAAAAATACAAAAGCCTGCTGTTTCGATGAAAAAAAACACCTTGCCACCGGATTTGGATATTCTTTGCAAGAAACTGTGTCAGCAGGTATTGAATGTAAGTGAGTACCAGAATCTTTCCGGCTCAGAAGTCAATCAAGTGAGCAGTTTTCTTATCCGCTTTAATCAGGAATTTTCTTCTTCCCGGGAAAGTTTGAATAAAAGTCTGCAAAATTGGTTTCTGGGAAAAAACAGCCCCTCTCCAGCCAAAGTCAATCAAATTGCTCAGAGTTTAGGCTATGACAGCTATCATGAATTCACCTTACAGCATCGAAAAAAGATCAAAGTCGCCCAGCTTCAGCGCTCCATCCGCCTAAATCCATTTCAAAAGACGCTTTTATACTGTGCATTGGCTTTATTTGCAGTAGCAATGCTTCCGGGACTTATCCCCTTAAGCGAAGAATTAGTTGAGACTCCGGATGTCCAAAGTGCGCTATTGGCATCTGTAATTCAGGCGATAGTAGTTGTACTCTTTTTTGTCGTTACGCATTTTTCTGATTTCGGCGGGCGCGATCAGATTTTTGCCAAAAATAATTATCCTCCCGAAGTAAATAAATCGTTAGTACAGTTTTTTAATGGATGGGAAATGCTTTGGTTAAGCTTCTCGGTTCTTTATATTTGGTTTTGTCTGCTTTATGGATTGGGAATCCCAATTAGTCCCTATACCCAGGCCGTTTCGGATATTATTACCATTTTTAGTTCGGTTTGCTTCGCATATTTGTTCTCCGTCATGGATGTGCAAAGCATTCCGCGTAGTCCGGGGAGTAATTCCATTCGGGTTTTCTATAACTATTTGATCATTTTCACAATTGGACTGACGATTAGTTCCATGCTTTCAGTCATCGACCGATATTATCACCTTGGTGCACTGAATGGAATGGGAACCTATGTGCTTGGATATGCCAATGTAATTGTGATGTTATACTTCTTTGGCCGACTCGAAAGTCATTATTTGAATGTTAATCGTTTTGTACTATTGCCTTTATACACTTACGCTATTATCCAAATAGCATATGTCCTGTTTTTTGAGGCAAATACCGGCAAAGCTTCTTATGCTGCCTATATCATTGGAATGGCTCTGATTCTTAAAGGCTTTTTATACTTTCTGATTCGGGAATGGATCAAAGATGGAAAATTAGCACAGTATTTTTTGAAGCAGCATGAGAAGATAAAAGAATAGAAAACCAATTAGTTTTATCTTGTAAAACTTCGCTCCAGGACTTTCTCATTACCCCGATTATCGGATACCGCCAATTTTAAAACATGCTTCCCCGGTCCAATGGATTTATCAAAACGATGGATTAACAAATCGTTCTTGGCATCGTATTCCATCAATATCCATTTACCATCAACCGTAGCACTATATTTCATGTCCTCCGCTTTTCCCGTTGTCTTAAAATTGTCTTTTATTTTAAAAGTCATTTTAGAAAAACCTCTCATATTCGATCGGAAACTAACCGGTGTGATCGTCGGTGCTTTTTGATCTACCATAATACAGAAATCTCCCAAATTCCGCACTTTAGCTACCAGTTTATCCCCTTTCCAGGTTCCGCCACAATTAAGCATCTGTTGATCCTTTCCACAGTAAGCAATAAATGCTTTGGATTTTAATTCCTCCGGTAAACTGCCTGGCATTATGCTTAGGTCATAATAGCGATGTACCGGTGTTTTATAATCGTGAATATGATAGACCAGAGAATGGACATTCTGACTATCATCCCGGGAGGTGCGGTACTTCATGTACAAATCTTCATATAATGTTCCTTCAGGGAAATGGATTTTTATCGTACTGTTCTCAATAATATTTTCTTCATTAAAAGGCAAGAAATAATTGAATGATTCGGATTCAGGCTCTTTCACCGTTCCGCGCTTGGCCCAAAACTCAAGAACCGAAATATTATCTTCCACATCTCTCACCTCCATAGTGATCTTAGTTGCTTTATGGGCACTTAATTCTATTAAACCTTTACTACTCCCTTCTTCGTAAATGGACAGTTTATTTCCCGGCAGACGAAAACATCGATTGAAGTAACTTTTCTTACTCACCTGTTCTTCATAATCCAAATGCGCATTAATGAAGCGGCTTTCGCTAAAAGCAAAAGTCTCCATTTCATAATTATAAGATAAGACATCATCTTGTAGCATATCAACTTTATAAACGCCATTCCAGTTAGGAACGCCATTCATATGATCATAGGCCTTGATCCCAAAACCAACGCGCCAGGCGCCGAGTACCAAAGTATCCCCCTTAATCCGGTACCGGTTTTTAGCCAATTTTTGTAAGCTATAGGTTTTGGTATCCAGGGTATTCAGTTTATCACTTAAAAAATAAGCTTTGAGCTGATGTAGCTTGGGAGCAATATTGTCTTTTACCTGAAAACCAAAAAGCAAAGGATTAATCGGCTTTTCCGTACGAGAATCCCGAATTTCGAAATGCAAATGGGGCCCAAAAGAACGTCCCGAAGTACCCAGTTTACCAATCACCTCTCCTTTTTTAAAAACAAATTGATCTTTTGCAGGAAACAGTTCGACCACAAATCTCTTTTTCTGATACTGTGATTCTTTAACGTATTTGGCAATGCGATCCGCAAATTGATGCATATGAGCATAAACGGTCGTATAGCCATTCGGATGAGTCATATACAATACATTTCCATAGCCCCCGGAAGATACCTTTATACGAGAGATATAACCATCGGCAGCAGCGTAAAGTGCTTGTCCTACTTTGCCATTATATGCTTTAATATCTATCCCGGCGTGAAAATGATTGGGACGCAATTCTCCGAAAGTTCCGGAAAGATAAATCGTCTTATCGACCGGTGACCGGAAATAATCCTGAGGATATTTTACAGCATTATCTGTCGAGAAGGAACAAAGTATAACCAGAATCAAAAATGAGAATATAATCTGCCGCATTTCATAAATAGTTGTGGATAGGGACAAAGATAATAAAAGGTAAGAGAGATCATTAAAAACTGACATATATCCCTCTAATCTCCCAAACTCCAGCTTCCGGCTACGGTTAGCTCTTGTTGATTTTCAACAATTCTTTCCAGGAATTCCGCCCGGGAAATATTTCGCCCGCCCAGGCTTTTCAGATGTTCGGTTTCCTGCTGGCAATCAATCAGCGTATATCCTTTGTTAATTAGATACTGAACCAGGGTGATAAAGCCAAATTTTGAAGCATTGCTAACCTTTGAAAACATGGATTCTCCAAAAAATATTTTACCCAAACTCACCCCATAAAGACCTCCGACCAATATGCTTTCTTTCCAGACTTCTACAGAATGCGCATAGCCTGCCCGGTGAAGATTACAATAGGCTTTCACCATATCTTCAGAAATCCAGGTGTCTCCGCTCTGTCCTTTTCGGACTTGGGATTTGCAATTACGGATCACCGTTTCAAAATCACGATCAAAAGTGACCGTAAATTTTTTCTGATTAAAGTAGGACCGCATACTTTTTGCAATCTTTAACTCTTCCGGGAAAAGAACAAAGCGCGGATCGGGCGACCACCAAAGGATGGGGTCATCGGGATTATACCAGGGAAAAAGGCCATTATTATAAGCCAGCAGCAAGCGTTCGATAGAAAGGTCTCCGCCTATAGCCAGAATACCATCCTCATTAGCCAATTCGGGATGTGGGAAGCTAAGATCTTTTTCGGAAAGCCAGAATACAGGCATGAGTCTCCTTTTATTGATTACAAAAAGGTGTGACTACATAGTAGAAGTCACACCTTTTTATAGTAACACAACTGTAATAAACTACTTTTCAATCTCTTCGATAATTGCAGAAAGTCCTTTATCGATTAATCCGTCTTTAAGTGGTTTTAAAATATTTACAGCCGCTGTTTTAACAATTGCTTTTCCTTTAAAATGGATGATTAAAGACAACTGTTCTGCCTGTTCCGCAGTATGTTTCAGGATTTCCATAAAACATTCAATCACCCAATCGAAAGTATTGTGATCATCATTATAAACAACAATCTGGCCTTGTTTTCCCAGACTAATTTGCTCATCTTCCAATAACAATTCTTCTAATTGTTCGTCAAAACCGTTGTTATAAAGCATATTTAAAAAATTTTGAATCTCTAGTTTTATAAAAAACTTATTAACCTACTTCGTCCTAAATAACTATCCCAAACCCCTTAAAGTTTCTTTAACTGCTGTAAAATTCGGTAAATCACTTGCATTATCCAAAACTTCTGCATATCGGACAATCCCATCTTTATCAATTACAAAAGCTGACCTTTTGGCAACACCTTTCATATCCAAAACAAAATCTTCATAAAATGAGCCATAGGCCCGAGAAGTCGTTTTGTTAAAATCAGATAATAAAGGGAAATTGTAGTTTTGGTGATTTTTAAATTGTTCCAAGGTAAAAAGCGAATCAACGGAAACAGCCAAAATCTGCGCATCAAGCCCCTGATAAGTTCCGATATCATCCCTCATAGTACATAATTCTACTGTGCAAACTCCTGTAAAAGCTAATGGGAAAAACAATAGTACCACATTTTTACCTCTAAAATTCTCTAATGAAACCTCTGTTTTATCCGTCGCTCTAAGTTTAAAATTAGGAGCTTTATCCCCGACATTTACCGTCATGTAGTTTTTATTTTTTTAGTTTATTCTTTGAAAAAATTATACTGCAAGATAATTAAAATCGGTCGTTTTTTGTTCTTTTGCAGCATAAAATCATCGCAATAATTCTAAGAAAAAGTAATGACCAATACTCAAAAGGCTTATCTAAAGTTACATTTAGCGGTTCTTTTGGCCGGATTGACAGCTATTCTTGGTGATTTGATTCAATTATCTGCAATTGTGCTGGTATGGTGGCGTGTTTTTATTACCAGTCTCAGCCTTTTACCATTTATTCGTTTTGGTTATCGTCTCAAAACCATCCCCAGATCACTAATCTTCAAATACATGGGCATTGGAGTTCTCATCGCCCTGCACTGGATGGCTTTCTTTGGCGCAATCAAATATGCAAACGCTTCTATCGCTTTGATTTGTATGGCCATGACCTCTTTTTTTACTGCCCTCATCGAACCGCTCATTACCCGAAGGCCCATCCGCAACTATGAGATTATTCTGAGCTTGCTCGTCATCCCCGGAATGGTGCTCATTGTAAACAGTACGGACTTAAACATGAAGTTGGGTATTTGGATCGGCCTGCTTTCCACTTTGCTGGCTTCAATTTTTGTCATTTTTAACAAAATCCTGATTCATAAAGCCGATCCGATGAGTATTACTTTTCTGGAGCTGGGTAGTGGATGCCTGTTCCTGGCATTATTGCTACCTTTTTATTTTCAATCGGATAGTTTAGCCAGTTTCTGGCCCAGTATGCAGGATTTTCAATATCTACTGGTTTTGGCATTATTGTGTACTACCCTGGCAAATATTCTGGGCTTACAGGCATTAAAACACATTCCGGCCTTTGTTTCCAATTTGGCTTATAATCTAGAACCGGTTTACGGGATTATTTTGGCCTGGTTGGTATTAAACGAGAACAAAGAGCTTAGCTCCGGTTTTTATTGGGGCTGTCTTATTATTATCTTAGCAGTTTTTAGCTATCCTTTTTTAAAAAAGTACGCAGAGCAGAGGGCCTCTTGATTTGGGGACAGGACAAGCAGAGCTATCAGAAAATATCGGGTAAATTATGAGTATCGACGATTCTACCGGGAAATTAGTCCAATACTGTCTGGATCACAGTACAGCACAATCGGAAGTTTTATACGAACTGGAAAGAGAGACGTACCTGAAGACGCTGGCTCCACAGATGTTATCCGGGCATTTACAAGGCTTATTCCTGCGTATGATTAGTCAAATGCTTCGGCCGGAACGCATCCTTGAACTCGGTACCTTTACCGGATATTCGGCAATTTGTATGGCGGAGGGGCTACAGGAAAATGGTATTTTGTATACGATCGAAGTCAATGAAGAAATGCAGCCCCTGATTCAAAAATATATTGAAAAAGCGGGCCTGTCAGGTAAAATCAAATCCTATATTGGTGATGCTACTCAAATTGTACCGGGCCTCGAAGAATCTTTCGATCTGGTTTTTATTGATGCCGGAAAGAAAGATTATGAAAAGCATTTTGATCTCGTCATAGATAAAGTAAAACCCGGAGGAATCATTCTGGTTGATAATGTATTATGGAGCGAAAAAGTAATTGCCGAAAAGCTGGATCAGGGGGCAGAAACAGTAGATCGTTTTAATAAAAAAATTCAAAATGATTCCAGGGTAGAAAATGTAATGCTCCCAATTCGCGATGGCATTACGCTGATTCGAAAAATAACTTCTTAGCCTAAAAACCAAGGATGAAAAAGCGTTTATTACGATCCTTATCCCCTCTGGCTGCACGCCTTCCGCTGGAATGGCTGCTGAGAATCAGCGGACAAAAGCTTTTTTTACCTTTTTATCACAGTGTACAAATTGACCGGGCGCTGCCCCACATTAAACATCTCTACGATTTGCGAAGTCTGGAGACCTTCGAAAAAGATTTGGATTTTTTGTTGACTTATTATCAAGCCATCGACTTAGCGAGCCTTTATCAACAATTACAAACCGGTCAGGCATTCGAGCGACCTAGTTTCCTGCTCAGTTTTGATGATGGCCTACGAGAAGTCTACGATCATATCGCTCCGCTATTATTGAAAAAAGGAATTCCCGCTACTTTCTTTTTAAATAGTGCTTTTATAGATAATCGCGATCTTTTCTTTCGCTACAAAGCCAGCTTATTAACCGAGCAGTTGGAAAGCAAAAGTATTTCCGATGCTACAAAAGCGGAGATCAAAGCAATAACGAATACTAACAAATTGACAGATATCAAATATCAGGATCGCTTTATCCTCGATAAGGTCGCCGAGCTTTTAGAATTCAGTTTTCAAGACTTTTTAAAAGAACAGCAACCCTATATGACCCAGGCACAGATTCAGTATTTACTCGATCAGGGCTTTAGCATCGGGGCGCATAGCATAGATCATCCATTGTATAAAGATTTGAATTTGCAGGAACAATTAAGGCAAACCCGTGAAAGCCAGCATTTTATCGATCGCCTTTTTTCTCCAGCAATCAAGGCATTCGCTTTTCCATTTACAGATGATGGCATAAGTAAAAGATATTTTGAAAAAATCAAGGCAGAAGAGATAACGGATATCAGTTTTGGTACAGCAGGTTTAAAAAAAGATTCTGCCGCTTTTCATTTGCAGCGTTTCCCGGTAGAAGCCTTTCCCTTCGAAATGCACAAATTAGTCTCCTCCGAGTATTTTTATTACTTTGGCAAAGCATTTCTCGGGAAAAACAAAATTCAGCGGAAGTAAAACACTCCATGGAATTAAAATGCATTTCCATAAAAGCCTTAGCTGGTTTCCTGGCATCTGAAACATTTCAGAAGATGCCGGTTATACCCATTTCCGAACGCAGAGGACTGGCGCACAGCATCCATCCCAGAGCTCTGCCGGAAGATATAGCTTTAGTACTTGCTTACCTCAACGAGTCCATGGTAGGGTATTTGGGTTTCTTGCCCGATGATATTTATAATGGTAAAAAAAAATTGCACCTGGCCTGGATGAGCTGCATCTGGGTTGATCCCAATACACGCGGAAAAGGAGTTGCAAAGGCACTCTTGAAAAAGGGTTTTGAGGTCTGGCAAGATAAAGTACTGGCAACCGAATTTACCGCTCCGGCTAAGAGCTTATATGATAAGCTACAACTATTCGACGATCTTATTATCAATTATGGTCTACGTTGTTATCTGCGATTCGATCTGGCCGAATTGCTACCTGCCAGTCGGCCACAATTGAAATTGCTAAAACCATTTTTAAAGCTAAGCGATGCTCTTCTGAATATATTCAATGCCCTTCGTCTAAACTTTTATAAAAAAGAAGATTTATCCGCAGAGGAATTAGATCATCTTGACTCCGAATCAATTGATTTTATTAATCGCACAAACAAAGCGGAATTTTTTCGTAGAGATATCAAAGTATTACATTGGCTATTGGAAAACCCCTGGTTGGGGAACACCCTAAAAGATCAGGAGGCTGCAAAGCGCTACCATTTTTCGGTTTTCAGTGATCATTTTCGATTTTCTATTTTAAAAATAAAAAATGCAGATAAAGTGATCGCTATCCTTATTTTAGCAGAAAGGGATCGCGCCTTGAAAATCCCTTATTGCTGGATGCTTGAAAATGTGGAATCTATTATTGTAAAAACAATCTGGAAGTATATGCTCCGTAAAAGGCTAAATATGCTTACCCTTTATCAACAAACATTAATTCCTTTTTTAAAAAAAGAAAAAACACCTTTTTATTTAAAGCGATCCTTTCGAAGACATTATTTAATTTCGAAAAAAATAGACAAGCAATATCTTCCCGATTTAATCCTTATCCAGGATGGTGACGGAGATTGTGCGTTCACTTAAAATGAGTAGCAAGATCAAATATCGACAGTTCTGTGAGCGCGAAAAAGGAATCCCCATTTTCAGTCAAGCCTGGTATCTGGATGCAGTGTGTCGAGCAGATCAGGGGCAATGGGATGTCGTTTTGGTAGAACAGGCCGGAAGAGTGGTCGCCAGTTTGCCCTATGTTGTCAAACAGCGCGGACCGTTTCGAATCTCGGCAATGCCCCATCTCACAAAATTTCTCGGGCCATATCTTCATCCCGACTTTCGATCTGTCAAACAAGCCCATAAAATTATAAAAGCGCTTATTGAGCAATTACCGATTTTTTCTTTCTTTAGTCAGAACTGCTATTATGAACTCCAAGACTGGCTGCCTTTTTTCTGGAAAGGTTTTCGACAAACTACTCAATACTCTTATTTGCTTGATGATCTCAGTGATTTGCAATCCGTTTATAATAATTTCAGCGCCGACTATCGCAATAATAAAATCAAAAAAGCCGAATCTCTGGTCAAAGTAAGAATGGATCTTTCCCCGGAGGATTATTACCAAGTTGAAAAGATGAGCTTTGAAAGGCAAGGTTTGAAATTTCCTTTTTCGCTGGAGTACTTCAAAGCCTATGATGCGGCTCTTGAGGCTCAGCATGCACGCCGGATGTTTTTTGCAGTCGATCAGCAAGGACAAATTCATTCGGTGCTTTATCTGTTAATCGATTCTGACCGTACGTACTATCATATGGCCGGAGATAACCCTTCTTTACGCTCCAGTGGAGCAGGTATTTTGCTCGTATGGAAAGCCATTCAATTTACAAAAGAGGTTTTGGGATTAAATATTTTCGACTTTGAAGGCAGCACCATAAAAAGTATCGAACGCGTCCGTCGCCAGTTTGGAGCTAGCCAGCTTCCTTATTTCAATATTTATAAATACAATTCAAAAGTTTACGAGCTTTGGAAAGTCCTCACAAGTTGAAGCATATCGATAATCGATTTTTTGAGGCTGGCATTAGACTTTCTCCATTCAACTTTATCAAACCCGGTCTTCCTCCTGGCTACCCTACGTTTAATAAAATGTTCTGCCACTTTTCTAGAAAAAGCTTACATAGCCAAAATGCGTTTTCGTATTGCGGAAGTCAAAGCTGTTGTCTGAAAGTCGACCAAGCGCGAGGCTAAAACCAAAGATGCCAACTCCGGTCTCGAAAGTAATACCTGCACCGAAGCCCAGGGGGCGACTCGTCCGGTTCACCACGGCAGTTTTATCTTCTACATATCCATAATCACTAAACGTATAGAGATAAGAGTTTTGGCCGAGAAGTAGCCGGTATTCGAGCGTTAAAACAGCATAACGGGTAGCAAAGATCGTTTCTTCATCGTATCCACGCAGAATGCGGTTCCCCCCAAGTCGAAATTGCTCATTGAAATAAATGTCTTCCTCCGAGATAATGCCCCCGAGCCGGACAGAGCCTTTTAGTACACTATTGGAAAACAGAGGTAAATAACCTTCAAACCGGGACGAAATTTTATACTGAAAACTGCTTAAATTCAGGGTATCATAAAGGCTCTCAAACTTAAATTCAATATCCTCTGGATCGCGCAGATCGAGAATCTGACTATTTTTATTGATTTTTTTTACACCCGCACCACCTCGCAACCAAATAGACCAGCCTTTGCGAGGGTTAAACCGATAATCCAGCTTCTGTAGATTATACTCCAATCCAAAACTCGAATTACTTACATCAAGGCTCGCAGGCAAGCGTCGCGATTGGATAATTTGCGCTTCATTAACATTGAGAACATTCGTCGTGTTCTGATTCCAAAAAACTTTGAGATAGTTTCCGCCCTCAAATATATATTGAATCCCTAAATCAGAAATGATATCTATGTACGAAGTATCTCTTCGATAGAGATTAAACTTGGTATCCAAACCGAAAGGCAGGCCAAAAATAAAAGGATATGCAAACTGAAGTTCGAGGTCTTGAGTCTCCGGGCGCAATTGCTCAAACTCTATAAAAACGCGTTCACCAAGCCCAAACTGATTGTGCATATCGGCTTCGAAAGTAGCAGTAAACTGAAAACGGCGCACTTCCGGATTAGTACCGAAACTGGCATTTGCCGTTGGTAAAAAACCAAAAATAAAATCAAAGCGGCTCGCCTTTCTGGGCTCCAGAAAAAGATTTATCGTCGCTTTTTCACCGACAAACGTTACCGTAGCATCTCTTTTTTCTGTAATAAAGGGGAGTTCTCTGATCCTGTTTCTGATTTTCAAGACCTGTCCCTTGCTAAAAGGCTCTCCTTTGCGAATCCCGAGATAATTTTGCAAATAAGCCTGAGAGACTTTGGCCGTTCCGATAATGTTAATTTCTTCAAAAAAAATCAGCTTATTTTTCCGCATCATTAAATCGGCGGAAATATTTTGTCCCCGGACCTGTACACTATCCAGCCAGACCGAAGCGAAGGGGTAGCCATTGTTTTCAGCATATTTCAAAAGAGATTCCTGTAGCTTCACCAGATCCCTGTAATGAAAAGGTTTATTGCGATAAAGGCGCTCCCGATAACCAACTTTACTAAGAAAAGCATCCTCTACGTTTCCATTTTTTAAAACAGCCCACTCATACTGTTTCCCGGGCTGAATCAAAGCCGTATAAACAGAATCCTGTTTTTCGAGCTTGTCGACCGAAGCTTCCAGATAAGCATTATCCTGCAATTGCAAAAGTAATTTTCGCAGTTCTTTGATTAGGGCTATCGTATCGGGATGGGTCTCTTGGTATTTAATTTTTTTTTCAAAAAAAGCAGCATCTTCTCCGGTATAGTTTACCTGTAAAGCATATTTAACCTGTGCCAATGAACTTGTCATCAACAATAAAAAGGATACAATAGAAATGCTTATTTTTACGAATTTCATCAACAGAAGTTGATTAGTAATTTCATATACTGTGCTCCATTTACAATGGAGCTTGTTTGAAAGATCGCAAAAACTGTTCAAAGTCTTTAACCAAAAGATCGATATCACTTAAAATTGTGTTATACACATAAAATTTTTCGAACAGTCTCATAAGACCTTTATAGAAGTTCATTGTAACTTGATCACCGAATCAAAACGTTTTTAAAACGAAAATAATATACAATCGTTTCAGCTTAAATGTCCGGCATCTATCTTCATATCCCTTTTTGCAAGCAAGCCTGCTATTATTGCAATTTCCATTTTTCGACTTCCCTGAAGTATAAATCCGAAATGGTTTCCGCAATTTTACATGAACTGGATCTACAAAAAAATTATTTACAAAATACCAGAATCGAAACAATTTACCTGGGAGGGGGTACGCCTTCTTTACTAAGTGCGGATGAATTAGGCGCAATTTTTCAAAAAATATTTGAGCTACATCATGTTATTGATCATCCTGAAATTACTCTGGAAGCTAATCCGGATGATTTAACAGCAGAAAATCTAAATATTTTAAGGGACAGCCCGGTCAATCGACTGAGTATCGGAATACAATCCTTTTCGGAAGCGGATTTAAAATACATGAACAGGGCCCATAATGCCCGGGAAGCAGCCCAGTGTATTGAGCTGGCTTTGCATGCAGGCTTTGACAATTTGACCGTCGACCTTATTTACGGTTCACCCACTACTTCGGATAAACAATGGCAGGAAAACATGCAACGTGTTTTCGATTATGGTATCAATCATTTGTCCTGTTATAACCTCACCGTCGAGCCCGGAACAGCACTCGATCATTTTGTGAGAAATAAAAAATCAGAACCCGTTGACGAGGAGCAATCCGCCAGGCAGTTTGAAATGCTGCTGAAAGCCAGTGCAAAGGCAGGATATATCCACTATGAGATTAGCAATTTTGCAAAAGAAGGCTGGTATTCCCGGCACAATTCATCGTACTGGAAAGGCAAGTCTTATCTCGGCATCGGTCCTTCTGCGCATTCCTTTAATGGAAAAAGCAGGCAATGGAACATTGCGCATAATCATAAATACATAAAAGCTTTAGGAGAAGGTTTTGTTCCTTTTGAAAAGGAAATACTTGGTCCTAAACAACAGTATAATGAGTATTTGTTAACCGGATTGCGAACAATTTGGGGTTGTGATTTAAAAAAAATCGAAGCATTCGGAGCTTTTTACAAAGCTCATTTCCTGCAAACAGTGGACAAGTATATCCAGCAAGAATTAATACAGGTAAACGGGGAAATCTATTCCCTGACGGTCAAGGGTAAATTCCTGGCAGACGGCATTGCGATGGAGCTTTTTGCCTAATTTTTGAAGACGTGAAAAGCAGGAAATACAGCATCTATTCTGCTGAAACCGCTTCAATCATAATTTTCAGAATGTCTTGTGCTGCTTTGGCAATAACCGTTCCCGGGCCAAAAACACCAATTACTCCTTTTTCGTACAAAAAGTCATAATCCTGAGGAGGAATCACCCCTCCGACAACGACCATAATATCCTCTCGCCCTAAAGCTTCCAGGGCCTCAATAGCCTGAGGCACCAGTGTTTTATGCCCTGCAGCCAGGGAAGAGATTCCAAGAATATGTACGTCATTTTCGGCAGCTTGCCGTGCGGCCTCTGCAGGAGTCTGAAAAAGCGGACCGATATCCACATCAAAGCCAAGATCAGCAAAACTGGTAGCAATTACTTTTGCGCCCCGGTCATGTCCATCCTGTCCCAGTTTCGCAACCATCAGGCGTGGACGGCGACCGTCCAGTTCTGCAAATTGATCAGCTAATTCCTGTGCTTTTTTAAAATCACTATTCATTTTTATGGCACTACTATATACTCCGGATACCGAACGGGTAGTTGCTTTAAACCGCCCAAAAGCATTTTCCATCGCCAGAGAAATTTCTCCAAGGCTGGCCCGCAAACGAGCTGCTGCTACCGCCTTTTCCAATAAATTCCCGTTTCCACTTCGGGCGCAAGCTTCAAGTTCTTTTAAGGCTTCTTCGAGGGCCTTTTCATCGCGATTGGCCCGAATAAGATTCAACCTTTCGACCTGAGCATTGCGAACTGCCGTATTATCTACCTCAAGTAGTTCAATATCCATTTTTTCCTTAACCTGGAATACATTCACTCCAACGATATTATCCTGCCCGCTATCTATTCTCGCCTGTTTTTTTGCCGCTGCAGCTTCGATTTTCAGCTTGGGTAAGCCATCTTCGATTGCTTTTGCCATACCCCCTAATGCTTCGATCTCCTGAAGATTTGCCCAGGCTTTTTTAACCAATTGATCGGTTAAATATTCCACATAATAAGAACCTGCCCAGGGATCGACGACCTTGGTAATATTGGTTTCCTGTTGCAAGTATTTTTGAGTATCCCGGGCAATCTTTGCAGAAAAGTCCGTTGGTAAAGCTACTGCTTCATCCAATGAATTGGTATGTAAGGATTGAGTCCCCCCCAATACCGCAGCCATCGCTTCGATACAGGTTCGGGCGATATTATTAAAAGGATCCTGCTCTGTCAGGCTCCAACCGGAAGTCTGACTATGTGTTCGCAAAGCCATTGATTTGGGATTCTCCGGATTAAATTGCTTCACCAATTTGGCCCAGATCATCCGGGCTGCCCGCATTTTGGCAATTTCCATAAAATGATTCATTCCGATCCCCCAGAAGAAAGAAATTCGGGGAGCAAAATTATCAATTTTTAAGCCCGCTTTAAGTCCGGCGCGAATGTATTCCAGTCCATCTGCCAAGGTATAAGCCAGTTCTATATCTGCCGGTGCACCCGCTTCATGCATATGATACCCGCTGACACTGATCGAATTAAAACGGGGCATGTTCTTAGCAGTATATTCGAAAATATCCGAAATGATTCTAATAGAGGGTTCCGGAGGGTAGATATAAGTATTCCTGACCATGAATTCTTTAAGGATATCATTTTGGATCGTCCCGCTTAATTGTGCCTGCTCTACTCCTTGCTCTTCGGCGGCTACAATATAAAAAGCCATGATCGGAATAACGGCCCCGTTCATCGTCATCGAAACCGACATTTTATCCAGCGGTATCTGATCGAAAAGAATCTTCATATCTTCCACCGAATCAATCGCAACCCCTGCTTTCCCTACATCTCCCGGCACTCTGGGATGATCACTATCGTAGCCGCGATGAGTGGCCAGATCAAAAGCAACGGATAAGCCTTTTTGCCCATCCGCCAGATTTCGGCGATAAAAAGCATTACTCTCTTCGGCAGTAGAAAAACCGGCATACTGGCGTATCGTCCAGGGGCGTACCGCGTACATAGAACTGTAAGGACCTCGCAAATAAGGGGGAATACCTGCTACAAAATCGAGATGTTGCAGTTTTTCTATATCCGATTTTGAATACCGGGATTTGATTATAATCTCTTCCGGACTCTGCCAGCTTTTTTTCGGGCTTTCCGGATCGGAAACTGTATTTTTTAGTTTTATTGTTGAAAAGTCAGGACGTTTCATAGCATAAAGATAAGCAAGAAATATAAATACAGCCAAAGCAGAATTGCTCATTATATAATGATTTTAAATATGCCGTCATCCAATAAGAAAAGGACGCCTCTACAGTGAGAGAACGCCCCTTTCCAGTCGTCGAAAAACTACCGTTGTAATTCTTTATGCAGCTCTAGAATTGCCCCTATAATTATTTGAGTTTGAATTTTACGGGTAGATTAAACTGTACTCGTACATTTCGTCCCTGTTGTCTGCCCGGTATCCAAATCGGCATTTTTTTGACTACCCGCATCACTTCTGCACCACAACCACCTCCAATTTCCCGGAGTACTTTCATACTACTTATCGAACCATCTTTTTCTACCACAAAAGACAGGACCACTGTTCCTTCGATATTATTTTCTTTTGCTAAAGCAGGATATCTCACCTCTTTGTAGATAAAATCGAGCATTGCCTTATCAGAACATGCTTTAAGCTCGGTTTCGGTCATTGCATTCTCGTCACAGCCAGGAAAACGGGGCATTTCTTCTACTATTAAAAAAAGATCCGGTACTTTCTCTTCCCTTTCTTTGGGTTTAAATACCGGTTTCGGAGGTTCACTTGGAGCAGTAACAGGTGAAGGTTCTGGTGGGCCGGGATTTAATATCACCGGCTCTTTGATGGGCTCCGGTTTGGGTTCCGGATCAAAAATGATATCATCTTCAACAAAGTTATCGGTTGATTTTAAAACCGGAGGTGGTGGCAATTTTTTCTCCTTATGCACGGTACGTTGCACTTCTTCCAGAATATCTTTTTCCACTTCTTCTCTCTCGGCGACATAATCTTTATTAAAATCATCATAAACGGTATAGTTAAAAGCCATCACCGTCAGGCCAAGCGAAATAATAAATCCCAGTTTTAAGTAAATACTTCTGTTTTTGTTTAATCTTGAAATATCCGGTCGATCCATAATAATTTTTTTATACTGTGAAAAATGCTCCAGGCCGGCAGCGAGCAAATTGCTGCGGCTAAGAGAGTAAGCCATTATAGTTTTTCGAGAACCTGGTTTGAAAAGCTTTCGAAAATATAGATGTGAATGTTTTCGTTTTTGGTGTGTCATAAGCAGATATAGAAAAACGGTCTAAAAGAGGGGATGAAGGATTTTGCTTTATATTCTTGAAAAGCCTAATTTTGCATTTCTAATAAAAGAACTAAAACAATTGCATTGATAGAGTTTTCAAGATTTCAATTAGAGAATGGCTTGCGGGTGCTGATACACGAGGATGATAGCACTCCCATGGCCGCCGTTAATGTATTGTATAATGTAGGTGCAAAAGATGAATCACCGGAAAAAACAGGCTTTGCTCATTTGTTCGAGCATTTGATGTTTAGCGGATCGGAAAATATTCCGGATTTTGATGTACCTATTCAACAGGCAGGCGGAGAAAACAATGCCTTTACCAATAGTGACATTACCAATTTTTACAATATTGTCCCGGTTGATAATCTGGAGACCGTACTTTGGCTGGAATCCGACCGAATGATGGATTTGCATATTGACGAACGCAAGCTGGATATCCAGCGCAGGGTTGTCGTGGAGGAATTTAAAGAGACCTGCCTCAACCAGCCATACGGAGATGTTTGGCATCATCTGGCGGAGTTGGCTTATCAGGTACATCCTTATCGCTGGCCTACCATCGGTAAGGTCCCCGGACATGTTGAGGATGCTACCCTGGAAGATGTAAAAGATTTTTACGAAAAATATTATTGTCCGAGTAATGCTATTCTGGTAATTGCCGGAAAAATAAAAGCCAAGACCGTCAGGCCACTGGTCGAAAAATGGTTTGCTGACATTCCAGCCGGAAAACCTTACCAGCGTCAATTGCCAATCGAACCTCCACAAAAGGAAATACACCAAAAGGTTCATCAATCTAATATTCCTGTGGATGCGCTTTATATTGCATTCCATATTCCAAGCCGGTTGGATAAAGATTATTATGCAGTTGATCTTCTGTCGGATGTACTTTGCAACGGAAAATCTTCCCGTTTGTATAAGCATTTGCTAAAGGAGCAAAAGCTCTTTTCGCAAATTGATGCCTACGTCACGGGGAATATTGATCCGGGATTACTCATTATCGAAGGCCGGACTGCGGAAGGCGTATCTATAGAAAGCGCCGAAGCTGCCGTATGGAAGGAGATTGAAAGCCTTAAAACCGAAAAGATCAGCGAACAGGAATTGCAAAAATTTAAAAATAAAGTAGAAAGCACACTTGTGTTTTCCGAGTCCAGCATACTCAACAAAGCAATTAACCTTGCTTTTTTCGAATTACTGGGTGATCCTAATATCATTAATGAAGAAGTCACTTATTACCAAAAGCTGACTACGGATGATATTTATCGTATGGCTAATAAAATTCTGATCCGCGAGAATTGTTCGGAACTGTATTATTTGAAGAAGGATAGATAGTAGATGGAAATGCTTCATCAAGCCTAGGTTCATCATCCCTATGAACAACAACGTCTGATTAGGTCAAGGTTCTTCGTATAAGGCAATTATTCAGCGTTAAAACATTTCGGAACTTTATTCGTCTTTTTAGTGAAGGAGTAGTCGGGAGAATCCTCTTTATTTTATCCAAAATACTACAATATGGAAGGTTCGATATTGGAAATTGCTAAGGCTATTTTTACGATGAACACCATCCGCTATTTCCTGATAGCGACACCTGCTTTTCTAATTTTTTACATTTTTTTAGATAAAAAATGGCGCTTCAAAAAAATCCAGCACAAGCTGCCCAAATCGGGAGATTATAAAAGAGAAATTATTTATTCCATTCTGACCATCCTGATTTTTACAGGTGTCGGGCTAATCGTTTTTGGAACACCCTTAAAACATTATAATCTCCGTTATGATGAAATTGCCGAATACGGCTGGGCTCACTGGTTTATTAGCATACTACTCATGATCCTGCTCCACGACACCTATTTTTACTGGACACACCGGCTAATGCATCAGCCCAGGATTTTCAAATATTTTCATCTGCTTCATCATAAATCCACCAATCCCTCTCCCTGGGCTGCTTATGCTTTTCATCCACTCGAAGGTATCGTAGAAGCTTCGGTAATTTTCCCGATTGTTTTTCTGATCCCCTTCCATAAATCGGCACTTCTTGTTTTCTTGCTTTTTATGATGGTTTATAATGTTTATGGACACTTGGGATACGAATTGTATCCGAAAGGTTTTAACAAACACATCATCGGAAGATGGTTGAATACTTCTGTCAATCACAATCAGCATCACAAACATTTTACCGGTAATTATGGCTTATATTTCCTGTTCTGGGACAGATTAATGGGGACGATCCGAGAGGATTATGACGAAAGTTATTTAGCCATAGATCAAAAACGGAGCGCCCATAGCTGAATGATAAGGCAGTTTTATTTATCAGCCTGTATCAAAACTCCAGATTATCTACGATTTTCCAGGGGCTCAGATCATTGAAATCTATACTGAAAGTGACTCTACCCCAATAACTGTCTTTATCAGCATAGGGTATTTTCATATTGTCAGAATTAATCAATGGAAAGTAAAAGCCTATCTTTTCGTTAAAGAATTCCAGCATCAACCCGCCGCTCCACAGGAACTGATCCTGAAAAGTCGCATCCGATCCGATGCTAGTCGCATTGTCAAAATATCCAAAATCAAAATAAGGTTTAAGTGGAATTCCCAGAGGCAGACGCCCCGGTAAATCTGCCTTTAGATTACAGGACAAGATGAAATTATTACTTTGCCCGATCATATAAGGACTGCCAAAAGCATTCTTCATGCCTCCTTCTCTGATGTTAACCTGTTGAGACCAGATACCATCCTGTTCACTCCTTCCCAAATATAAATCCTCGTAAGCATAATCATTGAATCCCTGATGGGTAAGGGCAAAAGAGCCACGCACACTACGGTTCGAAACACTACCTGCATTCCTGTTAGAGTTTTGTAAAAAAGCGCCTCCAAAAAAGCGAAAATAAATCGCTCTGCCCGGTTTGTAAATAAAAGCATTTTTAAAGGTAAATGATGCTTTTACATAGTTCTGATCCCCTCTAAAAGATTCATAGCTCTGTTGTTCCAGCTTAAGCTGTAATCCAAAAGGATTCGGTGCCCTGGAATTCGAAAGCGTATAAGCCAGTTGATAGATTTGCGTTCCTTCGATATCATTCCCCAAATAAACACCCATATCATCCCGGTTGGCTACTTCATCATAAATCAAAACCGCCCGGGCTTCAATTCTCTGTTTAATCGGAGAAGCATCTTTACCTCCAAATCTCAAAATCAGGCCCGGACTAATGCGATTGTATTTTAAATAATAATCGTCAATACTTATGTAATTGTAATTATATCTTTTTATTCCCAAATCAAAACTCACCCGGCTCAGCTTATCCGATTTTGTAAAAATATTGTATTTAAAATTAGCAAGCCCTGTAAGATCATTCGTCGTAAAAGAGTACATGGGCGCAAGAGAAAACTCAAATTTATTCGCCGGAAGGCTCGTGTTGTACAGGGCCAGGCCGAGCATCGTTTTATCATAATTGTTCCAACTGGCAATAGGCAACCAGTAAAGGCTGGTCTGCTGGGAGTTTTCGAGTCCGGTTAAAAATTTGAATTTCAAAGGTTCCACGGTTTTAAGCAAACCCCGGGTTTTAATATTATTATTCCGGCGGTCGACCTCCAGGGTATACCTCAAGGCATCAATTACGATCTGATCATAATCTCCTTTTTCAAATTCAATGTTCTTCTCACCAGAGAATCCTTCGTACCAGTGCGTCTTCACCAAAGCTCCGTCTTTTATCCCGGATATCGGAAATGGAGAAGCAATATCTCCTTTGTTTTTAATTGTCAAGGTAAAGTTCCGGCCTTCATTAATCCCTGTGATCGCATAGTCAATTTTTCCATTAGAATGGATCATCCCATCAAACAACCAGTCCAAATCTTTATCCGTTTCTTTTTCAAAGTAATCGCGAAAATCTTCCGGTTGGGGGTGCTTGAATTTCCACTTTTGGTAAAATCCTTTCATAATGCGGTCAAACTCTTCCGTACCGAGATATTTCTCCGTCATTCTAAAAAACTGCGCCGGTTTCTCATAGCCTCCCAGCCAATAATTGATGGGCTTGAATTCGTCGGAATGCGTCTGCGGCGCCTGATCAAGGTTACGCCTTGCCTGAAAGAGATAAGCAAGTTCGAGTTGAGATATATCTGTTGTTTTTGCTAAAAAGTCAGGTAAGATTTCAAGGTCATCTGAGTCATAATACTGCTCCGTATAGCGATGGTCATAATAAGAATTCAATCCTTCATCCATCCATACATGATCTCTTTCATTAAACGCTAAAATGCCATAAAACCAGTTATGCCCAACCTCGTGCGTAATTACATTATCTAGTGCCTGGGCATTCCCGGAGAGACCAATTACTGTAATCATTGGATATTCCATCCCGCCTCCGGCGCTGAGTGCACTTTGTACTGCCGTCGCCTGCGGATAAGGATATTCCCCAACGTGTTCCGAATAGAATTTTACCGAACGATCCACATAATTTATAGCATCTTTCCATAGGTCAATTTCTTCGTTGGTAAACATCACCCAGGTATCTACTTGCCTTCCGGAAGCTAAAGCGACCTGGCTTTTTTGTACATAAAAGCGTTTATCCGCAAACCAGGCAAAATCGTGTACATCTTCGGCCCGGTAATGCAGCGTTTTCATTTCAGAGCTGGACTCCGGGAATATTGATATTCGGGGCAATGTATCTAAATCCTGCAATACTTCATTCGTCCATTTTATTTTTTCTTCTAAAAAGGCAAATTCCGCATCCCCCTGCAAAACGCCGGTCGCACCAACTACATAATTTGCAGGCAATGAAATTTTTACATCATAATCGCCAAACTCATAGTAAAATTCTCCCATATCGAGATATGGCATCGGATGCCAGCCTTTATTATCGTATACGGCAGGTTTGGGATACCATTGGGTCATCTGATAAGACTGACCAACATGTCCGAGCCGGGAAAAAGAAGCGGGAATTTTTAGTTTAAAAGGAGTGCTGATAATGATTTTCCCGCCGGGAGGGAGTGTTTTATCTAATTGCAATAAAGCAATATCCGGATGATCAGGTAAAAAGCCCCAATTTACACTGCTACCGTCAACTCTAAAATCCAATTGGGAGTAGTTCCCCAATTCACTATCTTTAGCAAAGTAAAAACGGGTACTCCCCTGGCGAAGCTTCTGTCGGTTGAAAGCAGATCGCCGGTTTTTGAAAGCGTTCGCCCAGAGGTGCATATAAATCTCATTCAGTTGGTCGGGAGAGTGGTTAATATATTCCATTTCGATTGTTCCGATGAGTGTATGATCGGTATCGTTAAGATTTGCTTCTATTTTGACATTAACTTCCTGCTGAAAATATGGTTTTTGAGCTGTTGTAAGAGTATAGCCAAGTAGAACCAGGAGCAGACAGAGTATGTTTTCTTTCATTTTAAAAAAATTAGATATGAAACAATTTACGTTATATATTTTGTTTTGCTTCATTTTAAGTGCATGTTCTCAGATAGAAAGTCCAAGTCTGGAAAAACCTCCTCCTGCAGCATCTATTTCCGACATGGATTCAATGCCTTTTCCCCAATCCTGGCTCGGGAACTGGGAGGGTACGCTTCTGATTTATAAGGATAATAAAATTGTCCAGGAAGTTCCAATGGAACTGGAAATGCTCCACATGGATACCTCCGCAAATTATACCTGGGCAATCATCTATGGAGCCGATAAAGAAGCAGGTCGCAGACCTTATGAACTCGCTGTTATCGATGCCTCAAAAGGCCAGTATTTGCTCGATGAGAAAAACTCTATAAAAATTGAAAGTTATTTATTTGATAATAAACTGATGAGCTGGTATGAGGTAATGGGAAATCAGATTTTGAGTATTCAGGAAAAGCGAGGAAAACAGATGATTTTTGAAATTATTTTTGGAAGTGCCGAGCCGGTGAGTACTACTGGAAATCAGCAATTTCAGGGAGAAGATATTCCGGCAGTAAATACTTTTCCAATAAAAGGTTACCAAAAAGCAGTGTTGACAAAAAAGGAATAATCTCTATAAAAAAACCTTGTCGAGAGAGTAAACCCGACAAGGCAACAAGACTATGGACACCCTATGACTGTTCTTTTAGAACCTAACCCATAGATTGTTTAGGACACCGAAATGACCTTAAACAAAGATGCAAAAATTCGTACTATTAAACAAGAAAACAAACTGTTATCCCTTAAAAGCGACCCTTCTTCCAAATTAACAAACAGTTATATATAAAAAAACAAAATAATAATTTGTTAACTTGTTCAAAAAATAACTTAAAAAGGTAGCGCATTTTTTGAAAACATACTGTTGTTTCAGGGACAAAATATCAGCTTTTTAAAGCGAAAGATGACATAAACCAGGGCTTTTAAAAGGTATAAAGTCCAGGACAGAAGGTAAAGGCTTTAGCCTATTTTTATCTAAAAGTTACATCTTTTTAAATATCCCGAAAATTATTCTGAAGGAATAGAATTGCGTTTTTCTTCCCAGTTCCAGGCCGTGCGCATGATATCTTCGATATTACGATTGGGCTGCCAGCGCAGTAATTGGCGTGCTTTATCATTATTGGCATAAATAGCTACAACGTCTCCTTCCCGACGTGGAGCGATTTTGTAATTTAGCTTTCTGCCTGAAGTTTTTTCAAAAGCATGAATTGCTTCAAAAACAGTTACCCCTTCTCCAATGCCAAGGTTAAAAATCTCATAATTGGAACTGTTCCTTTCCTCAAAAAGATACTCAATTGCTTTGGTATGGGCATTCGAAATATCCATTACATGAATGTAATCCCGAATACAGCTACCATCCCGGGTATCATAATCATCTCCGAACACCACCATCCCATCTCGTTTACCAATTGCGGTTTCCATAATCACCGGAACCAGGTTCCAGGCAGTTTTACGAGCCTGCTCTCCAATTAAAGCAGATTCATGTGCTCCGGCAGGATTAAAATAACGCAGCATTACAGAACTAACAGCTGAATTATTCGCTGCAAAATCCTTGACGATTTGCTCTCCCATTTGCTTGGTTCTCGCATAAGGACTTTCCGCTTCTTCGAATGGCGTGCTTTCGGTTACCGGCAATTCCTCCGCATTTCCATAAACTGAGCAGCTGGATGAAAATATGAAACCTCTAACGCCATATATTTTACAGCATTCCAGAATATTAAGTAAAGAGTTCAAATTATTTCGAAAATAATCCAGTGGGCGAGTTACCGATTCGTTTACGCTTTTCAAAGCAGCAAAGTGAATAACCCCGCCAATATCGCTGTGTTCTTCAAAAATCCGTTTAGTCGCCTTAAAATCACATAAATCCAAAGTATAGTTGGGAACATCTTTTCCGGTAATTGCCTTGATCCCATCCATTACACTGGCGTAGGAATTGACATTATTATCAACAGATACAACTTCAAAACCATTATCGATCAGGTCAACAATAGTATGACTGCCGATATAACCACAGCCTCCGGTAACCAATACTTTTTTATTTGCCATCTGTATTATTTTAATTAAGTACGAGCAGCTTCCAATTTTATGTTAAAAAACATCCCCCCAAGCCTTTTTAATATTAGATAATGCCTTTATATCAAAAATTAAGCCTTTTCCTTAATTTTTCGGGATAGTATATTTTTATACTTTTGCAAAAGTAAAGAATCAGTCCCTATTTTTGATAAGAAACTAGTTTATATGGATTTAAAAGAGATGATCGAGCGGGTTGCTATTATTGCTGGCAAAGCAGGAGCAGAAATCCTGAAGGTATATGAGACACAGACGGATATTGGAATTGAGTATAAAAAGGATGATTCGCCCCTAACTAAAGCGGATAGTGCTGCCAACCAAAAAATATGCGAAGAGCTGGATTTGTTAAATCCTAAATTTCCAATCATCTCCGAAGAAAATAAACAGATACCCTATGCCGAGCGAAGCCAATACGAGTACTACTGGCTGGTCGACCCACTTGATGGCACTAAAGAGTTTATTAAACGCAATGGAGAATTCACGGTAAATATTGCGCTGATCAAGGATCAGAGGCCACTTGCCGGAGTTGTCTATGTACCTGTTACGGATGAACTTTTCTGGGCCATAAAAGGAGCAGGGGCTCATCATAAAAGAAACGGTGTAGAACAGAAAATCAGTTGTATGCCTTTTTCAGGTCAGGAAAGTGGCTTGGGTATTGTTTGTTCGCGATCGCATTTAAACGAAGCCACTCAGGCTTTTGTGGACCAATTCGAATCTCCCAAATTGCTTGCCAGAGGCAGTTCTTTAAAATTTACCATCATCGCCCGGGGCGAAGCACATATTTACCCCAGACTGGCTCCAACGATGGAATGGGACACTGCAGCCGCTCAGATTATCCTGGAAGAAGCGGGAGGAAAAGTGCTGGATGCACATAGTCGTCAGCCCCTGCGTTATAATAAAGAAGACTTGCTCAATCCTCATTTTATCGCTTACGGAAATATTGTTGAAAATTAAATATGCATGAACTTTCTGCGGTTGTCATCACTTATAATGAAGCTGAAAACATTGAGGCTTGTGTCAGTGCTTTATGCCGGGTGGCACAGGAAGTTTTAGTAGTCGACTCACAAAGCACAGATCAGACGCAGGAAATTGCCCGAAAAGCAGGTGCAAAGGTTCTGGAAACAGACTGGCAGGGCTATTCCAAAACTAAGAATTTTGCCAATCAACAGGCCCGTTTTGACTGGATACTTTCCATCGATGCCGATGAGGTACTATCTGAGGAACTTATTTTAAGCCTTTTGAATCTAGAGCCAGACCCTAAAAAAGTTTATGCGCTAGATCGTTTGACCAATTACTGCGGACAATGGATTCGGCATAGTGGCTGGTATCCGGAGTGGAAAATTCGACTTTTCAATCGAAAAATCAGTCATTGGGAAGGGGCCTTTGTTCACGAAAAATTACAGCATCAAAAAGCGGTAACAACAGAAAGGTTGCGCGGAAAGCTCTTTCACTACTCCTATAAAACCTCCGAAGATCATTTGCAACGTATTCGAAAATACGCCCGGCTTTCCGCTATGGAGCTACAGGCGAAAGGAAAAAAAAGCAACTTCCTAAAGCGCTGGATATCTCCCTCTATTCGGTTTCTGAAAACATTTCTATTCAAAAAAGCATTTCTGGACGGAAAAAACGGCTGGATTATTAGTAAACGAAATGCCTATCTTGTTCATCTGAAATACACTATCCTTAGCGACCTAAACCGCAAGCAATGAAAGTACTTCATTTTTCATCAGCCCGAACCTGGAGAGGTGGAGAACAACAGATTGCGTATTTGTTGGAAGAATTGAAGCTCCTGGATGTTGAGCAAGAAGTTTTATGTGTAACGGGCTCGAAGATGGAAGCATTCTGCCTGAGCCATCATTTTCCTTTTTCTACTTATAAAAAAGGCCCCTCCATTTCTCCCCTGCCCGGTTTGAAACTGGCTTCGATCCTTAAAAATAAAACATTTGATATCGTCCATTTGCACGATGCCCATTCGCATAGTTTTGCCTGCATTGGTATAACTTTATTCGGTATCAAAGCGCCTTTGGTACTCAGTAGAAGAGTGGATTTTCCTATCAAAAAAAGCTTTCTGTCCCAGTGGAAATACAATCATTCATCGATTAAAGCCATCATCTGCGTTTCCCATTTTATTAAAATGGTGATCAAAAACGATATTAAAGAGCAGGCAAAAATCAAAGTAGTCCATTCGGGAATAGATATCGGCAGGTTTCGTTTTTCAAAAAACGATAAACTCCGCAGTGAATATAATATCCCTTCGCAAACTCCCCTTATTGTAAACGTAGCGGCCATCGCTCCACACAAAGACTTATTCACTTTTGTCGATACTGCGGCATTGATCCTGCAAAGTCGTCCGGAAGTAAAATTTATGATCATTGGAGGAGATGGTGGAAAAGAATCGGAAATCCGGACTTATATCCGACAGAAAAACTTGCAGGATAATATTATCCTCACCGGATTCCGGCGGGATATTCCCGAAATCCTGCCGGGCATTGATATTTTTCTTTTTACAAGTAAAACCGAAGGACTGGGAACCAGTCTGCTGGATGCACTGGCCTGCCGTGTCCCGATTGTAGCTACAGCAGCCGGAGGAATCCCCGAGATTGTTGAACACGAAAAAACGGGCCTCTTAGCCCCAGTGAAAGACGCTGCTCAACTTGCCCGACAAGTTTTGAGATTGCTAAAGGATCAAGCATTGCGCGATCAGTTAATCGAAAACGGATCAAAAAAACTGGAGTCCTTTTCAAGAACACAAACGGCTAAAGAAACCCTAAAGATTTATCAATTGATCCTCGATATGCGGTCTTAAATGCCCTGTGACTGAACCAAGGCTCAATTTCAGAGTTTTAAAAATAAACCAAATCATTTCCTGTTCATGCAATACCGCAATTCCATTTACCTGTCCCTGATCTCTACTCTTGTGATGCTCCTACTTTATGGACTAAGTACTTTGGGTTACTTGGGGGATAGTCCGGTTGGACAAACTTCGGTGGATACCGAACCCTTAATTGTTCCCGCAGGTTATGCTTTCTCCATTTGGGGAATTATTTATACGGGATTGATCCTGTTTCCCATTTTCCAGTTAATAAAAAAAAGGGATAAGCATCCTTTGTGGCATCAGGTCCGAATTCTGTTCTCCCTCAATGTAATAGCAAATGGCCTTTGGTTAGCATTTGCTTCTTATAACTGGTTATGGATGACGGTGATTGTGATTATTTTTATGTTAATTAGCCTTTACAGAATTAATCTTCTTTTAATTAAAATAGAAGCGGAAGGCGCTGCGATCAATTTTTGGACAGAGCGCCTTGTTTTCAGTATCTATTTTGCCTGGATTACTCTGGCTACGGTATTGAATATCAGTGCAGCATTAAATTACTACAACTGGACAGGCTTTGGTTTATCCGAAGTAAGCTGGTCATTGATTATCCTTCCGATAGTAGCAATTATCGCCAGTACCGCAGTATGGAAATATAAGGATAGTGCTTATGCAGGAGTGGTCGTTTGGGCATTTATTGCTTTGGTCATCAAACATTGGGAACAGATTCCAATTATAGCATATATATCCCTGGCAATTGCCTTGCTTTTCTTTATTTTGATGTTTGCCACTAAAAAAGGGAGCCGGGTTTTACAAACTACCTGATTCGTTTTCCATCCGGACCTTCTCAAATTTGTTTTCGAAAATCCGTTTTTCAAAGAAGTTGCGTATTTTTTTATAAAAAGGGCGACTTGCTTCAAAGCTTAAAATACCATCGTATAAAGTAAAAATATGCAAAGCAGATTGTAGCGGAAAAGCATAGCTTTGCTTCATATGTCCGGAAGACCTTTTTTCCCATTTTTGACCAATTAGCTTGATTTTCAAAATCTCTTGGAGTTGAAAGCCAACATAACGCAACTTCTGGTTGCGATTAACCCGAATCAAAAAACCGTTTTTCATCAATTCAAAATTACTGAAAGAAATCTCTCCAATAATCTCATTATCCAATTCGTCAAAATGTGGAATGCCCGTTTTATAAATAATTTTAGGGGAACCTATTCCCCCCTCACGAATTCTTTCCAGAAAATTATACTTGCCCCCGAAGTAAGCCACATCCCTGGCAAGCATTTGTCCTTTATTGTTGAGTTTTATAATTTTCAAACTAATAAAATTTTCCGGTTTGCAGATTGCGGTCTATTTCGTTATAAGGCTTGACGATACCGTGCATAGTGATAAACAGCCCCCGATTCGAAAGGTTGGCAGTAGCAATAGCTGCCCCCAGATTAATTGATGCTTCAGAATTGTAAAACCTTTCCGGAAGCATTGCTCCGGTGAGAACAATTAATTTATCATTAATCCGTTCTGCCAGAAATTTTGCCGTTTGCTGCATAGTATCTGTGCCATGGGTAATGATGATTTTATCATAATCACTTTTATTAATAAAATCCGCTAATTGCTGGCGGTCATTATCGTCAATTTCTAAACTATCCTTCTGAAAAACAGTTTGAATCTCATATTCAAAAGAAGGGTTCAATTTTTCCAGAATACGTTCTACTGCCGGTGCTCCAAATTCAAAAGCCCAGCCCTTTGTGGTATGGGGATAATCTTTGTCAATAGTTCCTCCGGTTTGTAAAAAGAGAATTTTCATAGGCAGGTTCCATTATATAGGTGCAGGTTATTTGTAGCTCAAATTATTCTTTGTTTTAAACAAACAATCCTGACTACTGTTCTATTTGAGTCATAAGATACAGATATAATTGAAAACTGAAAATATCATTCGCGGACTTATTGGAGTAGCGATTTTGCTACCTGGTATCTGGTTGCTGAGTAATGAATGGGCTTCGCTTTTTCAGAAAAGTATCCTGTTGCTCTCCTTGATCCTGACAGCTTTATGGATTCTGAGCCTGGTCATCAAAGATGCCGGTATCATTGATATTTTCTGGGGCACTGGTTTTGTCATCGTTTCCTGGTTATATGCTTTTCAAGGGGGATTGGAAAATCTTGGATTGCGCCACTTTATACTGCTCGCAATGATCACCCTATGGGGGCTCCGTCTCAGCATATATCTGGCTATCCGCAATATTGGCAAACCCGAGGATTATCGCTACGCCGCCTGGCGAAAAGAAAATGGAAAAAACTGGTGGTGGAAATCCCTTTTAAAAGTTTTTTTACTGCAAGGTGTTCTGTTATGGGTCATTTCTGCCACTTATTTACCTGCTCTGAAATCAGGAAGCAGCCTGCTCATTTGGGATTATGTGGGGATCGTATTCTGGAGTGTGGGCTTTTTCTTTGAAGTTGTCGGGGATTGGCAAATGATGTGTTTTAAGAGCTATCCTATCAATAAAGGCAAGGTGATGGATCAGGGGGTCTGGCGCTATACCCGACATCCTAACTATTTTGGTGAGGCGATGATGTGGTGGGGCTTTTTCCTTTTCAGTCTAGCTCATCCCCAGGGCATTTATTATATTTTCTGCCCCGTAATCATGACTTTTTTACTTCTCAAAGTCTCCGGAGTAGCGATGCTCGAAGAAGGCTTAAAAGCCAGCAAGCCAGATTATCAGGATTATATGCGAAAGACCTCTGCTTTTATCCCAATGCCTCCGAAGGAGTGAATTCGTGGTTTGTGGTTTAGAAATTGAATATAAATATTACTTTTATAAGAAAAAATGGACTTCAATTTTCAGGAAGAAATTATCCTTGAAGACGAAAGGGTTTTGATTCGTCCAATGCGAAATGAAGACAAGGAGCATTTGATGGAATTATTACTCGTTCCGGACTTGAGCACCTATTCTTCTTTACAAATCAAGCGTGCGAAGGATACCCTGCTGTACATCGATCAATGCCTGGAAGATTATCGGGCAAAAGTTCGTTATCCATTTACTTTTTATGATAAAAAAAATAAAATCTACGCGGGAACTTCCTGTTTTGGAAACATCTCCAATCAACATAAAAGACTCGAAATAGGCTGGACCAAAGTAGCCAAACCATTGCAGGGTACGGGCTTAAATACCCACTGTAAATTTTTACTATTGCAATACGCATTTGAATACCTCCGCTTCAATCGCGTAGAGTTAAAATCTCACTCGGAAAATATACGTTCCCGAAAAGCAATGGAGAAAATAGGCGCTAAATACGAAGGTATGCTTCGGCACCATATGATTATGCCGGATGGTACGATTCGGGATACTGTTTACTACTCGATTTTACTGGAAGAGTGGTCCACTGTAAAAGCTTTGCTCAAAAGTTTAATGCAAAAACCGGAATACTAAACTCATTACATTATTCTTCCTCAAACTCAATAGAGGGGATGTTTAGCTGAACTACCTGGCCATTGATCAGGATGGATAGATTATAATTTTCCTTAAGTCGCTCTACAGAAAGTAATTTTGCATTTGTCTGCTTTGTAAAAAACCGGGCCGGTGTCTCTTGCCGGATAATCAGGCCTTTTTCTAACTGAATTAAATAATCGGATAAGCGGAGAATTTCGGGAACATCATGACTAACTAAAATGGTAGTAAGTTTAAATTCCTGATGAACTTTTAGGAGATACTCCTGTAGTTTTTGCCGCATTTCTGAATCCAGCGCGGACAATGGTTCATCCAAAAGCAATAGCTTGGGTCTTCTAACCAGTGCTCTGGCCAGAGCAACCCTCTGTTGTTGTCCGCCCGAAAGTGTTGCCGGTTTAAGTGATTGCAAATCACCCAGTTCAATTACCTCAATTAAATCCTTAATTATTTTTCGATCTGCCGTTTTGCTCAGTGCAAATTCAAGATTTTCCAATACCGTCATATTTGGAAACAAGGCATAATCCTGAAAAACCAGTCCCACGTTTCTTTTTTGTGGCTTGAGATTTATTTTATGCTGGGTATCCAGCCAGGTTTCATCATCCACTATAATCTTTCCCTGGTCGGGTACAAACAAGCCGGCAAGCATGCGCAGGATAGATGTTTTTCCCGCTCCTGATTTTCCGTAAAGGGTCACAAAACTTCCCCGCTTGATATCCATTGAGATATCCAGACGCATCGTTCCTCCAGCGGAATGCAGTTTTTTATTAAGCATTAGCTCAAGCATAAAAGCCTGCGTTTATCCAAAATAGATGAGTTCATTTCTTTCTCTATTTAAAGTATCTTTTATTAACCGCATAGACCAATAAAAGTATCGTAAAAGTAATAGCAAACAAAATCAGGGAATAGGTATTGGCCGCATCGTAATTAAGGGCTTCTACCTCGTCGTATATCGTGATAGAAGCTACCTTAGTTTTACCCGGGATGTTTCCACCAATCATCAGAACGACACCAAACTCCCCAATCGTATGTGCAAAAGCCAGGACCGTTCCGGTTAAAAGAGCAGGTTTGATATTGGGTAATAAAACTCTAAAAATAGTTTCCATACGAGATTTCCCCAATACGTAGGATGCTTCTTTAAGTGAAGCGGGTAAATTAGCAAATCCGGATTGTATCGGTTGTACCATAAAGGGCAGACTGTAAATAACGGAAGCAATAACGAGCCCGCTGAAAGAAAAAACCAATCTAATACCGAACCAGCTATCGAGCCATTGCCCAAAAGCTCCCGAAGGACTGAAGGCAATTAACAAATAAAAACCAAGTACCGTGGGAGGTAATACCAAAGGCATCCCAACTAAAGTCTCAACGATCAATTTAGCCCTGGACCTGGAATAGGCCAGCCAATAAGCCAAGGGGATAGCAATCACCAATAAGATCAGCGTCGTGACCAAGGCGAGACGGAAAGTCAGTAATAATGGCTCCCAGTCGATCATTCTTTTATTCTATTTGAAGCAATTGTCTCCAAGTCTATTTTTCAATTGAAGTCGTATAGCCAAAGGTATTCAAAATTTCTTTGCCTTTTGCAGAAAAGAGGAAGTCATAAAATTGCCGGGAGGCAGGATTTTCGGAAGATTTAAGTAAAGCGACACCCTGACTGATTGGTGCATAGGATTTCGGATCGACTTCCAACCAAAAGCCCCGATTCGCCAAATGAGGTGCTTTAATAGTTGATTTTGCTGTGAATCCGAGATCAGCGGCTTGAGTAGTGATAAACTGATTGGCCTGTGCAATATTTTCACCATAGACAAGTTTGGGTTCAAGTTTTTTCAATAACCTATAGTATTCCAATACTTCTACAGCCGCCCGGCCGTAGGGCGCTGTTTTCGGATTCGCAATTGCAAAGTAGTTTATTTGTTCCAGGTTCAGACTGTCCGGTGAGCGCAACAATTCCTTTTTCATACTCCATAAAATCATATGTCCGTAAGCATAAACCTCGGGCGGTCCTTGCAATAGTCCTTCTGTATATAGTTTTTGAGGATATTTCATATCCGCCGAAAGGAAAATATCGAAAGGGGCTCCCTGAACGATTTGTGCGGTGAGTTTCCCGGAAGAAGCGATGATTACCTCACAAGCATATCCCGTTTCTACTGTAAATGCTTCGCTTAAGGGCTTAATAGCAAATTGCAGATTGGCTGCTGCCGCTATTCTTATTTTCTGTTGTCCTGCTTCATTACAATTCAGGCTTAATAAAGCCGATAGAAATAGAAAACAAAAGTAATTCCTCATTTAGTGTTCGCGCGTAAACCGTTATTTGTTAATTTGTAAAAATGCTTCTAAGTCTTTTACATTATCCTTAATTTCCAGTCTCATATTGGCCATAATCGTATTAATAAATTTTTGATTATCGCTATTTTCTTTCCAATTGTTAATAAACAAGGCAATCAAAATTCCGAGAATTACCGGAATCATTTCGAGGAATATATTTTTGATATACTTTCTCATGCAAAGCTATATTATTCGACTATTTCCCCGATTGGTATTTCGTCCAAAAAAACGTTTTCAATCACTGCCTTTCCATTTTTGATTTTTACCAAAGCATAGGCAATAATATTTTCGTCCCTGCTAGCCTCCCGGTATTTTACTTCTGCTTCGTATGCCTTGGTTTCTTTCATATAAAAGCGATTAAAAGGATATTCTACTACCAATTGATCGCCCAGAGAATCTTTAAAAAGATGGCTCACTTTGGCCTCAACAAAATCTTCGCTTTGTTCCGGACGTTTTTTGCTTACCTCTTTGATTGCCGCAAAACCGTTTTCATCTGTTTTGAATTTTACATATATAGGTTCATTATATTCCCAATCTTCTTTATCGGCTACGCCAATTTGATTCGCTTCAAAATTCAACCATATATATTTACCTCGAAAAGGATCATAGGGATCAACCGGAGCTGTTTTAAATTTAAAGGCACTGCCCGTTTTCAAAATATTTTCCTGTTTAAAAATCATACTTGCCGGAACAAAAAGCTGAACAAGTACCATTAAAATAAAAGCCGGGAAAATGATTTGTTTAACTTTCATGCGATTTTCTTTTTTGTAACATAAGATAATTAGCAACAAAGAATCCGATCCCAATCAATACAAATAAGATTCCCCGATGCACAAAGGATAGATTTACATCAAAAAACCGACATACCGTGAGCAAAGTAATGATGATCAGGCCATAATTCAATATTCCCAAATGATCTTCCTTCGCCCCTTTTCGGATCGTCAAAACACCGATACCAAATATTAATAAGTTTATCAGAACAGCCGCTAGCTTAAGCCCTCCCTGCCAACCAATCAAAAAGATCAGGGTAAAGAATAAAAACACCGTAGATAAGGGTTCCAAGGCCTCCCAGGCTTTTTTTCTTATTTGTAAAAACAAAAAAATCAAAGCCAATACTCCCAGTAATATGCTAAGTATAGCCTCTGAACCAAAAGTAAACGACTCATCTTGCAGCTCTTCCCAGAACCAATAAAAACTTAATGCCAGCAGTATTCCTACGGTTCCTAAAGCAGCAATCACGCGATAGCCGTTTTTGAGTATACTCTGTTTTTTCAAATATCTCGCATTACCGATCAAATAAAAAACAGCGAATAAATTGATATAAGCCAGAAACATCAATTCTGCATCTTTATCGGAAAACATCCCTAAAGCAATGGCTAAAGAGCCCGGCACCATCCAGTTGTGAAAAGACATAAAATTGCTGGTAGCAGAATGGCGATAGAGCTGATAATAATAGGGAAGAGCCCCTAAAAATAATAACCAGTACCAACAGTAATCTAAGGGGGCATAATAATGTTCTTCCGTTGCATACCAGGTAATTCCCGCCAGGTAGAGCAGGGAAACCATTGAAGAACGCATGACATACATTAGGGGTAGCGCCAGTATTGCCCAGGTGAATAAAAAGTTTTCTATTGCTCCGGGTAAATGGTAAATCTGGCTGATCAAAGCAATACTTGTACCGATACCGAAAAATACCAGGAGTGCGCTCGTTTCGCGCCAGGCTTTACTTTCTTTCCGCTTAAGCAAGGTGTAAGCACATAAAGCCTGACCAATCAGTAGTGGGATAAAGGCAAAGATGCTTTTGATATTTCTGGAAAGATTATCCCAATTATGTGCTACAATAAGAATGATTCCCAGTCCAACCAGAAGCGCTCCTAAAATTCCAAATGCGATAAAAAGACGATTGGCAGAGTCAGGACGTTGTGCTTCGTAATAAGCCCGTATTCGTTCGGCAGTCTCAGCCGAGATGACATTTGCTTCCTGTAGCGCTTTTAGATCATTTTGAAGCCTCATGAACAGCAGATATTAGATGCATTGATACAATACGCGATGAACACATCTAAAGTAGCGCTTTTTTAACGAAAAGCGACAGGCCGCAAAATAAAATTGACAGTCAGGTTTGCTCCTGAAAGCTCATAATCAGGCTAATCGATAATATCGTGCATATCTACATAAAGTATTTCCTGCTTTCCATCGATTGTCTGAATCTCCCATTTCAGATCGTATAACTCTTTGGGGTAGGCTTTTCCATTTACACGTCTCATGCCTTCGAGCTTCGACCAGTCGCGTACCAGAATTTTTCCAGTGAAGCATTCATTCTCGTTTCTAAACTCCGTCATCATATAGGTCTTTGCTCCTTCATCCATAAAAGTATCAAAGAAATAACGAAAGTCTTCCGCTTTTTTGTCCGCCAAAAAAACTCTTACTTTTGACTGATAAGCCAGGGAGGCAGGCATTGCGGCTCCAATGAAAGCGGATGGATGGCATTCCGGACTTTCGCTCCAGTAATGCTCCGGTAAATCACAAGCCAGATAAAAAATAAGCAGACCGGTCAGGAGAAAAAAATAGTTGATCTTCTTCATAATGCTTTATTTCAATTTTTGCTATTCGCCGTTTACGATGTACGATTTGCTTTTCGAAAAGCAAACGGTGTATAACAAAAAAGTATCAAGTAATATTCGATAATAATTCTAAAATTTCCTTTTTAATAAGGGCCATTTCGGTCCAGAGAATAAAATGATCGCCTTTTTCCACCATAGTTGTTTTGATACATAAATCATCTGTAATCATTGCCTTTGCAAAATCTGCATTAGCCTTTGGAACAAGTACATCTTCTGTGCCTTGTACAACAGTAATGGGTACAGAGATATCAGCCCATCCATCCATCATTGCATCGAGTTCTCTGCGTAGCGGGATAATTTCCTGATTACAAACCCGAAGTGCCGAGGGTGTCAGCCAGCGAATGGGTGGAAAATCGATTACCTTTCGCCAGGCATTGGAGGGTTCCAGGCTCGGGCTGATCGAAGGAGCCACCATGACCAATCCATCGACCAGCTCCGGATGATCCATAACCAGGCGTGCAATCACCGGGCCACCCATTGAATGACCAACGAGTATTTTTTTCCTTCGGGGAAAATCTTCCAGGATACTGGCTATTAGTTCAGCTTGTATAAGCAGAGAAGAAACACTTTTTCCAAAATCCGAATAACCAAAACCAAGTCGATCCACTGCTATCATATCCGAGTACTTGCTCAGTATCGTATCGGAAAAATATTCTTCGTAAGCATTCAGAGCACCGGGTGATCCGTGTACAAAAACGATCAGGGGTAATGAGGACCGGTTACCGATTTGCAAATAATGTAGTTCCCTTCCAAGTTTTTTTTTGGTTTTGAAAACCGGACTCATTTGTCCCTGCTCAATAAGCCACTGACTGAGTACCTGAGGATTATAGCGCATCTTTGCCCATTCCATCTTACTTACAAAAAAGAACAGGACTAAAAGGCCCAAGAACCAGAAGCGCTTCTTCTTATACCACTGCCTTTTTTTCTTCTTCATCATGTCCTTATACCTTTCCTTGTTCGGATAAATGCCAGCCTTTTCTCAATCTCAACAACTCTGCATCTATCCACTGTTTGGATTTTTGCAAAAGTTGCTCGGGATCATCTCCCTGGATTTTTGGACCGTAACTCATTCGTACATAAATATTTTTATTGCTAAAACACTCAAAAAAATGTCGGAAGAAAGTATCGTCTCCAATCCAGGCATTGCTATCGCTCTGATACTCATGGACCAGTGGATAAAGAATAAATTGTTCCTTTGCCGCATCTCTGAACAATCCTCTTTTAAACTCTATCGTTTGAGGTTCGATATGTGTTGTTCCTTCCGGATAATTAATAACAAAATAGCCTTTTTTCAGCATCTTCAATATTTCCTTCCTCGCCTGATCCCGACCTTCCCTGGTTTTACGATCCACAAACACTGCACCCGAAACCATAGCAGCATAACCAATAACCGGCCAGCTTTGTATTTCTGTCTTGCCAACTGGCAAGGCTAATATTTGGCTCAAAGTCAGTAAAGGATCGTAATAAGACCGATGGTTACAAACCAATAAGCCGGCTTCGACAGGTTGCTCTCCATAAGTTGTAATATGCACGCCTAAAAATCTATGTACTTTACGAAACCACTCTTTCCTGAGCCGTAGCGCTCTGTCCAAATCATTTCCGACAACAATCGCCTTCGCTAAATACCTGCTTACATAGAAGAGTGTACCGGTTATGAAGAATGTCAGCCGGGAAAATGCTCTTACAAAACCAATCATAGAAAGCGTTTTTCGTTTTTCGTTTTTCGTTTTTCGTTTTTCGTTTTTCGTTTTTCGTTTTTCGTTTTTCGTTTTTCGTTTTTCGAGGATTAAGATAAAAAATCACTTTTCATTTAAAAGCTGAATAATCGAGTCGGGTAAATGTTTTATATCCAAAATCATTAAACCATCCAGTGCATCCGAAAAATTGGGATCAATATTAAAACTGATAAACTTCGCATTGAGTTTTGTATACTGCTTGAGTAAAACAGGTACTTTGACATGATCCGGTTCGATCGATTTTAAAAAAAACTCCAGATCCCTTAAGCGATCGCCCTTGATGGTATTAAGCATTTCTTCCAGATTCACTTGTTCCAAATCAGGCTTGAAAGGTGTCCTTGGTCTGAAGTGTACAGCCATTTTTTTATCATAAAAATGGCGTTTGACAAATGCAACAATTAAACTTTTGGATATTCCGGAATAAAACTTACTAATGCTGACCGGGCCAATAAGATATTGATAATAGTCATTTTTAACGAGTACAGTTAGGATACCCTGCCAAAGCAAGAAAAAAGGTAAATAAGTTTTTTGATAAGCAGGTACGATATAGGAACGCCCCAGTTCTATTGATCTTTCCAAAACCGGTAAGACGACATTATCTATTTCGAATAAGCTATTAATATAGAAACGTTCGAAACCGACGGCATGGCTAATCGTATCTCCCATTCCCATTCGATAACCTCCTACTACACATTGTTGCTTCCGATCCCAGATAAAAAGGTTGAGATAATAATCATCGTACTCATCAATGTCTAAAGCCTTTCCTGTTCCTTCTCCGACCGAACGAAAAGTCAGCTCTCGCAAGCGACCGATCTCTCTTAACAAATGTGGTATCTCATAAGCTTTGGCCAGATATACGTCGAAGTTTCGTCTGGAAATCAAAAGGTGTTCCCTGCCAAGGTTTTTGATATCCCTGCATAAATCGCGTTTGGGGACAGGTCTTATCAATTTTTCCCTATAATCTATTTTTTCGAATACTGACATATATTTTGGAGTTGGTTTTGTCCCTAAATAAAAGCAATCAAGATTACCTGATTCTTACTTTTTTGTAAAAGTTTTATTATCAAGAACAGTTCTGTTCACTTATCCAACCTTACATTTCCGGGCCATTACCTACCTGTTTATTCACACCTTCTAACTTGAATTTAAAACTAATTCCTTAAAGTTTGGTATTTTTTCTACAAACATTAAAATCCGATAGCCACGCCTAGAATAACATAAATCAGGCTTTAAAATTCCCTCAACGCTTATTTTTCATTTCAAAAGGTATTGACTGCGACTACCTTAAAGGCTTTCTTTTAAAATAACCGGAATGTTTTCTTCATTTAATCTAGAATCTCATTACTTTTAATCTGAAACTATAAATCACCAAAATAACTAATGAAGAAAATCCAGCTTTGCAGCTTTGATGCGCTGCAGGAAAAAGAACCAAGCCACTATCAGGTCAATGGTCTCGATCTGGTGGTTATCCGCTACAATAATCAAGTTTCTGTACTATACGGCAGGTGCCTGCATCGGGGAGCTTTGCTTGCCGATGGATATATTGATGGGCAGAATCTGATCTGCGGTTTGCACAATTGGGATTATCGATACGATACCGGAGTCAGTGAATACAATAATGAAGAAGCACTGTATAAGTTTTATGCGGAAATTCAGGACGGCCAGGTTTGGATCAATGAAGAAGAGATCAATCAATATCTCGTAGATCATCCGCAGCCATTCAAAAGGGATCAATACCAGGGACAGTACGCGGACACTCATCCGGAGGATACCGAACCTTATACCCGGTATATTAAAGAACTGGCTCAAAATGGGCTCAAAAATTTTGGCCACCATGGCCCCTCTGCCTCAATGGGCGTCGATCGAAACACATTGCCCAAATGGGAAAACATTCAGTTTCTTCCGGCACAATTAGCCCGCAGGCCGCTACTGGATCACGAGGCAGTATCTACTCATGTCGTAATCGGCCCAAATGCAAAAAAACCTTTAAGGCTGGAGCTTCCTCTCTTTGTTTCAGATATGAGCTTTGGCGCTTTATCCCGCGAAGCTAAAATTGCACTTTCAATGGGGGCCGAAATGGCTGGTACCGGGATTTGTAGTGGCGAAGGAGGAATGCTTCCCGAAGAGCAGGCCAACAACTCCAGGTATTTTTATGAATTAGCATCCGGCAAATTTGGTTTTTCTTTCGAAAAGGTAGCCAAAGCACAAGCCTTCCATTTCAAAGGCGGACAAGGCGCCAAGACCGGAACCGGTGGTCACTTGCCCGGGCATAAAGTGACCGAAGAAATTGCTGCGGTCCGTGGTTTACAAGTTGGTCAAGCCGCTATTTCTCCTGCTGCTTTTCCGGATTTATTCAGCGCCGATGATTTTAAAGGGTTAGCAGAAGAGATTCGGGTCTTAACCGGCGGAATTCCCATTGGTTTCAAAATCGCAGCCAGTCATATCGAAGCGGATATCGACTTTGCGCTGTCCGTAGGAGTGGATTACCTTATCCTGGATGGCCGGGGAGGCGGTACAGGATCGGCCCCGACAATTTTGCGAAACAATATCAATGTTCCAACTATTCCTGCCCTGGCCAGAGCACGCAGGCATCTGGATAAAGTTGGTGCCAAAGGTATTTCTCTAGTCATCACCGGAGGTCTGCGGGTAGCCGAGGATTTTGCCAAAGCACTCATGCTGGGAGCTGATGCCATAGCTATTTCCAATTCCGCATTACAAGCTATCGGCTGCCTTGGTATGCGAGCCTGTGGTTCGAATAACTGTCCGGTCGGGATTGCAACACAGAAAGAAAACTTACGCCAAAGATTAATCATTGAAGCCTCCGCTCAGCAATTAAATAATTTTCTGACTGCAAGTAATGATCTGATCAAAGTAATTGCAAGAGCCTGTGGTTATGATGATATCCGAAAATTCAACCATGAGGACCTAAGCACGATGGATTATGATATGCATCGACTGACGGGCATTGCTTATGCCGGAATTTTGTAAAAAACATGTCATGGAATCGGCAATCAATATTTTATTATCAATCGCCGGGATATATCTTTTGGCCGGTGTACTATTCTCGATATTTTTTCTTTGGAAAGGACTAGTCAATGTTGATCCCGCTGCCAAAGGCAGTGGTTGGTTTTTTAAAGTATTAATATTTCCGGGTTTATGTTTTTTCTGGATTTTATTTTTAAAAAAATGGATTAAAAGTAATTCCAAAAACTGATCAGTTATGAAGCCATCGTTAAGAGTACGGCATTTTAACATCTGGATAATTATCGTACTTTTTGTCTCTTTAATTTTAATGCTTGCTATACAATGAGCGCCAATTACACTTCCATTCTGTGGAATAAGCAAAAGAAAAAATACGATCTCCTGCTTTGGGCAGGTATTTTTCTGATGCTCGTTTCATTTTCTGCTTTCCAGCTTTTATTGCATCCGGAGAGTACAGCAGAAACATTAATTATTCGGGCAACAGCTTTGACCGCGTTGGTGCTTCTTCATTTGATTTTAGCCATTGGCCCGCTCGCCAGACTCAATCCCAAGTTTTTGCCTTTACTTTATAACCGCAGGCATCTTGGTGTTTCCATGTTTTTCATTGCTCTAGTACACAGCGTTTTTTGTATCATCCAGTTCCATGTACTTGGAGATAAGAACCCCATTGTAAGTATTTTTATTTCCAACCAAAAATACCTGGCAATTAGTGCTTTCCCTTTCCAGACACTTGGTTTTACCGCTTTGATTATCTTTTTTCTGATGGCAGCTACCAGTCATGATTTTTGGTTAAAAAACCTCAGTCCGAAAGTTTGGAAAGGGCTACATATAATGGTCTATTTTGCCTATGCTTTGATCATTCTTCACGTTGCATTGGGTGCTTTGCAATATGATGGACATCCCTTTTACTGGACTTTGCTCTTTCTTGGTTTTTTCGGCATCAGTGCTTTACATCTTTACACTGGAATAAAAGAGCGCAAAAGGCTTCGAGCTGACCGATCGCTACTCAAAGAAAATGGTTTTTATAAAGTCTGTACAATCGAAGACATTGAAGAAAACTGTGCAAAAACCGTTTTTATTGATGGAGAGAATATCGCCATTTTCAAATACGATGGAAAGGTATCCGCTGTACACAATGTTTGTAAACATCAAATGGGTCCCCTCGGAGAAGGTAAAATTATTGAAGGTTGTATTACCTGTCCCTGGCATGGCTATCAGTACTTGCCTGAAAATGGTCAGTCGCCTCCGCCTTTCGAAGAGAAAGTTAAAACCTATGAGGTCAAAGTTTTAAATAAAGAAATATGGGTCAATCCCGAGCCTCATGCAGAAGGTACTTTTATTGAACCTGCAAAATTGCTTTAATATGAAAGAGCAAAATGATTTTTATATTGGCTGGAAAGATGACATGCCTCCGGATAACAAAAGGTTTTTAAAAAAAATTCTAATCCCTTTATTCATCCTGATCCCTGTTCTGTTATTTGCTATAGTTTTTTTTCAAAAACCTTTCAATAATCATCAATTCGAATTCGGAAATATTAAAACGATCAGCGGTATTTATTATGATATGCCTGTACCTATGCTTATTGCAGATAAAGGAACGATTCCGGATTCTCTTTCTCACGATATTATTTTAGTAGGTTATGGTAAGTTTGGAGCAAAAGGAATAATGTCAGAAATTGAAAAAGAAAAGGGTAGATTAAATGGTAAAAAAATAAGTTTGTCCGGCACCTTAATCTATGGCGATGGCAAGACCCTTCTCGAACTTACCGAAGAAAAAGCTTCCTTAAAAGCAGTCGCTAATGACCGCCCCAGGCAAAATCCTACGCTTTCCGGTCTGAAAGATATAAGTCTCTATGGAGAAGTGATCGATCCGAAATGTTACTTCGGTGTGATGAAACCCGGAGAAGGTAAAACCCACAAAAGCTGTGCAATCAGATGTATCAGTGGTGGCATCCCCCCGGTTTTTAAACATAAAAAAAAGGAGGCTGGTAAAAATGCGGAGTATTATCTCATCCTCAACCGCGATGGTAAAGCTATCAATAAAGAAATTCTCCCATTAGTCGCCGAGCAAATAACTTTAAAAGGAAAGACGCATCGCTTTTTAAGCTGGAATTTACTTTACCTGGATACCCAGGCTATCAAGGATGCAATGGCTCAATAATCCCTTTTTACTAAAATTAAAATCAATAACATGGAAAAAGATAAGCAGGTCTGGTACAAGGTTCTGGATAATAAAAAAGAATTGTTGGAAGGCAGAGTAATGACCGTTACCGCCGGTCACAAAACGCTTTGCCTCACTCATTTTGAAGGTAAGTATTGTGCGCTGGATAACAAATGCCCGCATCAGGGAGGCCCGCTGGGTGAAGGGTCAATAGAAAATGGCCTGCTTCGCTGCCCCTGGCACGGTTGGGACTTTCATCCCTGCACCGGTCTTGCTCCCGGTTTTGATGACGGGGTAGAAACTTTTCCAGTAAAAATAGAAGGAGATCAGATATACGTAAGTCTCGAAGAAGAAGCGCCGCATCAAACCAATATTTCGGATATTATGGCAGAGACGATGGTTAACTGGGGCGTCAATCGGGTTTTCGGAATGGTTGGGCACTCCAATTTAGGTTTAGCTGATGCGCTTCGGCGACAGGAGGAAAAAGGCAATTTAAAGTTCATCGGAATTCGTCATGAAGGAGCCGCTTCCTTTGCTGCTTCTGCCTACGGCAAACTTACCGGGAGACCTGCAGCCTGCTTTGCCATAGCCGGACCGGGAGCGACCAATATGTTTACCGGTTTATGGGATGCCAAAGTTGACCGAGCGCCTATCCTCGCTTTAACCGGACAAGTCGCCACACAGGTTGTAGGAACCGGTAACTTCCAGGAACTCGATCTGATCAAAGCTTTTAACACCGTTGCAGAATTCAACCATCGGGTACAATACAAAAGCAGGCATAGCGAGTTGATGTCCCTTGCAATTAAACATGCCATCCTTAAAAGAGATGTTTCGCATCTTAGCTTCCCGGATGAGGTGCAAACAATTCCGGTCAAGGCACATAAAAAAGCACAGACTCCGGAAGGAAGAATTACCCCAATGACAATTATGCCACCCCGGGAATCATTTGAGCAGGCATTAAACTTACTTAATGAATCTGAAAGACCTGCAATCATTGTAGGGCACGGCGCACGTTTTCATATGGAAGGAGTGATTAAACTTGCCGAAAAACTGAATTGTCCCGTTATGACCACTTTTAAAGGAAAGGGGCTAATTGCAGATAATCATCCCCTGGGTTGTGGTGTATTGGGAAGAAGTGGTACTCCCATCGCGTCCTGGTTTATGAATGAAGCTGACTTATTATTAGTTATAGGAGCATCCTTTTCCAAACATACGGGAATCACCCCCAAGATCAGAACTATCCAAATCGACTTCGATCCACTGGCTTTGAGCAAATTCCATAAAGTGGATGCAGCCGTTTGGGGAGAAATATCTGTCACTGTCGAAATGCTCAATCAACAGCTCTCAAATTTTGGCAATAAGCAAAACCACCTTGAAGAAATTGCTAATCGCTGGGCAATCTGGAAAGCCGAAAAGAGCAAACGCTTATTGGAAGATCGCGGTAAAGGTATCAGCTCCATCGCAGTATTTGATGCACTTAATCAGTATGCTCCTGAAGATGCGGTCATGTGTGTAGACGTTGGCAATAATGCCTATTCTTTTGGCCGCTATTTTGAAACGAAAAAACACAGCTTTCTCATGTCCGGTTATCTTGGCTCTATTGGTTTTGCATTACCCGCAGCAATGGGCGCCTGGGCCGCAGTAGATAGAGAAAGGCCAGTCATTGCAGTGGCTGGAGATGGTGGTTTTTGTCAATACCTGGCAGAAGTTACTACTGTCGCTAAATACGACATGCCCATTAAGATCATTGTGCTGAATAATAATGAACTTGGGAAAATTTCAAAAGAACAACGGGCCGGAGAATTTGATATATGGGCAACTTCCCTCGTAAATCCGGACTTTGCGAACTATGCCGAAAGCTGTGGTATACTGGGAATACAGGTCAAGGAAAAAGATCAGTTATATCCCGCAATGGAAAAGTTGATGCAGCATGATGGTCCAGGTTTACTGGAAGTTAAAACCGATGTAGCATTATTATAAAAACACTATTGATACACTCGTTTTTCAAAATTCACGGCGCAGGATTAGCCTGCGCCCTTTACTATTTTATTCTTTGTTCCTTCTCTGTCCGAAAAAGCATCACATCCGAACAAGCCTGCCCGATATCGGACACTTTTAAAATTAAAAAATTACATAACTAACTGACAATCAGTGAATTCATTTTTGGCATATCCGTTGGCTTCATAAAAGCAAAGAAAAATATAATGGATACGCCTATTTCATCTTTAGAAAAACGAAAGTACAATCTCAGACAATGGTTTAAGTACTTGTTTATTCTAGCACTGATAATAGCTGGAATTTTCTTACTGAGAAATTTATTAAAAACAGAAGTCAAAAAAGAAGATTTCATCTTCGCCTATGTCGAAAGAGGAGATATGGAAAATACGATCTCTGCATCCGGAATGGTTATCCCTTCTTTCGAACAGCAAATTAATGCTCCGGTAAGTACCGAAATCAAACAGATACATCTCAATTCGGGAACCAGAGTCGAGCCAAATGATCTGATCCTTAGTCTGGATGATGAATATATCAATCTGGAATTCGCATCTCTCAAAGATCAATTAGAACTCAAAAAAAATAATATTACCAAACTAAAGCTGGAATACCACAAAGACCTTAAAGAACTGGATTACGAAGATCAGATTAAAGGACTTCGTTTAAGTAGTCTGGAGGCCAGTTTGACCGATATGCAAAGGTTAAAAACCATAGGCAGTGCTACCCAGGAAGAAGTTGAGCAGGCAGCATTAAATGTCCAAATTGAGAAGCTGGAAAAGAAGAAACTGGAGAATCAACTCAATTTCAGAAAAAAAGTGATCAGTAGTGATGAACGCAATCTGGAGCTGGAAGTATTGATCCAGGACAAGAAGTTACGCGAGCTTTCCCGCAAACTCCAGGAAACCGCTGTAAGAGCTCCACGTGGAGGAGTGATTACCTGGGTCAACGAAAATATTGGTCAAAAAGTCAATGAAGGAGACCCTCTGGTTCGCATCGCCAATCTGGAAAGTTTTAGAATTGAAGCTACCTGCTCAGATCGCTATTCAAATTTGATCAAGGTTGGCATGCCTGTAAAAGTCAGAGTAAATCGAACCATGATCGAAGGAGTAATCAATTCCATCCTCCCCGCAGTAGAAAATAATACCATCGCTTTTGTAGTCCTGCTCAATGAATCCAATCATCAGGACTTGCGACCTAATATGCGGGTAGAGGTATTCATCATTTCCGATAAAAAAGAAGATGTTGTAAAAGTGAGAAACGGATCGGCATTTACAGGCGGCGTCGAGCAGGAGGTATTCGTCGTCGAAGGTTCAAAAGCCATAAAGCGAAAAGTAAAAATCGGCCTGACTAATACAGAGTTTGTAGAGCTCCGTGGAGAAAATATTCAGCCGGGAGAACAAATCATTATTTCCGATATGCAGGACTTTATCCATCTGGATATAATCAACCTGATACAGGATTAATTTTTATTTGAAAATCGATAGCGACAATAATGAAAAATATTTATCAAAACATCATCTTTTGTTTGGTCATAGCATGTCCGGTAATGCTCTTTGGACAATCACTGGACACGCTATCTTTAGAGCAATTAATTGCTCTGGCAGAAAAGCGGTCGCTCGTTAGTGCCGAGGCAAAATTTGATATGGAATCTGCTACTTATACTTTTTCTATCTTTAAATCCGGATTAAAACCTCAGATCAGTGGAACGGCCAGGCTACCCAATTACGCTAAAACTTCCAGTGAAATTATTCAGCCGGACGGAACAGTTCTATTTCAACCAATTACAAATAATAATTCATCAATTGGCATACAGGCCATTCAAAATATAGTCAGTACCGGTGGAGCGATTTTTCTGGAATCCAACCTACAGCGCTTCGATAATCTGGAAAGCAAGGAAAAATTTTATAATGGCGCCCCTTTCCGTCTGGGGATCATTCAGCCGCTTTTTCAATTCAATCCATTAAAATGGGATAAAAAAATCGAACCGATCAGATATCTCGAAGCAGAAAAGAAGTTCGACGCGGATATGGAGCAGATTAAACTCGAAGCTACCGCACTTTTTTTTAACTTATTAATCGCCAGAGAAGATTTGAATATTGCCATTTCAAATCGTGAAAATAATCAGACGATTTTCGATGTTGCAAAAGAGCGGTTCGAATTGGGAAAAATTTCAGAAAATGACCTAATGGCTCTAAGGCTGGAACTAGTTTCTGCCAGCCGAAATGCCAAGAGAGCAGAGCAAGCTGTCCGGATGGCTTCTGCCCGGATTTTCACTTTCCTGGGAATCAGCTATGATCATCAAATGATCTGGCCAGGCATCCCGGAGGTCAAGGAAGAATTTACAGTAGAGGCCGAATTTGCAATTAAGCAGGCTTTGGAAAATCGCCCCGAAGTCGAAAGTCTAAAACGCCGGATTCTGGAAGCGGAACGAAATCTGGCGGAAATCAAAGGTCAAAGTGGCCTTAATGCCGACCTGACCGCATCCATTGGTTTTTCAAGAGGCGCTACAGCCCTGGAAGATATTTATATCGATCCCCGACAGGAACAATTTGTCAGCATCAGTCTAAGTCTTCCGATTGTCGATTGGGGCCGGCAAAAAAATCAAATTGCTTTATCCAAAGCTACCAGGGATTTAACTCAAAAAAGAATGCAACAGGAACGGCTGCAATTAGAAACGGATATCAAACAGATGGTCGATCAATTCAAAAATATCCAACAAGAGTTAGCTCTGGTGAAAGAGCTAAAAAAAATCGCACAAGACCGATTTGAAATCACGAAGCAAAGTTACCTGCTCAGTGCAATCAGTCTGACGGAACTGACCCTGGCCCAGAGAGAAAAGGATCAAGCTGCCAGAGAATATATTGCAACACTCAGCCAGTTTTGGACAAGCTATTATGGCTTACAGGTACTGACCATTTACGATTTTAATAAAAACAAAAAAATAAATCACTAATTCGCAAACTAATCGATTATCAGAAAGTGAAAATCAATTCCAATAAAAATTTAAAATCATGATAAAACTCAATAACGTAAACAAAATTTACAAGACAAAAAGTGTCGAGACCCTGGCACTCAACAATATCAATTTGAATATCAATGAAGGAGAATTCCTCTCGATAATGGGACCTTCGGGTTGTGGAAAAAGTACTCTGCTAAATATCATGGGACTTATCGACGAACCATCTCAGGGTGAAGTCTCAATTAGTGGCTATCGCATCGACGATTATACGGGAAAATCGGTCGCCAAATTTCGCAATGAACACCTCGGTTTTATTTTTCAAAGTTTCCATCTCATTAACGATTTGTCGGTGATCGATAACGTAGAGTTGCCGCTGCTTTATCGCAAAGTAAGTTCCAAAATGCGTCGGCAGCTAGCCGAAGAAGCTTTGATTAAAGTCGGTTTAAAAAATCGAATGAAGCATTTTCCAAGTCAACTTTCCGGCGGACAAAAACAAAGAGTGGCTATCGCCAGAGCCATCGTTGGCAAACCCAATATCATTCTGGCAGATGAACCAACAGGTAATCTCGACAGTGCAATGGGTAATGAAGTTATGGATATCCTGCTCGGTCTGAACCAGGAGGAAAAAACGACTATTGTTATGGTCACTCACGATGAACTCATGGCCAAAAAAACGAATCGATTAATACGTTTGTTCGATGGAAGTCAGGTGCAGTAGTTAGAAAAGAAGGGTAACTAATCTGGAAAAGGTTCTGGGAGGATCACGATCGAATGATAGTTATTAATTGGAAGCCGAACCTCAAATTCATGAATATCGAAAATCAAAAATATTATGCTTAAAAATTATTTCAAAATAGCCATTAAAGTACTGGGGCGAAGAAAGTTTTTTACCGCTATCAGCTTGTTTGGTATCAGTTTCACTTTGATGATTCTAATGATTGCTACTGCTTTTTTCGAATCAGAGTTGGGTAATGATGCGCCACTCAAAAATCGTGATTATCTGGTTTATGTTCCAATGGTAAGCATTTCGAAGGATTATCAGGATACCATTATTCAAGTTGATACGCATTTCATCGATAATATTGCCAAATACGATACGACCTTAAGTTTTGAGCCTGCAGGACGATCCATGTCCAGATCAAGTCCCAGTTATACTTTTTTAAGAAACAATTTGTCGGATATCCCTTTTGTCGATAAGATGAGCATTTTTAGCAGAGGTGTGAGTTACGATATTTTTATCAATAGTAAAAAAGTAAACTTTGGAGCCGTCTTCGTCGATGAGAATTACTGGGATATTTACAATTTTACATTTATCGATGGTCAGGCTTTTGGTAAAACAGCTATTGATAATCAGGAACAAGTAGCGATAATCAGCAAAAAGGCCAGTCTCGATTATTTTGGTACTGTTGAAAATGTCATCGACAAGGAAGTAATGCTCGACGGAAAGCATTATACGGTCAAAGGAGTTATTGATTCCGGCATTTCTTCTGCCTCTGAAATCAATGCAGAAATTTATCTGCCTTATACACATGTTAAACCCAGTGATCTCAAAGACAAAAGTTTTTTGGGATCATTTGCCGCAATCTTTCTGGCCAAGGATAAAAAATCGGTACAGAAGATCAAAAATGAGATTAACCAAAAGGAAAAACGTATTGAAATTCCCACTGACCTCTATGATTATGATAAGATCGACATCGAGGTGATGACCTTTTTCGAAAGGTATGCAAAAGGGATTATTTCTTCAGACAAGCCGGAAGAGAGTTTTAGAATATTGTTCGGAGTAATACTCTTTTTCCTACTGCTTTTTTTTCTGCTTCCGACCTTAAACCTAATCAATATTAACGTAAGTCGAATTCTGGAACGATCCTCCGAAATTGGAGTCCGCAAAGCTTTTGGAGCTAATTCCCAGAATATTCTCTTGCAGTTTATTTTTGAAAATATCATCCTCACTTTTATCGGAGGGGTACTCGGTTTTCTGTTTGCACTCATCGTTATTTATCTGGTCAACGATAGCCAAATCCTGGGAGATACCACTTTACATTTTAACTATAAGGTCTCTATCTATAGTTTTTTCCTTTGTCTGATTTTCGGTATCGTTTCCGGTTATATTCCCGCCTGGAGAATGTCCAGAGTTCATATTGTCAACGCTTTAAAACAAAACCAATTATGACTAAGCATATTTTCACACTAATCTGGAATAAAAAGAAGAAAAATTTCCTGCTTTTGCTAGAGATATTTTTTGCTTTTCTCATTCTTTTCGGAGTATTTACATTTGTGATCAGTAATCTGCGCAATTACATAACTCCACTGGGTTTCGATACGGAAAATGTCTGGCTGGCCAGAATGGAAGTACCTCAAGATGTCGATTCCGCAGATTTTGCTCAGATGCGCCAGTTGCTTAGAACAGAACTTGAGGCTATACCGGAAGTTGAGCAAGTATCTTATACCATTAACATTACCCCTTTTTCCAACTCTGCCTGGCAAAACGGAACGGATGAAAATGGTTTTGATCTCAATGCCCGAATAATTCAGAATGATGAATACTATGAAGAAACCGGAGGGCTCAATATCATTGAAGGACGATGGTTTATCAAAGATGATGTTCATTCGAAATATAAACCAGTGGTTATCTCCAAAATGTTACGAGATCTCGGCTGGCGAGGAAAACCGGTAATTGACAGCCTTTTTATATTCAATTATGATGACGGCCCCGATAACCAGGTAAAAATAGTAGGTGTAGTGGATCATTATAAATACATGGGAGAGTTTACGGAAGAATATAATATGATTTTTATATACGAACCGACCACCTCTACTAACCTGGATTGTATGTATATACGGGTAAAAGACAATGCCAGCCCGACTCTGGAAGAGCAAATCAATAAAACCATCGCTGCGATTACTAAGCGCAATGATTTTATTATACAGACGCTAGAAAGTCAGCGCAAAAGAAAAAGCAGGCAAACCTGGATTCCCATTGGTATCCTGTTGGGTATCGGTAGTTTTCTGATTATCAATGTTGCACTTGGCTTATTCGGCGTACTCTGGTACAATATCAACAAGCGGCGGCCAGAGATTGGCTTGCGCAGAACACTAGGAGCTACAAAATCTGATATAGCCCGACAGTTCATCGGTGAGATTCTCATGGTTGCTTTTTTCGGAATAATACTCGCAGCCTTTTTTACAATGCAATTTCCAATGATGAAGTTATTCGATATAGAAAACATTAACTATTATTACGCCATGTTAATCTCGGCAGGTGTTATTATTTTACTGGTTTTGCTTTGTTCTTTCTATCCAAGTCGACAAGCGGCCTTAATTAATCCGGCAATTGCATTGCACGAAGATTAAAATGATTATGACTCAAGCAACCCATATACTGATTATCGACGATGATATGGCGGTTCGCTCTTCCATAAAATTACTTTTGAAAAAAGCGAACTATACAGTAGATATGATCGGTCACCCCCGCAGTTTGCTTCAACAAATTGAAAGACAAAAGCCCGATCTTATTCTTTTGGATATGAACTTTGCAGTTGATACTTCGGGAAAAGGTGGTTTGCAAGCGCTCAAAGAAATTCGGAACACACATCCGGATATTCCGGTCATTTTGATGACGGGCTGGGCAACGGTTCAATTAGCTGTAGAAGGTATGAAGCTGGGAGCTAAAGACTTTATTGCAAAGCCCTGGGACAATAAAAAACTGTTGTCATCCATCAAAACGATCCTTGATCTGGGGCCCCGTAAATCTGCTCCGGCCCATCGTAAAGCGATCACGGATTTTGATCATATCATTGGGCAGGATCCCGTTTTTAAGCAGATGTTACAACTTGCACGCCGGGTAAGTAAAACAGATGCCAGTGTGCTGATCATGGGAGAAAGTGGTACCGGAAAAGAACTGATTGCCGAGGCGATCCATTACGAAAGCCTCCGGGCAAGCAAACCTTTTGTAAAAGTCAACCTGGGAGGTATCTCTTCCAGCCTTTTTGAAAGTGAGATGTTCGGCCATAAAAAAGGAGCTTTTACCGATGCTTCAGCCGATCGAAAAGGACGTTTTGAAATGGCAGATACGGGGACTATTTTTCTCGACGAGATTGGCGACCTGGAACTAAATAGTCAGGTAAAATTGCTCCGAGTTTTACAGGAGCAAATTTTTGAGGTCCTGGGTAGTAGTCAGTCCAAACGCATTGATGTCCGGGTAATCAGTGCCACGAATAAGAACCTGGAGGCTATGGTGGGAGAAGGTACTTTCCGCGAAGATCTTTTTTACAGAATCAATTTGATAAAAATCGAAATCCCTCCGCTCCGCAAACGTCGTGAAGACATCCCCCTACTTGTCAATTTTTATTTGAATAATTTAAAAACCATCTATAATCGCCCGGATTTACGAATTGACCGGGAAGCAATGAACTGGATCAGTATGCAGGAGTTCCAGGGTAATGTACGCCAGTTGAAAAATCTGGTAGAAAGGGTAATCCTGATCAGCTCCGGCAATAAGATTGGCTTAAAAGATTTTCAAAACCAGTATCGAAACAGTACTCTGACCGGAGCTACAGACCGGCTCCCAAGTGTGGGCAGCATTTCGCTGGAAGAAATGGAAGTAAAGATGATTAAAAAAGCACTGGCTTTCCACAATCATCAAATTAGTGCTACGGCCAAATCTCTCGGAATAACGCGAAGTGCGCTGTACCGTCGCCTCGAAAAATACAATATTCCTCATGAGCCTTAAAACGAAATATGCGCTTTTCATCACTGTGATTCACCTGATTGTCGCAATACTGGCTTATCAATTGCTGAAAGATCAAAAGGTTTTTTTCTTCCTTGCAGAAATCGGCATCATCCTTTCCCTGATTATTGCTTATGCTTTATATCGCTCTTTTATTCGTCCTTTGCAATTTTTGTATACCGGAACAGATGCTATTCTGGATAAAGATTTTAATGTAAAATTTATAAAAGTTGGCTCCAGAGAGATGGATCGGCTGATTGATGTGTACAATGAAATGATCGATAACATCCGCATCGAAAGAACACAGGTTCAGCAGCAGCATTATTTCCTGATGAAGTTGATTAATGCCTCTCCGGCCGGAATCATCATTCTTGATTACGATGATCATATTACGGATGTCAATCCAAAGGCACTCCAATTATTAAACCTTCCTGAAACCTGTCTCCATAAAGCGCTGGACAAATTGGATCATCCAATTCTTAATCAGATTTCTAAAATGAAAACAGACAGTTCCAAAGTACTGTCCAGCGATGGTTTCGAAAAATTCAAATGCCAGGTCTCGCATTTTATCCATAAAGGTTTTAATAGAAAATTCATTCTGATCCAGGAGTTGTCCAGGGAAATTTTGGAAGCTGAAAAAAGGGCTTATGGCAAAATAATCCGAATGATGGCACATGAAGTCAACAACTCGGTTGGAGCGATAAATTCTATTTTAAACACAATGGTAGATTTTTATGAAACCGAAGAGAATGAATGGAAAGAGCCCTTGAAAATTGCCATTCAAAGAAATGATCGAATGAACCAGTTTATGGCCAATTTTGCCAAGGTCGTGCGCTTACCTGCTCCGAATTTTGAAGCCATCAATATCAATAGTTTGGTAGAAAGTATTGGAAAACTCATGGAAGAACAAGCGCGCCTGCAGGATATCAGGATCGATTTCCAATTATATCCAGAGCCTGTTTATGTTAATCTGGATATCCGGCAAATGGAACAGGTATTGGTAAACATTATAAAAAATGCCATTGAATCTATTGGACAAAACGGAACCATCTGCTTGTTGACTTCTGCTAGCCCCGGTACGATCATCATACGGGATAATGGTCCGGGCATCAAAGCAGAAAATGCAGAAAAGATTTTCTCTCCTTTTTTTAGTACCAAGAAAAACGGCCAGGGGGTTGGCCTTACTCTGATCCGCGAAATCCTGTTGAATCACAAAGCACAATTTCACTTAAAGACAGAAAGCGATGGCTGGACGGAATTCAGGATTAGTTTTTAAGATTCACTGATGAAGTACCTTGAGATATTTCAGCCAGGGACCAACCGCCGCCTTTTGGTTTTTAGCCATCACTCTTGTAATTTGATGGATATGTCCCAGATCATGTACCACCCAGGCGGCCAGTAACTGTTCCAGGCTCACTGCTCCAAATTCGGGATGAATACCTTCCTTTTTCAAAGCATCCGCATCAATATGCAGCTCTTTTAGAAGCTGTATATTTTCAGCTCTGCGTCTGGCAAATTCCTCCAGCAATTCATCCAGCGTTTTACCTTTACTATTTTCAAACTGAGCAAAGCGATCGAAGGGAATAAAGTTTTTATCCCGGTGCTCATCCAAGATAATTTTAGCTCGTGGAATCCAGTCGGTGTTTTCTCCGTGAATTAAATGTCCAAGGATATCAAATGGACTCCAGGTATCCGCTCCTTCATTCGTATAAACCCAGTCATCAGGAAGTCCCCGGAGAAGTGTACGCAAGGTCTGCGGAACTCGTTCCAGGATCAGAATAGCCTCGTTTAGTTTAAAGTCCATACAAATATTTTGAGTAAATAATTTTAAAGCCTCTTCACTTAAAGTTACATTTTTAAAAATGAAGTATGTTAAATAAATGAGTCATTCCGAATTTTAGCACCTCAAAAGAGATTTATAGAATATTAAGAAACAGGTCTTAGGTTTTGGGGCTCCGGTTTTCCGGGATGACTCATATAAGTACAAGCATCGCATCTGCCCTGGCAGAAAGACGCTGGTTACTCTCCGTTTTAGAATAAAAACAATCGCTAGCTCAAAATTCTTCGATAATATTAATGAATTTACTAATTTTACAGCTATTATTCCATGCCGGTTTTTCCATTAAACAGATACGAATTCTAACAATACAAACGTTAAACTTAATCTTTTACAAAATCTTTAAACCTTTAGTATGAATAATACGGTCAGAAACGTTGCCATCGCCATTGCTGTTATTCTGGGCCTTTTACTGGCCTGGTCCTTATGGTCAGGAATGAATAAATCAAAAGAAATTACCAGACTGTCTTCTGAAAATTCTAGCCTGAATTCAGAAATGTCTGAACTCGAAAAGTTAAAGGCAAGTCTGGAAGAAGAAGTAACTGCTCTTCAGGCTAATTATGAAGATTTAGCGGTCATTAACGATTCTTTGGCCAACTCTCTGGCTGCCGAGAAGTCCAGAGTAACCAGAAGAAACAGAACGATTTCCAAACTCAAAGCGGATGCCGAAGCCGAAGATTTAAAAGTAGAAAGCCTGACCGTGCAAATCTCTCAACTCATGGAGCAAAAGTCTGAGCTGGAATCTCAAATCTCTTCCTTGCAGCAAGAGAATGCTGAGCTACGCGAAAGAGCCGGCATCCTGGAAGAAGACCTGGGCAAAGCTCGTGATGATAATGCTGCTCTTGCCAACCTCAATCGCACGATGCAGGGAGAGATCGATAATTTGACCCTGGCCAACTTCAAAGCGACTGCTTTTCAAGTCGAACTGGAAAAGAAAAATAAAAAGGCTACTGCCAAAAGTCGCCGAGCCCGCAGGATGAAGGCAAGTTTTGATCTAACCAATGTTCCCGAAAAATATCAAGGGGTTCGACCAATTTATCTCGTTATTACGGATGAGACCTCTACTCCTATTAAATTGGATAATCCAATCAAAGCACAGGTAATGGTCAATGATCAACAAACAGATATCATTGCTGCTGAAATGAAGGAAGTAAGCATCGAAACCAATCAGCGTATCTCTTTTACCCATGACCTTAGCAAGCGATTGAAAAAAGGATACTATCGCGTAATTGCATATACCGATATCGGAATTCTGGGAACCAGCAACTTCCGGCTAAGATAAATGAATGTAAAGGGATGACTTGCTACTAATACAATGTCATCCCTTTGCACTCTCTTTTCCCTTGTAACCTTTATAACTCCTGTAACTCTTTTCACCTTGAGACTATATCTACTTTTTCTGGCATTTCCCCTTTTTCTCCAGTCCTGCATCAGTAATAAAAAACATCAGGCCGCTATTGATTTAATGAATACCCAGCATCAAAAGGAAATCGTCCAGATGCAGGAAAAAATAGATACCGCGAATCGGTCGATCAAAGATTTGGAACTGAATCTCGCCGAAAGAATCGGAGAAAATAATATCCTCCTGATGCTTCGGGATGAACTACAAATAGAGATTCTCAACCTGGAATCCAATATTGAAAACCTGAGTAGCTCTTCTTCTTCTGCTCAGAAAAACCTCAGCGCGAATCTCGCTAAGAAGGATCTTCAGATTAAGCAATTGAATGCTTATCTCAAAGAAGTGGAAACTACCATCGCAGCGCACGAGGATATAATCAAAAAAATTACCGGAGACTTGAATTATATCGCTCAGGACTATCCGGAAGATATTGAAGTCAATCCGGGATTTAATTATGCCAAAATAGACATCAAAGAAGCTTTTCTTTTTAAGAAAAACAGTACCACGCGACTTCAGGACAATGGTTTTGTTATATTGGAAAAGTTTTCGGAAATTTTTCAGAAATTTCCGAATGTAAAAGTACAGGTCATTGGGCATACAGACACCGCCCCGCCCCGGGATAAAAAACGCTATGGGGATAATTGGAATTATAGCGCATTACAATCAGCTACAGTAGTCAGAACTTTGATTGACGATTATGATGTAAGCGCTAATCAGCTGACGCTTTCTGCCAAAGCGGAATTTGCACCCAAAGCTTCAAATGCTACAAGTGAAGGAAAATTAACCAATCGCCGTGTAGAGCTTCTCATCTTACTTGAAACAGAAAACCTGGCAAAGAAAATCAGAGCAGTTCTCGCCAAAATACAGTAGACAGATATTATAATTTTTCTGCTTTTCTCTTGATCACAGCAATTATTAATATCCGATAATTTTAAATATAATAAAATCGACATTTCCTCAAAAGTACTACCGGCATCGATCTATCTTTGAATCGAAGACAGATTCAAAATGACAAGTACCTTAAATTAATCACCTATTAAGGAGTTGATTTGATAAACTTGTATATTCCAAACATTAATCCAAAATAAAGGTATATGAAAAAGTATTTTTTGTTTATTCTTCTGGCAGCAAGCATACAATTTCAAGCAAAAGCACAAGTAGACATACAAGTTAATCCAATCGCACTTTTATTTGAGGCAGTTCAGGTTTCTGCTGATTTTGGGATTGGTCAAAACGGTAGTATTGCTCTTGATGCGATAGGCATCGACGGCGATCTTGCTTTATTCGGAATTGGCAAGTATTATATGAATCCCAATTTGGGGGCCGACCGATTCTACATTGGAGGTTTTTTAGGTGCTATTGCTGATGAGGGTGCAGCAATTGGTTTCCTGGCCGGATATAAATGGGTCTCAAGACAAGGCATAAATTTCGAATTTGCACTGGGAGTCGGTCGAGGTGGAGGCGATATTGAAGTAGTGCCCTATGGTAAACTCACGGTGGGCTATCGATTTAGTAAAAAATAATAAAATATAACTAATGTTTCGGGCTACTCTTAAAGTCCGTCATTTTTTCCATGACTGCTTTCTTATAAGTCCTGGAAACAGGAATCCTGGATGCGGCCTGGTTAAGCACCAATCTTAGCTCCTGAGCGTTTCCCGAAACATTAATAACATGTCTTAGATTTACCAGGTACGAACGATGGCATTGAACAATAAAAGGATCATTCAGTTGTTTTTTGGTATTGATCAGGGAGATGCGTAACAGCATTTGCTTGATCTTTCCATTTTCATTAAGAAACACATTGATGTAATTCTTTTCTGCTTTAATGTATAGGAGTTCTTCATTATTGGTTTCCAATAATTCATTAACAATATTTGATTTAATCAAAATAGGGGCTCTTGTATCAACATCCAATTCTTTTTTATCATCAATTAAAAGATTAAGTTTTTCCGCTTCCTTCAAACGCTTTTTCAATAACATATTATTAATGCTCAGGTTTCTGTAAAAAAGAGGAATGATCGCAATTAAAAATGTATAAAAAACGAATTTAAAGGCGAGATAAGAATCAAACTTATTTCCTAAGGTCTGTGCATACCATAATAAAAACAATGCATTAACAATTATAAATAGAAGAGACCTCAGGATATCCTTAAAAATGGTCCACTTCTCCGTGTTAATAAACTGCACCACTAGAAAATGCGCAATCGACCAATTAACTAGAGCAGAAAGAAAAGCAACCATTCCATAGATAATAAGATGCTTTGTGGATGCACATTGAATACCAAAAGGTTCTACCCAATAAAAAAGAAAAGCGATCACAATGCACAGTCTTAAAGCAGCCATCATTTCAATCAGGAAACCTCTGGTATAGGGAAAAGGATCGTGTAGTTTTTTATACGCTTCTCTTATAGTATTCATAGATGTTTTGTAATCGTTAAAAGATTAACCGCATATTCCCTGTTTGCTGTGACATTGGTGTCATAATCCGGTATTTTGTAACATTTGGGAAACCTTTAATAATCTTACATAAAAATAATAAGAATATTTGTTTCCAATTAAAATGACAAAGAAGTTTCAAAACAATAAATATGAGATCTAATTATTTTAAAAAAATTCAAATCCTATGTTTTATTTTTTATCTTACAGGTCTGCAATTCACATTACATTCCCAGATACAAAAAGATAGTATTGACATTGAAAGGACCATCGAGAATTTCATAGAGGGCTGGTATGAAGGCGATGCTGAAAGGATGGAAGCCAGCTTGCATGAGGACTTAGTTTCCAAAATCGTAATTCCCACCGATGAAGGAGGACGCTTGGGTCGTTTTACCGCAGCCCGCTTGATAGAGTTGACAAAGCGTGGAGGAGGGAACCAGGTACCAGAGAAAGAACAACGAAAAGAAATTAAAATCCTGGAAATCTATCAAAACGCAGCAACGGCAAGAGTCTTGGCTTATGATGCTATGGAGTTTCTTCATTTAGCCAAATGGAAAGGCGAATGGAAGATCATCAACATCTTGTTTGAGAGAACCAAAAAATGAATGCTTGTATTCAGGAATTTCAAAAATCATTAATTGCTTTTATGAAAAATACTATTTCAAAACTCCAGAAGCTGTTCCTCTTTACAAGTCTTTTAGGTTTTGCCATTTCTTGTGTCGGGCAAAAAGATAAGCTTGGAACAGCAAATGCCATTCCAGGGAATCGCTACTTGGATTCTTTACGAGTAGCTAAAGCAAGTCCGGGAATCTCCGCGGCCATTGCGGTTAAGGGGAAAACGATCTGGGAATACGGATCGGGATTTTCCAATATTGGTGAAAAGAAAAAAGCAAGCCCTAATACCGTATACAGAATTGCCTCTGTATCAAAATTGATTACTACGGCAGCAATTGCTAAAATGGTACAAAATAAGAGACTGGATTTTTCTGATGATGTAAATGCTTTTTTTAAACTTTCAGATCAAAAAATAAGTATAGAACAGGTTCTTTCCCATACCTCAGGAATAAGACATTACAGATACAATGAGAAGGTAGAGAATTATCCACATTATGATAATGTTGTTGATGCAACAGCAGTTTTTATAAACGATCCTTTAGAGTTTAATCCGGGGGAAAAGTTTGGGTATTCAAGTTATGGAATTGATTTACTTGGAGCCATCATTGAAAAAGTATCGAAGCAATCCTTCGAGCAATATGTGCAGGATCATGTTCTGAAACCTTTAAAAATGGAAAGCACCTTTTTAAGGCCTCCTCAAAGCAGTCATCAGCACTTGTCTGAATTTTATGCTAATGAGCAAAATTTGGTTCCCGATATTGATTTAAGTTATAACATTCCGGGCGGAGGTATGTATTCCACGGTAAAGGACTTAGTAGCATTTGGAAATGCTTTTTTATCAGATGATTATATAAGTAAGCCCATCAAAGAAAAGTTATTTACCAAAGCAAAGCTCAATAATGGCAATGAGGTAAACTACGGTTTAGGCTGGATTGTACAAGAAATGGATGATGGTTCGGAAGTGTATTATCATGACGGTCATATGGACGGTACACATTCAATACTAGCTATTTACCCCAAATATCATTTAAGCATTGCCATGATTTCCAACAGGGGAAGTAATTGGGGACTACCTGAGGCACTGGACTTATCCTGCAGGGTTTATGGAATTGAAAAATGTCCTGAAATAATTGCAGAACAGGAAAAAGACCCTCAGTTTATCATGCAAATGTTTCAAAACTTGAGTGCGAATTTTGATGACTTCAGAAATGCGATAAGCAATGGAAATCAAGTTAAACTGGAGCAGTTACTCGCTTCAAACTTTAAAAGTGATTCGTGGCCGGATAAAAAAGCATTCATTGCCTTTTTAATGACCCTTGGAAATAAGCATGAAGTATATGATGTTGATATTAGTGTAAAGGGAATGAACAATGGCGATAAAGCTTTCATCAAAAACCTAAGATTTCAAGAACATTATAAGGATAAAAGCTGGTATTTGATTTATACCTTATCTGAAGATCAATGGTTAATAAGCTCTATAGAGGTTTTTGAATGAAATTTGTAAAATTGCAAGGCTGCAGAATATGACGTTTTTCCAGAAGCAAGGAATTATTAATGCCACATCCCTGGAAGTTTAAGATGCTGTTTTCAAATTAATGAAGCTATTCGCTGGTTTGTCTAAGGAATTAAAAACAACTTCAGACTATATATTTTCAATCATATTAAAACCACCAGTCAATGAAAAAAGCACTTAACATCTGTCTAATAGCTGTATTATTCTTTGTTAGTTGCAGCAAACCCGATCAGAAAGATTATAGTGTAAAAAAACGCAATTCCATCTCCAAGATACCAACAGATAATGGGGACTCCATTTCCATTCAGGATTTAATGAAACAGAGAGGTCTTAAAGGGTTAAGTGTTGCTGTTTTTGAAGATTATAATATTATATGGTCAGACACCTGGGGCCTTAAACACGATTCTGTACCACTAGATAAAAATACGGCCTTTTCCACTGCCTCAATATCAAAACCAATTACCGCTACATTATTCGCAATACTGGAGGAAAAAGGGCAAATAGATTTAAAGGTCCCGGTTAATAATTATCTCAAGCGATGGAAAATACCTGAAAATACGTATACAAAAGAAGTGGATATTACTTTAGAACATTTATTGAGCCATACAGCAGGCACTACACAACACGGTTTTACAGATTTTTATGAAGGGGATGTAGTTCCATCAATCCTGGAATCGGTCCAGGGTAAACTACCTGCTTATAATAATAAAGAGATTGATATTCTATTTAAGCCAGGATCAAATTGGAAATATAGTGGTGGTGGTTATACCATAGCCATGATGGCATTAGAGGATCACCTTGGAAAGTCATTAGCTGATTTAGCTCAGGAATATATTTTCGCACCTTTGAATTTGCAAAACACTACTATGAAGCAACCTAATGAACCGGGGTTCCTGGAAAACGTGGCAAAAGCACATAATGATCAGGGAAAAATAATAAGTACCGGAATTCCCATTACTCCCCAGGTTTCGGCTTCAGGTTTATGGTCTACCCCATCAGATATGGCTATGATATTAATCGAAATCCAAAAAGCTTTAAATGGACTAGAGTCAAAAATAATTTCAAAGAATGTAGCAAAAAGAATGACCGATATTGTCACTTTAAAAGTGATGCGGGGATGGAGCCTGGGCTGGGACCGCAGAGCTGCATATGGAAATCTGGATTGGTTTTCCCACGGAGGGGCCAATACGGGAATTGGCGGACATGTGTATGCAACGATGAAAGGAGGGAAAGGAATAGCCCTATTTGGCAATGGTCCAAATTCAATCCGTATACCAATCTTAGATCAGTTAAGAGATAATATCATAAAAAGCCATCAATGGACTTTGCCACTAGACACAAGCAATAAAAAAGAACTACCCGCTTCTTTAATTTCAAAAATTAAAGGCCGTTATCAGGATTTGAATTTTGGGGAACTATTTGAACTTAAAGAGGAAAATGGGGAAATGTATATTCCAGTCTTTTTTGGAGGCAAAAGAAACAAATTAGTTTACGTTGGTGATAACTCGTTTATTACTAATGAAGTTTCCGGCAAATTAAAATTTATTGATAGAAATAATACCATTGAGATTGAATATTCCAGGGGTCCGCAAGTACCTTCTGTGATATTGTTTGAAATGATAAAAGGAAAAACACCTAGTGAATTAGCACTTGAAAACAAATGCGAGGAAGCATTAGCTGCTTATAAAGAGCTTAAAAGCAAAATCCCTCAAAATATGATCGTTCAGGAATCAACTATTAATAGTTTTGGCTACCAACAGCTAAATCAGGAAAAGTATGATATCGCCCTGTGTATTTTCAAAATCAATACAGAATTATACCCTAATAGTGCAAACGTTTTCGATAGCTTGGCCGAAGCTTATATGCTTTCAGGGGATAAGACCAATGCTATTAAGTTTTATAAAAAATCATTAGAGTTAAATCCGAAGAACAGCAATGCTATTGACATGATTAATAAAATGTCTGAGCAATAAAATGTTAATCGTTTTTTAGTCAAAATCAGGAAAAAGACAAAGGCTGAGGATTTGGCCTACGAGTAGTTTCTTATATCCATTTGAAAATGGATATTCGGTTCCTTCCTGCGATTAATTAAGGCAGTTTACTATTTAAAATTCTAACACCATGAAAATTAAACCAATAGGAAAAATCCTCTTCACTTTGGCTATCGCCTATCTTGGATTAGGTGCACTTATTGAAGTCCAAAACACCACACTATCTGATGAGTTCAATGATCCCAAGTCATTATCCCAATGGGAACGCTTTTACCAGACTGAGCAATGGCCGGATATGATGAAACGCATTGAAATAAAAGACGGAATGCTCATCATGGAACCCAATACCTGTGGTTGGTATGCGGATTATCATGCACCCTTTATTTTCAAAGAAGTCACAGGAAACTTTACCGCAATCACCCGGTTAAAAGTGAGTGGACTCACTTCTGCTGTTCCCAAAACCACCTGGTCCCTTTCCGGGATTATGATAAGAGCTCCCAGAAATATTACCAGTAAAACCTGGAGCGCAAATGGTGAAAACTGGATGTTCTTAACTACCGGTTTTGCGGATGATCTAAAGCAACCCGTTTTTGAAACCAAAACAACGGCTAATAGTAAATCAAAGCTTAAACTACATCCCAATAAATTGGATTGGGTAAGTTTAAAGATTGATAGAAAAGGAGGAGTGTTTACCTTATTTTACAGATACGATGAACAAGACGAGTGGACACAAATTGAAACATTTGTGAGAAATGACCTGCCCCAAACACTACAGGTTGGCTTAAATGCTTATACAGATTTTTATTCCGCAGGGAAAGAATTGATGAGCGATTATTTCAAATATAATACTACAGTAGTCAACTATGGGAAACCAGATTTGCGGGTCAAAGTAGATTATTTCAGAATACAATAAAAACTAAATTACCGGTTGGTCTAATTCGTGTAAGATTGTCGCATTTTCAAATCCAAATGCAAGGCCTGTTCTAATCAAGGCAAAGCAAAGGGAAGGCTAATTCTACCTGATCCTGTTTCGCTTTTGCCCGCACAGCTATATGCAATCTCCAAGAACAACAAATCCCTTCACTGAAAAAATCGAAAGCCGGCTATTCGTCGATGAAATCATCATTGATCAATATTCTGTGTCATTTTCCTGATTTTATTACCTACACAAACTACTTTTTTCTATTTTTACACCGCGAAGTAGTTTTGACTATTGTCAAAGGCTTAACCCGAAGTCCAAATGAAGTTTATATTGAACTCAAAAAACAATAACTGGTTTAGTCAAACCCTATTTTAAAGCACTTTTACAGCACTATTTTGAAGACAGTAAAACTACTTTGCACTCACTCCCACAAATTATCAAAGTGCTGTATACTCGATGCATCTTCTTCATAAGCAAGAAGATGCATTCGTGTTTTAAAAGTATTATCTTCTCTGTCAGATACGAAAAACAATTCTTCATCGGAGACGTTTTTTATTAATTAGCCCAAATTTCAAAGCGACTTAGAGATACGGTCCGTTTTGTAAATTAGGGGCTTGTATCAGGCTTGATAATAGTTCAAATATGGCAACATCAGACAAGATTGACTGGAAATCCAACTTTCTGGCTTTAAAATATATCCCCCGGTTTTTTAAATTAATCTGGCAAACTAATAGGCGCCTGTTTTTACTCAACGTCAGTGTAAGGATCGTAAAATCCATATTACCGGTACTATTATTATGGGTTGGCAAACTGATCATTGATGAAGTCATTCTACAGGCCTCGGCCAGTGTAAAAGATTATTCGCACATTTGGTTTCTCCTTGGAGTCGAGCTGGCACTTGCCGTTTTATCCAACTTGTTGAGTCGTGTAATCGGCCTGACCGATGGTTTACTGGGGGATTTGTATTCCAATAAATCTTCAGTAGAACTAATTCAGAAATCAGCGACTATGCAACTCAGTCAATTGGAAGATGCTAATTTTTATGACAAACTCGAACGGGCCCGGCGTCAGACAACCAATCGCGTCACCCTAATGTCCACAGTGCTTAGTCAGGCTCAGGATATTATTACGGTTATTTCGCTCATCACCGGTTTGATCGTTTTTCAGCCCTTTCTGATTTTACTACTGCTAATCGCCATTATCCCATCATTTTTAAATGAAATCAAGTTTAGCCGCTATAGTTATTCCCTGGTGCGGTCCTGGACCCCTGAGCGCCGGGAACTCGATTATCTTAGGTATATCGGTGCAAGTGATGTAACGGCAAAGGAAATTAAACTATTCAGTCTGGCAGACTTCATCAGTAATCGCTTTTCCAAACTGGCGAATAAATATTATCTGGCTAACCGGGCGCTAGCGATCAAACGGGCCGTTTGGGGAAGCATTTTTAACATTATTGGTGACATCTCTTATTATGCAGCTTATGTCATCATTGTGATCAGAACGGTTACCGGTATTATCACGATCGGGGACCTGACTTTCCTCGCAGGTTCATTCAGAAGTCTGCGCAACCAGCTTCAAACCATCTTCCAGCGGTTTACCCGGATTACCGAAAGCGCGCTTTATTTAAAGGACTATTTTGATTTCATGGACATTGAGCATGAACAAGCTCCGGACACTGCAAATACAGCCCCGAGCCTGCCTATCAAAGAAGGCTTCGTTTTCGAAAATTTATCCTTTAAATATCCGGAATCTGATCAATATGTTTTAAAAAATATCAGTTTCACTTTAAGAGCCGGAGAAAAGATGGCTTTGGTTGGTGAAAACGGAGCGGGTAAAACTACCTTGATCAAATTACTACTCCGGATGTATGAACCAACGGAAGGCAGAATCTTACTGGATGGCCAGGACATCCGCAATTTTGATCCCGGAAAATATCAAAAAGTCTTTGGCGTCATTTTTCAGGATTTTGTACGATATCATTTTACTGCTAAGGAAAATATTGCTGTAGGAAAGATTGATGAACTTAGCAATCAGGAACAAATAGAATACGCTGCTCATAAAAGTCTTGCCAATCAAGTAATCGAAACTTTACCCGACAGATACGAACAACAATTGGGAAAACGTTTTCATCAGGGGAAGGAACTTTCCGGCGGACAATGGCAGAAGGTTGCACTTGCCAGAGCTTATATGAAAAATGCAGAAGTAATCGTACTGGATGAGCCAACCGCCGCATTGGATGCCCGCGCCGAATTCGAAGCCTTTCAAAGATTCACAGAACTCTCCGAAGGTAAAACGGCAGTACTGATTTCCCACCGTTTTAGTACCGTCCGGATGGCCGACCGTATTCTTGTATTGAAAAACGGAGGTATTCTCGAGCTTGGCACCCATGAAGAACTGATATCGAATCAAGGTTTATATGCCGAACTTTTTAACTACCAGGCACAGGGCTATCGCTAAATTCAAGAATAAACTTTTTGTTAAATTTTAAAAATATTTTGTTTTAAATATATATTTTTCTACATTCGCTCAAGCTTATAACGCTACTCACATACATGCATCCGCATAACATATTCGGTAATCAATTTTTAAACTATAAAACTTTTTAACATGAGTTATCTCAAAAAAGCACAAGACTTTCAGCAAATGCAAGGTCAAGGGCAAACAATGGAAGCCTTTGAAAAATATTACGCGGAAGATTGTAGAGTCATTGAAATGCCTACAGGTGAAATTCGGGAAGGCAAAGCAGCTCAACGAACAGCAATTAACGAATGGTTCGCAATGGTCAAAGAATTTCACGGGGGAGGTGTAACTTCGATTACTTCGAACGAAGAGGATGGTATTACCTGTTGTGAATCCTGGTTCGATATCACCTTCCAGGACGGTAACCGTCGAAAGATGCAGGAGGTAGGAGTACAAAAATGGAGAGGAGATCAGATCATTGAAGAGAAATTTTACTACCATATGCCTGCAATGCCTGAGCAATAGTTTTACAGACCAAAGAACTCCAAAAAACCTTATATGCGGTCTTGTCTCTTCTGCCTGACCGCATTCTTTTTCTAATCCGATCAAACCGAAGTTTTATCCATCTCTGGAATCCCGCCTAATCGCCGCATTATTCTCGTTTCAAATGTTTTGGTATCATTACTTTCCCGGTACATTTAGCCGAATACAGCACAAGAATTCAGCATTTATGCCTATTTTAATACAATAACCTTGATGAATCTGTAAATCAACACATTACAGCAAGCATTTCCATCGGTGAAATACCCGAAACAAACCCTGGTTTTGGCGGAAAAACCAGGAAAATACGCTCTGGAGAATCAACTGGTTCTATGAAAATACAAATTATTAAAACAGATACTTCGGATGAAAGATTTCTGGTGCTCGAACGCTTACTTGATGTCGAGCTTTTAGAAGAATTTCCGGAATCCATGCATCAATATGCCCCTCATAATAAATTCAAAGCACCTATCAAGACCATTTTATTATGTACTGAAAATAACCGTCCCGTAGCTTGTGGTGCATTCAAAGAACTCGGTGATCATGTTGAAATTAAACGAATGTTTGTACATCCTGCATATCGGGGCAAAGGGTACAGTAAAATAGTGCTTGAAGAACTCGAACAATGGGCCCGATCCAATAATTATGATTATGCAAAACTGGAAACAGGAGATAAATTAAAACCAGCCATTCAGCTTTATCAGTCCGCAGGCTATCGCATTATGCCTAACTATGGCCCTTACGTTGATCTGGATACGAGTATTTGCATGAAAAAGAATTTAAAATAACATATTCTGTTTTTATTATAAAAATAAAAACATTTTGTTTATATTTGGATAGTCGTTATTGTGTCAGAGCCTCTAAAGAAATCTTTTTTACGAAAACTCAATTTTTAACTATAGTACCTGTCAAGAATGAATTTACCATTCTGGGACAGGGCTAAACAAACAAAAATCATATATAATGAATTTTATTGTCATCTTCCTAGCTGCACTTATTCCTCTGGCTGTTGGTGCATTTTATTACAGTCCTGCTCTTTTCCAGAATGCCTGGATGAAAGCCTCAGGTATGACTGAGGAAAAAATGAAAGGCGGAAATATGCTCCTGATCTTTGGATTGACTTATTTGTTTAGCTTGTTTTTAGCTGGCGCTTTAATAACTTTCACGATTCATCAGGCAGATGTTCCTTCAATCTTCGTAGGGGCCGAAAAATACGGCATTACTGCTGCCGAAGGAGAAGCTTTTATAAAAGAATTTATGGAAAAATACGGTCATCTCCACCGTAACTTCACACATGGCTTAGTACATGGAATAATTGCTACTATCTTTTTCATATTTCCGATTATCGCAATCAATTCTCTTTTCGAAAGAAGAAGCTGGAAGTATATACTAATTCACACTGGTTACTGGCTAATTTCTGCATCTCTTATGGGAGGTGTCCTATGTCAGTTTTTATAAAAATTAATTAGACCGTTTTTAAATCGGGTGGAGGATTGTGTTTTAAACAGACTCCTCCACTCGAAAAGTATTCGATCATCCTGTTTCCTTTCTCCTTTGCGTCTCTTGTTAAACTCAACGAAATAATCAATTTACTGTTTATTAAACGTAAAATAGTACAAATTTGAATCACGCAGATTTACCGCTACATTATGGGAGGGTCCCCCAATGGCTGGCTTCAAGAATGAAAACACTGGGACGGGCGATTGTTGAATCTATTGTCCTGGAATACGGGCGCGATGAAGTGATCCGCAGAATCAGTGATCCACTCTGGTTTCAATCTTTTGGAGCTGTATTGGGAATGGATTGGCATTCTTCCGGAATTACGACCTCTGTTATCAGCGCACTCAAAAGAGGCTTGAATCCTATTGCACATGAATTGGGTATCTATGTTTGCGGAGGCCGTGGTAAACAGAGCCGGGCCACCCCCAGAGAACTCTACGAAGTAGGGAATAAAACAGGATTGGATGGTGCATCGTTAGCGCGTAACAGTCGCCTGACGGCTAAAATTGACAATACCGCCATTCAGGATGGCTTTCAGATTTACCTGCATTCTTTTATTGTCACTGCCGATGGCAATTGGACAGTCATCCAGCAGGGAATGAATGATGCGAATGCTTATGCACGCAGGTACCACTGGCATTCCAGAGACTTTGAATCCTTTATCAGCGATCCACACACGTCAATCTGTGGCCAGAACCAAGGACTGATCCTTAATCTTACAGATAAAACAGCCGGCAGCACACAACAAGGGGTTTTGAATATTTCCAACCAGCATCCAACCAAGATGATTCAGGAAATTGCCAAAATAAAAATGCCGGCTCACCATGATGTCAAAGCGAAAGATATCGATCTCAAGCGACTGGGAAGCGTCATTGCCCTGGCCTACGAAAAAGACCTGCAGGATTTCGAATCACTTTTACTGCTAGAAGGATTAGGTCCGCGTACGCTCCAGTCATTGACCCTAGTGAGTGAAGTGATTTACGGGACACCATCCCGATTCGAAGATCCAGCTCGTTATTCTTTTGCCCATGGAGGAAAAGACGGGCATCCCTTTCCCGTACCAACCAAAGTCTATGATGAAACTATTGCTACGCTCAGGCATGCAGTTAACCGGGCCAAAATTGGTCATCATGAAAAGCAAAAAGCTCTGAAAAGTTTACATGAAAATGCCAGGAAGATCGAAAAGACATTTGTCCCCAATAATAATTTCGAAGAACTTATCGAAAAAGAATGGGCGGAATCAAATCTCTTGGGCGGACGCACCGTTTTTGATAGTCTTAGCAAGAAGGAAAGACAAAAGAAAAGAAAGAAGAATAATCAGCTCAGACTATTTTAACGACGTTCTTCATCATCCAACATTACTATATCTTCCTGAATTACATCAGTATCAATGTAGTAAATCCCTGTATAAATAAAATTAAACAATAATTGCTCCCGCATCACTTCAAACTGCCCTTCATTTTCGGCACGAGCAGCAATCCAGTCTGTTGCTTCCAACCTGGTTTGAAATACTTTTTTCATGGCAGTTGTTTTTAATTTATAATTTATTTGTTAAAAGTGTCAAAGCCACTTTTTCTATACCAATAAGATGGTTTTTTCGCCAAAAGGTTCAAAGACATTTTTTTGTTTAACAAAACATTAATGTTTTCACTATTTGACCTTGAAAACTCGACGTAGGATTATGAAATGAAGACCTACAAGTTTCGAATTATGGCCTTCGGAATTTATCTTTGATTAAAAAAGCAGTATGTCTTCATTGTTTGAAATCAACCTAAAACTAGGCTTTACCCATATTCTTGATCCCAATGCCTATGATCATCTATTATTCATTGTAGCGCTTATTGCTATTTATCAGTTAAAACAATGGAAAAAAGTAGTTATTCTGGTTACAGCTTTTACTATTGGTCATAGTATTACCCTTGCTTTATCCGTTTTTGATATTCTGACCTTCCCTCAAAGAACAATCGAAATTCTTATCCCCATTACTATTTTGCTTACCGCTTTTTTCAATTTGATCCTGGCCTGGCGAAAATATCCTTTGGCCATGCCGAAAAATATGAGCTTTAATTACAGCATGGCACTTTTTTTTGGTTTGATCCACGGAATGGCTTTCTCCAATCAGCTAAAAGCAAGCTTATTTCCGGGGGAGGAAAACAGCGTTTTTACTCAATTGTTAGGTTTTAATATCGGGATTGAACTTGGTCAGCTATTAATTGTTCTGGGTATATTAATCATATCATTTATTGCGTTCAATATATTGAAACTTAATCAGCGATGGTGGATTATCGTTCTTTCCCTTATCGTTATTATCTTTGCAGGAGAGCTTTTAGTTGATTTATTATGGTAAAAATATTCTTATTAAGCTTGGTAACGCTTTTAACAACTGCAAATAAACCAGTACACGACTTTCATCTTAGCAAATGCCTGATCGAATATAGCGTAGCCGATCAGGCTGTGCAGATTACGATGTACATGTTTTTGGACGATCTGGAAGAAGCACTTAGGCAACAGGGAAAGGATAAATTGTTTATCTGTTCCGGAAAAGAGCATCCAGAAGCCGAAAATTACCTCTTTCAATATATCCAACAACAGTTTAAAATAGCAGTTAATGAAGAAAGTGTAAATTTTGAATTCGTTGGAAAGGAACAATCCGAAGACTTACAAGCTGTTTGGTGCTATCTGGAAGTACTTGATATTTCCAATTTCAAGAGTATTGAGGTTCACAATAGTATTTTAATGGAAATTTTTGATGATCAGCAAAATATTGTGCAAATCTCAGCACCGGATAAAAAGCAGGGATATTTCTTATTTCAAAAGGGACAGGAAAGTGATAAAGTAAGTTTCAAGTAAACTTTATAAAGTAGTGCATACGATTTTAAAAAAGATATTCATTCTTCCGATTCGCTTTTATCAAGTGGCAATCTCTCCCTTACTTGGACCAAAATGCCGATTCCAGCCCACATGTTCTCATTATATGGTAGAATCTATTATGGAATGGGGCATTTTAAAAGGGTTCTGGTTGGGTATCAAGCGTATAGGAAAATGTCATCCCTGGGGTCCGCACGGCCATGATCCTGTTCCCAAAAATCCTAAAAAGAAAAAAACGAACACTAAATAATGCTAAGACGCCCACGACGCAATCGTCAATCACAAGCAATTCGCAATCTAAGTACGGAAACCCATCTCAACCTTGATCATTTGGTATACCCTCTTTTTGTAGTAAATGGCAATAATATAAAAGAAGAGGTTTCCTCCCTTCCGGGAAATTTTCGCATGTCTGCGGATCACCTGCTTCGGGAAATTGAAGACTGTATGCAATTAGGCTTAAACAGTTTTATCCTCTTCCCCGCCATTGATGAAGAATACAAGGATAAAACCGGAACTTATGCTTATCATCCCGACAATTTTTATCTGGACATCGCCAGAAAAATCAAAAAAGAATTTCCCGAAAGTTGCCTTATTAGTGATGTAGCCCTTGACCCTTATAATGTTGACGGACACGATGGCATTGTCAAAGGCGGACGAATCCTGAACGATGAAACCCTGGTTCAATTATGTAAAATGAGTATTGCCCAGGCGGAAGCAGGTTTTGACATTCTAGGACCATCCGATATGATGGACGGACGGGTACAAGCTATTCGGGAAGCGCTGGATCAAAAAGGATTCCACAATACGGGTATTATGTCATATACGGCTAAATATGCCAGTGCCTTTTATGGCCCTTTCAGAGATGCACTTGATAGTGCCCCCGTGGAAGGAGAGAACATTCCAAAGGATAAAAAGACCTATCAAATGAACCCTGCCAATAAACGAGAAGCACTCATTGAGGCAGAACTGGATACAACAGAAGGAGCTGATTTTTTGATGGTCAAACCGGCACTCAACTACCTTGATGTCATCCATCTTCTAAAAGATAATTTCGAACTTCCAATTGCCGCCTACCATGTAAGCGGGGAATGTGCAATGCTCATTGCTGCATGTCAGAAAGGCTGGTTGAATTACGAGCAGGCAATGCCCGAAACGCTCCTGAGTATTCACCGGGCCGGAGCAGATGTAATTCTAACTTACTTCGCAAAGGATTTTGCTAAAATGACAAAAAAATAGTGCCCCGATATTATCAAGGCACTATTCCGTTTAGAGATTTATATAGACGCGTTGTTGGGTCAACGCTGTAATTTATTATTGCAGGATAACTTCTTTCTCTTCTACCATTTTGCGAATATTGATCAGCGCATAGCGCATTCTACCCAATGCCGTATTGATGCTTACTCTCGTCAGCTGCGCAATTTCCTTAAAGCTCATATCTGCATAATGTCTCAGAATGACGACTTCTCTTTGTTCAGGAGGTAACTGATCGACTAATTTTCTAATCTTCTCGTGCGTTTGACTTTTAATCATTCTCTGCTCGGCATTATCATCGGAAACTTTCAGTACATCAAAAATGTCAAAAGTCTCAGTCGGTGCAACCTTGGGTCTGCGTTTAGCTCTTCTGAAATAATCCACACACATATTATAAGAAATACGCATAGCCCACTGCACGAATTTGCCTTCGTGGTTATACTTCCCTTTGCGAAGTGTATCAATTATTTTGATAAAAACTTCCTGAAATATGTCTTCAGCTAAAGCTTGATCTTTTACAAAGAGATAAATTGATGTGTAAATTTTTTGGCGGTGACGGCTTAGAAGAACTTCGAATGAACGTTCATCACCTTCCAAATAAAGAGCAATAAGCTGCTGATCGCTAACTGGCATAACTTGCATAACTATCCTATTTTTCGCTTTTAGAAAAAATACTTAGTGTAGAAGTTTACCGTCTATAGCTTACAGTTTTATTGATTAATGAAATGAATGAGATTGTTATTCTCTCTTGATCAAAGATAAATCCAAAATTTACAGATTCCTAAGTTATCGCGCATTTTAAACTTACCTTAACAGAAACTTAACGAGTTCGTTAATTCTCTATCCAAGTCAAAAATGGGAATGTTTTATCAAAAAATCAAATTTTACTTTCATAAAATTTGTTAAAATTAATTTTTCGCAAAATTCATGCAAAAACATAATTTTGCGTGAAGTACATATTCCCAATATAATTTCGAATCAAGTATCTATCCCTTTGTTTGGCAATATTAAATACTCATTTTTGAAAAAAATCTATATTTTGGTCATTTTTGAAAAAAATCACTTCAGTATTCCCAATCCCAAGTTAAGCAGCAGACATTCCTCCATAAGTTTATTCCTGAGGCTTAACAATACCACTGCTTTGTACTTCAATTTCAAACCTTGAAAATCCAGTCCTGAGCAAAGAACCGATAAGATAAATTAATTAACTTTTCCACTTTTGTTAATTGCTTGAAAAACTCTATTTTCACTTTCTTGTTTTGAATGATAAAAAGGAAAGAAAATGCCCAGGAAAAAAGATGCTGCTGTATTGGAACGACCTGCATTAGATAAAAGCAATAAATACATTTCTATAAAAGGCGCCCGAGCAAACAACCTTAAAAATATTGACCTGCAGATTCCCAAAAACAAACTCGTCGTAGTTACGGGCGTCTCCGGCTCCGGAAAATCATCGATTACAATGGACACGCTTTATGCGGAAGGTCAACGCAGATACGTAGAAAGCCTTAGCTCCTACGCGCGTCAATTCCTTATGCGAATGAAGAAGCCGGATGTGGATTACATCAAAGGCATTTGCCCGGCAATTGCTATTGAGCAAAAAGTGAGTACCAGTAATGCTCGTTCTACCGTCGGGTCCTTGACTGAAATCTACGATTTTTTGAGATTGCTCTACGCCAGGATAGGAAAAACTTACTCCCCTATCTCCGGAAAACTGGTGAAAAAGCATGAGGTATCTGATGTAGTAGACTATATTAACGGCTGCAAAGAGGGCTCAAAGGTTCAATTATTTATTCCGCTTCAACACAAATACGCAGATCGAAAACTTGAGCAGGAACTCAATCTATTACTCCAGAAGGGCTATTCCAGAGTACAAATAGACAAGGAACTATATCGCATTGAAGAGGTTTTGGAAGATGCGAATATTGATACAGAATTATCGCTTTCGGAGCTGGAAAAAGATCGTTTCAGGATTCTAATCGATCGTTTCGTGGTGCGCAAAGAAGATGAGGAAAACGCAAAACGCATTGCTGATTCAGTACAAACGGCCTTTTACGAAAGTGAAGGAGAATGTATTGTCGAAGTAAGTACCAGACGAACCTTGGGCCGCTTCAACAATCGTTTTGAGCTGGACGGAATGGAATTTATCGAACCCAGCCCTCAATTATTTAATTATAATAATCCTTATGGAGCTTGTCCAAAATGTGAAGGCTATGGAAAAGTCATGGGAATCGATGAGCACAAAGTAGTTCCTATCCAATCAAAATCCGTATACGATGGGGCCATCGCTTGCTGGCGCGGAGAAAAATTCGGCCGATGGCTACAGGAATTCCTGAATGTAGCTCACAAATTTGACTTTCCTGTTCACCGTCCTTATCAGGAACTAAGCAAAGCTCAGAAGAAGTTGCTCTGGACCGGAAATCAATATTTTTACGGCATTAATGACTTCTTTTCTGAACTCGAAGAAAAGACTTATAAAATTCAGAACCGGGTCATGCTGGCGCGTTATCGCGGGAAAACGACTTGTCCGGAATGTGAAGGCGGCAGGTTGAGGAAAGAAGCTACATATATCAAAATAGACGGAAAACCTATTACTGATCTCGTACACATTCCGATCGATGAACTCCTTGATTTTTTTGAAAGTATCCGGCTTTCCGAGCATGATCGAACGATTGCCAAGAGAATTCTGCTTGAAGTCACTAACCGCCTGAACTTTATGTGTGATGTTGGTTTGAGTTATCTGACCATCGGAAGACTTTCAGCTACCTTGAGCGGTGGCGAAACACAACGGATTAATCTAACCCGAACCCTGGGCAGCAATTTAACCAGTTCGTTGTATATTCTCGATGAGCCCAGTGTGGGCCTGCATCCCAGAGATACCAATCGTCTGGTCCAGGTTTTAAAAACTTTACGCGATCTCGGCAATACTGTCGTTGTAGTTGAACATGAAGAGGATATTATTAAAAATGCTGATTACCTGATCGATATCGGACCGGCTGCCGGAATTCACGGCGGTGAAGTCGTTTTTGCTGGTCCTTATAAAGAAATTTACGAAAAAGCCAATGACAGCCTTACCCCTCAATACATGAGTGGTCGTATGGAAATTCCTCTACCGGAAACCAGAAGAAAATATGTCAATAAAATCCAGATTAAAGGTGCAAATCAGCATAATCTTAATCATATTGATGCTACTATACCTTTGAATACATTAACCGTAGTAAGCGGTGTCTCGGGTAGTGGAAAAACAAGCCTCGTAAAACATATTTTATATCCAGCGCTCAAGAAACATTTTGGAGAACCGGTCAAAGTAGCTCCCGGACAACACTCAAGCCTTGAAGGCGATCTGGATCAATTGACTCAGGTTGAAATGGTTAATCAAAAGCCGATTGGAAAATCAAGCCGCTCCAATCCCGTTACTTATGTGAAAGCTTATGACGCTATCCGTAGTCTGATGACCAATCAGCAACTTTCCAAGATAAGAGGTTTTAAGCCTAAGCATTTTTCTTTCAATGTAGATGGTGGTCGTTGCGAGACCTGTAAAGGAGAAGGTGAGCAGGTAATCGAGATGCAGTTTCTGGCCGATGTTCGACTGGAATGTGAAGATTGTAAGGGCCAAAGATTCAAGCAAGAAGTACTGGATGTCCGCTATAAGGGCAAAAACGTATACGAAATTCTGGATTTGAGTGTAGATGAAGCTATTGATTTTTTTGCGGAGGTAAAAGAGGTGGTTAATAAAATAAAACCGCTAAGTGCCGTTGGTTTGGGTTATATCAAACTAGGTCAGTCTTCAAGTACATTATCCGGGGGAGAGGCTCAACGCGTAAAATTGGCCAGCTTTTTAAATAAAGAAAAAGTTAGCGAAAAGATTCTTTTCATTTTTGATGAACCAACCACCGGTTTACACTTCCACGACATTCAAAAATTGCTAATTGCCCTTAATGCACTGGTAGAAAAAGGGCATACCGTACTGGTAGTTGAACATAATATGGAAGTGATCAAATGTGCAGATTGGATTATTGACCTTGGTCCCGGCGGTGGTAAGGAAGGCGGAAATCTGGTATTCCAAGGACGTCCGGAAGATTTGGCAAAAGTCAAAACCTCTTTTACCGGTAAGTTCTTGCAGGAGAAACTGTAATAGTTGAATGTAAACACCTAGGAATTTAGCGACAAGAATCGGCTATCGATTTTCGAAATTCGGGTTTTGGAAATCGGCGAAAGACGAAAAGCAAAATATCTAAAAGCTCGATTATTATTGGTCCCAAACTGATTTGCCAATAGAGTTGAAGCTTAAGTCAGTTTTAAAAGTTATTTTACCACAAATTGCGGTATTCCATTTTCTTCCCGTATTTCTGTTTTCGCTCCAAGCATCCAGTCTTCCAGAGGAATTAATGCCCCATTTTGTATATGTTTTTCAAAATAGGAATCGATTGGTTTTTCTAAATACTGATTAACTGTTTTCAAAAACAACTCATCTGTTAATCTTTGTTTTCCGTGCCGGCAGACGTTTAGAAATTCCTGCATTACATCTTTAAGCCTATGCTCACCTTTTGAATCCAGGCGAATTCTCCAGTCTGTATACATAGCAAAAACACAGCCTCGGTTATAAGCCAGTTTCCCGTAGTTCGAATAATCCGTAAAAAAATTAGCTGCCAATTCTTCGTTAGTTGCCTCCCGAACTGCTGACTTATAGTATTTTTTTACCACATTATTGATTTGCCACAAATAGCCTTCCTCACTAATAAGGCCACATTCGCGCATATTAATATAAGTGAAGTAATCGGTAAAACCTTCAGAGAACCAATAACGATAAGCTTCGGGATCGGCTGTCTTAATTTGCAATCCAATCCACTCATGCATCAATTCATGACTAAAAAGATATTCAAAGTTTTTCAGGCCAACTTTTGGAGTAGCATTTAGCGCAAAAGAATTTCGCAGCCCTGTTCCCTGATAAGAACCATAGTTTTGTCCTTCCATAAATGGCGCCAGGGTCACCGTGAAATAATCAAAGTCATAGTCATTCCAGAATTTGCGCTGTTGAGTAATTACTTTTTTTAATAAATCCAGATATTCATCATCCGAAAAACGCCACTCTTTTCCACGCATTGCAACGTATACCGGATCATCCGCAATTTTAATTTTATGTATCCGATAATCCCCACCGACAAAGATAGACTCTAACCAAAGACTGTCCCGCCAACGAAAGGACTGCTTTCTTTGATTGCTCCCGTAACTATTATGAATTACCCAGTCTTCAGGAAAACCTTCCCAATAAATATTTACCGGACGCTCTATTTTATTTAAGTCGGCCGGATAAAAAAAGACTCCGTTTCCATAAAACTGAAAGAAATCCTTTTGCAGAATAGGATGAAACATTTCATCGGGATTATCTACCGGATACTTTGGAAGGGATTGTACAGTATAATTCACAGAGATGCTTGCCCTTGGTGCATGACGAAGTAATAAGTACCGGTCCGTTTGCTCTTCAATACTTGCATTTTTCACCTTGACCTTTTTAATATTTTCATTTAAACCAGTTGCCGGACCCCATTCACTTGGTGTATAAACTTTTGTAAGTCCACTAAAATCTCCCTGTAGTCTGAAATTCACTTTGAATTGATAAACCCCTTCTGTTGAATCAAGTGCGATCGTATAGTCCAACTTTTGCTCTGACTCTTTTATAAGAAAACGCTGAGGCGGACAGGACATCACAAAAAGAACAATCAAAGGGAACAGAAGTACAACTGCTTTTTTCATAGCCAAATATAAATTAGATCAGGTTACAAAGATCATTTCAAAATCCTTAAATGATTTGAACTCAATAGCGTTCCCTGAAGGATCCAAAAAAAACATGGTCGCCTGTTCTCCAGTCTCGCCTTTAAATCGAACATAGGGTTCAACAACAAATTCAATCCCGTAATTTTTTAATTTTTCAGCCAATCGTTCCCATTCTGTCCATTCGAGAATTGCTCCAAAATGTCGTACGGGCACATGCTTTCCATCTACCTGATTGGTAGGTTCTGTATCTTCATCGCTATCTACCAAATGCGCTGTAATCTGGCTGCCCCAAAAATTAAAATCGATCCAGCGATCATCCGTTCTACCAATGCTACAACCAAGTAAATCTTCATAAAAAGCTCTGGTTGCCTGTAAATCTTTTACCGGGAAAGCTAAATGAAAAGGTTGCATACTTGAATGATTGAATGATTGAATGATTGAATGATTGAATGATTAGCAAAAGTATTTTATCCTTAGTACGTTAAAACATTCTTGCATTAAAACACAGACAGTTTTGCAACAAAATAAGCATTTCTATCAACAGCGGGGTCTTTGCCAATCATTTTTAACGATAATTAAGATAAAGACTTTTCCTGTCGGCATCGCGATAACTTTATTTTTGGATTAATTATATTTTTTATAAAAAACTGAAAATGATACTCAGGTATACATTCCTATTCTTGCTATTCTTTAGTAGTGGTTTTAGCCAGGATCCTCCTTCTATTCACGGGTTTGAAATGAGTAATTTGCGTATCCCTTATCAGGAAATAAAAAGAGGCGGACCTCCTAAAGATGGTATCCCATCAATTGATCAGCCAAAATTTGTCAAAGTACATGAAGCTGAAGATTTTTTATACAATAAGGATTATGTAATTGGCCTTGAGATTGATGGGGTCGCCAAAGCTTATCCGGTTAGGATTTTAAATTATCACGAAGTTGTAAATGATCAAATCGGAAGTCAGCCTGTTGTCGTTACCTATTGTCCCTTATGTGGAAGCGGAGCAGTATTCTCTGCGATAGTAGAGGGCAAACATTATACTTTCGGAGTCTCCGGTTTACTGTATAACTCCGATGTTTTATTATACGACCGGGAAAGTGAGTCGCTGTGGTCGCAGCTCCAAAGTGAAGCAATAAGCGGCGCAGCTTCTTCTAAAAAACTGGAACTGATTGCCAGTACCTTTACGACGTTTAAGAACTGGAAAAATCAATACCCCAATAGCTTAGTACTTTCTACGGATACAGGTGCAAATCGAAATTATGATACTTCTCCTTATCATACTTACAATCCTTCTGAGAAATTACTTTTCCCGGTCAGTCAGACCTCAAAGAAAATGCACCGCGGAGCAAAAGTAATCGGGATTGAGTTAGGCGGTCAATTCAAAGCCTATTCTCTTAAAAAGCTCAAAAAACTCAAAGCTCCACTACAGGATGTATTCAATAATAAAAAACTGATTATTGAGTATGATCGTTCTTCCCGTAGTGCAACTATAAAAGATGAATCCGGCAAACTCCTGCCGAGTATTACCTTGTACTGGTTCGCCTGGTACACATTCCATCCGGAGACACAGGTTTGGCCCTGATTGCATGCCAAGCTTTGACTTGTTAATCCACTGGTTCAAGGTTTAAATGTACAAACATCTGGCGGTTATAGTTTTTAACATACTTAAAGATTTGGGTATAAGTAGCATCGGGTATAAGTTTTTTATACTCTTCATAAAGTTGATACTTATGATGCTCGTATGTTGTACAATACTTTTGCTCATATTTACAGGAATAATTGTACAAGCCTACCAGAGCATATTCTTTTCCCCACCAGTTTTCAGACTTGCTATCAAGCTGTTCAAACCATAAAATGGCCGTCTCGATATCACCTTGATACCATGCCATATAACCTTTTTCCAAAAAGGCATATTTACATTATCTTTTTCTATAGCTGGGGTACCGTGTATAACAGATTGGACTTTATAAACCGGAGGTTTTTCAGCAAAGATTAAATTGATAATAAATCCGGCACTAATTGATGAAGCAGCTAAGATTAATAAAAATACAAACCCAAAATAAAGCAGAATTTTCTTTTTCCTGTTTTCCAGAGTTTGGACTTTGGAAGGGTCTAATGCTTTGCGACGCTTTCCGGATTTCAGATAATCTCGTTTTAGTCGCTCTCTTGCCTTTTTAAAGGCTTTCCGATTTTTAACCTGCCAGTGTTCCTCTGGAACGGTAGAAGAAGAATATGCCATAGCTTTGATATTTTATTATAATATCAAATACTAATAAAGTCAAATCCATTTTCTTCGATAGAATTCTGAAATTATTTTACCATGATTCCAGTACCAGTTTATCTTCGGAAAGCTCAACAACTCGCTTTTTTAGAAGAAGTTCATTATCAGTATTCTGTATGGTCAACGCATCCTGGCTTTTATCAAAAGACCATGTTCCAATGACTGTAAAATGGGCATCATTGGCTGCAATCACCAAAATCGAAGCATTTCCATCCGGTTCGAGCAGAAATCTTTCCCGAAAACGACTCGGAGGAAAATCTGCATAATCACAAAGACGGTAAATCTGTTCTTTGGTCTTCTCATCTTCTTCCAAAGAATGCGTCCAGCAATTATAGAGTAAGAGCTCGTTAAATTCTTCATTGGAATTCGAATCACAGGAAAGGCAGATTGAAAGAAAGAGAAATCTGGCAAGGAAGAGAATAAAGATGTTTTTCATATTGACACAGCTTTTGATAATTACGATTATCTGATATGAACTGCTGCTTTCAAACGACTACTATTTTTTCTTGGCTCTTAAAATTTCTAATTTACTGGCTTCCTCCTTATTTTCACTTTTATGAAAGAACAGCTTCTTGAACTGAAAGAGCAATTAAGCGGTGAGTTGCATGATGATCAATTGATGCGCGTACTTTACGCTACTGATGCTTCCGTTTATCGGCAACTCCCTTTGGCAGTAGCTTATCCGGCCGATGTATCTGATCTCAAAAAGTTAATTCATTTTGCCCGCACAAATAATACCTCCCTGATACCCCGAACGGCCGGTACCTCTTTAGCCGGGCAGTGCGTTGGAACAGGTATCGTCGTAGATGTCTCAAAGTTTTTTACAAAAATTATCGAAGTCAATGTTGAAGAGCGCTGGGTCAGGGTTCAGCCCGGAGTGATCAGAGATGAACTGAATAATTTTTTGCGCCCTCATGGACTCTTCTTCGGCCCCAATACCGCTACCGCAAATCGTTGTATGATCGGTGGCATGGTAGGTAATAACTCCTGCGGCTCCACTTCTATTAAATACGGAACGACCAGAGACCACGTTTTGGAACTGGAGGTTCTGCTGAGTGATGGCAGCGAAGCTGTTTTTCATACCTTATCCAAAAAAGAATTTTTTCAAAAAGCATCCGGTTCACAACTTGAAAATCAGCTATATCAACAAATAAAAAAGATACTCTCCGATCCCGAAAATCAAAAGGAAATCAGAAAAGAATTTCCAAAACGGGAGATCAATCGCCGGAATACCGGTTATGCCCTTGACATTTTGCTGGAGACAGAAGTTTTTACAGAACAAGCAGCAGCATTTAATTTCTGCAAACTACTCACCGGCTCTGAAGGCACACTAGCCTTTACCACTTCTATTAAATTATCCCTTGATCCGCTCCCTCCCGAGAAGGAGTTAGTTCTTGCGCCACATTTCAACAGTATAGCAGAATGCTTGCAGGCAGTCGTAACCGTCATGAAATTTCAGCCGGATGCCTGTGAGATGATGGATAAAATTATTCTTGATTGTACCAAAGATCAAATTGCTCAAAAGAAAAATCGCTTTTTCGTTGAAGGGGATCCGGAAGCAATCCTAATGATCGAATTGAGAGCAGCTATTGTTAACGCCGTGCAAGAAAAAGCAAAGAAAATTATCCATGCCTTGCAAACAGCGAACCTTGGATACTCCTACCCCATTATTGAACCTCCACGTACCAACAGTGTCTGGGAATTGCGCAAAGCCGGACTTGGTTTATTAAGTAATCTCCCCGGCGACCCAAAAGCGGTAGCCTGTATAGAAGATACGGCTGTAGCCATTAAGGACCTGCCGGAGTATATTCGCGAATTTGATGCCTTGATGGAACAATTTGGACAGAGAGCTGTACATTATGCTCATGCCGGAGATGGAGAATTGCACCTGCGTCCGATCCTGGATTTAAAAAAGCAAAAGGATATTGATGTATTCAGAGCCATTACAGAAGCTACCGCCAGATTAGTAAAAAAGTATCGAGGTTCCTTGAGTGGAGAGCACGGTGATGGCAGAGTACGGGCGGAATTTATTCCAATAGTGCTTGGTCAAAAAAACTATGGTCTCCTCCAACAAATAAAAAAAACCTGGGACCCTCTGGAAATCTTTAATCCCGGAAAAATTGTAAACAGCCAGGCGATGCACAAGGATTTGCGCTACGAACCGGAGATGGAAACGCCAAGCTTCGATACTGTATTTGATTTCTCGGCTACCGGAGGTATCTTAAGGCTTGCAGAAAAATGTAATGGCTCGGGGGACTGCCGCAAGTTGAATACGGGAACAATGTGTCCAAGCTACCGGGCCACCCTGAATGAAAAGGATACGACCAGAGCAAGAGCCAATGTGCTTCGTGAATTTTTAACTCGGAGTGATCAGAAAAATCGTTTCAATCATCCAGAAATAAAAGAAGTTTTAGATTTATGCATTTCCTGCAAAGGCTGCACTTCAGAATGTCCAAGCAATGTTGATATGTCCACACTAAAAGCTGAGTTCTTATATCAGTATTATAGAAGTAATGGTGTTCCCTTGAGGAGTAAAGTCTTTGGAAATATCAACCGCCTAAACAAACTGGCAGCACTGGCTCCGGGACTGAGCAATTTATTTTTAAAAAGTAAGCTCAGCAAAAAACTACTGGGAATTGCATCCCAACGCAAGCTTCCGCAATTAGCTCGACAAAGTCTTTATAAGTGGTATCGTTCCAACTACCCCAAAATTGCTCCCAAGAATGCGAATCGCTCTGTCTATCTTTTTTGTGATGAGTTCAGCAACTACCACGATGTGAGCATTGGCATCAAAACGATAAAGTTATTAGCTCGGTTGGCTTATGATGTAAAAATGATCAAGCATCCCGAGAGTGGAAGAGCTGCAATTTCCAAAGGTTTGCTTATCCACGCCAGGTTTTGTGCCAATAGCAATGTAAAAATCTTTAGCAAAATAATTGATGAAAATATTCCTTTGTTGGGTATCGAACCTTCCGCCATTCTAACATTTCGGGATGAGTATCCCAAACTGGTAGCGCGTGAATTAGTCAGTCAGGCAAATGAGCTTGCGAAACATTGCCTGTTGATCGATGAGTTTTTGAGTCAAGAAATCCAGACGGGTAAAATACTGCCGACACTATTTACCAGAAATCAAAAAAAGATACTATTGCACGGACATTGTCATCAGAAGGCTTTGTCTTCCATCGAACATTCTGCCTGGCTTTTAAATCTGCCCGAGCATTATGAGGTAGAAGTTATTCCTTCCGGCTGCTGTGGAATGGCCGGTTCTTTTGGATACGAAAAAGAACATTTTGAGATCAGTATGAAAATCGGAGAACTGGTTTTGTTTCCGGCAATCCGGCAGTCCGGAGAAGAAGTACTTATCGCTGCTCCGGGCACAAGTTGCCGACACCAGATACAGGATGGCTTAAATCGAATTGCCAAACATCCCGTTGAAATATTATACGAAGCATTATTACAGGCATAAGGCAGGAGGTATTGGATGTGCTCCATACCTTCTGCCTTGTCATTATATCATGCAAATGCACTTTCAATGATCTCCGCTTGCTGCTGGTCATGTGCTTTTTTGAAACCGGTAGCCGGAGAAGCACTAGCCTTACGGGTAATTGGCTTAAACTGTCCGGGGAAGTTCAAGGCAATAAAGGACCATGCTCCCATATTAAAAGGCTCTTCCTGTACCCAATAGGTTTCGGCATTTTTATAGCGTTTAAGAATTTTGGCAATCTGTTTTTCCGCCAAAGGGTATAATTGCTCCAGACGGATAATTGCTATATCATCTCTTTTATCAGCTTCTTTTTTAGCCAAAAGGTCGTAGTATATTTTTCCGGTACAGAAAAGTGTACGTTTTACTTTTTTCAATTTCGCGGAAGTAACCGAAGCATCATCAATAATTTCCTGGAATTTCGTCCCGGTTTCAAAATCACTAAGATCCGATACACATTTCGGATGACGCAATAATGATTTTGGAGACATCACCACTAATGGCTTTCTAAACGGTCTGGCCAACTGTCGTCGCAGCAAGTGGAAAAAGTTAGCAGGTGTTGTAATGTTGGCAACGGTCATATTATACTCCGCACATTGCTGTAAAAACCTTTCCAACCGGGCACTGGAGTGTTCCGGTCCCTGACCTTCATAACCGTGTGGCAATAACATCACCAAACCACTCATGCGCTGCCATTTACTTTCAGCTGCTGAAATATATTGATCAACTATCGTTTGAGCACCATTATAAAAATCACCGAACTGTGCTTCCCAGATAACCAAAGCATCCGGTGTAGCCAGTGAATAGCCATATTCAAATCCCAAAACGCCAAACTCGGAAAGCAAGGAATTAAAGATTCTAAACTTGCCCTGGTTTTTACTTAATCCATCAAGCCGGTTGAATTCCTTAAACGTTTTAGTGTCATTAAAAATAGCGTGTCGATGAGAAAATGTACCTCTTTTAACATCCTGCCCACTCATTCTCACATCTTGCTTTTCCAATAGAATAGAGCCATAGGCCAGCAATTCTCCCATTGCCCAATCCAACTTATTATCATTCAGAAGCTTTTGTTTACCTTTTAATAATCGGAGTACTTTCCCCAGCGGGTTTAAATCCGGTGGGATGGTCATCAGATGTTTAATGATCTTATTTACAGTCCGTTTAGCAATTCCGGTTTCGGGAGAAATTTCAAAATCCTCCGGGCTGGTTGCCGCTTTCAATTTTCTCCAGGCCAGTTCAGGAGCCTGATATTCATAAGGAAGCGGCTTTTGTTTTACATAGTCCAGCCGAGCCTGGAGGTTTGCCCAAAATTCTGTTTCCAGTTTTTCTACCTCGCCTTCGCCCAAAGCTCCGCTCTCAATCAGTTTTTTAGAATATATCTCTCTGGGGTCACTGTGATTTTTAATAAAATCATACATCTGAGGTTGAGTAAATTTCGGATCATCTCCTTCATTATGCCCGTGTTTGCGATAGCAAACCATATCGATAAATACATCATTATTGAACAACTGCCGGTATTCCGTCGCTAACTCTACCGCATAGACTACTGCTTCGGGATCATCTCCGTTAACGTGGAAAACGGGAGCCTGTACCAAACTCGCTACCCCTGTACAATAAGTGGAAGAACGGGCATCATCAAAATCCGTTGTAAATCCAATTTGATTGTTGATCACAAAGTGAATCGTTCCGCCAGTGTAATAACCTTCAAGCTGGCTCATCTGTACCGTCTCATAAGCAATACCCTGTCCTGCAATAGCCGCATCGCCATGAATTAGTATTGGCAAAATGCGATCGTACTCACTTTTATATAAAATGTCTGCTTTAGCTCTGGCAAAACCTTCAACTACCGGATTTACGGATTCGAGGTGAGAAGGATTGGGAACCAATTTGAGGTGAACTTTCTTTTTCCCCAGGGTTTCTACCTGAGAAGAAAATCCAAGGTGATATTTTACATCCCCGTCTCCAAAGCTAAGATCTGGAACGGCAGTTCCTTCAAATTCATTAAAAATCTGCTCATAAGTTTTCCCCATGATATTAGCCAGTACGTTCAAACGTCCGCGATGAGCCATTCCTATGACAACCTCTTGTACACTTCTTTCGGCGGCGGTATTGATGATCGCATCTAAAGCAGCAATCGTCGTTTCTCCGCCTTCCAGGGAAAATCTTTTTTGACCAATATATTTAGTATGCAGAAAGTTTTCAAAACCTACTGCTCCATTGAGTTTTTTAAGGATGCGACGTTTCTTTTCGATACTCAGCCCGTAATCACCAGTATCTGGCAAGTTTTCAATCTTTTCTCGAAGCCACATCCGTTTTGCTCTATTGTCGATATGAGAAATTTCAAATCCAATATTTCCGCAATAGATAGAGTTTAAGCGATCAATTATTTGTTGAAGGGTTGCATTCTTCAGACCAATTTCTTCTCCGGCAACAAAGACCTCGTTAAGGTCCGCTTCCGTAAGCCCATAATCCGACAAATCAAGATGAGGCGCCCGGTCTCTGCGTTGACGAATAGGATTTGTGGTCGATAGCAGGTGTCCCCGGCTTCTGAATCCGTGAATGATAGATAATACGCCAAATTCTTTGGTGCTAACTGCCGGATAAGCATGTCCATTTGTACCTTTAGATACAGTACTTTCGCCATTTTGGGCAGAGAATTCAAAACCCTGAAAAAAAGTTCTCCAGCCGTCTTCTACACTAGCCGGATCTTTACGGTATCTTTCATACATTGAATCGATGAAAGAGGGATGTGCGTTGAATACGTAAGAATAATCGCTCATTGAGTAGTCTTTTTCGTTTTAAACTTCGGTAGTATTGAATGGTTTAGAAAAAATAAAACGCCTTGAAAAGCGGATTGTTTTTATGGAAGTTGTTTAAAAATAGCGGCTAAAATCAGTTGTCAGTACCTGGAATTCAAGACAAAGCTCTTTTTGCGTTTCAGACTAGTAAAGCAGGGCACGATAAAAAACTATAGTATTGAATATCAATGACTTACAAATAAACCATCTATCTATTTTTATTAAACGACTTCATTATTAATAATATTAAAAAGAAGTTCAAATAGCCATTTTATGATTATCTTGGCAAATATCGTGGAAATTTTACTAATATGCTCCATTTTAATAAGCCGGATTCTGACTATTTTAAAAAATAATTTTAGCCAAATATTTCCTTTTCCATACAATTTCCTTAAATTTGCACTCCGAAATTGTAAAATAGATTTTAAAGAATTATGGCACATCATAAATCAGCAAAGAAAAGAATTCGTCAGGATGCAGTTAAGCGCCTTCATAACCGCTATTATAAAAAGGCGGCGCGTACTGCTATTAAAAAGCTAAGAGAGATGGAAGATTCTGCAGAAGCGAAGAAGTTCTTGCCAAAAGTGGTCAGCATGATCGATAAATTAGCGAAAAGAAATACCTGGCATAAAAATAAAGCCTCTAATTTGAAGGGGAAATTAACGAAGCACGTGAATAGCCTTTAAGGTTATTATACTTCTAAAGTCGGGAAAGTGTACTCTGTTGATTCGGGGTACACTTTTCTAGTATGTAAACTTCTTATACGCTCTCTCACAACCCATTTGCCTTTTACAATCTTCACTTCTCTTTTAAAATAAATTTTATATATTTGCACACGAACGCACATTCGTTTTTAATATGCCAAAATTCCACAGTCTTACTATAAAAGATATCCGAAAAGAAACTGATTCTGCTGTTTCTGTTGCTTTTGATGTACCGAAACAATTATGGGATTCCTATAAATTTATTCAAGGACAATACCTCACCTTAAAAGCAATGATCAAGGGGGAAGAGGTACGACGCAATTACTCTATTTGTGTAAGTCCTCTGGACCAGGAACTTCGAGTCGCAATTAAACAAGTACCTTTTGGAAAGTTTTCAACCTATGCAAATCAGGAACTCAAAGTCGGCGATACGCTCGATGTGATGACACCAATGGGACGTTTTTATACGGAGCTACATGCAGATAATACGAAACACTATGTAGGTTTTGCAGGAGGCAGTGGTATTACTCCGGTCATTTCGATTTTAAAGACCATCTTACAAACAGAGTCTAAAAGTACTTTCACTTTATTTTACGCCAACAAAGGTTTCGATACCATTATATTCCGGGAAGCAATCGAAGATTTGAAAAATGAATTCATGGAAAGACTAATGGTTTACCATGTTTTTAGCCAGGAACGACAGGAAGCTCCCTTGTTTAACGGGCATATTAATAAAGAAAAAACCCTGGAGTTTGCCAAGCTGCTTTTCGACCCGGCCCGGATAGATGATTATTTTATCTGCGGACCGGAACAAATGATGTTATCCATCCAAGAAGCATTGGAATCTCTGGATGTTGCAAAGTCCAAAATCCACATTGAATTATTTACTACAACGGTCCAACAGTCTCCGGAAGAACAAGTAAAAACAGAAGCAGCAGCAGCCGATGCTTCAAATGTATGTCAGGTAACTATTCAAGTGGATGGAGATTTAATTGATTTTTCATTAGCTTATGGCGGGTCTTCCATCCTGGATGCCGCTCTTGCGAAAGGAGCAGACCTGCCCTATGCCTGTAAAGGCGGCGTTTGTTGTACTTGCAGAGCCAAGGTAATTGAAGGAAGTGTAGATATGGATGTCAACTATGCACTGGAGCCCGAAGAGGTAGAGGCAGGCTTTGTACTTACCTGCCAGTCACATCCCAAGTCAGACAAGGTTTTCATTGACTTTGACGAGAAGTAATTCGAAGTCAAAACGCTGAAATTATTTATGAATAAGACGAAGAAGCAAATTGTATTTGAAGCAGCTGCAAAGTTGTTTATGGAAAAAGGCTATCTCGCAGCTTCCATGCGTGAACTAGCAGAGCGGGTCGGTTTGGAACAAGCTTCCAGTCTTTATAATCATCTCAAGTCAAAAGAAGATGTGCTGCGTAAAATATGCCTCGAAAATGCAGATAAATTCATTAAGGGCATTGATGAGATTGAGCGTATTAAAAATGATCCAATCACACAAATCAAGGCATTGATTCATCTTCATATCAATATTGCTGCAGAAGACCCCACCTCTGTTACCGTCTTTAATGATGAATGGCGACACCTCAGCGAACCTTATCTCAGCGACTTTTTAGCCAAACGAAGAAATTACGAAAATCGCTTTAAGGCCATTATCGAAAAGGGCATTCAGACAGAAGTATTTAAAGCAATTGATCCTACCGTAGCCTTTTATACTATCCTGACCTCTGTGCGCTGGATTCACTACTGGTACAAACCGGAAAGAAATATCTCCATCGAAAAACTGGAATCCGATATCTTCGACTTGTTGGTAAAAGGTCTTCAAAAAGAGTAATTTCAACTACCATAATTTTTCGCTCTGTGGTATTGCCTGAGCAGAGTGAAACAGAAGATTCCCCCTGTAGATTATATTCTATCAGATAGTAGTCAAGTAAGTTTTTTACTTCTTTCGCCCCAGAAAAAAGTTAAGAATCTTCTTAAATAAACGGACCAAAAAGGATTCTTTTTCAGGTTCTGATTTTTTCGTCATAAAGGATGTGTTAAATGAAAAAACGGATTGAAGTAATTTAAACCATTGGATTAGACTTGAATCACTTCATTATTATACATTACTAAAATGTGAATATTTTTTATTCAATTTTCAAACCATACTTTTCCAAAAGACCCGAAAGGCCATTGCGTAAAAATTTTGCCTGCCGGATTTGATTTTGTTCGGGATCAAGCCGGTAGTTCCAGGCATTTCGAAAATCTGCCTTTTGCAAATTTGTATTCTGAAAAATGGTTCTTTCCAAATCACATTGATCAAAAACCGCAGCTTCGAGGTTAGCTCCGCTAAAATCAACCTCCAGTAGTTTACAGTTTTTAAAAACTGTCCCTTCCAAATTAAGCTCACAAAAAGTAGCTAACTCCAGGTGCGTATCCTCGAAAGAAACAGATAACAAGAAAGGATTACAGTATTCAAAGCCGGTTCCCAACAGTTTACAATCCAAAAAACGAACCTCCCGAAGTGCAGTATTATTCATTTTCGCCATACTGAAATCACAAGCTTTAAACCTGCATTCAATAAAAGTTAAATGCGACAGGTAAAGATTTGAAAACTTACAATCTACAAATGTACAGTTATCATATTTACCCTTCTCCGGAGCATTTTCAGAAAAGTCAACAGACTGAAAAGTTTCTTCCTCGAATATTTTTTCGCTCATTACATCTCGTTTTTCAAAATCAGCTTTTGCATTTGATGCATTAAAAGTTCTTTCAAGTTAGCCTTTTATTTTTGATTAGCACAAATTGAGCACTTTTCAATTATTCTAAAGATTTCTCTATGTTTGTTTTATGAAAAAGATTGTCTCCCAAAATCTCTTGCTTATATTTATTCTGATGTGTACTGCCTGTCAGTCAGAAAAAACGGAAAAAATGACCGAGCCTTCGCCTACTTTAGCATTTATTGGAACCTATACTCAAAAAGAAGGACACGTTGACGGAAAAGGGGCAGGAGTCTCTATCTACGCATCCGGAGCAAAAAAATCAGACTGGAAATTACTCCAGTCATTTTCCGATATCATCAATCCTTCCTATATCTGTCTATCTCCCAAACATCCGATCATTTATGCCGTTAGTGAACAAGGGCCAAATGCCCCGGAGCCTAAAAGTGTGATCAAGGTCATTCAATACAATCCGGAGAACTATACCATGAAAGCCATACAGACTATTAGTGCCCATGGAGATGCTCCTTGTTACATTAGCACGGATACCGAAGGGAAAACACTCTTTATCGCCAATTATGTTTCTGGAAATGTTATTCGCTATAACATCAGCGCCGACGGTACCCTGGAATCCGGTTTAGCATCTCAACATAATGGACAAGGCCCAGATCCCAGACAAGAAGCACCGCATGCGCATTATGTTAAACCACGAGCAAAAGACGGATTTATCTATGCGGTCGATTTGGGCATTGATCAAGTTATCAAATACCAGAATAGCGAAAGCGGCCTTCAAGCACTCGATACGCTTATTGTGGAGCCAGCTAGTGGTCCAAGGCATTTAAGTTGGCATCCTCATAGGGACCTTGTTTATATCCTGAATGAACTAAGTGGCAGTATTGAAGCCTGGGAGTGGACAGCTGATAAAAAGGAACGAAAACAATCTATTGCATTAAATCCCGAACCGGAGCATAAATTTGCCGGGGCTGCCGATATTCATACGAGTAAGGATGGGCAGTACATTTATGCCAGTTTGCGCGGAGATTTTGATGAAGTCATAGTTTTGAAAACAGAGCCGGAGCTCAGCATTATTCAAAGAGTCCCCGCGGGTGGAGCAGTGCCCCGAAATATAGCCCTTAGTCCCCAGGAAGACTATCTTGCAGTAGCTTCCCAAAACGATGATGTTATTCATTTATTCCCAAGAAATGCCAATACCGGATTACTTGATTCCAGCCCGGAAAGAGTTAAAGTAAAAACACCTGTTTGCATTGTTTTCAAAGAGTGATCTGTCCCAGATATTTTTAATAGAGTAATCCAGCGCTTGTCTACTCTTTTTATCAAGAACCCAACTGGGCATAGGACTAATTTCAACAAGCGCTGTGGGAACTAAGTTGATGCAAATAGGTGAAGAGAAAGCTAAACTTTCATTAGTTGGGTATTTTTTGGACGCGGACTTACACAAAGGACCGATGATCACTATAAGCTTTTCGCATAAAGGCTTATATCCAATATTTCTTCCATGTCCAAAAATTACCCTTGCACCATCTAATTATTTCAAATTTATAATTGCTGCAAATCTACTTCCCAGGCAATGGTGCTAAAAGTATCAAGCGTAAGTTGATAAAGTTCTTCCTCTTCCTTTGCGTTCAGTAAGTTTTTGTCAATAGTCACTTTTAATTTACCTTTTTTCAGTAAGTATTTGAATTGCTTTTTATCTCCGATCCATTGATCATAATTCTCTTTGAAAAATGAGGGTTGTCCCAGATATTCGATCAACAATTCCCGAAGCGCAGCATGATCCTCACTTTTATAATCGAGCAACATGGAGAAGCGATCATCAGTCGAATTCAGCTTTAATTTTTGGTTGCCATCAAGTTTCATATTGATTTCAACCCGACTGCTGGAAGTAGCATGCTGTTCGGATATCCCGGGGCTTGAAGGAGGTACCGGAGGAACAGGTTGTGCATTGGCAATCACAAAAAGGCCAAGACTAAAAAGCATCAAGAATAATAGATTTTTCATAATTATCATTTTAAAAATTGTATTATAGAATTTTCTAAAACTATAACCAGTCAAATGCCAAAAATCAAACAACTGATAATCAATAATTTATACAATTGAAAAATCTTAAAACTGCCCATTATCGAACACTAATGCCCATTATCGGTGAAATTGACAATGTCTTTTGAGAACTTTATAAAAATGATTTTGATATTGAAAATTTTGCGTAAAATTGTATGTTGCTAGCAAATGTATATCGATTTTGTTTGAGTAGAATTTGTTATTTAACCTGCTGTGTAAGCTAAATTCAACCTAAATCCGCTATGTCAAAGAATCTGCAAGCCCAGTTATTTGAAGAAGTTATTAGCCATTTTCCAAAACGATCTACTGCCGTAGAGGAACTTGCAAAATTGTTTAAAGTACAGAAAGATGCAATTTACCGCCGTCTAAGAGGCGATACGCTATTGACACCTGATGAAATATCCCTGCTAACGAAAACCTATAAGCTTTCTCTTGACTCTCTGGTATATGAGGCCTCCAGTACTGTTTTTTTTAATTTCACACCTTTTACGAGTAGTATTAATTCGATTGATGATTATCTCGATACCGTATTGCACGATCTCAATCAGGTGAGTCAACTTCCGGAAGTAATGGTATATTATGTATCATACGAAATTCCGTTCTTCTACTATTCCTTTTTTCCGGAATTGATCAGCTTTAAATTATTCATCTGGGGAAAAACGGTTTGGGATTTTGACTATTTAAAAGATGCTCCTTTCGATCTGGAAATGTTGAATTATCAAAATGAACAAACCATCCAGGATATCTTAAAAAGTTTCCTCAGTCTGAATACCAAGGAAATCTGGAGTGTAAACATTATTGATAATACCCTAAGTCAGATTGAATATTTTGCAAATAGCGGAGGTTTTAAAAATCCGGAAGATGCGCTGATTTTATGTGACAAGATGCAGCTACTGGTTGATCAGTGGCGCAAGATGGCCGAACATGGTCATAAGTTTCCACTCGGTAATTATTCGGAGGAAGTTGCCCGCGGTTCTTTTGAACTCTATCAACAGGAGCTGCTAATCGGAAGTAATACGATCCTCATCGTTTCTCCTGCTACCAAGATTATCTTTCCCATTATCAGCAATCCAAATTACCTGCGAAGCATGGATGAACGTATGTGTAACTATCAGGAAGAATGGTTTAAAAAAGCAATCAGCAAATCCACTCCCATCAGCAGTCATAATGAAAAAAGCCGGATGCTTTTTTTCAATACAATGAACAAAAAAATTGCAGCAACCCGGAGAAGGATTGAAAGCCATTTGGATGAATATTAGGACAAATATTTGCTAAACAGGCATGTTTACTTAATACCTGTAATCCATCCCGAAGTATTCTTTCAGAAGAGCGCAGAAGGCTTCCTCGGAATCTACTTGATTTTCAGTGATACCTTCGGGCCTGGTAATTTTCAATTTGGAGTCCGTCAGCGTAATCCGGCCCTTGGAGTCGGGCATTGTAATCATACGCCGTTTGGTAAAATTTGTATCCGGGGAAGTTTGCTGATAAAGACACATACTTTCAAAGGCTATTGTTTCCTGATGTTGAGTACTAAAGATATAGCCCAGTCGCCATTCCTCTTCTTCATTGCTATAAACTGCCAGATGCTGATCATCATAAACAGCGATCTTGTAGGAATCCATACCATCAGACTGCACTTCATCAATCTGAATCTTTAAGGGCAAAAAAGAAAATTTTCCAAAGCCTACATCCACCAGCCAGTCTGTATTTTCAATACGCACAATTACGGCCATATGATCGAATTCAGGTCCCAGAATACCACTGCTTCCCAATACCCGGGCAGCAATTCTTTTGACATCGAAACCCAGTGCCTCCAGCAATAAGTAGAATAGACCATTTAATTCATAACAAAAGCCGCCTCTCCGTTGAGAGACGACCTTATCGTAAATTGTCGTATAGTTCAAAAGAATGGTTTTCCCCAGATGGATATCCAGATTTTCAAAAGGTATATGCAATAGATGTTGCCGTTGAAGTTTCTGTAACATCTGTTCATCAAGCCTTTCTACCCTTTCCATGCCGATACGTTTCAAGTATCTTTGTACATCCATTTTGTTAAAAACCATTTAAGCAGTTTTGTCAAAATATATTTCCGGACTGCTATCTTTCCGTTTAGGATAATGCACCGGCTTTTATAGCCTTGACTACTTCCGGATTCAATAAAGTTGAAACATCTCCCAGTCTGGAAGTATCTCCCGAAGCGATTTTACGTAGAATTCTTCTCATAATTTTTCCGGATCGGGTCTTGGGTAAACCACTGACAAACTGAATTTTATCTGGCTTGGCAATCGGCCCGATTTCTTTGGTCACTACTTGTAAAATCTCTTTCCTAAAGGCATCATCTACGGCTTTATCCTGTGAAATAACATAGGCGTAAATCCCCTGACCTTTAATATCATGTGGATAACCTACCACCGCTGATTCGATTACCTGAGGATGCTCATTGATAGCATTCTCGACTTCGGCCGTTCCCATACGGTGTCCCGAAACATTGATCACATCATCAACTCTTCCGATAATCCGATACATCCCTTTTTTATCTCTTCGAGCGCCGTCTCCTGTAAAGTACATGCCTTTAAAAGCCGAAAAATACACCTGCCGGCAGCGTTCATGGTCTCCGTAAGTGGTCCGGATCATGGAAGGCCAGGGAAATTTGATACAGAGCAAACCCTCTTTATCTTTTCCTCTGATTTCTTTTCCATCTGAATTCACCAGGCACATTTGAATTCCCGGCAGAGGATAGCCCGCGTAGGTCGGCTTTTGTGGAGAGATATCACCCAAGCCGGAAATCATGATTCCTCCTGTTTCCGTTTGCCACCAGGTATCGACAATTGGCAATTTGTTTTTACCAATTTTTTCTTTGTACCAGTTCCAGGCCTCTTCGTTGATCGGTTCTCCTACTGTTCCCAATACCTTCAAAGAATTGAGATCGTAATGAGTGGGCCAGTGATCTCCTTTTGCCATCAAGGCTCTGATAGCCGTCGGAGCAGTATAGAATTGATTCACTTTATGCTTTTCGCAGATATGCCAGAAACGTCCGGCATCCGGAAAGGTAGGTACGCCTTCGAACATCATAGTAGTTGCCCCGGCTAGTAAAGGACCGTAAATAATATAGGAGTGTCCCGTAATCCATCCGATATCGGCTGTACACCAATAGATGTCACCGGGTTTGTACTGGAAGACATTTTTAAAAGAAAAACAAGTGTAAACCATATATCCGCCACAGGTATGTACGACCCCTTTGGGTTTGCCGGTCGAACCGGACGTATACAGTATAAAAAGAATATCTTCGGAATCCATTTGCGCAGCACGGCAGGTTTTTCTTTGACCTTCGATCTCATTATGCCACCACTTATCCCGATTGCGCTTCATCTTAACTTTATCTCCTGTATTTTTAAACACAAGTACTGTTTCCACACTATCACAATCCATTGTTAAAGCTTCATCTACAACTGCTTTAACCGGGATCAATTTTGCGCCCCGGGCATTATAATCCGAGCAAATTACCATTTTACAGGTAGCATCCTTGATCCGATCTGCAAGTGCATTGGCCGAAAAACCCGCAAAAACCACCGAATGGATGGCTCCAATTCGCGCACAAGCCAATACGGCTATCGTGAGCTCAGGTACCATTGGCATATAAAAACACACCCGGTCCCCTTTCTTAATTCCATTTGCTTTGAGCATATTGGCACAGCGGCAAACTTCGGTATATAATTCCTTATAGGTATAGGTTTTGTAAACCTGGCTTGGATCATTGGGTTCCCAGATCAAAGCAATCTGGTCTCCCCGGTCTTTAAGATGTCTATCCAGGCAGTTTTCAGTGATATTCAGTTTTCCTCCAATAAACCATTTGACATTTGGGGAATCGAATTCGTATTCCAAAACTTTTTTCCAGGGCTTTCTCCATTCAAAAGTGCGCGCCTGCTTTGCCCAGAACTTTTCGGGTTGGTCTATACTTCCTTTATAAACCTTGTGGTATTCTTCTAGTGATTTAATTTGTAAAGTCATTCTGTTTTTTATTTATATAAATATATAGATTGTTATATTTGAAAAAGAAAAAAATTCAACCATAAGTCGCAAGTTCCTGTACCACACTTACCAGCTGATTGTTATCAAAAGGCTTAGTCAAGTAAATTTCAGCCCCTTTTCCGTAGCCATTCATTCTGTCTGTCTCCGTTCCCCGGGCAGTCAAAAAGATAATTTTTGTGTTTACAAAAGCCTGGTCTTGTCGCAAATGGTTCGCTACTTCATAACCATCCATTTCAGGCATCATCACATCCAGGACAATAATATCCGGTAAAAAAGCCTTTGCTTTTTCAATTGCCTCGACTCCATCGAAAGCCATCTCTACAAGGAATCCGTTTTGTACCATCAAAAATTCGATAGCAACCAAAATATTCGGTTCATCGTCTACGAGTAAAACCTTAGTGGGCTTATCCGACATTTTTTACAATTCGTTTATCTATCAAAAAATAAGTCTTCCTTTCCTCATCAAACCAATGCCTATCGACTTACAATAAAATTACGATTTTTGCAAAAAAAAAAGAATCTTCTCCCATTTTTTCAACAATTACCCAACTAAAGTTTCAGGCTTAAAACATAGCCTTTCCAATACACACTTTTGTGCATTTATTTATGGTACAGAGGCAGACTTGCTATAAAAGTAGCCCCCTGATTTTTTTTACTTTGTACACTAATTTTTCCCCGATGTTGTTTGAGTATTTTTTGGGATATGTATAAGCCCAATCCACTTCCTGCAGGCTTGCCGGTTCGTTGCGAATTAAGCTGAGTAAATTGCTCAAAAATCAATTGTTGCTTTTCCAAGGGAATCCCTGCTCCATTATCCGAAACTTTCAATACTATTAAATTCGGAGATTCAGCCTGCAAAGAGATTTTGACCTTTCCTTCTTCGGGATCACAAAACTTAATGGCATTTGACAACAGATTAACCACGACCTGAGTCAAGCGATCCGCATTCCCTTCAACTAATAGCTCTGTACTTGGAAAAGCCGTTATACATTCTATGTTTTTTTCCTTAAAAAGAGCCTTAAGACTTTTAAAAGCCAACTGTGTTAATTGGTTAAAATCGAGTACTTTAAAGTCACTTTTTGTCCTTCCAGATTGTACTTTTTCCAAATCCAATACCTGATTGATCAATCGGGCTATTCGCTCACTCTCACTGACAATGATATTGAGAAACTCGGTACGTTTATCTGTATCCAAGTCTTTATTGTCAGACAAGATTTTGGAAAGTGCCTTGATGGAAGTGATGGGCGTCCGGAGTTCATGCGTTACTGTAGTAATGAAATCCGCTTTGAGCCGATCAAAATTTTTAAGCTGTTCGTTAGCCGCTTTTAATTGCTGAGTCGTAGAAAGTAGTTCCTCCGATTTTTTTTCCAGTGCTTTACTATATTGAATCACTTCATGCGTTTCATCGAGAATACTCAACATTTCTTCAAGGCTGATGGGATCCTCTTTCACAACCGAAGCCAGTAAAAATTTAGCAGAAGCCGTACCGATTGCGCCCGCTAAATGGGATTCGGCCAGGTTAACCAATTGAGCATTAGCCGTCTTGAGTTTCTCAAGATTGATGTTTTCACTTTTGGCGTAAGTAGTCAGGATTTTTTGAGCCGTTTTCTTTCCCAAAAAACGATGCAACAGATTTTCGATATCCCGGTATTGAGCTTCTCTTTTGACCAGTTCATATTCGCTGCCTTTTTTTGTATATTTTTTAATATCAACAAAAAGGTTTGCCTGCGTAATTTCAATCTGTTTCGGTACGGTATTTAGGGAAACACCGATAAACATTCCGGTATTTAAAAGCAAACTCCAAAATGCGGCATGTGCAATATGGTCGCTTGACTCCATTCCAAAAAGAGCATAGGGTTTAAGAACAGAAAATCCGAAATATCCCTCGGTGATAATATTTTCGGAAAGGAGCCCAACCTCAGCCATAGTTGGAATGGCCAGTGTTACTACCCAAATGAAGGCCCCTGTGAGTAAACCGGCCATTGCGCCTTTTTCGGTTGCCTCTTTCCAGTAAAGCGCCCCGAGCATTACCGGCATAAATTGCGCAATAGCTGCAAAAGAGATCAAGCCAATCGATACCAAAGAAAACCCGGCGCCCACTGCCTTAAAATAAATATAAGCCACGAGCATGATCACAATAATGCTGATCCGGCGAATCGTAATCAGTCTGGAGCTTAAGTCTCCGGAGCTTTGTTCCTGAACAATCCCCGTTCGGATCAGCAGAGGAATAACGAGGTTATTGCTAATCATAATGCTCAATGCAATAATGGCAACTACTACCATACTTGTCGCAGCAGAAAGCCCTCCGAGATAAACGATCAAAGCCAGAATATCTTTTCCATAATACAAAGGAAGACTCAGCACAAAATTATCCGCTTCTACTTCTCCTCCCGGAAATTGCAATAAACCTCCACAGGCAATTGGAACTACGAATATATTAATCAGCAGCAAATACAATGGAAATAACCAGGCCGCTTTGTCAACATAATTGGCATCTTTATTTTCGACGACTGCAACGTGAAATTGTCGCGGTAAAAAAAGAATAGCCGTCATGGAAAGAATAATCAACCAGGTCCAGGTCCAGCTATCTACTTCAGATTCTTTAAAAGAAAAAATGCTGGAAATTTCAGGATGTGCGTAGGCTTTCGAAAACAAATCTCCAAAGCCATTGTAAATTCCATAAGTAACGAAAATCCCAATTGCCAAAAAGGCAAATAGTTTCCAAATCGATTCAAAAGCAATGGCCGCCACCAAACCACCGTGCCGTTCATTGGGATCAAGTTTTCGAGTACCAAAAAAGATGGTAAAAATTGTCAAAATAACTGCAATAATAAAAGCATTCTCATCATAAAAAGAAGCGTTATTTAATGCTTCGTTCCACTCTTTTCCCTCATTGGTCAGAATGCCAAAACTAGAACTGACTGCTTTTAGCTGGATAGAGATATAAGGTACAATTCCAAAAAAGGAGACTAAGGTCACTACTACACCAAGACGAGTACTTTTTCCATAACGGGAAGAAATAAAATCGGCAATAGAGGTCAGGCCTTGAGACTTACTGATCCGTATTATTTTTTTCAAAATAAAGATCCACAACGGAGCGATCAAAACCGGTCCGATATAAGTACACAAAAAAGTAATGCCTCCGGGAGAGGCCGCTTTTCCAACACTCCCGTAGAAAGTCCAGGCGGTACAATAGACGGCAAGTGAAAGTGCATAAGTGTAGGGATTGTCGACGAGTTTTTTTCCTTTTTTCGGATAGGCATCAACCAGATAGGCTATCAGAAACAATAGCAATAAATAAACTAATGAGCTAATGATAATGATACTCGTACTCATTCTTTATAGCTTAATCACTTTTTGCGGACTATTCTCGCCGTAGCAATAATCATCCCTATCCAGACAAATAAAAAATAAATATACAAAGCCGGGATACCGAATATAAACTGATCTTTTCCAAACAAATTAACGAGTGGAAAATTAAGCAATACCAGACCCAGTAAAAATAATCCGGTCAGCCGGGATATTTTATTCTTTGACATAAGTGTGGACCACTCCTTCATATTGCTTGTCTTTTATACAAGCAATATAAAGTAAGTAGGAATAAGATTTTAATTTTAGATAAAAAACAATACAGGGCTACTCGACTTTAGTTTTCGGCTATCGAAATGAGCAGCAGTAAGGTAAACGTCTAATGATCAGTGTGCATGCGCTTCTCCTGCGCCACTCGGTATCCGGATATTTTCTACAATTTCCTGAACTTCTTTGGGAGGCGCAGGAGTCAAACGGGAAACGGTGACGGAGATAATAATATTGACAATCATAGCTATTGTCCCAAAACCTTCGGGAGAAGTGTTAAACCACCACTCGCTCGCCGGACGAGGATCCATCACACCGATTAATCCGGTTTTGTAAACGATCATATAATAAAGCATCAGGCTTACCCCGACAACCATACCGGCAATCGCTCCCTGTTTATTCATTCGCTTATCAAAAATTCCAAGAATAATTGCAGGAAAAAAGGAAGCGGCCGCCAATCCGAAAGCCAGAGCCACAACCGCGGCTACAAATCCGGGTGGGTAAATTCCAAACAATCCAGCTATAATGATCGCTACTAAAATACTGATTCGCGCCGCGAGCAGTTCTCCTTTATCGGAAATATTCGGTTTAAGTTGTTTTTTAATCAGATCGTGAGAGACCGAAGTAGAAATCACCAGCAATAGCCCGGCTGCTGTAGAAAGTGCCGCCGCCAGTCCACCCGCTGCTACCAATGCAATAACCCAATTCGGTAGTTTGGCAATTTCCGGATTCGCTAGTACCATAATATCCCGATCAACGTACAATTCATTAGCCGTACTCATGTTGGCATTGCTAATCAGACGTTGACCATATTGGCCTCGTTCTTCTGTAAATACCGGTTTCTTGCTCGAAAGTGCAGCGCCGGTTACATACTGTATTTTTCCATCATCATTTTTATCCGCCCAGGCAATCAAGCCTGTGTTTTCCCAGTTTTTAAACCAAGCTGGAATTTGTTCATACTCGGTATCGCTTACTGTTTCGATCAGATTCGTTCTGGCAAAAACCGCAATAGCAGGAGCCGTAGTATAAAGAATCGCAATAAAAAGTAGAGCCAGGCCGGCCGATTTACGGGCATCTTTTACTTTGGGGACCGTAAAGAAACGAACAATTACATGGGGAAGTCCGGCGGTGCCGACCATCAGCGCCAAAGTTATTGCAAAAACATCCCAGGTCGTTTTACTCCCGGAGGTATATTCCTTGAACCCGAGTTGGGTGGAAAGGTTATCCAGTTTGTCCAGTAAGTAAGTCCCGTCACTCACCGTTCCTCCCATACCGATTTGCGGAATTATATTTCCGGTCATTTGTAGTGAAATGAAAAAAGCGGGAACCATAAAAGCAAAAATCAATACACAGTACTGTGCAACCTGTGTATAGGTAATTCCTTTCATTCCACCCAGGAAAGCAAATACCAGTACTACGGACATGCCGATGATAACTCCCCAAACAATATCGACCTGTAGAAATTGAGAGAATACAATCCCTACTCCACGCATTTGCCCGGCCACGTAGGTAAATGAGACAATCAAAGCACAGAGTACCGCTACTGTCCGTGCGGTATTGGAATAGTATCGATCGCCGATAAAATCAGGAACCGTGAACTTGCCAAATTTTCTGAGATAAGGTGCAAGTAACAGGGCCAACAAAACATAACCTCCTGTCCAGCCCATGAGAAAAACCGAGCCATCGTAGCCCATAAAAGAAATCAGTCCGGCCATTGAAATAAAGGAGGCTGCACTCATCCAATCCGCCGCTGTCGCCATCCCATTGGCCAATGGAGAAACACCACCACCGGCAACGTAAAATTCTTTTGTTGATCCCGCACGCGCCCAAATTGCAATACCGAAGTATAAGGCGAAAGTAAGAATCACTAATATCCAGGTCCAAGCTTCTACGCTCATAATATTTTTTTTAAATAATAAGACAAAAATTTGATCCACTAAATCTTTTCGTACAGGCTTTACTCATCGTATCCGTACTTGCGATCTAATTTGTTCATCAATCTGACATAGACAAAAATCAGGATAACAAATACATAAATAGAGCCTTGCTGAGCAAACCAAAATCCCAATTTAAAGCCCCCTAACCTAATCTCATTTAAGGCATCTTTGAAGAGAATGCCCGCACCGAAAGAGACTGCAAACCAGATCAGTAGCAAAATCATCAGATAGCTAATATTCTCTTTCCAGTACTTAGTTGCTTTGTTTGTTGACATGATTGATACTTGTAAAAATTGATTGAAAATAATTTGATAAACAGCGTCCGGATATATCCTTTTAAAGGAAAATATGCAATTGAAATCTCAATTGAGAAAGTGCATCATCCCCTGTTGCAATAGCACTTTCCCGAATATCTCCCTGAATCCGATGATACTCCATTGTCAGTTTTGCATGATGTCCGTTAATATAATAATTAAGTCCTATATCCAGTGAGTTGACGGGCTCTTCCAGGCCCTCGTAATCACCGTTTTGAAAAGCGATATAAGGCATCATATTAAGCGATTTTAAATAGTACCCAAACTGACCGTAAAGGTTCGTCCCGGTTCCGCCCCAACGGCTTACATAATTTCTACCGTAATTGAAGTTGATCAGAGAACCATAAAAATGTACACAATCTCCCTTGGCAGTGGGGTATTCAAAAAAAGCATCTACCGCAAAATGGCTCACATTACCATGGTCTGCAGTAGTATCATCGAACATCCCGTTAGGATGCAGAAAAAAACCGGTACCAATTGCCAGTATTTTCTTTTTCCCCAAATAAGTCCCAACGTTGTAAGGAAGTTTAATAGATTCCTTATCCCAAAAATTATATCTAAAATATCCTTCCATCACCAGATTTCCCGTAAGGTTGCCATCTTTATCGGGATTACTCACTCCGGTATAAGACCAGCCAACATCCTCAGAACCAAAATGCTGTCCTGCAGCTAATGGGTTCCGTCCGGGAGCATTAAAGGCAATGCGGTAATCCAGTTTTTTGATTTGTCCTTTAGCGTAAACGCCCAGGTGTCGGGCAAATTGATCCGTAATACCCAGGGAATGCCATTGTGCAAAAGGCCGAGCTTGATCCAGTGTCATAAAGTTGAGCGTACTTTGACTAGCCAGGCGGGTCAGGCCTTTCCAGTAGTGAAGCCCGGAGCCGAGATAGAGCTGGTCATTGATCTTAAGTTCACCCCAGGCTCCGTGTAAAAACAATTGCGGAGTATTGCTATCCGTTCCCAAAGCACTAAGATTCGAGGGGTTCAAACTATTCAGACCAAAATGTGTCAAGAGCATAAACTTCGGAGAGATTTGTGCAAAAGCCAAAAACCTGGAACGACGGATACTTGGAGTGATTTGCAGTTTTGCCCCATCTGCATCCAGATTATTCGTCGTCAGCCAGAGTTGATGCCACATAATGAAGCGAAGGTATTTCTTTCCGGATTCATCCAGCTTCAGCGTTAATGGCTTATAGGTATGCTTCTCCGGATTTGTAGCAATTTCCTGCGCAGCGATCTGTATCGGAACAAAATAAATCAGACATAAGAAGGTTATGCCTCTGATTAGAGGGTATATATTTTTCATCTATTTATCTTTTGTTTGTTTACAGTTAAAACGCAATTGCTGATACTAAAATATATATATATCTATATATTTACAAATAAAATTAAGCTTTTTTTATTCTTTTCAAAATGAAATAAGGTAAAAACCCATCAAATCAAAAGGAAGTTATCATTTTCAAAAATGCATTTACATCATACAAATAATTGACATTCAGCTATTTAAAAAAAGGAAAAATTAAAAACCTGTAACCAGAGCGCTTAAAATAGCAATCATTTGTATCTAGAAATAAAAAATTTAATTATCTAGATATCTAAACAGTAAATTCGTTTATACAGCCAATTTTATGGATAGTTATTTATACCAAGACAGGTAAAACAGCAGGATTTATTTTGGGAAAGTTTTACAAAGTTTTAGTAAGAACGTCAAGAATGAGCTTGTAATCCTCATTGACTAGAGAATAGAAAGAGTTTTTGCCGGTACGGCTAACACCTACAATTTTTTTACTTTTTAAAATACGCAAGTGATGAGAAGCAACAGCTTGCTCGATTTGTAATTGCTCGTGAATTTCGCTAACAGACAATTTTTCGTTGCGCGACAACATATCGATGATGGCAATCCGAATAGGATGAGCAATTGCCCTCAATGTTTCGGTAGCATCTTCCAGAAAGGTAATATTGAAATGTGTTTTCATAATTTCCTCTGCAAAAATAAGAGAATTCTGTAAGATAAACCTATTTATATATCTAAATATACTAATTTCGAACTATATATGCCAACTGAGTTTCTCTTTCAATAAATCGGAAAGCATATTGATTCACATAAATTTGGGAATAAAGTTAAAGTATATAAAGAGATAAAATTCTAGCTTCGAACCTATCGTCTGCCAGCAATTATTCACTTATATTAGCAATAGCAGCAAGGATTTGATCTGCTTTTTTGTATCCATTGGAAAGCAGGTGCAATTTTTCACCTTTTTGCAAAATAAGCGTTGGAAAGCCTCTTACCCCAAGAGCAGCAGCGTACTGAAAATCATCCTTCACTTTAGCTTTCCATTCGGAAGATTTGAAAGCTTCTTCAAAGGCATTTTTATCAATATCAAATTCGTCCAATAATTCCAGGTAAGTCTCTATCTGGTTCGTATGTTTATTTTTTTTATAAAAAGCGGTCTGTATCGCTTTGAAAAAATCATAAGCTTTTTCAGGTTTTAGCGCTCTGGCAATGGTAACGGCTCTACAAGCCGGTTCTGTATCATATACAAATGAGCTATCTTTCAGTATGGTATAATCAAACTCCTGCCCGCTTCGGTCAGATACTTGCTGCCAATGCTCTGCGAGAAAATCTCCCAGATCCGCCATCGTTTGTGTATTATAAGGTCTTAAGCCTCCCATGACAATTTCAAAATCAATCTGATCACCTAGTTCTTGTTTTACTTTAGTCAATTCAGGTGAAAAGCCATAACACCAGGAACACATCGGATCCGCAATATAAATCAATTTCGTTTTTTCCTGCGCTATAGCACTCATCGCAAAGAGCATTATCAGATTAAACAATAAAATCCCTGTTTTCATAAAACGGCTTTTATGCCAGATATTTATATTAATCTCCTTATGGGTTTACAGCCAAAAACTAAATTTCTCCAGAATCAATAGCTTCGAATTCGCGCATACACCCTATTTAGGCCAAATAAAATCACTTAGCCTTTATTTTCCGAAGCTTGATTAGTCTTCCTGACTTACATTCATGTTTCCGAAATTGATATCAAAACCAATCTTTTTACTGGGCTCATCATCATCATAATCTTCCCAATTGGTAATATCTGTGATAAACTCTTCCATATGTCGTACAAAGAAGGGTTCTTTCAATTCCTCGGGGCGATAAATTCCTATTGTTTTAGGTGGGCGGGGTTGTCCGTAATTTTCGATAAAGGGATAATTAATCAAGACAATGATTTTTCCATTAAAGAGCTGTTGATAAATCAAAGAACCATTATGCTTAATCAAATGCCGTTTAATATTACTGTTGATCTCCTGCCAAATACCACTTTTTACATCTCCCAGAGAAAGCACAATAGCCTCCAGATTCTCCATATCGGATCGACAATCAACTGTAGCTTCAATATCACAACTTTTAACCATTTCTTCCAGAAGCGAGGTGATTTTATCTTTAAGATTGGTCTTCCAGATTTCGCGATAAGCTCTGGCATTAGACATTATTTCTTTATAGATCGTGACTTTTCGTTTAAGGTTATTTAATTCAGAGGTATTATTACTGGTTAAATCAATCATAGTTTGTTTTTTATAATTTTTGAAAGGCTAATTTAGTTTTTTTTATGTTATTGAAAGGATTAAGAAGGGGAAAAGGTTTAAAAGGTGGACCGGGCGACAGGCAAGAAAATGAATAGGGAGACAGAGCCGTAAAGCTAGGTCTTTAGGGAGATTTTATTTATCTTATGGAAATGGCGGATTTAGTATTTCAGGAAAGTGGCCTGGTTTTTAAGTTTTCCGAGGATTGGGTGGTTTTCAAATACGATGAACACCGATTTTATTTATATCTAAGTGGATCGGGCTTAAAGGGAGTTGATTTTATTGCTATTCGAGACGGAGCTTTGTTCCTAATTGAAGCTAAAAATTACAGAAGACGCTTTGAAAAGGAGAATTACGATCCGATGCAAGCTTTGATAGAACAACCGGATTTTTATGTAGAGGCATTTAGTCGAAAGTTTGAAGATACCTTTCGCCTGTTGAGTATTATCAACCAGTATTATCAGCGAAAGTGGTGGTATCGCAGATTTTTTCTGCGCTTCAGGTCCTATTTTTCAGAACATCAGGTACTCAGGACGGAAGTAGGGTTTTGGTCGAAAGCCAATGAATTACTCCGACAGACGACAAAGGTCAAACTAATACTTTGGGTAGAAGCGGAACAAAAAGCAATAATGGCTAAATACGCTTATTATCAATCGGCTATTCAGGCCAATTTTTCCCGAGAAATGATATTCCAACTGGCTCATCAGGAAAACCCTATCAAGGGTATGGAGGTCAGGGTAGTATAATTTCAGTCCTTTTTCTCCAGAAAACCTTTAGTGAAATGCTCCTGGCGTTTTGGTTGTGAAAATTTTTCCTGATTATATGCTTTTGATCCGCCTCGGGGAATCGACAGACTTTGCCAGTCCGGGCCTTTGATCATTCTGCCAATATATACGATTTGCCCAATGTGCGAAGCATAATGCGCCAACTGACGGTTAAATGCCTCGATGATCGAATGTCCCATATTTCGAATGTAGACAACCGTATCAAAGTTTTCAGGAGTGACGGAATCCAGGGCATTGAAAAGGCAATTCCAGCCAGCTTCCCATTTTTCCAATACTTCTGCCTTGGTTTTTAAATCTCCTTCGAATTCTGAATCCCGATTGCGCCATTCTTTTTCCCCATCGCTCGTCAGAAAATCTGTCCAGCGAGAAAGCATATTTCCCCAAAGGTGTTTAACAATAACAGCGATGGAATTACTTTCTTCATTGTATTGCCAAAAGAAGTCCTTTTCGTCTAAAACGGCAAAGGTTTTATCTCCCAGCATTTTATAATATTGAAATTGTTTTCGGATGCTATCGAGGTAATTTTGTTGCATGATCCAGGTATTTTGGTATAATATATTGACACTTGAATGCTGAAATATGTTTTGTATTCTTTTTTGAGAATTATTGATCAATATACTGCAACTTTTTATAGAAAAACAATTTAGCAATTAAATTCAAAGGCTTTATTATTTATTCTTAAGCCCGGTATAATAAAAGTGTAGCTTTCGAATATGATTTCGAAAGCTACTCCAAATTAAGACTATTTGATTCTCTTTTAAATATCTATCTGTCCAACCTGTAATGAGCCGTTAACTGAGGCTGAGCCGCTACCAGTGACCGTACCATTACAAAATTTCCATTCGTAAGTGACATTGATCGCTGAGCTTGCATTAGTCTCAATCACCACATCGTAAGTGCCAGGCTGTAAAGTAGTAGAAGAGGTACTACAAGAAAGTGCATTACTCGAAGCTGCCAGATTAGTCGTTCCTTCTTCATAAATATTAATGGTCGCAGTAGTACCTGGAGTTATGAGAGAAGTTACACAAGCACCGAATTCTCCACTACACATCATGGATGCTTCTTCGGCAATTTTTTCAGCAGGGGAAAATGCAAAAGACAACATTAAAAGAGAAGCAAATCCAAACATTGAAATTAAACTTTTCATAGTTTCATTTTTTAAATAGGTGAAAGAATAAATGTCCCTTTAATTCCACCTATTTAAAAAAGGTAACATATGAATCATCTTTTTTTTAAAAAAAACCATATAATCAAAATCCCGAGGGCTAAGAGCAGCCAATAATAATAAGAATTTGCACTGGTAGTAAATTCTTGAATAGCATCCGTATCCCCGATTTGTACGAACGCAGCCCAGTAATACGGATGCCGATTCGCTTTTTTTGCTTCCTGTAAATATTCCAATTTGGCCTGGCGCAAGGACAGGCTTTTGTTCGTTCCTGAATAGAGGTGTTTATAAAAACCAAGCATAATTTCGGAAGTTGCACAATCGTCAACGGACCAAAGGCTCATCACAACACTCGGACAGCCCGCATGGATAAACCCCCGGGCCAGACTCATCACGCCTTCCCCTTTTGCCAGTTGCCCCGAACCGGTATCACATGCACTAAGTACCGCAAGTTCACTTTTTAATTTTAAATTATGCAGATCATTATTAGTGAGGTAATCATCTTTAAAATATATTTTGCTAAACTCCGGACGTTCATCGTCCAGACAAGCATGCGTCGCTAAATGCAGAATGCGGTATCGGTTCGCTTTTTGTTCGAAAGAGGTTTTAGTTGCCTGCTCATCCAACAAAACCGTTCCACCTTGCAAGGCTTGTATATCACGCACTTCCTGAATATTACATTTCAAAGCATAAAGATGATTATCCCTACAAATACGCTGTGCCATTATCCTTGGAGAATCAAAACTGGGTGCAATGCCAAGAAACAGTCCGTCCACCTCGCTTTCCCGAACTGGTGGCTTTTGCAGCAATAAGGTTGCGGAATAACTATAGCTAATCTCGTAAGCTTCGAGCAAATAGTCCAGATGACCGAGCGAATAAGATACTTCCTGTCCTTGCGGATGCTTGCTCAACAATACTTCAATTGGAAGGTAGGCCAAAACATCATCGGCTATAATGATCAGGTGTTTTGCCGCTTTAGGAATAACCGGTTTCAACAATTGTTCATACACTTCAACCGCATGGTTTACATACCGATAATAGGCCTGATCGACATTGGCAACTGGAACCGTATTGATCAATAATCTTAAATCCTGAATTGCCTGTATCAAATCCGGACTACGTGCTTTTTCCTCGATTTGAATTCCATCTGCTGTGACAGAAAAAATATAGATTTGCTTTTCACCAAAAAAATATTCGATCAAAACACTTTGTTCCGATGCCTCTAATTCCTTTTGAATATCCTCAACGGAAACTATATCCGTATCAAATTTCATGAGGTAGTATTCCGGAAACTCCTTTTCGAATTGACTGACCAATGCTTTGCAGGCTTGATCGAGGTCAAAAATACGATCTTTGTAGTCGCGAATAATGTCTGGATTCTGTTGTTCGCTTTTATTTTGCTCTTCGTATAATTTTCTTTTGTAAAAAGAGAGTTCAAGCCGAAGATTGTTTTCTTTTGCAAGCAGAGAATCCGGAATCCGCGCATATCCTTTGGCGGTATTATCATGCATTGACTCCAGCAAGATCATCGCCTTATTGCTTTCACTAAACGCGAAAGCCTGATATAAGTATTGCTCCTTTCCACTTTGTTGATGAAGCGCCAGGGCAGATTTAATCGCGCCTTCATAAACGGGCAAAACACTTGTAGACAATTGCAGCATAGAAGCTTCTTGCTGATAATCCTGCCGGATAGTTTTGATCAGTTGAGTAGCCCGGTCGAAAGTAGCATAAGCAGATTCCAGATCAAGTAGTTTGTCACCTCTTTCGTAAAGCTCAAAAAACGTCTCTGCTTTTCCACTTAGCGCCTGAAGAAAATTCAGATGCGAATAAATATTATCAAG
>JANQLV010000060.1 GCA_028280415.1 Saprospiraceae bacterium
ACTAAAATCAAATTCCAGAACCTCCCAGGTCATCGCCATAGTTGTGGTCGCTTCTGTCTCTACACTTATCGTCGCATTGCCCGCATCCTCCGCTTTTAATCGTATCGGCGTTCCTGCATCAGGGGACCAGACCCGTACCGTCATCTTCGTATTGCCTGAGGTAAAGGGAACTGCACTCGCCAGTCCCGCATCGCCCATCGTCGTACCGGCCCATAATTCTGCCATATCCGTTTTGATCGCCTGACCCACCATATTCGTCGCATCTGTAGGATCTACCACTATCGATGACATATTGCCGCCAAAGTCTGTTAAATCATAATTCGTATTCACATCATCAAAGGTGATCGGAAGATTTATTTGTGAATATCCTGTTGTAAAAAACAGCAGGAATAGAAATAAAGTAGATATTTTCATACAATATTATTTAGTCGTTAAAAAATAGTTTATTTGTTTTTAAATATTATTCAGTCCTGATTAGAGTATTGCAGTCCATAACCATAGGGAAATAAGGGTTCATAATTTTCATCTCCTCTAAGAAAATTCTCTCCCTCTTTTTTTTGCCAGGTAAAAGAAAGTTTGCCTTGAAAGTCATAATCCCCAAATAAGACATCTGCTATTCCCTGGCCTTCTGAACCTGGTAACCAGGCAGCAACAAAGGCAGTAGATGCTGCCAGTTCTTTTTCAATAATTAATGTCCTTCCACTCACCAGTACCACTACGGCCGGAATACCCTGGTCGGTGATATTTTTTATAGCGATTAAATCCTCGGGATGTAGTTCATTGAGTGTAAGTGAACGACCATAGGGCGAAAGGACTTTGAGCAAGCCTTTGATATATGATCCCATTTCAACGATTGTATTATCACCCGAACGGATATCTCCCATCCCTTCAGCATAAGGGGTTTCCCCAATCACAACTATCCCGACATCATGTTTTGCACTATCTGCTGCCCGGCCATCAATGCTAAGTGTAGCATTCGGCGCAACAGCCTGAATTCCCTGCCATATTGAAGTCCCTCCGACTATGGAGCCTTTTTGCACACCGACTTCTCCCCCATAAGTGGATGAAGCGTTTTCCTCTGAAACCCTTTTTACAATCGAATCATTATCCGAAACACCTTGCCAGGCAATCGTAAATCCTCCGCACTGATGTCCACAATCATTCGCATTTTTTCCGGCTACAATAATTCGGGCAGTCTTATTTAGAGGCAGGATATTATTTTCATTTTTTAATAAAACCAAAGATTTACGCACTGCTTCGCGCGCTACCTCCCGATGTTCTTTTGAACCAAAACTATCATGGTTAGACCAAAATCTTTCAGCAGGCCTTGGCCTTTCAAAAAGACCATATTTTATTTTTACAAAGAGTATCCTACGAACGGCATCATCAATACGTTCCATAGGTACACGACCATTTCGAACATGTACAAGGAGGTGTTCAATGAACGTTTTCCATTTCTCCGAAACCATAAACATGTCAATTCCTGCATTGACCCCCATCGCTATTGTTTTAGAATAATCCTCATCGAGATAATCAATGCCATCCCAGTCAGAAATGATAAAACCTTCAAAGCCCAATTCATCTTTCAAAATATCCGTCAACAGATATTTATGGCCATGACATTTATCTCCATTCCAGCTATTAAATGAAGCCATTACTGTCAATACTCCCTCCGCAAGAGCAGGGTAATAAGGCGAAATATGCAAGCGTGTCAATTCATCTTCTGATATCCGTGTATCTCCCTGATCAATTCCATAGGTCGTACCCCCATCGCCAACCCAATGTTTGACACAAGCAATCACTGCATCCCTTCCCAGGTTGTTTTGCAAACCCTTGACAAACCTACCGGCATAGGCTTTTACGATTTCGGGGTCTTCAGAATAGCTTTCATAAGTTCGACCCCATTGATTATTCCGGGCTACTGCAAGTGTAGGAGCAAAGGTCCATTCCACTCCCGTTGCCAGAATTTCACGGGCCGTCACTTTCGCAATTTTTTCTAATAGCACCGGATCATTGGCTGCTCCCAGGCCGATATTATGTGGAAAGATAGTAGCTCCCAGTACATTGTTATGACCATGAATAGCATCAACGCCATAAATAATCGGAATACTCAAATGCTTTTCATCAGACTCTACAGAGGCTGCCCAATAAGCATCATTCATCGCGACCCAATCACCTGGAGTATTGCTTCCGGGACAGGAACCACCCCCACTCAATACAGAGCCTATATGGTATCGCTTGACCTCTTCGGGACTAATAGACATACGCTCTGTTTGAGTCATTTGCCCTACTTTTTGTTCCAAGGTCATTTGACTTAAAATGGCTTCTACTTTTTGTTCAATTCCCTGTATGGTATTGGTTTTTTCCATTTATTTTTTCTTTAAAAGATCGTTTATTGTCGTTCGTAAACTCTGACATAATCCACTACAAACTGTTGCGAATTCATGGTATCGTCCACACCTTTGAGACCGCCCCAGCCACCGCCCATTGCGAGGTTGAGAATAATATTTTGTGGCTTGCCAAATGGCCAGGCCAAGGCTGATGAGGTATCTTCGTAGCTGAAATACTCTATCCCATCGACAGAGGCGACAATACCTTCGGGAGTCCAGTCGACTGCATAAATGTGGTATTCGTCATTCATATTTTTCACTTCTATATTACTGGTTGGCTGATTTCCCAATTTGAAATAATAGGCTCCACAATGAACCGAGGCATGTGCCTTTCCATCTCCAGTCGCGTCGTCCATTTCATAACCAACACTTTCTAAAATATCAATCTCCCCACAGTAGGGCCATGATAATTCATCGACGTATTCATCGCCAAGTGTCCATCCAGCAGCCCAATTACCCCGATTGGGTGGCACTTTTGCTCTAAATTCAATTCTGCCGTATAAAAAAGTTACTTTGCCCCGAGTAGTTAAGCGAGCAGAAGTCCATTGATGCCCCTCGTCATTTTTTCGTGCTTCGATCACCAGATTACCATTTTCCTGGCGAGCATTTTCAAGGCGATTTTCAGTATAGTATTGTAGCTCATTATTTCCCCAACCCCAATCACCAATATCAAAAGTCCATTTACTGGTATCCGGTAAACCATTGCCGTTAAATTCGTCAGACCATACTAGCTTCCATTCTTTACCATCTGTCTTTTGTGTCAGAACCTGAGGTGTCAGTTGATGCTTTTTGAGTAAAGTAAATTCCAGCCAATCTATTTTAGCGGCGCCCCCTTCTACATGAAGCTTCATTTTATGCAAACCTTTATTCAAAGGACTACCGTCTTTATAAGAAACAGTGAAATTATTAGTGGAAAGCGGGATCGTTCCAGTGATGTTATACGTGCGGTCATCTTTATTATCCGTATAATCTTCCATCCAAACCTTGGCGCCATCAGTGATCGCTGCAGCACTTAACTTAAATTTATATCGTCCAGCTTCTGTTATATTTACTTCAAAAGCCAGCCAGGTATTTTCCTCCGGAGTTAATACATATTTATTGGCCGCTCCATTTTCAGTGCTTACTCCTGTAGAAGTAGCCTTAAAATTTTCTGCCTCTATTCTAATAGTAACTCGTTCTGACTTCTGCGATTCCACTTTTTCTGTTTCCTTAACTTCCATAGGTGTTTCATTGCAAGCATGGCACAATAAACCAATTAGAATAAAAGAGGTGATACGGAATGGATAACTGTCCAGCATTAATTGTTTTATCATTTTGGAGGTGATGTTTATTTCACTAATATTTTTTCTAATTCTTCTAAAGACTTTCCTTTCGTTTCAGGTAATTTGACAATGATAAAAAGCAGGCCCAGTATGGCGAAAACACCATAGATCAAGAAAGTAGTTGAACTACCAAAATTTTCTAGTTCCCAGGGGAAAACCAGTTGGACTAAAAAGCTGACTGCTGAATTTATAAGCCCTACAAAAGAGATGGCAAGCCCTCTGATCCAGAGTGGAAACAGCTCTGAAAAAAGTACCCACATCACCGGACCTACAGAGATAGCAAAGGAGGCTACAAAACCTAAAATACAAATCAGAATCAACCAGGAATTAATACTAACAGCCGCAGTGATTAATTCAGACTCAAAGTTTTGCACAAGCTCTTTTCCAAGCGTCTCCCGCAAAGCCGTTTTAAAGCTTACATCATCTGTATAGGTTTGCCCCGCGAATGAGGCAAGCTGGTCTTTGTTGATTTCTGCCGGAAGCGTAGCGATAGATTCATTTGTTAATGTATAGGTTGCTTCACTAAATCCGTAAGACAATAAAAACATGGTCAGGACAATTCCCGAAACACCAAAAATAAGGAGCGGCTTACGACCTATTTTATCAATCAGGAAAATAGCTAACAGCGTGAATACTAAATTGACCAGACCAACATATATAGCTTGTGAAAAAGAAGCATCCGTCCCGATTCCCGATTGCTCAAAAATCATCGGCGCATAAAAAAAGACCGAATTGATTCCCGTAATTTGCTGAAGAACACCGATCACAATGCCAATAGTCAGCACTAATGTCAAAGCCGGTTTAAACAGTTCCCGCAGAGGTGTTTTATTTTTCTGGCTTCCATCATTCAAACTTTCTTTTACAGAATTGATAACTTTTTGCGCTTCTTCTCGATTTGAGTTTCTAGTCATAATTCTCAAAGCCTCATCGTATTTTCCTTTCATAGCCAACCAGCGTGGACTTTTAGGAACTATAAACAAGGCAAAAAAGTAAAGAATGGCGGGTATGGCTTCGAGGCCAAGCATCCATCGCCAGTTGTATTCGTCAAATTTTAATGATTGAGCCCAGGCTGCTTCGGACTGTCCCAATTGTAAAATCATATAATTGGTAAAAAAGGCAACGGAGATACCAATCACGATATTTAACTGGTTAAAAGAAACCATTTGTCCTCGTCTTTCAGGAGGTGCCACTTCGGCAATATACATCGGTGCAATAATCAGCGAAGCCCCTACTCCCAAGCCTCCGATCATTCTGGCAATTACCAATAAAAGAAAGGATGGAGCAACCGCCGAGCCCAAAGCGGATACGGTATAAAGAATGGCCGCATAAGTCAATACTTTTTTCCGACCGAGTACATCGCTAATTGGCCCGGCTACCATCATAGCCAAAGTAGCCGTTAGGGTAAGCGAAGCTACCGCCCAACCCAACTCCAATTTAGTTAGATCGAATTCTATTTCAATAAATTTGTTTACTCCAGAAATCACTGAAGCATCAAAGCCCATCAAAAAGCCACCTAAGGCAACGATGAGTGCAATGAGAACGATGGAATTCTTTTTTTCCATAATCTTGGTATTAGGCTTGTTTATCGTTTTGTTTTATTTTTTAATCCAGAAGGAGGCTTGCAAACTAGCATTGGAATCTCCGCCAACCCAGATATTAAACTGACCAGGCTCTGTCACCAAATCCATTTTTCTATTATAAAAAGCCAAATCCTTCGTATGCAATTGGAAGGCAATTGTTTTTGTTTCTCCTACAGCTAAATGAACCTGCTGAAATCCTTTTAATTCTCTAATAGGCCGGGTGATATTTCCGACGATGTCTCGTACATACAACTGAGTAATTTCGGTGGCAGCCCTTGATCCTGTATTGGAAAGCTCCACTTTTATTTCAAGCGTTTCGCCCAGGTTTATTTGCTCTGCAGATAATTGAATATTGTGATAATGAAAAGTAGTGTAGGATAGCCCAAAACCAAAAGGATAGAGCGGTTCTAAACCGGCGTCCAAATGAAAAGAAGTATTTCCAAGTGAAGTTTGAGCAGCCCGCACGGGGATGTCATTCATAAAGGTAATGTCCTCTTCTCTGGTGGGTCTCCCCGTATTCCTTTGATTGTAGTAGATCGGAATTTGTCCAACTACTTTCGGAAAAGTAACCGGCGTTTTGCCTACAGGACTTGCTTTCCCAAATATAAGATCTGCGATAGCTGGTCCGCCCATCGTCCCGGGATGCCAGGCATAAAGTAAAGCATTGGCGTAATCCTTGGTTTCTCCAAGCGTAAGCGGTCGTCCAGCCATAATGACCAGAACCGTAGATTTTCCCAATTGGGCAATTTCTTTGAGTAATTCGTTTTGAAAACCTGGTAAATTAATGTCTGCACGGCAATGTGCTTCCCCCGAAAGAATAGCCTCTTCGCCCATAAACAAAAGCACTGTATCCGATTTCCTGGCCGCCTCCAAAGCTGCTTCAAAACCATCTCTATTTTTGGTTCTGGTCGTTTCCAGTCCTTTGGCAACATGGATATTTACCCGGTCTCCCACCATTGCCCGGATAGCTTGCAAAGGCGTTTGACACCATTCCTCTTTACCATCAAAAGTCCAGGTTCCCATCTGTTCATAGGCATCATCTGCCATGGGGCCAATAATGGCCAAGTTTTGAATATTTTCCAGCCGAAGCGGCAGCTTGTCATAATCATTTTTCAGCAACACACAACTTTCGAGAGCTGCCTGCTTAGCGATTTGCAAAAACTCAGGATTGCCACTAACCGGGAAGTCCGCAGCTTTCGTATAAGGGTTTTCAAATAATCCTAATTCAAATTTTACCCGAAGAATATTGCGAACATATTGGTCAATTATTTTTTCTTCGATAAGTCCTTCTCTCAGTAAGGTTGCAATATGGCCCTGATAGCAAGTACTTACCATTTCCATATCTACCCCCGCTTGTAATGCTTCGAAAGCGGCCATTTTATTATCCTCTGCAAAACCATGTACTTTCAATTCTTTTACGGCATCCCAATCGCTGACCACAAAACCGGAAAATCCCCATTCTTCTCTCAGTACTTTTTTCAATAAAAACTCATTACCACTGGCCGGTATACCATTGAGATCACTAAAAGCCGTCATTAAAGTAGCTACGCCCGCATCTACACAAGCTCTAAAAGGAGGTAAAACCACATTTCGCAATTCGCTTTCAGAAATGTTGACATAGGCATAATCTTTTCCGGATTCGGAATAACCATATCCGGCATAATGCTTAACACAAGCGGCAATACTATCTCCTTGAGATAATTTTTCCCCCTGAAATCCCTCCACCATTGCAGTTCCCAAAACACTTGTCAAATGAGTATCCTCTCCCAGGGTTTCCGCAATACGTCCCCAGCGAGGATCCCTCGTGATATCAATCATGGGAGCAAAAGTCCAGTTAATTCCTTCAGAAGCAGCTTCTATAGCAGCCATTCTAGCTCCTTTTTTGATCAGTTCCGGATTCCAGCTTGCTGCCTGTCCCAAAGGAATAGGAAGCATGGTTCGGAAGCCATGAATAACATCCCGCCCAATCAGCAGAGGTATTCCCAAACGGCTTTCTTCCATGGCAATCCGCTGGATTTCATTCAGGCTTTCCAGCCCTACCTCGTTAAGAATAGAGCCCACTTTACCTTGTTGGATTGCCAGTCTCAGATTATCAGTCAGTCCACCCATTCCTGTAACCTGAGACATTTGTCCGATCTTTTCGGATAAAGTCATTCGCTCTACCAAATCGTTTACCCGATCCAGCAGGCGATCAGTCTTTAAGTCTATACAGGTCTGTTCTTTCTGCTTCATTTTTAAAAAATCTTTACAAAGAATCCCCAGGGTAACGAAGACTCGTTTCTGTCTTATTACCTTATTCTTTTACCCGAAAAGAGATCAGTTTTTCTAAGCTTTAAGAATAGTTCGCAAGATTAAAAACACATTCTTTTGAATGTTTTAAATAACTATCTCAGAGCGTACATAAATTTCATCCTCTAAGCTGCAAAACATCTCCTCGAACTAAGCTTCGGCTATTTTGAGCCACATAGCCTGGCTATGCAACCCAAAATAAGCCTCGGCAGGAAAACTAGTGTTTCGTTGTTAAAATGAATTTTGACTACACACTCTCAACTATTGCGAACTATTTATTTTGTGTTTATTTGTTGAGTATCTATCGGTTTATCGATTCAATACAATTTTTCCGGAACCAATTTGTCCATCTACCGAAAGGGTATAGAAATACATCCCGTCAGCTAATTGACTTGCATCCCAATCCACCTGATACACACCTGCTACCTGTTTTTCATCCAATATCTGAGTAATCATTTTACCTCTGATATCATATATGGACAGGCTGACATCGGCAGCGTTTTTTAACTCATATTGAAAATTGGTAAACCCTTGTGTTGGATTAGGAGATGCGGTGAATGAAGTTATAGCTTCTAATTCTCTTACATTTACCGGCTCTCCGAATTGGAAGTTATCGAAGTAATATTGATCCGAAGTATTAGAATCAGGATCGAATAAAATGACAAATTTTGCAATATCCGTTGCCTCAGAAACTGAGCTGGGATCGTAAGTTAACGTTTCCCATTCGTTGCTTGTAGAAGTAGTCGCTGTCATTTCGAGAATAATATCATTGTTCTCGTTTTGTAAAGAAACAATTACATCAGTTGGCGCAGTCGGATCCCACACATCCAAATTGATTCGGTTATTAGATCCTATGGCAAGGTTGCCATCAAAAAATCCAATAATTACATCGGAGGTTTCCCCTGCATTTCTGGTATAAGTAGCAACATAATCTGATGTATTGCCATTTTGATCGGGGTTGCTTACTCTTCGGAAAGAGACACCACCATGTGAAAAAACAAAATTCACATTCTGGTTACATTCAAAATCATTAAAGATATTTGCATCGGGTGTAATGCCATCACAAGGATCATTTGCCAGCTCGGGTCCATTCAAGTTATCCCAATAATAAGTATCCGCATTATTACTGTCAGGATCAAAAAGTAAAACGATTCGATCTACATTATCATTGGCAACACTGGCATCTGGTTGATTATCAAAAGTGAACGTAAGTGTTTCCCAACCCATCGCAACTGTTGTAGTCGTTAAATATACGCTATGTCTTCCCGTAGGGAAATTTCCCGGCTCTGCCAACATACTATTTTCGAGTGTAATTTGTACGGTCTTTCCAGCTGCGGGGCTCCATACATCAATACTCATTTGTTTAGTACCTGAAAGATAATCTGATAAATCCGCCATTTGCGCATCCAGGATGATTACATCAAATAGCTCTGCCGCATTTCGGGTATAGCTAGCAGCTACCTGGCTGGTATTCGCACCGGCCTGATCTGGATTTTCGGTATATGGAATGAAAGAACCACTTATAAACCCATAAGTCCCCTTGCGGATATCCTCAAAATTATCCCAAATGGTTTGAGCAGAAAGGCCTGAGGCTAAAAAGCAAAATAAGATAAAGGCTGTGTAAATTTTTTTCATAATAATATATTTTTCTAAAATTAAATTTCTTGATAAACTCTTACATAATCGACTTCCAGGGTTTGAGGAAAGACAGTAGTCGCATCCGGATTTCCCGGAAGATTTCCACCAACAGCAATATTTAAAATAAGATGAAAGTCTTGATCGAATGGCCAGGTAGTCGGTAAGGTAGTCGAACGGGTGTTGGGCTCACCAACATTGATTCCGTCCATTTGAAACTGAATGCAGTCTTCTGTCCAAAGAACGGTAAAAACATGAAAATCTTCGGCAAAAGTTCCCGATTCCAATTCAAGTCCCTGGCTGTTGAAACGCCAAAAATCATGTCCGTAGTGAATGGTTCCAAATACCCGCTCTGGTTCGTGGCCCAGGTATTCCATAATATCAATCTCTCCGCTGCGCGGCCATTGACCATAAACATTTTCAGTAGGTAACATCCATATGGCAGGCCAAAGCCCCTGTCCAATTGGCATTCTCGCCCGTACATCAATCCGCCCATACTTCCAGTCTCCTTTGTTTTTGGTCACCATACGAGCAGAAGTATACTGGTGCTCTCCCATATAGAAAGGAGTTTCTTTTATTGCTTTGATAACTAATTTACCATCGGATATAACAGCATTCTCACTTCGATCGGTATAATATTGTAGTTCATTATTTCCCCAGCCACAAAGATCGGGGCTGATATCACAGCCATCCCCTAGGTCAAAGGACCATTTGGAATCATCAATACCTGTTCCATCAAATTCATCACTCCATACCAATTGGTAATTATCCAGTGTATTCTCAAAATTACAACCTCCAATATCTTCTGCATTCTTGCATCCCGAAATCAAAAAAATTGCGAAACCTAAAAAAAGGGGGATAATTTGGATATTTCTTTTCATCGCGATGATTTATATTTCAAAAAAAGCTTGTTGGCAAATATAGTATGGTATGGACCTAGAGTCTATATTTAGGCCTACATCTTGCTTACATCGCGGAATATTGCGAATACATCACCACTACATCATCTTCTTCTTATTTTTTTATTATCTTGACATAAAGCTTTTACTTACAGAATGTTATGTTACTTTTAATTTGAAGAGTACTACATCTTTTTTGGAAAAATCTTGTTTACTTTCCGAAGAACCCAAAAAATCATACTCTGTGAGAAGATTTTATACTTGTCTAATATTCTATCTATTTCTGAATGTATTGCCTTTGGAGGCACAGTACAAACCGATTGGTTCGCCTACAATTACCAATTTTTCCAGATCTGATTATCAAGCGGGGACACAAAATTGGACCATTCGACAGGACAAGCGAGGTATCATGTATTTTGCCAACAATAAGGGTTTACTGGAATTTGATGGTACTACCTGGCAAATTTTCCCTCTGCCTAATGGGACTATTGTTCGCTCACTAATGTTTGATAAGGATAAGTTATACATCGGAGGGCAAAATGAGCTTGGTTATATGGAATTTGACCAGAAGGGTGAAAATATTTTCACCTCCCTTACTCCTCTTATTCCCCCGGAATTAAGAAGCTTTGAAGATATCTGGAAAATATTCCTGCAGGAAGATGAAGCGTTCTTTTGCTCTGAAAAAGCAGTTTTCCAACTAAGTGGAAAAACGATAAAGGTTATTAAGCCCAATAATGGTCGTTTTGAAAATTTCTTCCAATTAGCGGGGAAAATTTATATTCAAGAAAAAGAAAAAGGCTTATATTCTTTGGAAAAGGGTCGCTTGACTCCCGTAGCTGATGGTACAAAGTTTAGCGATCAGCGGATTATTGCTATGCTTCCTCATTCGGAAAGCCAGCATCTCATTATTACACTTGCCCAGGGACTCTTTTTAATGGATTCGGAGGGCATTCGTCCTTTGGAAACCGAAGTTTCCGATTTTTTAAAAACTTATCAGGCATATTGTGGTATTCAACTCAACGATGGGCGTTATGCCATTGGAACGATTCAAAACGGCCTGTTAATTATTAATCGTGAAGGAACTGCATCACTCCATCTAAACCACGAAAAAGGTCTGCAAAACAATACCATTCTGGGGATTTTTCAGGATATTCAACAAAATCTCTGGTTAGCGCTAGACAATGGTATTGATTATGCCGAGATTAATTCTCCTTTTTCTATTATCCGCTCAGTAGAAGGAATATCGGGAACAGGATATGCCTCAATCGTTTCTCAAAATAATTTATACCTTGCCACTAATCAGGGACTATTTTATACTCCCTGGACAAATGAAAAAAGTCCTTTATCCGTTAAGAAGTTCAAACCTGTCGAAAATGCTTCCGGCCAAATATGGAGCCTCAATCAGCTAGGAAATAGTGTAATTGTAGGAAAGCACGATGGTGCTTTTTATCTTGATAAGGAACAAACAAAGCCCCTTTCTTCTATCCAGGGTGCCTGGAAATTTATGGAGTTAAAAAAGTTTCCCGGTTTTGCGCTTGAAGGGACCTATTCCGGTTTAGTACTCTATCAGAATAGCAATCCGCCGGATCGCGCGCCAAACTGGCAATTGGTCAGAAAGTTAGATGGGCTGGAAGAATCTGCCCGAATTTTCGAGGAAGATGAAGATGGTGATATCTGGGTTTCTCATGCTTATAAGGGGCTTTTTAAAATCGAGCTTTCGGAGGATTTAAAATCGATTAAGAAGAAAACGGTTTATAATGCTTCCAATGGATTGCCCGTTGGACTTTTCATTAATGTCTCTAAAATCCGGAAAGAGGTTATTATCACCACTCAAATGGGTGTTTTCAGATACGATAAAGAAAAAGATCAGTTTATCGAGCATGAAGAATTCACTAATATTTTTGGAAAAGGCAGAAAAATACACCGCCTTATTGAAGATCAAATAGGTAATATCTGGTTTGCAGTAGATACCGATTTTGGAGTGATTAAAGTACAAGAACAGGGTGTTTTCAATAAGGTCAAACGTTTTTATTTTAATCAGATTCAGGAAGATCTGGTCGATGGGTTTGAACATATTTATGCTTACGATGAAAGCAATATTTTTATTGGTTCGGAAAAAGGATTCATTCATTATAATCCCTTGCAAAATAAAAACACAGCGTTTCCTTTTAAGATTTTAATTCGGAAAGTAACGTCTATTACCTCTGGCGATTCTACTTTATATCTTGGAAAAAAGGACCTGGATAGCTTGTTTTCCTCTAAAGTGTTTCATTATAAAATGAACGATTTCCGTTTCTCTTTTTCTGCCCCTTATTATGAAAAAATCAATCATATTCACTATCGTTTCAAGCTGGAAGGCTTTGAAGATGCCTGGTCGAAATGGGATTCTAAAACGGAAAAAGAATATACCAATCTTCCGGCAGGAGATTACCAGTTTAAAGTACAGGCCCGTAATGCTTATGGGCAAATCAGTTCGGAAGAGGCTTTTGCATTTAAAATACTCCCTCCCTGGTATGCCTCTTTATATGCAAAAATGGCTTATTTCTTTTTGGCGATTATTGGTTTAATTGGATTAGTCAAATACATTTCCAGACGGGAAAAGAAGAAAACAGAGGCTTTTAAACTGGAACAAACCAAAAAGTTCGAAGAGAAAGAAGCTGAGTTTAAAAAAGAAGTAGAAAAATCAGAAAGCGAGATCATCAAGCTACGGAATGACAAATTACAAACAGATATTAATCACAAGAACAGTCAGCTGGCTTCTGCTACGATGCATTTGGTGCAAAAAAGCGAGATTTTAGCTAAAATCAAAAATGATCTCAACAATTTATTGTCGGATGTTTCAGCAGAAAACAAAAAGAAAATCCAGCAAATTTCAAGAGCTATTGAAGCTGATATCCGCCTCGATAATAGCTGGGATCAGTTTGAATTTCACTTCGATCAAGTACACGAAGATTTCTTTAAAAGGCTGCGCAAAAGATTCCCCGAACTCACGCCAAAAGATCAGAAACTATGTGCTTATCTACGCATGAATCTAAGCACCAAGGAAATTGCGCCATTGCTAAATATCTCCATCCGCGGTGTAGAAATCAGCAGATACCGCCTGCGGAAGAAACTGAATCTGGATTCAGAAACAAATCTCGTTGCCTTCATATTGGACATCTAGATTTTCCACAAAAAATAATCCCGAATTTAAAGAAATTCAGGATCATCAACTTTAGTGTTAGGGTGTATTATACTTCTTCTTAATTTTTCCTCACATAAAATGGAATATTCGCTGTGGCTGCATTTCCATTGCCATCATAGATATAGGCAAACATCCTGTAAGCACCTTCTTTTTTGGGAGCCTTAAAATTTAAAGTTCCATTTCCACTACCTTCTCTGACTACAATTTTTACCGGTTCTGGTCGGGATTCTGCATCTCCACCCGATTTAATATCCGTACTTTCCGGAAGCATCTCCCAACGATAATCCAGTGGGTCATTATCAGGATCGAGTACATCTGCTTTCACTGTACATGTTTTCCCGGGTTCTACATATACACTCTCCTGAGCGCGCTTGCCATTGATCGTCAAAGCAGAGATGCTGGGAGAACGGTTCGCAGGCATCTTTCCACTCCAGCTATTTTCCAGCATATCCATGACCTCTGTTTCCGTGCCATCTTCCAAAAACACCCCATACCAGGTAGGTGTGGTCTCCTGCTTTTGTCCCCAAAGAAAGACATAAGACCCAACACACATTTCCTTATCCGCCGCAATGCCTTCCTCGTACCGTCTTTTATAATCACGCGCCTTTTCCGTACTGGATTGCTCAATCGGTACTCCCCATTTAGTTTTTGCTACTTCCCAATGTCCGTTCGGGCCCCATTCGGTAACCACATAAGGACCTTCCCACCCATAACTACGCATTTCCTTATCAATACCGATCAATCCTCCATAAGTATTGATACCATACACATCAATATGCGGCGCCCGTTCCTTAATCAACTGTACCTCCGCTACGTCTAAGCCAGCCGTTACAGTCATCGTCGGATGATTAGGGTCTACCTCATGTACCATTTTTGCAATATCATTAATGGCATTCCATACCTTAAAATCGGTATAGAAAAGATCGGTTTCATTTCCAATCCCCCACATGAGAATTGCCGGATGATCTTTATATGTTTTAACGATTTCGGTAAACCGCTCCAATTGAGCCTGTACCGATTTAGCATCATCATAATCAAATCCTTGCCGCTCACATCCAACCCACAATCCAAACAAAACGGTCAAGCCCCGGGCATGTGCATCATCCAGGATCGCGATTGCTTCACCAGCGCCCCAGGTACGTACAGAGTTGGCACCATATGCAACTGCCTTGTCCAGATAGGATTGTCCGCCTACCCCATTAATATAGTATGGTTTTCCGCCACGATAGATTTGCCAGCCATTCTCATCCTTTCGAATCTCGACTTTAACAGGACTTTCCGCAACCTGACCATAAATAAACAGGCCAGAAAGCAAGATCGGGATTATGAAGAATAATTTCTTTTTATCCATGAAATACAAAATTTAAATTCTCGAAATAGCTATTTCACCGAAAAATTAAGGAATAAATGAAAACTGCACAATTGAATTACGCAATGATGTATCAAAGATGTAGGCAAATAAAAAAAGATGTAAGGGTGATGTAGAATATTTTCTCTCAACCAGAAAGATTATAATATAAATTTGTCAAGAACAAAACTATATATGTTTATGGTTAAAATTTACAAAACAATAATCCGATTTCAACCACCTTTAAAAAATAAGGATTCGGCCAGACGCATCCGCTTGAAGGGCCTAATATGGCTATCGTCTTTGTTCTTAACGATAGTTGCTCCCGGTCAGGACCGTTTTATCAATTCTGGCGATATTGAATTGGAAAAAACCACCAGTACTGTCCAGGATTCTACGGCAACCGATAGAAGTGAGCAGATCGCGGCATCCAGTGATGTCATTGCAGGCATCCAGTATGATTCTGCATATGTGGGAAAGAAATTGAGAAAAAAAGACCAGTCGCTAACCATTTTTGGTTATTACCGCCTTTTTCTTTACGGAAGAAATATGAGCATCCCCTATCCTAATCTCGCTCCTTTTGAAAGAGCATATGGCGTAGGAGATGGTTATCGGGAACCCATGTTGTCACTTAGTGTCGTTGGTCGACCCAATGGAAAAGCCAGTTTTGGTTCGGAACTATTCTTCTTTACACCATATCTGGGAACAGGTACGGAGGACAATATTTTTACCATGAACCTTGGGCTTAACTTTTACGGCAATTTTCGTACGAAAAGCGGAAACTTTGGCGTTCGTGCAGGTGGAATTCACTGGTATAATCTTAGCTCTTTCACCATTGGAGTTTATCAAATACTAGATCGCTTCAGCATCTTTGACCGGACGCCCTGGGAGGGCGTGACCAATACCGAGAAGTATGATAATTATTTCCAGACCGGAGCTACCAGCCCTGGTGACCTGCGTTGGAATAATCAGGCTTTTCAGGGCTTAATCCTAAATGGAAGTAAACTACCGGGAGATATAGCCTTTGATTTGTTCTGGGGAAAGACTCAACCGAATGGAGGTTTGCCCGGTGCGATCACAGAACCATTCGAATCCATTCCCACTACTTTAGATGCAGGTAATGTACCCAATTATATTGGCTTCAATGGTTTTTCAAGAGTATTACCCAGTATTATTTTAGGGGGGAAGATTGCGAGAAGTTTTGATAAAAAGAAGTATAATTTTTCCTACAACCTCATTCACAGTCAAACGGCCCTGGATAGTTTGGGGCGGGACAAGCGAACTTATCAGGTACATACACTAGCTTTAGATCTTAATTTTGGAAAAGTTAAACTAACCGGAGAATTAGGTGGCGGAAGTTATGAAAGCCCGACTTACGATAAAAAATGGGGAGAAGCTTTAATGTTAAGAGCCTATTTCCCTAAATCTTATACTTTTCTTCCTTTAGATATTCAACTGTATCAAATTAGCCAGAACTTTTTTAATCAGAACGGAGAAATTGCTACGAATTCTAATCCTGAAATCCTTAAAGATTTTGGAGTAATTGCGGGTGTCAACGGGATTGGAGGTCAACTGGCCCTGGTTAATCAGCTAGTCCACAACCGCAGAGGAATTAATATCAATACAGGGATTGAACTTGGAGCTTTCAAATTTAATGTAGGATGGGGACTTGCTCAAGAGATAGATCCAACTTCTTCTCAAATCACCTTCGTTCACCGGATCAATGGTCTCGCACTGTCCAGAATTTATAATCCTTTTCCGGCCAATGCTACGACCCCTACCATCTTCGGGCCTTATGGACGGCAAATTTCTTTTTTCAGAGGTGTTTCAGAAGTCGTGCAAACAACCGATCTCGATCCAGCTACTGCCGGGGCTATCAACAAAAAATATTTTCATGCTTTAGACTTGCAAGCTAAAGTCAAAGGCTCGATTAATGATCGTGCATGTTATTTGTTTTACCTGGGTTCTTTTGGTTCCGCCTCAGCTAAAGCCGAAGCTATTCCAACTTTGACAGATGATGGGTATCTTTTTGTACAATATCACGAACTGGATTTTTATTACGAACTGTTTCCAAAATTTCTGCTCACCACTTATCTGGGTATTGAAAATGCCCGAGGCGGACAATTCACCGATTGGGACCTGGAATCTCAATTGCCCCGCGACCAACTTGCAACCGGCATCGGTCTGGGTTTTGACTGGACCGTTTCAGAAAGTACAGGTATCTATTTTCGACATCGCTGGATGAACTTTGAAGATCGAAGTTTTGCTCTGGACAGATACCAGGGGCGGGAGGTTACTATTGAGCTCAAAACCTTTTTTTAAGTTAACCGCCTCTATTTAATCAAATTTCGAATAATTCTATACGTATGAAATATACTTTACTTCCATTTTTATTAAGCACTGTCTTTTTGTTGATGCAGGTTAATTTTGTCACTGCCCAGGATGGTTCTGCCAAAGCGACTGAAAAGGAAAAAGAAGGAAAAACCATCCGTTTCAATGGCTTAGGCCGAACAATTCTATCACAAACCGGCATTGACGGCAATATTCTGAAATCGGACTCTTCTACTGTAGAGAGTTTTACCGATGGCGAATTTTTACTGGACCTGGCTTTAAATGCTACGCCTAATAAAACCTCCGAAGTACAAGCTATTCTCCGCTTGCGCAATGAGTTTGGTGGTTTCTTTGGCTCCGGGATGTCAGTTGAGGTACGGGAGCTATGGGCCAGGGGTATTATCGCTGATGTGTTAAAATATCGCGTGGGAGATATGGATGTTGCTATGACTCCCTACACTTTATTCAATCCCGATGAAGAAGGTTCGGTCAATGAAGCCGCAATCTTTGCTCCGCAAAAGGAAGTTATCTATTACGAGCAATTTTATACCGACAACAATCGTCGCCGTTTGCAAGGCGCCAAACTTGACTTTGGTTTGGACTTTACCCAAGGGTTGGAGGATGCAGATTTTAGCGGCTTTATTGCCCGGGTGCGAGGCACTGATTTCTTCACTACGCCTTCCAGATTTATTACCGGAGGGCAAGCTAAATTTTCTACGGCTACATTCAATGACTCCCTGGGGCTCAAGGCTGATTTTGGTTTAAACCTAAGTCATACCTTTGACGATTTACAATCAGGCGAAGCCACTGCCGGCATTCGCAACACGGTAACTACCGTTGATTTTGATGTCACAATTCTAGAAAAAAAGAATATCGCACTTCACTTGCTAGGCGAAGCAGGACTATCCAATCTGGAATTCAAAGATGATTCTGTTTCCGTATTCAAAGAAGATGATACTTTTCTGGAGATAGGAGCTAAAGTTCATTTCAAACCTCAAAAGTTGAGTATCTCTGCCTCTTTTGTCGACGTAGGCCCTGACTTTTTTAGTATTGGCGCTCAAAGTAAAAGAGTCGATTATAATGCTAATAAATCTTTTTATCATCGCCTGGGGGTGGATCAGGCTGTCAGGATGCCAACCCTTTTCGATCTTTCCAGAGATCGCGCACTTTACACCTTTCAATTATCGGATCGCCTTATGGCTTATGATCCGCGGTATAGCAATACGAATCCTTATGGGCAGGCAACACCCAACCGAAGAGGTCTTCGGTTAGGGCTGGAATACGGTGATGAAAATGATAAAATAGAAGCACGACTAGGAGCCGCTTTAATGGACGAGATTCGTGGCCAAGGTACCTTTGAACTAAAGAGTTTTACCTTAATCCAGGCAGCAGCAAATTTGAATATCCATCAGTTTGCGGGCTGGAAGAACAAATTGCGTCTTACCCTGGGATACCAATACGAACAAACCTCGAGAGGTGGTGTGGAAATCGAACAAGTAGAATTAACTTCCAATTTGATTGATTTAGGTTTGGAAGCAGAATTGTTCCCAAAATTTGATTTACTCTTTGGTGCAAAATTATTGACTTCCGAAGGAACCGATTATGTACCCTTTATTCGGGAGTTTAATGATGTAGAAGATTTCCCGGGTTTGTTCGTAGCAGATGATACTGAAAGTCTTCTCGCAGCAGGCATAAAATATGAGTTCAAAGAAGGTATTTATCTGACTTTACAGTATCAGTCTTTTAATTCTGAATTAGGTGTAGACCGAACGGACGATTTTGATTTCAATCAAGTCTTTGTCCTGTACAACATGAATTTTTAATATAAAAATTGTTTAAAATCAGTATAGCTTTATGAATAATTTTAGATTTTATCAGCTTGTTTCTATCATGACTTTGACCTTACTGGTTTTTGCTTGTGAGCATGAAACAGATACTTTTGACGGACCATTTCTGGTAGATCGTTTTGGTGAATTTGCAGTATTAGAAACGCTGAGCGCCAGTCAGTCTACTGTCGATTTTGCAGCTGGCGAAAACATTGTCTTTAGCGCTGCTTTCAATAAGAATGTCAATTGGGTCCTTCAAATTACAGGTACAGAAAGTGGAGCTATAAAACGAATCGAAGGTTTTGATCGGGAGCTAAACGCAGACAATGCAACCTGGCTGGGAGGAACAACAGAATTGCCTTTTTTCAAAGCAGAAATTTGTACCGTAGAATTACTGGTCCCGGAAGAACCCGACTTTATCAATAGCCTGGACGTAGAAATAATTTCTACTAAAATATATGAGGGTAGCTTATTTACTGATTTTGAAACCGACGCAGGAGCAGATATCTTTTTTGGAAACTTCGAATTTGAGCTTAGTCCACAAAGCGGCAGGCAAAATGATATGCCGGCGGCTCAGGGAGAGTATTATTTTCTTTTTGAAGGAACAGATAATGTAGTCGCCAATTTTTTTGTCGGCCTTATCAACATTAATTCCACCATTACGGGGGAGACTTACGCCCAATTCCCAACTACCGTTCCCGAAGATTTGTATTTCAATTGCTTTATTTATGCAGATGGAGGACCTCATGGCATTGCTGTCATTCAGTTCGTTTATGATACCAATGATAATGGCGTTTTTGATGATGGCACAGATGAAATTTTTCAAGTACCTGGCGATTTTCCGCTTAATTGGGAAGGCTGGCAACATATCAATCACCCCATGAGCGAAGTTGGAATTTCACAAGAACAATTAGAAAAAATTGTATCGATTCGGGTTCTGTTGATTTCCGATATGAATGCTCAACCTGATCCGCCACTACAAGTCGATTTTGGAATTGACTTTTTGACTTTTACTGCAGGTGGGCCATTAGAGTTATAATTCATATTATAAAAGCCTTATCGTTTTAAAAAATAACTTATGCTTTTTAATAAAGTCTCTTTATATAAAATTTCAATACTGGCCATTAGTGCTTGTTTTTTACTCCCTGCCTGCGTGCAAATGAAAACGGCAAGCTTATATGATGGTATTGAGCAGGAAATAAAAAGTCCCAAACCTACAGATATTTCTTTAATTGTCGAGCCTATTATTTACAATGAGGATGCTTCGGATGTCTGGGGTTTAGAAAAAGATGTTTGCCAGGATGCCAGTATTTCTACCACAATAGCTTATAGTGGCAAAGAATCCATAAAATTAAGTTGGAACCGAAATGCAAAGGGCTGCAAATTTGCGGGTATTGGCATTGGCTGGGATAGTTATGCGGGCAAAGATTTATCAGAGATCATAGATTATGTTGCCATTCAAATGTACGTGCGGAGCCAGGAAGGAAAAAGCTTTGGTCTGCCCTTCGTTTTAACCCTGGAGGATTACAGCGGAGGGATGGGTTTTTCGTATACGGGTAACAAATATTTTGAACGAACAACTATTGATGAGGAATGGCAAAAAGTAGTAGTTCCATTAAGTTCTTTTGAAATGGAAAAAGAGAATTTGAACCCCAGTAATATTAAACAATTGCAGATCGAATTGCAGCAAAGCGGTAGTGTTTATATCGACGATATTCGCTTAGTTTTTTATGAACCAGAACCTCAAGAACCCTGGCTGGAGGAAGAAGTATTACCTAATCCACTGGCTATGCCGATTCAGCTTTTGGATGATGCTTTTATCAACAATAATGCCTGGGGGCTTATCACTGATGACTGTCAGATAATCAAGCTAAGTGACCGGGAACAGTCCGAAGGACAGAAGTCGCTATACGTCAAATGGAACAATCAAGACCAATCCTGTAAACTGACTGCTTTTGGCCTAAGTTGGAATAAATGGCATCCGGTCAATGTGACTTCGATTCGTCAAAAGGCAGCCTTTCAATTTGACATTAAATCTGTTTCAGGAAAGACAAGTCAACTTCCAATAAAAATTGGTTTTGAAGATTACGACCGAGCCCAAGCTTTTGTCGATTTGCAAAGCCAATTTGTTACAGGCGGACAATATACCAGCAAATGGAAAAAAGTAACGGTCCCCCTTGCTGCAATTCCAGATGGAATTGATTTTACCCGTATCAAACATCTGCATTTTAAATTAGAAGAAGCAGGAGAAGTGTACATCGATAATATCCGTCTGGTACAATTAGGGGAAAGAGAAAGATAAATATACGATGTAAGCGATTAACCGAAACGTTTCGAGTCTAAATCAAACCCCGGGACTTTAGTTCCAGGTATTTATTAATCGTATTAACAGATAATTCTTCGGGTTTGGTCAGTATGGCTTGGATACCGTATTTCTGAAGTTTCTGCACCATCTGTACTTTTTCGGATACGTATTTTTGTGCAATGGTTTGCAGATAAATTCCTTCTGTACTGTTTACTTCCTGTTGAGAAAAAGCTTCGATTTCTGTATTTTCAAAAAAGATAACCACCAGCAGGTGTAGATTATTAATTCTGCGCAGAATCGGCAGCACTCTTTCCATGGCATAAGTGCTTTCAAAATTCGTATACAGCATAATCAGACTACGCCCCTTAATCAACTTACGGGCCGCATGATAAAGCAACTCGTAATTGGCCTCCATCGGACGTTCTTTTTCATTATACAAAGCGGCCAGTAAAGTGTTCAATTGATTGGGCCTGCGATCCGCTTTTATTGTCGCTCCTATCTTATCCGAAAAGGTCAACAAGCCCGCACGATCATGCTTCTGCAGAGCGATATTCGATATGACCAGGCTTGTATTGATTGCATAATCCATCAGGCTCAAACCATTAAAGGGCATCTTCATTGAGCGGCTCTTATCAATTATATTATAAACCTGTTGTGCCCGCTCGTCCTGAAATTGGTTAACCATCAGTTGAGCTCTTCGACTACTGGCTTTCCAGTTGATGGATCGATAATCATCTCCCCGAACGTAGTTCTTGATTTGCTCAAACTCATAGCTATGCCCCAGTCGCCTGATCCGTTTGATTCCCTGAGTTGTTGAGATTCGATCAAAAGCTTTTAATTCAAACTGTTTCATTTGAAGGATAGAGGGATAAACGGGAATATCGACCGGTTCGCCTTTTCTCATCCGCCTTTCCACCAAACCGATAAAGGTTTCGACAAAAAGGTTGACCTTACCGAATACATAGGCTCCTCTCTCCAGTGGGCGAAGCTCGTAATTAATTACTTTTTCTTCCTCCGGCTTTAATTGGATCACTACTTCAAAATCGCGTTTTTGAAATTGAAAAGGCAATTCATCAATAAGCCTTATTCGAAGGTTTTGAATCGATTGGTTTTGTACCTCAATTTTCACCTGATTGATATCTCCCAGAGAAAAAACCTTGGAGGTTTTCCGTTCGCAATGAATTTGCAGATTTTTGTTGAAGAGAATGATCCAATCGATAAAGATCAGCGCAATGGCCAATACAAAAAGCGTCTGCGCAACGGGAAATAAAATATCAATCGCGAAGCTCAACACGAAAAAACCCGCCAATGATCCAAAGAGGATAAAAAAGCGGTCGGTCAGATAAGTATTTCCTAAGCTCTTGAGCATGTGATTCTATACAATTAAAAAGTTAGCGTGGAACTTCGATTTTTTTCACAATATCATTAATCACATCTTTAGCATCATAGCCTTCCATCTCGCGTTCCGGTGTGAGAATAATACGGTGATTGAGTACTGGATAAGCAACGTATTGAATATCATCCGGTGTGACGAAATCTCTACCATTCATTGCTGCGATGGCTTTAGCCGTTTTCATAATCGCCAAAGAAGCTCTGGGGGAAGCTCCCAGGAACAGGTCGCCATTATTCCGGGTATTGTGAATAATGGCAGCAATGTAGTCGAGAAGCTCATCCTTGATAAATATCTTTTCGATAAGCGTTTGACATTCGAGCAGTTCCTTGGTGGTAAACACCGCATTGACCTCTTCTTGTTTTTTTATTTTAAAATCATTTCTGAAATTGCGCAGAATAACTTTCTCCTCTTCCAAGTTCGGATAGTGCATGTTGATCTTGAATAAAAAGCGATCCAGCTGTGCTTCCGGAAGTTTATAAGTTCCTTCCTGCTCAATGGGATTCTGTGTAGCAATTACGAAAAAGGGGAAATCCATCGGATAAGTAACACCATCCATTGTTACCTGAAATTCTTCCATCACTTCGAAGAGTGCTGACTGTGTTTTTGCAGGAGCCCGGTTGATCTCATCAATCAAAATAATATTAGAAAAAACCGGCCCTCTATTGAAAGAAAATTCGGAAGTTTTAAGATTATACACTGTAGTACCGACAACATCCGTAGGCATCAAATCCGGTGTAAACTGAATTCTGGAAAATCCAGTATCCAGCGTTTTGGCAATAAGCTTAGCCAATAAAGTCTTGGCAATTCCCGGAACCCCTTCCACCAGGACATGCCCTCCGGTAAGTAAAGCTGCCAAAAGCAAATCCATCATTTCTTCCTGCCCTACTACTACTTTCATCAGTTCGTCTTTGATGCGATCCACTACATCCTGTACTTTTCCAAGGTTCAGGCGCTCCCCCTGCAATGGTGAATAGCCTGGTTGAGCATAGGGATTAGGAGGAATAACCGGCGGGGACGGAGGATTTACAGATTCTGTGACAAATGGCTGCTCAACCGGAATTTCTTCAATCGGCTGTTCATTCTCACCTTTATCCTGATCCTCGATAGATTCCTGATTTTCATTAATTTCGTCGATATTCATAAATTGAAATTTTCCGTGATTTTATATTCAGATAGCCAAACGAGGGCACTGGGTGCTTATTTTCTGTTATTATAAAATTTTTCCAAAGCTTGATGAAAGTCGATCAGGCTCTGGTCTGAAACAAAAGAACTCCCTTTAATATTTTCGTAGAATTGTATGATCTTATTGATCACTGATTCCGGTACTTCTGACTTTAAGCTCAATCGCTTTACAAATTTTTCATTGATTTCATCTTTCACACTGATATTATATCGATCTCGTACATGGGCAAGAAACAATTTCATTTTTTGAATGGAAAGTTTCTTATGATCATTTTGTAAAAAATAAAGACTGCCAATAGTAGAAATAAACTCCAGAGAAGTGTTTTTATTTCCTTCATAAACCGGAATAATGCGCTGGTTGCGTTTCGCTCTAAAAAACAAATAAAGGAATGCGGTTGCCAACAAAATATACCAGGCCCAGCTCAGTGAAGATTGATCCAGGATATAGGTCAGAGGACCTTCACTGGATAACTCCCGCTCTGGACTGTAGTTTTGCATTTGATTCCTGCGTCTGGATACTGCCTCTTTTACACGGCTGTAAGTATCCCAATATATGGGCCCTTCCTGTAAATGGGAAAAGACCTTATTGGCATAAGTCAAACCAACTTCATCCAGCAATTGTATATTCGAAAATGCAATGGGATTAGTATGGAAAAAGAAATATCCTTCTCCGTATTTGATTTTTGCAAAATTGACCAGATCGTTTTTAAGCGTTCCCAATCGAATGAAGCTATAATCCTCTTCACAGAAATAAATGCTATCAATATAATGCCACTGATACGACTGGGTTTTTCCTTTACGGATATATTTAAACTCTAAATCGGCAGATGCTTTGAGGCTATCGTGTAACATGTTCAGCTCGCCTATAGTATCTGAAGTATAACTGTAATCATCCCAGAAATAATCATTACATTCCTGATAATAAACATAAAACATAAGATCATACGGGACCGTTTTACTGGAAATAAAAGCTGTATTCCCTTTTTCGACAAAAGCCAATAAACGATCCACGTCTGAAGTATCCATATACAGGCCTTCTCCGATAAAGAAATAGTTTGCATTGGTTTCCCCTTCTTTCACCGGTAGTTCATCTTCAATGCTTTTATTGATGGTGTTTAGACTATAATCCGGAAAATAATCCTGAAGGAGGCTATAAGTAACATGTGTACCGTAAGGGGACTTGCTGGTTTCTTTATAACTTTCCTCCCAATTGAAACGAGGGCCACTTCCTTTGATAAGCAGGAAGACCAATAAGAGTAGCACGAAGGCAACACCAAAAATAATAAGTGGTCGTTTATCTCTCATCTGATGATTTACTCGTTCGCTTGTATAGTGCCCGGTCGCTCCTGAGCGGCTTTGACCAGCGCTTCAAATTTTGGTTTTACGGCCAGATACTCTGTTTTTCCTATTTCGGTTTTTCCGTACCAGACTCTTTCAAAAATTCTGGTTACCTCCCGAAAGGCCTGAAACAGATTGGTCTTACGCATTTCTTTGATGTAATCTTTATTCGTTTTATCCTTTTTCCATTTAATCGTTCGATTAAGCGAAAGTTCTTTGATAATCGCTAAATAATACAAACGAATAGCTAAGGTATAGTTGTTTTTTTCAACAGCTTCCCGGATAAAACGTTCCAGTTCGGTTTCATAAATATGATCCTCAATATTATCAATGGTAATCTTTGTATCTCCTCTGGTAAATTTCTTATTTGCCGGATTTCGAAAAGTTCCCGCTCCCATGAAATGAACGGCCAATAATACAATCGCGGCAATGACGATGATAATAAAAAGCGCTTTGAATACTCCAGCCCAAAAATCAGAAGAGCCGCCCGAGGGATAGGACCTCGGAGAAGAGCCAGCAGATGGAGGGGGAGTGGCTGTTATTTCTTCTATTTCCTCTTCCTCTTTTTTATCCTCTTTTTCATTATAATCCAGACCATCAATCGCCTGTGCCCAGGATTCTTTATCAATTTTGCGCTCAATGATTTCAGAATCCATATAGGTTTTCTGCGGGTTTTGTGCGAACCCATTCACGAAGCTGCTAAACAGCATCCACAGTAATAAATAATATTTTGGAGATGGTTTTTTCATTAAAAATAAATCGCTTAGCCTTCTGCCTCCAGCCCCTGAATACGTTTGCGCTTGCCAATATGTTTTATACGTTCTTTTAAACTCGGTGCTTCTTCAATTTCCAGTAAAGTAAAATAGGCCAAACCGCCCCCAATCGCCATAATTACATAAACCAGGCTAATAAAAAAGATCGAAGTGAAAGCCAGAAGCATGGACAGTACCTTGTCCATTGCCGTTTGTTCCAGAGACAGGTTCCAGCCAATCATATCAAAAAAGAACCAGAGCAGTACCGTATCTATGAAAGCGTAAAACAAGATACCGATTAACACCAATAATATATACAAACCGATCAATATGCCGAAATTACCACTAATCAAACTAAAAGTTTTTCCCAATCCCTGAAAAATATTGACTTCTTCAAAGTAGTTAACAAAGGCCCATAAAAATAACAATGGTGTAAGGAATGTAAATAATAAGAAAGTATACCATGAGCCCGTCATAACAATTAAAGAAGTCAGGGAAATCGGGATCAGCATTTTCAGATAGTTCAGCGTATAAAACGTCCAGTTCTTTTCTACAAACCTTTGTCGATCTGCCAGTTTGATCAAATAAGTCAAAGGAACAAAAACGACCATGGTCAGAAGTAGCACATTGGCAATAGGCAAAAATGGCAGGCTGTCTTTATAAAAGTATTGATCTACAACCGAAAGGGCTCCAAATAATTCATTGGGATGAGAAAACAGCCTATCCAGTTCTTCTTGCGCAGTAAAATAGGCAAAAATACAAAACAAGATACCCGCCGCAGATGCAGCCAGTAAAACCTCTCGCAGTACTTTTTTATAAAAAACAAAAATATCAGAGAAAATCTCCCCGGGACTCTTTACCCGATCAAAGTTAATATTCTGCTTGTCATCGGGTGGTAATTCTGTATCTCTAACCGGCTGTTTGAATCCTTGCCGGGCTTTCATTACGGGATAGATTACAAAATAGCCAATTACAAAAGCCAGACAGGCAAAAATGAAAAGTCCCCGAATAAAATCGGGCGTTTCTGTATAACGTGTCAGATAACCTTCGATAAACCCGGCCAGGACAATGATCGGAGCTATTCCGAACATGATTTTCAGTCCACGACGAGCCGATATTTGAAAAGCTTGCAATCTGGTCAGCGTCCCCGGGAAAACCAGTCCTTGTCCCATCGTCATTCCGGCAGCTCCTGCAATAATGATTGCCGAGATTTCTAATGTGCCATGTGTCCAAATCGTCAGGAAAGATTCCAGAAATACTCCTTTTTCAATAAAAAAATACTGAAAAGCGCCAACCATCACTCCATTGCTGATAAGCACACCCGCCGAGCCTATCCCGAAGAAAATTCCCAGACCAAAGGTCAGAAAAGCAACGTATAAATTATTTGCTGTAATCCCCAGTGACATACCCAACTCCCCCCGTTCTTTGTAAACAGCCATCGGATCACCGGATTCAATATTGGCAATAGTCATATCCACATAGGCATCACCCAGAATAATCCTCGGAAACTCGGGGTTCATTTTACAGGATAACATCCCGATAAGCATGGATAAGATAAACACGGCAAAGGATACCCGAAACGCATCCCGGGCATTATAAACCAACTGTGGTAATTCATCCGTCCAGAAGTAGATAAAGCGCCCGAATTTCAGGCGTCGATTTTTATATATGCTGTAGAAAACCTGCTGAGCAAGATTGTTGAGATATACCCGAACCGAACGATTGGGATAATACGTTCTGGAATAGGAAAGGTCATCGGTAATTTGTACAAATAGGTCACTCAGTTTATCCGGATCTTTTCCTTTATATTCCAGAATCCTTTCAAACTCCTTCCACTTTTCTTTATTCTGCTTTATAAAATTTGTTTCGCGCATAAAGCTTTTTTTCGGGTTTTAGTCCGGAACGGAATTTCGGGCTAGTCGAGTAAAAATAAAGTATAAAACACTTAATTTTACACTTTTGAAAACTTTTTGTTCCTGTGTCTGCTTTTTTCTGTAAAAACACACATTTTATTATTTTTTTCGTATAAACACAAGTATAATAGATAAGCGTGAACATGTTGATAGATCCTATAGGACATCTTTACACATTTAGATGTACTTTTGAAAAGGATTCAGGTATTAGGTTTTGATTCGATTAGCCCATACTGTATCAAAACCCCACTGAATGGGTACTATACATACATGTTCTAAAAAATTAGTAAGTCAGTAGTCAATCATGCGCACCATAGAAATAAGAACCACTCAGAATGTTACTATCGAATACGAACTGGCAGAACTCAAGGATCGCTTTTTTGCTTATTTCATTGACTGGCTGATCATTGGAGCAATCTACATATTCCTGGCTACAATAATTACTACTACGATTGGAGACTACATTTTTGATTCCAGTATCAATTCCAATTTTTTCTTCTTTTTTCTGCCGCTGGGCATTTTTGTCTTTTATCAGCTAATCTCCGAGGTTCTCGCAGATGGGCAGTCCTTTGGCAAAAAAGCGATGGGCATCAAGGTCGTCCGGCTAGATGGTAAAGAACCAACCTTAAGCGACTTTCTTTTGCGCGCAGTCTTTCATATGGTTGATACGTTTACATCTTTTGGCATTGTAGCGGCTATTTTGGTTAGCACTTCGAGTAAAAGCCAGCGTTTGGGTGATCTGACCGCAAATACGACTGTAATCAAAGTTAAATTTAGCCTGCGCTTTCGACTGGAAGATATTTTGAAAATAAATACCCTTGATGACTACGAACCTGCCTACCCCGAGGTAAAAAGGCTCAGTGAGCAGGACATGCTGCTGATCAAAACAATTATTTCCAGGCATCGAAGGCATCGCAACAGAGCTCATCAGGAAGTGGTTGATGAATTGGTTGGTAATCTGACAGGACAACTGGATATTGTTGACCCGCCAAAAGATAAAATAGGATTTTTAAAAACTTTGATCAGAGACTATATAGTTTTAACGAGATAAGGAAATGAGAAAAAAGAAAACTACGAAGACCACACTTAAGGAGGTAGAAGTTACCGGTATTGCAGATAAAGGCAGATCAATCGGCAGAGATCACGGCGGGAAAGTGGTTTTTGTAGAAAATGCCGTACCGGGTGATGTAGTAGATGTGATGGTGTACAAATCAAAGAAGGGATTTTCTGAGGGAAGAGCAGTTCATTTTCATAGCTATTCGAAAGATAGAGTTGAACCCTTTTGTGAGCATTTTGGTGTATGTGGTGGCTGCAAATGGCAAAACCTAAGTTACGAAGCACAGTTGAAACAAAAAGATATTGTAGTGAGTGATGCTATGCAGCGCATTGGTAAAGTCGAAATAAAATCAAGACTTCCCATCGTTCCCTGCCTCGAAAACACTTTTTATCGAAATAAGCTGGAATTCGCTTTTTCAAATAAAAAATGGCTGACCAAAGAAGAGATCGCTGCCGGTGTATCTAATTACGAAGATGTTTTGGGTTTTCATCGAGCCGGTGCTTTCGACAAAATCGTTCCGATCAATAAATGTTTTTTACAAAAAGATCCGTCAAATAAAATCCGCCTGTCATTACAGCAAATAGGAATTGAGCAAGGCCTTCCTTTTTTCGATTTGAAAGCTGACACAGGCTTTTTAAGGCATATCATGATCCGGGTTTCCGAACTCGGTGAGATTATGCTTATTGTCAGTTTTTATCGGGAAGACAAAACGCTCCGCGAAGCTTATCTGGATGAAGTGATCAAAAGAATTCCCGAGCTTACCACACTATTATACTGTATCAATCCCAAAGAGAACGATTTTATTCTTGATCTGGACATTCATACCTATTTCGGCAAAGGTTATATCGAAGAAAAGCTCAGAGATATCCGCTTCAGGATCGGCCCCAAATCCTTTTTCCAGACCAATACCCGACAAGCAGAGCGATTATTTGATACGGTTGTCAAATTTGCAGGGTTGACAGGCTCGGAAAACGTCTACGATTTATACACTGGTATAGGGAGTATCGCACTTTATATTGCAAAATATTGCAAACAGGTAGTAGGAATAGAAGAAATTGCCTCAGCAATTGAAGATGCCAGGGAAAATTCAGCCCTGAATGGTTTGAAAAATACAGTTTTCTACGCGGGTGATGTCAAAGATATCTTGAGTGCCGGATTTGCAGATAAACACGGGCGGCCCGATCTCGTCATTACGGACCCTCCAAGAGCAGGTATGCATGCTGATGTCATAAAAATCCTGTTGTTACTCGAATCTCCTAAAATTGTATATGTGAGTTGTAACCCGGCTACTCAGGCCAGGGACTTTAACTTGCTGAATGAAAAATACGAGGTAATGCAGTTGCAACCCGTGGATATGTTTCCGCATACGCATCATATTGAGTCCGTAGCCTTACTGCAATTAAAAGAAAAGCAAGGGGTGCAAAATTTCAATACCTGGGTCAATCAAAATTTCGCTGAGTAAACACTTCAATGCTTGTTACCCATCATTTGCAGGCGGAGGGGCAAGCCTCAAACATTAAAACTATTTCCTATCTTTGTTTTATGATAACGGAAGAAAAATACAAGACTCTGGAGCAGGAATTGACGGCATATAAGCCTTTTTTAGCAAAAACTTCTGATGCTATCCTGGATCAGGATGTATCGCAATATCCTATTTTTGTTATTCATCGACAAGGCATTCAAGTTGGCATTCCCCTGGATACGGAACAAATCCGGGGTGATTGGCTGGTTAATGCTTCTTCTCTGGAAGAGTTTGTCACCAAACAGTTAATCGAAGCAGACAAGGTAGATGCATTCAAATCCGTTTATAAAGACCCTAAAAACTTTTTATGCCTCTTTGTCGTGGTGGATCAGGGCGCAACTTTCGTTTTTATCCCTCGTATTTAGCCTCTGATCCATTTTGGCATCAATTTAGGTGCATAGATTAGTAAAATTTACGATTTTGGAACATAATTTTTACACGGAGGCACAGGATCATTTTTCTGGAGATTTATCGACCCCGCAAGGTTCACCTATGTATGAAGACGTTTCAAATTTTGAAGCTTATCACAAAATCCTGCTAATCGAGGACAATCCTGGAGACGCGAGATTGGTCGAACTATTACTACTGGAATCCGATCTTTTAAATTGTAAAATTGATAACAGAACTTCGCTTTCAGATGGTATTTCAGCACTGGAAGAAGAAGAAAATTATGCCGCAGTTTTACTTGATCTGACGCTGCCGGATAGCCGTGGTTTTGAAACACTTGAAAAGCTACTCGAAAAATTCCCTGACAAGAATGTCATCGTACTTACCGGTCTTTCCGACAAAAACCTGGGCCTAAAAGCTGTAAAAGCGGGTGCGCAGGATTTTTTGATCAAAGGAGCCTTTGATGCCGATCTCCTGGCTAAAACGCTTAGGTACTCGATCGAAAGAAGTAGCGTCCTGTTGCGTTTGGAAGAAACACAAAGACTTTCAAAGATTGGTAACTGGGAATTCAGCCCTGATACTAAGGCTTTTCGAGCATCGAATGAATTGTTCAGAATATTTGCCTATAATGGCCGCAAAAATATTATCTCCCTGGAGGAATTAATCGGTTTTGATCCTACTTTCAATATCTTCAACGAAATCCACGACCTGGTACTTTCCGGTAGCGAGTTTAAGAAGGATATTGAAATTGATCTGAAAGATGGAAAACAAAAATATCTTTCGATCCAATGCCAGGCTAACACGGATACGGAAAGCAAACTCGTACTGAGTGGAATCGTACAGGATATTAGCGAGCGCAAAAAATCAGAGCAGGATTTATTTAAAAGCCAGGAAAGGTATCAAGATATTTTTTCAAAATCGAAAGACGCCATTTTTATTTGTACCACTGAAGGAAAACTGGTGGATTTCAATACGGCGACGCTCACCCTTTTCGGTTATGATGAAGAAGCTTTAAAAGATTTTGAAAATATCCACTCTCTTTATCATCCGGAAGAAGCAAGAGAAGTTTTTTTATCAATTATCAAATCCGGAGAACCGCTCAAAGATTTCGAACTGGAAGTCCATCCAGAGGAAGGAAAAGTGAAATACTGTTTGGTAACAGCCAATACCTCGGATACAGCAAACGAATACAATATGATCGTTCGGGATATTACCGAACGCAAGCAGGCAGAGGAACTGAGAAAAGCCAGAGATGTGGCTCGCCAGTCCTCCAAAATGAAAGAACAATTTATTGCCAGTATCAGTCACGAGATGAGAACACCGATGAATGCTATTCTGGGAATGAGTAACTTGCTGGCTAAAACGGAACTTGAGGAGGAACAGTCCAGTTATGTTAGCTCCATTAAGCAATCATCGGAAATACTTTTGGGGATTATTAACGATATCCTTGAGATTTCCACTTTACAAAATGGCAAAATTCAGTTTGAGTATAAAGATTTTGATCTGTATAAGGTGTTATCCAACCTGGTCAATGTCATGCAATACAAGATCAATGAAAAGGATTTGAGTTTCGAACTGGAAATTGCTCCGGAAGTGCCTCAGGTACTGGTTGGTGATAAACTTCGACTCAATCAGATTCTTTATAATCTGGTCGGTAATGCCGTTAAATTCACCGATAGCGGCTTTGTAAAAATCCGCGTACTTTGTGTTATGCAAAACGGAGAGAATTATACCCTCCGCTTTGAAGTCGAAGATTCGGGGATTGGTATTCCGAGTGATAAACTGGAAGCTGTTTTTGATTCTTTTACCAGAATTCGCTCCAAAGAGCGCCTGTACGAAGGAACGGGACTGGGGCTTTCTATCGCCAAAAACCTGGTTAAACAACAGGATGGTCATATTGGTGCGACAAGTGTTTTTGGTGAAGGTTCAACTTTCTTTTTTGAATTATCGTTTAATTTAGGTAAAGCCGAACGTATTCAGGAAGGGATAGCAGAAAGTACACCAGCCAATATAAAAGAAGACCTGGAAATAAATTTATTGCTGGTTGAGGATCACAAGATGAATCAACTTGTCGCTAGAAAGACCCTGGAACGCCAGTGGGATAAAATCAATATTACCATTGCCAATAATGGACAGGAGGCTATCAATATATTGGAAAACAACACCTTTGATATCATTCTGATGGACATTCAGATGCCCATTATGGATGGATACGAAACGACTCAGTATATTCGAAAAAATATGCCGCCAGAAATAGCCTGTATTCCAATATTAGCAATGACGGCCCATGCTCATATTTCGAAAGATGAGAAATTCAAGGAATACGGGATGGATGATTTTGTCCTGAAACCCTTTGAACCTAATCAATTGTTTGAAAAAATCACTAAATACACTCAATCATAAAACAGTTATGGATGTTAATTGCTATAAGTACATAAATCTCGAATATATGGAGATGATGTCCGACGGTGATGATTCTATGAAAAAGATCATGATCGAAATGTTACTGGATGAGCTCCCCCAGGAAATTCAGAAACTGGAGTCAGTGTGCCAGGCAGCTAACTGGACAGAGACCAGTGCGGTCAGCCACAAATTAAAGTCAACGCTTGCTTTTGTCGGGAATGATGAGATGAGCGATGCAAATAAAGACATAGAACTATTTGCAAAAAACAATGAGCAGCTCAATGAAATACCCAATTTGGTAAGCACTTTAAAAACAATTTACCCAAACACAATAACGGAACTTCGCCAGGAATTAGAAAAACTTTAAGAGACTTCTTCGCATTATAATTTTTCATAATACCTTTGTAATTTATTTCCGTTTTCTTTTTATCTTTACGGCAGGCTTAGATTTTTAGCTGATTTTACCCACATCACCCTTTAATGACAGTTGAATAAATGAAAATCCTGATTTGTGAAGATGAAGAAATAATGCTTACTGCATTGGAGTTCCGCTTGCAAAGGCAAGGATTCGAAGTCATTATTGCCGAAAATGGCAAACAGGCACTTGAAAAAATTAATGAGGAAATGCCGGATCTCATAGTTGCTGATATTATGATGCCGCATGTCAGTGGGCTCGAATTGATCAATTATGTCCGAAAAAATCTAGCCAGTTCTCTTCCTATTATCGTTATTTCAGCACTGGAGCATGAGGATACTGTACTGGAAGCTTTTAGGCTCGGTGCATCAGATTTTATCACGAAACCTTTCAAACCCAATGAGCTGATCCTTCGGATTAAAAAAATTTTCCAGGAGATCGAATTATCTCAATCCTAGTTGCCTTTACCTGTAGTCCGTTATATATTATTTTACAATAAATGAAAGTTAGTTCCATTAACTGATTAAAAACTCTTATTCCTATGAAAGGTATTATCCTTGCCGGTGGACTTGGCACCAGACTCTACCCTCTGACTTTGGCAGTCAGCAAACAAATGATGCCTGTCTATGACAAACCGATGATCTATTATCCGCTTTCTTCGCTGATGTCCGCCGGGATTCGGGAAATCCTGATTATTTCTACGCCTCACGATCTACCTAATTTTAAAAAACTGTTGGGTGATGGCCATGAAATAGGTTGTAAATTCTCCTATATAGAGCAACATGTACCGAATGGGCTTGCTCAGGCCTTTGTACTGGGAGCAGATTTTATCGGTGATGATAGCGTAGCTTTAATTCTGGGAGATAATATCTTTTACGGAGCTGGTTTAAAAGAGCTTTTACAAACTAGTGCCAATCCCCAGGGGGGAGTTGTTTTTGCCTATCAGGTAGCTGATCCGGAGCGTTATGGTGTGGTGGAATTCGACGAAGATTTTATTGCGATTTCAATTGAGGAAAAACCGACAGAGCCAAAATCCAATTATGCAGTACCGGGCTTGTATTTCTATGATAACAGCGTAGTAGAAGTAGCCAGAAACCTGAAGCCAAGTGCCCGGGGAGAATACGAAATCACAGATGTAAACAAGCATTATCTCGAAGCCGGCAAGCTCAAGGTAGGCGTTTTAGGACGAGGCATTGCCTGGCTGGATACGGGAACGCATAAATCGCTCATCCAGGCAGGGCAGTTTATTGAAGTCATCGAAGATCGACAAGGGCTCAAGATTGGTTGTATCGAGGAAATCGCCTGGGAAATGGGATTTATCGATGATGCCCAGCTCGAAAAGCTTGGACAAAAATATATCAAAAGTGGTTATGGAGAATATCTGCTAAATCTGCTTAAAAAATAGTTTCAAAAAAGATATAAAGGCGTTTATAATGCCTGTCTAGCCCTCTAGAACCCATCTACAAAATATTGGCTGGTTTGCGAGCACTTTTTTCCACTCACTCAGTAGTTTTATCGACATAGCAAACATCATTTCGATAAGTTTTCAGTTCCAGAAAAGATTGAGGAATAAAAGCCAGATTTCCTTCCCGCTATTATGGATAATGAAATAGGTATTTAATTCTTGTGGAGAGTAATCAGAATAATTTACAGCACACCAGGAAGTATTCTGCAGGCGATAAATCTTATAATCATACCAGTTTCCTCCCAGAATTAAATCAATGAATTTGATGGTTTCCTGTTTAATCCAGCTCAGGTTAGTTCTTGTCTGCAAATCCTTAACGATAGCAGTATCCAGTTCAATCGGCGGGATAGAGGATATATTCTCCTCTTTAATTTCGGGATACACAAACTTTTGTTCTTCTTCGTCCAGTTCTCTAATGCCAGCCGCATTTATTTTTACTTGTAAAGTTTTGATCAGCCAGCTACAATAAGCTAAATCCCTTTCTCTCGATGCTTCCACCATTTGCTGGTGATTTAAAACACTCGAATTATTCTCCGAAATTCCTTGAAGTAATTTATGCTCAAAGGCTTTAAGCCCCTTTGTCGGTTCTAATCGAAGCAAATCAAAAGTTACTGGCGATTTTAAATCCGAATAGTCTAACCTTAATAGTGGAAAATCCCTGTTATTTATTGATTCCCTAAAATCGTCAATCCGAAAGCTAAGATTATCCATTAAATGCCTGTTTAAAAATCAAGCTTTTAACCCCAGTCGACTGTAAATCCAGTTCATGACTAATACAATGATAAAAGCCGGGGCCAAACTGGCCACTTTTAAATCTTCCAGCACCAGGACTTTCAAGGCCAATGCGATCAAAAGCGCTCCCCCAACAGCACTGATTTGGGAAATAATGGATTTTGTAAAAACAGATTTTGCCTTACCAGCAATTAAGGTGAGCCCTCCCTGGATGAGTAACATCGGGAAAATAGAAACCAATACGCCCAATCCGCCATACGTTGAAGTCAGGACAATAGCCATAACTCCATCAAAAATGGACTTAACAATCAAGAGTTCTCGCTTATTTTGGATACCCTCTTCGATCGCTCCAACAATTGTGATGGGACTGGCACAGAAAAGTACAAAAGCAGCAATTAATCCCGCTAAAAATCGATCCTGGCCAATATTAAATTGACTTTCCACACCATTTTTCCAGCCTTCAAGTATCTCTTTGATTTCCAGCCATTCTCCCAATATCCCTCCGAGAATCAAGCTAATAATAAAGATCAGCATCATCTCATCTTTGATCTTTAAACTCATTTGAATCCCCAGAATAAGAATGCCAATCCCCAGCGCCTGTTCTGTAATCAGGCTTACATCATGTTGAAGGTCCGGAACTAATTGATGCAAGATCAAACCGATAATGCTACCTACGAGAACAGTAGCCATATTGATAAAAGTACCGATAGGGAGTTTGCTCATAGTCCGTTAAGATATTTAATGTATGTTATTTTTCATACCAAAACATCAAAAATTGATATCACGCTGCAAAGTTAATGAAGTAATTCAAACTTTCGGAATCAGATTAGCAGTAAATATGCGGTAAAATAATACAGCAATTTATTCTTGCTTATTTCAAGACCTATTTCTCCGTCGCTTTTTTTTGCGCATCGTCTTTTTCTTTGGTTACTTTTTCTTTGTGCTTAATCCGGCTTATTATGTTTTCAATGATTTGCTCATAAGCTGGTTTTTTAAATACAAGCTTTCGTTCACCACCGTAATAAATAGTTTTCATGCTTATATCTTTAATTGATCGAACACTCGATATTAATACTTCAAAATAGCGATGCCGTTTCACTTCCGAAAACAGCGATTCGTAATTTGTGTTAGCCACTTCTTTGTAGGGTTCTAATTGATACTCATATTTTCTATTATCATAATACTGACAGTTAATAAACTCCAGTTCATTAACTTCTAACCTGTTTATGATCTCCCAGTATCTGGGATCCAGGATAAACAGCTCTGTCTGGTTTCCATAACTCAGTAAAGTGATAAAAGAAAATTGTTCTAACTCCCTGAGCAGTAAATAATCATTCATTTTTTCATATTTCAGTTTGGGCAAATACAAAAAGTCCCTATCTCCAAACTCCTGACCAAGCTTTTCTATCAACCCTTCAATATATTTAACATCCCCACTGGTTTCTTCCCTGATGGGAATAGCTTCTTTCCCCTGTTTTACGACAATAATGAAATCACTCAGTATGCTTAATTTTCTGTTTTTTAGTTTTTCACTCAATTCTTTATGGAGTAGGCGTTCTGCATATTCCCGATATTGGATATTACTGTTTTCCAGATATTTTTTGAGCAAGACTTTCATGGCTTCTTCGTTGTGAAACAAGGCCAATGCGTTGGATAAAATGCACTCCGGATTTTCGTACAGCTCGCCGACTTGAGCAAAAAAACGAAAGGCTTCATCGTAAGTGGTAAATTTTGGCTCGCCTTCCCAGTAAAATTTCCCCTGGATAACATCAAAAGCGTCCGGAGGAAAGGCTAGAATCTCATAGGGAAATTCTTCAAAAAGATTCGCTTCTATCCTCGCCTTCTTCCGGCCTTCCTCCGTTTCAATTTCTTTCAAATAACTAAAGGTGATGAAATTTTTATCCCATAAGCTATTATCCAAATAACCCGCTCGTCGAATAGCTTCCATCAAATAATAGACATATACAGGGTTTTCAATATCATACAAATGAAAAATAAAGGCCTTTTCAATACATTTCAGATAATCGAAATCGATCAAAAGGTATTTCAAGATTTCCGGTTTAGCCTGTTTTCTAAATTCTACAAATCCATTTTTTGAAAAGAGAAAGTCCTTGCCTGTTGTATCCGGATGCTCTTTCATATAAGCCTCAATACGAGCCAGTCTTCTTTCGGAGGCAGGGTGGGTCGTCTCAGTAAGCTCCCACAAATCCCAATACTTTGCAAGTGTCTTTTTCTCTTGCCTTTCGGATATTTTAAAAGCCTGAATCAGACCATTAGTAGAGTATCCCGAGGCAGCGACCCATTGATAAGCAAGAGAATCGGCTTCCAGTTCCGATTTGATTGAAAACTTACTATAGGCATCTTTATTTTTATAAAAAACTCTCGGTTTAAAATCACCTCGTTCTGATTTTACATAGGTATTAATCGAGTGTTTTAGATAGTAATGCGCCAGTTCATGTGCTATAATACCCGCCAGCGTAGCTTCGTTTTCAATTTCTGCAAATACCCCGATGTTGATAAACATCATTCCCGAAGGTGTCATGTAAGCATTAAATTCACCATTTTTGACCAGATAAGCCTGAAGATATTTTTCACCTTTTAATTCATCCGGGACAACTTCTTCTAAAATCTTATTGAGATAGCCTTCAAAAGCAGGCCAATCACTATAAATCAATCCGCTGGAAAACAGATTCGAAGTCTGAATAGAAGATAAATCCGCATATCGATAGGTTTTCCTCGGGTATTTCTCATGCCTCAAATCATCTGGAATAGCTTCATAAATATAATTTCTGAGTTCCGTTACATCCAGTTCAAATCTTTTGGGTAAGGTATCTATATAGGTTCGGGCAAAAGGCGAGTATGCTTTCTGGCTATAAGCAAAATTAAGGCTGGCTACAATAAGTGCAAAAAATAACTTCAGTTTCAATGGATTAATTTTCATGCTTTATTTGATGTTTACAAATTCAAATTTATCCCTTTTGCAGGCTAAGCGCAAAATACCGGCTGGCAGGAGTATAAAAAGAACCTACGAAGATGGATTTAAAACTTTTGCCGTAATTCCCCTGGCCATTTCCAGTTCCTCCGGTTTTCCAACGTCGATCCAGATATCCTCATCGTGCGGATAGCTGTAAATCGCATGTTCACTGGCCAGCCTGAGATAAGTATCAATAATAGAAAACTTTCCTTCTTCGGTCATCAGTCCAAAAATTTGTGGACTAATAATATGAATTCCGCTAAAAGCCCGGAGTTGCAGTTTTCCTTGCTTGGCTCTGCACATTTTCACTTCGCCCGTTTTGATATTTTGCCAACCGTGAAGCAACCGGTTTTCATCAAAAATTAAATAGCGCGAAGTACTCCGTTGACGGGTTGCCAGACTTGCCAGGGCATTAAGTTGACAATGGGCATCATACATTTTTTTCAGATCGATATTTGTAATGATATCCGTATTACAGAGCAGGAAAGGAGCATCACCAAAAAAAGCGCTGGCTTTTTTTAAACCTCCTCCTGTTTCCAGAATTTGATCCCGCTCATCTGATATTGCGATATTGATCCCAAAATTTCCCTGCTGTTCTAAAAAACGAATAATCTGTTCAGCGAAATGATGGACGTTGATAATGATATCATCAAAGCCATAATGAATCAACCTTCGTATTGCGATTTCCAGCAATGGTATGTCATCGACCTTTACCATCGCCTTCGGTAGATTATTCGTCAAAGGTCGAAGCCGTGTTCCCAAACCCGCCGCAAGGATCATTGCCTGCATTAATAATTTACTTGTGTTAAAAAATGCGGGATAAAAATAATAAAAGAAAAGCTCTTTTCAGCTTTCAAATATCAGCTGATGAAAAACGAACATTAAGCAACATTTCGCGGGCAAGGATTCTTTTGTATTTTTGTAATAAAAATATGTCCTACACTTCACGGCATCGATATAAAAACAGAAGAGAGAAATTTAAACAAACCAAAAGGAAGACCAGTATTGTCTTGATACTCATTATTCTGGCACTAACTTTTCTGGCTATCCGCAACTGGCAAGCCCTAAAGGATTGGTATATTACAACATTTACCTAGACGGTCCTAAATCCAGGTTTACAACACATGCCTGCTCTGCTGACACCTGAGCTATAAGGCATTTCATAGCCTCAAAGTGATCCTTCAGGGGAGATTTCGCTCACTCAGCATTTTTTGCTCGTTATTCCGCTTTAAAGGCAAGATATTGAGTAAAAATAGCGAAAATGGTCTCCAATATCTTAATCCAAAAGCCCCGTACGAGCAGGCAGATCACGGAGTTCTTCGCAAGAATCAAAAAAGAATTCCCTGTCATTCACTTATTTGCCGTGTTGCAGCTAGGCCTGTCAGGTGCTTGTCTGATCGCTAGTTTTTTTGATCCCAGAGAGCTTATGGGATTAAATATTTGGATCAAGCCTGCAAAATTTTTATTCTCTTCCGCTGTTTTTCTCTGGACAATTGCCTGGTATCTTAGTATTTACCCTTTTCGGAAAAATACTAAACGGTGGATGGGCATCAGCTTTATTTTTATCCTCTTGGTAGAAAACTTTATCATTTCTATGCAGGCTAGTCGTGGAGTGCTGTCTCATTATAATATTAATACGGTTTTCGATGCCTGTGCATTCCGAATTATGGCTATTGGAATCGGGGCACTCACTTTGCTTATGATATTCCTGAGCATTAAATCATTTACCGTAAAGCTCAAAGTTTCCGGGATAATGCTCTGGAGTATTCGGATTGCCTTACTGGCTTTTTTATTCGGAAGTGTAGCCGGAAGTACCATGGCCGGACAAATGGGGCATAATATTGGAGTAACTGATGGTGGGGAAGGTCTGCCCTTGTTAAACTGGAGTACGGTCGGCGGTGATTTAAGAGTCGCTCATTTTATGGGGCTACATGCTTTACAGGTCATCCCTTTGGCTACCTTTTTAATTACAAAAAATGTAAAATCAGAAAAAAAGGCTTTCATACTCAGCATTGTTTTTGCAATTTTATATATGCTATGGATTATTTTTACGTATTTACAAGCTCAGTTTGGTCAGCCTTTAATAGCATTATAATTTTTTAATCAAACCCCGAAACCCGGATACCAGAACTCAATACCCGAAAAGATATGTTTAAAAATGACATACAATATCTTGGATTCAATGACCTTTGGTTAATCATCGTGGGTATTATTGTTTTAGGCTTTTTGATTCCATTGATTTTCTTCGGTGTAGATATCTCCGATAATCCGGGAGAATACCCAAGTATCTGGCTGGAAGCAAGTATATTCGTTGCCTGCTACTGGATGGTCAATCGCTTTATGATTATCAAATCCCGGAAAATATTTCCTTCCTGGCAGATGACCTCCAAGCGCCTGATTTTAGTGATCATCAGTACTTTTTTCCTGATTTCTTTAACGGGTATGATCATTAAGCCGATAATTATCGGCTTTCTCCGCGTTCTGGAGCTTGAATGTCATGAACCTACGCCACTCCAGGGAATCGCTGCAACTTATACGGCTACTTTTTTTATGATGGCTGTATACGAATCAATTTGGTATTATAGTCAATTAAAGAAATCCATACAGGAAAAAGAGCAGGTAAAAATTGCGCATGTACAAACACAATTGGATGGTTTGCGCAATCAGGTAAATCCTCACTTTCTTTTTAATAGCCTGAATACCCTCAACCACATCGTCGAATACGAAGACAAGGCCGTAGCTAAGAATTTTATCAATCAACTTTCAAAGGTCTACCGATATATTCTGGATAGCCGGGAAGAATCGACGATTAATCTGGAAGCAGAACTGGATTTTGTAGAAGCTTATATCGCCATTCAAAAAGAACGTTTCCTGGAAAACTTAAACGTCAAAATTGAAATTCCTCCTCGTTTTTTTAATAAAAAAATCATTCCCCTTAGCCTCCAACTATTAATAGAAAATGCGATTAAACACAATGTAATTTCCACAAAAAAACCGCTCCACATTTGTATCCGAACCAGTGAGGACGGATCATATATTTACGTCGAAAATAATTTGCAAAAAAAATCAAAAGTTCTACACTCCACTAAAGTAGGTCTTGACAATATTAAGGAACGATATCGCTTGCTTTCGGAAGAACAAAAAGTAGAAGTCAAAGAAACCGAAGAACAATTTGCAGTCAGCATTCCATTATTACAGTAATGCAAATTTCAACTTTTTATTAAAATGAAAATATTAATTATCGAGGATGAAATCAGAGCCGCTTTACAATTACAGTCCATACTCAAAGAACATTTTTCGGAGATAGATATTCTGGCACGTCTGGAAAGCATAGAAGATAGTCTTGAATGGTTTAAAAACAATGAACATCCCCATTTGATTTTTATGGATATCCAACTGGCTGACGGGCTCAGTTTTGAAATCTTCCAGCATACTACCATAGATGCACCCGTCATTTTCACCACGGCTTATGATGAATATTCCATCAAAGCCTTTAAGGTAAACAGTATTGATTATTTGTTGAAACCAATTCAGGAAGCAGATATCAAAACGGCCGTTAACAAATATAAAAAACTCTATTCCAGCCAATCTCTTCCACCACTCGACCTGCTCACTGTTGAAAAACTAATTAATAATCTCGCAGTGGATAAATCCCGAAAACGATTTATGGTCAAAGAAGGAAGCTCTATGACTTTTGTACCCACTGAAGATGTAGCCTATTTCTATTCCGAAGATGGGATCTCTTTCTTAGTAAATCAGCAGGGGAAACGCTATATTATAGATATGCCGCTCGATGCCATTGAAAAAGACATAGCTGCAAAAAACTTTACACGAATTAATCGCGGACAAATTATCAATATTCAATCCATTGAAAAAATACATCCCTATTTCAACCATCGCTTAAAAATAGATATCAAAGGCAACTCAAAACTAGAGTTTATCGTAAGTCGTAAAAGGGTGAACGAATTCAAAGCCTGGATCAACCAGTAATACTTCAATCAACCGCCCGATACTTCATCTGATCAAAACGATAATTCAACGAAAAGCAATTTTAGATTTTTTTATTTAGCATCATCTTGTGAGCAAAAGTTATTTTACAATTGCTCATTAAAAGTCTACCAATGAAAAAGTTCTATCTTTTTATGTTTTTCATTTTGTCAGGATTTATTTCTAATGCACAAAGTGTTACTCAGACGGTAAAAGGACAAATCATAGATAAGCAATCAGAAATCCCTGTCATCGGTGCAACCATACAATGGATGAGTGATTCACAAACAATTGGTGCGATTACTGACGTTGATGGTTATTTTGTACTCAATAATATTCCGGTAGGTCGCCAGGCTTTTCGCATCACTTACCTTGGCTATGAGACTATCACGCTACCTAATGTAGAAGTCACTTCCGGGAAAGAAGTCTACCTTAATATCGCAATGGTTGAATCCGTTCAGGAACTCAATGAAGTAGTCATCACGACCAAGGTAGCCAAAGACCGGGCAATTAATGAAATGGCCACAGTTTCTGCCCGTACATTTAGCCTGGAGGAGGTTAACCGATATTCCGGTGGTCGGAGCGACGTAGCCCGCTTAGCTGGCAATTTTGCAGGTGTTGCCACTGCCAATGATTCACGGAATGATATCGTCATTCGCGGCAATTCTCCCACCGGCGTTCTTTGGCGATTGGAAGGAATTCCAATTCCCAATCCGAATCACTTTTCTACTACCGGAAGTACGGGAGGACCGGTAAGTGCCCTGAATCCCAATGTTTTGAAAAATTCCGATTTCCTGACCAGTGCCTTTCCATCGGAATATGGTAATGCTACCTCTGGTGTATTTGATCTGGGTATGCGCAGTGGCAATAAGGATAAACATGAATTCACTTTTCAAATGGGTGCTTTTAGTGGATTAGAAGGTATGGCCGAAGGACCGGTTGGAAAAGGTTCATACCTTGTAGCCGCACGTAATAGTTTCGTTGCTTTGCTCAATGCCCCCGGTACAGCAGCAACACCTTTTTATAGTGATGTAACATTTAAAGTAGATTTACCGACCAAGAAACTTGGAAAGTTCAGCCTTTTCGGTATAGGCGGAAGAAGCTCCATTGATTTTATTGGTGAAGAGGTAGATGATCAGGATTTATTCTCCGCACAGGATGAAGATTTATCCGCTGATTCAAAATTTGGCGTAGCTGGTTTAAGACATAATAAGATCATTGGCAAGGATAGTTATATTCGAACAATCATTGCAGGATCATTTTCAAGAAACCAATTTTCGGTTGATCGATACTATGATTTAGGAACAACAGAAGAAACAAAATTGCGTTTTTCCGATGGCGACAATATAGAAGGGAGGCTTTCTATTTCTTCTTTTTATAATAAAAAATTCAGTGCCAAGGCTACGCTTCGTACAGGGGTCTTAATCGAGCAAAGCTATTTCGATCTGAAAACAAGAGATTCGGAGTTTAGTAGCGATAAAGATGGGGATGGCTATAAAGATATACAGGTCGTATACCAATTCGACGATGCTGTGTTGATCGTTCAACCTTATGCACAGATACAATACAAGTTTAATAAAAAATGGACCCTCAATGCCGGACTACATGGTTTGTACCAACAGATCAATGAACAATTTGTACTCGAACCCCGGGCATCTCTGAGCTGGAATTTTGCTCAGCAGCAAAAACTGACCTTTGGCTATGGAATGCATAGTCAGAATCAGCCCCTACCCATATTACTGGCCGAAAGCCAGGATGAAGATGGTAATCGCTTCCAGACCAATAAAGATTTGCAATTTTCCAGAAGCCAGCATTATGTATTAGGTTATGATTATGCTTTCGCTCCGGATTGGCGTGCCAAGATCGAAATATATTATCAAGATATCGATCGCGTCGCAGTAGATAGTGAAGCCAGTTCTTTTTCCATGCTAAACCTCGGAGCAGACTTTGGTTTTCCAACGGGAAAAATAAATCTGGCTAATGAAGGAACAGGTTATAATCAAGGTATAGAATTGACTATTGAAAAATTCTTTAGCAATGGATTTCATAGCTTACTGACCGCCTCTGTTTTTGATTCAAAATACGAGGGAAGCGATGGAATTGAACGCAATACTGCATTCAACAATCAATTTGTCTTCAACATTCTTGCGGGTAAAGAATTTAAAGTTGGGAAACAAAAACAAAATGCTTTTACAATAGACTCCAGGCTTACCACTGCCGACGGCAGGTTTTATACGCCGGTTGATTTAGAGGCTTCCCGCCTGGCTGGTTTTGAAATTCGTCAGGAAGACAAAGCTTTTTCAGAGCAATACGAGACCTACTTCCGCTGGGATGTGAAAATTGGATTCAAATTTAACAGTACGAAACGCAAATTTTCTCAACAAGTATTTCTCGATTTTCAAAACGTCACTAATCGCAAAAATATCTTTTCCAGAGATTATAATCGCCTGACGAATGAAGTAAACAACGTTTATCAAATTGGCTTCTTTCCAGACTTTTTGTACAGAATTCAGTTTTAATTAATATTCGTTTTTCGCTATCCATTTTAGGCTAGCGAAGAGCGAAATCTATATGATAATGATCATCGTGACGGATGGTCACACGGTTTTTCGTAAAAGGAAGATGTCTAATTTTTTCACCGCTCGGGCTGGCTAGTAAATAGGGTCTTAATACCGGATCGAAAATTACTTTCTGGATAGTTAATCCATTTTGCTTCGCTGCTTTTTCCATTTCGTGTAAATGTCGGGCCATCGCTTCATAATCAATTTCCAGGTTTCCCTTTTTACCTTCATTATCAAATTCCAGGGCATAGCCCCATAGGTTAAAAAGGTGATGAGTTTTATAACTTCTACCCTTTCTCAATAGTGGCGACATGAAGTCAACACTCAAACCATTTCGATGTGTCCGATGAGGTAAAAACTGTCCGCCTTTACGCAGGCCCGTTTCTCCCAGTACAAAAGTAATCCCCGGGCAACTGGTCTTGCAAGCGGCGTATGCTTCCGTCACTGCCTTTCTTAGTCGATCATGTAGAAAAGTTCTGCCAGCCAGGTAACCGGGAAAAGAATAAGTTGTAAAATTATCGCCGCGAAAATACATCCGCTTGGCATTTTCTATAGAACCATTAGCCACGGTACCTTTCGAGCTACTGGGTTGAGCATTTTCAAATAGCCTCATAAGCCCGGGAAAGATATACAGGATCATTAATAAAATCACAAGACCGATACCCGTTCCTTTCCAAAACTTTTTGTACCGGACCAATAAATATCTGATCATCATAAAAAGCAAAAAATAATACGGAATCATTATCAGATACTTCCAATTCCCCGAAATCCATTTGCCAAAGGGATAGATTAAAATACCCTGCAGATATTTCACAATAAAATTTGCATCCTTAACTGCATATTTCGAAAAAGTGGGATGGGAAACCACAGCATTGCCAATAGCAGGAATTGCAATATAAAAGCCTGCTGCCAGAATGGTCATAATGATAACAAAACGGCTTTTGACAAATTTCATTTGAGGTTTCAGTTTACAGGAATGAAGTATATCCTTATTTTCTAAATGATAGCAGTCCCCGTATTTTTTCTTTTTCCATTGTATAAATTATTCCTAAAAACGCAGTAAGCAAACCTGTATTAATCAAAAGAATGAACCAGAAGTTTCCATCTACTATGCTTCTGAACAATGTACTCAAATAATAAATCCCAAGAGCCAGTCCAATATAGAGAAACATTCGTCCCATCGGGTATGGGATGGGATAATATATTCGACCAATTGCATAACTGGCCAGAGCCATAAAGCCATAACAAAGCAAAGCAGTCCAAGCCGAAGCATAATAACCAATCACCGGAAGCAGAAGTATATTCATCCCAATCGTAATCACTGCTCCTCCCAAAGAGATATAGGCACCAATAATGGTACGATCACTCAGTTTATACCAAATAGAAAAATTATAGTACAGACCTAAAAATAAAAATGCCATCGTCAAAATTGGCACGATCCCTAAGCCTCTGTGAAAATCCGCTCCGATAAAAAACTTTACGATATCAAGATATAAGGTGATCCCCAGAAAAACCAGGCTCCCTACCAGGGCAAAAGCCTGTCCCACCTGAGCGTAAACTTTTTTCGAGTCCGAACGCTCTACATTTCTAAAAAAGAAAGGCTCGGCGGCATAATTAAAAGCCTGAATAAACAAGCTCATCAAAATCGCTAGTTTGGCACAAGCAGCATATACCCCCATATCACTTTGATTCTCCTGAAGGCTGCCTGACAAATAATACTTTTGCAAAGGCAGATTAATCAGTTGGTTGGTTACCGCAGCCACTCCGACCACTACCAGGGGCATAGCATACCAGATCATTTTTTTCCAAAGTACTTTATCAAATTGGAAGCTTAGCTTTTTATACTCCGGAAGTAAGAACAACATTACTGACAGGCTACCAATGAAATTGGCAATAAACACATAGGCAATGCGGTTATTAGGATCATAGATTTTTTCAAAAAAACTCCAGCCCCGGTCTATCAGAATTGGACAAAGCTCCAAAAAGAAGAAAATAAAAATGATATTAACGACAATATTCAGGGTCTTGACGATAGCAAAGCGGATGGGCCGGTTTTCTAATCTAAGCCGTGCAAATGGAATAGCAACTAAGGTATCCAGGGCTATAATGAAAATAAACCAGCGAACGTAGTCCGTATGCTGTGGGTATTGCAGAGCATTAGCTATTGGTTGAGCAAATAACAGCATCGCTCCTACAAATAATACGGTGCTGATCAATAAAGAAATCGAAGCCGTCGAGAAGGTCTTTTCCAATTGATCCTTTTCACTCGCAAAACGGAAAAAAGTAGTTTCCATTCTATAAGTAAAAAAGACCATCAACAGTGCAGCATAAGCATACATCTCTGAAACTACGCCATAGTCGTTATCTACAAAAACCCGGGTAAAGTAAGGCGTCAGGATTACATAATTAAGCAATCGGCTCAATATGCTGCTAATCCCATAAATCATGGTTTCCCCCGCCAGTTTTTTAATCAGCGACATTTACTTGTACTTCGTTATAAATAATAAACGAGCCACAAGATTAAGTATTTCCCAATAAAATTCGAATGAAGGACTAATTTATTGAAGCTGATCCAATATTTTTTGTGCAGCAGGATATTGAAATTCCTCCGGCTGAATCCTTTGAAGCTGTGATTTTGTCAATTCGATATCGCCATTATGCAGGTAAGCCAGGGCCAAATACCAGCGACTTTGTTCGGCAAAAAGGGGATGCTCCTGCCGGATAATTTCTTTTAATAAGGGAATTGCCTGCGCGGAATTGTCTAATGCTAATTCGGAAATCGCCAGATAAAACTGAAAAACGACTTCTCCCTGATTTTCCGCTTCCAGTTGTCGAAAAGCTTTGGCAGCGTTTTCATAAGCCGCGGCCTCATAGGCACTAGCGGCTTCTGCTACCAGAGTCGGAAGGCTGGCCCTTTGGTTCATCACCATATTATAAGGTTCAAAATTTGAAGCAAACAAGGCTTCCGGAGCATGCGTAGCCGGTGTTTTCAGGAATTGATAGGCTAATAGTAAAATCAAAACGGTCGCAGCAATCGCAGCGATTCGACGAAAGGCTAAAAAACGTACTTTTTTTTCGGTCACCGGAGCTTGCCACCTTTGATTTATCGCTTTAAGCTCAGCCCTGAACTGATGGACCTCTGTTCCTCCCAGGGTTTCTGCAAGCTGCTGATGTAGTTCCAGTTCTTCGCGCAAAGCAGGATCGTTTTCGAGTTTCCGTTCAAAATCCGATCGCTCTGATGCACTCAGTTGCTGGTCTAAATAACGCTCAATTAAATCATATTTTTGTTCATCTGTCATTTGGTGCAGATTAGAGATAATTAATTCGATCTTCAGGCGTTGATCTATTTTTTAGTTAGTTCTTTGTATAAAGGATCAGCCTGAATTGCTTTTGTGAGTTTCTCTTTGCAAATAAATTTTCGCTTTTTGATATAGTTCTCACTGGTATCCAATTTGGCGGCAATAGTTTTAAGTGAAACTTTATCAAAAAACCACTGCAAAATTTTTCTACAATTTTCTCCCAGTGCGTCAAAATGTTTAAAATAAAGTTGTTCTCTCTCTGAAGCTTCAATACGTCGGATGATCTCTTCATCCAGTTCAACTAGTTCAATATCTTCCAAGGGTGATACTGCAGATCGATTTTTATTTCTCAATCGTGTCAGCCATAGATTTCGACACATGATCCGTAGAAAACTTTTCAAGGTACAGGTTAATACCAGCTCTTCTTTCTGTAGCTTTCCATACAAGGCCAGCAGTGCTTCCTGAAAAATATCTTTGGCATCAGCCTCTGTACCCTGGTTGGTTTTAATCCAATTAATCACAGCTGGTAAAGCCAGATCATACACTCTTTCGATCACTTGACTATCTGCCTTAACCAGTCCTTCCAGCAATTGTCGATCCTGCGGATTAGATGCCTTGATTACCTTCATATAACCAAAGTACGAAAAAGGTTACCCCTTTGCCAAAAAGAATTTTGAAAAATGGCATTCATCTCTTGATTCCCGAGGTTTGGATTTGGAAAGACAAGAATATCGAACCCCAAAATCTAATGCTTTGCATCTTCTTTAATAAGGTGTGGAAACTTCGCCTGGAAGCGTTTCAACCGGGGAATGGATACCGCTCGGATGTAGCCGTGATCAGGATGGCGTTTTTCAAAATCCTGATGATAATCTTCTCCAAGCCAGAACTTTTGGAAAGGCTTGATTTCAGCAGCTACTTTTTGAGGCGCAATGGCTTTATTGATCTTCTCAACTTTTTCTTCGATAATTTTTTTCTGTTCTTCGTTTTGATAAAAAACAATAGAACGATACTGTGAACCTCGATCCGGGCCCTGGCCATTAACCTGGCTTACATCCTGTGAGCCAAAATAAACATCCACCAGCGTAGCAAAACTCACCACCTCAGGATCATAGATAATTTCCACCGCCTCAGCATGACCAGTACGGCCGGTATTAGAAGATTCGTAGGTAGGATTTTCGGTATGTCCCCCGGAATAACCGGAGATAGACTCTTTTACACCTTTGACACTTTCGTAAATTGCTTCTACGCACCAAAAACAACCCGAAGCAAAATAAGCTTTTTCCAATCCTTCCGCCGTAGCTGCTACTTTTACCGGTTGAGCATTTTCTGAAGCTTGCTTAACATTATCTGTATTTGGTGTTTGACATGCCCCAAAAGTCAAAATCGAAAATAATAAGAAAGCTATATTGGCAATTTTCATCTTTTAGAATTTTATATGGTGTAAAAATGATACATCGTGAATAACATAACTAATGAATTTTTAGAAAGTTCATTGTAGAAATCCCTGCTTCTTCCTCGTCCTTGTCGTAGTCAAGATATTTTTTTCATTTTTTTAACATCCTGGGGGTAACCTCTGTTCGCCTTCCGCTATATGGAAGCAAACAAACCTTTTTATTCTAATACGGGCTCGCCCCAGGCCCCGTAAAACCAAGAAAAATGAAAAAGACAATATTAAAATTACTTAGCTTGCTTCTATTAATTTCGATAATTTCAATTAGCTGTAAAAAAGATGATATGGGTGAAATCGGGGAAGGTACTTTCCGTGCCGTAATCGATGGAGGCGGAGGATTTAGCCAGCCGCAGATGAGTGAAGAGACTACAGTTACGGAGGTTTATACCGAGGAAAGAGACGGCGTCAACTGGGAATGTACTACCGAATCCGTGAGTATCCAGGATGGAGCCGGTGGCAATGAAGGCTTCCCGCTATTCTCTCCAAACTCTAATGTAATCTATCCCGGAAATATGCTACAAGGTAAATCCCTCAACCAGGGAACTCCAGATATTATCGCCGTAGAACGAGCAGGTGGGGTCATCTCCACAGATGTTGTAGACGGGAATATTCAATCGAGTTTTGAAGTAGATAAGATTGCCAAAAGTACGGTGACCGATGCCATTAACAATATTATCAATGGAAGTACCGGCATCGTACCGGCCAATTTCAGTTTGGGAATTAAAAACATTCAAAGCCGGGAACAATTTGCACTTGAACTGGGGGTAGATGTCAATTCTACTTTTGTAGACCTTGAAGGCAAACTAAATTATAGCTCCGTTTCTGAAAAAAATACGTTCGTGGTCAACCTCAACCAGAGTTTTTATACTATGAGTTATGATATCCCAACTTCCATGGATCAACTATTTGCTCCTTCTGTCACACCAGAGGATTTAGCCCGGTATGTCGGTCCAAATAATCCGGCTACCTATATTTCTGATGTAACTTATGGGCGTATCTTTTATATGCTGGTTTCCTCTTCTTCTTCCGTTACAGAAATGGACGCTGCAATCAATGCTTCGTTCAATGGGGTAGCTACCGATGTGGAAGCCAATATCGAAACAAGTTACTTAAATACCCTTGATGAGTTGACCATTACCGTTTTCGCTTATGGTGGTGATGCCAATACCTCTCTGCTTACCGTTGGTACAACTGATTTAAGCGATCTGGCTAGTTTGCTCTCTGAAAGTTCAAACATCCGATCCGGAAAGCCTATCTCTTATGTGGTGCGAAGTGTTTATAATAATCAAATTGTAAGCACCCAATTGGCAACAAATTATGATGTAACGAATTGTGTTCCTACCGGTGCGGACGGCGCCCCTCCTTATACTGAGCACTGGACCGGAAATGTCATCTCGGCAATGGGACCGGTTGGTGCAGCTTTCAATACCTATGGGACAGAGTTTATTTTGATTAACCAAGCCGGGGATCAATGGATGCGCAGTAATACCGGTGTACTCGAAGGGCCTTTCCATATCGATGAACTCGGTACTGAGCCTTGTCCATTCAGCAGTATTGGTGCAGCTTGTAATATTGACGGTAATCAAAACGGAGAATATTACCTACAGGTTTTTGACGGTACCGGAACACAATACTCTTATCTAAACCCCTCTTCCGGGAACTGGCTGAATGTACGCCCTATCTCTGATCTTGCTCTGGGAGACAATCCATTCGGGGCAGTAGGTATCGGGGCAGTGGCTTTTAATTACAAAGACCCGCTCGGACCTGCAGGAAGATATATGTTTAATAAGCAAGGAGATAAGTACGTACATTATGCCAATAATCCAAACTCCTTTGGAAACACCCATGATTTATATGATTGGGGACCGGATGGAAGTATCACTCAGCATTTCAGCAATGTAGGCGCAGCAATAGGTTTCTTCATCGGGAATTTGCGTTACTTCATTTTATTTAATGACTTGGGAACCCAATACATCTACTACGGTAACCTCAATGGTAATGGTACGGAAGTGATCGGACCCTTTGATTTATAATTCGACTTTCGTTGTTCGTCTTTCAAGATTCGGAGGACGAACAACGAATTATTTCTCGTACCTTTATTAGCAGATCTTCACTTCAACAATGCGCTTAATGGATGCAAATTCACGAAAGATATTTTTTTGCATTTTGCTTTTTATATCAAATCAGCAAATCGTTTTTGCGCAACACGATACCCTTAAAGCCAAGGAACTGCTAGAGCTTGGAATTAGTCATTATGAAGATGGATCTTATTTGAAAGCTCGTGTTCCACTCCGGGAAGCTTTATCCCTCCGGCAAAAACACTACCCACAGAATCACCTGTTCATTGAAGACGTTTATTACTGGTTGGGAACGAATGAGCAAGGCTTGCGGAATAATGAAAAAGCCATTGAGTATTACCAAAAAGGATTAGCAATTGCTGAAAAACGTATAGGACCGGAAAGTGTGGTCGTTGGCGATTTTTATATGGATATGGGAAACACTTACGATCAAATGTATGATGTTGACAAAGCCAGAGAATGTTATGAAAAGACTTTGGAAATCTACAAAAAAGCATTTGGAGAAAAAAGCGCCGAAGTCGGAAATGCATTAATGAACATTGGTTATGGTCAACGCAAAATGGGTAATTATCGGGAATGTGGTCGCTATTATGAACAGGCTTTTCAAATTTTCCAGAAGGCATCCGAACCAACCAGCAAGGATTTTTACCGAATCTATATTAATCAATGTAACCTTCTTTACGATCTGGGAAATTACGATCAGGCTTTGGATTTTGCTAAGAAAGCCTTAGAAATAAAATTAATACATTACGATACGATCCATCCCAGTGTGTATAAATATTTCAATAATATTGGCCGTATCTATCAGGCTCAAAACAGATATCAAGAAGCTTTGCCTTTCCTCGAAAAAGCATATTCCATTGCGGAAGCTTCCAGGGGCAAAACACATCCGGAAACCGCCGGTGTATTAGGGGAGCTGGCCCGGGTATACGCCGATCTGGGTCAAGATAAGAAAGCATTAAAGCTCCATAAGCGTTCAGTAAAAATACAGGAACAAGGGCTTCCTCCTACACATCCTTATCTGGTAGCCGGATACCAGGACATTGGTTATACTTATAAAAAAATGGGGCGTTATAATAAAGCCATCAATTTCTATCGGGAAGCCATTGAGAAATATAAAAAAGCGGTTTTCATTCCAAAGCACCTGATTGCCGAAACCAAGTTATTGATGGCGGAAGCCTATTTCCAAAAAGGGGATATTTCCCGGGCACTGTTTTTAATTCAGGAGGGTCTGCAAAATATTGCCTCCGATTTTTCTTTTGAAGAAAATGACTTTTATAAAAATCCGGAACTTGAACAAGTTCAAGCAGAAGTAGCTTTTCTCCATCTTTTGCAATCCAAAGCATATTTTTTGCAATCCAATTTCAAAAAATCGAACAACAAAGCAGACCTTGAACAAGCATTTCACACCTCAGAATTAGCGATCACACTTATTGAAAAAATTCGCCGGAGTTATCAATCCGAAGCCGCCCGGCAATTTTTAAACTCAGATACCGCTCCCATTTTTGAACAAGCCATTGAGCAGGCTTTTGAATTATATCGTCTGACCAAGGATTCCAAGTACCTGCAAAAAGCCTTCGAGTTATCCGAAAAAAGCAAGGCCAGTATTCTTTGGCAAAGTATTAATAGTCAGTATGCTCTCAAAGCCTCAAATATCCCAAAAAGGCTATTAGACTCCCTGGAAAACCTTAGCCAAAAGATTAACTGGCTGGAAGAAGAATCCGGTAAACTTTCAAAAAAAGAACAGGACAAAGCTGAAAACCAAATTTTCAATTTGAAATTGAGCTATGAAAATATTATTAGATCACTGGAAAAACACAATCCAAGCTATTATCAACTGAAATATGCGCCGGCTGAAATTTCTGTTCAGGAAGTCATGCAAACACTCCCGGATAAAGAGAGTGCTTTGGTTTCTTATTTTCAAAGCAAAGACGAAATATTCATTTTTTTTATAAGAAAAGGTGAGATCAGCGGTTTTCGAAAAAAACTTTCATATGACCTGAACAAAGCAATATACCGACTCAGGGAAAACGATGCTCAACGAAGTGTTTTTGATCAACAGTCAATTCTTGAGTATATCAGAACACTGGACACCTTGCATGAGACCCTTGTCCAGCCCCTGAGTTCCAGTCTTTCGAATATTAAAAATCTGATCTTCATTCCCCATGGCGTTTTACATTATCTATCATTTGAAACACTGACCGATGGAAATTCTTCTACAAATTTTAAAAAGCTCAACTATCTAATTACAGCATACGATATTCAATATGCCTGGTCTGCTGCACTCTGGGCCAGTCCACCCAAACGACAAAGCAGTCTGCCTATTGAATTCAGTGGTTTTGCTCCGAGTTTTCAAACGGATGAGAAAACTGCGAAAACCAGCCTTAATGCTCAAAGAAATATACTTACACAACTTCCCCATGCTACCTCCGAAGTACAGGCAGCCAAGGCTTTCTTCAAAGGACAGAGCTTTACAAAAGAAGCGGCAACCAAAGAAAAATTTATCGATCTGGCTCCAAAAAGTAAAATCATTCACCTGGCTACCCATGGATTAATTAATGATCATCAACCTATGGAATCCGGTTTGGTCTTTTCGAATCCTATTGCAAGCGAAACTGATAATTTTCTAAGTGCCGCTGAAATCTATCAGCTAAAATTATCAGCTGATCTGGCAGTGATGAGTGCCTGTAATACCGGTTATGGGCAATTAGCTCAGGGAGAAGGCGCTATGAGCTTAGGAAGGGCTTTCTCCTATGCAGGCTGCAGGAGTGTTATAATGAGTCTCTGGCCCGCCAATGATGAATCAAGCAGTACCATTCTCAAAAACTTTTATCAATACGCCGCTCAAGGGCTTTCCAAGGATCGAGCCCTTCGTCAGGCCAAGATCGATTATCTAAAATCCGCTGATCCACTGACTGCGCACCCTTTTTTTTGGGCTAATTTAGTGACTGTTGGTGATATGAGCCCCCTTAAGTTAAAAACCGAATTTAACTTTCTGTGGCTAATCCTGCTACTTCCATTAGCTTTGTTAGTATACAGACTATTAAAAAAAGAGGGAAAGACAAGCACCTAATAGATTCTCAAGTGTTTGAAGTATAGTATATATTCTTATAAATTTGTACTTTCGCCGCTGCAAAACTAAAGCCAAACACAATGATCAACTTTCCACTTTTAAAAGAAATCTGCGAAACGCCGGGTGCTCCTGGTTTCGAACAGCGAATCCGGGAATTGGTTCTTTCCCATATAAGACCATTGGCAGATGAAGTTTCTATTGATCCAATGGGGAATGTCATTGCAGTAAAAAAAGGTAAAGAAGACAAACGTGTCATGGTTGCTGCACATATGGACGAAATCAGCTTTATCGTTACACATATTGATGAAGATGGCTTTATACGCTTTACACCACTTGGTGGGTTTGACCCCAAAACCCTTACGGCTCAGAGAGTGATCATTCATGGAAAAGAGGATGTCATTGGTGTGATGGGTTCCAAGCCTATTCACCTGATGAAAGCCGACGAACGCTCGAAAGCTGTTCCGATGGACGAATATTTCATCGATACCGGCATGTCTGCCGAAGCGGTCAATGAGGTCATTTCCATTGGAGATCCGATCACCCGGGAGCGGCAATTGATCGAGATGGGAGACTGTGTCAATGGAAAGTCAATCGACAACCGGGTTTCTGTTTTTATTTTACTGGAAGTTTTCCAGGCACTCAAAGATGTTGAAGTACCTTATGATGTCTATGGGGTATTCACTGTGCAGGAAGAAGTAGGTATTCGCGGAGCTATCGCTTCGGCTCATTTGATCGACCCCGATTTTGGATTCGGTCTTGATACAACCATTGCCTTTGATGTTCCCGGGGCACAGGCTCACGAAAAAGTGACTTCGCTCGGAAATGGTGCAGGTATTAAAGTTCTGGACGGCTCCGTCATCTGTGATTATCGAATGGTGCGTTATCTGAAGCAATTAGCTACTGAAAAAGCTATTAAGTGGCAGACGGAAGTTTTGCCAAAAGGCGGAACAGATACTGCAGGTATTCAACGTTATGGTAAAAAAGGAGCGATCACCGGAGCCATTTCCATCCCTACCCGACATATTCATCAGGTAATTGAGATGGCTCACAAAGAAGATATTGCCAATTGTATCGCTTTACTAAAAGAAAGTCTGATCAACCTTGACCAGTACGACTGGAGTTTCTAAACCTGGTATTTTTTGTAAATGGCACTAATGGCTTCGGCCAGACGATGGTCTTTTTCCGTAACGATATTTCCGGCATCGTGCGTGTTTAGTTCAAAAGATACACTATTGTAAACATTGCTCCAATTTGGATGATGTTTTTGCTTTTCAGCCGCAAAAGCCACTTCACTCATAAAAGCAAAAGCTTCTACAAAATCTTTAAAAACAAATGTTGCTTTGAGGCAATTATTTTCTTCTTTCCACATAGTATAATCCTGTTTTGCTTTTTATTGAATGCTGCTAAATTACCACTCGTACTCTACGGCTATAGAAAAAGCCAGATTTCCATCTTCGGCGAGAATGATATCCATTGAGTTGGAGAACGTTCCAACCGGCACTATTCTGCCTGTCCCGATAAATGTATTGCCATTCGCAAAATCGTGATCATAAAAATGGAATACATAAAATTTCAAAGGATCAAGTAATAAGTCCCCGTTGATCACAAAATTATTCTGAACAGTATGATCTACATTAGCCAAAAATAATGGATGAGTATATACGACCGGAGCACTATTTTCCGTCACCTCAAAAGTCAAGTCCGGGCCATCTCCCGGTGCATCCCATGGTTCTCCGAACTCATCAACTCCACTGAATGGTTCTAATGTGAGATTCTTAACTCTGACCCAGGTAGGGATAATTTGCTCCGAACAATCATCTCCCCCCCAACGCTCCGGGCAATCACATTCTCCATCAATACAGACACCTCCATTTAAACATTCTTTGCCTGAGCATTCATCTTTGCACGAAATGAAAAAGAGTATAAAAAATACCAAACTATACTTCCACATGACTTTAGGCTTAATTCAGTTCTATTATTAATCATTCACAACAGCGACTAATAGGCTCGTTTATCATTGTTTTCCATATAATTGATAAAAGCGCGATTAACCACCCGGTTCCCTCCCGGCGTTGGATAGTTCCCGGAGAAGTACCAGTCTCCTTTATTATTCGGACAGGCGGCATGTAGCCCTTCGATTGTCTGGTAAATCACTTTCACCTCCGGTTTAATATCTTTTGGTGTAATAATCTCAGCAATCTTGTCCGAAATCTGTTCATAGGTAAAGGTTTCATAAAGGCCCTGCACCTCATTCGTAATTTCTTCGGCCGGTTTATCTTTCTGCGCCACACATCTTTCGTAAGCCTCTTGTAACAAGTGATTTTGGCCGGTTTCCTCCAGCAATTCTACCATTGCCCGGAAAGCAACGAATTCCTTAAGTTTGGACATATCAATACCATAACAGTCCGGATAACGAATTTGTGGTGCCGAGGATACAATAATAATCTTTTTAGGCCGCAAGCGAGAAACACTTTTAATAATGCTATCCCTCAGTGTCGTTCCTCTTACAATGGAATCATCAATCAAAACCAGATTGTCTTTTTCATTTTCAACGATCCCATAGGTCACATCATAAACATGCGACACCAAATCGCCACGAGAGGAATCATCTGCAATGAAAGTTCGCATTTTGACATCTTTCACTACTATTTTTTCGGCACGCGCCGACATATTCAGGATTTTTTCGACTCGCTTGGGTTTTATATCAGAGCCCATTGCTTTGATTTTTTCGAGCTTGACATCATTAAGTCTTTGCTCGACACCTTTTATCATCCCGTAAAAAGATGCTTCCGCTGTATTAGGTACAAATGAGAATACGGTATTTTTAAAATCGTGATTTACTGACTTTAGTACAGCATCTACCAATTGTTCCCCCAGCTTTTTCCGCTCCAGATATATATCCCGGTCCGTCCCTCTCGAAAAATAAATTCGCTCAAACGAACAGGCATTTCGCGCTCTTTGATCAACAAAGGGTACTTCCGATACCTTTCCATTCCGCTTAATAATTAAAACGTGCCCGGGCTGTAGTTCTTTTACTTTTGAAACATGAACGTCAAAAGCAGTTTGAATGGCAGGGCGTTCGGAAGCAGCGACTACGACATCGCCATTCGCATAATAGAAAGCCGGCCGAATTCCCGATGGATCACGCATTATAAATGCATCTCCATGCCCAATTAAGCCTCCCATTACATAACCTCCGTCGAAGCGTTTACTGGCTCTTCTTAACAGTCGCTGAACATCGAGGTTCTCGAAAATCAATTCATTCAGTTCTTCGGTAGAATAGCCATCCGGTTTGAACCAGGTATGCAAACGCGCTACCTCATCATCCAGAAAATGGCCGATTTTTTCAAGTACCGTAACTGTATCCGATTTTTGCTTGGGATATTGTCCAAGATCAACCAATTCTTTGAATAATTCATCAACATTGGTCAGGTTGAAGTTACCGGCAAGCACCAGATTTCGGCTGATCCAGTTATTTTGTCTTAAGAAAGGATGACAGGTTTCAATAGTATTATCCCCATGTGTTCCGTATCTAAGATGCCCTAGCAGTAATTCTCCGGTATAGGGAAGGTTTTCCTTGAGATAGTTTGCATCCTGAAGATGCTCCGGGCTTACATTCCGAAACCGCTCATAAACTTCTTTGAAAAGATCTTCCAGATAATTAGAACTAATACTCCGTTTGCGACTGATATAGCGTTGTCCGGGTTTCGCATGGAGTTTGATAGTTGCCAAACCAGCACCATCCTGCCCGCGATTACGCATTTTTTGAAGTAGCAGTCTCAGCTTATTGATCCCATAAAGGGTCGTACCATATTTTTTATAGTAATAATCGAGAGGTTTTAAAAGTCTGACAAGTGCAATTCCACACTCATGCTTTATTTGATCGCTCATTGCTCAGTATTCGAAAAGGCTCGTAATATTTTTTTCTCAAACAGTGTTGTTTCTGTTATTAAGGCTATGAATATCCGCTATTAGATCATATGTTTTAAAAAAACTAATATTCAATAATTCAAGCTCTTAAGATTACTTTTAATCTTGATCATATCATCTACAACACAACTATCTTTTCAGGGAATCAAATTGCAAATATAATCTGATTATGGTAGCTCAACAAACACTAGTGGAAGTTGTTTCGTTTTTTTATTAAAAAGTCTTTTCCCACCATAATGAACGTTTTTTTAATCATAATTAATAGAAAAGGGCATTCAGGCTTCTTTTATTAAGATTGAAGTTGTATTTTAAAATATAAATCTTTTAAATAGTGAGTATATGATAGGATAAAGGTGCAGGATTAAATACCTAAAGCATTTTATTTAAGACCAGGTCTTAAATCATCGACTAGTCTACAAAGGCGTCTTTTCCACTCATTCTGTATCTGAATCTAATTACTTAATAAAACTAAGATTATGGCAATTATCGGCGGATTTTTCAAAAAGCAGAAACATCAACGTTTTGAGTATAAACCAAGATACTGGGATCCGCAGAAGGAAGAATTGGAGCAAAGGGTAAAAGCTGCACAGGGAATGGCCGACAATGACCCGGAATCTATCAAAAGACGTATTTCCAAGAATTGGCGCCGGAATTATAAATCCAATTCCCGATCTTCATACAAGTCTTCGAAAAGGTCAACGATCATGCTTTTAATGATAATCGGTGTCCTGCTTGTTTCATCGTATTACTTTCTTACCGTATATTTGCCCATAATTGAGCAGCGTTTGGGGAATTGAGGTGTATATTTTACTGCTCTTCCGTCTCAAACCTAAAGTTTATTTTATAATCGGCAAGTTTCCAAGGCTTGCCTAACTAAAGCAATAATAAACTATGGCTGATATCATTCAGCTTCTTCCCGATGCTATTGCAAATCAGATTGCAGCCGGAGAAGTAATTCAAAGGCCAGCTTCTGTCGTAAAAGAGTTACTGGAAAACTCGATCGATGCCGGAAGTACGGAAATCAAATTAATTGTCAAAGATGCCGGAAAATCCTTGATCCAGATCATCGATAATGGTTGTGGTATGTCCGAAACCGATGCCAGAATGAGCTTCGAACGGCATGCAACCTCAAAAATCCGAATGGCAAAAGATTTATTTGCAATCCGAACGATGGGCTTTCGTGGTGAAGCGATGGCCAGTATTGCCGCTATTGCCCATGTAGAGCTAAAAACCAGAAGGCAATCGGATGAATTGGGAACGTGGATTTTGGTTGAAGGTTCTGAAGTAAAATCTCAGGAAGCCTGTCAATGTGCTGCGGGTACGAGTATTGCGGTTAAAAATCTATTTTATAATGTCCCGGCACGCCGCAATTTCCTGAAATCAAATACTGTAGAAATGCGGCATATCCTGGATGAGTTTCAAAGGGTAGCTATCGCACATCCGGATATCTTCTTTTCTTTGCATCATAATAATGCTGAAATATTCCACTTGCAACCCGGCAATCTCCGTCAACGAATCGTTGGAATTTTCGGAAATACCTGGAATAAAAAACTCGTCCCGGTGAATGAAGAGACGGATATATTAAAGATTACCGGCTTCGTAGGAAAACCGGAATTTGCCAAGAAAACCCGTGGAGAACAATTATTCTACGTCAACCAGCGCTTCATCAAAAGTGGTTATCTAAACCATGCAATTATGGGTGCTTATGAAGATTTGCTTCCCAGAGATACCTTCCCGCTCTACGTCGTATTTTTGGATATTGATCCCGCAAGGATCGATATTAACGTTCACCCAACAAAGCAGGAAATTAAATTTGACGACGAACGCCTGGTCTATAATTATTTAAAAGTGGCTATTCGCCACGCTTTGGGGCAATATAGCATTACTCCGACTCTCGATTTTGATCAGGAAGTCAATTTTTCAAAATATACGCCTACTCCGACGGCAAAACCGGAGCAGCAATTTACCAAGGCAGACTCAAAGATGAATAGTCCCGATGCTTTTAAAAAAGCATCTTCACCGCTGGAGCAGTCCAATCTGGAAAACTGGGAAAAACTGTATCAGGGATTAGGGGCCTATGACCAAAAAGATACCGATAATAATAGTGAAGCTTTAACCATTGAAAGTCAATGGTCAGAAAGCCAGTCTGCTGATCAAACCAGTGATTTCACCAAGCAACAAAAAGTACCGTATCAAATACATGCTACTTATATTGTCAGTCAGATCAAATCAGGTTTTTTATTAATCGATCAGCAGGCCGCACACGAACGCATTCTCTATGAACGTTATTTGGCCGCACTGAGTCAACAAACTTCTTTTACTCAAAAAGAACTATTTCCCAAAACAATTACTGTATCTCCGGCAGATGCGGAGGTTTTGAAATCGATTAGCCCGGAAATTAATGCCCTGGGCTTCGATTTACAAGAGTTTGGTACCAACACTTTCGTGATACATGGCATTCCAGCAGATTTACCCGGTAATTTTGATGAACAACAAATCATCGAAAACCTTTTGGAACAGTATAAAAACAATATGGAGCTAAAGCTGGAAATCCACGAGAATATTGCACGATCAATGGCCAGAAGTGCTGCAATCAAAAAAGGGCAAAAAATGACGGCAATAGAAATGCAGGAACTGATCGATCAGCTTTTTGCCTGTAGCCTTCCATATAAAAGCCCCAATGGTAAAAATTGTTTTATTACCTTTGAGCTGGAAGATTTAGCCAAACAGTTTGAAGGATAAGCCGGGAATTTAGTCGAAAAATACTGCAACTTACCCGAGGTATTCAAAAATTGTCTCATCTTTTTAGCACTTTATACGTTAAGCATAAAGGAAAGAAATTTGCTATGTTACAAATTACAGATGTTGTAAAGAATCTGCTTATTATAAATGTGATTGTTTTTATTGGAACGATGTTGCTTCCACCTGAAATGAAGGTATGGTTTGCATTATACCCTCCTACCTCAGAGTCGTTTCAACCGATCCAATTAGTGACACATATGTTTAATCATGGAGGAATCGGACATATATTCTTTAATATGTTTGGTCTTTTCATGTTTGGTCCTCCATTAGAAAACTTGTGGGGGCCTAAAAGATTTCTGCTTTTTTATTTTATATGTGGCTTTGGGGCCGCTGCAATTCACTTAGCAACTGGATATTATGAGTATTCACAATTGCTTTCAGAGCTTAATGTTAGTAGCGTTGCAGAATTAGAAGCAAATATGAATAGAGGTATTCAATATCCGAGAGATTTAATAAAAGAGTTAGTCATAAATATAAACACACCCGTTGTCGGAGCTTCCGGAGCATTATATGGTGTTCTCGTTGGTTATGGAATGAAGTTTCCTAATGCTAAACTGGCTCTGATATTCTTTCCGGTTCCGGTAGCAGCAAAGTACTTCATCCCGGGCTTATTGGCACTGGATTTATTGGGCGGTTTTACCGGTTTTTCCATTTTTGGCCAGAATATAGCCCATTTCGCACACGTAGGAGGAGCGATCTTCGGTTTTCTCATGATCCTGTACTGGCAAAAATTTGGCTCACGTTTGTAAAACATTTGGCAAGTATGTTGAGTATATTTGTAGCACAGGACTTAAAAAGACTCATTTAAATTTTTTTAAAATCATGTTTACATCCATCTGGGACGATCTGAAACAACAATTCAATCAGGGCAATATGATCACCAGGATCATTTTGATTAATGTTGCCGTGTTTGTTGTCATCAATCTTGTACTGGTTTTTGCAGGTGGATACCGGGACAAAGCAATATACGTCAACATTGTCGAACCATTTGGAATCAATAGCGACTGGTATTATCTCGTTACGCATCTTTGGGGGGTGATTAGCCATATGTTCCTGCATACCGGATTCTGGCATATCCTCTGGAATATGATACTGCTTTATTGGTTTGGTCGAATTATAGGTGATCTGGTTGGTGATCATCGAATCCTTCCTTTATATCTTCTGGGTGGTTTGGCCGGAGGGGCAGCCTTTTTCCTTTATGCTAATCTTACCGGTCAGGCAAATTATGCTATCGGTGCATCCGGAGCCGTTATGGCAGTGATCGTTGCCGCTGGAGTATTTGCCCCGAATTATATCTTAAGATTGATCTTGATCGGTGATGTAAAACTGAAATATGTAGTAGCAGTGCTGGTCTTTCTGGATATCATCGGAGCTGGAGGGGTCAATAATACCGGAGGGCATTTTGCACATTTGGGGGGAGCTTTTTTTGGTTATTTATTTGCTACCCAGTTACAAAGAGGAAATGATTGGTCCGCTCCGGTTAATAGCTTTTTAGATAAATTATTCGGGTTATTTAAAAATATGGGCTCAGGGAAGAAGCGAGGGCCAAGGGTAGCTTACAAAAATCCAAAAGCGAAAAACAAAAATACCAAACCACATGCGAAGAGTGATTCTTCATCTCATCAGGAACATCTGGATGCCATTTTAGATAAAATTAAAAAAACGGGATATGATAGCCTTACCGCAGATGAGAAAGAGTTTCTTTTTAATGCCAGTAAGAAATAAAATATCAAATTCGAAACGCAAAATTTCAAAATAATCATCTTCTCTACTCCGTTTATGCTTTACTAAAAACCGAAACGCTGTGAAAGGTATTTATAATTTAGTACGATGGCTCAACGTGTTGCTGATCTTCACTACCTTTCTGGCTTATCTTTCTCCTTTTGTTAATCCGGAAAAATTCTCCTGGTTCAATATCCTCGGTACGGCTTATCCATGGCTTTTGCTGACTAATCTGCTTTTCGTTCTTTTTTGGGCCTTTATGAAAAAGAAATACTTTTTCTTTTCATTAGCTTGTATTCTTTTGGGCTGGAACCATCTGACCGGATTCATCGGATTAAGCCCGGGGGCTTCCGGGCAAACAAAACATTCTTTTAACGTCGTTACTTTCAATACCTCGGGCTTTGGATTTTTAGGTAATAAGAATAAGGAAAAGCATCTGGCAAAAGTCAAGGATTTTGTAAATTTTTTAAATAATGAAGGTCAAATAGATATACTCTGCTTACAAGAAGTGAATAGCCGGGGGGCTCAATATGTCCTGGATAAATTGGGCTTTAAATACATGCATGTGATCAAATATAAAGGCACCTGTATTTTATCAATGTACCCGATTTTGAAAACCGGAGAAGTTGAATTTACGACCCGAGCCAATTCCTGTCTTTGGGCTGATATCAGGATCAATAACAAGACCGTAAGAGTCTATAGCTTGCATCTCAAATCCAATCAGGTCAGCACCCAGACCGAGCGCATTCTGGGAGAAGGCAATGTTCAAGAAAGGGAAACCTGGACAGATATCAAAGGCATTTTCGGAAAATTCAGATATACTTCAAAAATACGCGTACAGCAAGCTAAAAAAGTCAAAACACATTTAGAGCAAAGTCCCTATCCGGTAATTCTTTGCGGGGATTTTAACGAGACTCCGCAGTCTTATGTCTATCGCATGCTTTCGAAGCAATTACGCGATACCTTTCGCGAAAAAGGCTTTGGGATTGGCAGTACTTACGCCGGCCGCATTCCCGCACTACGCATCGATTATATCCTTTCGAGTCCCAAAATCAAAATTCTGGATAACAAAATTCTCAAAGAAATCCATTCTGACCATTACCCGGTAATGACAAAATTTGATTTGTAAACAAGCTATTGGAAACTTGATCCAAAAAAATCTTGTTGGAGAAAATAAAAATGAAATTCGAAGTCATTCCAATCCTCTCTTTCATGGAATCCCTGTATAGCCGGGCTATTAGCCCTTTACGCTTTCAGGAATACCTTTCCAAATTACAGGGAGATTCAAAAGACGATCTTGTCATTCCGATTATGGGTTTTAATCCGATGGCCAAAGAACATTTGCTCCAAAAAGTAAGATTATTACAAGCCTTTAAAGCAGAAGCTTTAGCAGTAGAAGCCTTGCAAAGTTTGAATTTAAAGCTGCATGTTGCTCATAATCTGACTCTAAAGCTTGTACTCAATGTTGCGGATGATTTAAAAGGTGCATGGACCAATTTTTATACTACAGATTTTGATAGCAAATTCAAATTCAAGGCCTTAATAGACAGAAATTTCTGTACGCCTTATTTTTGGTCAAGTGAGGAGGATGAGCATTATAATGAATCATTGATAAAACAAAGAGTACAGGAGTATGCCCTGCGTACAATTTACTGGCTGGATCATACTAAGCCTATAAAACTAGAAGATCATCTCAAGCAAGAACTTTTCGTTTGTACTAATACGCGAAGCATCAGCCCTTCTTTTGATGAAGAGACCTTTAAACAGGTCGAAGCCTATTATAAACAACATAAATCATCCGAGGATTACAGTGTCCTTTTCAACTTTTTCTATGGAGACAAAGCTTCAGCTTCTTTAAATTACCCCTGTTATGGTATCGAATCCTTAAATGGCTTTGAGTTTGCCAACATCCTTGCACATCAGGCACACCAATAGTTTCGGACCAGACTCATGAGCCGATGTCGAAGTCTAAATAGCAAATGTAGAGTAGCCAAATAAACATTTGGTAAAAAAATTGTATATGAATAAGCCGAAACAAGTCCGGCAACAAACTGAGAAATTATGTAATTTTGCCCGATAATTTTAAAATACTTCCCAACGAGGGGAAACAAAAACCATCAAAGATTTTTTCAATGGATCAGAAGCTTCAGGTTTATAATAGTCTTAGCAGAAAAAAAGAGGTTTTCAAGCCTATTAATGAAGGACAAATCGGCATGTATGTATGCGGCCCAACCGTTTACAGCGATGTCCACCTGGGTAATTGCCGGACTTTTGTAAGCTTTGATGTGATCTATCGATACCTGATGTACCTTGGTTACCGAGTAAGATATGTTCGCAATATTACCGATGTTGGGCACTTAGTCGGTGATGTGGATACTGGAGGAGAAGATAAAATAGCTGAAAAAGCAAGGCTGGAAAGGCTTGAGCCAATGGAGGTCGTGCAAAAATATATGAACGGTTTTCACGAAATGATGAAAATTTTCAATACTCTTCCTCCAAGCATTGAACCACGTGCTACCGGCCATATTATAGAGCAGATCGAAATGGTACAGGCAATCATTGATAATGGCTATGCTTACGTGAAAAATGGTTCGGTTTATTTTGATACCATCAAATTTGCTAAGAATAATGATGTATATGGAAAGCTTTCAGGAAGAGTCATCGACGAATTGATTGCTGAATCGAGAGATGATTTGAAAAACCAGGATGAGAAAAACCACCCTGCGGACTTCGCGATTTGGATCAAAGCGGCACCAAGCCACCTTATGCGCTGGAATTCTCCCTGGTCAGTTGGCTTTCCCGGATGGCATCTCGAATGTAGCGCCATGAGTACCAAGTATCTTGGTAAAACTTTTGATATTCACGGCGGTGGAAATGACCTGAAATTTCCGCATCATGAAAACGAAGTGGCGCAAAACCACGGAGCATGTGGCTGTGCACCGGCCAATTACTGGTTGCACACTAATATGTTATTGATGAATGGCAAGAAAATGTCAAAAAGTGAAGATAATTCTATTACCCCTCCGCAACTTTTCAATGGAGAGAGCAAGCATATTTCGAAAAGCTACAGTCCGATGATGATTCGCTTTTTTATGCTACAATCCCATTACCGGAGTACGCTCGACCTGACGGACGAAGCGTTACTCGCGGCCGAAAAGGGTTATAAACGATTGATGGAAGGTAATAAGACTTTGCAAGCGTTAAATTATGCGGGTAAGAATGCTGCTGGAAATCTGGATAAAGAAATCAATGATCTAATCGATCATATCTTTGAAGAAATGAATGATGACTTCAATACTCCAAAGGCTTTAGCCCGTTTATTCGAATTAGTCCCCAAAGTAAATGGTCTAAAAGCTGGTCATTTATCCTTTGATGATATTACCGCTTATACTCTGGACCGCATGAAGAGTACCTTCCAGGTGTTTATTTTTGATATTTTTGGTTTAAAAAATGAAGAACTTGCTACAGGCGGAGGGAACGGTGCGATGGATGGCCTGATGCAATTAATCATAGATATTCGACAAAATGCCCGTGCAAATAAGGATTGGGATACTTCCGATAAAATCCGGGATACACTGGGAGCGTTAAAAATTCAATTGAAAGATGGAAAAGAGGGTACTACCTGGACCAAGGATTAATCACCTCTTTTCATATAAAACAAATATCAAAGCTGAAAATTATGTTTAAAAATACCCGGTTTATCATTCTTTTGCTGATTGCAGCAATCCTTTTTGTCGATTGTAAAACCGATCCGAAAGTACCAGATACGCCGAAAGAAGATACAGCTCCTGTAAAAAGAACCCAGGTCAGAATTCCCAAATTTGAGCGAGACTCTGCCTATATATACATCGAGAAACAGGTTTCTTTCGGTCCACGGGTACCTAATACCGAACCTCATCAGCAGTGTAGGGACTGGTTAATTGAAAAAATGAAATCTTTTGGAGCGGATGTAATTGCCCAGGATTTTCAGGCAACCGCCTATACCGGAGAATTACTAAATGGTACAAACGTAATTTCTCAATTCAATCCAGAAGCGACTGATCGTATCATGCTATGCGCCCACTGGGATAGCCGTCATATTTCAGATAATGATCCCAATGAGGAAAACCATACTTTACCTGTAATGGGAGCAGATGATGGTGGAAGTGGTGTTGGAGTATTGATGGAAATTGCCCGTAATCTCCAGAATACCCCGATTGAATTGGGCGTAGATATTATATTTTTTGACCTGGAAGATTATGGTGAATCTAACGGTCCGGAAGAAACCTGGTGTCTCGGTTCCCAATACTGGTCCAGAAATCAACATCGCGAAAATTACAAACCCAAATACGGTATCCTACTGGATATGGTCGGCGCTAAAGATGCGCAATTTACGTTGGAAGAAATATCAATGACTGTAGCTCCCGAACTGATGCGTAAAATCTGGAAGCTCGGAAAAGGTATGGGATATGGCAAGTATTTTGTCAACGACCGAACACGCCCCATAATTGATGATCATTATTTCATCAATAAAATCGCCAGAATCCCCACTATTGATATCATTAATAAACCCCGGACTTCTAGAACCGGTTTTATGGAATGCTGGCATACGCAATGCGATGATATGACCAATATTGATAAAGCTACTTTACAAGCGGTTGGTCAAACCGTCCTTGCCACTGTATATCGGGAAAACAATGGGAATCTCTGAACACATTGATGTTTTTGGTCCTTCAATTTTCGAAAAACGAATATAGAGTATCGAAGCACAAAAAAAATTCCTAATTTAACGATCTAAGTAAATTAACAGATCGTATGTCTCCTGATAAGTATATTAAGAATTATATCAATGGTGCTTTGGTGCCTGCTATTTCCGGCGCGTATATAAATAACATTAATCCCGCTACCGGAAAAGTTTATTCCCACATCCCTGACTCCGATGCAGAAGACGTACAGCGCGCTTATGAAGCAGCAGAAAGAGCTTTTCCGCAGTGGTCAAAGCTGGGTATACAAAAGCGATTTAGAATACTTAATCGTTTAGCAGATATTATTGAACAAAATCTGGAAGCTTTTGCCAAAGCGGAGAGTATCGATTCCGGCAAGCCTTTACGCAATGCCATGACCATCGATATTCCCCGGGCACATCAAAATATACGCTTCTTCGCGACGGCGATTCTGCATTTTTCTTCTGAATCTCATCATATGGAAGGAAATGCTATCAATTTTACACTCCGGCAGCCGATTGGAGTAGTTGGCTGCATTTCCCCCTGGAATCTTCCGCTTTATTTATTTACCTGGAAGATCGCTCCGGCCCTGGCTACGGGTAATTGTGTCGTGGCCAAACCTTCGGAAGTAACTCCTATGACGGCATACCTGCTCGCTCAAGCCTGTACAGAAGCAGGACTCCCTCCGGGTGTGCTTAATATTGTTCACGGCAGAGGTCCCAAAGCAGGTCAACATATTGTGGAACATCCAAAGATTAAAGCCATTTCCTTTACCGGAGGGACCAATACCGGAAAACACATTGCAGCTACTGCTGCACCCATGTTCAAAAAACTATCCCTGGAACTGGGGGGTAAAAATCCGAATATTATTTTTGCCGATTGTGATTTCGATAAAATGATCGCCACGACCCTTAAGTCCTCTTTTTCCAATAATGGCCAAATCTGTCTCTGTGGTTCGAGGGTATATGTAGAACGATCAATTTATGACCGATTTAAAGAAGAATTGGTCAAACGAACGCAATCATTAGAAGTCGGTGATCCCGCCAATTCCCTGACCGATATGGGAGCCATGGTTTCGGAATCCCATATGGAAAAAGTAATGAGTTATGTGAAACTGGCAGTAGAAGAAGGCGGAACAATCCTTTGCGGAGGCGAGAAGGTCAATATGAAAGCACCTTTTGATGAAGGTTATTTTATGCGGCCCACAGTCATCGAAGGCCTGCCTTATAATTGTAGAACCAATCAGGAAGAAATTTTCGGACCGGTCGTTACGATTAGCCCTTTTGATACCGAAGAAGAAGCACTGGAATATGCGAATAGTACGGATTATGGCCTTTCTTCAACCATTTGGACAAGCGATATTTCCCGGGCCAATCGCATGGCGGAGGCCATTCATGCAGGTATTGTCTGGGTAAACTGTTGGCTGCTCCGGGATTTGCGTACTCCTTTTGGAGGGGTAAAAAATTCGGGAGTAGGCCGCGAAGGAGGATTGGAAGCATTGCGTTTCTTTACCGAGCCTAAAAACGTTTGTATCAAATATTGAGTTTCGTTGCCTGGGATTGACTATTCTTTCCCGCCTTCTACCTCAAAATCAAGGAATTCATCCTCGCCAGTTTCCTCGTTTTCATATTCGGGAATATCATCCTCATCGTTCCAGTCACTTGGCTCATCATAGATATCGATAGCATGACCAAAGATTTCTTTCAGCTTAAGCTGGACATCCCGTTTGCGGTTTTCGCTCAATTTGAATTTCTTTTTTACATGCCGCTTATCGTTCCTGATATCATAATCCACTACATCACCAAAAATTCGATAGTATATATTAAACCAGCCTTTCTTCTTAGCGGGTTGTGGTCGTTTATCCGGATTGTATTTTTTGAATTTTGAAAATAAAACCTGTCCTCCATTTACTTTGATTCCATAATCGATTTTATTATTAAAATCGTGTTCCCCTGTAATTGTCATATTGAGTGCATTGCTCTGAAGAAACATCGCCGGAATGTAAATTTTTTCATTTCGGATTTCTAGCCAGTTACGCATATTCTTGAATTTGATATGCCGTAAATCTTTCATCTTAATATAATCGGCAAAAGAATAAAGCATTTTGAAATTCATCAGCTCTCCATCTCTGATGGCAAGGTCTCCCAGAACTCTCAGTTTTTTACCTTCATAATTCCCCTCTTCGTCCCAATAGGCATCAATAGCTAATTTTGCATCCAGTTTCCCTTTGAGATGTTTGTATTCTACAACTTCCTGCCCAAAGTTTTCTCCCTGTCGGAAGAATTCTCTAACGTTAATCTGATCGGCGATCAATTTAGCTTGCAGATAAGGTTTATCTTTAAAAAAAGCTTTGCCATGCAAATTAAAACTTCCTTCCATCGCCTCGGTGTTCCCCTGTATGCTTAGCTCGTTATGATCGAAATTGAAGATTCCCTTAAAATTGTTCCCTTCGATTTCGTTATAATTATACTCTTCAATATTTGTTTTGAAGGTTCCTTTTAAAAAGTTAGTATAAAAAGACCATTTTTGGGTATGCGCAACCTGTATAGAATCATAAACGGCTTTGGCAACCTGTCCTTCTTTAACCGGACTTTCCGTCATTTTGATCAATTGATCAAAATCAATTTCCGGAGCATCCAGACTGGCCTCGAAGCGAAGTTCTGCATTTTGAGAATTCAGAGAATCCGCAAAAAGTACCGGAATAAAATTGAGGAACTTCCCTTCCAGATTAATTTCAGTATCCGGTCCTTCGATTTTTAAGCCCTGTACCAAAAGACTATTATCCCGAACCGTAAGTACTCCTTTATCCAGTACAATCTCTTCTTCATTGATTGTCAGTCCCGCATCTTCAAATTCAATACTTCCGGAGGTTTCTACCCGGCCAATTCGGGAAGTACGAATCATGTCTTTATATCGACCTCTTAGTTTAAAATCCTGTATTTCGATTTCTCCGGAGCCATCAGTAATTGCAGCCTGATTAAACAGGCCATAAACCGCTGAGAGTGGTAATGTACCATCCATAGAAAAATCGATTCGCGGATCATCGAGGTTAGATACCCGTAATTTGGAAGCAATCTCTTTGCGATTAAAAGAACCTTTGAGATCCTGTATTTCAAAAATAGTCGTTCTATTCCGCCGTTCTTTTCCATTGGTAAAGCGAGCCGTAAAATTTACATCTTTTAATCTGCTCCCCAGTTTTTCACTACTGATACTACCATTTACCAAACCAAACTTGGCATCGATTGCCGGGCTTTGTCGGCTGTTTAATTTTCCTTTGATCGTTGTCAGGAAAGTAAAAGCCCCTTTACTTTTAAAATCTTTAAGATAATTCTGGTAGGTTTCTGGTAAAAAGCCGATTACAGATTCTATATTTCCATCTTCCCCTTTTACTCTGATATCAAAATTCGCATCTTTGGCCTTAGACTCTATAAATCCAGTCAGTTTGAAATGATTTCCATCAATGCCCACATCTACATTTTCGAAAACGTAGCGCCCTTTTTCCAAATCTACATCCAGTATAGCATCATAGATCACGCGCTCTCCAACCAGGTATCTTTCTCCTTCCAGTTCGACAAACTTTGACTGTATTTCCGCAAGACTTGAAAGATTAAATTGTCTGGAAGAAAATTCCCCGGATACCACCGCATTACTCAGGAGCGCAACAATTTCCTGCCTGGATTTTTTATCAATATAAATAAGTTCGACATCCTCAAATGAAGCTTCTTCAATAGAAATACCAAGATTACTCGGCTCAGAAACCTTGGCTTTTTGTACATCCTGTCCTTTTTTAAGAATAGCATAATTCACTTTTCCCCTGCGGTCTCTTTTGACATAGATAGCACCATCACTGATTTTTACTGACTTCACTTTGATATTAGAACCGAAAAGGCTAAAAAGGCCAATCTTGAAAGAGATATGATCCGCTTCGACTAAATTCCCTTTTTGATTATCTTTCAAAGTGACCTTTTGCAGATTCGCGCTTACATCGGGAAAACCTGAAAGCAAAGACAGGTTAAAATCTTCTACCTTTAACTCAGTTTCAATGCTTTTATTAATCTCCGCAATCAACTGAGCCCCAATTTCATCTTCAAAGAAAGCAGCAATGATAAAAGAAAACACCATCAGTATTGCAAAAGCAATTCCCGACCAAAGCAATAATTTTTTGAAAAAGCGGAATTTCCTCGGCTTTTTCTGTTTAGGTGGGTCAACGTAAATGATATAGGGCTGTTCGTCCATATTGGCTTGTACGTAAAAAGAGGGTTTAATTATGCAATTTCTAACGAAAAAATTAAACGATATATTTTTTTGAAAAAAATTAATTTAAACTTGACAGAAAACAATAGGAATTATATCTTTGCAACCGCTTCTGAAAGAGAAGTGATATTTACATCCCGGGCGATTAGCTCAGTTGGTTCAGAGCACCTCGTTTACACCGAGGGGGTCGGGAGTTCGAATCTCTCATCGCCCACTTACAAAAAGCCTTTGCAGTCCCTTTGCAAAGGCTTTTTTATTGGATTGATCGCTTAGGTTAATATTTCCAAAAGCTCAGGCTTCACTGCGCAATGCTTCAACCTCTTCCACTGTCTTTGGAATTCTATCTCCCAATATTTTATATCCCCCGGCAGTAATCAAAACATTGTCTTCTATTCTGATACCACTAAAATCTTTATAGCTATTAATTTTTTCGTAATTCAGAAAGCTGTGGTGTTTGCCCTCTGACTGCCATTGATCAATCAATTCCGGGATAAAATAAATTCCCGGTTCAACTGTCAGTACAAAGCCTTCTTCCAATTTTCGGCCAAGACGAAGATATTTCGTTCCAAACTGATCGATACGTTTAATTTCTTCATCATAACCGACTCTATCTTCTCCCAGGTCTTCCATATCGTGTACATCAAGACCAATCATATGCCCAAGTCCATGCGGAAAAAATAAGGCATGAGCCCCGGCTCGAACGGCCTCTTGTGTATCTCCCTTCATCAAGCCAAGATTTTTAAGGCCATCGGTTATAATTTCTGCAGCTTTCAGATGAATCTCCTGGTATGGAATCCCCGGACGCAGTGCCGCAATACTCTCTTCTTCCGCTTTTAAAACAATCTGATAAATTTCTTTCTGACGAGTCGTAAAGGTTTTGTCTACCGGAAAAGTTCTCGTGATATCTCCGGCATAGCGCATTGAAGTCTCCGCCCCGTAATCTCCCAAAACGAGTTGCCCGGATTGTAATGTATTATGGTGATGATGATTGTGTAAAGTCTGACCATTGATGGTCATAATAACCGGGTAAGCTAATTGGCCTCCATGGCGAATTGCAATATTCATTACTGCTCCAACCAGAGTTTGCTCTTTCATCCCTGCTTTCGCCATTCGCATGGCCTGCATATGCATTTCTCTAGTCGTATTAACAGCTTTTTCCATCTCCTCAATTTCTTCGGCAGATTTGATGGCCCGCTGTGCGATAACTGTTTTGATTAAACTTACTGATGCATGCTGAGGGACAACATCATAAGCCAAGTCAAAATAGCGCGCAAGCTTTAATTGATTGTGAGAACGATAAGGAGGTAAAAAATGAATGGTTTTACGCTGAGCCTGAGCTGCGTGTAAAACTTTTTGTATTTTTTGATAGGCCTTTGTTTCCGTAATCCCTACCTTTTCTGCCAAGGTCTTAATCGAGGGTTGAGGCCCCGTCCAGACGATGTCATCCATGGTTAGTTCATCCCCAAAAATAATTTCCTTATTCTCATCAATATCAATCACTCCGGCCAGATGTGGCAGGTCCAGTCCAAAGTAATAAATAAAAGAGCTATCCTGGCGAAAGGGATATATATTCGCCTTGTAATTCATAGGGCTATCTTCGTTGCCCAATAATAATACCAGACCAGAGCCCAGTCTCTCTTTTAGAGTTCGTCTTCGTTCCTTGTAAGTCTTCGCTGAGAACATGTAGCAGGTTTTGTGTGAAAATACAATTTTTTTCAAAACCTGTGTGGATTAAAAGCGTCGATTGGAAGGGATAGTTTTTGATTTAACATTAATTCAGCTATAAGCTTTCCGGTAGCAGGTCCAAGACTTAATCCCATCATCGCATGTCCGGTAGCCAGGGTCAGATTTTCGAACTGTTTTGCCCGGCCAAGGTAGGGTAATCCATCCGGTGTACAGGGTCGAAAGCCATGCCAGATGAACTGATCTTCGGGCATGCCAGGCTTTAAAGCAGGAAAATATTCAGGTACTGCTTCAAGAATGCCTTCTACTCTTTTTTTATTGATTTTTCTGGAAAGATTACTGATTTCCAAAGTTCCTCCAATTCGTAAATCATTTCCCATTGGCGTAATTGCGACTTTGGCTTCTGCCAGGATACTCGGAATGCGAGGTCGCTTTGGCAAATTCTGTAAAGTAATGGAATAACCTTTCCCATCCTGCAACAGCATTTTAAGACTTAATTGCTTCAAGAGTTTAGCGGTCCAGGCCCCACCTGCAATCAAAACCTGTCTGTCCTTTACCGGGATTTTTCCATTATTTGTATGTAACATTTCAATTTGCTGATTGGAACAAGTAAAGCTTTGAACTTCGGTCCGGCCATGAAATATGACCCCTCTTTTTTTAAGGTAGGTTAACAAACCAGTCATCAATTTATCAGGGTACAAATGCGCATCTCCGGGATAAAAAACGGCACCTGTCACATCCGTTGGTATTCCGTTTTCAATGATCTTTACTTGTTCGGCATCTAAAACGCTGGCTTTTATACCAATGCTATTCGCCAGTTCTGCCGTTTCGATTTCTTCTTTCAGAGCCCTGGATGATTTACAAAGCATCATCAGTCCCCGTTCTTCAAAGTCAAATTTCAGATCGGGTTTAGTTGCTAAATCCTGATATAGTTTTTTGCTAAAAAGTCCCAAATCACGCAACAGAGGTACGGCACGATCCACCTTTTGCCGATCACAGGATCGGTAGAATTGCCAAAGCCATTGCGCCAGTTCCAAATTCAGTCGGGGTCTGATATAAAAAGGGCTTTTGGGATTAAACATCCAGCGAATTCCTTTGGCAATAATTCCAGGTGTGGCCAGCGGAATGAAATGACTGGGTACGATCATACCGGCATTACCAAAAGAGCAGCCTTCCGAAAAATCAGTCCGATCGATCAACTCTATTGTTGCTCCCTGCTCCGCCAAATAATAAGCAGAACACAAACCAATAATCCCTCCACCGATAATACTTACTTTCATTTTCCAGTTTGTCTTTGAATAAAATCCATCAAAGTATTTTTATACGCTTGAAGCGTTATAAAATAAAGTGCTGCGAAATGACTAGGTAAAGTCCAGCAATTAAAAAATGGATGATTTTCCTCATATTACTTTAACAAGCAGAGGTTTAGCTCACCTGAAAGCCATAAGCATAAGGATCCTCATCGTCGATGATAATGGTATTATAACCTATAATTTTAGCCCAACCTTCAATACTTGGAATGATTGCCTGATAAGATCCACAGTTGGAAATGGCTTCTACTTTTCCAATAAATTGGCTGCCAATAATGCTTTCGTGAATAAATTGATCCCCTACCTTTAGTTTACCTTTTGCTACCCACTGAGCCATTCTTGCCGAGGTTCCTGTTCCACAGGGGGATCGATCGATTGCCTTGTCTCCATAAAAAACGGCATTACGGGCATGTGCCCCGGAAGAAATAGTAGCTCCGGTCCACAGAATATGAGATAAGCCCCGGATGTTTTCATTTTCGGGGTGAATAAAATCGTAGGCTTCATTGAGCCGTTGGCGGATAACCGGACTCCAGCGAATCAAATCGGCAGCCGTATATTTTTCTAATCCGGAAAAATTGGCTTGTGAATCGATAATAGCATAGAAGTTTCCACCATAAGCAACATCTGCCTCCAATATCCCGAGATCAGGGCATTGTACTTCCAGGTTTTCACTATGCAGGAAAGAGGGAATATTAATCAGCTTAACAGCCTCAACTTTTCCTCCTTTCCGACGATACTCAACTTCCACTAAGCCCGCCGGAGTTTCCAGTCTCAGCCGACCTTCATTCTGCGGATGAATCAAACCTTCTTCCAGTGCAATGGTAACCGTACCGATCGTTCCATGTCCGCACATTGGCAAACAACCACTGGTTTCGATAAATAATACTCCTATATCATTTTCCGGATCACCCGGAGGATATAAAATACTGCCCGACATCATATCATGCCCACGGGGTTCAAACATCAGACCTTTTCTTATCCAATCGTACTCTGCCAAAAAGTGCAAGCGTTTTTCCATCATATTCGTCCCCTTGAGCAAGGGACCGCCACCGGCAACCAATCGCACCGGATTACCGCAAGTATGGGCATCAATACAGAAGAATGTCTTTTTCAATTATCTAGGGTATCTGGCTTTAATGAATAGATTTTGGTTTTACTTCTTATCCTGAAACTGGTTTAAGCTTCTGGAATTTGTCTTTATTTTAAATTATAAAAATAGTCCTATCTGACAGAAAAAACTTCGATTTTCGAAGCAAATCCTAGTATTATTTTATCAATTCAATAGAGGTTGAAGCCTAATTTATTTAATTTCATTATCCCATTTCGAAGAAATTCGTTAAAATCCAGGTTGTCAGGCAACCCATTCACAATTTTTTGCACCTATTCACAGGAAAACCTTAGAAAGATTTGACATCAATCGAAAAAAACCTGTTAGAAGGCTGTTTGAAAAATGATCGCAGCTGCCAAAGAACCTTGTACGAAAAGTACAAAGTTCCTTTATTTCGAGTATGTCTGAGGTATGCCAAAGATCGAATGCAGGCGGAAGATATGTTGCAGGATGGTTTCATTAAAATCTTTTCGGACTTACATCAATTTAATTTTCAGGGATCATTTGAAGGATGGATGCGGCGGGTAATGGTTAATACTGCGCTTCAACATATTCGAAAGCATAAAAAATTCAGAGATACAATTGATCTTGACCAGCTTAACGAAGCATTCCAAACCAGCGAGGTGGCTACTGATCAACTCAATGTACAGGCATTGACCCGGTTAATCCAAAAACTTCCGGATGGATATCGCACTGTTTTCAATTTGTATGTCATCGAAGGATTTCCACATAAAGAAATTGCAGGACTTCTGGGGATTAGTGAGAATACCTCGAAATCACAATTATCAAAAGCCAAAGCGCTTTTGCGAACGCAAATAATCGCACAAGAAGTAAGAGGAGGAAGGTGAACTTTATTTTGATCGAATCAATCAGGATTTATGGACGAAAATCTACATAAGGACAATTTAGAAGATCTTTTTAAAAATACTTTTGAAAAGCAATCGGAAATGCCCTCAGAAGATGGTTGGGATTTACCGTCTTCCGGTATTTGGGGAAATATTGATCAGGCACTGCCCCCTGAATCTTCCGATGATCGCAAGCCTATAGTATGGTTCTTTAGAGGAATCGGGCTATTGGTTCTGGCCGGTCTTATACTCGGGTCCATTTTCTATTTCAGCCAAGCTGAAACATCTGATCCAGGAGAAGATGTAGAACATATTCAGAGAGAGGAAGTTGCAGAAGTTGCAGAAGTTGCAGAAGTTGCAGAAGTTGCAGAAGTTGCAGAAGTTGCAGAAGTTGCAGAAGTTGCAGAAGTTGCAGAAG
>JANQLV010000074.1 GCA_028280415.1 Saprospiraceae bacterium
ACGAAACAGTAATAATACCCATTACCAGTTTTGGCAGCAGGATAATCGTCCGATAGAATTATCTACCAATGAAATGATGGATCAACGTTTGGATTACATTCATGATAATCCTGTAAAAGAAGGATTGGTATACGAACCGGGGCACTACATTTATAGCAGTGCTTTGGATTATTCCGGGGGTAAAGGACTATTAAAGATTGAGCTATTGGGGTGATCGGAAGTTGAAAACTTCCTGGTATTAAAAAGTTCAAGTTGTAAACTTAAGCCAGAGGTGGGATTTACAGGCAGATTTAGAAAAGTATCATCCTCTTTGAGTGAAAATTACGTACATTATCCTGTACTTTTGTATCTTTATAAAAAATATTTTTATGATGGAGGTGACGACATTTACAGATTTTAGGCGAAATATGCGATCCTATTTTGAGAAGGTATTTGCTATGGGTAAACCCCTGTTTATCTCCCGTCCAAAAGGGCATGATATGGTTTTGCTAAGTAAAGATGAATACAATAGTATGCAGGAGACTTTCCATCTATTGAGAAGTCCTAAAAATGCAGAACGTTTATTAGGGGCGATCAAATCAGATAAAGCAGGCGAAGGGAAAGTTCGCGAACTTCTTGATTAGGTGGAGGTTCTATTTTTAGATCAAGGTTGGGATGATTATCTCTATTGGCAAGGTCAAGATAAAAAAGTTCTAAAAAAGATAAACAGCCTATTAAAAGATATTAGTCGAGATCCATTCAACGGAATAGGTTCTCCAGAGCCATTGAAACATGATTTATCAGGCTATTGGTCAAGAAGGATCACGTTGGAACATAGACTTGTCTACCGGGTTCTTGATGGTCAGATAAGAGTACTTCAATGTCGTTATCATTATTAATTTTTTGGATATGATTGGATACGTTTTGGGTATATCCAAAAGTGATAAGATCCGATTACTACCCGAACTGGCGTGGTATTGAAAGGCTTAAGTTGCAAACTTAAGCCAGGGGGCGATTAATTTGATGAATGGAATTTATTTGTTGTTTCATTGGGATTAAATACTTTTCCCCATCCATTTTTGTCTTCAAATGGTGTCTTTTGGATTAGATCATTGATAATTGTCTTTATCGAATTTTCATGTCCAGAGAGTTCGATAATTTTCAGGGTAGGCTCCAAAGAAAGTGGGCTATATTTTTCAGTTCCTCCATATAGATTACTAGTGCCGATTTCTATTGCATAAGAAATACAATTAAGGACTTGTCGTGGGATATTTAGATATATGTCCTTCAAGTTTAGCAACTCTTCTTTATTTAAAAATTGATACTCATCAAAGTTATTGCCAGGGTGATCGTCAAGTATAGTTACTGGATCATATTCATTAATTTGCTTGTCCCATACATCCAGTGAATTGCTACATGTAAACTCTTTTAATTTTCCCAATAGTTCTTTGAGAGGATCATCGTAGATTTCATTGTATTTGAAAACATTTTCCAGGCAAATAATACCTATGACCATTCGGCCTCGAATAGATATTTTTTTGATCTGTTCTTTGAGCAAATGTCTCTTAGTTTCCATAAGCTGCTTTGGCTTTTGAGTCCTTAAGGAAAGCGTCCAACATTTTATGTAAACAAAGCTGGTCTTCGTCAGAGAGCTTTTGAATATCGATGATTTTTTTGACTAGAGCTTTTTCCAATACTGCCTCAGAACTTCCCACCAAGTAATCTAACGAGACTTCCAGCGCATCGGCAATTTTAGTAGCTACATCGATAGAGGGTTTTATTTCGTTCCGTTCGTATCTTCCAGTGGTGACAGCAATCGTTCCTACCCTTTTGGCCAACTCATCTTGTGAGAATCTCATTTTTTACGTGCTAATGCTACATTTTCCCCAAAAGACATATCGTAAGTGCTGTTAAATAAGCATTAAGATTAACGGAATGCTAAAAATACGATACTTATATGCTGTATCAAAATCATAAAAGTGCTATTCGTTAAAATCGAATATGCTACTTTTAGAGCGAAAATGATAGATTAAAATAATTTTATGCCTGATAAACTTTGTACTACCAACCCTTTCTGGCTTAAGTATGCGCGTAGCGGTTACTTAAGCCTACAAATCGCTGCAAGTTTGTAACTTGCTTTCCAACCTATAGAATAATGCCCTCAAAATACAAGATAAACGATCATGGCGCCCCCCACTTCATCACTTTTGCCGTAGTAGAATGGGTAGATGCTTTATCAAGGCCAGCA
>JANQLV010000018.1 GCA_028280415.1 Saprospiraceae bacterium
TCACCCTTTCTAATCAAAAGAGTGACAATCCCGACCAATTATCTCTTTTCAATGGTTTATAATTTATTAAAAAACGTCAACCTATTTTAGGCACGGACACCGGGAAACCCAATCCCTGAAACCTAAAACCTACTGCCTAATACACCAGTCGATTACTAAAATAATTGGGCTCAAGGGCAATCCATCCATCAATTAAAAAAAAAGAACATAAACAAGTAGGAATGCTCTGTGTTTTCTTTATAAAGCTTGTTGTCCCGCAGGCAGGTCTTCTCAAAATTCAACTAAAGGTCATGAAACATTACGATACTTTATCACAAGCCATTAAGGCATTAAAAGAAGAAGGTTATTCAGTAGATTTTAATCTAAAAAGTGACTACTTAGAATGCAAAGCCCGAAACGTTCAAATCTCAGCGGATGATTTTGTGGTAGATAAAATGTTTAGATTTGAGGGAATGTCTAACCCCGATGATTCCTCCATTCTATACGCCATATCTTCTCCTAAATATAATCTTAAAGGATTATTGGTTGATGCCTATAGTATTTATGCAGACCCAATAAAAACCAATATATTAAAAAAATTGAAGTACGATCCCAATAAATTACATTGAGTTTGACCGATAAATTAAGCGTCGGTATACTTGAAGGAATTGTTCATTGCTCCAATCAATGCCTGTTTTCCAATCAGCGAATTTAAAAATTAGCCTTTTTCCATTTATGAAGTATTCACAGATATGAGATTATCATCAATCTGCGAAATATATACAAGCTCCTGCAAAATATATCCGAAAGTCATTTTTTGATAAGACAACTTTGTACCATCATTAACTAAAAGACAAAAAAAATGACAATTACAAACTTAAAGAAAGGAGAAAACAAAGTTTCCTATCTGAGTGATGGTGTGAAAATTTCGGCAATTGTTTTTATCCCCGAAGATTATCAGGAAGGTGAAAAAAGACCGGCTATAGTTTTTACCCGTCCTGGAAGTGGTGTAAAAGAGCAAACCGCAGGTTTATATGCTAAAAAGTTTAGCGAACAGGGATTTGTTACTTTAGCTTTTGACTCAAAAGGATTTGGCGAAAGTGAAGGGCCCTCTTGCTGGGAGAATCCTTATTCTATTATCGAAGACACGAAAAATTCTGTAAGTTTTATCGGTACGCTACCACAAGTAGATAAAGCGCAATTATTCAATATTGGCATTTGCATGGGAGCTGGTTATGCCGGTTTTGCAACCGCACTGGATGCCAGAATTAAGGCATATGCTATGATATCTCCGGATATAGGAGAATATTACGATTGGCGAGAATCATTTGGAGGCGCAGCCAATGTAAGGAAATACGGGCTGGCTCTGTTTTCGCAAGCCCGTCAAAAACTATTTGAAACAGGAGAAAGCACCTATAATCAAATGGTTCCGGAAACGGAGGAAGATATGAACAGGCCCGGAGTTGCGGATAGCCAAATTCAGGCAAGAGCATATTATCTGAATGATAAATCAGGAGGTGCGGTCGCCAATTGGAAAAATGCACTCAATATGAGCGGTATTGAAAACATTCTTGGAATGACCGTCTTTCAGGTTATCGATTTGCTTGAAGGTGTACCCTATTTTTTGGCTATCGGCACCGAGGCTTATGGATATAAGCATGCGACCAGGTTTTATGATGAGGTGAATGCACCAAAAGATAAACTGGTTCTCGAAGGCGTCAACCATTTTGACATGTACTGGAAACCCGAATATGTGAATCCGGTTACGAAGAATATCATTGCATTTTTCGATATGCATAAATCAGAGTAGAAAACCTCGAATACTTGCTCCATTTGGAGCCTGTCCAAAAGCTAGGTTTTCGATTCTTAAGACTTATTTTGATTTGCATTAAAATAAAAACAGAGAACGGGTTTGAGCTGCCATAAGCCAGGAAGTTCAGGCCTGTTCATGTAATTATCATCCTCATAAACAACAAAAAAGAAAGCTTAGAAGATTCTTTGATGTTTCGGACCGTAATTCTAACAATAATTGGCGATCATTGATTATTTTTCAAAAAAGTGAACGGATATCTATCATGAAGCAAGCATTTAGACTATAGAATATGAAGAAAAAGATTTATCAAATCAAATCCGTAGCCCAGGCACATCAAATGCTGAATTTGCCAAAACCACTGCATCCCCTGATTTCAATCCTTCACCATGCCGAGCTTCAGTTAAATACGGATTTCGAAAATGAAACTTTTACAATGGATCTATACCTGATTGGATTGAAAGACGGGGAGTTGGGTTCATTTCTGTATGGACGAAATTCTTACGATTACGATTGCGGTACAATGCTATTTATTAGTCCCAATCAGGTCTTTTCTCCACAGAATTTACAAATTTCAAATGACAGCAAAGGCTGGACGATTCTATTCCACCCCGATCTTATCCGCAAATCCAAACTGGGGCAAACTATTGGCCAATACACCTATTTCTCGTATGAATCCCATGAGGCGCTGCACATTTCAGAATCAGAAAAACAGTTTATTACACAGCTGGCAAAAACGATAGAAATAGAATACAGCCAAAATATCGATAGGCATACACAGGAGTTGATTATTATTAATATCGAGTCCATATTGAAATATTGTAAAAGATATTATGATCGGCAGTTTTATACCCGAACAAACCTTAACAAAGACTTTATTATAAGATTTGAACAATACCTCAAGGATTATTTTACTTCAGACCAGTTAACTTTAAAAGGTATCCCGACTGTTCAGCAATGTGGAGCAGCCCTTGCTATGTCAGGACATTATTTAAGTGATCTTCTCAAAAGCGAAACGGGAAAAAGTGCTAAAGAATACATTGATCTTAAATTAGTTGAAAAAGCCAAAAACAGATTGCTGAATACAGATTATTCTATCAGCGAGATTGTTTATGATTTAGGTTTTGAATATCCCAATCATTTCAGCAAATTGTTTAAATCGAAAACGGGGCTGAGCCCGAGTGAATACAGGAACTTGAATTGAGCACGTAATTGCTATGTAAATGCAAGGTTTATTAAACAATCGTTTTTGAAAATAAATGAGCAAGCCATTGTCTTTTTATAAGTATTTTTTTGGAAGTTAAAAAGCTTTTTTGATATTGGATCTCTGAAAAAGTAATAGCTATTTTCAGGAATACTATACATAAGAGCTATTCTTCTAATTACAGACGATGAACAGAATTTTATTTAGATCACTCCCTTTCTTATTAGTGCTTTTCTTTTCGTGTAGAAAAGACACTCCCCCGGAACCACCCATCAGTCCGGAAATAAGAACTTATCTACACCTCTCCCATACCAGAACCAATACGAATCCTTCTATGGATAGCCTCGTAGAGGAAACGGACTTCAGCAGCTATGACATGTTATGGCTAGGTGGAGATTTGGCCTATTTAACATCAGAGGATGATGCGACAATGACTCATGTTGATTTAATACTCGATCTTGGAAACCCGAATACATTATGGGCCCTGGGAAACCATGATTATTCGGATTTAGACAGAGTGGAACAATTTACGAACAGAGCAGCATTTTACACTCACCACCAAAATGGAATCACCTTCCTCGTTTTAGATACTCAAGACAGTCTTAGCAATATTGTTGGTGCTCAGAAGGCTCTCTTGGAAAGCGTTCTGGATACCTTGCAGGAATCCTCACATCTAATCATCCTGCATCATAAATTAATTTGGATGTATGGTGATAGCTATCTGGAACCCCAAATCCCCTCTGTATCCAATGGAGGCTTGGGAAGTTGTTTTTATTGTATAAACCCAAATAACTTTTATACAGAGATTTATCCTCAATTACTGGAAGTAAAACAAGAAGGTATAGAAGTAATTTGTATCGGTGGAGATATCGGCTTTCAGACGAATGCCTTTGAATATATTACACCGGATGGAATCCATTTTTTAGCATCAGGAATTGAGGATGGTTTAGAAGATAACCAAGCCTTGTTGTTTTCTCATGATATCAATAATAAAACATTAACCTGGGAGTATCGCTTAATCTCCGATCTCTAAAGTCAAATAGCCGCAGCCTCATGCAAAGCGATTCCCTTCCAAGAAAAATAAACCGCAAATAATCTACTTCTTAGAACTTTATTAGCAATTTGTATTAATTTTGTCGATGGTTGGGATATTACTCAACACAACACATACCTTGAGTTGAAAGCACACCTGACATTTTGTAAATCTATATTAGTTTTAAATGACTAATTCTAATTCAAGAACTAAAATGAAGTTCCTACATACCCTCTTGCTAGTCATACTATTGCCGCTGATCGGCCTTTCACAAAAGTATGCCTCCAGATACAAAAGTCAGTTAGAACCCAATTCTACTTTGATTAGTAGCGGTGTAAATTTTACCATCGAAAAATTAAGCAATGGCAGCTATTTGTATAAAACCTATTATACGGAGAACAAGCAAATCACCAAAATTGCTACTTTTAAAACGAATCGCTTTCAGATAAAACATGGTAAATACCAAGAGTATTACGATGATGGGACTTTAGTCAAAAGTGGTCAGTATGTGGATAATAAAAAAAGCGGGGAATGGATCGAAAGTGGCTGGTCCGGGCAATATCAGAAGGGCAAAAAAACCGGAAAGTGGATAAAAAAACAGCTTATCAACGATTCGTTCGTGACCCGAAAAATTGAAAACTATCAGGAAGGCAATTTGCATGGAACGACTATAATGTATGACAGTCTTGGCCTGGTATCCCGGGAACATGTATACGAACAAGGCGTGTTGATATCCGGCACTACAGATGGTACTCAGGAATTCATGGTGGTTGAACAAATGCCGAGGTTTCCCGGTTGTGAAGACTTGTATTCCAAGGATAAGGATTTAAAGGAATGTGCGGATAAAGCTTTGCTTCAATATATTTATAGCAATGTAAAATACCCTAAGAAAGCCATTCGCCAGAGTGCCCAGGGAGAAGCTTTAATATCCTTTGTCATCAACAAGGATGGTTCGGTCAGTCAGATAAAAGTGCTGCGGGGAATCACTAAAGAAATTGCCAAAGAATGTGTCCGCTTAATCAGTAAAATGCCCAGGTGGAGACCCGGGATGATTGATAATAAGCCCGTCAAGGTACAATACAATTTACCAGTTAATTTTAGATTGCAGTAAGCTCGCTTTCAATGGATAATGGTCCAGTGCGCTCTATCTATCCGACACTTCCCTAAACGGCTACTCTCCTATTTCATACCGCAATGCTAACATTTGAATAATGCCTTTGACCGGGTTTTATCTTTCCAGATTTTCTTTGATGGATTCAGGAAATTTTTTGTATGAAAATAATAGCAAAAATCATCTCTATAATTGCTGTTCATCAATGCAAAGACCAGCCTCACTATTTAGTTTTACAAGCGTAAACCAGTTCACCCTCATCACAAGTAAGAAAAGGCTATCATGAAAAACAAAAAAGCACTAATTTTCAAAACCCTTATTGCCATCCTGGTACTTCTTTTTGCATTCGGAACCTGGTATAATTATACCTATAAAATGGAAAAAGCCAAGCAAATGGAGATTAATCCAGCGGATACTCCAAACAAACTGTTGATCGCTACCCAGGGAAGTGTCTATAAAGACTCCATGCTCCAGAGATTAATCAATCATTTCGAACCCCAAAAAATATTCATCAAGGTAATTGATGTTTCAGATTTAAAAGAAATCAAAATCAGTGAATGGACCGCAATTTGCCTGATGCACACCTGGGAAATGTGGAAACCGCCACTAGCTGTTGAAGAGTTTGTAAAGCGCCATCCCGCACCGAAAAATCTTGCTGTTGTGACGACCTCAGGAGACAGTACTTATAAAATGGAAGAGGTCGATGCTATAACCGGAGCTTCTGTTATTGAAAACATCGATGCAGATAGCCGACAGCTCATTAACCAAATTGAACGCATTTTACAACAAAACAGTAAAACGATTTGAGGCGGTAGTTTGTTATTTGAATAAAACCATGCACTCATTTCTCCTGAATAATCTTTCTGAACAATTTGATTTTTTAGAGATCCAGCTTACAAAGCTGGATCAAAGCGCTCTGATTAAACGCTTCAATCCCAACAAATGGTCGATTCACGAGAATCTGGCACATCTGGGAAGGTATCAGCAAGTATTTCGCAAAAGGATAAGCAGTATTTTAAAAGAAAATAATCCTCAACTTGCAAGATATGTTTCTGAAAAAGATCCCGGCTTTAATCACTGGGTAAATTTGCCTCCCCGGGAAGTTCTCAAAAGGATTAAGGCAGATCGGGATTTGATGATTAACGATTTTTCGAAAATGAATCCTGATGCATTGCAACGAAGGGCTATCCATCCCAGGCTGGGCTCATTGACTGCATTGAACTGGCTGGAGTTTTTTCTTTTACATGAAAATCACCACATTTATACTATTTTCAAATTAATTCATGAAAATCGCTTAGTTCTATAGTTTATCAGAAAGACTATGTTTGATATAAAAGACTATTTGACCAATATATACAGGATCGAAGACCAAATACTGGAAGAGTATATATCCTGTTGGACAACTTATAATATTCCCAAAAAGACTATAATGACCGCACCGGGTGAAACCGAGCGTTTCTTTTATTTTGTTAGAAAAGGTATTCAAAAATCCTATTTCCAGAATGAGGGCAAACAGCATGTTATCGCTTTTGCCTATGCTCCTTCCTTTAGTGGGATTCCCGAATCTTTTTTTACGCAAACGCCTTCCAAATATTTTTTGGAAACGATTACGGACAGTACCTTTCTGCGTATCTCTTTCGAGAAACATCAGGAATTGATGAAAAAGCATCGCCCCATTGAAACGCTCTTTCGAAAAGCTACCGAACAATTTCTGATGGGCATGATCCAAAGGCACCACGAATTAATGGCTTTCGATATAGAGACACGTTTCAAAATATTTGTAAAAAGAAGTCCTCATTTACTCAATATGGTTGCGCAGAAAGACCTGGCCTCTTACCTACGCATGGATTCCACCAATTTTAGTAAATTGATGAATAATGTCCGGATTTGATTTCTTGGTATAAACCAAGAATCAAATAATCCGAAATGATCATTTTTGCATTTTATTTGAGCGTTAAATCCTGATAAATAAATGGATCATTGGCATAACCAGATCAGTGAGATTACAGCACGTTTCCAAAAACACTTTGGGAATTTAGATACGGGAGCCTTAAACTGGAAGCCCAATCCGGATACCTGGAGCATTGCACAGAATATCGACCACCTGATTTTAATCAATCAGTCTTATTTTCCGATAATTTCAAAATTGAAGTCAGGTACATACAAATTGCCATTTACTGCCAGGTTTGGCTTCATCGTTTCTTTTCTGGGAAAAACAGTTCTCAATTCAGTCCAGCCGGACCGCAAGAAAAAAATCAAGACCTTTTCTATCTGGGCACCCTCGGAAAGCAATTTACCTGCTGATATCCTGGATCAATTTGTACAACATCAACAACTTTTAAAAAAACAAATCAGCGCTTCGGCTCAATTGCTGGATAAAGGAGCAATTCTTTCCTCCCCTGCAAATAAGTATATCGTTTATAAACTGGAAACGGCATTTGATATCATTGTAGCACATGAGCAACGCCATTTCGAACAGGCAAAAGAAGTGTTATCACTAATGAAAATTTAGCTTTATAAAGCTATACCCTAGTCTCTAGTCTCCTTCAAGTATTTTCAAAATAGCGCTCAAGAACTCGAAACAATTCATTATTTTGCAAAGCCTGCAAAACACAGTTATCCTTAACAACAAATAGCTTATGAAAATGCTTTTAAGAAAACATTTATTGCTCATTCTTCTTCTTTTTCCTCTTTGCAATTTTGCTCAAAAAACAGTCGAAGTTATAGTGGAGGATACCATCCAAATGACTGCGAATAAGTTTAATTACATGGTCTACCTTGTGAATCCAGAAGAAATTCATATTTCTGCTACAGCCATGAATTCAAAAGCAAACAATCTCGAAGCAGAACAACTGATCACATTAATCAAGTCATTCAATGTATCTGAAACGTTTCAATCCGATGATTACTCCATCGTACCCGATTACTCGGATAAAATGACCATAAAATACCTCTCTTTTCAGAATAAAAAGAATTTACAAGCCTTTCATACTGCGTTAAAAGAATACGAAAATGTATATGCAAACCTGGTTAACGCAAGTTCGGATCAAGAAGAAGTTTATGAAGATCAATTAATTGATAAATTACTCTTGAAAGCAGAAAACAAAGCGAGGCTATTCGCAAAGAAACTGGGTAGTGAACTGGATCAAATTGTTGAACTTTCCGAATCGGATGATTATGAAAAAGGTAGTTCCGATCTTAACCTGGGTTTAGAGCTGGGATGGACGGCTTATTATCCTGCCTTCGGTAATTTACAGAATCTGTCATACTCTAATTCATCTGGTAAAATAATCCTATCTAAAAAACTCGTAGTGAAGTACAGACTTAAGTAAAGGCAAGTATTTCTTGACAGTGGGTTTGACTTGAATATAGCAACTTCCCTCCAATGCCTGGATATTGTATTATGAAATGATAAAAATCATTCGTGGCATTAATTTTTACCTGAAGTTCTGAACATTAATTTTCTTTAACTTTGGCGGCAGGTAATTAATAGTATTATAGACTTGCTTTTTAAGGTTCCTGCCAAAATCGCTTTGGCTTGGAACATAAGGATATTTATATTAAAATAAAAAAACAGGTAAAATGCCAAGACCAAGATCAAAAGAAGAATTAATTCAGTTTAGCCGGGCAAACTTCGAGAAGTTACTTGATTTTATTAAAAAACTACCAAAAGAAAAAAGGGAAAACGACTTTCCTCCCGGGACCTTAAATCGCAATGTACGCGATGTTCTTGCTCATTTACACCATTGGCATCTCATGATGCAAAAATGGTACGAGGTCGGAATGAGCGGGCAAAAACCGGATATGCCGGAGAAAGGATATACCTGGAAAACAGTTCCCGAGCTCAATAGAGTAATTAATGAGAAGTACAAAGCTGTATCCCTTGCCAAAATTGAAAAACAGTTGTCGCAATCTTTTGAATCCATACAAAAAATCATCCAGGGGCATACCAATGAGGAATTATTTGAAAAGAAGCGTTACAAATGGACGGGCACAACTTCATTAGGTTCTTACCTTGTATCAGCAAGTTCAAGTCATTATGATTGGGCCTTAAAGCTTATTAGAAAATTAACCAAATAAATGAGGATAGGCATCTAGGAATCCAAAAATATAACCATACTGTTGAGAGTATCCCTTTCGGAGTGGACAAGTTCTTTGGTTTTTTCTGATTCTACTTCAAGACTCTCAAGTATCAGTTTTATAGCCTGGATCATTTCCAGAACGATATCCGTAGTAGTTTTTACTTCTTTATAAAAAACCCAATCGGAGATCAAGCCTTTGTAAAAGCGTTCCATAAAGCTTTTTAAATGCCTGATAAAGTCTGTATGATCCAGCTTATAACTGATACATACATCGTATAGTTCGTCCGAAAACTCATCCAATTCTTTATTCAGGCGGATGATATCATTCATTTTCCTTTTAACGAACTTCTTTTGATTATAAAATGATACAGGTCGGGGATTCAGGCCACGATTTGAAAAAATATTCCAGCGTTTCATTTCCTTTAAAACCTCATGAATTTTTTCCAATAACCGTAGTGGCTTCTTTCCATAAACGATCGCCTCCTTTATTTCTTTGAGTTTTGCTTTTTTCGTTCTTAGCAGCTCTTCCTGTTTGATAATACGATCAGCCAGTGTTTTATCTTTAAATTTGAGCTGCATTCTTTTTTTGGTAATCAGCTGTTGTAATTGCCCCTCCACTTTGGACAATGATGCGAGCTGCTCTTCCATCACCCTGATTTCAAATAATTTACTTTCTATTCTTTTTTTGCAATCATTGTATTGCAGGAAAGCCATTAGGTATTGCTGACGCCTTTCTTCTTTTTGTTCCCTTATACCTTTACCCAATATTTTTGAAAACAAACCCCAAAGAGACAGTTGCTCCAATTGCTCCATTGCAAATTGTTCCTTTTCTAACAATCGCTCCAAATCTATCAATTCCTTCTCCCTATCGGCTAACTTCTTTTTCACGTTCTCCAGGTGTATTATAATTTTCTCCCGCCTCAGGAGCTCAAGATGTAATGTTTCGATTTGTTTATTAAGTTCTTTCATATCAAGCTTCAAGTATTTGAAATCGGAATGGTTCAAAGAAAATTTCAAAACCAGCAACGAAGATAATTTTTTATAAAAAGAATAGCTCTTTAAAACAAAAGCTTTTCGTGGAATGGCTTCTCCCCTTTTGGCCAAACGGATTAAGAGATTTCAGAGCGTTAAACAATAGTTAATATGTTAAAATCAAAGCTCTGCACTTTGTCAGACAGTTTCTTTTTCCTTACTTTCACATTATTAATTCACATTAAAAAGCAAGCTATGAAATTGTATCTTCCCTTACACAGGCTTCACTATTCTATTGTATCATTAAGCCTTTGTCTTGTCTTTTCCCTTATCCATTCTACGAATATCCATGCACAAGTCTATGCTACTACTCCCCAATACCCCTACGTCATTCCAATTGGACAATATTTATATTCGGATGCCTATCAAGTCTCTAAAGATGTCAAACCGTACCGCAAAGAATTCACGGAATTGTTTAATAATCAAAAGACGAAGGTCATAGAGGAAGGTGATTTTGTAATCAGAGAATATATTGAGGATGGAAAGGTTGCAAAAGATACACTGCACTTCGCCGTGGTCACTACAAAAATCACGGGGATGGATACCATTCGCAGCCTTGAAAAAAAAGAATTCAAAATAGCTCTTGACTTTCCCTTGATCGGAGATATCACTTTTAAAAATGATAAAGCCATTATCACACCTTCGCCTCTATATAAAGTACATCACAAAGCAATGGGCCTACATCTGGCAAATCAGAATTTATACCTGAAAATGCAAGCAGGTGAAACGTTCGAATTCACCAAAAAACTTGTTGGTGTAAGCATAATCTCTATCCCTTTTAAAGTCAGAATTAGTAGTGCAAATTCTGATATCGACGCAACATTTGCTCAAGCCAGCCTCAATAACGTAGGCTTATTACTTGGTTTTAAATCTAAAAAGCATCATTTCAGTAATAATAAATTGAAAAAAAAATCAATTACCATAGGCCCATTCGTTGGTCCGACAGCGGTAGAACTTATACGCGATAACCTAAATAATCCCGGAGTCGAAATCACCCGAATGGGACTGCAATTTGGCATTGGTATCCTGGGCGAGATCAATCGATGGAACCTTGGCCTTGGCATTGGCTTAGAATCCGTTTCTAATGAGGCCGGGACAGATCTCACGCTTGAAAATTCCTTCTTCACCGGCCTCATATTCGGATACAGTCTAAAGGACTAGAATAAACTATCCCTATCTATAGTGAAGCAGATTATTCATTGCTCTGCTTCACTATTTTTTCCACAATTAATGAATTTTCAGATTTTATTTTAAAAATATAAAGCCCTGCAGTAAAGCTACTGATATCCACTACCGCATCTTCATCAAAACTTTCTACTGTCTTCAACAAACGCCCTTTGAGATCGAATACTTCAACTTTTTCAATAGCCTGATTTAACTGGATGTTTACAAATCCTTCGGTCGGGTTCGGGCCGATTTGATAATAGACTTGATGTTGATGATCTGTTTCATTAACAGCGGTCAAATCTTCGGCTTCAAAACCCAGATGAAAAGTATAAGCGTCAAAATCGCCAAATCCGTAGGTATAGGCTTGTACGCCCCCGGGAGCATTTAGAAAATGTGTACTTGCACTTATTTCGATTCGTGCATAACTATATTCCGATTCATCCGGAAAAGGCTGAAAACTATTACTTATATCCTGCCCATCCAGCGTAATATTATTGACATTTTCACTTTCAGAAAGCAGCGTCAAATAGCGGATAGAAAAAGCATTTGTACTTCCGGCAAAACCGTCCAGAGCCCGAAATCGAACCTCTTTTAACCAGTAATCGCGGGAAAATAGTTGCAACATATTGGGATCTCCTAATTCACTATCGTTACATTCTTGTGCCGGATTAAACTGCATAACATGCACTCCTTTATTAGCAGAAAGCATCTGTGCTTCGGAATACAAACCTTCAAATGATTCCCCCTGATCCAAAGTTGTAATTACCTGATCTCCAATAGAAAGTTCCGTGTCGTCTTCCAATGCCAAAATTTTGAAAAGAGAAGCTCCCTGCCCCTGAAATGGGATAAGTGCATAATCCTGTGCTGAAACAGAGCCGGGCAAGAGCTGATCGTAAAGGTGATTATCTGCTGCACCATTGCAAGCAACAACAGCCTGCCGGGCGCCTCCAAATACAGCTATTTTATTACCATTGGTTGAACGAACGGCAGTTCCAGTTAAATCTTCCGTAGCTTGTACCTGATAAGTTTGCCCTGCATTAAGATTTATCGTAAAAGGTACATTCGCCGGCCGGAGGCCAAAGGTCAAAGCAGAAGGAATAATTTCGATTTCCGTATTATCTTCAGTAGCTAAAACCACGAAAGAAGAAGGTGCGCCAGAGGCAGGGGAATCATTTACCGCTGCTGATACAATATAGGCTTCGTCCAGTATTTCTACCGGAAAAACGATAGTGGATTCTGAAAAGAATAATCGATAATGAACCGCATAAACATTACTAGGTGTGCTGGTAGTAATTTTTAAACCTAAATTTTCTACATCTTCCGAACCTTCTCCATAATAGATGGCGTCCGGCAAAACAATTTCCAAAACTTCATCTTCTGTATAATTAAAATCCAGTGTCAATCCGGTAGCAGGAGCTGTTACCGTTGCTGTACCCGCAGAATTAGAACTCACGTAAATCGAAAACTGTGGTGGCCCATTAAGAGCCAAAGAAAGATTTTCCATATATGCCAGCCAGAATTCAGTACCTTTTGTTCCGTACTCCTGAGCACTTAGTATAAGGGGGGAAATAAATAGTAATAAGCCAATTAAAATATTCTTCATAGTCTATTAATTATGTGGTGTAAAATGCAGGAATTATTCGTTAATCCTGTTCTTGTTTAAACGGAGAAAAAATGTGATCAGTATTCTAAAAATTCTTTTATGCAAAATAGACAACACTTTTATTTTCGGTCCAGTAAGCGGTCCATGTAAGGGTAAAAGAGCAGGATTCGATTTTGATATTCGAATAGGTTTCCCGGCATTTTATTGTTTTTGCATCCACTTGCTAAAAACTAAAAACAGGATGCCACAGGTCAGCCAGGCTGGCAAGGTCAAAAAAGATAAAAAGACATTCTGAGTTTGGGAGATCGTGAAAAAAACAAGAAAACTAATGCCAAAGGCCAGTAATACCGAATAATTAAAAGCTATTCCGGATTGTTCGGCGTATTGGGCAACAATTCCGAATCGCCGGGCAAAGAAATGTTCAAATACAATTACAGCACCAACCGGAGCGAGAACAAAACCGTATAAGGCTACAAAGTCCAGCAAGCGCATCGCAAAGGCGGGAAAAATTCCTGCAATAGTCGCAATTGCTCCTGCCAGGATCGTCACCCAAAAGGTCGAGGTCCTGGGTATAATTGCCTGGAAAGCCAGACCGGCCCGGTAAATCGTGGGATTAGCTGTTGTCCAACCGGCGATAATTACAGCCAGAATGCCAAAGACACCTATTGCATTATAGGCCAAGGGACCCGGTGCTACTCCCGGTGCCTGCCCCTGCGCCAGCAAGGCCTGAGCTTCCGGAGTCTTGATATAAACCGCATAAAGTAAGGCCGCCGCAATCCAGGCCATATAATGCCCGATATACATACCCGCCGCCGTCGTCCAGCCCGAGCTCGCTTTTTTTGCATATCGAAAAACAGAAAGATCAGACATCCCTATATGCATCGCTGCATTACAAAACCAGGACCATAAGACTACATGCCAAAAGGTATATTTGATCGCTCCCGGAAAGGGCGCGCTCCCCTTTCCCCAGATATTCCAAAAGTCAGAAAAGCTTTTGACTCCCAGTTGATTCATCGCAACGATCCCGGCAATTAAAAAGGCCAGAACAATAAATGGAGACATCCAATTGGCCGCTTTCGAAACCGTATTGTAGCCTTTAGCAGCAATGATTGAAATTAATGCTCCCAGGACTATTACGGTCAAAATCCAGGGTAAACCACTGGGCATAGTGTCCGACAGGGCCGGCATTTCCAAATTGAGCGGAACTCCTACCGCTGTAGCGGAAACCGTAATCATCGCTCCGGCCAGAAAACAAAAGAAAATGCCATTCGCCAAATTATAAACAGTAACCAATTGACGTCCGCATATTTTTTCCAAATGATAATAAAGTGTCCAGCGATATTTAACTGCGATTTCAGCTGTCAGAAAGCGCCAGCTTAGTACGGCCAAAAAATTTCCAATCAATAATCCTACAATCAGGTCAAAGGCACTCACCCCGGCTGCTAAAAACAAAGGCCCGATCATAAATTCCGTACCGGCTGCATGCTCTCCGGCATACATCCCTAAAAAGCTTTTCCAGCCTTTTAAATGGCTTTCCGGTACAGCTTGTCTTTCAAATTCTTCGTGGACTCGATTTGATTTCGTTTCGGACATCGATACGCTTTGTATTTAATTTTAGTATTAGTTGATGCAACACGGTAGCCGCTCTGTGGAATTACAGCCATCTCGTAAATTTCAGCAATGAGTTCTTATTTTTTTAAATTAAAATCTACTCTATCAATGTAACTATCCTGGTGCCTGAACAATAGTGAAGTTACCATTCGTCCGAATATAAATAATACTCTCCATTCCTGCTTTAGATGAAATCTGATGAACGGCCTTTCCCTGGGAAGTAAAATAGCTGCCCGGCTCTAACAATTTAATTGCTTCTGTTTTTGGCATTTTATAATTGGATGCTCCAGAAACAATTACAGCATGAAAAATTTCACCATTACTTACAATTCGGCCCTTAAATCCGGAGGGAAGTTTTACAAGATTTCCTCTTAGCCCACTGCTTTCCCAAAGAAAGGCAATCTTTGGACTGTCAGTGAGATTTTTAACACTGCCTTGATCAATGATAGTCGTCTTCGAGGCATCCAACCAAACAATGTTCGTTTTATCCAAATTCACAGGCCTTTCTCCATTATCATATGCATCTTCCACGGGTTTGACTAAATAAGGCCCTTGATCAATTTCTACATAAGCAATATTTTCGCTGCCTTTTGCCGCTGTAATATGAGATTCCCCGGCTGGTTGGGTCCAGAAAGAACCCTCAGGCATCCACATTTTTTCGGCATTCGGGTCATCATTATGAATGAGTCCTTTAATAACAATTGCGCGGTAACTGACATTATGTATATGAGGCGGTGATGAGAATCCATCTTTAAACCTGACAAGAAAACCTGTTGGTTCGGAGCCATTGCGATCCCCCCAAATCGTTCCAGCTTTGGGACTTTGATCACCTCGGGCCGGGTTCAATGGTTCCCAATTAATTTCAGAACTCAAAACGACTCGGTTGGTCGGTTCTTCTATTAGCTCATATGCTTTGTTTTCTGATTCTTCTTTTGTGTTTGTACAAGAGATCGCAACACTTACAATGATGAACAAGGATAATACTTCAAAGCTATTCATTCCAACTATTTTCTCGTTTGCTATTTTTCAGCGTTTACTATCATTTTTCTTTCCGAAAATAGTCATTTTCTCTGTAATGAAAGTAGAAACAGATCATTTGTAAAATCAGGATTTACATTATCTTAGTAGACCATGAAAGTGAACCTGGCTTTTGATATTGGTAAGACGAATAAAAAATGTATACTTTTCGACAAATCATCGAAGGTGCTTCATCGCATCTCTACCCGATTTGCCGAAAATAAAGATGAAGATGGATTTCCCTGTGACGACCTGCAAGCAATCGTAAACTGGATTGATAAAAGCATCCATCAATTTCTACAGGATAAACGGTACAAAGTAAATTCTATAAACTTTTCTACCTACGGAGCGAGTTTTGTACACATCGATAAAAATGGGAAAGTACTAACTCCTTTATATAATTATTTGAAACCTTATCCTCCTAAGATTCTCAAAGCATTTTATAAAAAACATGGTCAGGCAAAAGATATTGCTCGCGCAACGGCCTCTCCACCGGAAGGCATGCTCAACTCCGGTTTGCAATTGTTTTGGATAAAAAAAACAAAACCAAAACTGTTTAAGAAGATCAAATGGTCATTACATTTTCCACAATACCTCAGTTTTCTCTATACTCGAAAAGCCTGTAGTGAATATACCAGTATCGGATGCCATACCGGACTTTGGGATTATCAAAAACAAGATTATCATCAATGGGTATACGATGAAAAGATCAATCGCATTTTAGCCCCTGTCAGACAAACAAATTCATTTATAAAAATCCGTTTCCATGACTATGCTAAAAAAATCAAAGTAGGAGCAGGTATACATGATAGTTCAGCAGCGATACTCCCTTATTTCCAAAAGACTAAAAAGCATTTTATTTTACTTTCGACCGGGACATGGAACGTACTATTAAATCCTTTCAATCAGAAAAACTTGAAGAAAAGCGATTTAGAAAATGGTTATTTGAACTATATGCGCCTCGATGGCCATCCGGTTCGGGCAAGTCGTTTGCTTATGGGAAAAGAACATGAATGGCAAGTAAAAAAAATTGCAAAGCATTTTAATGTAAAAAAGCATTTTTCAAAACATATTAGGTTCGATAAAACTGTGATCAAAAAATTAAGCATTCCATTTAAAGCGCGATTTTCTTTTAAGTATATTGAAAACCTAAACTACAATTTAAAGAAGACTGAATTCGAAAAATTCAACTCAGCGACCGAAGCTTATTATCAATTGGTTTTAGAATTAGCCATGATTCAGGCAAAACGAATCAGACTTTTATCGGAAAAGCAAAGCATTAGAAAAGTGTATATCGAAGGAGGTTTTGTGCAAAACAAAATCTTCCTAAAGGTGCTTAAAAAAGAGCTACCGAATTTCAAAATAAAAATTTCAAAACATGGGAGTGCTCCCGCACTGGGCACTGCACTGTTGATAAATAGCAAGAAGCAAAATGCAGCATTCATTTGACCCAAGATATCCTTCAATCGAAGATTTGAGAAAAAAAGCCCGGCAAAGAATCCCCAAATTTGCATTCGAATACCTGGACGGAGGTTGCTATTCGGAAGTTAATTTACATCGAAATACAGCTGAGATTCGGGAGGTCCAACTAAAGCCTTTTTATCTAAGAGATTATGAAGGAGCAAGTATCAAAACCAGATTATTCGGAAAAGAATACGATGCACCCTTCGGAATTTCACCCATCGGTTTACAAGATTTGATGTGGCCGGGAGCCTCTGAAATTCTGGCAAAAGCTGCTTTTGAGCATAATATTCCCTATATCCTGAGTACAGTGGGTACAGCCAGTATCGAAACCATCGGAGCAATTACGGAAGGCAATGCCTGGTTTCAGCTATATCATCCGAAAGAAGATGAATTGCGCGATCAATTGATCCAAAGAGCAGCAGATGCCGGCTATCCAGTTCTTGTGATTTTATCAGATGTCCCGACCTTTGCTTATCGCCCCAAAGAAATTAAAAATGGTTTGTCGATCCCTCCGCGTATGACCTTTCGCAATATTATGCAAATACTCGGTAGTCCGCAATGGGCACTGCAAACCCTAATCAAGGGTCAGCCGGATTTTAAAACCATGAAGCCCTACATTCCCAAAGGACTTAGCTTAAGGCATCTGGGGCTGTTTATGAATAAGATTTTTTCGGGCCGACTCAATGCGGAAAAGATTAAACCCATCCGGGATATGTGGAAAGGCAAATTGGTATTGAAAGGAGTAGCCAGCGAGGAAGATGTCCGGATAGCGATTGAACTCGGCCTGGACGGGATCATTGTTTCCAATCACGGAGGTCGGCAGTTAGATGCCGGACAATCTTCGATAAAACCAATGACAGAAATAGCAAAAAAATTCAAAGGTCAGATCAGTATCATGATGGATAGCGGAATTCGTTCCGGACCGGATATTGCCTGTACGCTGGCCAGCGGTGCCGAATTTACTTTCCTGGGCAGATCATTCATGTATGGAGTAGCAGCTCTGGGAGCAAAAGGCGGTGATCATACGATTGGCATTCTTAAAAATCAATTGCAACAGGTCATGGAACAAATTTGCTGTTCAGGGGTACAAGATATCCATCAGCATCTGGTCAGGTAAAACAATAGACTTGAATAACTGAAAATAAGAATCAGTTACAATAAAGATAAAGACATGCATGCCTAAGCAACAATTAGCCCAGTCAGGCAATCAGGCAAAGTACCAGTAGATGCCAATCACAATAACAATTATAGCCATACCGAAGGGCATCAAATACTTATAGGGCTCGATATTGACTTGCTTGGTATAAGGGAGTACAAAATCCGTTTCTCTCGGTTTTATCTTTCCGATGATTAGCATGATGATTACATTGAAAACAAACAGAATTGCCATGACGTGCAAGAAGTGCGGATAGGCCAGTTTCTCTACATCTGCCAGGGTCGCCTCATCGCTAATCCCACTTGCCTTAGCCGCCTCAACAGCTTTATTCACAAAATGGGGTTTGAGTACAAATTGGCTAATAGTATAAAGAAACATTCCAGATAAAAGGCCTATGTTTGCAGCCAGAGCCGGAACTCGCTTCGTTAAGTATCCCACAATAATAATGGTTAGAATAGGAATACTATAACATCCGTTGACTTCCTGTAAATAACCAAAAAGACCATCCGGTGCATTAGCAATTAGAGGTGCAATAAACATAGAAAGCAGGGCCAGTACAATACCGAATATTTTACCCTTTCGGACTACCTGCCGGTCCGTCGCATCGGGATTGATAAATGCTTTGTAAATATCCAAACCAAAAAGCGTTACGGAGCTATTCAATGCACTATTAAAAGAACTAAGAATTGCACCAAAAAGTACTGCTGCAAAAAAACCGAGCAATCCAACCGGTAATACTTTATTCACTAGTTTCGGATAAGCCTCATCAGCATCAATCAAGGTATCACCAAAAATATAGAAAGCAATAATTCCGGGTAAAACAACAATGATAGGGCCAAGGATTTTGAAGAATGCCGCTAATAATAATCCCTTTTGCCCTTCTTGCAAATTTTTAGCCCCCAGGGCCCTTTGTATGATCGCCTGGTTCGTTCCCCAGTAAAACAATTGTACTAACATCATTCCGGTAAAGATAGTGGCAAAGGGAACGGAGTTGGTTTTATCTCCAATTGAGTTGAATTTCTCCGGAACCTTTTCCATCAATAAGGCCACCCCCTCCCCTACATTACCATCGCCAATATACATCAGGCCAAAAACCGGAATAAACAAACCACCAATCAATAAGCCAATTGCATTAATCGAATCCGATACGGCAACCGCTTTGAGTCCTCCAAAAACTGCATAGATCGATCCGACGATCCCAATGCCCCAAACACATAGCCACAGACATTGGGTCTTGTTCATTCCCAATAGTCCAGGCAAATCAAACATCGTCACGATTGCCAAAGCTCCGGAATAAAGTACAATCGGTAATAATACCACTACATAGCCGGATAAAAATAATCCCGAAGTCAGACCTTTTGTATATTTATTAAATCGCACTTCGAGGAACTGTGGAACGGTGGAGATGCCACCTTTCAAGTACCTGGGCAATAATAGGATAGCCGTTACTACCATCGCAATCGCTGCAAGCGTTTCCCAGGCCATGACCAGTATGCCTTCAGAATATGCCTGTCCATTGAGACCTACGATTTGTTCCGTAGAAAGGTTTGTTAAGAGCAGGGAACCGGCAATTACACCAGCGGTAAGACTTCTTCCTCCCAGGAAGTAACCATCGGATTCGTTTTCGTTTGTTCCTAATGTAGCCCAATACGATATGGCTGCCACAAGTAATGTGAAACCTAAAAAGCTCACTATTGCGATCATCTGCTAGTTGGTTTTCGTTTTGAATGAATTAGCTTGTACCATTTTGAAGTGGTTTAAAAACGGATTGATGACAGGTCCGCAAGCTCCATTTTTAAACCACTTCCATGTATTCTACAATACATTTTTGACTTTGAGGACAGAAAAATAGTTTTTTATTTCAATAATTCTAAATAACGGAGCAGGATTGATGGAAAAATAGTGCAGCTATGAAATTTCCGTCAATGTTTTACTACTTAACAGACAGGCAGACAGTGAATTGATGCTTAGAAAGATTCCGGGTATAAAAATATGGAATGCTCCGCTGGCAATAGCCGAAGGAGCTTTTAAAAAACATATTGCTTCAGATTTCCCTTTTGGATATCAAAGGAAAAGAAGCAATATGTATAAATGATTTTTCAGAAAGGTAGTATAATAATTTTTGGTAAAATGGCAGGGATGAGCTTACAGGATACAGTAATGCCGAAGAATATGCTCCTGTCGTAAATTATTCAATGATCGAAGCCTCACATTGAGGATTCCATCTGGGCAGGCAATTGAATTTGATGTATATTTTTATAAAAATCATTCAGGTATTTAACAAGCTCTCTTCTATCTTCCCGACTGAGGTTTTTACAAGATTTGATTACTCTGAAAATATCCTCTTTCTCCATAAAGAATAATTCAACGGTATTCTGCATATCCTCCAGATGTTCCGGTAAGCCAAGATATAAACGATCTTTAATTGATTTGACATTGAAATCAGGATTCAGGGTTGCATAATTTGCACTGACCAATCCGGAAAAATCAAAATCGTAAGGAACGGGATAAAGAACATTATCTACATCTATCATTTTGACATTGTGTACCCTCTTGCAAATATCCCAATCCAGATTCCCAATCATATATTGAAACAATGCTGTTGTTTTGAACTGTTTTTCATCTACCGCTTCTTTGGCAATACCAAATTTTTGTTCAGATTTTTCCGCGCCTAACCTCGCTCTCATTTCAGCAGTATCTTCAATGATAAAACCCCATTGCTTTTCTATCCGACCAGAATTTTTATCCTTATAATTTATTTTTAGAAACTGTACCCTAAAGCTGTAATCCGTCAGTTCATTGTAAATTTTATAAGCCAGATATTCTTTCATTAACAAAGCTTTGGCTTTCCGATCATCTTCGATACACTCCGTAACCAGCTTAAAATCATCAAAATGTGCTAAACCCGCTTGCAAAAGGTCATCCTTTTTAAAACTTAGCTTTAAAGGTGGCATTTCCACACAGCGAACTCTTCTGTATCTGCCCCGCATTTTCACCTTGGTTTTCCACACTTGTAAGTTCCCGCTTTTGTCCTTAAACGTGAATTCTCCTTTAAAAGATTTTTTATTTCTTCGGTCACGAAGTAAAGAATCCAGATCGAATTCCAAAGTCACTTCCTGAATTTCCTGATAATTTACTAATCCGAAAATGCTCTGGGGCTCCGTCGATACCGGTTTTTGCGCTACTTCTGCCCGGATACTCAAGGTACAAAGTGTGAATACAATTAATAATACTAAACTTCGCATTATCCTGGATTTTGTTTATAATTCAATGCTTATGCCACAAAAATGCAACGCTTATCAACTCCATAAAAGGTGAAAAAAAGGCAATGAATGGTAAAAATGGGACAGTAAAATTTTATTAAAAATTAACATTTAACAGGAACTATATCTCCATACAATAGTTTCTTTTGTTTTAACAATTTTAACTTGGTGCTTGTTGTTCAATATGACTTATTTAAAGAGGATAAATTTGGAAAAAGAAAGTTAATTATATAGTTATAACTAAACTTCTACAGGAGTAGCAAATGAAGAATTAAATTCGCTTAATCAGAGAAAATAGCCCTTCCGAAATTCACTAGGTGTAATTCCCGTATCTTTTTTAAAATATTTAATAAAATTAGTAGGATCTTCGAAGCCGGTTTGGTAGGCAATTTCTTTAATACTATAAGAAGTATTCATAAGCAAACGTTTCATTTCAATGATCAATTGATCATTGATAAAAGCTTTAGTGGTCTGATTGACAATATGCTGTGTGGCGCGATTGAGTTTTTTAGTAGATACATTTAATTCACCGGCATAGAACTGTACCTGACGATTTTTGAGCAAATGCTTGTTCAATAATCTTTGAAACTTTATAAAGGTTTCATGATAGACTGATTTTTCTTCCCAGTCCCGGTTCTTCCTGCGAATGCGCTCGGCCAGGAGCAAAAAGATTTTCAATGCAGACTGGATAAGCTCTTTTGTAAGATGATCGTCGGGAGCATGGTATTCATGCCTTATTCGGGCCAGCAAATTTTCGAAAACCGGAAATTCTTCTTCACTCAATTGAAGCACCGGCGGAAAAAGATGATAATTATAAAGACTGAGCCGGTGCATCAAACTGGAGCCCAGGCTGCTTTGCTCCAGAAAGTTCTCCGTAAACACCATAAAACAGGCATTCCTGTTCAGATTTTTTTCAAAAGCATGTACCTGCTCCCGGGAAATGAAAATGATACTGCCTTTTTGGTATTTGTATTTTTTAAAGTCGATGTAATGATATCCTTCTCCGTCAATAATAAAAAGCAAGGAATAGAATCGTATTCGATGTGGGCGAAAAGGATTATGCTTCAAAGGGCTATTGTCTCCCAATACTTCCCAATTAGAAACGATTTCAAATTCGAGGTCTTTGTTGTGTACATTCCTGAATTTAATTTCCGGAATATGTTCTTCGAAAGACATGTTGTTTTGAGATTTGATGATTACCGACTAAGTAAAACTAAGCATAATATGCTTATCCTGTTTTAAAACTTAGTATTAAAAATGTTGGCAAAAGCTTTTCGTCCTTTTTACACGGGGTATAAATTCGAAACCTGATAAACGCATTAACACGCCCTATTTCGATTTTTAAAATTGATCCGGCTAAAATTATATCATTCAGCTATTCTTCCAACAGAATTATTTCCACCCTTCTGTTCTTTGCTCTTCCCTCGGCGGTATCATTGGAAGCAATTGGCTTTGTATTTCCAAGGCCACGCGTACTCAGTCGATTGGAATTGATCCCGGCATTTCTGACGATATAGGCCCTTACATTCTGGGCCCAGTTTTGGGAAAGTTGTAAATTATCCTCAGCAGTTCCCTGATTATCGGTATAGCCGTTCACAGCAAGTCCGGTATTGGGAACATGATCGAGATAGAAAGAAAGATCAGCGAAATCCTGACGCTGTTGAGTAGTGAGATCAATGCGATCGGAACCTTTTGCAAAATGCAAAATGACAGCTTGGTCCAAAAGCCTGGCTTTAATCCGGGCAAGACGGCTGGCATTATTATTCGTATCGGTAAACGAAAATCTCAAGCCATTGCTCAAAGTATCCTTGATAAAGCAAGTTGCTCCATCATTAATTCCCTGCACCTCAATTTGATTCGCCGGCGCAGTAAAACCAGTTAATATATTTTTGATCATCTTTGCCCTGGCCATTCCCAGATTGGGCAAAATACCTGTATAATTTTCATCCTCAGCGTATCTGCCGGTAATCAGAAGAAATCGATCCCCATTTTTTGCAACATAACGTGCCGTTTCTTTTAAAGCATTTTCAGTACGAGCCGATATGGAAAGATTTTTAAATTCGGAATGTAGAAATCGTACATTCTGGTCAGATTCGCTGGAAAAATTTGCGCCATCGCTTATCTGGAGGGGAGCATGACATTGATCATCTGCACCTGCAAGGGATGTATCAGATATAGTTGTCTTGGTATTACCTGAATCCAAACCAAGGTATGTTTTATAAAACCACCAGGCAAGAATCCCCAATAAGACCAATAAAAGTCCATAGAGTAAAAGCTTCTTCATAGCTATATTTTGAAAATAAAAAATCCATCAATAAGTCAAAAATAGATTGATGACTGTCTTGTAAAGTTGAAAGCTTAAGATAAAAAAACTAAAAGGGGCAAGGAAATATCAGAAGCAAATATTTCATTAAAAAAGAGGTATCCAATTAGGGTGGAAAGGAAATTGTATTGATGTATGCGGGGTTAGAGACCAAACAGGATGGTAGGTTCTTTCAACCAGAGGTACTTGAAAACTTGTTAAAAAAACTCACCATCCATGATTCCAATATTTGAGGTTATGTTGTAATTTACCTACCTATAAACTTAGAACGAGTACTTAATTTCAACGACACTCATTTCTCCCTCAACGATCGTATTCCATTGACCCGTAAATTCTGCACCATAAGAAGCAGCAATAGCAGGACCTATAGCTTGAGCTTCATCATTGCTCCAAAGTGGCCCGGCGATTACATTCGTTTTGTATTCATTTTTTCCGCCATTAGCAACGTGTAATTCAACTTCGACAACGCTCATTTTTCCTTCAACTACTGTATTCCAGTTTCCGGTCCATTTGCCCTGATGCGCAGCAGCAATTTTAGGCGCTTTTACCTTAGCATCTTCATTGTCCCAAATTGGACCTGCGGGGATGTTTACTTTAAATGTTGACATTTTTTAGGGGTTTAATTTTGCCTACTCTTTAAAAAATGGTTTTTCGGCGAACACCATTTCAAAATATCCGGATGAATATTTCGATTTTTAGTACGATCCAAAATTAGATATTTTCACTGCCGCATAACAGCGTAAATTTACCCGATTCCTAAAAACACGTAGAAACACCTATATGGTAGGTAGTTCTGGCTTATCAAGCTCTAGTTGAAATAATGGGCTCAGGCAAACAGAGAGGAGGACCTGTTCATTGCACGAAAATCAAGAACCAGGCTAGTTCTACGAAAGAAACGGAAAAATGGATAATCCTGGCCCGCCAATTATTTAAAGAAGAAAAAGAATGATTAGAGTCGATCAAGCAATTTCATCACCATTGGTTTTTTACGGATAGATACAGATACATGGGAACCATCCCGCATTACCAAATATCCTCCTTCGGTTTTTATATATTCCTTGATGTGGTCGGCATTTATCAGATGCGATTGATGCACGCGAATAAAATTAAATTCTACCAGTAACTTTTCGTATTCTTTCAGTGTTTTGGTAACCAGAAGTTTTTGCTTGTCGGTAAAAAAGAAGGTGGTATAGTTTCCACTGGATTCACAGCGAATAATATCTCTGATTTCCGTTACCTGGATTTTATCAAGGGTATGCAGGGCCAGTTTTCTGGGGCTGGTCTTTTCCTTTACCGTGTCCAGAAGCAAATCTACATTCTCGCGGCTATCCGGTTGACTATCCTTGCATTTTTGTACGGCTTCCTGTAATTCTTCCGGATTGATGGGCTTGAGCAAATAATCGATAGCGGAAAAGCGAAAGGCCTTTATGGCATGTTCGTCAGAGGCAGTAGTGAATATAATTTTAAAAGAAATGTCTCCCAGGATTTCGAGGATGTCGAATCCTGTTCCGTCTTGAAGTTCGATGTCCAGAAAAACCACATCGGGTTGTAATTGCTTAATCAATTTTGTTCCACTTACCACACTGGGAGCTTCGGCAATGACCTCTACTTCCGGGCAATAATTTTGAAGATCGTTTTTCAATAAATCAATCGCCTGTGGAATGTCATCAACTATAATTGCTTTTATCATAAAGTCTAAATTTTATCTTTAAAAAATGGAAAAGGCTGGTTCTATTTGCAGGCAAAAGTTTTGTCTATCAAATCAAATCCCGGTTGATTTTTGGTGATATCCGATTTTGCTCCAATCGTAACAATATTGATAATGTTGTCATTACAATTCATTACTTTAACTTCTCCCTCAAATTCCAGTCCCTGATTAGTAAAACTGTGCCGGCAACTAATTGCTTCTATATTATTGTACAGTTCCTTCCGGTTTTCTGTAAACAGTACTTCATTACCCGTAGGTTTCATGCCTTCCCTGAATTGTTTTTTAACTGTTTCAAGTAAACTTTCCAGCGTCATGTCTCCCGGGAGGATACTTATTGAATATCTGCCACTTTCATCTGTACCAGATTTTTCTACGGATACGTACTGGCCTCCACCAGGAATTTCACCATCCAATATTGCCCAATCTTTCGGGATAGAAAAGCTAATGCCATAATCATCAAATAGCCCTTTGTGTGCACTGTCATATCCGGCATCATGTTGATGCGTATGTTCCTCCTTTCCCGACTGAGTTTCTCCCTTCTTGTCATCGCTACTACAAGCTGCTATTGACCATAGTAAAAAGCAAAGTATGAATGTTTTTTTCATTGAGTTATTTTTTGAAATAAAGAATTATTACCATTCTTCCATAGGTAAACGAATCAAAACTTCTGTTCCGGCACTCATTCCATCAGTATTTTTTAAATCATTAATAATCAAGCTTTTGCCAGAATTTTCCTTATTTAAAAAATCAAGCCTTTCTTTAATAACTTCCAGAGCAACAGATTTATGTTTACGGGCATTTTGCGCCTTTCGTTTTGCAGCTGCTGCTCTGCCAATCCCATTATCCGATATTTTACATAAAATACTTTTGTTTTCTTTATAAAAATTCAGTTTGATCAATCCTTTCTTACCAAGCTGATTGACCCCATGTATGATGGCGTTTTCGACAAAAGGCTGGATCATCATCGGTGGAATATTGATTTCTTCAACATCCAGATCAGGTGCAACTTCGATCTCATAATCAAATTTACCCGGTCGGCTGAATTGCTCAATCGCCAGATAATTATCCAAAAGATCGATCTCCTTTTGTAAGGAAATCTCCGGAGTACGGGAATTCTCCAGGATCGAACGCATCAGTTTTGCAAACTTCGAAATCAGTTGTCGGCCCGAAGCTTGTTCATTGCTCATAAACAAACTCTGTACTGTATTCAAGGCATTAAAAATAAAATGTGGATTCATCTGTAGCTGTAATGCTTTTTGTTCTAGCTGCAACAGATTATTTTTTAGTTCCAGTTTATCTTGCGCCGCTTTCGCTTTTCGCTTAATCTGATTTAATCTCGTTTTAAAAATCAACCATATCAAAATTCCCAATGCCAATGCAAGGGAAGTAATAAACCACCAGCGTTGCCAGATCGGACTAAGGATAGTGAATGACATCTCTATTGGTGGATCGTTGAAATAGGAATCCTCATTATAAGACCGCACTTTAAAAGTATATCCTCCCGGAGCCAGGCTGGAATACGTGATACTGTTTTGCGTACCTCTTGCAGACCAGCCTTCGTCTTCACCAAGCAACATATATTCATAGGTCACTTTCTGAGGATTGGATAAATTGATAGCCCGGAAATCAAAACTGAGCCGGTTTTTATGATAAGGAAGTATTAAACCTTCTTTAAATCGCTTGTCCCGGTCTATCCAGGCAGCATACTCGGTACGTTCAAAAGGGATATTGGATAAAGCCACTCCGGTAATCTGCAATTTGGGTGGCACAGTATTCAGCGTATTGTTGTTTGGCAAAAACTGACTCACGCCATCTATCGTCCCAAACCAAAGATGCCCGTCTGCATCTTTCAAGACAGCATTCTGGCAGGTTTCAATCCCAAGGAAGCCATCGGAAGAACCATAGGATTTTACGCTCTTGAAGTTTTGAAATTCATCTAATTCAATGCGGTCAACACCTCGACCACAACCGACCCAGAGCGCTCCGGCATCATCGAACTCCATCAGATAAACATTACCGCTTGACAATCCATCGTTTTCATTAAAAACTTTCAGATTAAAGCTATCTGTGTAAATATTCATACGAGCAATTCCAAAACCGGCAGTACCGATCCATAAATGCCCCAATTCGTCTTCAGTGATTGACCTCAGCTCATTACTGGGCACTCCAAAATTGCGATCGTAGCTACGCAGACCATTTTCATCGTAACAAGCAAGCCCTTCTCTCCGGGTAGCCAGCCATAACCTCCCCTTTCGGTCGAAATGCAGCGCATTAATTCTTTTGTTTAAAATACCAATTTTTTCAACCTGATAAGTCATAAGGGGTTCATAACGGTAGAGGGTATCTGTTGTATAAACAAGAGAGTCGCCAAACAATAAGGTATCCTGTACAATCTCCTGAACCTCAACTATAGAATCTCTGGGACTAATCTTATACACACCTTCGCTCGAACTGGCTACCCAGATATTCCCAAATTCGTCTTCCGCAATATCTTTGGTATACCTACCCAAAACCCGGTTCCTGTATTTTAAAAACTGAAACGTTTCTCCGTTGAAATAGGCAAGACCGGCATCATCCGTTCCAAACCACATCCGGCCCCGGCTGTCCTGAAGCATTGCTTTCGTTTTAGTATTAACAAAGCCATTGGTCTGATCAAAACGAGTAAAGCCCGTACTATCCCAGCGCACAATCCCATCATCAGCTGCGGCAAACCAAAAAATTCCGGAAGTATCCTGGCATAAGGAATAGACCAGATTATCTGCAGGACGATCACTGATATTCAAATGTCTGAATTCCTGACCAAAATATTTGCAAATACCGCCTCCCGAAGTACTAATCCAGATATTCCCCCAACTATCCTGTAAAATGCCTTGTACATTATTATTACAAAGTCCGCTTTCAGCGTTTAGAATATTTATGGTAGAATCAGAAGGGTTCAATACTGAAATGCCCTTGTTTTGGGAAGCCAGCCACACCGAGCCATTTTCGTGACAAAAAACGTCATTCAAAAAATTGCTGGCCAAGCCATTCTCCGTGTCGAAATTGGAAAAGCCTTTCCCATCGTAGACATATACACCTCTATAACTAGCCAGCCAAATCTTTCCCGTTTTATCTTCACTTATCCCCGTAATCATATCGTTCGTCAAACCTTCATCTGCCCGCAGCATAATTCGTTTTCCATTGTCAATTAATATAAGCCCCCTTCCGGTTCCAATCCATAAGCGATTCCTGCTATCCTCGAAAAAGCAGTTTATACTGACTCTTCGCGAGGGATTGTATTGATTGAAATATTTAAACCTTTTACCATTAAATTCGTAAATCCCTTTCTCTGTACCGACCAATATTTTACCCTGATACATAATAAAATCCGTAATCGAGATTTGCTCTTGCTTGGATACGAAATAGTTGGTAAACACCTTTCCATCAAATACACTCATTCCGTTGCTTGCTCCGATCAGCAAAACAGTATCCACTTCATAAATAGCATTGATCACATCATTAATCAAACCATGATTGACCACATTGAATTCTTCAAAATTTTCTCCATCGAAACGGTTGAGTCCACCGCGATTCGTACCTAACCACAAATAACCTTTTTGATCTTCGATCATATCAAAAACCTGGGATTGAGACAATCCCTCTCCAACCGAAAAGTATTGAAAATTATTTTCCTGAGCCAAGCAAGAAGGAGAAAATAGCCAGAATGTGCCAATCAATAAAAAAAGTATTCTACCCATGCATCAGGTTTAGGAAACCTAAAAATAAAAAAAAACTTGTACTTTGTCTCAGAAGGCATTACATTTGTAAGTAATTACTCACTCTATGACTGATAAGAAAGAAAATATTCTAAATGCGGCGCTGGAATTGTTTGCCAAGGAAGGATACTCCGGCACTTCTACCAGCAAAATTGCAAAAAAAGCTGGTGTTTCCGAGGGCTTGATTTTTCGTCATTTTAAAAACAAACAGGGCTTACTCGATGCTATTCTTCAGGAAACTGAGGCAAAGATCAAGAGCATCCTGATGGATATTATTTTCGAAACAGATTCAAAAAAAGTATTGAGAAAACTTATTGAACTGCCTTTTAAGGTAAAAGAGTCAGAATTCGACTTTTGGAAGCTTCAATTCATTCTCAAATGGCAACCTGAGTATGACAATCCGGATAAAATGAAACCCTTAATCGATAAACTTGAACAGGTTTTTCAGGATTTAGGCTATAACAATCCAAGACTTGAAGCATTATTGCTCAATCAGTTGGTAGATTCTATTTCTTCAGAAATACTGAAAGGACATAAAGCACTACAATTGGAAATCAGAGATTTTTTACTAGACAAATACGGCGTTTAAAAATTTTTATCTTCACAAGTAAGTGAGTACTTACATACAAATAAAAACAATTTATCATGAAAAAAGTAATCATTATCACGGGGGCATCTTCCGGAATGGGAAAAGATGCCGCATTACAATTAATCCGGGAAGGACACACCGTCTACGGTGCAGCCCGAAGAGTAGAAAAAATGCAGGAGATTAGCGATGCTGGTGGCCATGTTATAAAGCTCGATGTAACGAAAGAAGAGGAGGTAAAAGCAGCCGTAGATAAAGTAATAAGCGAACAAGGCAGAATTGATGCCTTGATCAATAATGCGGGTTATGGCAGTTATGGTTCCGTCGAAGAGACTACTATCGAAGATGCCAAGTACCAATTCGAAGTAAATATTTTTGGCCTCGCCCGGATTACCCAATTGGTTATACCACATATGCGCAAACAAAATTCAGGGAAGATTCTTAATATTTCTTCAATGGGCGGAAAAGTCTATACGCCACTGGGAGCCTGGTATCATGCAACCAAGCATGCTCTCGAAGGCTGGAGCGATTGTCTGAGACTGGAACTGAAGCAATTCAATATTGATGTAGTGGTTATAGAACCAGGTGCCATCGCAACTGAATTTGGAGAAGTAATGCTGGAGCCCATGCTTAAGCGCTCTGGTGAAGGACCTTATAAAGCTTTGACCCAGGCAATGGCAAAAGCAACGAGAGATTCATATGAAAAGGAAAATACGGCCTCTCCTACTTCCGTGATCACTAATATAATCTCCAAAGCTATCCAGTCCAAGCGTCCGAAAACGCGATACGCTGCTGGTAAATTTGCGAAACCTATGATGTTCATTCGCAAGTATTTTGGAGATCGTATTTTTGATAGAATAATCATGAGTCAGGTCAAAAGTTAATTTCTCATTGAAATGATTTGCACTAGTTTAAATCACTTCACCAAAAGGGATCATAAAATCCGGAATGAAAATGTTATTTTTGGAATAAAAGCTTTCGTTTCGACTATGAAGTCGTTAAAAATGAACGTTGAAAATAGTGTTAAACATTTCATCCTGTAAATCAATGACTTGCCAATATTCTATCTATTTTTAAACAACTCCTTTATCATAAATCACCAAACCTAAACGATATGAGAAAAAGCAATCTGCGATTTGGAATTATTCTTTCCTTAATTGCCTCTGTCAGTATCCTGCTGGCACATAATTTCACAGACTTTAAAACGACAAATAAAAAAGCCAAAGAATCCGGTTCAATCATTTCTGCAAAAGCCAATATCACGGATACCTCCAGTGAAGCTTTTGATAAAATGATGTCGGTTCTGACGCACAAGCGATGTGTCAATTGCCATCCTTCGGGAGATCGCCCCAGACAAGGGGAAGACAGCCATATTCATCGTTTTGAAGTACAGCGAGGTGCTGATAACCACGGTACGCCGGCACTAAGATGTAATACCTGTCACCAAAACGAGAATAATAATTACTCGGGAGTACCCGGGGCTCCGGATTGGGCTTTGGCTCCAATAGAAATGGCCTGGGAAGGTTTAAGCAGAGTAGAAATTGCTCGCTCTATGCTCAACCCCGCTAGCAATGGAGGCAGAAACCTGGAGCAGATCGTCGAGCATCTGACTGAGCATGAATTAGTGCTATGGGCCTGGGAACCGGGGGTAGACAGCGAAGGCAATCCCCGTGAAAAGCCACCGGTACCTAAAGAAGAATATATCGCCGCAGTTAAAGAATGGGCAGAAGCAGGTGCCCATATCCCGGAAGAATAAAAACTCTGCTAAACATCCTATTTTTCAAATAATAAAAACTTGACTATGAAAATTTCATTCACTATAAACGGTCAGCCTAAAACAGTAGAGACCGACGGCAATACGCCCTTATTATGGGTTATCAGGGATGTCCTTGATTTGAAAGGTACCAAATTTGGATGCGGGAAAGCAGCTTGTGGTGCTTGTACTATTCACGTTGATGGAAATGCCGTAAGGTCCTGTTCTTATGCAGCAAAATTTGCGGAAGGAAAAAACGTCACGACGATTGAGGGGCTTTCGGATGGAGAGCAATTACATCCCGTTCAACAAGCCTGGGTGGAAGAAATTGTTCCTCAATGTGGTTATTGTCAACCCGGTTTCATCATGGCAACGGCAGCCCTACTCAATAAAACGCCTAATCCCAGCGACGACGATATTGATAAAAATATTGTAAATATTTGTCGCTGTGCTACTTATTACCGCATGCGCAAAGCTATCCATCGAGCTGCTGAAATCCAATCTAACAACTCTTAAACCCAAAATAATATGAGCAATTCAGAACCTAAAAAGAAAAAAAGAAAATTCTCCCGAAGAAAATTTCTCGTCAGGTCTTCCATCGGTTTAGGAGTCCTTATCGGAACTGGTTATTTGAGTCGGCATTTAATCCGGCGATACCTGGCTGATTTTGCCAATACCGCCGAGCCTCCTTATATGGGAAATATTGATGATCCCAATATCTGGTTTGAAGTATTGGAAGATAATCAGATCATTTTATATAGTTCGAAAGTAGAGATGGGGCAAGGCACATTCACCGGTTTGGCTCAAATAGCAGCTGATGAGCTGGAAGTCGATATTCAGCAGCTCAAGGTGAAGCATGCACCAAGTGCATCCGGAAATATCGACCAGTTTAGTACTGGTGGAAGTACCTCTATCTCCAGCCTTTGGCAACCATTACGAGAACTCGCTGCTACGCTCAGGGAAATGATCAAGCAAGAGGCCGCCAAACAGTTAGGTGTTGATATTGCGGCATTAAAAGTCAGTAAAGGCATGGTTTCAGCAAACGGAAAATCACTCAGTTACGGGGAAGTAGTCAAGAAGGTTAGCGAGTGGAAAATCCCCAAAACACCACCTTTAAAAGATATAAAATCCTACCAGTATGTTGGTAATCCCGTTCCAAGGGTCGACTTGCTGGACAAAGTAAAAGGGGCTCCGATATTCGGAATGGATGCCAGTATGCCGGACATGCTTTATGCCAGTGTCATCCGTTCTTCCCTGATCGATACCAAAATGGAAAATGCGGATATCAGTAAGGCAGCAGAAATGCCTGATGTAGTCAAGGTTATTCAAGAGCCTGATTTCATTGGGGTTATTGCGACTTCTATGACAGCCGCCGAGAATGCTAAAAAAGCGATTAAGGTCAACTGGTCCACCAACAGAACCTGGCAACAACAAGATATTGAAGATAAGATTCAGGTTGGTAAAGGCAGTCCGGTCACTATTCAGAAACAAGGCAATTCAAAAAGTATTCTGGAAAATAGTGAAGAAGTGATTAGCTCGGAATACAAAAGCCCCATTGGGGCACATGCTCAACTGGAACCCAATGGTGCGCTAGCTCATGTAAAAGACGGAAAGGCAACTATTTATATGTCGACACAGGTGATAAAAATTACTCAGGATGAGGTCGCAGAAAGATTGGGTATTAAAAGTAAAGATGTTAATATCGTTCCTACCTTCCTGGGGGGAGGATTTGGCAGAAGGCTTCATACCCCCAACGCCATGCAGGCAGCAGTGATGTCAAAAGCAGTGGGTAAACCAATCAAGTGCTTTTTCAACAGAAAAGAAGAATTTCAAAATGATACTTTCCGCCCTCCTACTCATCATGTCTTAAAAGCCAAACTCAAGGATGGAAAAATTGAAGCAATGGAACATAATGTTTCCAGTGGTGATGTTGCTTTCGGATCAGCTTTAGTTCCCCGGATTGCGGAGCCTTTAATGGGAGCAGATTTAGGCGCCTGGAGAGGCGGGATGATTAATTACAGTAAAATTCCGAATTATCGAGCAATCTCCTGGAGAGTAAAACTTCCCTTCGCTACCAGTTGGTGGAGAAGTCTGGGTTTATTAGCGAATACTTTTGCCATTGAAAGCTTTATGGATGAACTGGCTATTACTGCCAAGCAAGACCCTATCCAGTTTCGACTCGATCAGATCGGTGATGATGAACGTGGCAGTCGCCTGAAAGGAGTAATCATAGCCGCCAGAGATAAAGCAGGCTGGAAAGATGGCGTTTTACCGAATGGAAGAGCTATGGGTTTTGCCGCCTCCGTTGATGCCAATACTCCCTGCGCACACGTTGTAGAAGTTTCGGTAGAAAACAAAAAGATCAAAGTTCACAAAGTGACCTGTGCTATCGATCCGGGATTAGCCATAAATCCAGATCAGATCAGAGCGCAAAGTGAAGGATGTATAATAATGGGGATGAGTGCCGCCATGTTTGAAAAAATGACGGTAAAAGACAATAAGCTTAGCCCAACAATTTACGGGCCGTATAAAATGGCGATGATGAAAGATGCCCCCAAGGAAATTGATGTGGTCATTCTGGAATCAACGGGAAAACCCGGAGCAGTAGGCGAGCCACCACTGGGCCCGATTGGAGCAGCAATTGCGAATGCCGTTTTTCGGATTACCGGCCAGCGCCTGAGGGCTATGCCTTTGGAATTAGCCTAGGAAAAAGCGGATAATGGGAAGGCATCCCGGATTTTTGAAAATGTAGAATAACCAATCATCATTTGATCGGTTATTCTATTTCTTTTGTTTTATTTTTCGTAAATCAAAGTTCCCTGAAGGTAGGTAGCTTCTACAGTAGTTTGGTTGATTTGAGTAGCCGGAATTTCAAAAATATTCCTGTCCAGAATAATTAAATCCGCTTCTTTTCCGACCTCAATAGAACCAACTGTACCTTCCTGTCTCATCACATAAGCTCCGTTTATGGTATAAGCTTTAATAGCTTCTTCCAAACTTATCTCCTGGGGGCTTCTGGTAACTGCATTTTGTAAGCCTACAAATGGATTTAAGGCGCTTACATCCCAATCGCTACTCAGGGTAATTCTCGCTCCTGCCTCTCTAAGACTTTTCAGCGGAATAATATTTTCGTTTAAGGCTGGCCCAATAAGATAATCATTATCATGCCAGTGCGCCGGTTGGGTAAAATCCCCTGCCACCTGAGCATCAGCCGTCACATTCAAGGATTCAAACCTGTTTAAATCTGTCGGGTCAACGTATTCTACATGAGTGATCCTGTGTCGCCCCTGAGCAGTGCCCGATTCTTCAATTGCATTAAGCGCTTCGTGTACCCCTCTATTTCCGATAGCGTGAATATGGAAATCAAAACCAGTACTCTCCAATTCTGTGATATAATCTGCAATTCTTTGCTGGGAGAAATAGTTGAGCCCATTGTTTGTAGACAGTTCAAAATAATCCAGTAAATAATCATCATGCATAGCCGAAGTGGTGTTATGGATTATTCCGTCACAGTATAATTTAATCTGATTGAACTTTAGCAAACTGTTTGCATCATTACTATATAATGATTTTAGCATAGCAATTTGATTGGCATCATCTTCATCCGGATAGGCCCAAAGTCCCAGGTTTGCTCTAACCGTTAGCTTATTCTCATCAGCTACTTTTTTCCAGGTCAGATGATGTTCTCTTTTCCAATAGGTCCTGGCATCGCATATCGAAGTAATTCCATATTTAGCCAATTCGGGCAGAGCAAATTCTGTCAACCCTGCATAATCGTTTTGCGCTCTTTCCGCTGTGGGAGCCAAAGCGATATCCAAAAGTAAATTTCCAGCATTATCAATCAATAATCCATTGGCCTCGCCATCCGCTTCCCTCATAATTATTCCACCGGGGGGATCAGGTGTATTATTATCGATGCCCATCAGTTCCAATGCTTTCGAATTGCACCAAATAGAATGCGATGTCTGCTCCATAATAGCTACCGGCCTGTCCGGTGCTACCTCGTCTATGATCTCCTTGGGTAATCGCGTTGCACTCAATGGAACATCTATCCAATGTCCCCAGCCCAATAACCAGTCCGTTCCCGGATTTTGCTGTACAGCATCCGAGATATCTGCAGCATAATCTTCCGGATCAGCGATATTGTCATCTAATATAAACTGAAAATTGTCGGTTGCCGCCTCCAGCGGATGCAAATGGACATCGTGAATACCTGGCATCATAAAAGCGCCTTCCAAATCAATCACCTGCGCATTCTCTGAAACCCTGTTTTTTGCTTCCTCACTATCACCAACGTATTCAATTATACCATCTTTTATATAAAGAGCTTCTGCCCAGGGCTGGCTGGCATTTACCGTGTAAACAGTTCCATTAAAAAATACAGTTTCTTCGTGCATAGCCGGTTCAGGTGTTCGATTTTCATCCTTACAGGAAAGGGAAAAAGTGATAAGCAATAAAAACAGAATTGCCATTTTATTGATTTTACTATTCATTTCGTTTTTATTTACATCTGTGTATCATATATGACGGGAAACTGCTTGGGAATTTCCTCATTGCTTTCTCCCAGGTTCTGCCGCAAATCTATTTCAATGCCTCGGGCAATGGTTGAAATGGGTACATCATTTGCGGAGCCTTCAAACGGATTTTCGCCGGTCCTGCCGATCCTTTCCATTGTATGAAAAACCCAAGCTACTACGACGTAAAAAGGAATAGACAACCAGATAAACAGATTGCCAACCAGTGGTTGAATTTCGGCGATCTCTTTTCCAATTTCAGCAAATTGCGGAACAATCGCCAGGGGTAATATCAAAACAAATACCCACATGAAATAATGGTTCAGCGAGGCGAAATGACGCGGATAAGGAAAATTCTTAATTCTTTCCGATTTGCCTTGCAAGGTAAATAACTCTTCCAAAACTCCCTCCAGTTGTAAAAAAGAAAACTCCCAGATCGCACCACTCTCTTTGAGTCTTCTGAGATGATGAGACTGCAAATACAAAAGTGCAGTTTGTTTATTGTTTTTACTCATTACATATTCCAGGTCTTTTTCGGAAATATAAGGTTTTAAATCCGCTTCAACCGTCGAATCCCATTCCGGTGGCCGAACGATCTTGCTCCACTCTCTATTGGTTCTTTCATGCACTACTGTTTCCCAGGTTTTGGAAGCACGCATAGCGTGTCGCAAGGCAGCCATCCAAGCAATATGCCGGTAAGTCAGGGTTTTTATTTCGTGATGCAATTCTTCTTTCGACAGTTTAACCGAGGTACGTTCATTGCTTACCATATCCTGTACGAACATCCCAAAGGTTCGGGAGGTATTGACAATGCCACCCCATATTTTCCTTGCTTCCCAAATCCTGCCATAAGCCGAATTATTCTGAAATCCAATAACAAAAGCTACCGCAGTCCCGATCAGAGCCAGAGGTGTCCAAGGAATTTTTATCCAGTACAGATCAAAAAAATAGTACAATCCGACCACTAATGTAATAATGGTAAAAAACAGTAAGGTCTCATAACGAGTCCATTTTGCCATATCTATGGCTTTGTAAACTTTCTTTGTATACATGAATCAAATTTCGGGTTTGATAAAAAACAAGTTTTAGGCCGTGCTTAAATTCGTTTTTGATGACGAAAAAATCAGTTTTACAATTCTGCAAGGTTTATTGCGAGTCGTATAGCTCTTAACTACATGATTCGAAGTACAGATTTAGAAAACGATTTTGCTACTCAATGGATAACATTTATACACGACTCAAGAGCACACCCGGCAATGTTAATCGGTTTGCCAGCACGCTCTAAATCTAATTTATAAATTTTATCAACAGAATTAAGACAAAAATGGAAATAAAGTGTTTTTCTCCTTTTTTCGCTGTGTTTATGGATTTGATTGAAAAAAGTCTAACAATTCCAGTTAAGGCAGTATTAAGTAAAAAACAAACTACTAAATAGATCATCAAATACCCCTCAAGACATGTTTACTATTAAAAACAATTCCGATACTCCGGAACTCATCTCCGCCAGAACATTAATTCTTACCATTGGGATTTTAGGATTTATTTTTCCTATACTATTAATCATTATTGCTGTGTTATTACAGGATTGCGAGTTTGTGCAAAATTCCATCAGTGCCTATTATCATACGATTTCCAGAAATGTATTCGTAGGTACGCTATGTGCCATTGCGCTTTGCCTATACGCATACAAAGGATATAGCAAAGTCGATGATTTGGCCGGGAACATAGCTGCTTTTCTGGCTTTAGGTGTCGCTTTTTTTCCAACTTCAGTAGGCGAGCCTTTTACCAAATGCCTTCCAAATGAAATCAATACCGGTTTAGAAGGAAAAATTCACTTCATTTCTGCTGCTTTATTATTTCTGACCCTGGCCTTCTTTTCACTATTTTTATTTACCAAAAGTAAAGGAAAGAAGAAGTCAACCAATAAGATCATTAGAAACAGAATTTATAAAATCTGTGGTTATTTGATTTTGCTTTGTATCCTGTTAATTGCCTGTTATTTTTTCTTTTTCAGCAAAAAGTTTCCGGCTTTGGCCAGTTATCGTCCGGTTTTTTGGCTCGAGACATTTGCCTTATGGGCCTTTAGTATTTCCTGGGCAACAAAGAGTAAACTATTCCTGAAATAGATCAGGTGTTTTTCCCGGTTCCATCACATACCTTGCAGTGATTGCGGTCGCCACGGACACCGATCCAGTAACCTTGCCCATCGCAATTTCGACAGACATTTCTATTCATATAGGAAAGCAGCAGAGTGGCCAGGAAGTACATCAGGGCGAAAACAGCAAGTAATATTAAAATCCGGAAGATCATAGCTCAATTTTTGTTTGTTTATAAAGCTGATTTTGGGTATAGCAATTTTAAAGCCACATGTGCAGTTTAGAGCTTCCAAAGATATGGTTTAAAGACGGGAAACTCAAAGCAGTTTGTCTTTGATCTTTTTCAGACGCATTCTCGACATCACAAACTCCTTATCCGAATCCTTCATTCGGACGATGTATTTATCGTTTTCCCAAAAAGAATAATTCAGTAACTCGTTTAAGTTGATGATTACACTTCTATTGATTTGGATAAATTTATCAGGATCGAGCTTCTTTTCCAATTCGGAGATCGTTGCTTTTATTCGATAACGTTCGGTAGAATTAGTCGTGGCAAATGTTTTACGATCCTCCCGCTCGATCCATTTTATTTTACTTACCTCAAGCAAAAGTTCTCCAAAATCATCAAAGACTGTAAGCCGGCTTTTAGGAGAGGCCTGCCTCCTTTTCACCTGATCCAAATCCCGACTTAGTTTATTGAGGTCTTGAGTTGTATAACTTAACTGTTGATTGTATAGTTTTACCAGATTGACATTTATAATAGTGTAACCGATCAAAAGTACCGGTATCAGATAGTTCAAATACAAAGAAGTACTGTAAAAATATTCCTGAAAGTAAAGCTCCGAATTAAGCTCTGGAAAATGGTGAAAGAGATAGCGAACAGTTAAGGTGAAAGGAGCAAAGAAGAAAAAACTAAGTAATAAGATTGGTAAAAATTTCAACTCATACAAAAGCAAATCCCTGGCATTGAGCCGAACCTGAAAGAGCTGCAAATGAAGAGCGTAAAATCGGATCAGTGCGAAGATAATAGCAACAGTAATACATTCGATCAGAAACTGATCGATAAAGACAAATCGCAATAAATTGGTCATTGAGAAATCGGGACTGCTCATCCATCCGATATTCTCGGGATGTAAATATATGAAGCCCTGCAGAATTAGTTCAAAAAACAGCGTTGTCAGTACAACCGCCTTCCATCCTCTAAGCAAATCGTAATTAAGGACCAATTGCATTCCGTAGATTTTAGACACAAATATAGGTATTTCGGACATCCGGGAGGTGATTCAGCCGGTCTCAAAAACCGGATTTCGAACGTCTAAACCAGGATTCGGGACCCGGTTTCCGTTTTAAGACTCCAAAACAAACTTCTTTTGGAGAAAAAAAGAATATGAAACTATTGACCACACTTGGTTTATTATGTCTTTCCATTTTAGTTTGCGGACAGCAAAAACTGGACATTGCAATCATTGGAACAGTACATCATTTTAAGGATGAATACCTGGCCAAACAAAACTTCTCCAAAGCCCGGCAATTCATTGTTGATTTTAATCCGGATATCTTTTGCATCGAAGCTATTCCCGTCTACGATACCTTAAGTCTAAGGGAGATTTTACCTAAAAATATGGAGCGGGCCAATCAATTGAGAGATACACTAATTCATTATGGCCTCTTTAGCTTGAAGACCGAGGCTGCTACTTCGGTTTCCTCAAAGGGAAACACGATATTTTTAGAAAATGAAAATCCCAAAATCCTAAAGGGTGGCCAGTTCTATGCCCGCTACGATTTTTGGAATGCCTTTTATCTGTGGGATGGAATACGACAAAAGGGAGATAGTCTGGGCTATTTTTCAAAATACTTATGGAATCTGGATAACACGGAATTCAGGCATATCATATTTCCAGCAGCTCGACAACTTGGAATAGAGCAATTCTACGGCATCGATTATCGTCAGGGTGAAGACCGGTTTTTGGACAATAATAATAAGGTAATGAAAAAATTGCTTTTTAGCTTCAAATGGAAACCCTTGCGATTATATTTAAAAACCAAAAAACGCTATAAAAAAGCAGAAAAAAAGGGCAAGCTCATCGAATTCATTAATAGTTCCGAATTCCAGGATTCCTTTTCCAAACTCATTAATGACTTAAGCCGAAAATTACCGAAATCCCGGGAAGCCAAAAAAACTAAAGCTTACTGGTTGAAGCGAAATAGAATAATGGCCGAGCGACTGATCAGTACCGCCAGAGAGCAAAAGGCCATAAAAGTAGTACTCAGCGTCGGAAGTGCCCATGTCAGTCCTATCAAGTCCTTTCTGGAAGCCAAAGGACATCAGGTAACAATCTATGGAACATACATTTCAAATTATAAAAACTAGACAGTATGGAAGAGATTATGCAATCCAACAGCTACTTCATCATTCCTTTAACAGTAGCTTATACGAGTATTTGCGCTTTATGGTTTTTCTTAAACCGCCGGGGAAAATTATGGGAAATAGAATCGATTGAAACTTCTGGCCACCCCTGGATGGATCTGGGGCTTAGCCTCTTAGCCAGCATTGGAATCTTTGGTATAGGCCAATTATATTCCGCAGGTTATTTAATCCCAAAAACCGGAACAACATTAATCAATCAATTAATCATCTGGCCTCTAAATAATCTGCTGATCTTCTCTCCCATCTTTCTGGTGTTATTGTTCAGAAAGCAGGATTTAAAAACGGTATTTATTGCTCGAAAACAGGCAGGCTTGAAACTGGCTTTTGGTTTGGGTGCTTCTGCTCTGGGCATCTTGCTTTTTGTTGCTTTGAGGGGAGAATGGGACAGAATACCCGAAATTTTAGGTGATGCGATTAAAGTAGAGAAGCTTTCCAATTTTCCCGCAATCTTCTTTGAAAATGTTGCACTGGCTTTTCTTTTTGTCAGGCTAAAATGGGCTCTTAGCACAAAATGGGCAATCGGGATACCAGCAATACTTTTTGCTTTAGCACATGTACCCGGTTCGGTTGCCGAAGGTGATCCATGGATACATATTGCCATCTTTTTCTTCCTAACTGGTTCACTGACAACAGTGATCTTGTATACGGCCTACCGTAGCCGGGATATCCTGTGGTTAGGCCTAGTGCATTTCTTTATGGATATTGCTATAAAATCATTTTAACATCATTGCTCGAATCACAAAAATTAAAACTCTTCCTCCATAATCCGGCCACTGAGTTGAAGCAATTGTAGCTCGATAAGCTTTGCATCGTATTTTGCTGTATTATAATTCGTAGCTGCACTAAGCAAATTGAGTTGAGCCTGACGGTAATCAACAGAAGATGCCTGACCGGAATTAAATAATTCTTCCGTTCTTTCAAAATTGAGTTGACTGACTTCCAGGCTTTGGAGTTCTGCATCCAAAATAAAAAGAGCATTCTGATAACTTTCCCAGGTATTCGTCACATCCAGTTCCAGGCTGGATAAGGTTTGTTCCCTCTGGATACGTTGACTTTCAATACTGACCAGGGTATTCTGGCGCCGTATTTCGCGCAGGCCTCCGTCGAAAAGGTTCCAACTGAGGTTCAGCCCTACTGCCAATCCCCGATTAGTAGAAGAAGTGATAAATGCCTGGGCCGCATTATCCTGAAAAGTGAAATCATAAGATGCCGAGGAGTTTAGAACCGGCTTATTACCGGATTGTATAATCTTCAAATCATATTCGCTCAACTGAAGATTTTTATCGGATAAAATCACTTCTATATTTTTAGCCTTAGCATCAGCAAGCAGACCTTGCAGACTCAGGCCGGATTGATAAGATACAGTAGTATCAACCCTGAAATCTTCACTTACCGTTTGCCCAATCACAAAATTCAAATTGCGTTTGGCATTCGCCAGTTGTTGCTTGACATTAGACAAATTAATTCTATCCCGCTGAATATCCACTTCCGCATTAAGGATATCCAATTTCGACCCCTGCCCGTAATCGTAACGATATTGTGCCCTTTTCAATCTTTGTCCCGAAAGTTCAATAGTTTGCTCCTGAACTTTCAGGTTTTCGCTCAGACGAGCTACTTCATAATAGGACGAATAGAGCTGTAGCAGATTTTGCTCAATAGCCTGCCGGGTTTCAAAGTCCGCCAGTTCAACTCTTTCTTTTAATTGCTCTAAAGTGATATCCCTTTCTTTATCGATTAAAGTATAGTTAGCAATGAGCGAAGCATTGGTACTCCAGTTAAAGGCATTCGTAACTGTAATCTCCATCCCTGAACCAAATTTCTGATTCGAGCCTCCAAGATTGGAGCTAAGTCCGGCATTGGCATTAAGCGTAGGCAGGTAGCCATTATTTTTTTTACTGGTATTGTTTTCTGCAATGCGTTTATTGTTTTTCGCCACACGAATACCATAGTTTTTCTCTAACAGAATCTTCACTGCATCCGCTCGTGTCAAGGCATTTTGGGATAGTGCATCTTCACTAATAAAAACCGAAAAGACAATTAAATAAAACAATATATTCTTAGACATTTTCCTTTTTGTTTAAATGAATGCGCAGTACGCATAAATTCAGATTTATAATTCGGCAACGGCTTCCTTTTCGGATTCCATCTCTTTAATAGCCCGTTCCACTTCTTCTCGCGCCGGCTTACGGCCGGTACGCAACCAGGTACCTCCCACTTTGATATAATTATTTAAAGAAAGCAATAGAGGCAAAAGCAGCAAGGTCAGAAAAGTGGCAATAAAAATCCCGTAGGAAATCGAGATCGCCATTGGAATCAAAAACTGCGCCTGACGGCTGGTTTCCAGCATCAGTGGAGCAAGGCCGGCGATGGTCGTCAGTGAAGTCAGAAAGATAGCTCTAAACCTGGAACGGCCGGCTTCATAGATCGCATCCTCGAATTTCATTCCTTCTTTCAAAAAGTTATTGAACTTACCAATCAGAACCAAACCGTCATTAACGACAATTCCGATCAGTGCGATAATTCCCAACCAGGAAAGAATATTGATCGGAAAACCGTGTAGGTAATGTCCCCAGGCAACCCCAATCAAACTAAAAGGAATCATCACGAACAATAATAAGGGCTGGGAAAAGGACCTAAAGGTAAAAGCAATTACCATATAAATCAGTAGTAAGACAACCGGCAAGACCGTTCTGGCAGAACTCGACACCTTGGAAGCTTGTCGGTTTTGCCCCTCATAAGAAGCCGTGACGCTTGGATATCGCGCATTGATCTCTGGCATCAGATTAGTACGAATATCCGCCAGAATATCCGTTGCACTTTCTTTATTATCTTTTAAATTCGCTTCGACTTTAATTTCTCTCTGACCATCCAGGTGATTAATGGATATATCCCCCCGCTCAATCGAATATTCGGCAATCTCGGATAGCGGCACCCGGCTTCGCGAAGGCGTTACGATCCACATATTGTCTAAATCCTTGATCGAATTACGACCACCTTTATCGTAGCGAACCCATACCCTGATCTCATCTCGCCCTCTTTGAAAACGTTGTACAGATTGTCCAAAAAATCCACTACGCACCTGGGACATTACCTCGTTGAGCGTAAGATTAAGCAAATAGGCATTATCCTTTAACTGCATTCGAATTTCCTTAATCCCCGAAGGATCATTATCAGAAATATCTTTGAGTTTGTCATTTCCTTTCAACATGGATTTCAACAAGTCCTTCGCCCCCTTAATTTCTCTGATATTATTACTCATCAAAGAAACTGAAATCGGTTTTCCTCCAAAATTCGACCCCGAATTATATTCAATGGTTTCGATACCATACAGGGTCCCTACTTCTTTTTCAATAGCATTGGCGATCTCCAAAGAAGGGAAATCTCTCGATTCACCGGGTAGTAAGTTGACCGTCAAAGCAGCAGTGGAAGTTCCCGGGCCAATTTTTCGAATGGTATTAATAATGACCTGTTGGCTGTCCCGCTGGCGGGCAGTAAAATCTTCATTGATCCTCCAGGTCGCATTTTCTACCAGCGAAATGATAGAATCTGTTGTCATCTCGGGTGTTCCCTGGGGCATCCGCAAGCTTATCGAGACCCGGTCACTGGCAATGGCCGGAAAGAAAGTTATTTTAATGACCCCGCTTCCCATACCACCTAAAGTCAGGATAAGAAGAGCAATCGGAATGCTAAAACCAAATAGTTTATTGTTCAAAAACAATCGCAATACCGGAGCATAAATTCGATCCCTCATAAAAGCCATAGCTTTATCTGCCCAGATATTGAGAAGGAATGATTTGCTTTCTTTTTTTAGCGCACGGGAATGTGCAATGTGTGAGGGAAGAATAATCAAAGCTTCAATCAGGGAGATGGCCAGGGTCAGCACAACGACGACAGAAACTTCCGAGAAAAATTTTCCGATTCGGCCATCTATAAAGAAAAAGGTTGAAAAAGCAATAATGGTAGTCAGAATAGCGGAGACAATCGGAGGAACAACTTCAAGTGTTCCGTCAATTGCTGCCCGAATCGGTTTTTTCCCTTTTTCATAATGATGATAAATATTTTCACCGATTACGATACCATCATCTACCAAAATTCCGATTACGATAATCATTCCGAAAAGGGAAAGTACATTAACCGTAATCAGATTAGGAGCAGCAATGAACATTCCGAAAAAACCAAAGGGAAGTCCCACCGCTACCCAAAATGCCAAACTGGGTTTTAGAAATAAAGAAAGGAAAATTAATACTAAAAGAATTCCAATCGCTCCATTCTCCGCCAGAAGTTGAGTCCTTTCCTTAATCGTCTTGGAAGCATCCCTGGTCACTGAAAGATGAGCATTATTATACTGTTGATTAAACTTCTCAATGTATTCTGTAGTTTTATCCGCAGCAACTACCAGATCTTCATTATTCGTGGTAGAAATGCGAAACTGGATAGCTGGTTCGCGATTATAATACACCCGGTCCGGGCTTTCCGACCAACGATCTCTCACTGTAGCTACATCGCGCAGGCGTATCACCTCCCCCGTATTAGTAGCACGTACAACTATAAAGTCGAGTTCATCACCATAATAAGCTCGATTATTGGCCCGGATCAGATATTCTTCTGTATCCGTTTTAATATTTCCTCCCGTTGTCAAAATATTTGCATTAGCTACGGCTCTGGCAACCTCATTGAACGTAAGATCATAAGCCCGGAGATCCTGTTCCCTGACGGCTATCTCTATTTCTTCTTCAGGAAAGCCGGAAAGTTCAACCTGTGAAATATCGTCTACTGCTCTGAGATCATCCTCTACCCTTCTGGCAATCTGTTTCAGCGTTTTTAAAGGAATATTCTTACCACTCAAAGTAAATGCAATCGCCTCATTTACATTTTCCTGCTTTGCAATAATTGGAGGCTCCATACCAACGGGGAAATTTGGAACCCGATCTACAGCATTTTTTACATCCGCCAGGACCACATCAATATCCGCATCTTCAAAAGTTTCGACCGTGATAGTAGCTGTATTTTCGAAAGAACTTGAAGTCACGCGATCAATACCGATCAATCCCCTGAGATTGTCTTCTATTTTTAAAACTACTCCTTCCTCCATCTCAGCCGGTGAAGCCCCCGGATAGGCTACACTGATATTAATAATATTGGATTCATTCAGTGGAAAGAAAGAAGATTTTAACTGAAGCGCACCCAATATTCCGAAAATAGCTACCGCTATCATAATAATATTAACCGCTACCGGATACTTAATAAAATAGGATACAATTCCTTTCATGGTGATTACTTGAATTTTTGAACGCGCATTCCGGCATAAGCTCCGGGTACGGACTTAGATAAAATTTCTGTTCCATCTACCAGACCTCTGACTACGACTGTATTCTCCTTGTAATATACAGGTTCGATTTCCTGCATTTGCAGTATGGAATCTTTGAAAACGAAAAGTTTATTATTATCCACTAATAGCTTACGGGATACTTCATAGGTATTCTGTTCATTTCTAGTCTGCAGGTCCGCTTCCAAATACATTCCTTCTTTCAGCCCCGCTCCCGATACGCCAATGTAAACCTGAATGGTTTGAGATGCCTGATCTACTTTGGGATTCACCCTGGCGACTTTTCCTTTCCAGCTTTTAGAACGCTCCACATTATGCAATACAACCTGTTTTCCAAGTTGTAATAAATCCGAATAGGCCGTATTTACGGCTACTTCCAGTTCAAAAACGTCAGGATTGATGAACTCTCCAAGCTTTTGCCCGGCACGTACCAAAGTACCTTTATCAACCAGCGTTTCAGTCAGAATCCCCGAATAGGGTGCGTAGATCACATACTTGGTCAAACGTTCTTCCAGGTTTTTGACATTATAATAAGCCGTGAGAATGTTTCTACCGGCGACAAACATTTTTTCTTTTTCAGAAACTGCTTTGGGTAAAGGAGGAACAGATTTTTCGATATCAAAGGCTTGAACATACTGCTCCCAATTCGGATAGGCATCGGGATAATCCAGTTTCAAATCCGGTAACAAAAGAACAATCTGGTTGTAAAGATTACTCTTTTGAGAACGCAAATTGGCTCGATGCTCATCACTATTTATTTGAAGTAAGATTTCTCCTTTTTTATAATATACCCCGGGTTTAAAAAGGTGGGCACTTTGCTCGAATATCCCCTGTACTTCGGAAAATATTTCCACGCGATTCTTGGCCATAAGATTACCACTCGTAGTAATGTTTATCGGAGTTTCCCCATTTACCACCTGCTCGGTAAACACTGTGGTCCAAACCTTTTCTGTTTTAGGTTTCAGGGCTTTTTTAGCAGCCATCATTTTTTTATTTAAAAAAACAGCACCGGCAATAAGTCCGATTCCCAGTAGAGCCAGTATAATTTTCCTTATCATGATAGGTTAGTTTAAGGTGCTTCGTTATGATTTATATTGTTTTGAACTTTTCTCAATATCTCAATTAAAGTATGAACCTCGCCTTCACTTAATCCTGCTTGTAGTTCCCGCATACATTTCTCCATAATTGGCATCGTGTTTTTAAAAACCCGAATACCGTTTTTAGTGATAAAAATTCGATTAATGCGCTTGTCTTTTTTATCGGAAATTCTGGCGACCAGATTGTGTTTTTCCATATTATTGATCAAACGGGTTAGTGTGGTCTTATTTCGATTGGTAATCAATGCCAGATCATTTTGGATACGGCCATCCTCTTCGTAAAGCATTTTCAGGGTAACCCACTGTTCGATGGTCAAATTAAGATTGTGCATTTTAAATTTCTCCATGACGTAGTTACCCATCATCTTGCCGGTCTTCCCAATCCAGGGCATTATCGTTTTATTTATATCGGGTAAATTCATATTACAAGAGGCAATAAAGGTCAATTTAGTTGCATATACAACCTTTTTCTCAAACACATAGCATTTAACATCGGGAAATTTGATTTTGTTTCGAAAATTGTCCAGTTTTATCTGAAGCTTTTTTCTATCCTTTTGTCCCTCTGGAAACTTCCCCCACTTTTAAGAGCGGCCAGGTCCGGTTGAGTACTTTATCCTGATTTTTGATTTGTGGTTGGAGTGTAGACCATTTCGATTGAAATTCTGTCTCGGTAAGTGAACGATCAGATTCTAGCAAGCGATATAACTTTTGGGTAAAGCAGGTGTGAACCCCTGTCCGCTTTTCTGTCGTTCCATTCCCATTTTAAGAGCGGGTCTGGAAATTATTACTAACAGCGTTCAAATGATTCCGAGCAAAAAATACCTAAGCTCTCTTTGAGTTGAAAGCAAACGCCGTACTTTTCTCAGAAAGCATTTCTGTATATTAAAAGAAAAATTCCGACAGCCGGAATGAATTAGAATACTACCATTTTTTCAAACCCAGTAATTTTTCTCCCAATTCACTTAACTGAGCCGTTTTGTATTTAGTCTGCTCCCAATTTCTGGGATCTCCCGGAAAAGCATAGCCCTCTGGAGCGATCCGGTCTTTCCAGGAATTAATTCGCCATGTTCTGAGTCCGGGATCGTCTTCCTGAGCAGGCATCATTGAAATATACTGAGCAATCCTGACTTTGTCGTTTGAAAGATTAGGACGGATACCGTGCGGTTCCGAACTATTGAAGATCAATAAATCTCCAGCTTCCATGGGCACTTTAACAATTTTATCTTCCAGCCCCCTTATATCCGGCTTAAAATGATCTCTGTCTTCGGGCTGTGTTAATTTCCAAGTATCATAATTTTTAAACAACCAGGGAATACATTGGAATCCACCCATATTTTCATCTGTTTGGTCTTCCAGTGCCAATACCCCCTGTACATTTTGTGGTTTGGTCTCCGGGTCATAATCCCAATGAATAAAGCCTTTGTATTCATATCCGGGACGCATGGGAAAATTTAGATTTGCCCGATCGATCGTCACCCATAATTTTTCAGTACCCCAAATATCAACAAAGGAATTATATACTCTCGGCGACTGGCGATTATTCCATAACATTTGATGATTGTAGACTTCAACCATTCCCGTACCGGCTAATTCTTTCATTTGGATTTCGGCCCGTGGAGGTGTATACCAGGTCCTTTTATCATTTGGATCTTTTTCTTCAAATTCCCAGAGGAAAGCTGCTGTTTGAGCAGCCTGTTCCCGACTAACCGCATTTTTAATCAACACATAACCCTTCTCTTTCCAAAAATTCCATTGCTCCAGAGTCAATACTTTTAGGGAATCCGCAGTAGCCTCCTGCCTTAAATTCACGGTGCTACTTTTGGCAGTGGAAGGATTTCCGGGAATATTTTTGTGCTGGTTATCCGGTATCCTATTTTGATTGGTCATTTGATTCTGATTATCCATAATGCAATTTTTTGATGAAAGGATAAGACAAATTTGAACAAAATCTTCAAATGATATTTTCAGAAACTTAACTAATAATTGTACAATATTGATTTATTTTACACAAAAGCCATATTTTAAGCTCAATTTAATTAAAATACATGAAAGTCCAGCTAGAAACCATCACAAGCAAAGTCAATCGATCATTTACGATGATGTTCAATCCCCGCTTGAATGATTTATTCTTCTGGCATTTTCATCCGGAATACGAACTGGTTTATATTGAAGGAGCAAACGGGACGCGCCATGTCGGAGAACATTTTTCAACCTACGAAAAAAGTGATCTGGTTTTGATTGGTTCGAATATTCCGCATTTGAATTTTGATTACGGTGTAAAAACAGAATATAAAAAAGTAGTAGTTCATCTGAAAAAAGAATTTGTTGAATCCCTTATCAGGGCAACACCTGAATTGTCTCCGCTGCAAAATTTGTTTGAAAGATCAGGATTCGGCATTGCTTTTACAGGGAAGCAAAAAGAACTACTTGGAAAAAATTTATTTGACCTGGAACATCAATCACCATTTCAGCAATACCTCCGACTGTTAGAAATTTTACATGAGTTATCCGGAATCGGGGAATATGACTTATTGCACGAACAGCCTTACGATATAAAAATCAATGACCGGAAACAAGGAAGGATAAGAACAATTTATGCATTCATCGATAAAAATTATCATCGAAAAATTGAATTGCAGGAAGTAGCGCATCTAAGCAATATGTCCAAAGAAGCATTTTGTCGTTATTTTAAAAAAGTAACAAAATATACCTTTGTAGAATTTTTAAACCGTTATCGAATCAGTCAGTCCAAGCGTCATTTGATGTATGGAAAATCAATTAGTGATGCCTGCTACAGTTCAGGTTTCGAAAGCCTTTCTTATTATAACAGAACTTTTAAAAAAATTACTGGTAAAAATCCAAGTGATTTCAGAAAAAAATATTTGTAATCTTTATATTTGTTGTTTTTTATTTTTGGCTTAGTAATTTCCAAACATAGAATACAAGAGTGGATTGACAAAAGTATATTTTGGGACCAGTTATTTTTTTATATTTTTTTTGAAAAAATTTAAACTTTCCAAAAGCATAAATGTTTTAATTTCATTCACTGTGCTAATCAAACTTTATGCTATATTATTTGAATAATTTATTAAAATTATTTTATATCGAGCATAAGAATCTTACTTAATAACCCAATCAATTTCACTTCAATAAATAATAGTTTTTGTAAAGCTATTATCTCACTTATATCAAGGAGAGATATGGTATTTTGATCTCTAGATTGAAAACCATTAAGCTCTTTGCGCTCTGACACTTATATAAAGGCTAAATTAATTTTCCTAATTGACTGCTCCGGCAGTCCGGTTAAATTAATGCTAAAAATGAAATAATTCAAATTTTAAATAACTGGTTTGTTGTTTAATTTTTACCGGGTGTAAAAATAATACAGGACTATTTTCAATTGTCTTTAACCGTCAGATTGATATCTAAACGGACAGGTATTATTTTGTCCGGGAATTCCTACAAAAATCAGTTCAATCAAAATTTCACAATATTATATCATCGCGCGATAAACCTGAAGGCTATCCGCCTTCTACTGTAATCTTATTTTTAAACCTTTTAGAAACAATTTCTAACAATGAAAAAACATTTAAAATTTTCCCTCTTCGCAAGCTTAATGTTTTCTTTTTCATTTTTTACTACAGCACAGAATGTTGCGGACTATCCCGATAATGCCGCAGCTCCCGGATTACAAAACGTAAGAGTTGGATTCCAAACCGGAAATGCACTTGGTCTTGGAGATAATCGCAATACTTTCACCGGAGCTTTTGCCGGTGCTGGCGTCAATAATCATGAGGGCAATAGCTATTACGGTCATGAAGCCGGCCTGGATCATAATGGGGTCCTGAATACCTTTCTCGGAACCAGAGCCGGTGTCGGTGGAACTTCCGAAGCATCTGTTCATGTCGGTAGTGAATCAGGTAGTGGAAGCTTCGGATCAGCTAATGTATTTATAGGTTTTAGAGCAGGAGCCGGACGTGGCAACATCAATGAAAAGCTGTATATTAACGTCGGCAGTGGTAATCCTTTAATCTATGGTGATTTTAGTAGCAATGTTGCAGGAATCAATACGGAAGCACCTTTAAGTACTTTTGATGTAAGAGGTGCCAGTCTCTTAGTAACAGATGTAGCAACAACCGCGACTACTTTTCCGACCAGCCGTGCTACCGGACTCGGACAAGCAGGTGGCCCCGGTGGAGGTTCTTGTAATCTATACGGGTTTAGATCTCAGACTAATCTAA
>JANQLV010000041.1 GCA_028280415.1 Saprospiraceae bacterium
GTTCGTGGTTCGTGGTTCGTGGTTCGTGGTTCGTGGTTCGTGGTTCGTGGTTCGTGGTTCGTGGTTCGTGGTTCGTGGTTCGTGGTTCGTGGTTTAAAAATACTATTTAACATTTAAAACGTTCATTAAGATTTGTATTTAAAAATCAGAATCCATATATTTATGTAACCAATTACGTAACTATCTTTATATTTATTGCTATGGATTTTTTCAAACATGCCGGAAGAATGGCACTGGGCAGCAGGCTTCGGATTATGAGTGAAAAATTACTGGAAGATGCAGGTGCTATTTATCAACACTACGATGTACCTATTCAACCGAAATGGTTTCCTGTCTTTTATATGCTGGCAAAAAACGGAAGCATGTCCATTACGGATATTGCAAAAGCAATTGGACATTCCCATCCTTCCGTCAGTAAAACCGTCAAGGAAATGCTTAAAAAAGGCTTGCTGGCAGAAACTAAAGATATAAACGACAAGAGGAAAAATCTGGTTGCCTTATCCGACGAAGGAGAAGCAATTCGCGCAAATGCAGAATTGCAGTTTGGCGATGTCAATACTGCGGTTGAGGATATGTTAGCACATACTCAACACGATATTTGGAAGGCGATGGATGAGCTGGACCTATTATTAGAAGAACATTCGCTGTATAAGCGGGTCATTGAAAAGAAAAAGCAAAGGGAAGCACAGGATGTAGAGATTATTCCGTTTAGCCCAAAATACAAACAAGCCTTTAAGTCCCTTAATGAAGAATGGATCAATCATTATTTCACTTTAGAAGAGGAAGATCAAAAATTATTGGATCATCCACAAAAAAATATCCTCAATAAAGGAGGCTACATTTTTATTGCCCTTTACAAAGGAGCGCCCGTGGGTACTTGTGCACTGGTTCCGACTAATAATGCCGAATATCAATTCGAGTTAGCAAAGATGGGGGTATCTCCCAAAGCACAAGGCAAAGGAATTGGCTGGCTGTTGGGAAAAGCTGTTATAGAAAAAGCGCAGTCGCTGGGAGCCGATAAAATTTACCTGGAAACGAACGCCGTTTTAAAACCAGCTATCCGGCTTTATCAAAAGCTCGGCTTTCGAAGAATTATAGGCCATCCTAGCCCCTATGCCCGTTGTAATGTCCAGATGGAGTTGCGTCTTTGAATGCGCCAATTATGGCCTGAACCAGAGTTCTTCTTCGCAGGCAGATAACCGTATAGTCTCATTGCTGTCCAATCGCGAAATAATCTGGTTATTAATAGAGAAATGATATTTTCTTATTGCGCCATTTTCCGGAAAGTCAGGTTTACCCGGGGGGATTTGACTTTTTTGGTCTTTGGCAAACGGTGAACCCAAAAATCCTGAGTGGCTCCTTTCATCACTAACAAACTCCCATGCTCCAAAACCTGTGTTACCCTTTCCTTCGTTTCTTTATGTCGAAAAAGGAAGCGACGATCCGCTCCAAAACTAAGTGAAGCGATGGCAGCATGCCTGACCAGCGTTTTTTCATCATCACTATGATAGGCCATTCCTTCCTCTCCATCGTGATAGAGGTTAAGCAAGCAGGAATTATAATTAGCACCGGTTTTTTCCTCGGCTATTTGTTTAAGTTCCAAAAGCTCCCTGGTCCAGGGCAAAGCATGTTTGGTTGCTTTTGAATAGGTATAATGAAAATTGCGATCCCCGTACCAGGCTACTTTTCTCCTGGTAATAAAATGCTTTCCAAAGATGAAAGCTTCATCATTTTTCCATTCAATCTCCGAGAGTAGAATATCCAGATAATGTTTGGCATCGACCGCGCTAAATATTTTTCCATAATAAATCACCTCCCCGTCATAAGGCAGCAAATTCGCAGCTGTATTCTGTTCAAAAAGATTCATTTTGTCATTCGGAGTTCGTTATTTGTTAATTCGTCATTCGGGGTTCGGGGTTCGGGGTTCGGGGTTTTGTTGGCCATATGTCTTCCTGCAAATTAAAGCTTTTCCAGTTAAATATTATTTTCATAATAAAATGAGTGATCCCGAAGCAGGTTGAAAGGGTAACAAAATACAAGTATCCAGCACAAGTTCAAGTTCAAGTTCAACATTTAGTTATTTAATTTAATAAGAACCGTACTCTTTCCAGGTTTTGATTGGAAAAAGTACGGACTAAACCATTATTAAAAATTCAATTCATTCTAAAGATTGCTCAGAGCTGATTAGAGACATCATTATTTTTACAGTACAAAAATCAGGCGAGCGAGATCGCCCGTTCATCTTTATATAGTTTCTCGAGTCCCTTTAGCAAATTAGGTGCAGCAAAGAATTTAAACATCAGATAGAGCATGGGTTGCATAATCTTATACTTGGGTTTCAACTCTATATGCATATAAGCCTCTGTTTTCCCATCACTCAATGGTGCAACCCCAAGGGTAGCTTTTGCATTTTTGATCGGCATAGAAGTTTCGTAAATATCAACGGTATAATGTGAATTTTCTTTCCAATCAATCACCCGCTCCTTCAAAAAATGTCCATCTTTCATATTGCATTGGCGTTGTGCGCCAAGTTCACAAGTCTCCGAGCCATCTACGAAGTGAGCATTTTTCAAGAGAGGATGAAAACGGTGAATATTTGAATAATCCGCAAGATAATCCCATAGTATTTGGGCTGGCGCATCAATCTGTCTTTTTGATCTGATTTTCATATCATTAAAGTTTTAACAAAGTAAGAAATATAGATTATTAGGTCTGTAGGTCTTATGTAGCACTGCGCTTTTTGTAAGCTTTTTTAATCGCTTTAAAATTTTCTCTGGTAACGGACTCTCCGGTTTTGACATGGTGTTCGATTGCAATCGCATAATCCCGAATCAACTTTTTGAAATTCTTTTTCATCATTCCCCCCATAAAAGCGGGTTTGGTTCGATAGGTCATATCAAATACAAAGCGACAGGATTGATCGTCAATGGGCTCTACTTTGTAAATTGCATAGGTATATTCGGAATCAACCGGAAACTTTCCCGCCTGGTAGACCTGATTTTTGAATGTATAATTATCGGGGTCGTAATCCAGTTGCTTCTCTTTGAGATAACGCGTCCCTTTTTTATTAAAATTGCAAATCCTTTCTGCCCCCTCCCCTGCTTTTAAAGTACCATTGACATAATTCGAGCTAATAACCCTGGGATGAGAATGGGCAATCGCTCCATAATCTTCGCCGACTACGGCCCAGACCTGATCCGCCGGAGCATGGATCACATGAGTAATTACAAATTTCTTTACTTTCTTCTGGGCCTGTACAGCATTGACTGTGATGATCAATAGAAAGAAAAACAGGCTTAACTTAATGGCATTTTTCATAATTCAAATCGTTTAATGTTAATAGTATCAAAATCGATATGACAAAAATGCCCTTGAAAATCTGTTTTCCTTTTGCCGATTCGTTCAAAAATTTGTGTGTTTAGTTCAATTTAATCCCTTCAGCAATTCCTCTATAACATAAGCCTCAATTTGCTCTAAACTCTGAAGGAGTTTGTTCATATACTTTTTGGAAAGATTTGGAAAAATGCGCCAGATCAGTAAAGCCGCAGTCGAAAGCAATATCCGAAATACGGAGTTGGGTAGCTTTTAGCAATTTTGCAGCACGTTGCAATTTCCTTTTTTTAATATATTTGGCGGGAGAACTATTATAGTGTTTGACAAATTCTCTTTTGAAGGAGCTAAGGCTAAGGTGGCTTAGAGTTGCCAGCTCTTCCAGGCTAAAGTTATTATATAAATTAGCTTCGATAACTTCCTTAAAGTCAATTTCAGTCTTGGTAAACATTCCTGCAATCAGCGAATGAATCATTTCCGCATTATCTGTTTTTGCCAACAGGATCAACAATTCTTTCACTTTAAGTTTTAAAATCTCTTCACTTACCAGCTCCGGATTTTCGAAATAAAACTGCAAACTGCTAATGTAGTTTTTTATGAGTTCCGAGGCTTTGATCTTATTATAATTTACCGGAGTGATCTTTTTTACATTCAATAAAAAATCCGGAAACTCCTTATCGTAAAGCATTTTCAGGACATCCTCATGCAAGTGGATAGCAATGGCTTCACAATATTCTATATTATTAGATTCGAGAAATTCATTGAAATAATTGCCACACTGCATTACCAGACCTTCCATTGCATCCATTTTAATGCGTTTGGTAGGGGTAATGACATCTGCACAGCCCCTTATCACATAATAAAAGCAAGCCTCATTTTGCATTTCTGCAATGAAGCGAAAAGGTGGCTTCACAACCGCTTTTACAAAGGTTTGCTTACCGTATAAATCAAATTGCCGAACGTCTTTTATCATAGACGTAAATATAAAGCTTTCCCTATTGTCATTTTTTGTAAATAAAGATCAATGATTTGTCTAATTAGTTCAGCATCTTTTGAAACCAGCCTCTCTTTAATTTTTTGCACACTTTACCGGTGAGCAATTGAATTTTAATGCAAAAAGAATTGAATCCGGGAATTTACTTTTTCACCATAAGAGCGGAAGCGTCGATTATAGGAACTGGCCAACGAATAGCTCGTTAGGATCAACGACTAATACATAGTAAAGCCTTAGCCCCTTTCAAGTTAGGTCAAGACTTGAAGGAGGTTTTTTATTATTTAAAGGTCAAAGGTCTTTTTTAAAGCATCCATAGTGAGTAAAGATTCAAAAAGTTGGAGTTCATTGACCGGCTTTTGATAATGATGTTGCTGGAACAAAGCCTGGTACTCCCCGATTACTTCATGATGAAAAGTGTGCAACTTGGGTTCGATCACTTTTTCAATACTGGAAATTACATTTTTCTGAAACTGCAAATTTTTGGGATTCACATAACCCGCTTTGATAAAACCGGCGGTTTTTCGAGCGCAACGACAAGGATTTTTTTTATTGATCAGTCCACACTTTTCATTCATAAAATTATAAAGCTGCTGGCGGGTTCTGCTGAGTTTTTTCCGAAAATTATCTTTACTGATTTCCAAAATTTCACTTGCTTGTGAATCCGGGATTTCAAATAACTCCCCCATCACGTATATTAATCTTTGTTCGGGCGTCAAACAGAGTAGCATACCTTTCATACAACTCATTTTGGCTTCTTTAACCAACAGTTTTTGCTCAATACCATATGCGGTCGGCACAGGTTCATCTCTGGTATTATCCAGCCCCTTGCCAAAAGTTTCCCAGGGAATTACTTCATAATATTGTTTATCGCGTTTGCTATTCAGAAAATGGTTTTTAATGATGCGATATACCCAGGTCCGGAATTGGCTTTTTTGCTCAAACTTTGACAGATTCGTTACTACTTTAATAAAAACTTCCTGCATCAGATCTTCCGCATCATTAGTTTCAGCCGTGAGGTTTAGGGCTACATTATAAACCCAAACCTGATGTTTTTTTATCAAAGTTTCGAGTGCTTCTTTATTTCCGTCCAGGCTCTCCTTGATTAATCGAATATCCTCTTGATTATTATCTGTATTTTTCATTAAAAAATTAAATGTCCTTTTAATAAAGGGAAAAGTTAAGAAGTATTAGGTTCAAAAGCACGTTTGGGAATTACTGGCTAGCTAAAGTCAATTAGCAAACATTCAGTTATGAGGCTTTAGCTATTGACAAAAGCCCCATAACTCCGCAAAACCACTTTCAAGCGTTTTATTCATGCTGTTCAGTAATCGAATGCAATTCTCAGTATAAGATACCATAATCAAGCCCGGTTTTCACTTTCCAGGATTTTTTTCAATTCCAGTAACTCTTCGGCCAACTGCTTTTTTTGTTCAGACATAATGCCTTCGATTTTTTCCAGTGGTGCAGGTGGTGCCATCAGTACAAAAGAAAAAATGGTAGATAAACCATCATCATTAGGGATAACCCGGGAATAGGCGTTCCCTATACTGCCATCCGGCATCGTCAAAACAGTATCTATCGCTCCCCATTCAGGATTACAGAGCATTCGCATACCTATTTTCATTTTGCCCTTTTCTGTTTCCATCAAAGCTGTTTCGCCGTTTACTTCAGAAAAATCTTTTGCCCATTTGGGAACATTGGTGGGCTCTGCCAGAAATTCGAAAACTCTTTCCGGTTTTGCATTAATCGCAATACTTTGTACATCAAAATTTTGATCTAACATATTATCAATTTTTAGTTTAAAAAGCCAAACTCCAATATCTCGGGACGATAAATGGAGTCCTGATTTTATTAAAGTAATTTACAGTTAGACACAGAATCCGGAAGACCGTGACCGTTTATCCAATTTTTTCAAAAATTATCTAAAACGCAATTGATGAATACCGAGCAGGAAAAGACAATCCTTTAACAGGAACAAGCCTGTTTTCCAAAGTATTCCCGGCAAACCAGCAATACTTTCATAAAGATTTTATTTTACCTGCTCAATGGTCCAATGAAAATCATCGCGAAGCAAGGGCATTTTTTTCCAGTCCAGGGATCTGGCTTTGAGTTGAACAGGGTTGTTTTTATACAATAATCGAAGCTCGAGCAAACTATCGGTTTTATTAAAAAGATAATCCGCACTAATCTCATTTTTATCATAATCCAAAAGCAGGAACTTTTTCTTGAGTGTATCAATCTCCAATTTGTAATCCCGCATTTCGAACTTTTGATTTTCTATAATAAAATATCCCCGGCGGTGTATATAAAACCTTTTGATTTTCCAATCAACGGGACCTGGAAGGCTATCTACAAACTGTATCTCTTCCACCTGATAGGCCCCGTGTAGAAAGGGTCTGTTCACCAGATCATCATTAAATTGCCCATTCGGCAAATAAGGGAAAAGCCCTTCGGCAATAATAAAGCCAATAAGCAGTGTTTTTAATAGAAACTTCAAGGATGGCCTGTTCCTGAAAAGCATTAAACCGAAAGATAGTCTGGCCTGTTTTTTCAGGATAAAAAAATCATATAATACTTTTAAATGAGGCAAAAGCAGGAACCAACACAAAGCCCATAAAAAGACAGAATATAATTTGACAGAGATATCAAAGCCGAGGTTGATAAAAACGATATTCAACAAAACGCCAAATGCCATGAGCAAACCCAGTACCCTTGTATTTCGAAACCATAATAATATCGCGGGAATGATTTCCAGTAAACCCATGAATACATTATAGGTATACGAAGTCCCCATAGTGGACCAAAACAATAGGTCCTTGCTGATTTGCCCCAGAGGTGTATATAAAGTATTAGGTTCGGGAAGGTAAAACTGCGCCTTGAATAATTTATCACAACCGTAAATGAATAATTGAAGGGACAAATAATACAACAAAGCAATATGGATATGAGCCAAAACACTTGCCCGGTACTTGTTCCATTTTTTTGAAAAGCCAAGTAGAAATGTAATGATAACTGCCAGCCCAAACAGCAAAGCTAACAGTAAATACATCCCTTGCGAATCGGAGCTAATTCCCACTTGTGCTTCCGGATGCAAGCCAAGGTTACGGGTGATCAGCATTACCGTATCTTCAAACAGGAAACGGCATATATATCGCTGAGGCGAAAAAAAATCATATGGGAAAGGAATACTCACCAGGCCTAAACCAAAGAAAATATACAGTATAATCCGTCCCTTATTCACTTTCCTGAATTAGCTTTTCGGTACAGCTGTGGCCAATTTTCGGAAAAGCATAGTCGTAGAGAGCGTCAGCCCCAAAATCATCAAAAGGAATATAAATCTGGGAGGGATTAAAGAGTCGGCTGGTTTAGAAGGTGAATTATTTTCTGCCGACAAAACCTTAATAGAAGAATCTTCTTCCTCAGATTGCTTTTTCTCATTCAAATCTTTTTCCATTTTCTTCTTTTCTTTGCGCATCTGTTTCCTAAGCTTCCGTTGTTCCTTTTTGGCAGGGCGCTTCAAAAAGGCTCTGGTCCGGGTTTCATATTTGATATTTTCAAAATTAATCAACTGGAGAGAGTCCAATATGAAATTAGTCCATTGAGGCTCTTGGAAAAAATGCGAAATACTATCTTTTAACGCTGGATTTTTAATGAGTTCCGGAATGAGTATCGTTTTCTTTTGGATATCGTATCGATGCTCTGAGAGTTTTTCCTCACTTAGCCAATCGAAGTGAATATTCCGGGTACTGGAAATCAATACAAAGGTGGAGTCTTTGACATACATCAAACTATCTAAAGTATATACCAGTTCTTTTCGAGTCGGAGGAACCGGTTCACCAAAATCGGAAAGCATTACATCTACCAACAAATCGCTTTCCAGTGCTTTAGCAAAATTAGCATTTGTTCCTCCATGGCTTTTATGAGCCACTAATTTAGTCTGAGCAGATAATGATGAGTAGAATCCGAATATCAGAAGGATGGCGATGTTAATCGTTTTCATAAGCATTATGGTTTAAAAAGCAGTGGTTCAAAGAATCACAGGGAGCACATAAATCTAAAAATAAAACACTAGAGCTGGCTGGCCACTCTGTGAAACTTTATGTCTTTTCGGTGATCCTCTGTGTTCAAAAGTTATCGAAGTATATAAAAGTCAAAAGTTGCCCCTATTTGAATAACGGAACCTGGGTGGATTCAAATTGTTCCAACTCTTCACTAGTTAGTGTAATTTCTTTTTTGGGCAAAACTCTTTTGATCACTCTCAGTCGATGGGTATATTTTGATTTTTCGGTATTATAAATGCCATAGTGATCAATTTTATCGATACGCACCTTACCGGAAGCATGAATGATTTGATTATCACCCATTAAGATACCGACATGGGAAATTCTACCTTTCCTATTTTCAAAGAAAGCCAGATCCCCTTCCTGAGAAAGTTCAATGAAATCAATCAATTCTCCTTTCTCCACCTGATCTTTGGCATCCCGGGGCAGAGCAATGCCTACAAGTTTGAAAGTAACCTGTGTAAATCCGGAGCAATCGATTCCCAGAGGAGAGCGCCCGCCCCAAAGGTATGGAGCATATAAATAACGTCGGGCCATCTTGAGCAGCAACTCAGCATTGGCCTTAATTTCGGAAGGATTAATTGCCTGACCGCTAAACTGGAAATTACTACCATTCAGAGAAAATCGCAAACCATCGAAGTTAGGGAGATTTGCTCCAATTGTAATGGGTAAATAATGACCTTGGCCCACCGCTGGCTGAACCAATTCTATACTACAGGCGTGATTCAAGCGATACAGATGAAACTCATCGGCAGAGATTTCCTTAAGCTGCTTGCTGTCTATCCAGCCAATGTAATTATCCCATTCACATCTGACCTTCGACCAATTGCCTTTTGTTTCCAATATTTCAACCATTTCGCCAAAAAGTATCTGGGAAATCATCTCACTTTTATCAGAAGCCGAACTACGAATCGGAACTACACTTAATGGGTTGATAGCGTATTTCATTAAAAATTTCTGCCGTTTTTATTAAATCTTTTCTTTGCTTGCTCAATATTGACCAAAAATAAGACCTATTCTGCCGACAAGATACTTAAAATCAAATTAATAGAAAAGTTGATATCAGAATTTCGCTGTTTGTATCTGAGGCTTCAAAAATTGGATCCCGAAAACTGCACTACAAATACTAAAAGCGCGAAATACGCGTTTTTTCTAGGTAATTCCGGAAAGAGCAAAGTTATTGCGGACGAATCCTTTCGCCAATGCGTTCTTTTAATAAATAATTCGCGATACTTTGGCAAGAATTTTAGTCAAAATTTAGCAGCACACATTTTAATATTTGATCACAGAATAACTTCTATTTTCCAAAGTGAAAAATTAACTTTGCGTTCTAAATTGATGTGCTAACAGCTTGCGCAGCTATTATAAATCCTTTATATGAGAAAAATAAGTTTTACACTTCTTTGTTTGGTGATCATGATAGTCGGATCAAATGCCCAGGATCAGCATTTTACTCAGTTTTATGCATCTCCGCTTACGCTTAATCCGGCACTCACTGGTGCATTTAATGGGAAATATCGCGCAAGTGCTATCTACCGCGATCAGTGGCGCAATGTTTTGGATAATCCTTATACTACTTTTTCGGCAGCAATTGATGTACGATTTGATGTAGAGCTGGATTCCAGATATAAAGATGCTTTTGCGGTAGGCTTGATGTTTTATAATGATCAGGTGAGTGGCATTGATTTTAGTACGAATCAAATCGCACTTTCCGGATCCTTCCACAAAGGACTTGACTTTGAAAAAACCCAGTTTTTGAGTGTTGGTTTTCAAGGCGCTCTGGCACAACGAAACATCAATTACGAAGATTTGGTGTTTGATGATCAATTTAATGATGTTGATGGCTTTGAATTTGCAACCGGCGAGAGCTTGCCGGAAAATAATTTCACTTTTTCTGATTTGTCGGTTGGACTTAATTATACTTATTCGCCAACCAAGCGGCTTTCTTTTTTTGCAGGAGCAGCTATGCATCATATTTTTAGACCACAAGTGACTTTTTACAGCATCGAAGAAGGCGGTGACAGTAAGTTATACTCCAAATATTCTGCTCAGTTGAGTGCGCGTATTCCAGTCGCGGATCTGGTATCCATCAGCCCTCGCTTTTTGATTGCTTCCCAGGGACCTCATTTGCAGGTCAATACGGGCAGCAATGTAAGATTTCAATTCAATGATTATGGCGATACCGCTTTGCATCTCGGAAGCTGGGTAAGGCCGGTACGCAATCAGGATGATTCCATCGACCTAGATGCTTTGGTATTAATGGCCGGAATAGAATTAAATGCCGTGATTATTGGCTTATCCTATGATCTCAATCTCCAGAATATCAGCACAGCCCGCAGAGGTGCTTTTGAAATGTCGATTACTTATATAGGGGATTTTGAGGATGACGGGATTCTTTGTCCAAAATTTTAATGCTGCCCACTTTTTTGTAAAAGTTGTTCAAAAGATCAGGCTGTTTTTATTTCGGGAACCTTTTATACCGATCTGATCCCTGATCAGAAATTAGCTAATTGCATGCCGGTAACGTATTTAGAGCTTTTCGAATAACGGAAAGGGATGAATCGAAAAATGTCATCTGCAATATCATCATGCTTTTGCTCGTATTTGATTTCCAAAATGCTGGCAGAATCAATAAGATTGTAGCGGGTAAAACGCCTGGCGCTCAGCAGCGAAAAATAGCTTAGGTTCCAGTCAATGGTCATCCTGAATTTACCGGAAAAGCTTTCATAATAAGACCTTTGATAAGAATTGATCAGTGTAGGCAATAAAGAGAGTTTTAGTTCACTATGATTTGAAACCGTTTTGCTCAAAGCCTGTAAATCATCCAGGGAAAAATCATCTACAGCATAACTTTTTTTTGTCCCTAAGAGATTGTCTTTTATTTTTATTTCCAGAGTGGGGTTTTTGATCTCTTCGATATGCGAAGCATACCAGCGCACCCGGAACTTTCGTCGCTGCGGAACGCCATCGACATTTTCCTGATAAGCTATCAGGCTGGCAGTATCGAAATAGATATTATTAATCTGCCGATCCGGATAAGTCTTCCGAAAAGAGGCCGGATGGTTTCTAAGTACTTGACGTACTACTTCCGGATGTACTCCTTCTAAACGGTACTTGCGTTCGTACCTCATTTTCTAAAATTCCAATTGAACATTATCTACAATTTCCAGCCCATAGCCAATTAAACCGACTCTTCTTTTGGAACTATTGGAAATCAGTCTGATTTTCGAAATGTTTAATTCCCGAATGATCTGCGCTCCTACTCCATAATCCCTTTGCTCCATACTTTTACTCCCCTCCTGGCTAATATTGGTATCTCCGGCCAGGCTTTTCAGGCGATTGAGGATCGAATTGCCTTTTTCACCGTGTCGCATATAAATCAGTGCGCCCTTGCCTTCTTTGGCAATCATCTCCATAGAACGATGCATTTGCAAGCCATAATCATCGAAAAGTGTCCCGAGAATGTCTCCTGTTTCGGAGCTGGAATGTACGCGAACCAGCACAGGTTCATCATTTCCCCATTCTCCCATTTTAATCGCCAAATGGGTATCGCCAGTGGTTACCTGCGTAAAAGCAATCACCTCAAATTTGCCGTATTTGGTTTCCATGTCTACCGAAACTTCCCGTTTAACGATCCTTTCGGTACGCATCCGATAGGCTACCAGGTCTTCAATAGAGATAATCTTTAAATCGTGTTGCCTGGCAATTTCCATCAATTGAGGCAGGCGAGCCATTGTCCCATCTTCATTCAGAATTTCTACACAAACACCTGCCGGGTACAAACCCGCCAGTCGAGCCAGGTCAATCGTCGCTTCGGTATGCCCGGTTCGCCGCAACACCCCTCCCATTTTGGCCCGCAAAGGGAAAATATGTCCCGGACGTGCATAATCAGAAGCCTTGGTATCGGGATCGACCAATGCTTTGATTCCCGTGGCCCGGTCAAAGGTTGAAATCCCCGTTGTACAACCCTGCCCAATCAAATCTATAGAAATCGTAAAAGCCGTTTCATGTGGATCGCTATTGGATCGAACCATCATCGGTAAATCCAATTCATCTGCCCTTTTTTCTTCAATTGGCGTGCATATCAAACCACGGCCATAAGTAGCCATAAAATTGATAATCTCCGGTGTAACGGTTTCTGCCGCACAGATGAAATCACCTTCGTTCTCCCGATCTTCATCATCGACAACGATAATTACTTTTCCAGCCTTGATATCGGCAATAGCTTCTTCTATTGTATTGAGTTGCAAATCTGTCTCTTTAGTTACGCTTAGGTGGTTGCCAAACATTGTTTTTTACGCCTTTTATAAATTTAAAAAATCCCTCCAGCAAAGCAATATTCATCATCATAAAATATCGAATCGCCCGGAAAGGCATTATATTGACATTAGCTTTTTTTAATATAAAATCCAAAAAGGGAATGAAAATCCCACCAACTAACATTAGTAAGAACAATATTTGGTAAAGGATGTTTCCGCTTATTGCCAATATCAAACTACTGATCAATGCAAAGATAATAAAAAAGGGGCCGAGCCATCTCAAAACCTTATGAGAGAAAAAAGCAAAACTTAGCCAATTGCCTTTGAATAACAAATGCCGGAAAGTGTGCAGGTTTTGAAAGTTCCCCGCCGAAATTCTGGATTTTCGGCGATATTCTTCAGACATATCATCGGGTAAAGCTTCGTAACAGATTGCTTCGAGTTCATTGATCGCATCTCCTCCTTTTTCAAATGCCCGCATAGTTATATAGAAATCATCCACCAGAAATTTATCCGGTATCATGGAAAAATGGCTGGCCCGGATTGTATAGCAGCCTCCAAAAGGGCCTATCATCTTTCCGTGTACCAGGCTTTCCCTGTGTTTCAGTCCAACCTCCGAACTGATGTATTGCTTTTCCAATGCAGAAATACCCTTTGTTTTGGTGTCGATATTGAGCATATTGGCATCCACAATCATGATTTTTTCATTCTTGAAATGCTTTACCAGTTCAAACAGGGTTTGTGTTTTAAGCATCACACTGGCATCTGTCATCAATAGAATATGTGTTCTCGTTTTTCCGTGCTTATCGAAAGCAATTTGTGCCAATTCATTGACTACTCCCGGTTTGCCTCTTCTTTTTTTAAAAGGAAAGAATTTGAAATAAGTGATACAGTTCTGGTATTCTTCAAGTATATCATTGGTATTGTCATCCGAATGATCCGAGCCAATGTATATATTAAGTCGATCCTTCGGATAATCCAGCGCCAATAAGCTTTCCATTTTATCCTCAATTACCGCTTCTTCATTATAGACCGACATAATTACAGAGACGATGGGTAAAGTATCTGTTTTTTGAAAGCAGATCGAATTCTGCTTTTTATTCCTCACGCTAATCCTTAGAATAAGAGGATAAAAGATATAAGAGTGAAATAGTCCAAGTACTGCCGTCCAGAAAAGTATTTTAAAGATTATGAGCATTCGGAAACAAGCATTTAGCAGTCAGTCTCGAATTGGTTATCAATGAAAAGCCAAAAATACGACTCTAAATGATTTTATCGGGTTAAAAGTCAGGAGGTTCTTTTCAAATTAAAGCTGATGTAAGAAATGATCATCAGCTGAAGTTTTGGCGATAAGTGCCTGCTATCCTGGTTTTATCCCAATTCACCCACTTTGAGTCTAAAATACATTTTGCAAAAGTAAAGGAAATTGATGAATAGCCAGGTCTTTAATTAAAAAAACTATCGTTCGACGGTTTCCATTAAATAGGTTTTGTAGGTCTCTGCCAGGCGACGAGCTACCTGTAGATTATCATAACGTTGAGTTATAAATGTATGAGCGCGCTTTCCAATTTCGATTAACCGCTCTTTATGCTCGTGGCAATATTGAATTTGTTTTAAAAAATCTTCGGCAGTATCGGCTAAAAGTACTTCTTTTTGATGTCTTGCATCAATTCCTTCCAATCCGATTGAGGTCGTCAATACCACTTTGCCAAGTGCCATACCTTCCAGTATTTTCGCACGCATCCCGCTGCCCGACAATAAGGGAACTACCGTTAAAGCATGTGCATTTACAAAATCTGCGGCAGAAGCTACTTCCCCGTGTACAATGATGTTCTTTTGTTTTAGATTGAGTATCCAGTCTGGTGCGTTTCGACCAGCAATATGGAGCTTTAAATTCGGGAACTGCTGAACTGCTTTTGGCCAAACTTCTTTCAAAAACCATTGCAGGCCCTCCTGATTGGGCATCCAGTCGAGTGAACCAATAAAAGAAATAGACAAGTCTTTTTCAAATGTTCCAAAATCAGGTTGATAATGGCTCTGATCAACACCAATAGGTGTCACTTCTGCTCCATTTTTATATCCCAGTCCCTTGAATTTCAACAAATCCCGCTCTGTAATCGGAATCAATACATCATAGCCATTCAACTGTTCTATCTCGTATTTTTTGAGTTTATCGGTAAGATGCTCCAAATACCATTTTTTGAGTTTTTCGGGAGTATTTTTTGCAATACGTTCCCAAATTTCATGCTCGACATTATGGGCGCGCATAGCGACCACAGCATCAGAATACTGACGAATCGCAGGAATATAGGGTGCAAGGTAAAGCGTTTCGAGCTGTACAACATCAAAGCGCTCTTCCTGAAGAAGTTTTACCAGTTTTAACTCAAAATCTTTGGAAATAAAGCGGCTAATATGATATGAATCCTCAGAAAAAAGGTTAAAAAAGGCATCCTTGAGCTTTAATTCACTATCAACAGCTACAGAATGGATATTTTTATAATGATTGAAACCGGCAGGTAGTTGATCAAGATCGAAGTAATGCTTCTTGGTATTCATGCTCAATAGCGTCACTTCGCAACCAAGTTCGTGCATCGCTTTTCCCAGATTGGTGATGGCGATGGCTTCCCCATCCTTAAGCGGATAAGGAAACTTCTTTGTCAACTGTAAAATTTTCATAATTCGTTGTTTAAAGACAACAGGGGCATCGATTGTAATTAATGAATTGTTTTAGGTAAAATTCTATTCGATAGGACTGTATTTAGCTTTAAACAAAATTTCCTTCAAAGATATTTATTAGACTCAAACGTGAGCGCTACAAATTTAGCTTATTTTATTTTAAAAATTTGACCCAACAAAGGTTTTGTCAGGCAATAAATAAACTAATTGCTCAAGCTCACAAAAGCCGATCCTGCTCCGAAAACCAGGGCGGAGAAACAATACACAAAAACTCCAGCTTCATATCTCCCTGATTTTCAATATATTGCACAAGCCCTTTAGGAACAAAAGCGATATCTCCTGCTTCTAAAATTTTAGATTCTTCTCCGATTATCATCCGGCCCTTCCCTTTAAGAATGTAGTACAGCTCGGAACAAGCTTCCAGAACGTGAGGCAAGGAAGCCTCCCCTATTTCCAGACTGGCATGTGCTAAACTATACGCTATATTCACCTCATCATTATCGGGATGTAATACTTCAATTAATTTAGTCTTATCCCCTGCTATAAAGGCAGTTAAGTCTTTTACAGATTTTGTAAGCATATATGAGATTTATCCATTTTCTGGCTTTGTGATCAATATATCCTTCTAATTATCATCTATCCCATCATGATACACATCCTATCTTTGAATTTCCACATCTACAACGTGAAATGTCTTCATTTGGCTGCGTAAAACCCATTTCAAAGAGATGATGACTACTTTCCTCTAAAATTAATTGCTTTTTATAGTCGTTTACTTATTTTTGGTTTTTAATACCAACTTATGCTAAAAGCCTCTAATATTCATAAATCTTACGGCAATCTACATGTATTAAAAGGAGTGGATCTGCTGGTTGAGAAAGGCGAAATTGTTTCGATCGTAGGAAAGTCAGGTGCAGGAAAGAGTACCCTTTTACATATTCTGGGGACACTGGACAACCCGGATCGCGGTGAGTTACTCATCAATGATCAAAGTGTTTTTAAACTTCCTTCCAGGCCTCTGGCCCAGTTTAGAAACGAGAACATTGGCTTTATTTTTCAGTTTCATCATCTATTGCCGGAATTCACTGCTTTGGAAAATGTTTCCATACCTGCCTATATCAATAAAAATTCAAAGATAGATATTACAGCAAGGGCCAAAGAATTGCTTTCTTATCTCGGGCTTAGCGATAGATTGGATCACAAGCCTACTCAATTATCGGGAGGCGAGCAACAACGAGTGGCGGTTGCCCGGGCCTTGATGAATCAACCATCGGTTGTTTTTGCGGATGAGCCAAGTGGTAATCTCGACTCGGAATCATCTAAAGACCTGCATCGCTTGCTTTTTCAACTAAGAGATGATTTTCAACAAACTTTTATCATTGTAACGCATAATGAAGAATTAGCAAAAATGAGTGATCGTACTTTAGTTATGAAAGACGGATTGCTCTAGTTTTGATACTTCAACAAGTTTTTTGCAATGTCTGAAAATACGGTAAATAATAACAATAACAGTAATAGCAACAGCAGTAGCAGTAGCAACGGCAATAATAGCAGGAGTAGAAACATCCTTGAAAATTTGAAAAATATCTTCAATGATGTCCTTTCCTTTTTCTTTGAGCTAATTGATATTAGTCAGGGGATGGATCGAAAAGGCACGATCCAGAAAATCAAGAATAATAAACGCATGAAAGGGGCCAATGCCTGGCTGCTCATGTGTTCTATTATGATTGCCTCACTTGGACTCGACCTCAATTCTCCTGCAGTAATCATTGGTGCGATGTTAATTTCTCCTTTGATGTCTCCTATTTTGGGCGTTGGGCTCGGAATTGGTATTAATGACCGGGAAACCCTTAATGTTTCGCTCAAACATTTTGGTATTGCCATCGGGATTGCTCTGTTTACCAGCACAATTTATTTTTTCTTCACTCCTTTTGGAGAAGCAACGCCAGAAATACTTGCCCGAACCAAACCCGGTACACTAGATGCACTGGTTGCTTTTTTCGGAGGAATCGCCGGTATTATTTCCGGTTCGCGGATTGATAAGTCCAGTGCTATACCGGGGGTAGCCATCGCTACTGCTTTGATGCCACCGCTATGTGTGACAGGTTTTGGTATTGCTTCTGGTAATTGGACTATCCTGATCAACTCTTTCTATCTGTTTTTCCTGAACGCTGTATTGGTCGCTTTTGCAACCTTCCTGATTGTTCGTTTTTTGCGTTTTCCTATGAAGCAATACGAGACCGTACAGGAGAGAAGAAAAATGCTCATTTTTATATATACATTCAGTATTCTGGCAGTTTTACCGAGTATTTCAATTCTCTCTCAGGTATGGGGCGATATTCAGCTGAAAAGGAATACCGAAAAGTTTTTAAAAGAATACCATGGAGATCATATTAAGTATATCGATAGTTGGGAGATTGCAGAACTGGATTCGGTGAATACCCTGGCGATCAAGATTTATGGCTCTGGAGCGCAGTTTTTTGATAAAGAAAAAATGGAAGCCAAGCTAAAAGAGGAGGGTTTGGATAATATGGTTGTCGATCTGATTCCTACTTCCGAAGTCGACCTGGCAAAGTATAGAAAGCTGGAATCAGAAATTTCCGGTTTTAAAAGTATTGCCGAACAGTTTGAAATTGTAAAAAATGCTAAAACGCAGGATGAAATTACCATTCAAAACCTGGAAGCTAAAATTGATAGTATATTGTCTGACACTATTCCTTTCAGTAAAATATGCCAGGAGGTACAAACCGTATTTCCAACGGTAAAACAGATAACTTTTGCAGAAGCCCAGGAATCCAATTTTGATACGATTTCACAAATCCCGATCCTGCTGTTAAGCTGGCAGCCGAGGACGCCAAGATCCATTATTCGCCAGGACAAGCCAAAGATTGGTGAATTTATTAAAGTGCGAATCGGCCTGGATACGATAAAAGTGATAGATTATTAAGCCTGTAACCTACTGCCAGCGCGAGGTACTGATCATGGCTTTGGGATAGTCTGCACCAATTCTGATATGACACTCGTTTTGCTCTTTCTCGGAAAGCATGTCCGGCTGATGAATTTTTTCCTTAGGAATTTCGGATAACTCCGGTAGCCAATGCCGTACATAATCGCCGGACGGATCATATTTTCTGGCTTGCGAAAGGATATTGAAGTACCGATTCTCGCGCGGATCGCTTCCCACTCCGGCGATATAATTCCAGTTCCCCCAATTGCTGCACGGATCATAATCAATCAAAAGACTTTCGAAATATTCCGCTCCCATTTGCCAGTTGACTTTCAGGTCCTTCACCAAAAAGCTGGCTACGTTTTGCCTTCCGCGATTCGACATATAACCCGTAGCTGCTAATTCACGCATATTGGCATCGATCAAGGGAACTCCGGTTCGGCCTTCGATCCAAAGATTCAATAAATGCCGATCATTTTTCAGGCAAGGATCATGTTCTTCCTTGGTTCCTCCTTTCAAAAATATTTTATTCCCGTGCTTCTTGCCCATCAATCTAAAAAAGTCCCGCCACAATAATTCAAAAAATATCCAGTAGGTCGATTTATTACTACCGCGCTCCGATTCATAGCGTTTAAGTTCGTAATGAATCATCTTGGGAGAAAGGCATCCCTGAGCCAGCCAGGGAGAGAATTTGGTAGAGTTATCCCCTCCTGTCATTTCATTTCGGGTATCAAAATAAGTCTTGGCAAGATCATTTTCCCAAAGAAAATATTTCAATCTTTTCAGCCCCTCGGTTTCTCCTCCTTTAAACGCAAGTACCCCTCTGGGATCAGGCTCAAATTCTTCGTAGCCCAATTCGGTCATCGTCGGCACCTCTCCGGCTTCTACTTTGATGCTCCGGGGATTGAAATGCGTCCGCGGGCTGGGTAGGGGTTCGCGCACCGGAACGATTTTTTCAACTTCTTTTCTAAAATTGGAAAAAATATCGGGGCAATGGGTAACTGGAAATGGCAGATCCTGCGTATAAAAAAGCATCTTGCCACGCGAGTATATAATCTCCTGTCCGATAGACCACAACTTACGTTCGAGTGCATCCTGTACTTCAACTTCTTCTTGGGTCCGTTCCCGATTACAGAATACCCAGCTGGATTTGATTTCCTGGGCAATCTTAAAAATTTCATCCTCGGTAATACCATATCTTATAATCAGATCACTTCCAAGCTTGCGCAGGGATTTTTGAAGATCCTGAACACTTTCCAGAATAAATCTCGCCCGATACTTTCCAGTCTTGCCAAAGCCATATCTCGTTTTTGTATTAAAATTTCTTTTATCAAAAACATAAACTGGAAAAATTTCCTCTCCACTTTTAATCGCATCTGTTAAAGCCTCATTATCGTGAAGTCTTAGATCTTGTCGAAACCATACAATTACCCTTTGCCGTTTCATAAAAATCTGATTAGTAAAATAAAAACGAATGAACGCCCAATACGGAGGGTTTTTAAAATTAACAGTTCTCTCAATAAGTTGTTTGCAAATGGGCACAAAAATAAAAGAAATATTGGTACAAAATAAAAAAGGTGGAGTATTTTCGCAGTTCTACTTTAAAACAACAATTATCGAATAAAACATCGAATCAGCATTTGACAATTCTATTACAACTTATGCTAATTTTGCTTGTTTTCGGATTGTACTTTTATTAATCATAACCAGATTCTGTAATGAGACTTCTTTTCCTACTACTCCCATTCGTTTTAATATTCAGTTGTAATAATCAACAAAAACAAATCGACCAGTTAAAGGACGAGGTTATTGCTATTCACGATGAAGTCATGCCGAAGACTGCAGATATCAACCGGGTAAAACGCAAACTTAAAGCTATTGCCAAGGATACTACTCTGACAGAAACACAAAAGGGGCAATTGCTAAATCAAATCACAGAACTTACCAAAGCAAACGAAGCAATGTCGCAATGGATGGCTGAGTTCAAACAACCTGCGGCTGATGACAAATTTGAAAATACCATGAAAATGCTCAATGATGAAAAGGGCAAAATCACGGCTGTCAAAGATTTGATGCTAAGTAGTCTGGAAAATGGACAAGAACTATTAAAACAGATGCAGGAAGCACAATAACAATTCCTGCTAATCTTATATTTTTATATATCTAATTAAATGGCCAAAAATACTGATCCATGCAAAGATTAATTAGCGGAATTGTTTTTATACTCTTACTCATAATCGGCATTCTATTTGTCATTCCTTCCGGCGAATCAGATAATGGTAAACTTCCAATTTTTGGATTTAAAGATGTAGACAATAAAGGAGACACCATTTATCATAAAATTCCAGATTTTTCTTTTATCGACCAGGATAGTAATATCATTACCAATGAGACTTTTGCAGGAAAAGCATATATAACTGATTTCTTTTTTATTCATTGTCCTTCCATCTGTCCGAAAGTAAAAGCACAGATGATGCGTATTTATGATGAGTTTGAAAACAACGATCAGCTTTTAATGATCTCGCATTCTATTGACACCCGTAATGATACTGTTCCAGCTCTTAAAGCCTATGCCAATAAACTGGACGTCAATACGGAGAAGTGGCGCTTTGTTACCGGAGAACATGATTTGATCTATGAAATGGCCGATGATTATTTCATTACAGCTTTGGTAGATGAAGATGCCCCGGGAGGTTTTGATCATTCGGGGACCCTTATCTTGGTAGACAAAAACAGACATGTCCGTGCTTCTGCCAATGGTACTGATCCTAAATCGGTCGATGAATTTTTGGTAAAAATTGAAAAACTATTGAATGAAGAGTAATTCATTATTATCGGATTCAAAAGTTAAATTCATTATAAGTGCAGTTGCTATAATTATTTTAGTGTTCCAACTGAGTAATTGCAGCTACCAGCCTTTCTCTCAGGGTGAAACATTGTACGAATATCATTGTGCCAACTGTCATATGCCAGATGGTACGGGACTTAAAAGTCTGATTCCCCCATTAGCCAATTCCGATTGGTTAAAAGAGCATCAAGAGGAACTTCCATGCCTGATCAGAAAAGGAATAAAAGGCCCCTTAACCGTTAATGGTAAGGTTTATGACACGGAGATGGCCGGCATAGAATATCTGAATGATGTACAAATTAACAATGTTATTAATTATATTAACAATGCCTGGGGCAACGAGTATGGAGATTCTAACGTTAAAGTGGTAAGAAAGGCGCTGGAATCCTGTAATTCTCAATGACCAGGCCAACTGTAGCGATTTTTTTCCCGTCTATTTTACCGATACTCAGTACCTATTATTTTCCCAAACTGAGTATGGTAAAAGGTATTCCTCTTTTTAAAAGCATTTTGCCTGCAAATTGACAGGATTTAATTCATATTTTGATGCTTAGTTTTAAAAAGTATGTATTTTGAGCTTTAATTATATTGAGGATACCAATCTATTTCAAATAGAAATTCATCCCATTTACCCGCAAACTAAAACTTTAGGTTCAGATGAAAAAAAGCTTTACATTAATTTTTCTTCTTTTTACCATTGGACTATTCGCTCAACCTGTAAATGACGATTGTTCTGGAATAATTGATCTGGGAGTAGTACCATATTGCCCCGATACTGTTTTTTATACGAATGTAGATGCAACGGCTACCGATATCGGAAATGATAATATCCCTATGCCCGGAAGCTGTGGTGATAATGATATTACTTTCGTTGGTAATGATGTCTGGTTTCAATTTACCAGTAGTGATACTATTACGGATTATACCATCACTGTTACAGGGATGGATGATGGCATGGGCAGTACAGCTATGTCCAACCCCCAGATTATGATTTATCGTGGAGATTGTGAATTTGATGGCCTGGCCTTGCTTGCATGTGGTTCCGCTGACGATGGTGAACTTATCCTCGAACTGGATGTACTCGACCTTGATCCAGGTGAAATATATTATATCAGAATCAATGACTGGTCGCCCAGTGCCACTCCAAACTGGGGATCCTTCCTCTTGTGTATTGATGAGATCGATCCTATAAATACTATTGATCAAGATGGTTCGAATGCCTGTACCGGAGAACTCTACGATACCGGAGGTCCGGATGGCGATTATGGCCCGAACGAGAATCACAGCTTTACTATTTGCCCTCCTTTTGGTCAAAATGCCTGTGTGACTTTTAATCTGGAATACTTTAATATTGAAAACTTCAACGATGAGCTGGTATTCTACGATGGTCCAGATACCAATTCACCGGTTATTTTGGACATTGATGGAAGTGGCTTTGGTAGTGGCGGCCCCAATATCACCGGTGGCGGTGGGGTTTGCCTTACCGTACAAGCGAGCAGTGGCTGTCTTACCGTAGAATTCAATTCCGACGGTTTTACTGAATTTGAAGGATTTGCCGGTTTTTGGGAATGTTCTGCCACGCCCTGCGAGCCTCTACAATCCATTATTACCGATGATGATGTAACCGATCAGGATATCATAGATAATATTACTACACCACAAACTACTGTGACCATTGATACGATTATCTGCCCACAAGGTGCTTATGGTACCTTTACTTCGGGAGATAACTCTGACCTGGGACTCGAAAGAGGTTTAATCCTGACCAGTGGATCGGTTTTTAATACTTTAGGGCCAAACACAGATGGCGGCATAACACAAGATAATTTTGCTCCCGGGGATGACGATTTGGATTATCTGTCCAGTCAGTCCGGTAACGGATCCCTATCTCAGGATGCCTGTATTGTGGAGCTGGACGTTTTTGTAGCCACAAATGAATTAGTGTTTGAATATGTCTTTGGTTCAGATGAGTATCCCGAATGGGCAAACTCGACCTTTAATGATATTTTTGCATTCTTAATCTCCGGCCCGGGTATTACCGGTGATCCGAATATTAATAATCAGGAAAATATTGCTATCATCCCCGGAACAACAACTCCTGTTCAGGTGAATAGTATTAATAACATCAACAACTGGGAGTATTATAGAAATAATGAAGCGGGATTAAGTGTAGAATATGATGGTCTGACTTCCGATTTCTTGGGTATTAAGAAAAGTTTGACCGCCCGAAGAGATGTAACCCCCTGTAATACTTATCATTTGAAATTAGCTGTTGCGGATCGTGGAGATGGTTCTCTGGATTCCGGAGTTTTCATATCAGAGATTGCAGGAGGTACTCCTACATTGACCATAAATTTTGCTTCAGGAGTTGATTATCTGATCGAAGATTGTACAGGAATGGATGATGAGTTATTGATCACTTTAAGTACTGCATTACCCGATTCTACTACTTATGATGTCAATATTTCCGGAACGGCAGTAGAAGGTGTCGATTATATCCTTGATATACCCGATCAGGTTACCATCGCTCCGGGGGAAACACAGCTTTCCTTTCCCATCTTCCCATTATCTGATGGTATTGATGAAGGATTAGAGACAATTGTTATTGAGCTAACTACCAATTTTGGTTGTGGAGATGTACAAGTGAGTGAAGTAACTGTTAATCTGGCGGATGCTCCAATCGTAGATATTTTCGCAGGTTTAGATACTGCTTTTGTATGTAATAATGAATGTATCATGCTTGAGGTAAATGGTGCAGTTGATTACTTCTGGGAGCCGGATTCTATTCTAAATGATCCTTTTTCTGCCAGCCCGGAAGCTTGTCCTTCTATTAGCCAGTTCATTTATGTAACAGGTCAGGTAAGTGCTCTTCCAGGTTGTTCTGATACCGATACAATTTGGCTGGAAGTTGTTGACCCGCAAGTGGATATCGTTCCATTAGGAGATATAAATTTCTGCCAGGGAAGCAGTGTAGACTTACAGGCTGTCAATAATGTAAATAATACAAATCTCGAATGGACACCTGCCGACGGTTTAAGTAGTACTAGTGATGAAGTAGTTACCGCTTCTCCCCTTCCAGGCAGTACCTCCTATATAGCTACAGTGACCATTGCCGGATGCGACGCCTCCGATACTTTAACGGTAAACGTCGATCCTTTTGATTTCCCTACTCTAACTACTACAGATACTACTATATGTCAGGGGCAAAGTGTGCAACTGGCCAATAATATTGTTATTACCACTACAGAATTTGAGTGGACACCCGACGAAGCACTTAGCCCCGCTAATGATGTATCGGGACCATTGGCCACGCCTGAATCAACAACCACTTATACACTTATCGCAACCAGTGCAAGTGAATTCTGCGCGGATACTGTGGACGTAAACATTAATGTTATTCCCGCAGAAGTAACGATTATGCCAGAAGATACTGTTTTTGTTTGTCTGGGAGATACGGCTACTTTAACTGCCACAACCACTACCAATATGGTTGAATGGACACCGACCAATGGATTAATAGGTAGTTCAACTGATTTGTCTGTTGATGTCTTTATTGAAGCATCTCAATGGTATTTTGCTACCATGACCGTGGGTGCTTGTACCATCACTGATTCCGTTTTCGTAAGAGTAGATTCACTCCCTGAAATGAACATTCTGCCTATTCCAAATGCAGGGCCGTTCTGCCCGGGTGAGCCTGTTACATTTGTATCACCACCTTATGAGCCTAATGATTACCCGGATATTATACATGCCTGGGCACCGGGACTCGGTGCAGAATCAGATCTGGATAATCTGAATCTTGTGATTTCAGCAGTAGAGACCACTACTTATGTAAGAACGACTACCAATAATGCCTGTAGCCAGACAGATGAAATTACTATAGAAGTAGTCGATGCAGACGATATCATGATTGCCTGGACTGATACGACACTCTGCGAAGGAGAAATGGTCACCAATGAAGTATTCAATGGTGATAATCATGAATGGTCTCCAGGGACTGGTTTATCCTGTACTGAATGCGATAATCCAACGATTACGGCTACTTCGACAACTACCTACACCGTCTCTGCGGATATTATGGGTTGTCCAATCACCGGGCAGGTGAATGTAAATGTAATTCCCGATGCTAGCGGATCCGTAATTGGCGATCAGGGGATTTGTCCGGGGGATAATATCCAGTTGAATTTATTTGAAGATACTACTCCCGGAACGGTTTATACCTGGTCATCCGATCCAACTGATCCGGATCTCGATATCAATGAACCGCTACCGGTCGTTTCTCCTGCAGTTACGACTACTTATTCGGTAATTATCACAAACGGCATTTGTGATCCTTATGAAGCAGAAGTGACTATTTTTGTTATTCAGTCTCCAACCTTCGCCCTTAGTCCGGACGAAACGATATGTGCAGGAGATACCATAGAAATTAGCTTAATTACAGAGGATCAAAGTGGAAGTAATACCACCTGGACCGGTGATGATATAATTTCAGAAGATGGAAACACTATTTCTGTAAATCCATCTGTGACATCGGTTTATACTGTCAATTATGCCGATAACTGTGGAAATACATTTGAAGGAGATATTACTGTAAATGTCATTGAAAGTATTAATATCGATATTGTTGCCGTACCGGATACTACCAGCCTGCCACAAGGATCAATAGTTGAATTGACCGCTGTTCCCGATGCTCCGGTCAATGATCCGATCTATATGTGGAGTAATGGGTCTACAGGAGTAACGATACTGGATACTCTTTTGGAAATTCCGCAGGAGACGATTAGTGTGATGTTATTAACTGCGGAAGGTTGTGAAGCAGATGCGAGTATTACTTTCGACGTAGAGGAACCAGAATACGATATTCCAAACGCATTTTCACCAAACGGTGATAATCTGTCGGAAACTTTTAATGTCGTTTTCCGGGGTGATCTGGAAGTGATTGAATTCAAAGTCTTCAGCCGTTGGGGAGAAATCGTCTATAATAATGAAAACCCCACGCTTGGTTGGGATGGTAGAAAAGATGACGAAGATATGCCTTCGGATGTGTATTTATACGTTATAAGGCTTCAAAATGCAGCAGGCCTGATCATTCAGGAAAAAGGAGACGTAACCCTGATTAGATAAATTTTAAAATTAGACTATAAAAAAGAGGCAATGATTAATTTTATTGCCTCTTTTTATTTTTGGTAAGTACTTTGCTCTGGTCAAAGTAATTTCCAAGGTTTAGATTCAGAAATTTTCTTTATTTTTAGAAAAAATTGAGCAGATGAATAAAATAATCCTTACGCTTTCGAGCCTTCTTTTGCTTTCTCTTACCGGCTTTACTCAAAATACGGACCATGTTAATCGCGGTGCCCTGGGCTTTGTAAAATTCGGTCTAGGATTTGGAAGCCCTAATGACTTAAACGATGATCTTAGTACAACTTTTGGTCAAAACACTTCAATTACCGGTACTTCCCTGCAGGTAAGCGGTGGTGGATTCATGCTTTTATCCAAAAGGGTTTTATTGGGTTTGGAAGGAACGGGCTTTTTACATGCCGAAGAAGAAACAGGACCTTATTCTGCTAAGCTTAACGGCGGTAGCGGTACAGTGAGAGTAGGCGTCGCGCTGTTGAATAATACCAAATGGCTGGGTTTCCCCTATCTGGGTATTGGATACGGCGGTAGCCGTCTGGAAATCAGCAATAATACCAATGAACCTGTTTTCTTTGGGGAAACTACCGTTCCCGAGTTCCTCGAAGAAAGGCTCAGGGTGCGTTATCCCGTACTCGACCTGGGCGTTTCTATTTTCCGAATTCCTGCTCCGGATATTGATGGGCTCAGCCTTGGGGGGCATATAGGTTTCATGACTGCTCTGGGCAAAGACACCTGGCAAATGGATAATGATGATGAGGTAATAGGGGTACAGGATATGGGTTTATCTTCTTTTTATATTAAACTTTCTATTGGTTGGGGAGGATTTTTTCATAAGAAAAAACCGGTAAGCGAAGGGCCCTAGTTTAGTTATTTTTTTGCTAATTGAACATCGAAAAGCTCAAATCCAATGGCAAAAAATAAAACACAAGGACTATGAACAAGCGATGGCCACTCTATTGCAAAATAGGTTTTTTCTTCCTGGCCTTTTATTTTGTTGTATACGGAAACTCCAGTCAGTTTTTTTTCAGTTTTGTGTTCGAAGGAATATGGCGAAAAATAATTCCCTGGTTTGCCCAAATAATGGGGCATGATACTGCCATTACCATATTCACTAATGGCAGTGGAGATACTACTTATAACTACTATCAAATATATTTCTTTGCTATCCTTGCCGCCCTGGGAGCACTGGTTTTTGCTTTTATAAAAATCAAAGACCAGGACATGGATCTATTCCATCGTTTGCTCACTACATTTCTCCGGTATTACCTTGCTTCTCAAATGATTAGCTACGGTTTTGCGAAAGTCTTTTATTTACAATTTAGATTTCCCAGTGCAGCCAGATTAGATCAGGAGTTGGGTGATTTTTCACCCATGGGTTTATTATGGACCTTCATGGGTTATTCCAAGGGCTATACGATTTTCACAGGGGCGCTTGAGCTCTTAGGTGGTTTATTACTGCTGAGCCGAAAAACAACTACCCTCGGAGCGTTAGTTACATTCGGCGTAATGCTCAATGTAATGATGCTTAACTTTTGCTATGATGTACCTGTGAAAATATTATCTTCTCATCTGGTGATGATGAGTCTGTTTTTAATTTTATTGGATGGTAAGCGGCTGGCTCAGTTTTTTATTGGCAATAAAATCAGTAAACTGGCGGTACCGCCGTCTATCGTTCCGCCCAATATTGAAAAAGCAAAAAATATCGTCAAATGGAGTGTATTAGGTATCTACTTCACTTATTCCTTATTCAGCTATGCACAACGTTCTCTCGATTACGGTCCCAATGCTCCCAAGCCTTTGTTTTATGGTAAATATGCCGTAGAATCCTTTTATCAATATGACGATAGTCTTCAATTGAAAACGGTAGCAGATTCTGTTCGTTGGGAAGCTTTCTATCAAAGCTGGAAAGGACATGCTCTCATTAAGACCGGTAGTGAAAAAATTATTCGCTTCAAATTTAATCCGGATACTGTTCGTCATATCCTGGAAATTTCATCCTATAAAGATGATTTTGAAGATGAACTTTTCTACGAACGTTTGGATTCGACCCGCTATCACGTTTACGGAATTTTTCAGAAAGATTCACTGGATATGATTTTCAGGAAAGAAGACATCAATAAACGATTGCTCGTCAAGCGAGGCTTTCACTGGATTAATGAATACCCCTTCAATCGCTAGGTCATCAGATGAAAAAAATCATGCTTATTGGCTGCGGAGGAAGCGGCAAATCATAAACAGGTCAATCCATTTTTGTCCACGATTTCCAATAAAGCAAACTAAAATCATTCCCTGCTTTTGGATTTAATACCTCCTACTCTTTTTGCCTTTTCAAGCTTTTCGATCTTTGCTGGTTCTTTCACTTTTCTTTTTTTATCTTTGCGGCTGCTTAGCGAACGGAGCTGTTTTATCTTCGTTTGGATGCTCCTTAGAATTCATTTTTCTGACAATACATAAAATAACATTTATAATGGAAAGAACATTGATTTTGATTAAGCCGGATGCCATTCAAAGAGGTCTTGCCGGTGAAGTACTGAATCGCTTTGAGCGAAAAGGACTTAAGTTAGTTGGTGTAAAGATGATGCAGCTAACAGATGAGTTATTGAAGGAACATTACTCGCATATTGCGGATAAACCTTTCTTCCCGGGTATCGCTAATTTCATGAAATCCTCTCCGGTAATCGCAGTATGTGTAGAAGGTCTTGATTGTGTTGAGACCGTGAGAAGATTATGTGGTGTAACAAAAGCCAGAGAAGCTCAGGTCGGAACTATTCGCGGAGATTTTGCTATGAGTATCCAGACCAATATCGTACACGCTTCTGATAGCCTGGAAACTGCAAAAGCAGAGGTTAAACGATTCTTTAAAGATGAGGAATTATTTGATCACAGTGCCGTACTTGCTACCAATATTTATTCCGCTGACGAGTTGGGATAAACAATAAATCTTGTTAAAAACAAATCCCGGATTTCATAAAATCCGGGATTTGTTTTTTAAAAAAACTCATATTCAAAGCGATTGAGTATTACTCCATCCCCCATACGGGTTTCCTGCTCTTCAAGAATACCATCAGCTCTATATCGACTTTCTATAACCTGAATAGGCCGGTCGCCCATTAATCGTTCAAAGCGTATCTCGCGATCATTCTCGTCAAAGGCTCTAATATCTACAAACAAACTGCCACGTTCCAGATTTTTCATAATGTGCTTAATACGATTACCTCGCTCATCGTATTCAAATTCATCCACCCTGATAATATTTTCATCTTCGTTGAGCATTTCGACCTTATTGATCCGGGATTGATCATCCCGGTAATAATCATAAAAACGAACCGTCTCAAATCCCTCATCATCAACTTTTACACTTTCGATAATATCCCCATAATCATTGTATTCGTATTCAGCCTTGGTTTCTATCGCTCCGGTATCTGTAAAAATCGTCTCTTCCAGAATACGGTTTTCACTATCAAATTTGCGATATTCCTTACCTTCAAGTTCATTATCCTGATCCACTATTTCAATTGTCGTGGATTTTTCAGCCTCATCCCGGCTATAATTCTTGTAGGAAGTTGAACCATCAGCATATTCTACAATTATCTGATGTGCTTTTCCACTTTCATTATAATTGACTTTAATTACCTGATCCGGGCTTTCTCCATTCGAATACTGCTTCTCAACAATTACGCGATTTTTCTCATCAAATTCGAAAAGCGTCATCCCATCAAGTCCGCCTTTTTCAGTATAATTTTTCAATAAAGTGATATTCCCTTCCTGATCGCGCTCTTCATAAGCCGCAGGAGTGGTAGAGCCGTTTTCTTCAATAACCAATGTGGTGATAGATTTGATCTTGTTCATTTGTTTTTCGTCGTTCGTTTTCTCCATACCTCAGCAGATCAGGCGCCATTGACCCTCCATTTTTGAAAGGTCAATAGCGCTTGGGAAAAGTATTATTTGACCAGTAATTTTTGCGTATGCGAACCGGCTTGGGTAGTTAGGGTAACAAAATAAGTACCTGCCTGATAAGTATCTGCATTAATAAAATATTTGGACTCTCCCGCAGGAATATCCCCCTGATAAACCGTCTCTACCAATCGTCCCAGTACATCCATCACCTGAATAGTACCTTCGATTGAGAATTCACTAGTCACGGGAATACAGGTGATCGCAGATGCCGGATTGGGAAAAATAGTTTCCAGTTTCGTTTGTCCGGTAATTAATTCATCGATGCTAACAATGCCACAGAATTTGACTTCATAGTCAAAAGGCCCCTCTGCCCCAGGCAATGGGCGGGTAATTTGTTTACCATTATCAGCAGTAGCTTCAATATAATAGGATACTTTTGTATTCTCATCCATCATTGGAATTTCTGCGGACCAGATATCATCACTGGAATTACTCATCTCTAAACTGAGCCAATCCGAAGCATCTGTTTTATAATAAAGCATTGCTCCGGATACTCCTGTCTTATGCTTTATTTGAGCTTCTACCAGCGTCGCCTCTTCCATACAGCCAAAATCCACCTTATTCATTGAAATCCAAAGCGGTTCGGATACTCCTACTTCTTTCGTGATACAGTGGATTGCTCCAAGTGAAGGAATAATATCATTACATTCAATTCCGATAATATTATAACCGGGCATGTTTTCTTCCCAGATTCGCAAGGCAGTAGTATCATACTGCTCTTCGTAAGTTGGAACAAGAATGGTTGTATTTACAATTACAGAATTGGCATAGGTTCGATAATCTGCCCACCAGGTATCCGGATAAGCACCATTATCGGGTGGCATAGGGATGCGAACAATTTTGAAATCCTCTCCGTAAGCAGTTTTATAATTATCCAAAACGTATTGAATATTGGCTTCGATCTGCGGGCCATCTGCTACGCCTTCCGGATATTCACCCACCAATAAGGTTTCTTCGTTTAAAAGCTTCATGTGCATATCAATGTGATGAATTACATCATAAGGCAATGCCTCCATCAAAGGATACGCTTCAATCCCCATAAATTGGTTCATGATCTCTAAAAACTCTTCTTCACTGTGGTTAGAAGTTCCCCATTCATTGAAAGGACCATTTTCTTCCAGAACCAAATCAGAGGAGAATGCTGTACCGAGGCCATCTGACATATAGTTTCCTCCGGTATGTACAATATCAAGCGGAGCAATAGTGGTACAATAATTATCGAGCCCTAAATAATCCGCAACTACCTCCGGTATTCTGTCATCATCGGGGCGGGGGCGATTATAAATCCAGTCTACGAAAGCCAATTCCTCCACATCATCTAAATAAATAGAATTCGGACCATAATCTCTAACCCAAATACTATCGAATTCATCTTCAATAAAAGTAACATTTGACGACCAGTTAACTCCGGCAGAATTCAATTGGTTTTTTACTACATTTTCATTACTGCAGACAATAATCACTTCAACTTCCTCTCTGGCATGTCTGACAATCTCTGTCAAAATATTGGTAAAAGAAGTCCAGGTAATCACTAAAGCCTGTTGCTCTTCCCATTCGGCCATCGATCTTACCTTTCCCTCTGGTGGGCTGGTAATACAAGCCAGGCTCCGACTTTGTAAGCCAGCAATATAATCTTTCATCAAGGCTTCCTCTCCGGGAGCAAAGCCTTTGGGCAAGATGATTTCCGCCGTACCCTGCTGTTGGGTAATCTGGCTATTAAGATTTATTAAAAGACTGAGGAATACCAGGAGTAATAAAGCTTTTTTCATAGAACTTGGTTTTATAGTCTTTTGTCCTTAAAGGACTTAAAATAATCTCGCAGCAAACTGCTAATTATATAATGCATTTAAAATACACAAGTTCAAAGCTAATTTTTTAATAATCAAGCTTCGGACCTGTTAATTTTCTATTTTTAAAAACTGAAAATCAAACCGAAACTGGGTAAAATCGGTAATTGATCCACTCTATCGCCGGTTACCCGATCAACGAAGAAAATATTCTGTCGATTATAAAGGTTCGTCACACTTACAACTGCTTCCAGCTTAGCGTATTTACCAAACTTGAAAATGCGTTTCAGACTAGCATCAAATCGGTGATAAACGGGTAAACGACCTCCATTTCTGGTTTCCGAAAAAATAATCCCCAGATTTCCATTTTCCGTAATTACATTGGACCCAATGCTTTCCCCAAAGTCAGATAATTCATAAAATCCCTGAGTTTGGGTGAAGGGAAAGCCTGTACCAAAATTCCATCTACCACTCGCTTCCCACTGATTAGAAGAACCAAAACTGTAAGTCAGTAATGTATTGACATTATGTCTTCGATCAAAAACAGTAGGATATACCTGTTCCCCATCATCTCTTTTAACATATCCCAGGGAATACGTGATCCAGAGATAGGTATTGGGTTTTTCATATTTAAAAGAAAAGTCGATCCCGTAAGCTTCTCCGGTTTCAGCCTGATAATCCGGGTCCGTCGGCTCTATTTTATTTCTATTCACATTGATCAACTGTGTAAAGCCTTTATAATATGGTTCTACATTGATGGAAATATTATTTGAAACATCGTATTCTACTCCAAAAATACCGTGATATGCCGTCTGTAGTCTGTGATCGGTTTCTTCTTCCGAGCCAGGTTTGCGAATAGCTTCTTCAGGCCCCGTCAGAAATCCTACAAACAAATTAACTACGTCGCGTTCATTAACGGTACTGATCAAGTTTTGAGAATAGGTTCCTGCTGCTGCTTTAAACCGCAAACGATCTGTAGCATTATACTTTACACCAAACCGGGGTTCTAATCGCAACCTGGCCAGGGAAGCATAATATTGCAAACGCAAGCCAGGCTCGAGAATCAAGTTATTGGCTTTTATTTTATATTTTGCAAAGGCCGCTATTTCTGTCGTAAAGCTTTCTTGCTGGAAATCAAATCCGAGGAAATTTCTGAATTGGAAATCAGTATCAATTCCATCAATCGAGAAACCGTAGTTTACTTCACTATTATTAGCCCCAAAATAAGTAAAATCGAGTCCGGCAGAAAAACTTCGAATGGAGCTAAATCTTGGTGCCTGATCCTGTTGTTCGGTCAATTCTATTTCATAATTGGAAAAAGTAATATTTCCTCCAATGATCATATTTGAAGTAGCTGGAATCAAGGTAAAATCGGCTCCGACTCCGACATTATCCCAACCCAGGTCTGCAACTCCGGGAATATCTACCCGATCTCTGAAATTAAAACCAAAAAGGTTAAGCTTACTACCATTAGCAGAGACAAAAGACAATTTTCCATATAAATCTGTAAAACTAAAAGGCAGCCCCAGATCATCCGGGTTGAGCGTAGTATCTGCACTGGCACCGAATAAAGTGGTGTCTATGGCATAAGAATACAAGAGTTTAGAAGTCTCATCAATATAAGAATGCTTACCGGTCAATAAAAAGGAAGTACTTCCTTTACCTTCTTTCAGCTTTTTTATCGGCCCTTCGAGCAACAGTTTGGACTGAAATGGATTAACCGATGCTACTCCCGACAATCTTTTCTTATTTCCTTCTCTGGTTTTAATATCTACGATTGCCGATATACGTCCGCCATACTCTGCATTAAAGCCTCCGGTCAATACATCGACTGAGCGAATAGCTTCTGTTTCAAATACCGAGAAAAAACCGATGGAGTGGAAAGGATTGTAGATGGTCATCCCGTCGAGCAGGATTTTATTTTGGATAGGTGAACCACCCCGGATATAAAGTTGCCCTCCCTGGTCCCCGGTAAAGATGATTCCCGGTAAAACCGGCAGGTACTGAGCAATATCCGGTTCCCCACCCGTGGAAGGTAAAGCCTTGATTTGCTTTGGAGTAACCGTGACCATAGAGACTTTAACCTCGTTTCTCGCTTTCTCTCGCTCTGCACTCACCTGAACAGTTTCCAGTTCAATTCCTGAATTATCAAGATATAAGCTTTTATAAGTAATTCCGTTATCTACTACTTTTACATCTACTGCTACACTGTCATAGCCAACATAAGTAGCAATTAGTTTATAATCTCCTGCAGGAATATTCGTCATAGAGAAAAAACCGTCAAGATCCGTATTTACCCCGATCGTCGTTCCTCCCAGTCGAACTGTACCGTAAATAATCGGTTCCCCCGATTCTTTATCATACACATTTCCTCTTACAGTTCCCTGCGCCCATAAACTACTTCCGGCTACAAAAACCAGAAAGATCGCACAAAATATTTTTTTCATCATTCGTTTGAAATTTCAACTTTAAATGGAATTTCGAAAACTCTCTATTCCGAGGCACAAATATAAAGGGTATCTACGGGATTGCCCTAACTTTGGTTTGTTAATCTTATTTATGTCGCAAAGGTTTCAGAGAAGCAAGGAAAGAGCAGCCAAAAATAAAAAGGGAAATGATCTCTATTCAATCAGTTCGCCCTTACCGGCACGAATAATCTCGATGTCGTTATTGGACAAATCGACTACCGTAGAAGGTTGATGCCCCCCGACCCCGCCATCAATCACGATATCTACTAGTTTTTCAAAATCTTCGTGAATTTCATAGGGATCGGTAAAATACTCGGCAATCATATCATCGGATTTCAGAGAAATAGAGAGAATCGGATTCCCCAGCCGTTCTACGATTTCCAGGGCGATCTTGTTATCAGGGATTCTGATTCCCAGTGTACTACGCCGGTTGTCCAGCATCTTGGGAAGCTTTTTGCTCGATTTTAAAATAAAAGTAAAAGGCCCAGGCAAGTTTCGTTTTAATAATTTAAAAGTACGATTATTAAGCTGTTGGGTATATTCCGCTAACTGGCTTATGCTTTGGCAAATAATCGTCAGATTTGCTTTCCTGGGATTCAATTCTCTGATCCTGCAAATTCGTTCAATGGCCTTTTTTTGAAAAATATCACAACCCAAGCCATAAATAGTATCCGTAGGATAAATGATCACCGAACCACTTTTAAGTTGGTCAACGACTTGATTAATTTTTCTATCATTAGGATTATCAGGGTTAATGGAAAGCAGCATTTTGTAGTAATTTTTCGCGAAGATAGGGAAATTACCAAGCAATTTTGTGATTAGTATTTATTGCTCATCAATTATTGAGGCACGAACATCCCGGGCCCGGAACGAACAGTGCCTGTTCTTGTCTATCCCCTCTCCGAGCTACCTTCCTCCGGCAATTAAGCATATACTATCCCTTTAACTAATTATCTCCAAAATCATCAAAATCAGAATCATCACCAAACATGCCTGCAAGCATATCTCTAAAGTTAAATTTGGAATCGACAATATCCTTACTGATGACATTAAATTCCGCCAGACCGTGCAATACCAGTTCCATATAAGTGTAGCGATCCTTTTTTGAAAAACCGGCCTTATCAACTAATTTACCTAAGCCGGCCACACCGTCCAGTTGTTTTTGGTAATCTTTATCACTCCCATCATTGAGTATGTTAATGGCATTTCCACCAGCGAACCAGGCGCGGATTGTACCATAGGGATCTTTTTCCCGGCCTTTTTGAAGTTTATCCGGATCGGGAAAATGGTTGAGAAATTCTTTTTTAATCGCACTGGATAGCAAGGACAAAGCGACTGCATAAGGGCCTTCCTGCTCTCCTTCATAGACCAATTCCACTTTCCCGGTAATTGCGGGCACAACGCCCCAAAAATCAGTTACCCGGACGGTAGTTTTAGCTTCCCGGTTAAGCAGCATTCTTCTTTCAGCAGTACTAACCAGATTCTCATAGCCGGAAATACTCAATCTGGCTGAGACTCCACTCTTTTCATCTATATATTCGCTACTACGCGCTTCGAACACAATTTCCTCTAACAATATTTTCAAAATATCCGGTACGACAACATTATCCTTTTGATTAGCCGCCAGCCTCGCTTCCTGGCCAGTGATTTTTAAAGCCGTTTCCAGATTTCTGGGATAATGCGTTAGTACCTGACTTTCGATCCTGTCCTTAAGGGGCGTAATAATGCTTCCACGATTGGTATAATCTTCCGGGTTTGCCGTAAAAACAAACTGAATGTCCAAGGGTAAACGAAGCTTGAAGCCTCTGATTTGCATGTCGCCTTCCTGTAAGATATTAAATAATGAAACCTGAATTCTGGCTTGAAGATCGGGCAATTCGTTAATTACAAATATCGAACGATGAGAACGCGGAATTAAACCAAAATGAATCACTCTTTCATCCGAATAAGCTAATTTAAGCGAAGCCGCTTTAATAGGATCTACATCCCCTACCAGATCGGCAATACTCACATCGGGGGTTGCCAGTTTCTCTACATAACGATTATCCCGGTGTACCCATTCGATAGGCGTATCATCGCCTTTTTCAGCAATAAGATCGCTAGCATAACGAGAAATTGGATTCAGAGGATCATCATTGAGTTCACTACCTGCTACTATTGGCATATATTCATCCAACAGGTTTATCATCAAGCGAGCAATACGGGTTTTTGCCTGTCCCCTTAGCCCCAATAGCAAGATATTATGTTGGGAAAGAATCGCTCTTTCAATATCGGGAATGACGGTATCTTCGAAACCGAGAATACCTTCAAATACATTTTCTTTATTGCGCAGGCGTTCGATCAGGTTTTCTCTCAACTCTTCCTTTACTGATCTCGACTTATAAGCCGTTTGCTTTAATTCTCCCAAAGTTTTTGCTTTTTCCATGCTTTGTCGCTAGTTTTTTAATACAAAAATTTGTTTTCAGATTATATCCGCCAATTTGTTTCCTTCTGTTCCGGGTCGCTACTATGCTAACAATATCCATAAACATAAGAATAACTATGTTCTTACAAACAAAACAATAAACAGAGTATTCAAGGTATTGTTTTAAAAGATTGGCTAAAAGGGCAACATTCACTCAAAAGCCTATATGCAAAAGCTAAAAAGCTTCAAACCCGGATTAGTTGACCTTTACATTAAGCATCTTTTCTCTGTCTTTTAACAATTCAAACCTTGTTTTTTTATAAAATGACTTTTAAGAAAATCACTGGTTAATAGTTCCCAAACAGGTTTTTGACATTCTTTTTGTTAAATTTTATTTTTTTTCATAAAAAACGATTGTCACTAGTGAAAAATAACTTTTGAAAATTTAAAATTAAACAACTAATGTGTAATCGTTTATAGATAGTAAACTTCTCCTATTTGAATAAAACACCTTTTCTAAACAATAATAAAATGAGTAATACCCGAGCCCGGTGCTTTATTTATAGCACGCTATTTGTCTATCTTTTAGCAACTATTAAATACATAACGAATATTACACCTGCAGCCAGGACTATTTATATTTTCAATATCAGAATATGAATAGTTTCATTAAATATATACCAGAAAGTCTTAACGACCACAAGGCATTTGTAGAACTACTTTTGAGTATCATTGATACCAAGCTCCAGTTTATAAAATATCGAACCGATGTCATTATTACTGACTATTCCGAGTTCACCATAAGCAATGAACCACCGGGGAACTCCCACCCATTCCTGGATAATCATCCGGATATCGAAGGCGTTGAACTGATGATCGGTACGATTGAAAAATATAGTAAAACCACTAAGCTCTTATTATTACTTCGATCCAAATTAAGTGTGCATAACGTAAGCCTGATCTATGACCTTTTAAATAATAATCGGTATTTGACCTATGATCATAAATCATTAGATCAACTACTGGAAGAAAACTTCTTTTAAAAAGAAAAGCGACACTCCGAAGAGCATCGCTTATAAAAGTTTTCAATAGTATGTTATACGTTTAGTCTTGTTTATCGATATAGTTCAAAATATCCCTGGAATACCCTATTGGCCTCATCCTTCAATTCCAACAAGTAATAATACGTTCCATCCGGCAAATCTCTGTTACCGTTCCAGGTTCCATCCCAGGTATTCTTATAATTAACAGTTTCATACACTAAATTTCCCCAACGATTAAAAATCTTTAGTTCACTATTGGGATATTCTTCAATATTAGCGATATAAAATACGTCGTTTACGCCATCACCATTTGCTGAAACTGCGGTGAAGATGACAATATCTACACAATCAATGCAAATAATCACAGTAGCAGTATCACAACCCGTAGGAGTGCATACTACGTATTGCAAAGAGTCCGTCCGCTCACAAACCTGCTCGTCTGCATTAAAAGTAATTGAACCATCTAGATTAACCGTCGCAGTACCCCATTGTGGTTGTGTAAGTATATATAGCGAATCAACACCTCCATAAAGTATATCATTCGCCTGAACATCGATCACTACAGGGGTGCCTTCTAAAACCCCGGGGTTACAAATACTATCCGCTTGTGCAGTCGGTGGATCGAGGTATTCCACTACTGCTACACAGAATAAAGTAGTGTCACAGAAACCAAATTCGTCACAGACCACTACGCAAGCAGAATCGACGCCAATTTCCACACCGGTGTACTCCATACAAAAGCCCATCGGATCGATAAAGAAATCAACGAATTCTCCTGATAAATCAGCACAATAATTCTCTATGAAAACAATCTCTCCAGGCAAGGAAATAGTATCTATACAATAAATCTCCGTTTGATTGATGAAAACAGTGTCTTTAACATTAGTGATTTCCGAAGTCACACAAGAATCTACCATCACAATTAAATCAAGGGTGTCGCATATTCCACCGATATCACAAAACTCAATACAGATTGTATCTGTTCCAAAATTTACTCCGGCATAGTCCATGCAATAATTATCCTGATCCAGGGTAAACTCAACAGCACCACTGGCCTGATCGGGACAGACATTAGTCATAGAAGCTATTGTTCCAGTGAGGTTTAGGGTTGTGGTATCGATACAATAATTTACTTGATCGCTTATACAAATATTGAAAGCATTTGTACAGCTAACTACTGCAAATAAAGTATCTGAGCAACCGGAAAGTGTATCAATCACTACGACCTCATGTGTTCCTACTCCTAATTGCAATTCATAACCGGTTGGTAAAAATGTATTACTGGCTCCCAGATTGGAAATGGAACCAAAGTCAATAGCTTCAATGATCATTGTACTATAATCCGAACCGAATGCACCTCCGATAATGAATTGTCCAACACTTGCAATCATCCAATTACCATCGGGATCCCAGACATTCATAGAGTCAATAAGGGCCGGAATATCTGCAAACTCTCCGGAGAAAGTATTTCCGTTTACGGTCCATGAAAGTAGATCATAAGGGCCAAGATTCCCCTGCCCAAAGAGCTGTCCATAATCATACTCTACAACTAATGAGTCAAAATTACATCCAATAATTGGCAAGGTATAGGACATACCATTATCCAGAATCTGAGCCTGAAAAACGTCCTGTGTAGATATCTCAAAACAGTAAGTAGCTGCCGATTGGCAATCGGGAGCCTGTATCATGATCGTATCCAAACCTCCAAAGAAATCACAGGTATCTATACAGGAAGGTATAATAATAGCATCTTCAATAATCAGACAACCCAACGAATCTGTAACACTAAGACCATAAGTTGCAGCACTTAATCCACAAACATCTTCGGGATCGTCTGTACCGGATAAATGTGACCAATCAAAAGTAAATGGAGCAGAGCCGCCATTAACCGTTACATCTACACAGCCATCATTATTACAATCCGGAGTAAGTACCAAATACAAATCCATGGCTTCCGGTTCATTGATCGTAAAACAGCCGGAGCTTACCAGACAACCCGAGGCATCCCCCAGATAAATACAATAATCTCCAGCCGGAAGATTCCCATTTTCATAATAATAAGTACCATCAGTGATGACCGTATCAGCAGGGAAACTAAAAGCCGGATCATAATTAACCGTAAAATCAATTGCCCCATCGGCAAAGCCAGCACAGCTAACATGACTGGTATCACTGATTAGCATAGTAGCCGTACCTACATTGTCTTCCAACACGAATAAGAATTCAAGCTCGCAGGCTGTAGCATCCATATTCGTTATCGTCACGGAGTAGATTCCTGAGGACAGATTAGTCCTGGTGGCATTGGTTGTCATTAAACCGTCTTCCCAGGTAAAATTATAACTGCCACTACCATTCATTACATCAATGGTCACGGTACCGTTACTGACTCCACAATCCGGTGCTGTATCTACTGTAAGGTTAGCAGTAAGCGGGGTATCTTCTTCGATCTCCAGCATTAACACATTTGGACAATTCGGATTATTAATGGTATCCGTCAAGGTCACAAAATATATTCCGGCACTAAGGGTATCTCTAAAATTACCCGTAGATGAATCCTCCCAAACGTACAGATAATCAGCAGGACTTAGCGTAGCTGAACCATCATTCGCCTGGCAGGTTGCCGGAGTAGTCGTTACTTCTGCATCAGGACCATCCGAATTTGTCAGCAATACCAATACTTCCGTCATACAGGTAGGATCAGCAATAGCAGATACTTCTACCACATAAGCTCCAAAAGGCAAATTATTTCTGGTGTTCCCAATTCCAATAGAAGTTCCTAAATCGGGTATCCAGTTATAATTATACAAACTGTCATTATCCATCAGATGTATTGTAGCACTTCCATCAGAATTACCACAGGTTGCCTCGACAATCAAAATAGAATTAAGTTGTGGAGGCTCACAAGCACAAGGGCCTACTTCTACAAAATCATTGATCACACAGCCATTGGCATCCGTCACAACAATTGGGTAAGTACCCGCCATTAAGTTATCAATATCTTCCTGATCCGGTGATCCGGGAATAAAATCCCAATCAATATTAAAAGGTCCGGTTCCTCCAATAATTTCAAGATCGACACTACCATCATTATCACAAGCCGGACTTACTGTAAACCACAATAATAATGAATCCGGCTCGGGCATTGTGAAACAAGATTCACCAGCCAAACAACCATTGCCATCCCGAATTAACAGACAGAAATCTCCGGCAGGGATATTTCCATTCGTATAAACATTTACTCCATCAGTAATAATCGTATCCGCAGGAAGTACAAATGCTAAATCATAGTTTACTGTAAAATCAATGCTACCATCATTAATCCCGGCACAAGTCAAGGCGGTAGTATCAGTAATATTGATCATGGCCGAAGGAACATTATCGGTCAGCGCAAAAGTATATTCCAACTCGCAGGCACCAGTTCCCAGATCAGAAATTGTTACCGTATAAACTCCCGAGGATAAATTGTTTTGAGTGGCGGTATTATCTCCCCAACTAAAACTAAAAGGTCCAACTCCGCCGGTTACATTAATTGTTACCGAGCCATTAGCCAGTCCACAATCCGGTTGATTATTAACCGTGATTGAGGCTTCCAGGTCAGATTCTTCTCCGATCTCGATCTGAAAGACATTAGGACAATCCGGAGCAAGTGGATCATTGACGGTTACGAAATAAACTCCCGCTGCAAGATCGTTTCGGCTGGAAGCCGTTGAACCATCTCCCCATTGATAATTAAAAGTAGCCGGAATAAAAGTAGCCGTACCATCCGCAAATCCACAAGTCGCCGGGCCAATTGTCGCAGTAGCAGTTGGTCCATCACTATTTTGTACCAAAATATCAAGAGTAGTACTACAAAGCGGATTAACCGGATCAGAGATCAATACAGTGTATCCCCCGGCGGGTAATCCTCTTCTTTGGTTGTTATCATTGTTCGGAATTCCAATATCCGGTGTCCAGGTGTAAAGGTAATTACTTTCTGCTCCCTCCAGATGAATTACCACTTCACCATCATTATTACCACAAGTAGCATTTACTACTGCGACACTAGTCACTGGGGGAATCGTACAAGGAGCAGTATTGACGACCAGTATAGAATCAACCGCCGTACAGCCCGTAGCACTGGTAACTGTAACTGTATAAGTTGTCGAATCCTGCACGGGTGTAGCTATAGGCTGAATAGCATTCGGATCATCCAAAGTGGATGCAGGTTCCCAATTATAAGCATAAGGCATACTCCCTCCTGAGGGATTGGCATTTAATACTACAGGATTACCATTCGTAGTAATTGTCGAAGCCGGGTCAAGCTCAATCCCCGCTCCCAGAATAATTCGTACGGTATCACTCGAAACAGCCAAACAGCCAGGACGAGTAGTTTCCAGATAATAGACCAATGTATCTTCTGTCACTCCGTCGAAATTGGTACTGAATACCGGATTTAAAATAGTCGTCGAGCTCAAATCAGCAGTGCTTGCCGGGGGAACTGCGAACCATTGATACGTATAAGTTGTAAAACCGGAACAGCCCGCTTCTCCAAGATTAGCATTAACTGTGGTAGGAACAGTTTCACAAATTAAAATATCATTTCCGGCATTTTGCAGATTCGCATTATCGATTGAAAATAAGGCATCATCGCAAAGCGTTAAACCCGTCGTATCAATCAATCCAAAAACCTGACAAAATTCTGAGACATTTACCGTTATAGTATGTTGAAAAGGAACCGCATCTCCGGTGATAATTGGGCCATTTTCGGTAAAATTGGCCAATTCCGTATCTCCTGCGGAAAAGCTTCCACTATTATCTGCGTCGTAAAAATATCGTATTGTAAAATTAGGTTCAACAAAATCTATCCCATTATTCAAAACCAGACCATCTATAGTAACCTGTTCCTCCGTCGGGCTGACACAGACACTCGTGATATACGTCAGGTTAATATCCAGAGATTGTTGATTAATATTAATCCCGGTAAGCGCCCCATTATTCGATGAGGTAATTGATTCCACACCGCAATCCAATCCATTAGCAGAACAAGTTAAATCCTGTCTTAAGATAGTATACAGGCCCAAATCGAGACTATCCACACTACAATCATAAGCGGGGCTGTTTAAAACAAGGCTCATGCTCACAGTATCATTTTGCAACAAACCAGCGGGAAGACACCAATAAAGATTTTGGAAACCGCCATTCACTTCAATTTCGGGTTCTGTTATAGCCCAGGCCGGCGGATCAATTGCAATTGTGGAACCTGGTTCGTAACTGATATTTGCAGGTAGTGTCAATAGTATTTTATCAGTCGTATCCGTTGGGGTTGTGGTCAGATTAACAGCAGTGATTTCAATAAGTGATGCTGCACCCGGAATCAATGCACTTCCTTCATTGAATTGTACATCAAAGATTTTGGAAACACCAGGATCTGCACCATTAATTTCGATTGGCAGGGTTTCTCCTGTTTCAAAATTGGTAGAATCTCCACAACCTTTTAAGCCTTGTAACTGATAATAGGAAATCGATCCGCTGATATAATCACAATCCGTTGTAAATTTATATCGGATGACAAACTCATTGGAATCCGTAGGACTGGAAGGATTAAAACCGGGCAATCCGTTTGCATCTAAAAAACTATTCAACAAAGAAAAATCATCATATTGAAAAATTCTCCCTCTTGAATTAGTTCCGGCAAAATACGGATCAGTTGCAATCGGGACATAAGGTGCACTTGGAGGATAGGCAAATTCCACACTTCCCGGGACAATCTCTGCACCTTCGAATGGCAAGATCAATTGAGTAGTCACATCATAGGCATTTCCCTGATCCGTGTTTCTTACCAATATTGCTATCGTATTTGTATCACAAAGATTCGGATCAGTAAGTGGCTGCTCAATGATGTTTCCATCCAGAAAGGGATCGAGGGTAGTAACCGATAAAGGAATAATCAAATCTTCACAGGGTGGATACAATTCAGGATTCCAGCCAGGTTCTGTATACATCACACAGTTCCAACCTACTTTTGCATCAAAATTGGTTACACCACATTCGTTTACCAAAGCCGTGATCCGCAAAGTATTACAAACGTCCTGTATTGGGGCACTTCCATCTCCTTTGATCAATCCCGGAGCAAAAGCAAAATAGTTTTCACCACTCGCTCCAAAAGAGCTAAACGACAAACTAGTAATATTCAGAGGATCACTAATATCTTCGATTGCTACTACTTCAATCGCCTGGGTTGAATCTTCTATTGATATCCAGGTTATTCCGGCATCCGCTGTAAAAGAAGTATTACAATGTTGAATAATCCAGGTCGCAGTATCCGCTGCCAGATTGAAATTAGGGTTGGAAACATAATTCAAACTAAAAGTAGGCGGATCGGTATAAAATATATCATTATCTACCGAATCTACTACCTGCTCGGTACAGCTGCCATCACCAATATCATTAGCATAATATCTGTCCTGAAAGTAAATCTCCGGATCAAAGTCAAAACGATTATTCCCATTACTGCTTCCCGCAATTGATCTACAATTCGGAATCGCTCTGACTCTAAAGTTGAAAGAATAGGATAAAACATTATTCAGTGAAGGTACTGCCGTCAGGGTATCGAATCTTACAATATATCGTCCATCCGGAAATGATTCGAAAGCAGGCATAGGGAAAAAGTCGTTCCCGTGTATCGGATGATTGGGAATGGATACTTCCGGTTCAAAAACATCAAAAGCATTATAAACTGCTGTATCAAAAGTAAATACCAGCGAATCAATACCAATCGCCTGTCGGAATTCATTACCAAACCAGTCCACAAAACCATTATTAACGGTAATCAGCCGGTAGCGAAGGTAAATTTCATCACATCCTTCCGGGAAACTACTACTATTTGGAAAATTAAAAACCGTTTGATTTTTAGCAATGGTAATAATATCTCCAAAATTATCACAGCTTTCATCGACTCCGTCAAAACGCGCATAACCATAACCTCTCAGATTTTGTACTTTTTTAAATTGTACAGGATAAGGCCCATCGGGATTAACCGTAAAGTTTGCTCTGAAATCAACAGTATCTCCGGGGTTAAGCGTAATTCCAAGCCCAGCCAAACAAGGATCAAGGTCGAATGTCAAAATTTTAGTACTATCAACAGCCTTTACATCGAGAATAGTAGTATCTACCGTACAAAAATATTCAGAACCACCATTGGTAATTCGCAATGTCCCCAGACCAAATAAAAAGGTCTCAACAGGGTCGAGAGAACCATCAACATTATTATAAGTAATGACCATCCCCAGGCTATCAGTAACCGGTGTATCTCCAACGATATTGAGGATTCGCATTTCAACGGAATCACAGGAAATGGCTACTTTTTTATTGGCCAGGTCGGGATCGTAAGGGGTCGTATAAGTTTCATCAGTATAACCAAAAGTAGTTCGATTTACATCAAAGTCCATCGTTCTCAGGCCAATTGGACAGGGAACCGGAGGACAAGGCGGATCGGTAGAATGCAGGGTCGGTCCTTCCAAATCGCCACAAAACCAGGTATGCTTACAATCACAATCCGGACAATAATGCGCAAACTCTATCGGGAAAGAAGTAGGTCCTAATAGAGCGGTACAATCCGCCTGTAAAGCGATAATGACTTGATATTCTCCATTTATAAAAGGTGAGGCAGAAGCATCAAAAACCAGATAGGTTGTATCATTACTAGTTGTATTTCCGATCAACGGATAGGAAGTAGATTCATTGCGAATTACTTCCGTCACGCCGGGAATAATACTTACGCCCATTGGCAAGACGACTGTTACGAGTAACTGCTCACCTCCCGAGCAACTTTTATCAAAAAAACGAACCCCTCTGGTTTGCGTATGTGTAACATAAAAAGTATCCGTTACCGCAAAAGCATCGGGATCAGTAAAGTTTTCCAGCTCGGCACGGGTTTGTGAAGGGCGGAAATAACTGGGCTCAAGACGTATAATTCGTTCATCGCAGGCATCGGTATGATCAATTCTGGCATTAAAAGCAGTGCTATAGCTATTGGCACAGGTACTGTCCATTCCGGGGGAAGTAGCCAGAGAACAATCAAATTCATAAAAGGCGGTAATCTCAATTGACTCGTTTTGGGGTAAATCATCAAAAAAGCCATCCCCATCAAAATCTGTCAATCCCCCTGCCCCATCAGGATCAGTGGTAAACTGTAAGTTACCATCCAAATCGATCATAGCAGCCGGTACCGCAATGTCTACCCCTGCAATCCGGATACCAGTAATTTCAAAAGCAGCATCCGTCAGTCCGAAAGCACTTCCAATGCCAATCCCGGCAGAAACACTCATCATAGTGGCAAAGCCGGGATCGACTTCCAGACCATCATTGGTAAAGGTTATAGTTGACTGGCCCGCCTGGCAATATCCCGTATTGATATTGGGCAATGAACCATTATCTGCAAAAACCACATTTGCAGCTCCCTGGCCAATGTCGGCAAAACCATTAATAGAAACCGTTTCACAAAAGCGCCCATCACAACCCCATTCCACACTATGAAAGCTGGTCCGGTCTTCAAAACAATCCAGCACACAAATATTTTCAACAATTGTAACAGTTTCGTCCGGATCAAAGAATACATCTCCATCACCAGCTCCACCGCCAATGGTATTGTTAACAAAATAAGTCCCGTCAATCAGAAGCGTAATCAGGGTATCGGTACCGACTACCTGCTTATTGGGCGTGACGGTAATACCGTTGACAACAATGCTTTCGACATATACTCCCGCCCCCTGAGTATTGCTATAGTAAATCGTATCCACAAAGCCATCCAGACCACTATTCGTCGTAAGCACTTCTCTGGAATAACAATCTCCTACTCTGGCCGGTCCAAAAGTATTAATCACATCAATGGTAAAGGAAGGAATGGCAAACGCATCCCGGTATTCAATATTTGCATCAAACTCCGTAATATTTGTCGTTGTACCAAGGTCATAGTTGAATTCCCAAAGATCAAAAACTTCGGCTGCATTATTTGCTGTAAGCGTATCGATATATTCACAATTAGCTTTTACAGTAAAAGCAATATCAACGAAAGTAGTAGCAAAAGGACTGAGATCAGGTAATCTAAAAATTGGTTTAGTCGGGTCGGAAAGATCTTCGGGTATCACACCGGGCGTTGAATTTGCTGCATCAAAATTAACCAGTTCAACTCCTTTGAAAAGATGGGCGGTAGCAAGAATCTCGGATCGGGTTTCGGGAGCAAGTCCATCGACACTAACTCTGACAACTTCCGTGTCGGTATCCCCACAGATATTTAGAAAATCAGGAACCGATGCCGCATTGGCAAAATCAACCTGTAGGTTATCCTGCGCAATAATTTGATTAAAAAGGGGAAAAAACAAAAGCATTAAAGCTCCAAATAATTTGTATAATTCCTTTTTCATATCAGAAGGGAAATGTCCTGGTTAAATCGCTTTGAAAACAGTTTCAAATACACCCAAGCGTATCTAAATGCCAAGCTTTTAAATCCTGCTTACTGTTGATTTCCAAAAAGACTTATGTCTAAATATTTTTATTTCATTCCTGAAGTAAGATTGTGAACGAGATTATAATTCTATAGGTTTCAGATTAAATTTGTTTATAATATGTAAACCTACATCTTCCCTACTTCAAATATTATGTATTTGCGAAAACCATACCAAAACCAAAGGAAGGATAGCGGTTCGGTAATATTGCCGGTAATCAGGCTTTCAAGTAAAAAGTGATGCTATGGTTGAGAAAAGACTATTTGGACAGTATACTGTACCATATCCTAAAGACATTTGCTTCGCTTTAGAATATGGTACATTTTTACTCCCGATCTTAATTTTCTTTTGCCGAACGAATTCTGTTGACAAACATTTGTGCAGAGCCCTGATTCACTAGAGCAATTTCATAGAATTCACCATCTTCCATTTTGAAGATTTTTTCTTTCTTTTTGAGTTCCTCTACTGTGGTGTTGAATTTTTCATTGTTTGAGGCACAATTGAGAATTCCCTGTTTATAGCCAAAGAAATAGAAATTTCCGGAAGGAGATTTGATATAAATATAGACCCGATCATCTTCGTTGGTTGGCATTTTAAATTCTACATAACAATCCAGCATTCTGTTGATTACTTCTCCGTCGATGCTGCCCACTCCAACCTTTTCTTCGGAAGAAATAAGCGATTGCAATTCTGCATTCCATTCCATCGGCAAATAGGAGAAAAAGAATTTGAAATTATCATATTTTCCGGGTAGATCGAGTCCTACATTGAGCATTTTGTTAAAAGCCTGATCATAATCCTTGCCAGGAGGAATAAACTCCGTCAGTGCTTTGGCATACAAATCCTGATCTTTCAAATAATCTACTACCCGGGCATCAAAACTACTGGACTGAATGTCCGTAGCCATGATTTTCATAAGTTTCTCCGGAATGATAGCTTCTACTCCTGCCATCAATTTAAAAGTCGTTTTGGTATCTCCGGGTTCGGGGAAATCCGTCGGTTCGGCGGAATCTTCCGGGAAAGTAGTTTCCGCAATTCCCCCTGCTTTTACACTGATATAATCGAGTCCGGAACCAATATTCATTTTCCCTTCAGCAGTAATCTTTCCGTTTCTATTGGCATAAACCAGTTTATTCCCCTTTAAAGAACCGGTGGCCATTAGGGTAGAATCCCCAAAAATAAAGCGATCATCGACTTTATTATATTTAAAAATACCAATTTCATTGTCCCCTCTGGCTTCGAAGATCATGCGATCCTTGCGGATATAAAGCGGCATCATGATGCTCGGATACATTTTTGCCGAAGTTTTGCTTACGAAAATTCCCGTACGCAAAGGATCCCCCAGATAATTTTTAGGTACTTTATACTGAATAGCCAGGTCATTTTTGTCCCCTTCGAATTGTACCGAAAACCAATCTCTTCGCGGCATATCAGGTACATCCAGGCGAGCAAAGCCGTCAAACTGCAGGTTTTTAGATTCTGCGTTCAGAGAGATTTTTCCACGATACTCCGTCTTGTGATCAATGTAGAAATTATCTCCTTCCTTTACTTCTCCGGTAGCTCTGGTTACAGTTTTCTTTTCACTCCGTTTGCCCTTTCCCACACGTGTACCAATAATATCTACAAATTCGATTTCCTGCATTCTTTTACCAATATTGTACTCATAAAAACCTTTTGCCCGGTAATCCTTTTTACCTAAAATATCCACAGTAGCCCGATTGATCACATGATACTTATTCTCGGTATTGGCGATGATTTTAGCACTATCCAACGTCGCCATATTAGCCCCTTCACTGATTTCTACATTGCCATCACTCAAATAAACATAGGCATCACAAGTCTGAATAACCTCTACCCCACCGATCTTCAGCTCATTAGTTTTCAAATCGTAAATAGCCGTCTTGCCGAGAAAGTTTAAAGAATCCTGATCCGGATGTATCGAGGTAAATTTCCCAAAACCATCTTTATCGTTTTTAAACGTCACATTCTCCTCTTTCATATTCCAGAGATATTCGTTGAGTGAGGTTTGATATTGGTTAAAAGGCATCACTGTTTCTACATCATCAGCATTCGCTTTAATCCTGCCCAGTTGTTCTGTAAAATCCAGATCGGCATTTACATTATCCGTATTCAGGGCAAGTGCATCGGTCCCAATCGTTTTAATTCGAATATCCGCTGTATCGGAAAGCGCAGAGAAAATTCCAAAAGAGATCAAATCCGAATCCAGGCTTCCTTTATCCCAATCGAACAAGCCTCTACCTCTCAATCCGTCGGGCGTCAGGATCAGCGTTCCTTCAAGCGTATGGTTATTAGCTTTAAAAATATCAAATGCTTTTTCCTTCGTGGTTACATACATCGAATCCTGATAAGGTTTCCAGTCGATACTCACATCCAGGCCCAATGCCTGAGGTACTTTTACTTCCCCATCATCTTCCTTCAGTTCAAAGCGTTCGGCAGTAGCCAACATCTGATTGGGTTTAAATATGAAGTCCTCGGAATTCACATCGGCGGTCAGGTAAGTAAGCGTCCCTTTGCCCAGAAAGCCTTGATTGCTTATCGAGATTTCTCCTACGTAATTTCCTTTATCGGCATAAGTAGGAAAACCATCCTTGGGTTTGTCAGAAACAAAACCCAGCGATTCATCCTCCTGCAATACCAAAGTCTCTTCGAAGTCCGGGAAGATACCTCCCGATACCATTTTTCCGGTAAACTCAAGAGCCTCTTTGCTAAAATTATCCAGGCTGTTAAAGCTAAATTTATCCAGTTCAAAATAAAATGAGTCCCGACCATAAGCTCCACCCTGTGTATCTTCGTAATCGTAGTAAACGTAGGACTTTCCTTTGCTCTGATAAGAAGGAAAAATCGGAATGTCTTCAGTCCCCGATTTATTTGAAGGTGCATCGATCAATAACACTCCATGCGAATGTTCAATCCTCGAAGCTATGGAGAGTGCTTCGGGAACCCCTTCTCTACTCACTACGCCCGTCGGTATAAAAAGATCGAAATACCGAACCGAATCCATCTCTATCTGATTTTTATCATAATCAAAGGAAAAATCTTTTCCATCGAGTAAACCGAATCCGGCAAAAACTCTTCCATCGAAATCCAGATTTCGATTGCGTTTAATCGTCACTTGATTATTGAAGGGCCGGACCGCAACCTTTTGAGTCTTGCTAAATTCTACAGAAGAAACACCGGATGCTTTAATCGTCAAATCTTTTAGCGACATCACAGCATTGGTACTATCGGATTTTGACAATATTTTCAAAAAATCGTAATCCACCTTCCCCTGTTTGGCATCCGCATAGTGATATACTTTATCTTTCACGTATACCAATTCTTTATCACTGTCATAATTGACAAACCCCTTAGCAACCAGATCATAAAGTAAACTCTGAATACTGGATACTTTGAATCGCGGATTTAGCTTTTTAGCCAGATTTTCTGCACTTAGCAGGTTTCCTTGCTCATCCGCATAGACCTTAATAGTAGCAATAGGATTAATCGAGGAAATATTCTGCAAACGATTGTAATCATCTTCTTCAAAATACTTCATGGACTCGAAAGCCACCGTTTTTTTCCTTTTGGCAAAGCCTACTCCGGTTTGACCAAAAACTACCGAATCTTTTTCCAGAAACCAGTCGATATTCTCCACATCGACATTGACTTGATGCAAAGAATTGAAAAAGGGATTTCGGTCACTTCCCCGGTTCCCCCGAAACAAATTCAGCTCTTTATCCGGAATTTCAAATTTTAAATTAACCGAAGGATGATAAAAGGAATCCTGACCGAAATAAAGTGTTGTTTCAACTCTTTCACCGGCAATTCGTTCATCTTTTCTGATCACAAACAACTCGGAGGCTCCACGAAACAGGACTTCGCGGTTTTCATCGTATACGGCAATTTTTGCATTCAACTCCTTGCTTCCGTAGCCATAAACCGTCGTTCCATTCAGCTTAAACCCGCCGACATATTCTACCCCTCCACCGATATTATTTATTTGCAGGATACTATCTTTTGATTCAAAACGCGGAAAAGAGCCTCCTTTAGAATTACTGGAAGCTACGATTTTATCTGTAAAAGAACCTTCAATTGCCCCATTGGGAAATAGCTCAGGATAATAAAGTTTTACCGATTCTACCTCATAAATACTCTTCTTGGTTTCGATCTCATATTCTGAAAGTACTACATTGATACTATCTCCAAGGCCAAAACGATCCCATGACACCTTTCCCCCACTTCCTTTCCAAAGCCGCTGATTGGGATAAAAAATCCCGGAAGTTCCCTGGATTTTAATAGAGTCTTTTTTTCTGAATCCAATCAAATCAACTTTCTCATACTGGATTATTGGTTCGTTATTTTCAAATTCAAGTTTATATTGATCGGCCACTCCAATCCAGTTCACACCACTGCTGGAATGTTGCAGTGCCTGATTTTCGAAAAAATTCAAGGAAAAATCCAGATAAGATCGATAGGGTTTGATCTTTCGATTAGTGATATTGTCGAGGATGCCATTTAAAATCCTGTGCCATTCTTTAAAGGTTTCCTCGCCGTTTTCTCCTTTTTTGACTACGCCCAAACCTTTAAGATAATTCGTAAAATAAGGATTAGCGGTCATTTTCTGCACCAGCATTTTATTGCTTGTACTATGAATAGTCAAAAATTCCTCTTCGGTAAAAACACCCCCTTCAAGCTGTTTTTTATACTGTTTGAAGAGCTTTTCCATGTCTTTGCGCTTACTTGCCGTCATAAAATCTTCCAGTTGCTTCAGGTATTCCGACTGATCGGCCGAAAACTCCGTTAAGCGCTGAGCAAAAACGTTTTGCGTAAAGCCAAAAAACAATATAAATGCAAAAAGTAGCTGATTTCTCATATTAGCAACCTTTATTACTAGGTAATTAATTCTAAATTAAAATTGATACGGGTATCCAATGGGTCTTTTAAGGTATTAAAATTTGTCATACTATCTTCGATGTTTTTTAAACAACGAATGAAAATGACTAGTTTTTTTCGAAAACGATAGAAATCCAATTATCCTTACGCTTTGTTCTCAATGGTGAAAAACCCAGGTTTTTCGAAGCTTGAAGCAGTACTTGCGTATCTTTTTCAATAAAACCCGAGACAATTAATTTGCCGTTTTTAACCAACTTAGAATATAACGAAGGGAGGCTCTCTAAAATTACATTGCGATTGATGTTCGCCAGAACAAGATCAAAGCCCGATGTTTCTATGTTTTCCAGTGTTCCGTGTATTACCCGAATGTGGTCGGTTTGGTTGATTCGAGCGTTTTCGACAGTATTTTCAAAAGCAGCCAGTTCGATATCCACCGCTTCAATTGCTCCCGCACCAAGGCGGGCAGCTAAAATGGCTAAAATTCCCGTTCCACAACCATAATCCAGTACTTTCAAGCCCCTAAAATCCAAGTCCTGCATTTGCTCAATAACCATATAGGTAGTGGCATGATGTCCGGTTCCAAAGGCCATTTTAGGATTAATGATGATTTCATGTTCTACATTTTCGATCTGATCGTGAAAATCTGCTCGAATTGCACAAAAATCCCCTACAATAATAGGTTGAAAATTGGATTCCCAGACTTGATTCCAGTTTTCAGCTTTAAGCAGTACTTTTTCGTAGCTAAAATCAAATCTAGTGGCCAGTTTTTCCACTTCTTTATCTAAAGAAGCCTGGTGTAAACGAACCGGAACAAATGCATCCACCCCTGCTTCCGTCTCTTGAAAAGTATCAAAAGGAAGTTCTCCGAGAAAGGCCATGATGATCTCTACCAAATCAGCTTTAGCAGAAATCTGATAATTAAAATATTCCATCGGCTTGGGTTGATTCGAGCAAGCGGTCTCTATCCATAGACTTCTTTTTTGGCAGCTCTAAGTGTGTTTTTTATTAAGGAAGTCACCGTCATTGGGCCGACGCCTCCCGGAACGGGGGTGATAAACGAAGCTTTTTCGGCCACTTCATCGTACTTCACGTCCCCAGTCAGCCGATATCCGCGCTTGGCATTGGGATCATCCACCCGATTAATCCCCACATCGATAATTACTACTCCTTCCTTTACCATATCAGCCGTCAGGAACTCCGGAATTCCCAGGGCAACTACAATAATATCCGCCCGCAGGGTATGGCTTTTCAAATCTTTTGTCCTACTGTGACAAAGTGCAACGGTGGCATTTCCAGGGCGGGCTTTTCGGGATAGTAATATGCTAATTGGTGTACCAACGATGTTACTCCTTCCGAGCACTACACATTCTTTGCCGGTTACTTCGATATCATAACGTTCGAGCATTTGCAGGATACCAAAAGGTGTGGCGGGTAAATAGGCGGGTAAGCCCTGAGCCATTCGTCCAAAATTCACCGGGTGAAAACCATCCACATCCTTATGCGGATCAATAGCCAAAGTCACCTTTTCTTCATCAATATGTTTAGGTAAAGGCAGCTGGACGATAAAACCATCGATCGCCTCATTTTCGTTGAGTTCATGTACAATCTTTAACAATTCTTCTTCCGTAATATTCGAATCTTTACGAATCAAAGTAGAATCGAATCCAACTTTTTCGCAGGAGCGAACCTTGTTTCTGACATAAACCTGGCTTGCCGGATCTTCTCCCACTAAAACGGCAGCGAGATGCGGGGCTCTTTGCCCACTTGCTTTCATTTCCTGAACCTCCTGGGCAATTTCTTCAATGATTTGCTTTGATAATAGTTTTCCATCCAAAATCTTCATAGTCATTTTTTTATTAGTGGCCGTAGCCTTGTTTGATTTGTCGCTGCGTTTTTTCTAAAATGGCAAAGGTAATATTGTACTTAGGATTTTGAAAAAATGAACTAAGTATTTTCAAAAACCTTTTTATAAAAATTAAATAACTTTTCAGCCTCTTTTTCCCAAACAAAAATACGGGCCGCTTGTTGGCAGTTTTTCTTTAATCTATTGTACAGCTCTTTACTTTCCAGAAGTTTATTGATGGTATCCGCAAGAATGCGTGGTTCCAGTTCTTTTAATAAAACAGAAGTTTCGTAAACCTCATTGAGTCTTTGGTATTCCGGAAAATCCATATTAATCGCCGGAACATTCATCTGGATATAATCGAATGCTTTATTCGCCAAGGAATAATAATAGCTCAGCCCTTGATTGCGAAGCAAATTGAGGCCAATTGTTGCCTGCCGGGTCAGGTCATCAAGATAAGCCGGTTCTACAAAACCTTTAAAAATCACTCTGTCGTTCAACTTATGTTCCTTTGCCAGTTTTCTAAGTTTCTGTGATAGATCACCTTCGCCCACCAGCCAGAGCTGCGCGTTTTCAATCCATTTCATTGCTAAAATCGCTTCTTCCAACCCTCTGCCTTCGTTTAGTGCTCCTTGATAAATAATGATCCTTTTTCCACTACTATCAATATCCGTTTTATAGTCTTTTCGAAAAGGTACATTTCGAATCACTTCGAAGGGCGTACCGTACTTTTCCTCAAAAATATCGGCAATACTTTGACTCACTGTATATGCGTAATTCAAACGGGGAACGATCAATTTTTCCAGCCAGGTCCATATTTTTTTCACCAAAGGGCGGTTGATGACTTCGGGTACTTCAGTGAAATATTCATGTGCATCATAGATCATCTTTTTCCCTCTGATTTTAGCAATAAAAAAAGCCGGCGCGATTGTATCCAGATCAATGGCGCATATGGCATCGCATTTTTTAAAAAGTAAAAAGAAGCACAAGCGCAAATTATATTCAATATAAAATGCTTTTCCATTTTCAAAAAAGCAGCTTAAGCGTTTTTGCTGAAAAGTTCTTGGAGACAGAGGAACAGAGGATTTTCTTTTCCTCCCGATTAAAAGAATTTCATAAGACTGAGCAAGTGTCGTACAAATCCGGATCATACGCTGATCGTAAGTCAGGTCATTAGTTACAGTAAATAAAATGCGTTTGCTCATACGATTCAAAATTCCCAATAGTAAACAGCTCTATATCTCAAAAATGAGTTTTCCGTTTTTTTCGCTCAAAATCCCTTCATCCAGCAGATAGTCGAGGGTTTGCAGAACCTGTTCCTTTCTCTTTGGAGCAAAAGCATCTACGATTTCTTCCAGACTCAAAGCACCATCTTTAAGTACCATCCGAATTTTTTGCTCGTACTGTTTAAAGGATTCACTGTCAAGACCGGATTTATTTTTTTCAAGACAAACATCACAAATTCCGCAATCATCCGTTTCCGTTTCATTGAAATAATTCAATAACTGTCGACTTCGGCAAATTTGATCTTCGGCATAAGCAACAACCCGGTCAATCCGTTCTTTATGTCTCTGTTTTCTGAATTCGTATAATTTTTTATCAAAAATCAGATTCTTTGCATCGATCCGTTCTTCCAGCAGTGTTAGTTGAGGTTGATCTTTTTGCGGTTTATAATGAATGATCCCCTGAGCTTTCAGATTATTAAAAAGCATTTCCAATTCTGTTTTGGAAATCTTTAAAAAGCGCGCTAACTGGTATTCATTAATATTAACAAAATGGCTAAAGGCTCCCTGATAGGTTCTTAAAATCGTTTTGATCAATAAATCGAACTTCCTGTTTTTCAACTGAAAATCGTATAGTTCCTCCTTACTTACCTGCACTTTGAGCTTGCTCGGGATATAAACAGCCTCACTCATGGAAAGCCAGCCATCATCCGCCAGAATTTTCAGGCCATTAAGTGCCTTGATCGTTTCGAAATTATAATTTTTCGCAAAGCGTATAATATCAAAATCATAACTCTCCCCCTTACCACTACCAATAGCTAATTGCAAAAAACTTCCCAAAGCCTGATAGACTCTTCTCACCTCTTTTAAATCGGGAAAAGCAAGTTCATATTGCCGAATTAAAGTCATTTTATCCGCTTCATTATACAACAATACGGCGTATGATTTTTTACCATCTCTTCCTCCCCGGCCCGCTTCCTGAAAATAGGCTTCAAGACTATCCGGCAAATCCATATGTACAACCGAGCGTACATCCGGCTTATCGATCCCCATTCCAAAAGCATTGGTGGAAACAATAATTCGAATTTTATTCTGCATCCAGTCATCTTGCTTTTTCGATCGATCTTCGGGACTCAATCCGGCATGGTAAAAGTCTGCTCTGATGCTATTGCGCTGGAGGAAGAGCGCTATTTCCTTGGTCTTTCTTCGATTTCGGACATACACTACTCCTGAACCCTTTACATTTTTAACGATGCTTAGAAGTTTGGCATTTTTATTTTCCTCCTGCAATACTACATAGGCCAGGTTGGGCCGGTTAAAACTGTTTTGAAATACATTCGATTTTTGAAAAGACAGTTTATCCTGGATGTCTTTGACAACTTCTTTTGTAGCAGTAGCCGTCAGTGCTAATATCGGAGCAGGTTTATCCAGCCATTCCCGTACTTCAGCTATTCTCAAATAGGCAGGTCTGAAATCATAGCCCCATTGAGAAATACAATGTGCCTCATCAACAGCGATTAGATTGATATTCATTTGCTTGATCCTTTCAATTGCCAAATCCGAAATCAACCTCTCAGGAGAGAGATACAGCAATTTGATTTCGCCGTAAATGCAGTTATCCAGAATGCGGTCAATATCCTTGAAGTGCATCCCGGAATAAACCGCTTCCGCCCGAATATTGCGTTTCCGCAAATTGTAAACCTGATCTTTCATCAATGCAATTAAAGGCGAAATAACCAATGTGATCCCCGGCTTGCAATGCGCCGGCACCTGATAACATATGGATTTTCCACCACCGGTAGGTAATAAGGCCAGCGTATCTTTTCCCTCCAGTACAGATTCTATGATCTCCTGCTGCGCAGGTCTGAAGGATTCAAATCCCCAATAATCTTTTAGAATCGCTAATGGTGTAGGCATTTTTCGAAAATCGTTATTCGTTTATTCGGGGTTCGGAAGCTGCGAATCGAAGGTCGAACAAATGTAAATATAAAACAAAAACGGAGTACCTTTTCTAAAAGCACTCCGTTTTTGATCTTTGCAGAATCTTCAACTAGAAAGTAGGACAACCGGATTTTTTACGAGATCTGGAACGACTCCCCACCAAACCATTATCGATGAAATTATAGGAAATTGAAAATCCGGTGAAAACATACCAATCCAGATTATCCGGATTTCCTCTTTGCGCTCCTCCGGGAATATCTTCGCCGCTTCGATTGGCCAAAGCCGCCGCCAATTCTCCATTAGCAGCAGCAAGGATATCTCCATCTACATACCTCGTACTTACATCGTCCAGATAATCTGTAAACGTTTTGCGCAATCCGAGTTCCGCTCCTAAAGTCCATTTATCATTAATCGCATATTTCAGACCGCCCCCAAATGGAATGACAACCTGAACAAGGCTATATTTCTCACCGTATTCCGGAATCCCCTGTCCTTCTGTACCAAGTGGTTGTAGCTCCACCCATTCATCATTATATTTAGTACGCGGATTAAAATGTACAAAACCAACACCGACAAAAACATAGGGAGAAAATACTCTTTCCAAAGCATAAGGTTGAAAGCCAAGAATATTAAACTCTCCAGTAAGACTTACATCGATTAGATCGGAGCGAAAGTTTAAGTTACGGGAACGATCATTATCTGCATCATCCGCAGAAATAGTTCCGTAAGTAATCCCCAGTTTAACCGAAAGGTAATTATTCATATTATACCTTCCGAAAGCTCCAAAAGAGGCATGCGTACGCCCGAGTGAAGTTTTCAGATTTGAAGGGGAAAGATCCCCCTGATAATTGGAAGTCCCGGCAATCAGGCCGATTTCAGTATATTGAGCATTAAGTATAAGCGGGAGTAGAGCAGCTAGCAAAAAGCAGATTTTTTTAAGCATTCTTCTCAATTTATTTTATTCAAAAAATAGGGGTAAAAAATAATTTAAGAGCGGGTTCGGGATTTCGTAATTGGCTACAAATGTTCAGTTTCACTGCAAAAATCAAATTCCAAAACACTCTCCAAGTCTGTATTTAGACGTAAAAATAAGTTTTTTGATTCGATTTAATTGTTAAAGGTTGTTGATAGCTTTATTCTATCGGTTTATCATACACAAACCGTTCCTTTGTCTATTTGAGTCAAACTACAAACTTTGTTTATGCTATATTCGTTATAATTATCCTATTTTTGGTGAAATATTGCAGTTTTGAAAGCCCAGGAATTTTCAAAACTATTCATTAACTCAAATCATAAAAAATTAGAAAGTAATGAAGTTTAAATTGTTTATGTCGGCTGCTTTACTAATGTTTTTTAGCAGTTTTGTAATAGCCCAGGGAGGAGATAAAAAAGAAGTACCAAAGGACTGGTTTCATTTTAATCCTTCCAATTCGGAATATCCGGGTATTGATACGCGGAGTACTTATGAAAAACTTTTAAAAGACAGAAAATCAGAAACTGTTATTGTTGCCGTAATTGATGGAGGGGTAGATCCAATGCACGAGGATCTCAAAGATATTATGTGGGTTAACACGGATGAAATCCCGGGTAATGGTATTGATGATGATAAAAATGGCTATGTTGACGACGTACACGGATGGAATTTCATTGGCAACAAGGATGGAAGAAATGTTAATGCTGATGCTTTAGAGATTACTCGCCTGGTTGCGAAATACCGAAAAATGTTCAAAGACAAAGATGTTTCTTCTCTTTCTAAAAAGGAGAAAAAGCTCTATGATAAATTCCAGGAGATGGAAAAAGAAGTAGTTGCTGAAAAAGAAACCTGGGCAAAACGCTATCAGGAATCCGGTATCCCTTTGTATAAAAATGCTTTCGCTACCATGAAAAAGCATCTCGGCAAAGAAACGATTGCCAATGAGGATTTATCCAAAGTTGAAAGTACGGATACAGAAGTACAACAAGCTTTGACTCTACTCCAGTCAATTGTTGAGAAAGGAGCTAATCTGGTAGAAATGGAAAAAGAACTAAAAGCCATAGACGCGCAATATCTTCCAAGAGTTGAAAGCTATTACAATCCTGATTTCGATCCAAGACATATCGTAGGTGACAACTATGCTGACGCTAAGGAGCGATACTACGGAAATGCGGATATCAAGGGCCCTGATGCCGATCACGGGACACATGTTGCAGGTATTATTGCTGCTTCCAGAGGAAATGGTATTGGTATGGATGGAATTGCAGATAATGTGAGAATCATGGGCGTGCGCTGTGTACCTAATGGTGATGAGCGCGATAAAGATGTGGCTAATGCTATTCGTTATGCAGTAGATAATGGAGCAACTGTAATCAATATGAGTTTTGGAAAAAGTTATTCCTGGAACAAACGCGTTGTAGACGAAGCTGTAAAATATGCTCAGAAGCACGATGTTCTTTTAGTACATGCTGCCGGAAATGATGGTAAAGACAATGATACTTCCAATAACTTCCCGAATGATGTGTACGATAAAAAAGGCTGGTTCAAGCCTAAAAAAGCAAAAGTATGGATCGAGGTTGGAGCATTAAACCACGATAAAGGAGAAAAGAAGGCAGCCAGCTTCTCTAATTATGGAAAAGAAGGCGTAGACGTTTTTGCCCCAGGTGTTGCAATTTATTCTACTACTTCAGATAATAATTACGATAGCTATCCGGGAACTTCCATGGCTTCTCCGATGGTAGCTGGTGTTGCAGCTCTGATGCGTTCATACTACCCTGAGTTATCCGCAAAGCAGGTTAAAGAAATTATTATGGAATCTTCTGTAAAATCTGATCAAATGGTTGTGAAGCCAGGAACAGATGAAAAAATAAAATTTTCTGATCTTTCTGTGACCGGTGGAATACTCAATTCTTACAAAGCAATGGAGAAAGCTTCCAAAACCAAAGGTAAGCGCAAGAAAAAATTCCGCTCAAAAGCAGCCGCTAATGCCAGCGCGATTAACAAGGCTGGAAAAGCATAATTAATTTATAATGGATATTTTTCTAATGAGATAGTATAACAGAAAATCCATTTTAAACAAGTTCAATAAAAAAGGTATTCGTTCTTCCTGAATCGAATACCTTTTTTATTTTCTAATTTGTTTCCTACGAAATAAAATTTGAAAGTCTAATTGCTAAATGTGCTGATACAAAATCTTGGGGAGAAAATCGAACCTCGAAATTCGAAAAAACGACGAGAAGCTAAATACGAATAACGAATAATTTTTTATTTCCAATGAAGTAATCATTGTCCCCATTTATTTCATCCCTACAGCTAAACGTTAGCGGATAATCACTTCTTCAATATAGTCCTCCCCCAGTTCCTCGTTGATAATTGTTCGGATTTTATCCCTCCCCATACTGAGTTCCTGCTTAAGAGAAGAAGACTGGATAGTGACATATAATTTTTTTGCCCGGATTCTGATATCAGTAGTGTAACGGTTAATACTGGTCCCCATCAATTCTACCCACATGGACTTGATTCTGGTCTGGTTTAGTTTGGACCGGAGTTTATAGGTATCCACCATTTCTTTAAGGACATCTTTTAAATGTTGATCATTATGCCGTTTCATGATTTTATTGATTAACAAGTGCAGGTGTAACAACGCCGTTTTCGATAACGAATTTTTTAAATTCCGAACCGTAAGCCTGAATGATCTCTTCAACTCGATTTTCGTAGGTGTCTGTTATAAAAACCTGTCCAAAATCACCTTCGATCAATAAATTGATCAATTGCTCTACCCGGCTGCGATCCAGCTTATCGAATATATCATCGAGAAGCAAGATCGGTTTTTTTTGTTTGAGTTGCTTTAAAAATTCGTATTGAGAAAGTTTTAAAGCAAGAATAAAAGACTTCAATTGCCCTTGTGAAGCAAATTTTTTCAATATAAACCCATCAATAAAAAATCGAAGATCATCTTTATGAATTCCTACAGTGGTTCGCTGCAAGATACGATCTTTTTCTATAGACGCTTTCAGTAAAGCCCCGAAATCCTGATCAGATAACTGGGAACGGTAAGTACAAAGCACACGTTCTCTTTCACCTGATATTTTTCCGTAATATTGCTCAAATACCGGTGAGAACTGCTCTACGAAGGCTGCTCGTTTTTGATTGATATATCTGGCAGGGCTCAGCAATTGGGCATCAAAGGTTTCCAGTAAGATCCGGTCAAAACCACCCTGCTGTGCAAACTGCTTAAGAGTAGCATTCCGTTGTTTCAAAACCCGGTTATAGGTCAATAAATATTCCAGATACTGAGGATCGGATTGGGAAAGGGTATTGTCGAGAAAACGGCGCCTCACTTCGCTCCCCTCTTTGGCTAAATCCGTGTCATCAGGTACAATCATCACCACTGGCAAAAAACCGATATGTTCCAATAATTTTGCATAGGGTTTCTGAGCTTTTTCAAACTCTTTTTTCTTTCCGGGAATTACTTTTGCAACGATTTCCTGTGCTTTGTCATTTAAAACGAAATCTCCCTCCAGGCGAAAAAACGCCATTTCGCGTTGTACCACATTTTTATCATTCAGACCAACACTGCTTTTGCACATACACAGATAATAAATGGCATCCAGTATGTTGGTTTTTCCCATACCATTTTTACCGACAAAGCAGTTGAGCCTAGCCGAAAATCGCAGTTCTTCGGAAGTATAATTTTTAAATTGAATGAGTTTTAATCGCTCTAAATACAAGGTCAGATTTTTGTTCAAAGATAAAGAATAAGTGCAAGTTTAAGTTGAAGAATCAATTTTAAATAATGAGGCAAATCATCTCGCGAACAGCAGTGCAGCGGAATATTAAACGATTCCCGGGCTAATTACAGCGAACATAGAGGATTAATTTTTGTTTTACCTCAGCAGGCCGTATCTTTAGGCCTTGATTGGACAGAAAAGATTTGATCAAAAAAAGAAAATTTCGACATAATTATGGCGCAAGCAGCAGAAAAAGCAAAATCCAAGAATAAAAAGCAAACTAAATTCAGCAAAGAAACATACTTGAACTGGTATGAGATGATGTTACGTATTCGTAGATTCGAAGAACGTACCCTGATGGCTTATGGTCAACAAAAAGTGAGAGGTTTTTGCCACGTATATATTGGTCAGGAAGCAATTGCCGCAGGTCTGACCTCTGCCATTCGTCCTGAAGATGCAGTTGTAACCGCTTATCGGCAACACGGAATTGCTATTTCTCGTGGCATTTCTACCAAAGAATGTATGGCTGAGCTTTTTGGTAAGAAAACCGGTGTAGTGAAAGGGAAAGGTGGCTCTATGCACTTTTTCAGCAATGAGCATCGCTTTTTCGGGGGTAATGGAATCGTCGGGGCACAAATTCCCATTGGTGCAGGAATTGCTTTTGCAGAAAAATATAAAGGGACCGATAATCTCTGCGTGACAATGTTTGGCGACGGTGCTGCTCGTCAGGGAGCTCTTTTTGAAGCATTCAATATGGCGATGACCTGGAAATTGCCGGTACTTTTTATTTGCGAAAATAATCAGTATGCTATGGGGACTTCTGTAGAAAGAACCAGTAATGTCCAGGATATTTACAAAATCGGAAGTGCTTTTGAGATGCCAAGTGAGCCGGTAGATGGCATGCGTCCGGAGGAAGTACATAATGCTATGGAGCGTGCTGCGGAGCATATCAGAGCCGGGAAAGGACCTTATTTCCTGGAGATTAAGACCTATCGTTATAAAGGGCACTCGGTTTCCGATCCGGCAAAATACCGTACCAAAGAAGAATTAAAAGAGTATAAGGACCAGGATCCTGTAAAAATGACGGAATCCAAAATCCTAAACGACAAGATTGCTACCGAGGAAGAGATTAATGTTATTAAAGATAAAATAAAAGCGGAAATTGAAGAAGCTGTCCAATTTGCAGAATCTTCTCCATTACCGGATCCAAGTGAGCTTTACGACGACAATTACGTCCAGAAAGATTATCCTTTTATCACATAAGCTCCAGCTGTAAACTGTATTTGGTATCATTTTCCGCACTAATGTAAACAAACATCAAATAGAGAAAACTACACCAAATGATAGGAGTGCTATACAGTACTCCTATTTTTTTTGTATCAAAATCTGCATCAATTTAAAAGTTTCCTTATTTTTGCGTGGCTTTTTGAAATTCAAGATCATAAACAAAGGGAAGATTAGTAATACCCGAAAACTTTAAATTCATAAAATGGCAAGAAGACGAAATAAAAAGAAACAAGACGAGACACTGGTTGACCTGGTAGAAGCAAAAGAACAAGCACAGGACTATGTTAACAAAAATGCTACTTTAATTATTGGCGGAATTATCGCTCTAGTAGTTATTATAGGTGGATTTTTTGCCTACCAGACCTTTGTAAAAGGCCCTAATGAAAAAAACGCCAAAGAGGCTATGCGATTCGCTCAGGATCAATTTGAAAGAGACTCTTTTGCGCTTGCCTTGGATAATCCCGGTGGAGGTAATCCTGGATTTCTGGATATCATTGATGAATATGGTGGTACAACGGCAGCCAATACTTCGCTTTACTACTCCGCTATTTGCTATCTTAACCTTGGGAACTATGAAGTAGCAATAGATTATCTTAAAGAATTTTCTCCGGACGATGATATTTTACCAATTTCCAAATATGGCGTGATGGCCGATGCTTATGGCGAGTTACAAGATTTCGATAATGCCATCAGTTTTTATAAAAAAGCCGTTGGCGCTGGTAAAAATGAAGTTTTGATTACTTATTATATGAAAAAGCTAGGTTTGCTCTACGAAAAGCAAGGGCAATTAGCAGAGTCCAAGGAAATGTTTGAGAAAATCAAAAATGAGTACCCAACCAGCCGGGAAGGGCAGGATATTCAAAAATACATTACCAGAGTAGCTGGAAAAATGTAAATGCTTTTTCCCTTCCAGAAAAGGTAGAATCAACATTTTGGTTCTACCTTTTTTTTTGCCAGGGTTTATTCAAGAGCTATGTTTAAACTAAAAATTGACTACTCTCGTTTCAAAGAACAAAATCCAAACAAGTTTCAAATAACTTCAAACAGAAAATCAAATTATAGCAAAATGGAAAAACACCGCAATCTGGATGATCACGATTTTGAAGTTCAGTTTCGTGAAGCAAGGCTCTCACCCGATCTATTTAGCCACGAGGCTCATCTACGGCTCGCCTGGCTACACCTCCAGCACTATGGTCAGGAGCAAGCAATTGAAAACATCTGTCAGCAAATTATCGTTTATGTAACAAAACTGGGCGCTGAAAACAAATTCAATAAAACGCTTACCGTAGCCGCAATAAAAGTGGTTGATCATTTTATGCAAAAATCCGCAAGTAATAATTTTTTCGATTTTATTGAAGAATTTCCAAGACTAAAATACAACTTCAAAGACTTGCTTGCATTTCATTATCAAACGGATATTTTCAATTCCGAGCGCGCAAAAAGAGAATATATCGCGCCTGATTTATTACCTTTCTGATCAAAAACTTAACTATGGCCAGTTCATTAAAAAATCTTTCTGCTTACGATGATAGTTCAATCCCCGCCGCCAATGAAATGTGTTTCGGGATTGTCGTATCAGAGTGGAACAAAGAAATAACGCATGCTTTGTACGAAGCTTGCTATGATACATTGATCAAACACGGTGCTAAGCCCGATCATATCTATACCGAGCAGGTTCCAGGCTCTTTTGAACTACCCGCAGGAGCCAAGATTCTGGCTTCCGGCGAAAAAGTAGATGCTGTCATCTGTCTCGGCTGTGTCATCAAAGGAGAAACCAGTCATAATGAATACATCAATCAAGCAGTAGCAACGGCTTTGGCCCACATGAGTATGGTTAGCAGTAAACCTTTTGTCTTTGGGGTACTGACTCCTAACGATCAACAACAGGCCCTGGACCGGGCCGGGGGAAAACATGGAAACAAAGGAGTGGAAGCAGCAGTTACTGCTATCCGAATGGCTGCCTTGAAACAAAAATATGGAGTTAGTAAGCAAAAAATAGGTTTTTAAATGAAGCTCAGTTCGATTCATACCGGCTACCTCAAACTGGACGGTGGCGCAATGTTTGGGATTGTCCCAAAAAGATTATGGCAAAAGCTCAATCCGCCAGATGAAAATAATTTGTGTACCTGGGCCATGCGATGTCTTTTAATCGAATACGATGATCGTAAAATTCTGGTCGATTGTGGTATTGGAGACAAGCAGGATGAAAAATTTCGATCATTTTTCGAACCGCATGGAACAGAAAATTTACTGGATTCGCTTGCAGAAAAAGGGCTCCGTCCAGAAGATATTACCGATGTATTTCTTACACATTTGCATTTTGATCATTGTGGCGGCGCTGTCATCAGAAATGAACAAGGGGCTCTGATACCAACTTTTCCCAATGCAAAATACTGGACCAATGAAAAGCACTTCAATTGGGCCATGCAACCTAACGCGAGGGAGAAGGCATCTTTTTTAAAAGAAAACTTTGTTCCTTTGCAAGAAGCAGGAGTGCTTCATTTTATCGATGAGTCGAATACCAAAAATGTTTTTCAAAATATTGATATCAAGTTTGTCTACGGGCATACGGAAGCCATGATGGTTTTATATATCAACTATAAAGATTTCACCCTGGTCTACTGCGCCGATGTTATGCCTTCTTCTTATCACGTTGGTATGCCTTATGTCATGGCTTATGATTTACGTCCGCTAAGCACGCTGAAAGAAAAAGCTGAAATTCTGGAACTTGCTGTTGCTGAAAAGCATATTTTGTTTTTTGAACACGATCCAAAAATAGAATGCGCTACTGTCCGGAAAAACGAAAAAGGAAGAATTGTCCTGGACGAAGTTTTCCAACTCGAAGCGTTAATATAGCCTAAAAGGCCTACATCCATTCACAAAAGTGTTTATCTTGTAAAGCGATGAATACCACCAGACAGTATATTTTTTGCTTTCTGCTGATCTTGATCACTGTTCCGGTGATGGCCCATGCGGATAATGACAGTCTGTTCTATCAGGTCAGATTTTCCATCCCCTTCTCTCAATCGGCAGGACCCAGTTCGGTAATTGTTCCTTTCGATATAGAGGGCGGACTAATTGTTATCAAAGCGAAAGTAAACGATATAGAGGGTAGTTTCATTGTAGACACTGGTGCCAATGGCCTGGTTTTAAATAAACATTATTTTACTCCATCCCAATTGTTGGCTGATCGGGGAGTCGGGGTATCAGGGGCCACCAGTGAAGTAGGTACACTACAAGTAGATTCTCTGTTTTTTGATGAGATCGTATTTTCGAGGATGGAGGCGCAAACGATTGACCTACGTCAACTTGAAAACCGAAAAAATATGCGAATACTTGGCTTAATCGGTTATAAAGTCATTCGCAATTTCGAAATCATGTTCGACTATCGGCAGCGCTTTCTTACTTTTTCCAAACTGGATAAGGCAGGTAATATTCTCTTGTCTTTACCTCATACAGAACAAAAAGTTGACAGTTTTGATTTTTATCTGGGCAATTTCATTCCCGTCATAGAGGTAAAAGTTGACAAGAAAAAGAAAAAAATGGGAATTGATACCGGTGCAGAAGTTAATTTATTGAATGTAAAGCGATCCCGTAATATCATGTCGAATCTGAAAATACAAAAAACGATAGAGATGGCTGGAGCGAATAAAAAAACAGTGGATGCACTTGCCGGAAAATTATATCGCCTTTCGCTTAAGGATCGTTACAAATGTGCGGGAATGTCAACAGTTGTAGTTAATTTCAAACATTTAGAAAGTATTTATCAAACAAAACTGGACGGAATATTGGGCTATGAATTCTTAGCCCCCTGGCTCTTTAGCATTAATTATAAAAAACAACGCTTATTTTTGCATAAGCTAGAGTACATTAAGCCCTGAGTAATCAAGCTGAAAGGATGCTTTGGATCCTTTTCGGTTTCTATTTGAAACAATATGAAATTTTATCTGATCATTTTCTTTGTTTTAGTTAATGTTTCTCTGATCGCTCAGACAGACACTTTACCTTCCTATTTTCTAAAGGATGGTCAAATTGTTTTAGAGTTTGATATTCGAAAATACGAAAAAGGGAAAGAAAACAATTTTTCTAAAGTTTTCAAGCCTGCCGGTAATGACTTATTTCCTACCTTAAGAGCCGGAAAAGATTGGGTTAAAAACGGATGGTATTCCAAAAAGCTTGATACTAATGTCTATCAACTTTGTAAAGATCTCGATGATTTTAAAGAGCCTTTTGTTTGGGAAAACAAGTTTTTGATCGATCGCGAATACTGGGCAGCGCCTATCTCCGAAGCCGCCGGATCAAGGGATACCGCATTCAATAGTGCTCCTTTCCTCCCCCGTTCGAAAGTAGCCAAAGTATCCGAAGAAGGGAATGCCAAATTTCAATTAAATGGTTTCAGGAATGCCAAACAAGTGATCCTGTCCGGATCGTTCAACAATTGGCACGAACAGGAAATCAAGATGAAAAAAACAACTACAGGCTGGGCCATTAAACTTGATTTACCGGAAGGTATTTATGAATATAAGTTTATAGCAGATGGTAAATGGATGCACGATCCCAATAATCCACTCAAGGTAGTCAATCAGCACAGAACTCTAAACTCTGTATTATTAATCGGGAAAACGATTACCTTCCAACTGCCCGGTTACCTGGATGCCAGAAAGGTTATTTTAAGCGGAAGTTTCAATAACTGGAACGAAAAAGCTTTTCAAATGACTAAAGGCCACGATGGTTGGTATATCGATGTACCACTACCTCCCGGAAAGCATTATTACAAATTCATTGTAGACAAAAAATGGATACTTGATCCGGAAAACAAGCTCCAGCAACCCGATCGGCACGGCCACTGGAATTCGGTGTTGTTAATCCATTAATCACAAGTATCTATCTGATTTTTACCACTGTTTTGATGAGCCCGGAGCTACCCTGGGTTGGATATTTGGACGCTTGGGTTTGCTGTTTTTAGAATTCGGTACAGGTGCTTTATAAAGCGGCAAAGAATCCCGGTAGTAATAATGATAGAGATTATACAGCAACATAAAATCAATGCCAGCATATTCATAACTGAGCTGATAAGGATTGCCATTTTTGTGTTTGGTATGAAACCAAAGATGCGAAGCTTTCCAGCCATTCGGGGCATTGCATCCCTTGATGTTCACACAGGGGCCATCCCAGGGAGCGCTTTTAACGAGTGCTTCGAAATCGGTTTTTTCAATTGCTTTTCCCAGTTTTCGATCATTTAAAACCGCATCGGCCAAGGCATAGAAGATTTTATCAGACTTTTCAGCTCTTTTAGCCATTTTATCAGTCGACCATTGATTGGAAATGGTCATCAGTCTAAAGATCATGGAATAGTTGCGTTCATTATGCAAACCAAAAGCCCAGCCATAAGAACCTTTAAGCAAACGTCCAATAAAAAGTCTTTTACCATAATTAAAACCAAATTGCTTCTCAGTGATCCGGTCTGCGGCTGCCGCAAACAATACACTAAAAGCCCGGGCATCCCCTCCCCAACGATTGGATATTCGCTGGCCGTCCGGACTTCTAATCTTCCATTTATTTTTGCTCATATAAGCAACTATCAAATGCGTATATAATTCTGCAAGTTCTCCAAAACTCTGTTTTCGATCATAAATATATACGGCCTCTCCTGCAAACTTTTTAACGAAAGCAAAACCCAGTAAAAGAGAAGTTACCTGATCCTGGCTGATATAACTGCCCCCGTCAACACTCCGGGTCCCTTTGCTGTAATCAGAACCAATACACTGATATCCCCCTTGCACCGGATGCTGAAATCGCCACTGTTCAGACCGCGCCGGACCTTTGTAAAAGTCTACCGGAACATCATCCCGCAGAAAAAAACCATTGAGTTCCGCTTCCAAACCAAGTGTAACTTCTGCCAGGCTATCCAATCTTTCATAAGCTTTTAAAGCAAAATAAAGCTCTTTTTCAACCAAACGAGTACTGGCCCGGACATCTTTCAAATTGCGATACTCCATTGCCAGCATTGCCAGATAGTATCCTAAATGTACCGTAGCATCTCCCCACTTCATAATACCGTTTCCTTCGTGGCGTGGTGTTCTAGAATTTATTAAATGCCAATCGGCCATGCAATCACAGTCAATATTACGTCCGGTCGCAGGGATGCTTTGTCCCTGTCCTAAACCCAGATCAATAAATCCTCCCATTCCATCATTGCCCAACAATCGATCCCGATAATGCCAATACTTTTTTAAATCATCAAAATCGGATTGAGCAAAAGAAAAAGCGGTAAAGAAGAAAAAGAAAATCGAAAAATGCGTTTTCAAAAATTTGTATTTTAATATATGGTTTGGGCGAATCAAACTACCATCAAGTTACAACCACGGATATCGCTGGCATCTATTCTGCCCAGTATTTCAAAAGAATTGTCAGCATATTGTCTTCCCAAATCATCCGTTGCGATAAAAGCACAGGTATCCAGGTTTGCCAGATCAATAATATTAATCGCTCCATGCCTTCGTTCTGGTAATATGCAAAAGGGATCGGTCACATCCCGAATCAAGATTTTCATAGTCGGGCTCGTCCGGAAAAGTCCATCTTTTTGAGAATAGGCCTGACTAAACAACTCGGTCATCCCATATTCAGAGTGTACATGATTAATATTGAAGCCCTTACGGATCAATTCATGCAACTCCATACGAGTCATCTCCTTACGACGGCCTTTCATCCCGCCCGTTTCCATAACGATCAAATCCGGAAAATCAATCTGATATTGCTCAACAAAATCCAAAAGCCCGAAACTAACTCCAATAAGTACAGTAGGGATAGTTTTTGCTTTTAGCTCATTCAACAGTCGAGCCAGCATTGCATGATCCTTGAGGAAAAAACCACTTTCCGCAAAGGAGGATGTCTGTATAAAATGATCGGCCATTAATACCAGGGAAGAGCCCCCTCGTTCGAGATAGGACGGCAACAATGCCAAAAAACAATATCCGGAAGGATGTCCATAAAAATGCCCGAAGCCTCTTACTGTATTTTCTTCGTACCATGCTGTAGAGCGCACTTCATGCCTGCTGGTTATTTGCCCGCTTGTCCCACTACTTTCAAAAACTGTTTCAGTCTTCCAGAGTCCCGTTTTTATTGTTTTACTTTTGAAAAAGGAAATCGGCAAAAAAGGGATTTCCCCAATGGAATCGATCTCATCCGGCTGTACTTGTAAAAGTTCTAAAAATTGCCGGTATAGTGGATTCCAGGCTGCTTGCCAACGAAAAATCTCCAGCGCCAGCTCATTGAAATTTTCCTCCTGAACTTCCCTGATCCGGTTTAAAAAATATGTCCACTGCTGTCCGAAATCCATTCGCAAATAATTGTTAAACCTGCTTTTTACTAATATTTTTAGTAATTTGACGTTTAATAAATACGGAACAAAAGTAGTCAGAAGCTGTTTAAATAATAGCTGAATTCTGCAAAATCTTAGAATAATATATTTATGAAAACAACAGCTATTATTTCCTGCTTATTACTCGTTATCCTGTTTTCCTGTACTCAGCCCCCGGATTATCCGCCGGAGCCGGTAATCGAGTTCAGCCATTTAAGCCGGGGTTTTATGTCACAAGGCTTTGGACCGGAGGATTCGATCGTAATGACGATCAGTTTTACCGATGGAGACGGCGATTTGGGAAGCACGGATGATTCGCTGGATGTTTTCGTAACGGATACTCGTCTGGATGCCGCACCCTTAACGTATAAGCTTCCTTTTGTTCCCCTGCAAGGTACAGGGAATGGCATTTCCGGAGATATTTCCATTACTCTGCCAACGACTTGTTGTATCTTTCCCAATAATATACCTCCACCCTGTAATACTCTGGCAACTTTCCCCCAGGATACGGTCGTCTATGAAGTGTACATCAAAGACCGCGCTGGCAATGAAAGTAACCGGGTTTTGACCGATGATATTATTTTACTATGCGATTGATCAAACGCCCCAGATAGGATAACTATATAAACTTTACCAATCGATTCCCTTTTTCAAATGCTGTAGCGTATACGCTTCGGGACTATTTTCTTCAACCTGAAATTCGTAGGTCCATTTGGCCGTAGGTGGTAAACTCATCAGGATTGATTCCGTTCGTCCATTGGTATCCAGACCGAATTTAGTCCCGCGATCCCAAACCAGATTAAATTCTACATATCTTCCCCTTCGGTGATACTGCCAGTTTTTTTCAACATCTGTATAGGGCAAGTGATGTTTGTTTTTCATGAAATGCCTATAAATGGGGGCAAAAGCTTCTCCGGTATTTTTTACAAATTGGAATAGCTCTGCCTTACTTAAACCGGAGCTTTCGTTGAGTCGATCAAAAAATATTCCACCAACCCCACGAGTTTCGTTTCTGTGTTTGAGAAAAAAATAATCGTCTGCCCATTTTTTGAATTTGGGATAAAAATCTTCGTGGCTCTGATCACATACCTTCTTAAGTTCCTGGTGAAAAAATGCTGCCTCTTCTCTTATTACATAATGAGGGGTAAGGTCAATACCACCACCAAACCACCAGGTGGTTACTTCATCGGTATCAGGTTTAGTGATTTCGAAATACCTGACATTCATATGGATAATTGGTACGTGCGGATTGAAAGGATGCAAAACGATGGATACTCCACTGGCAAAGAAATCACTATCTTGTTCTAATTGAAGTGCTTTTGCAATATTCTCAGGTAAGGCACCGCTTACCGCTGAAAAGTTCACCCCTCCTTTTTCGATGATGCGTCCTTGAATAATCCGGGTGCGTCCTCCCCCTCCACCGGGACGCTGCCAGAGGTCCTCTTCGAATTTTCCGACACCATCTTCTACTTCTAATGCTTCGCAAATTTGATCTTGTAAGTTTTCAAAGAAAGACTGAATTTCAATTCTATTGGGATGCATCAGGTATAGTTATATGGTTTAGTAAAAACGAATATCTAAATAAGCAGTGGTAAAGAAATGTATCGATATTAATACTTCGGTGCTTTTGGGACACAAAGCCTCGCAGAGAAAACACAGCGTTTCACAAAGTGCTAAATATCAGTCAATTATTCCTTTTAGGTATAATTTTAAAAGCATTATATTTTACTCACAGCAGCAGCTACTACCTTTTTGGAATTACCGACAAATATTTCTCCATCGATCCAGATAACCGGTCTTTTAAGGAAAGTATACTCTTCCAGAATCAGGCGTTTGTAATCCGCTTCGGATAGCGTTTTTTCATGTAGGCCCATGGCGCGGAACTTCATTGCACGGCGACTAAAAAGTGATTCGTAAGAGCCTGTCTTTTCAGCCATTTCATCGAGTTGGGCTTCGGTAATTTTTTCTTCTTTGATATTTTGTAATTCGAAACCTTCTCCATTATTCAGCTCTTTGATAATTCTTGCACAAGTACTGCAACTGGCCAAATGATATATTTTTCTCATATTTCTAATTTGCTTAAGCTTTTCAAAAATTTAGACTTATTGGAGTGATTTAAACATATTCTAACTGCATATTAATCTGCAAATTAAATCATATTTTTACAAAAAAAAGCGTCCCTAGTAAATTTGAAAAAATAATGACACGAATTCCCGATTCCGAACTCATCCTTAATCCGGATGGTAGTATTTACCATTTAAGTCTCGTCCCCGAACAACTAGCCGATACCATCATTACTGTTGGTGATCCTGACCGGGTGATGAAAGTATCCAAACATTTTGATCGTATTGATTTTAAAGTTCAGAAGAGAGAATTTTTAACGCATAGCGGAGAGTTGGGAGGTAAAAGAATTAGTGTTATTTCCACTGGTATTGGAACAGATAATATTGATATTGTATTAAATGAACTGGATGCCTTGGTCAATATTGATTTTCATACTCGAAGCATTAAAGAAAACCTGACCAGTCTGAAAATTATCCGCATTGGCACTTCGGGTTGTATCCAGGCGGATATTCCACTCGATAGTATGCTCGTCTCCGATTATGCCATTGGTCTGGACGGCCTGCTGCATTATTATCAATATTTTAATAGTGCGGATGAGACGATGTTCCAACACGTTTTTCTAAGATATGCCGATCAGAAAATCGGCTTTCCCATACGCCCTTATTTTGCACAGGGAAGCCAGGACCTGATCAAATCTATTGGTTATGATATGCGTAAAGGCATTACCATCACAGCACCTGGATTTTATGCTCCGCAACAACGCCTCCTGAGAGCTGGACATCATGTAGAAGGCATGCTCGAAACACTCGCCGGTTTTGAACACAATGGGCTTAGAATTACTAATTTTGAAATGGAAACCGCAGCGATCTATGGTTTTGCCAATTTACTCGGACACCAGGCCCTTTCCTGCAATGCTCTTATTGCCAATCGGGCTAATGGAACCTTTAGCAATCAGGCAAAGCAAAGCATAGAAAAGTTAATCGAGATCGTTCTGGGAAGAATATGAGGCCCGAGGTATCAGGTTGGTGGAAAACTATAACAACCAGCAACTCAAAACCAAAGTCTCGAGCCTCATACATAGCTTTGATTAGCTATTTGCTTTTTCGTAATCAGCCAGGAATTTAGCTAAGCCAATGTCGGTAAGTGGATGCTTTAATAATCCCATAATAGAATTAAGCGGGCAAGTTACCACATCCGCACCGGCCTGTGCTGCATCAACGATATGTTTTGCACTGCGGATGGAAGCTGCAAGAATTTCTGTTTCATAGCCCTGAATAGCATAAATCTCTGCGATCTGTCTGATCAAATCCATTCCTTCCCAGTTGATATCATCGATACGACCGATAAAGGGGCTCAGATAAGTCGCTCCGGCTTTCGCGGCCAGAATAGCCTGACCAGCACTAAATACCAGGGTGCAATTCGTTCGAATCTCGTGATCGTAAAACCAGCGCAGTGCTTTAACGCCATCCTTGATCATCGGTACTTTTACTACTATATTCGGAGCTATCTGTGCTAATTTTTTCCCTTCTTCGATAATACCTTCAAAATCTGTAGAGATCACTTCCGCACTAACGTCTCCGTCGACAAGATCACAGATTTTTTTATAATGATTTAGAATATTCTCCGTACCGGATATTCCTTCTTTTGCCATCAGTGAAGGGTTCGTTGTTACCCCATCCAGAATGCCCAGATCCCGGGCTTCTTCAATTTGGCTCAGGCTAGCGGTATCAATAAAGAATTTCATAAAAGTTGCGTTTTTAAGTGATGATTGAATTTCGCTGCAAAGGTAGTGAAAAGCTGACAAAGGTTGAAAGGCAAGCGAAGGTTTCAGTAAAGCAAAATTGTAAAGGATTCGGGGACAGGCCCGAGGACAAATGAAGAGAAGGGCATCTGCCAGTCATTAAGGCGGAGTAGCTGAATACTAAAATATAAAATCAAATGAAGAGAAGGGATTGAAAGAGGTGCAAAAAAGAAGGTGAGAAATCATATCGAACCGCTACAACCTCCTACCCTTGCTGCGTTTCCACCCTGGGGGAGTTCAGAGGGAGCTAGTCATATGACTCTCACCGGCTGCAAAATTAATTTGATTTCGGGAAAAAACAAGCATCGGAGAGAGAAAAAAGATATTTAATTTAAAATTGTGCTTCCTCTGCTTCCTGGATAAAGTCTTTATCAAAGATGAGCATAGCTGTAACCAGAACGAGCAAAGAAACGATCCCCATTCCGAGGAAATAATTGAAGGTTAGAATTTTGAAAAGGAATATAAAGAAAGAAATTCCAATCAGTGCGGAAAGGAAGTAAGCTGATATTGCAAGAAAGGCTTTTTTCATGGTTCTTGATATTTTTTCGTTAAAAAAGCTTTGTAAAGATGGTCTACTTACTAAAGAAAAAAACATGCCAAAAAGGGTCAAAATCATACTTAATGGATCATTTTGATGTTCAATTCATTAATAAGCCCCAGTGCTGCAATTCAGGGAATCTAATGTTTAGTGTCTATTGTATTTGAGTGGATCAGTTATTTTTTAACTTGCCCTTTTCAGGGTTTATTGTTTGGATTTGGGTAAAATTTCTGTCTCTTCACCAAAATACTGAACAAATTGCTGCATGGCATTTGCCAGTTTTTGATTTTTAGTTGCTTTATAATAAGTATCAGTCATTGCCCTTAGCGTCTGGAAAAAGAAACGATCCATTTCGATAATTTGCATTTCGGTAGTCCAAATATCAATTTTCATTGTATCCTTGGATTCCTTATCAAAAATAGATAATAAAAAGGCCTTGCACTCTTTTGCACCTTCCCCATTGGGATTTCCCGGCGCCTCCCAATCGATATGTACCGGTAGTTTTTCTTTATCTAAGCCAACGTTAAGTTTTATCGCTGATTTATGTTTGACTTCCATATTTTGTTCTTCTTAAATTATCGAATCTCTGTTCTTTTGATCAAATAAATACTTCTTTAACCACCAAGTCAGGTTTCAAAGTCTGGAAAATGGATTTTATCCGTATCAACTACCTCCCTTGTATCTTTAAATATTCCTGCTCCGCTATTTTCTGCAATACTTCAGAAGAGTAGATATGTACACCCTTGTCGATATTTTGAGCAGCGATGACCATTGCCTTAGCCACTACATCCGCTTCTACCGGTCGATACTTTGTGAGCAAACCTCCAGTGAGAAGATCAATTTTTTTACCTATTCTTTGGGCGATAGACTCTCCCCAACGCTGTTCATTTCGCTCACCGAGGAGCAAGGAGGGTCGAAAAATATGTACGGCCCAAAAAGGCATCCGCTTAATTTCTTCTTCCAGTTCTCCTTTTACCCGGTTATAAAAAAACAAGGCATCTTTATCCGCACCGATTGCTGAAACCAACAAGAATTGATTGACCCTGTTTTTGACTGCAATCTCCGCAATTGAGTATGGATATGTAAAATCTACTCTTTTAAATGCAGTTTTGCTGCCCGCTTTTTTCATCGTCGTACCAATACAACAATACAGATCATCACCTTGAATGAGCGGACCGTATAGCTCCGGTTTTTCAAAATCAATAATATGCTCTTCAAGTTTTTCGTGCTTTACATCCAAACTCTTCCTCCCCAAAACCAGCACCTTGGCATATGCAGGTGAAGCTAATAAAAAATTCAGACATTTACCTCCAACTAATCCGGTCGCTCCAAAGAGAATTGCCGTTTTATTATTTTTTGTGATGTTAACATTCATTCCGTTGTAAAGTTAAACAAGTCGGATTTAAAAAATAATGCTTTTCGACAATTGAAGCTTTTACGGTGATTAATTGAAAAGATGATGCGCCCCGAATACCTTTTAAAACAAATAAAGCGGTGACAAGTTGAGCCTGTACTCCTTTAAAATAAAAAAGCAGCACCTTTCAAAAAAAGACGCCGCTTTGAAATTAGCATTAGTTGCATATAAATTACACTATACTTACAGAGCTGATTCGTTTATCAACCCTGATAAAGTCTATAAACATTGAGCATAACAATAAAAGGTTAAAAGCATTGTTCGCTTTTATCCAGGTTTTATATCTTAATATTTGTTTTGAGGAAAATAATTGAGGAAATATCCTCAACTATATCATGTCTACTCTCGCTTTAGTCCCTTCGAACGGGTATTACAAACTTATAAAATAATCCTGAAACAAAACAAAGAAAAGGTAAAAAAATAGCGAAATTTCGCTCATGCCCGATAAAAACGTTTATTATCGCAGTGTTAATCCACATGCAATACTGTTTTCTTCCCTACTCGACCAATAAGGGATAATAATAAGCTGCGTATCCGCCCCAAATACCAATTCCCCCTTCTACATTTGATTCTACCCTTGTATAAGAAGAAAACGGTCCTTGATTAATGGCATTAAATTCCAAAGTGTTCCAGAAGTTAAAATTATCCTGATCAATGTTTGTCCATCTGACTACTACGGTATCTCCCAGGGTATAGAGTCCAAAAGTAGTTGGTCCGGCACTGGTATTTCGAGGCTCTCCTTTTGGCAATGGAAATTCAAACTCCTGCCCATCGAACAAAGCATCATCAATTACCGAGTTGAAGCCGGGTATAAAACGATCTCCGTTGATCGAAGTAAAATAGCGATAATAGTTGAGCTCACCGGGTACATCTCTTAAAACAACTCTAAGCTCTCGAAGGGTATCCGGCAGATTGCCCTCCGGGATAATAAATTCGAAAGAATCCAGCGGCACTCGATTTTGCAAAGTAGTTGAAGCCCTTAGTACCTTGTCTTCCACCTCAATCCTCAGGTCATAACTTTTTCCTATTTCTCCGGTCATTTCCAAGTCAAAATCTACATAAACACAGACATTGCCCGGAATAGAATCCAGTCCCCCTATCCCGCTTTGATTAATCAATACATTGATCAGTTCTTTTTGTTCTTCATCCAGATCGTTCCAGCATAATTCTTCCAATACAACAGTATTATCTCCATCGAAGACCGTAATGAAAGCATCGTGTACGAAAAAATCATCCAGCGTCCCAAAATTAATTGCGGTGAAAAAGGGCTGACTTCTAGTCAAAATGACATAAGGCGGTAGATTAAAATCACCGGCTTCAATATAACCTTCTACAACGATATCCTGAGGATCGGAATTCACTTCCGGTATAAATTCCTCTTCGCAAGCGAGTAGCAGGAAGCAAGGACCGAGCAGGATTAGAATTGATTTTATACTAAAATACTTCATTAGGATGATCTGCTTTTTTTCCTTCCCAGGTAAAGTTCCAGGTAACGGAAGGGATAATTGGAAATAATGAAACCTGATTAGCCGAAGCTGTGGCATTTAGCGTTTCTTCATTGGTCTCCGTAAAATAGTAGATAAAAAACGGATTTCTTCGATTATATAAATTGTACACTGAAAAAACCCAGCTAGACGAAAAATTCTTATCCGTATGAGGCTTTGGAGTCAAAGTAGCCGAAAGATCCATCCGGTGATAGGGAGCGATCCGGGCACTGTTTCTATCTCCATACTCTACGTTCAGATTGTTTTCAATCAGGTAAAGGCTTTTAATTGGTGTAAAAGCATTGCCGGTTCCATAGACAAATACCGCTCCGAGATGCCATTTGGGATTGATTTTATAATTGAGAACAACTGAGAGATCGTGGGTTCGATCATAAGTCGCATTGAATCTTCTTCCTTCATTGATATCCTCAAAGCGCCGATCTGTTTTAGCCAGTGTGTAACCAATCCAGCCATTCAGTTTACCCTTGCTTTTTTTAATAAAGAATTCTGCGCCGAAAGATCGACCATTTCCAAAAACAAAATCATTCTCCACATCCACCGCTACATCCATCACATAAGACTCGCCATAATCAATTTGATTTCTTAAGTCTTTATAATAAACTTCCACACTGGTTTCGTAAAGATCGTCCTTGAAGTTCCTGAAATAACCCAGGGCGTACTGAATGCCCCTTTGAGGTCTTACCACTTCGGTGCTAGGCACCCAGATATCCGTTGGCAAGGTACTGGTAGTATTGCTTACCAGGTGGAGGTATTGATTATTCATAGTAATCCCTGCCTTCAAAGAAGCGCTTTTATCCAGACTGTATTTAGCACTCCACCTTGGCTCCAGCCCCAGATAAGTCTTTACTGGTTCCAGATTGTCGTAAACTTTTCCGGTAAGTTCCGAAGTATAAGGTCCAACCTGCGAAAACAAATTACCGCGCAGCCCTATATTCATACTCAAACGCTGAGATATCTTATAATCATCCTGAATATATATGGCCGCTTCATGCGCATATTTTACTTGTAATGCATTTTCAAACTCCACATCTCCTGAAGTAGCATTGGCCAGATTGGGGGTTAATTGATGATAAGTATAATTAATTCCAAATTTCAAAGCATGTTTTACAGAAGGGAAAAAATCAAAATCCAGTTTTGCATTATAATCCCGGACTCCGGACCTCACCGCAACGGAAAAATCGGATTGCGATCCGGCAAAAGAGAATTCGTAATCATTATAAATAGCCGAAACATTCATAAACAGTTTATCACTGAAAAGGTGATTCCAGCGTAAAGTTCCGGTGCTGTTCCCATAGGGCATTCTAAAGTTAAATCCTCGCAATTGCGAATTGTAATTGAGTACATCCCTTCCAAAATATCCACTCAGGTAAAGCCGGTCCCTATCTGAGAAGCGATAATTGACCTTTAAATTCAGATCGTAAAAAAAATAGTTTGTTCCTTTGAAGTTGGTATCTTCCAAAGCGGGCTGAGCCAGATCGAAAGCATAGGTTCTCCGTCCGGAAACAATAAAAGAGCTGACATTTTTCTGGATAGGCCCTTCTACGGTCAAACGCGAAGCAATCAGCCCGATACCTCCGGTCACCGCATAATGCTTATTGTTCCCCTCTTTCATCTGAATGTCCACTACGGAGGACAGACGACCACCATAATAAGCAGGCATCCCTCCTTTTATCAGGGTAGTATTTTTTATGGCATCTGCATTGAACACAGAGAAAAAACCGAGCATATGGCCGCTGTTATAAACCACTGCTTCGTCCAGAAGTACAAGGTTTTGATCCGGTCCGCCACCGCGTACATAAAACCCGGCGTTTCCTTCAGAAGAAGAAAGTACTCCGGGTAACAATTGCAAGGTTTTCAACACATCTACTTCGCCGAGCAGAGCCGGCAGGGTTTTGATATTATCCACAGGCAAATTAATCGTTCCCATTTCCGTACCGGATACATTATTGTCTTTGGCTTCAGCGGTAACGATAACTTCTTCAATCGATACTCCTTCGATCAGCTCAACGGTCAGTCGGGCATCTGCTTTCAGTTCCACTTCTATTTCTTTATCCGTAAATCCCAGGTAAGAAAAAACAATAGTATAATTGCCTTCGGGTAAGGTCAGCGAATAGAAGCCATAGATGTTGGAGGTCGTTCCCTGAGCGGGATTGTCTTTAGTATAAATATTGGCGGCAATTAGTGTTTCCCCATTCCCGCTATCCTTTACATAACCACTCAATGTAAACTGCTGCTGTCCTCCGAGCCAGGTCGAAAAAAATAAACCTATAAATAGCAGAAGATAATAGTTCAATCGCTTCATATTTATCTTTCGATTTTTCTATCTGTTGGCAGACAGCCGCCATCCGACTTGCATTATTCCATGCCTCTCTAACGGGTATCAATGAATATCGAATACTAAACGAATTGAGGGACTAATTTGTTAAGGGCCCGGCAATTTTAACAAGGATTGGCATCGGGCAGGAAAATTGGTCGAAGGCGAAAGCCCTCTTTTTTCAGCAAGCGGATTATTCCCTTGCCTCCACTCAGATGTCCAGCGCCAACGGCAGCAAAAACGGTCTGTTCCCTTGCAATATTGGCAATGCGTTTTGCCATTATCTTATTGCGATCATAAATCATGAGCTTCCGAATTCCTCCTGCCTGCTTTTTAGTCTGCTTCCAAAGACTTTGGATATCACCGCGCTCGTAAATCCTGGTTAATTTAAAAAGCTGTTCCCTCGTTTTCTTAAAATTTCTTACCAGATCCTTTAAGCCTTTCAACTGATAATCCAAAGGAATAGAAGCCAATACTTGCAATTGTTCTTCAAAGCTTTCAATACCAATAGTTGTCTTTTCGGCAGCTTTAGCAAAGTGCCACAGACTGGCATCAAGTGATAAAGGCATATCTCTCGAAAGCTGACTTTCAGTAAGTATATTGGAAACCATAATCGGTTGGCTCTTCTCAAAAAGTTCCAGGGGCATCCCAACCTGCTTTTCGAAAAGTTTTTGCAGTCTTTTATATACCTTGGGTTTAAGCAGCATCTTCAAAGACACATCTGCATCCAAATCCATAGTCTCTGCCATAGCAGCCTGATTGGCCTCATCAAGATTCATCTCCGCAGCATAAACTTCACATTCCAGTATTTTTTCTTCAACTAGCTCCTTATAACGAAAAGCTCTTTGATCCATAACGTGCATGGTACCAAACAAATAGGAACTGGAACTATCTTCTTTGCTTATGCTCCAAAGAAGAGAATGCTTTTTTTTCGACATAGAATAAGGTATATAAAAAAGCTGCTACCCTGAAAGAGCAGCAGCCGAATATTTCTTTATTTAGTTAGAAAACGCTCTATTCGTAAATATAGGGTAAAAGTTTAGAATCTTTCACCGTAGAAAGGGTCATCAATGTTTTGAGTCTTTCAATTTCCTCAATTTGCGAAAGCGTTTTGAAAAGCAATTGTTCGTAGGTAGGAATATCCTTGCAAACAATCTTAATCAAAAAGTCCGCTTCACCAGTAATGATATAGCATTCCGTAATTTCTTCTATGGTTTTAATTTTTTCCATGAAATTATTGAGTGCATTTTCTTTTTGCCAGGCTAGGGAAACTAAAACAAAGGTTTTTACACTAAGCCCAATCGTTTGGGGATTAACAATAGCGTGATAGCTCTCAATAATCCCGGAGCTCTCCAGTTTTTTCACACGTTCAAGGGTTGGAGCAGGAGACAAACCGATTTTCTTGGATAGATCAAGATTAGTGATTTTACTGTTTTCTTGTAAGATTTTGAGAATTTTCAAATCAATCTTATCCAGCTTTTCTGTCATAAATTTGTTAGTTATTTTAAAAAATTGATTCTTTTATTTCAGAACATTTATCATCCGCCAATTGAGGGGCAAATATATTTACATATAAAATAAATTACAAACAAATCCTCTAAAAACCTTTGTTAATTTTATGTGAAAAGGCTTTTTCAAAAGATTTTGTAATAATATTTTGTCATCTTCATAAAAATAAAAAGTGGTAAAATGAGCTAAAGTTCATTTTACCACCTTATTTTTTATATAAAATCAAAATAGCTTTCCCTCATTAAGGGAAGATACCGAGTGATTCGTAATCACTTCCGATTTTATTGAGCGCACTGACAAATGCTGCCGAACGCAAATCCGTAACTGCTTTTTTACGTTTCATGGTCGAACGAATCTGATCATATGAGGTGATCATGGTTTCTTCCAAACCAGACCGTACCAAATCAATCTCATCCGCACCCCTCGTTAGAAAATCTCTCTCTTTGGCACCAACTGTTTTTCCGGTCATTCGCTCTACCAAAGCAACAAGATTTCGGTAGGTATTATGATTGAATCGCTTTTCCATACGACCAAAGCGCATATGTGAAAGGTTTTTCAACCATTCGAAATAAGAAACCGTTACCCCTCCTGCATTGATATACATGTCCGGAATAATCATAATTCCTTTTTTCAATAAAACCTCTTCTGCATCGGCTGTGATGGGTCCGTTAGCTGCTTCGGCAATAATTTTAGCCTTTACTTTCGATGCATTGTCTTTTCTAATTTGATTTTCCAGTGCAGCAGGAACGAGGATATCGCATTTTAATTCCAGTATATCCTTGCGTTGTTTCATATTTTTAGCACCAGGAAAATCGAGGATTGATCCGGTTTTCTTACGATGCGCTAACAACTTTTTAATATCAAGACCATCTTCGCTATAAATAGCACCTTCGTATTCAGCTACAGCAATAATTTTCACACCTCCCTCTTCCTGAGAGATTATGCCGGTGTGATAACCTACATTACCCAATCCCTGAATCGCCATTGTTTTTCCTTCCGTCCCTACAGTAAGACCGAGCTTGGCCATATCATCTTTATGACTACAAGCTTCCCGAATACCGTAAAAAACACCTCTGCCCGTTGCCTCTGTTCTTCCACGGATACCGCTTTGATTAACTGGTTTTCCGGTAACGCATCCCGCAGCATCAATTTCTCCACCTTTAAAAGTCAGGTAAGTATCCAGAATCCAGGCCATTTCACGACTTCCGGTTCCGTAATCGGGAGCTGGTACATCAATACCGGGACCGATGAAGTTTTTGCGAATCAGTTCAGTCGTATATCTTCTGGTAATCTTCTGTAATTGAGCAGTAGTATATTCTCTCGGAGAAATTTTCACCCCTCCTTTAGCTCCTCCAAAAGGCACATCTACGATCGCGCATTTATAAGTCATCAGAGTTGCCAATGCCATTACTTCTTCCTGATTAACCTTTTGACTGTATCGAATCCCTCCCTTGGTCGGCAGCCGGTGGTGAGAATGCTGCACCCTATAAGCTTCAATGACCTGATACTCGCTACCGATTCTTACCGGAAAGCGCATTTGATAAACAGAATTACAAGCTTTGATTTGTGCTAAAAGCCCTTTGTGTAACCCTGTATGTGGAGCCGCTTTATCAAAATTTCTACTTACACTTTCGAGAAAGCCTCCATTGGCAGATTTACTCATTTGTCTTGGATTTGGTTTTCTAATTTAGTTAGACGTCGATCAAGATATATTAAAAAAATAATCAATACAATAAATATAACTATAATCACGCCATAAACAACATACATCTTCCCAATAGATCGCATAAAATCCTGATTATTGGTTTGTGCGATGAGGCTTGTAGGTAATAAAAACAACAGTGAAAGTAAAATTGAAAATGACTTCTTCATAGTTATCATATTGCGAGCCAAAACTCTAATAATTTTTTAATTAAAACAAATGTTTTGTCCGAAATAATTATCTCCTGTTCAACATAATCATCTATCCTTTAATAATCATAAAGTTTGTCCCTGAGCACTTGCATTCGATATATCAGACTTGCCATCCAGACGCCCAGCAAGGTCCAACCAATAATAGCGGGATAAAAGACCAGGCGCATGGAATTATCCAGATCGTCAGCTCCAAGCGCAGGGTTTCCCCCACTGCCGGGGTGCAGGCTGCTAACCATTCTGGGGACTACATACAGTAAAGCAATCATTGCTGCAAAAGCAAAAATACTGAAGACAGCACTGATCCGGGCCCGGCGTTCGTCATCATCAAAGCTATGTCGCAAAATGAAATAGGACAAATAAATCAACAAAGCAATAGCCGTCATATTCATTTTGACTTCCTGCCAGGACCAGTAAGTCCCCCAGGTGTCTTTAGCCCAGATCATTCCCGTACACAAGCCAATAATCCCAAAGACAGTTCCAACCAGGGTAAAAGACATCGATTTGTAATCGTATTCTAACTTGTTGGTACTCAGGTATCCAATACTCTGAGTAATACCGGCAATAAAGATGATAAACATAGAAAACCAAAAGGGGACATGGAAATAGAGATTGCGAATGGTCTCGGATAATTGTACCCGAAAAGGAAAATTAAACTGGTCCTTACTGTGAATATTGCCAATACGACCTTGTTTCCAGGCTGAAGAACCTGCTACTATATCCTTGTCCACAGAGTCCTGGGTAATGAATACGGTAGATGGTACAACCGAAAATCCATTATAATCATCATCTACAATCACGGAAACCACTCCCACTCTATCGTTTGTCGGCAAGTATTTTGGAATGTCAAAATCTGCGACTAAACTCCGATCATTGACCACTCTGGTCTTACTGGCTGCCAAAGCATGTATACTATCGTATTTCAGCCATACCCGTACTGCGTCTTGAGCTCTAGTATAAAATGTATTATACCCGACTATCTCCATTTGATAGCTGCTTGCTGTACGCATTGATCCGGGATCGATACTGCTTATCCCCGGTTTAAGCGGTACTAGAAGGCCCAGGGTAAAAGAATAAATGATCAGAATAACGCCCAGAATTTTCCACCAGTATTTTCGCATAAAAATGAATTTTCGCGGTTTGAGGTTCGAAAGACAAAAACGAATCATCAAAGTTTAATCCCTCCACAAGAAGGGGAACAATATAAAAGCCATAGCGATCATTAACAGATCAATTGCCAACAATGTAAGTATATCTTTCCATACTGAGGTATCCTGCAACAAACGCAGTGCATTTGCCGAAAGCTTCAATAAAGTCAAAATAATAGGGATGACCAAGGGGAAACTCAAAATTGCCATTAAAGTAGCGCTATTATTCGCTTTTGCGGAAATCGCTGCAATAAAAGTAAACGTGATGGAAAACCCAAGGCTGCCCAAAAAGATCGCTAGGTAGAACTGCCCGGTATCTTTGACCGGATTTCCGGCAAATAAGGTAAATGCAGCAAAGGAAAGAAAACTCAATAAAAGTAATAAACCGGAATTATAAATAATCTTTGCCAGGATGATTGCGGTTGGATTAGACAAGGTATAATAATACAACTGTCTACTGCTATTCTCCTGTACAAAACTTTTTACCAGAGCATTGACACTGGCAAAAAGAATGACTATCCAAAACAAAGCATTCCAGACATTAGGCGTAACACTTTTGATAGCAGAATACACCACAAAGATAGTCGACACTACATAGAGCAAAATACCACCTATAGCGTGTTTTTGTCTCCATTCGATTTTAATTTCCTTTTGTAACAGGATGCTTATTTCTCTTACCAGATTCATACTTATTGCAAAAATAATTAATTTCACGACTATAAATGTTCATAAAAATGTAAAACAAAGTCCTGCTGCCCGGGTATACAATTATAGCCACTGATTGAATACAATATGAAGCGACGATTAATATTCCTTTTGCTATTTGTTCTTATTGGTACTGCTGCATTTTACCTCTACCAGAGAAGTAGCGGCTTCCAGGAAGTGGAATTTATGCGCCTGGAAGATTTTAGAATTGAAAAAATCAATACTTTTCCCAATCTCAATCTACAGGCTAAAGCCAATGCACGATTAAATAATCCGAACCCCTTTAGCGTAGAGATAAGGTCTACCGAGTTCGATATTTTCATTGAAGACAAGCATGCTAGCCGGGCTAATCAATCATTAAGCATTGAAATGAAGCGCAATTCGGATTTTGAACTTCCGCTCGATTTTGAAATTCCCCTGGGAAAAATTGGCTTCTTTAAAGATGCCCGGAATATCCTGAGTGGAGCATGGAAAAATCAGTCCATAAAAATGAGAACAGTCGGAAGGGTCAAGGTAAGTGTGCTGGGGCTTGAAGTAGACGTTCCCTTTGAAGAAGAGACCAGCTATCTGTTAAAAGATTATTTGCCAAAATGACGGGCAAATACTTAAAAAGTCCGGAATCGGCATAAATTAATCTTAAACTCATTGATTTGGAGTAATTTATACGATTTACTATCGTTTTAATCATTTTTGATCTTAATTGGATAAATCTGCCATTTGCAATATCTTTGGCGGCGAAAAATTCAAGTTTTTTTAAATGTACCGATTTCTACTACTTCACTTATTCTTCATCAGCTTTTCATTTTCGGCCATGGCGCATGATGAAAAGCCTTATTATCACAAAGTAGCAGCCAAGGCGGGTGACAATATTCACACCCTGCTGGACCGGTATTATTTGGCAGCGTACACTTGTAATTTTCAACAGTTTTACGAACTGAACAAGCTTAAGAAAAATTCCAGGTTGCAAAAGGGTAAAAAATATCTGCTCCCTGTTCTGATTTACAATTATAATGGAAAGAGTATCCGCACTTCGGTTGGCTTTGATGGCTGGGAACCAGCACTTCGTATCAAGAAGTATAATGAGAAACTAAAACGCAATAAGCGTCGGCGGGCCTCGCTGGTCAGTAGTAAAATCATCTGGGTACCCTATCACGAATTGTATTGCCTCGATTCCTCGCCTAAGAAAAAGCCTGAAATCCTCGCAGACAATACAAATATTTCTCCCAAGAAAAAGGCTATAGCAAAAGCTTCAGACAGGCCGGCTACGCCCAAAATAAAAATAGATGATAAGATAATAGCGGAGTCCAATAAGCTAAAAGGTTACCGGAAGTTTCCAATTTTTGGCAAAAAACACGCTTATGTGCCATTGAAATCCGAAAAGTTACGCGGAAAGGTTTTTTATATAGTAAGTGGACACGGCGGGCCGGATGTGGGAGCAGTCGGTAAAAAAGGAAGCATACAGCTTTGTGAGGATGAATATGCTTATGATGTTTCCCTGCGCCTGGTTCGAAACTTAATTGAACACGGAGCCATTGCCTATATGATTATACGGGATCCCAATGATGGCCTTCGTGGTGGAGAAATCCTACCTTGTGACTATGATGAATATTGCTGGGGAAATTTCAAAATCCCGAGAGAACAAAAACTTCGCCTCTATCAGCGTTCCGATGCTATCAACGAGTTGTTCGAAAGACATAAGAAACAAGGGATCAAAGAGCAAACGGTGGTTACTATTCATATTGATTCCAATAATCAGAGTAAGCAAACCGATGTCTACTTTTACTATTTCCCCGGGAGTAAAGATGGCAAAAAACTGGCGCTTAAAGTACGCAATACTTTGAAAGAGAAATACCGCCAAAATCGCAAAAGTGGTAAATATACCGGAACTGTTAAACCAAGGGATTTGCACATGCTCCGTGAACCTAAGCCGACATCTATATTCATTGAGCTTGGAAATATTCGTAACCGATTTGATCAGCAACGTTTTATTCGGGAGAATAATCGGCAGGCTCTGGCCAATTGGCTTTTTGAGGGACTCGTGAAGTAAATTTCATTCAATTCACTCGCAGTTGATTAATCAATTCCTGGTTTTCAGGATGCAAGCAGGCCCATGCCCCTCCTGCTCCTAAACAATGGTTTTTCAATAAAACTTTATGTATTTTAGTAGCAAGATTCCCAAACCACTCAAAATTAAACCTGTCTGAAAATTATTACTGGTCTATAAAAGCGTTTTTCCGGAATAAAAGCGCCCTGATTGACCTTGAAATATTGCTCATTCGACATAGCAAACAAAATTTTGAAAGGTTCTAAAACTCTACTGTTCTTAAATTTATTATTCTTTTGATTTTTCCTGTAAGGGGTAATCTTTTAACAACAAAAACTTATGAAGAAACAATTACTTACCTTTATTCTGTCTGTTTCATTTTTCTTTTTATTTGGGCAAAGCACTAATTTCCATCCGAGTCAATTTATGGTTAGCCTAAAACCGGAAGTGGAATTATTAAGTTCAGAAGCCAGCCTTTATATTGTTAATCCGGGTTTGGAAGAACTCAATGAACACTGGAAGCTTGAAAAAATTACCTATCTGATCCGAAGTAAGCCCAAAAAGGCTATGATCAATCGCCCCGCTACAGATCGTATGTTGCTTTTCTCTTTTAAAGAGCCGATCGACATTCCTCAAGCCATTACCGAATATAAAGCCACTGGTTTGTTTGAAGTGATTGAACCCAATTTCATTGGCACAGGTTCGGGCACCGGAGCCTTTACTCCCAATGATCAGTTTTTCTACAACAGACAATGGGGCCTGTTTAATGATGGTACTTTTAATAATGATGCCGTAAGCGGTGCCGATATAGACATGGAAGCAGCCTGGGACATTAGTACTGGTGATCCGGATATGATCGTAGCAATTTTAGATAGTGGATTCAAACTGGATCATCCTGAAATGAACGGCCGTTTTTGGAATAATGACGGAGAGGATCCGAATAATAATCAGGATGACGATAATAATGGTTTCGAAGATGATGTGCTGGGTTGGGATTTTATAAATAATGACAATGATCCAATAGATGATAACGGACATGGCACCAATGTAGGCGGTATTATGGTAGCGACTGGTAATAACAACATAGGTTATGCCGGGATTGACTGGAACAGCCAGGTCATCATTTGCAAAATACTTAACGCTAATAACACGGGTACATATGCTGCATTCGCTGATGCCGTATACTATGCGGTAGATAATGGTGCTAAAGTATTAAACATGTCAGTAGGTGGTTCCGGCTTTTCTTCTATTTTGCAGACTGCCTGTGATTATGCCTATGATAATGAGGTCGTAATTGTAGTCAGTATGATGAATACAGACAATGATACACCTTTCTATCCTGCTGCCTATAGTTCAACTATCGCAGTTGGTGCCACGGACCCCAACGATGAAAGAGCGGATCCGTTCTTCTGGGATGCAAATAGTGGCAGCAATTATGGTAGTCATATTGATTTGGTAGCTCCGGGAAATTACATGTACGGTTTATCTCATCAATCCAATACCAACTATGGTATTTTCTGGGGAGGCACCTCTCAGGCAACTCCCATTGTAGCAGGCGTTGCATCTCTGATGAAAGGGCTCAATCCCAATTTAACGGTAGAAGAAATAAGAACGATCCTCAGAAATACCGCAGAGGATCAAAAGGGCAAACCTTCGGAAGATGTTGCCGGATGGGATCAGTATCATGGAGCAGGAAGGCTTAATGCAAGAGCTGCACTAGAGACCGTGAGTATTGAAGATGAAGGGTATAATGATCCCTTTTTTAGTATAAATCCGAATCCTGTGGTACAGGGAGGGGCACTTATTCTACAAATAGAAAACAGCAGCAATCCGGAATTCAACTACAGTATTTTCGATGTAGCAGGCAGGCTCATTGATTCGGGATTATTGCTGGAAAATAACAGGACGATAAAAGCTCCGGAAATGCCCGGTGTTTATGTCCTAAAACTAGAGGGTCCACAAGGTCATTATCAAAGTAAGAAATTTGTTGTCAGCCAGAGGTAATATTTTGGTATCTGATTTTTGTAATAATTAAAACTGCATGTTGGAATGTCAAAAACACTATTTTGATTTACCCGAAGAAATCAATTACCTGAATTGTGCTTATATGGGGCCAATGCTAAAACAGGCTCAGGAAATAGGTCATGAGGAAATTGATAAAAGAGGCAGGCCCTATTTATATAAGCGGGACGATTTTTTCAGTCCCGTACAATCTTTGAAAGAAAGTTTTTCTAAATTAATTGATAATACTGAAGCGGATCGAATTGCCTTAATTCCTTCGGCTTCTTATGGTCTGTCCAATGCCGCAAAAAATATTCACTGTACAAAAGGGCAGAGCATCTTAATCGTTAGCGAACAATTTCCAAGTAATTATTATACCTGGAAAAGGCTGGCGGATGAAAAAGAACTGGAAGTAAAAATTATAGGGCCGCCAAATGCGGAAACAGATCAAAGCCGGGGATGGAATGAAGCGATACTCGAACAAATTGATGAGCATACCGCAGTTGTTGCGATGGCCATTGTACACTGGGCAGACGGGACTTTATTTGACCTTGGAGCTATACGCCAACGAACGGAAAAGTACGGTGCAATGCTGATCATTGATGGAACACAATCGATTGGAGCATTGCCTTTTAGTATCAAAGAAATACCCGTTGATGCACTTATTTGTGGTTCGTATAAATGGATGTTTGGCCCCTATGGTCTGGGGCTTGCTTATTATGGAGAAAGATTCGATCAGGGCGTTCCGATAGAAGAGAACTGGATCAATCGAAAAAACAGTAAACAGTTTGAGAATTTAGTAAATTATCAAAAAATATATAAACCTCAAGCTGCCCGGTATTCAGTGGGAGAACAAAGTAATTTTATTTATGTCCGGATGCTGGATATTTCCATAAAACAAATTTTAAAATGGAAACCGGTAAATATTCAGAATTATTGTAAAAACCTGATCACCCCCTATTTATCAGAATTTCGTTCGATTGGTTGTGCATTTAATTCAAAAGAAAATTTAGCTTATCATTTATTTGGAATTCGCCTGCCCGAACGTGTCGATATTATAAAATTGAAAAATCATTTTGAAGAAAAAAATATATTTATTTCTATTCGGGGAAATTCGATCAGAGTCGCCCCAAATGTTTATAATGAGCCAAAACATATAGAGCAATTACTAGAAGCTTTGAAAAAGGTTTTGGGATAATAATTTTTAATTGGGACTTTTGATTAAATGAATAGGTACGGCGAGCTTAACCAGGACGTTAAACCCACCGTAAACCCATAAAACTGCCCTGTAATCTTATTCTTAGCCTTGAGGAATAAGAATCCATGCTAACCTTTGATTAGTTAATTTTAATAATTACCCTTTGGCAAATCATTGCCAGAGTAATCTCAAATTGAGTATTGTAAAAACCGTGTACGCTATATGATTCTTTATTATTTAATAGGGTTAAACCAATAAAATATTTAGAATTCTTACGGTCAGTAAATAACTTATTTTAAATGGAAAAAAGATCGAAAGGATCATTATTTCCATAGCTTTTTTGTTGTTGACTTTAAATGATTTTTAAAGTATTTATGTAAATATCATGTATTATACGTTTTGATGCAAATCATATTGTGTAAAATGGATTACAATTTGGATAAAACAAGATTTTTAATAGATAAATGAAGAAATATATTCGTTTTGATTAATCGAATGAAAAATATTTAATAATCCGTTTTAATTTTAAAAAAATAAAAATTACACCTTAGTAAGCTGTGAAGCCAAATTACAAGCCTGTACCTATTTGGAAATTATTTTAATTTATCTTTAAAATCCTTTTTAAACTTTTCAACTTTGGGTTTTACCACATATACACAATAGGGATTTCTGTCTCCTACCCTTTCCAGATATTCTTGATGATAATCTTCAGCCGGGTAAAACTTCTCAAACGCTTTTATATCCGTAACGATTGGATCTGCCCATAGATCAGAAGCTTCTATTTCCGCTTTGGATTTTTCTATGATTGCTTTTTCATTTTCATTTTTATAAAAAATAGTTGAATGATACTGAGGACCTTTATCATTGCCCTGTTGATTTGGAGTAGTCGGATTGTGTACCCTCCAGAAAACATCCAGCAATTCTTCCAGGCTAATGAGCTCAGGATCGTAAGTAACTTTTACACATTCCGCATGGCCGGTTTGCTTTCCACATACTTCTTCGTAAGTAGGGTTTTCAACATGTCCTCCCGAATAACCGGAAACCGCTGAATGCACCCCTTTGAGTTCTCTAAAAATGGCTTCGGTACACCAAAAGCAACCGGTTCCCAATATGGCAAAGTCTAAATTTTCCACGTTCATTTATAAAGTTTAATAGAAACAACAGCAATAACCATCTTTTAGTTGTAGATGTTCCCGGTATCGTTAATTTCTCGTTAAAAAGGATGTAATCTAAAATCCAGAGTCAATTTTGAAGTCAAATGTCCTACAGCAAAAAACTATTGATTCATAGAAATGCGTTCTATAAAGCGAAAACCAGCTATTCAATAGATTATTCAAACCTTAAAATTATGAAATTCTACGATGAAGCTCAGGCAGCCCGCAAGATAAGACGACAAGCCCGGTTTTTAACTTTCGCTATATTGTTTATCATGGCCAGCGGATTTTGCTTTGCTACAATACCTGATTTAAGAAATCAGCTTCCGGAATTTGTTAAAGACTGGTTCAAGCAGGAAAAAACAGAAGAAGTGGAATCAATCAGGAAAGATCGGGCCTAAAACAGACCATGTAGTTCTCCCCTTACCTGGTTAACAATTTTTCCGAGATCCTCTGGATTGTTTTTAAAATCTACCTCATCGGAATTGATGATCAGTAATTTCCCTGAATTATAACGCTCAATCCATTCATTATATCGTTGATTCAACCTTTTGAGATAGTCCAGACTCATACTGCCTTCATAGTCTCGTCCACGGGACTGAATATGCGCAACCAGGGTCGGTATGCTCGCTTTTAAATAGATCAATAAATCGGGAGCTTTAACTTGTGACATCATCAGCTCAAAAAGGTCGCGGTAGTTCTCAAAATCACGAGTAGGCATCAATCCCATATCGTGCAAATTAGGTGCAAAGATATAAGCATCTTCATAAATGGTTCTATCCTGAATAACCGTACGGTCTCCATTTTGGATATTCAGAATTTGCCGATAGCGATTGTTGAGAAAGTATACTTGCAGATTGAAGGACCATCTCTGCATATCGGTATAGAAATCACTCAGATAGGGATTGTTATCAATAGATTCATAATGAACATCCCAGCCAAAATGCTTCGCTAGTTGCTCACATAAAGTCGTCTTTCCCGCGCCAATGTTCCCCGCAATGGCGATGTGCCTGATTTCTGAATTATTCATAAAAGCTTCCGTTTAATTTCGGAACAGATTTGATGCAAAAGCCTTTTGTCACAAAGTATGTTTAGTTTGAGATTGTATTTTGAAACCTGATAATTGATAGCTCAAACCTCTTAATAGATGATGCTTCTAAAATTCGCAAAAGTCTGATATCTTAGCATCCTACAATCTCCAACACAGGCGTATTCGTATGCATCGGCGAAGGTACGATTCCTGAGATTATTTTTGAAATAAGATGGGAATAAAAAACTGAATTCTGTAACTTTGGTTTTTAGGTCCGTTAAGAACATAAAGACCTTTCACACAATAATTCACCGATGAAATGTAGTTGATTATCTAAATTATTGTAATGAACATAGACAAAACATTAATATCGAAGCTGGAAAATCTATCCAGACTTGAACTTTCAGAAACAGAAAAGGTTTCGATTCAAAAAGATTTGAACGAAATCCTGAAAATGGTTGAAAAGCTCAATGAGGTGGATACCCAAGGGGTCGAACCGCTCGTACATATCACTGAAGAGGAAAACATATGGCGAATCGACCAGGTATTGAATCAGTTATCTCAGAATGTTGCATTGGAAAATGCGCCTAATCAGGATGGTCAATATTTTCTGGTGCCAAAGGTCATAGCTGATAAATAAAAAGAGAATCAAAGATTACACAAATCCAAAATAATGGAAGAGATCATCTCCGTAAAGAACCTTAGAAAGACCTATGTGATGGGACTTGAAAAAGTACATGCGCTACAAGACATCACATTAGGGATCAATAAAAATGAATATGTAGCACTGATGGGACCTTCCGGTTCCGGAAAATCCACACTGATGAACCTGCTCGGATGTCTGGATACTCCTTCAAGCGGAGAATATGTTCTGAATCAAACCAATGTCAGTACTATGAGCGATAGCGAATTGGCGGAAGTGCGAAACAAAGAAATCGGTTTCGTTTTCCAAACCTTTAATCTGCTTCCCCGCTTATCCGCTCTGGAAAACGTAGCATTACCCCTGGTCTACGCAGGTTTAAGCAAATCTCAGCGCCACGAGAAAGCTTATGATGCTCTTTCTGCGGTGGGACTCGGCGACCGGGTGACGCATAAACCCAATGAGCTTTCCGGAGGACAACGTCAACGGGTAGCTATCGCCAGAGCTTTGGTCAACGATCCTTCCATAATTCTGGCCGATGAGCCAACCGGAAACCTCGATACCAAAACCTCTATCGAGATCATGAGCATCTTCGAACAAATCCACCAAAGGGGCAATACGGTCATACTCGTCACCCACGAACCGGATATTGCAGAACATGCCCACCGGATCATTCGACTACGGGACGGCCTGGTGGAATCCGATGTCCTTAATGATAATATTGCCCGGGCGAATGATCCTGCGCACAGGTATAATGAAGAGGGATAATTTTGTTAGGTGCTCACTGGATTTTATACAGGATTCCCCTAAATAGAGAAAAGCATGGCATTTAAAATATATACAAAGACCGGGGATAAAGGAGAAACCGGATTATTTGGCGGTAAGCGATTGCCCAAATCACATATTCGAATCGAATCCTATGGTACCGTTGATGAACTCAATTCCTACATTGGTATGCTGAGGGATTTAGCGCCGAAGGAAGATCAAAAATCCCTTTTAAAAGAAATCCAGGATCGTTTATTTACAATTGGCTCCAACCTGGCCTCTGATCCGGAAAAAAATATGATTACGCCGGATATTCACGAAGCAGATATCGTCTTACTGGAAAAAGCTATCGACGAGATGAATGAGCTTTTACCTCCACTCAAAAACTTTATCCTGCCGGGAGGACATACCACGGTTTCTTTCTGCCATATTGCCCGAACGGTTTGTCGTAGAGCGGAGCGTATGGTCGTTGCACTAAATCACAACGAACCGGTTGAAGAAATCGTTATTCGCTACCTCAATCGTTTATCTGATTATTTATTTGTATTAAGCCGAAAATTTAGCCAGGATTTGAATGCACAAGAGATTGCCTGGCGTCCGCGAAAATCCTAAGAGGAAATCGGGAGGATGGTCTTTAGTACTCTGATATTTTTGGAGATATCTCTGGATTCGAAATATCGGGCGATGCGGATCAAAAAACCGACCAGCTTCCCCGGTTTTATAATCAGTTGAGCTAATCCTGCTACGTATTTATCGGTGCTTTCTATTGCTTCTTCCCTTTGGTTTCCCTCTAACCATGCTAAGCGCTGTGCCACAAGCCAGGCGTGATCCCGGGCTGCTTTCATACTAAACTTCGCAAAGTATTCATCTTTCTTGCGCGTCAGGCGATCCAACAAAGCAAACAAAGGTGAAATACTGGAAATATCGCTTTGTACTTCTTCTAGCAAGTCATTTAGTAAAACATTGATTTCCATGAAATCATTTTTAATCTTGTTGAGATCATCTCCCCGCATCGTTTCGGCAGCAGCAATTCCCAAATCCAGATTGATATGAGCATTCATGCCGAGTAAGAGGTGCTGAATCACCAAAAGGTCTTTTGCTCCGGAAACTTCAAAGGCTGTTTCCCAGGATTGCCTTACAGGCTTTCCGATATCGTATTGCTGATAAGCTTCGAGATAGCGATTTGCAAAAATAACATCCAATCGCTCCATCCTTGCTCCATCTTCAAACCTTCCATTTTCAATTCCTTCTTTTACACGAATCGTTACTTTTTGGTACAAAGCTGCAAACAGACCTAAAGGATTATGCTCCTGATCTGCTTCCCAGATGATCGTTTCGAGGCTTTTTATGACTTCGTTGATATTTTGAGCCAGTAACATGCTTTCGTTTTTCGAAAGCTAAGATATTATTTTTAGCAGGAAGATTCGAATGAGAAAGGGAAAGTAAAAGCATGCCCCAAAATGAATTTGATCATTTTCAATAGCAGGCACTGATTGCAAAGCTTTCGTTAGTAATCAGTGCCTGCTATATAAAATCACTATTTACAACAAAGGGATAATATCTACTGAATCACTATTTTATTCGTACCAATCGGAAGCCCATCAATATTTGTCGTCATTAAATAAATACCGGGAGCCAGATCGGTTAAATCAATTTGTGCATTAAACAAGGAAGCTGGAATATCTCTGTACTGTTTGGTCCGTAATTGCTTTCCTTGCAGATCATGAATAAAAACTTCGATAAGCTCGGTCCGCTCCTGTTCCGTTCTCAGTTGGAAGCGCACTATTCCGGAGCTTGGATTAGGAAAAACACTCTCGATATGTCCATAGGACGGATTGCTATTATCGTGGATATCCTGATCGATATTGATTTTCAGGTCTTGTTCATTCGTTTGAAAGCCATCCTCCGGTAAAGGTTCCTCCTCTTCTTTATCTACAATGCGAGTACAGTCTGTACATTTCCATTTTACGGTCCCTTTAAAGCACCAATTTTCACCTCTTGATCTTGGATTAGGTGATGAGGTAATGGCCGGGCTACAATTAAATAGTGCCGGTCTCCTACAATTCGAATTATCACAGCTATAACCGGTTAGCATATCTGCTTCAAACTGTGCTTTAGCTTCGTCTTCCGAATATTCGGATTTAGGATAACATTGCCATTCTTCAATTTCTTCCGATGCGGTTTCTGAACATTTGATAGTTCCCTGAGCTTGTAAAATAGTGGTAGTTGTCAAACTGCTTATTAACAATAAGCAAAACATGGTAATCGTCTGTTTCATAAATGTTAGATTTTAGAGTTAGTAAATTAAAATAGGATGAAAAGATTCACCTTTACTTCGCTTACACAATAATCCATCATAAATTTGACAGCTTTTATTACAGATTTGAGTTTGTTTACCGGTGTCTATTTTTTGATAAAACAGACGTACTAAAGTGCATTGATTTTTTTTGAAAAAAATATCCTAATCAGGCAATTGTTTTTACGCATTTTGAAAAGCAGTTACGAGCTTTCCAATAACAAATCAGGGATATTTTTCCATAAGAAAGAAAAAATGTGAAAATATGTTCCGAAAAAAAAATAACCTACAGACGGACTCTAACACTAGGATGCAAATTCTACTTGAAGAGGTACAAATACATAGCCATTTTAATCCGGAGATAAAATATTATAAAAGCATTCGAACCTTGGCAAGCAGCCAGTCTTTTTCAGTCAGTAAAGCAGTCTGCTCTATTTTATATAAGAGCTTTTGGAGTCTTTCCGGGGAGTGAATGGTTCGCGGATTTCGCAATTGTCGAAGAATATTAATAAAATGATTATTACTGGCTCGTTTTGAATCCAGAATTTGTTTTTTCGAAAGCCGAAAAACATAAACTTTAAATGCATCAATTTTAGAATCCAGTAATTCTGATTTCGTCTCGTAATAAATTTTCAATTCCATTCGCCTGGCAGCAATTTTATAATAAATATCTTCATATTGATCCACTAATAAAGTCATTGCCTGAGTATATTTTTCAATAGCAAAGTAGTAGGAAGCAAGGTTGTAATTAAACACATCCTGAGGTGTTTTAGTACCTTCAATTTTATGCTTGTATTCTTTCAGAAAATTAAACACCCAATCATAAGCTTTTACTCGTAAGCCCATAGTAACTATATTTTTTAAAACACTTGGCAGAATCCCCTGATCAAAGTTTAAATAGCCTTCTTCAAGATGAGCCCGGTGAATATTAAAAAGTTCTTCGAGTAAATGTTTGGCACCATCGTTATGCTCTTTAATAATAAAATTTCTCAACAAACCGTAGAGGACCTTAAGTGCACTTACCGGAATATTTGATTTATGATTTTCAATTAATTCCTTTAAGATCCAATAGCCTTTTTCGCCGTCTTTCTCATCCTTAAGCAATTCGTAAGTGTAATAATAAATTTCTACCAGAGGGATATCCAGTAATCCCTGTTTTTCGTATAGAGGCTTAAGGGTATCCAAAAACTCCATAATATCCGGCATTTCCAGAGGCTTTTGGTAGCGATGCAGGGACAAGAGGAAACAGGCTTGTTCCAGTTTTTTCAAAAGATAAAAAGCATCCAGCGGGCGAAAAGCAGCTTGATAATCCAATTTGGATTTCTTGTTGTACTGTATCAAATATTGTTGAACGATCTCATCACTGAGTAAAAAATGATTATAGTAATATTGGCTACCGCGCAAAGGACAGGCTGCTAATTTCTTTTTGGCTTTTTCAAGATAGTGCCCCAGGGATTTATATTCCGCCTTTCGTTTAAAGAATTTTATCAGTGCCAGAGTTTCCTGAAAACCTTCTTCTTCAACTTCATTAAAATGAATGTAAATAAAATGATGGATATCTTTTAATAATGCCGACATCAATTTGTCCATTTTCCCAATGGTCATTTTTTTATTGGGAAAGAGTTTTTTGAAGATTTTCTCTTTTTTTAGATCAGGATGTTCCCAGTTTCCATAATAGGTCATTATATATTGAAAGAGGGCACTCCGGGTTCGTTGATTGGCTTCTGAAACAAAATAGGGAGATTTTAAAAAATCACTAAGTATATAAAGTTCCTCTCTCGAAAATAGCTTAAGGGTATATAATAATTTGCTTTTCTGCATAGTGTCGTAAAATAATCAACAATGGAAAACTATGCTAAAAATGTAATAAAATTTATCGGCGCGAATACACTATATTAGCCAAGAGAACTTGTTTAAATTTCATACCCCGGACTGCCAAGCGCATTACTGCTGGCTGGTCGGCAAATTTCGGAATTTGGACCTCGGTTTTCCAATTCCATACTTAAGTTATAGAATTGAAAATGCCTTTTTTCAGAAACGAAAATTGTTTTTTTGCTGTTAAAGCGATTTTTAAACGTACTCTCTTCTCCATAATAAATTTCCAATTATCCAGGCTATGAAGGCGTAGTACTGCTTGACCCAAGCATAGGTGCTTTTCATTATCTTGATCGAAGATCGGGCAGCTACTTGTTTTAACTAAGATATTTTTTTATTTATTCAATGCATATAAAAATGAAACGATCCTCAAATCTTAACTTGTTCTTATTATTAATGTTTTGTCTGCCAATAATCGCCACGGGCCAAAAGAATTTTGAAGCCAAAAATATTACCCAGGACAGCTTGTCTTCTCTGGAAAATCAAATCCGCGACTATTATAACACAGAACTCAATGAATACACAGATATTCTCGATGTAGAAGATGCCATCGATGAAATAATTGATCTCATGAATTTATTATTTATAATACCCGTAGATGATTCCTGTTACGAAGGGAAAATTGAAGATATATTTGTAGGTAGTAGTGGCGGAAATTCTCTCGATGTCGTTTGGGAAGAAGGAGATAATGTGGATGCTTATTTCGGGGCTTATATCGACCTCAGATTAAATCGTATCAGGCCTTTTAGCTATAACCAGAGCAGACAGTCGAATAGCGTTGGTGTAGAAGTACCTGATTATATTGATAAAAAATTCTTTGCCTTTAATGGTCGTTGTGGTATGGATGTTCAGTCTTCTTATTATATCATCATTATTGAAAAAGATCTCGATTTCAATTTTATGGCAAATAGTGGAAACAATCCGGAATCCGAAGAAGGAGAATCTGTTCCTTCGGGCGGCAGTGGCGCCAGCGCTGTTGCACTTCCGGCTCAATTAAGTGTTTTTCCGAATCCGCTAAGCAGGGATATTTGTCGTTTGGAATTCTCTCTTGACAAAAAGCAGCAGGTTTCAGCTTATATCGTCAATAGTAGCGGCAAACTGGTACATTCTATTTTAAGCGATCAGTTATTTGAACGCGGTACATATCGATATGATCTAAATCTGGAGCGGCTTGGCCCGGGAATGTACTTTATTATTTTGGAATGTGATGCAGGGTACAAGGTAGAGAAATTGGTTCTGCAAAAATAGCAGCCTTTCAAATCTTCACCTGTCGATAAAGTTTGGTCAAATCTGTAAACTGCTTTATCTTACGAACCATATGGCAAACAGATTTCAAACGACCTTACAGAATCTACCACAAATCATCAAGTATATTTTGGTACTGTTGGTAGTGGTATTTATCAGTTATCTATTTCCGAATAATACAAAATTCAAGTATAATTTTGAAAAAGGACAAACCTGGCGATACGAAGATTTAGTCGCTCCTTTTGATTTTCCGATCATGAAACCAGCTCATGAGCTAAATCAGGAGCTGGAATTAATCAAAAAGGATTTTAGTCCTTATTATGAAGTGAATCTCGATGTAGCGCGTAATACCAAGCAAAGCTTCCGAGAGGAATTTTCCAAGCAACTGAATATTGACAATTCCGAGGGGGTTTACACCGATGTTCCCCGTAATCCGGATAAGTACCTGAATTACGGCTTACTGTTAATCGACCGGCTGTACGACCGGGGTTTTATTCAACTGGATCAACAACACGAGCAATCAGCGGATAATTTTGTCATAAATCTTAGAAAAGGAAATACAACGACCCAAAGAACGCTGCAAAGTTTTATCGATCCGGAGAAGGTTGACTTAATAATCACAGATTCCTTATTTAATAATGGATTGAAAGAGGCGGAATTTCTAATCCCTTTGTTGCAGGGGAAATTTATAAATAACATTTTTTATTCCTCCGACCTAACCAACAAGTTTTTGGAGGATCAATTACAATCGATATCCCCTTCCTATGGTTTGGTACGTCAGGATGAACTCATCATCAAACAAGATGGGATCGTAACGGATGAAATTTATCAAAAACTCTTGTCTTATCAAGTCAAATACGAAGAAGAAGTCAGTTCCAAAAAATCACATTGGGGCGTATTTATCGGTTATTTTCTGTTGACCAGTTTGATCGTAGGTGTCTTCTTGCTTTTTCTAAAATATCATGCAGAAAAAGTATTTCAGAGCTTTAGCCGCTTATTGTTCATGTTGATGTGGTTAATGCTGTATAGCTACCTGGTGTATGTAGTAGAACAAAACAGTAGTTTGAGTACCTACATGATTCCTTTCTGTATTGTTCCGATTATTGTAAAAATCTTTTTCAATGACCGCTTAGCGCTTTTTACCCATATTGTAGTGGTATTGATTGCCAGCTTTTTATCTTCTCTTGGTTACGAATTTACTTTTCTACAGATACTGGCCGGGATCGTGGCAATACTGGCGAATATCGAAGTAAGGAACTGGACGAGGTTCTTTTCATCAATGTTGTTCATCTTTGCAGCCTATGCGCTGGGCTATTTGGGGCTTTCCCTGATCAAGGAGGGAAGTTTTGCGACAATTGACTGGTCGGTGTATACCTGGATATTCCTCAATGTCTTTCTGACCCTCCTGGCCTATCCTTTGATACCGCTTTTAGAACGTGTATTCGGCTTTACTTCATCTATAACTTTAGTTGAACTATCGGACATGAACCGCCCCTTGCTCAAGGACTTATCACTGAAAGCTCCGGGAACCATGCAGCATTCATTACAGGTAGCCAATCTAGCCGAAGCGGCAGCAGATAAAATTGGAGCAGATCAGTTACTGGTCAAAGTAGCAGCGCTTTATCACGATATCGGCAAAACCCTGCAACCACAATATTTTATCGAAAACCTCAGTGGAGAAAGCCCGCATAATCAACTTTCCAATTTTGAAAGTGCCAAAGTAATCATCGGTCATGTTACCGAAGGCATAAAAATGGCAAAGAAAGCCGGTTTACCAGAGGTTTTGATTGATTTTATTCGCACCCACCACGGTACTACCCGCGTTGAATATTTTTATAGAAAACAGTTAAAAGATTTTCCGGATCAGGAGTTTGATGCCTCCCTATTCAGATATCCAGGCCCCAGACCAAGCAGTAAGGAGCAAACCATCCTGATGATGGCCGATTCGATTGAAGCCGCTTGTAAGAGTTTAAAAAACCCTACTTCCGATGATATTGATCAATTCGTTGACAAGATCGTAGCGGGCAAAATTACTTCCGGACAATTTGTTAATTCCGAATTAACCTTTGAAGAGTTGGGAAAATGTATTTTCGAATTCAAGAAAATGCTAAAGAGTATTCATCATGTTCGTATTGAATACCCGGAGGAACGTTAAACCCGGGGACGTCTTCCTGATTTTCTAAAAATAAATACCCGGATGTAAACGGACAAGCAATGCGGCAAATACCAGAAGCCGGGTGAGCAAATTTCGATAAAAAACGGAAGCTCTTTGATTCCGGAAATTATAAATAAAAAGAATCAGGCTAAAGACAAATAAGATGGCTGCACCAATCAGAGCAATATTGATCAGGCGGGTAGCGTAAAGCCAGTTCTCATAAAAAGCAATCAATCCCAAAATCCCCGTAGGAAAGATGAGTCCAACCAGAATGGAGAGTATAATTTCGTTTTTCAGATACTTTTCAACTTTAAACATATACCAGGAAAAGAGCAAATACATCAGGGAAGCAAGTCCACCTCCTATAATCATCATAGTTGAAGCACCATTAATACCATTGTTTTTCATATATAGACCTATCACGATCAAGGTTATAGGTATCAGTTCCAGAAGTGAACCTTTAGTCTTGTTCCTGGCTTCTTCCGGTTTTACCACTTCCTCAAAATCCAAAGGTTTTTTATTAGAGTCAGACATTGGCTTGTTTTTGAGTATGAAAGTTACGAAAAGTGGCGCAGACAATTCCGGTAGCCACTGCAGCATTCAGGGATTCAGCACCACCATCGGGATGCGCAGGAATAGCAATTGGCTGTGTAATATGCTTTCTGATTTCAGGAGCAATCCCTTTACCTTCACTGCCAATCACAATCAGGCCATTTTCCGAAAGCCTCGTTTTAAATACATTCTCTCCTTCTAAAACTGTTCCGTAAACCGGAAGTTGCGGATGCCCGGCTTTTAAGCTATCAAAAGCGATTTTGCAGACCTTTACACGCAAAAATGCTCCCATAGTCGCTTGAATAACTTTAGGATTGTACAAATCCGCAGAGTCCGTAGAACAGAAAACATTTTTAATACCGAACCAGTCCGCTATCCTCAGAATCGTACCGAAATTACCAGGGTCCTGAATCCGATCCAGATAGAGGGATAAGCCATCTTTTGCCTGAATAGTATCGGCAGAAGATAGTTGTTGGGCGATGATTAAAACTTCAGGGGCCGTTTTTAAACTGGAAATTTGAGCCAGCTCCTGTGGCTTCGCAAGCAGTATTTGCGCTTGAAAGGGATGCAGAATATGCTCAAATTCATGTGCCCAGTTTTCACTGCAAATTATGTTTTCAATTTCAACAGCTTGGGACTTTAACATTTCGAGCACAATCTTCTCCCCTTCTACAACAAAATTATTATACTTTTGCCGAAACTTTTTAAGTTTGAGTGATCGCAGGTATTTAATCTTGTTTTTGGATAACATTAAGATATTTTTAACGATTGTCAGGCCACCAAATGATCAGACAATCCGTCTGTATTATATGGATTCAATTTTTTCATCGAAGGATTGTATTTTTAGTGATCATAATTGACAGCAGCTCCGTATGAATTCGTTTATCAACATTTTAAAAAGTGCTTCAAGGTACATAATTTTAGTTACATCCTTACTGCTGTTTCTGGCATCCTGTAATACGCGAAAATTTCTAAAAGATGATGAACTCCTCTTACACCAAAATACGATCAAGCTTAGTTCAGAAGGCCCCATCAAAAAAAAGCGTTCCATACAATATGAACTGAAAACGCTTTACAAACAAAAACCCAATACCAAATCATTTTTAATCACCAGATCAAATCTGTGGTGGCATTACAAAACGGATAGTCTCAGCAAGCCGAATAAATTTCAAAAGTGGATCAAGCGAAGGATTGCCGAACCTCCGGCTATTTATAGGGACGATATTGCCGAAGAAACGGCCCAGACCATGCAATACTATTTGCAAAACAAAGGCTATTATAATGCAGAGGTAAGTTATGAAAAGAAAATAAACGAAAAGAAAAAACGCGTTTCCGTAACTTATATAATCACTCCCCATAAGCTTTATACCATCGACAGTGTAAACTTTTTCAGTCAGGACCCCAATATCCAGCGTATTCTTAATGATTCAGAAGAAGATTCGTTCTTGAAAAAGGGAGAACCAGTCAGCGAAAGCAATTATAATAAAGAAGTCAATCGCATTACCAGTACTCTGAAAAATCTCGGTTATGCCTATTTTGACCGAAACTATATCGATAATCTTACCGGAGACAGTATTGGTTCGAAAGTAAATCTCAACCTGACCATTCTAAACCCGAGAAATAAAGATGGCCATCAGGTTTACCGGATTGGAAAAGTAGTGATTAACCCGGTCTACTACCCTTCCAAATTTCAAAGTCCAAAACGGGATACTTTGATTGACGGTTTTCATTACCTGATCAATGAAGAAGGGACTGCCGTTAATCCAAAAAGCATCAACAGAGAGATATACCTGCGGGAAGGTGATTTGTATCAGGAGGAAAACTTTAGAAAAACGAATACTCAACTCGGCCGTCTGGCGATTTACAAGTTTATCTCCATCAAACCAAGTATCGATAGTTTAAATCCGGGAGTTATCAATTTTGAAATAAGGCTTACGCCTAAAAAGAAAATGGTAATCGGAGGTGATCTGGAACTCAATAATTCTAATTATACCAGTCAGGATTTCAACAGTTCACTGATTGGCATTGCCGTGAATCTCAATTTTCAGGATCGAAACTTCAGAAAAAATGCTTCGGTTCTGGATTTGAAAGCAAGCAATGGAATTGAATTAAATATTGCCGAACCCAGCGATCCTATTTTCTCACTGGACATTCTAACGCAAGCGGACTGGCAGATTCCCAATTTCGAAGAATTTGCTAAAATGCATTCTTTCGGTCAGTGGATTGGCTTACTCAACAAAAGTTATATGCAGGATTTACGGGAAAAAGGCAGGACCCGGCTTTCCGCAAGTTATAATCGCCTTTTACTTTTCCAGTTTTATAATTATCATTCTTTGAATGCTTCTTTTGGTTATGATGTACAACGTAATCCCAATAAGCGAATTACTTATAATCAAATAGGTATCAACTATTTACTTCCGCGATTCGAACCGGAATACCTGATTATTTTAAGGGATAATATTTTCATCCAAAATAGTTTCACCAGACAACTCTTCACCGGTTTTATCCTAAGAGACCTCAAATATATTTACACCAGTAAATCCAATATTTTCGGAAACTCATGGAAATTCATCGGCGATTTTGAATTATCAGGCCTTGAGGTCTATGGCGCCAATAAAATATATAATAAAATCAAAGGAAGTGATTCAGAATTCTTTTTGGGAGATACGGTCAGGTTTTCTCAATATGTCAGGCTTAACCTTGATTATCGACGATATTTTACCATGGGTAAAAAGCTTACTCTTGCCGGTAAGGTATCCTTTGGCATCGCAAGACCCTTTGGCTTTACGGAAACCGTACCTTATGTCAAGCAATTTTACGGTGGAGGCCCTTTTGGCAATCGGGCCTGGAGAATCCGGGAGTTAGGCCCCGGAGGTTTTTATGATCCGGTGATCAATGATCCGAATAGTAATCAGATTTTTTATCAAACCGGTGATCTGAAGCTCGATGCCAATATCGAATTGCGATTCGACGTTTTTGGAGGTTTAAAATCCGCCATATTCGTAGATGTTGGCAATGTCTGGACCGTCGAAAAAGATACGACACGTCCGGGGTCCCAGTTTAGGTTTACACAAGACCCCGACGATCCGGCAGCCCGTCCTTTCTACAAGCAACTGGCCTGGGGAGCGGGTATCGGATTTCGCTATGATTTCTCCTACTTTGTTCTGGGCGTTGATCTGGGGGTTAAGGCTTATACGCCTTACATTGATCCCAGGACCGGTGAGCGAAATTTAATGAAAAGATGGAACAAGCTACAGTTTAGAGATGTAAACCCCAATATCCAGGTAGGATTCCCATTTTAAAGCGTGTTTGAGATTTATTTGAAAAGTTCCCGGCGACCATATTTGCTGCAAATCGGGCAAGCATTGGGATCGTGCCCTCTGGCCGGGCAATATTCTCTTCCAAAGAAGATAATCTGCAAATGCAATTTATTCCATTTCTCCCTTGGAAATATTCTTTTCAAATCAGCTTCGGTTTTTTCTACATTTTTACCGGTACTCAATTTCCAGCGATATGCCAGGCGGTGAATATGCGTATCCACGGGAAAAGCAGGCACTCCAAAAGCTTGTGACATAACGACCGAAGCTGTTTTGTGCCCAACTCCGGGCAATGCTTCCAGTGCTTCAAAACTTTGAGGAACCTGCCCTTCGTATTTATCAATCAGGATATTGGAAAGATCATAAATTGCCTTTGATTTTCGGGGAGAGAGTCCGCAAGGTCGAATAATAGATTTGATCTCTTCTACATCCAGGTTCACCATTTCGAAAGGACTCTCCGCTTTTTCAAACAAAAAAGGCGTTACCTTATTGACACGTTCATCAGTACACTGAGCCGATAGTAAAACGGCAACCAGTAGCGTATAGGGATCATTATGATCCAAAGGTATAGGCGTTTCGGGGTATAATTCCTCCAGTATTCTGGCAATATCATCTGCTTTTTCCTGTTTGGTCATTATTTCGTTTTCCTTTTTAAATATTTATCGTTTCAAAGCTCTGCTAAAAAAGCCAGCGTATCTACGCCATCTGCATAATCTTTTAATTCGGGGTACTGCGCTTTTCCAAAAGGAACAGCCCTCCAGTTAGCATTGTCTTTGCCCACAATACATTGAATTTCATTCCGCCGCTCCTTCAATTTTGATTTTAAATCTTCAGAATCATCGTAATACTCATAGTGCAGTTGTGCGATACGAGACTGTAAAGCGGAATTTTCTGTCAATAAGATGCAGCCATTTGATTGATGGGGGATATTATTGAGAATGAGTAAAGTATAATTATAATCAAAATTATTCTTGTACTTATCGTGTAAAACGACTTCTTTATAGGCATGTAAAGCTTCCAGTAAAGGTTCAAAAGCGTAATCTCTTGGCAAATAAAGCTTGGAAACATTGCGACAACCGAGTCCAAAATATTGAAAAATATCTTTCCCAAGTAGTTCTAAGTCTTCCCTTGATTCTTCACCATCCAGTACAGCTACTGCATTTCTGTTTTTTCGAATAATATTCGGGTATTTTCCAAAATAGGCTTCGAAATACCGGGCAGAATTATTGCTCCCTGTAGCGATAACTGCTTCCGGATTTTTCAATCGCTCGGTGATTTCGAAATAGGCCCCTGCCCGACCGTCTGCTTCGGACATGATTTTTATAAAATAAGGAATCAAATATTTGTCCTTTTCCGAAAGCTTGATCTGTGCAATATGTCCACTGATAAAAACAGAAAGGATATCATGAAAACCTACTAAGGGAATATTCCCGGCTAGTACGAGGCCTACTTTTCTGGCTGGTTGAACATCATTGATACGATATCCGGAAATCCAGTCTTCAAGTGATGCTTTTTGCAAAAAAAGCCGGCTAATCGATTCAATGGATTGGTATATATTTTCTTTGGTGAACCAGCGATTATTAAAATACGTATGTTGTATTTCCGCATCCAGCTGTTCGCTGCCCGTTTTGAGATGTTCCCCTAAAACCGTTAAAATATCAATTCTTTCCGATAATTTCATTCCTTAAATTATTTAAACCTTTGATACCGATTTTGTTCATCACCTCGATATTTTTCGAAGGTATTTCCAGGGTATCCGGGTGCAAATTTATGGCTTTTTGTACACTATTTTCACGCAAAATATGAATCATTGGAAAAGGAGAGCGATTGGTAAAGTTTTCGGGAGCATCCGGATCGGTGCCTGCAAACTGATATTGAGGATGAAAGCTCGCAAATTGCACCTGTCCATTCAGTCCAAGTGTTTCCAAATCATCCTGCATTTGATTTAATACATTGATGTAATCATAAAAATCATTTAATGCATCCGGCAGGATGATCAGACTCGTTTCCACTAATTCGGGAGCCGTATCGAGCAAAAAATTACATTCTGTAAAAGTTTGTACGATAATATTTTCCAGATTATTTCCCTCGATAATAACATACCGAATCTGGTCTTTTTCAAACGGAACTTTGGCAAAAGGGCATAAATTATAGGCAATAATGAATTTTTCGATCCAGGCTTGAGTTTGGTAGAGAACAGACATGTGCTTATATAGTTAGCGGGATATGTGTTGGTGATTTGAAAGTCACCAGAGAAAACATAATCGCAGGTGAGTAATCATTTATTCCAGGAGTTCCTTTCGACCGGAAACATAAGTACGCCATTTATTTAAAACGCTTTGAAAATCCTCCGGTAAATCAGAATCGAAATACATTTCTTCACCGGTACGGGGATGAATAAAGCCCAATGATTTTGCGTGTAGCGCCTGACGGGATATCAATTTGAAACAGTTTTCTACAAATTGACGATATTTAGTAAATACCGTTCCTTTCATTATTTTATTACCTCCATAGCGTTCATCTCCAAAAAGCGGATGTCCCTGGCTCTTGAAATGTACTCGAATCTGATGGGTTCGACCGGTTTCCAATCGGCATTCGACCAGGCTTACATAGTACAACCTCTCCAATACTTTATAATGCGTAATCGCATGTTTTCCACCTTCCTCGACAACGGCGCGCAAAACAGCATTGCGTGGGTCACGGGCAATATTTCCAATAATCGTTCCTTCATCCTCATCCATTTCTCCCCAAATCAATGCCTGATAACGCCTTTTTGCAACATGATCAAAAAACTGTTTGGACAGATGCGTCATCGCCTCTTCATTTTTAGCAATAACCATGAGTCCGGTGGTATCTTTATCGATGCGGTGTACCAATCCCGGGCGATCGCTAAAATTTCCTTCTTTGACGGGTAGTTGATGATTCTGATAATAATGCACCAGACCATTTACCAATGTTCCATCCGGTGTACCTACTCCGGGATGAACAGCCATACCGGCTTGTTTATTTAACACCAAAACATCTTCATCCTCGTAAATAATATCCAATGGGATATCCTGAGGGATAACCGGCCCATCTTCCCGGGGAGGTGTAGGCAAAGATAAAGCAATCACCATCCCGGGCTTTACTTTGAAATTGGCTTTCACTACTTTATCATCTACGGTAATTGCTCCTTGCTTAATAGCATTCTGGATTCGATTACGCGAGGCTTTCTCAATTTTGTTCAATACAAATTTATCTATCCGAACAGGTGTTTGTCCCGGATCAACCACAATTCTAAAATGTTCGTATAAATTCTCCACGATTCGTTGTTCGTTTATTTAAGATATGAGTTTGTATTTATGAAATGCTGATTTTCCTTAATTTAAAACACAAAGCTAACACCAATCTGCGGAATAAGCATATCCGTCGTAGAATTCTTTTCCTCGAAGGCATCAATGGTATCGACGATTGGAACATTAGGATCATCCCTTCGGGCCAAATAATCGGCCGCACTACCTTTTAAATAACTACAACGACCTTCCAGTAAAATATAATAGCCACCATACAGCTCCCTAATTAGAACTTGAAAGCCAACTGCACCACCAAAACTGAATGCCCAGTCTCCCTGCTCAATATAGCTGTCGATCGTATCATCGTCATATGAGTCTAAATCTTGAAGAATCGTACGAGTATAAAAGTTTCTAAAACCAACCATTCCATCAATAAAAGGTTGTATAGGGCTATTTACCGGTGGCAAGACCCGCATCATACCGTGTATCATAAAAATATTATTGCGAGTAATGAAGCGACCATCAATGCTCTCACCATCAATGATTACAATCTGATCCTGTCTTTCTCTATCGTGGAAGACAATTCTGCTCGATATTCCGGCTAAAACCGGAATACTGGCCTGGCGATTGGTTCTTACCAAAAAATTACCCCCTACCCCCACACCAACACCATCCAGATTATCCCTGAAATTAGCCTGAGGAATAGCGAGATCGAATTCAAGCCCAAGACTAAACATGGGAATATAATCAGAGTCTTCCTCATAATTTTCCTCTGCCGCATAATCTTCTTCAAATTCAGCTCCCTCTTCCTGCGCATTAATTTGTACCCCAAAGCCCAGGAGTACAAACAATAATAAAATTAAATGTTTCATCAGCTTAGTTTTCTAAATATCAAATTTGACTTCATTACAAAAACACTTGTAAAGCTTTGCCTGGTTTTCAAAAATAAAATTTTGTTAAAAATTAAGTCCCCCTATGCAAATCACCTCTAAAAGGTTGCCTGCTCTTTATTACAAAATCGACTTAAGTCCGCCAATATCCTTTTGTTTAACATTCCGACCCAAAAAGTACTCAAAGATTCAACAAAAGGCAACCTCAGCAGTTCTGAGCGCATACTGTAGATATACGATCACCTAAATAATAACTAATTTTTATCAAAAAAACTTAAATCACTTAACCAATGATTATTAAGCTTTCTAAATTAAGCTGGGCATTTATCCTGGCATTGCCTTTATTTTTTACTGCTTGTGATAATGATGATGACAGTGCTGATCCAAAGAGTATTGTAGAAATCGTTGCGGAAGACGACGATTTCAGTACGCTTGCAACGGCCCTTGAGCGTGCGGATTTATTATCTGTATTGGAGCAACAAGGAACATCATATACCGTATTTGCACCGAATAATGCGGCCTTTACAGCTTCTGGTGTTGATATTGCTGATTTTACAGATGAAGAATTAAAACCAATTCTTCTTTACCATGTTTTGGCCGGCACTAAATTGAATGCCGCAGATATTAATGAAGGGAAGAACTATGTAAGTACGGCTTCCGATACTGGCCCTGAACAGACACAACTTTCTATCCTTGTAGAGAAAACCGGAAGTGCTGTAAAAATCAATAATGCAGTTAACGTTTCTACTGCTGATGTCGATGCAAGCAATGGCGTTATCCACATCGTTGATAAAGTAATCCTTCCACTGGATGTAGTTGGGCATGCTTCGGCGAATAATGATTTTACCAGCCTTGTTACAGCTTTGGGAGCTGCTGAAGGCGATCTGGTAACGACTTTACAAACTGCAGGTCCTTTTACCGTATTTGCTCCAGTAAACAGCGCTTTTGATGCGATTTCGGATGTTACCGATGGCTTAAGTGAGGCTCAATTAGCCAAGGTTTTACTTTATCACGTTTTAAGTGGAAATAATGTAAGAAGCGGACTTTCAGAAGGAAGCCAGGAAACTTTAAATGATGGGGTAAGCTTCACGGTAAATGTCAATGGAGATGAAGTAAGCATAACAGATGCCGGTGGCGGAGTAGCGACTGTACTATTGACAGATGTACAAGCTACCAATGGGGTGATCCATGTTTTAAATGCAGTGCTTGTGCCGGATAATCTTTAATTTTTAAGTATAAGTTTAAGTTCAAGTCTAAGATTAATTTTAAACTTGAACTTAAACTTATACTTACACTTTCACTTCTTTTTAATTCATTACTGCTCCTTCGTTAATTCCTGCCAGATCGAGGAAAAAAGCATATTCCAAAGCTGTTTCTTTAAATCGCGCAAATCTTCCTGATACCCCACCATGTCCAGCTTCCATATTGGTGCGTAGCAACAAGGTATTATTATCCGTTTTCATATCTCTGAGTTTTGCCACCCATTTGGCAGGCTCCCAATATTGCACCTGAGAATCATGATAGCCAGTCGTCACCAACATATTAGGGTAATTTTTGGCTTCCACATTATCATAAGGCGAATAGGATTTTATATAATCGTAGTATACTTTGTCTTTCGGATTCCCCCATTCATCAAACTCTCCGGTCGTAAGTGGGATAGACTCATCCAGCATAGTGGTTACGACATCCACAAATGGAACTGCAGCAACTACTCCGGCCCACATCTCGGGTTCCATATTAACCACTGCTCCCATCAGCAAGCCTCCGGCACTGCCTCCCATGGCAAATAGTTTGTCCTCGGCAGCGTATTTATTTTTGACTAAATGCTTGCCACAGTCAATGAAATCGGTAAAGGTATTTTTCTTTTTCAGGAGCTTGCCGTCTTCGTACCACCAACGCCCCATTTCTTCGCCTCCGCGAATATGTGCTATCGCATAGATAAAGCCTCTGTCGAGCAGGCTTAATCTAACCGAGCTAAAATAAGGATCCATACTATTGCCATAGGAACCATAAGCATATAAGAGCAAAGGAGCCGTCCCGTCAAGCTTAGTTCCTTTGCGATAGACCAGGGAAACCGGCACTTTCTGTCCATCCCGGGCCGCTACAAAAAATCGCTCTGATTTGTAATTATTAGAATCAAAATCGCCAAGTACCTCCGCTTCTTTGAGCAATTTCATCTCTTTGCTCTTCATATTATAATCAAAAATAGAATTAGGCGTAGTCATCGAGGTATAGCCTAATCTCAAAATTTCGGTATCAAAATCCATATTAACCGAAGTGTAAGTCAGATAAGCCTGATCTTTAAACTGAATATAATGTTCTTCGCCCTTCCACGGCATCACCCGAAGATTGGTAATACCGGCTTTGCGCTCTGAAAGTACCAGATAATCTTTGAAAATATCCATATCCTCCAAGAGCACATCCTCCCGGTTGGGGATGACTTCTTTCCAGTTATCCTTAGTCGTCGCCGTAACGGGCGTCTCCATCAATCTGAAATTCTTGGCCTCCAAATTGGTCCGGATGTAAAATTTATCCTGATAATGATCAATATTATATTCCAGATTACGCTCTCTGGGCTGAAAAACTTTAAACTGACCATTAGGATTATCAGCATCCAGTATCCGGTATTCGGAAGAAAGCGTTTGGTAAGAACCTACGACAATATATTTGTCCGATTTTGTTTTATATACGAAAGTCCCAAAAGTCTCATCTTTCTCGTGATAAATTTCTTCATCTTTTGCTGCATCCTGCCCCAAAACATGTTTAAAGATTTTATAGGAGCGCAAAGAAGCATCTTTTACGGAGTAAAACAGCGTTTTATTATCATTTGCCCAAACTGCCCGTCCGGTAGTATTCGGAATAATATCTTTAATCATCTCTCCGGTTTCCAGATTCTTAAAGCGGACGGTATAAATTCTTCGACTTAGCGTATCTTCTCCAAAAGCCAATATTTTATTATTCGGACTGACACTTAATCCCGCTGCATTATAATAGCTATAATCCTTGGCCAGATCATTCACATTGAGCATTATTTCCTCTTCGGCATCCAGAGTTCCTTTTTTACGACTAAAAATAGGATACTCGTTACCTTCTTCGTAGCGGGTAATATAAAAATATCCATTATCCTTATAAGGTACAGACTGATCATCTTGTTTGATACGACCAACAATTTCATTATAAAGTTTTTCCTGAAAAGCTTCAGTATGCTTTAATTTTGCCTTTGTAAAATCATTTTCCGCATTCAAATAATCTACCACTTCCTGAGTTTGAGCATCGAGCTTTTCTGCTTTTTTTTGCTCATCTGTCAGTTTCATCCAATAATAATTATCAATTCGGGTATCCCCGTGTATGGTCAGTTCTTTGGGCTCTTTACGGGCCAGGGGTGGTTCTGCTTTTATCTCGTTCATACTAATCTTTTTTGTTTCAACTGCATCTGAATCCGAAGGTTCAGAATTACAACTAAATATAAATAGCACTGCAAGAAAGCAAAAATTTAAAACAGAGAAAACTTTCATGGTTATATTAATTTAAAGGTATAAGTTTGTCGGTGATTAGATATAAGGTTTCAGATTGGCTCATGCCAAGCAATGCAACCTTAAAAATTGTTGAAAAATTTGAATAATATTAATAATAAGTATAAAGCAGTAGACTAAATATGCTCTTTCTATTCTCCAACCTCTAATTTAAAGTTTTCAAAGAAAAAATTATTATAAAACGTCTATAAGGCTGTATATATCTACTAAACATTAAATCCTATCGACATTTGATAATTGTATGAACGAAAAGTCATATTATTGCCATCTGAAATGCAACTCAATACCTCATATAAACAAATTCTTGGTATTTCTACTCCGATTATGCTAGGTAGCGCGGTGCAGAATATTATCGCTTTAAGTGATAGTGTATTCCTCTACCACCTGTCGGAAGTTGACTTTGCAGCAATTGGCTTTGTGGGGGTTTTTTATCTGATCATCGCCGCAATCGGTTTTGGTTTTTCAAAAGGCGGACAAATCCTCATAGCCAGAAGAGCCGGGGAAGCCAATTACAAAGAAGTGGGCCGGACTTTCTATGCTATGTTGTATTTTGAGTTGGGTTTGGCTATAGTTATGTTCCTCTTCATGCAATATGGCGCCTATTATTTCTTTTCTCTTTTTGTCAATTCAGATGTCATTTTTTATAAAAGTCTGGAATATCTGGAATACAGGAGCTGGGGCGTGTTTTTTTCTTATGCAGGAGTAGCGATTATAGCGCTTTATACCGGCGTTGCCAGAACAAGCTTTATCGTCATCGACACCCTTATCCTTGCCATTGTCAATATCATTCTCAATTATGTATTTATTTTTGGTTCATTGGATATTCCCAATCTCGGACGATTTGGGGATTTCCTATCCTTCATTCTCGAAAACACTTTAGGACATTTTGAAATATCAGCGATGGGCATTGCCGGAGCAGGACTGGCCAGTAGTATTGCCGAAATCATTGCTTTTGTCGTTTTTGTGGTTTATATTTTATTTGATCGAACATCCCGCCAATACAATCTTTTCAAATTTCCCAAAATCGATATCCCCCTTATCAAGGCACAACTGGCTATTGGTACACCAATCGTAGCTCAGGCAGTCGTTGGATTAGGGAGCTGGTTTGTATTTTTCGGAATCGTTGAAAACCTGGGAGAAAGGCAATTGGCGATTACGAATCTGGTAAGGATGGTATATCTGGTTTTATCCATTCCCTGTTGGGGCTTTTCTTCGGGAATTAATACGATCGTCAGCAATTTTATAGGAGCCAGACGAAAAGATGCCGTTTTACCCATCATCTGGAAAACCGCCAAGATTTGCTGGGTGGTTACAATGGTGATTACCCTGCCAGTCGTTTTATTTCCGGAATACTTGCTTTATCCCCTGCTCGGATCGGAAGACATGTCCCTGATTATAGATGCCAAGCCTACGCTGCGTGTTTTAATGGCTATCCTTTGCCTTTTTTCAATCGGAGGCGTTTATTTTAATGGACTGGCCGGAACCGGAGCTACGGCTTTCGGATTATTAATGCAAGCAGTTTGCGCAGTCTTTTATCTAATCTATATTTACGTAGTGGTAGAATTCACCAATGGAGGACTCGAATGGGCCTGGGCTTCCGAAATTCTGTATTGGGGAGCTATGCTAACGCTTTCGGTATTATATCTGCGATCAAAGACCTGGCATAAGCTTAAGGTCTAGTATAAATGGAAAACACCTGAAATGAGGTATTAATTTTTTGATATACTACTTATCAATACCTCATTCCAGACATCTTTTAGGAAAGTTTTTTTACCGCTTCTTTAATTCTTCGAATGGCTTCGACTAATTGCGCCTCAGAAGCTGCATAACTCAATCTAAAGCAACCTTCTGCTCCAAAAGCCGAACCGGCTACGACCGCCACATGGGCATTGAGCAAAATAAACTGAGCGAAATCATTTGAATTTTGAATCGTTACATTCCCGTCTGATTTTCCAAAATAAGCACTAATATCCGGGAACACATAAAAAGCCCCTTTCGGATTATTTACTATAAATCCGGGAATTTCTTTCAAACCGGCAATTACAATATCTCTTCGCTTTTTGAATTCATCGCGCATTTCCCAGGTTGGGGTCATATCAGCATTTAAAGCATAAGCCGCAGCTTTCTGACCAAAGGCCGTAGCCCCCGAAGTAAACTGTCCCTGCATTTTTGCACAAGCCTTGGCAATTTCCAATGGTGCGCCCATATAACCCAGTCGCCAGCCCGTCATCGCAAATCCTTTTGCAAATCCATTTACGGTAATCGTGCGATCCCTGACATTTTCGAAAGCACCGATGCTCACATGTTTACCGGCAAAATTGATATACTCATAAATCTCATCAGAGATAATATATAAATCTTCAAAATCAGCAACGATATCCGCAATTGCTTTCAACTCTTCCCGGGTATAAACCGAACCGGTAGGATTACAAGGAGATGAAAAAATGATAAACTTCGTTTTTTCAGTTATCGCGGCTCTTAAGTCCTCGGGGTTTATTTTATAATCATTTTCAATACCGGCAGACACGATAACCGGAGTCGCTCCGCCCAATCGGACGATCTCATAGTAAGAAACCCAGTACGGTCCAAGAATGATCGCTTCATCCCCTTTGTTTAACATAGTCAGAGATAAATTAGCTATGCATTGCTTGGCTCCGTTGGAGACTACAATCTGAGACATATCAAAATCAAGATCATTATCGCGTTTAAACTTATCTACAATTGCCTGTCTTAGTTCCGGTAAACCGGGAACCGGCGTATATTTAGTATAGCCATCCTTCAAGGCTTGTATAGCAGCTTCTTTAATATGCTCAGGTGTATCAAAATCCGGCTCACCAAGGCTTAAACTAATAATATCGTGTCCTTTTGCTTTAAGGTCCCGGGCCATTTGAGCCATAGCAATAGTCGCTGATTCAGCCATGCTTAGAATCCTTTCGGATAAAATAGATTTCTTTGTAATTGTAGACATGATTGTAAAAACAGATTATTTTATTGTGAAATAAATTACAAATATATAATGGCCTAATTTGATTGTCGTCAATCCAAGTTTCAAAATTCAAACAAACAAGCTTAAAGCGCTAAAAAGCTGCTTTGGAATTCGGAACTTTCGATTTGATAATTAATTGTAAACGTGGTTTGTAAAGGTAACCCATTTAGCGATCAATTGCTTAAAATCAAAGGCCTATTTCATTGTTTTTCAGCTATAAGGTGAACAAAGGTAAAGGGGATACATTAAGAAATGGCAAAAAAGGCAAAATGTCGGCAAATGGCACTTTGTCCAAACCGGAGTTCGTAAAATTCCCAGCCTAAATCTGCACATAAAACCGGTTTGAATACACTTAACATACAGAATGAAACATTAATGTCTATATTTGCGATTATTTTGTAATATTTGCTGGAGTAAATAAGGAATACCCAAAGAGTTCTTTGGGCTTCTTTAGCAATAAACTATCACTTGTAATTCCGGAGGAAAACCGAAATGTCTATTTCCTAATGAGTAAGAAACGAGTAAAAAGCACTGTACCTAAAAAGGTCATCAAGCACAACTTCAAAGGGAGCTTGTCACTTATTATTCCATGCTATAACGAAAGCAAGCGTATAAAAAAGCTTTTAAGTACGCTACAAAGTTTTGATAAAAGGTGGGAACAAGCACTCGAAATTATTCTCGTCGATGATGGTAGTAATGATGACAGTGCTGAAAAGATCAAAGCCAGTTTTCCGAATGCTTTTGGCAATCAAACAGCTTTCCACTTTATTGAACTTCAACAAAACCAGGGAAAAGGGGCGGCTCTAAAAGCAGGAGTTGAAAAGAGTACGGGAGATTTTGTTTTGACCATTGATGCGGATATGGCTGCTGAGCCAGGTGAACTTCTCCAGTGGTTAAGTCAGTTACCGGATAAAACTTTTAATGAGAACGAAATCCTGATTGGTTCCAGGGAACACGAGCGTTCTTCGGTCAAAGGAGATTTACTCCGTAGGATTGCCGGTTTGATTTATAACTTTATCATTCAGCTTTTTACCAATGTCAATCTAACCGATACCCAATGCGGATTCAAATTATATCCGGCGGCAATCGCCAAAAGGCTTTTTTCCGGATTAAAAAGCAAAGGCTGGGCACACGATATCGAATTACTCAATCAAGCCAAATTTGAAGATATCCCCGTTAAATCCATGCCCGTCAAATGGACACATCAGGCGGACTCAAAAATTTCCTTATTTTCCGATAGTATCTCCATGTTTTTCTCTACCATCGGCATCGCTCTCCGGCAAAACTGGAACTGGTTTATTCGTCAACCTATTAAAGATTTCAGCACTAAAAGCAATACCGGCAAAGAACCCAGTTACTACCGTCTGGGATTTGCTTTGGTTTCGATCCTGCTTTTGTTTTTGATGCCTATGCTGAGCTTTGATTATGGTATTACCGGAGATGAGCATGTACAAAAAGAATATGGAGAATTAATTCTTAAGCATTTTGAAAGCGATGGAACGTATACCAACAAGAAAGGAGAAAATGCGCTAAACTATAAAAACCTGTATTATTACGGCGGGCTCTTCGATTACTCCGCCGCCTGGCTCAACGAACATATAGGTGGATTGGATGAGTTTGACATGCGGCATTTGCTCAATGCTTTTGTCGGCTTTTTGATGATCCTTTTTACCGGTCTCCTGGCCAAAGAAGTCAGTGGCAGCTGGCGGGTTGCTTTTTTTGCTTTACTCTTTATGATCTTATCCCCCAGACTCTTTGGGCACAGTATGAACAATCCCAAGGATATACCTTTTGCAGCAGCTTACGTATTTACCTTATTACATCTAAGCAGATTTTTGAAGCAATTGCCAAGACCTGGTTCTAAGACTGTAATAATGCTCATTATCGGAATCGCCGCTTCGATTAATGTCCGGGTCGGAGGTATTCTGCTTATTGCCTATTTTGGTCTGTTTACCATTCTGACCTATTTGATCAAGCCGCAACTCAGAGCTTCTCTTCCCAACTTTAAATCAAGTGGAAAAATAGTTTTGATTGGTTTAAGTGTAGTCTTATTCTCTTATTTCGGCGGTATGCTCTACTGGCCTTATGCACTTGAAGCACCATTTAGCAATCCATTGAAAGCGCTCGGTGAAATGTCCAATTTTTCTACCAGTATCCGAATGCTATTTGAAGGGGAGCATCTCTGGTCGGATGAATTACCCTGGTACTATATCCCGAAATATATTTCTCTGGCGGCTCCGGTTTTTATGCTATTGGGAATCCTTGCCTTTATTCCTTTTTATTTTATTAAATTTAAAAAGATAAATCCCTGGCCGATATTCTTCATTGCCTTCACTGCCCTGTTCCCGGTTGCTTATGCTATTTACAAGGAGTCTTCCCTATATGATGGAATGCGCCACTTCTTATTCATTTACCCGGTATTAGCAGTTTTAGCCGCCTGGGCCTGGAATCAATTGATAAATCTGCCAAAAATGCGTTGGGTACTTAGCGGTGTACTCGCTATTTTGATGTTATTACCTGCCTATTGGATGGTCAAAAACCACCCTTATCAATATATTTACTTCAATGAGTTGGCAGGCGGTGTCGATGCTGCTTATGGTCGTTACGAAACGGATTACTGGATGAATTCTATCAAAAATATGTGTAATTATCTGGTAGAAAATGATGAACGTATTAAAAATGGTGAAACGATAAGCATACATACGAATTGTTCTGATCCGGCAGGGCACTATATAAAAAAGGCCGTACCTAATGTCAAGGTCTATTACACCCGCTACAACGATCGGAATAAAAAATCCGGTGATTACTTTATGTTTATTTCTCGTTTTGTAAACAAGGATTTGATGAAAAACGAGGCATGGCCGCCAGCCGATGTCATCTATACCGAGAAAGTAGATAATACGGTGATCGGAGCCATATCCAGAAGGCCCTCTACTACTCCATTCGAAGGTGCAGAAGCAGAAAAGGCCCGGGACTTTAACACTGCTGAAATGAAATTTGCTCAGGCAGTTCAGGAAGATCCCAAAGATGAAACCAGTTGGTTGGGGCTGGCAAATGCCCGCTTAAACCTACGCAAATTTCCCGAAGCCAAGCAAGCGATCGATGGTTTTATGAAATTGTCCGATACGCATGTTAATGGTTTATTCGCACTGGCTATATATTATCTGAATACTGGCAAAAACGAAGAGGCGAAGCAGACCTTAGAGAAAATCACCGATGTCAATTATAAATATAATGGAAGCTACTTTTACCTGACTTCCCTTTATTATAATGAAAAACAATTCGACAAGGCTCTGGCCGCAGCTTTAAAATACGATGAAGTAGGAGGTAGAGCCTTACAGGTTTATGATATAGGCATACAAATCGCCCAACAGCAGAGTAAAAAAGCAGAACAGCTCTACTTACAGTCTAAAAAGGCTTATTTACAAAGTGATGGGAGCAATGCCTTGAATTACCTGAAACAATCTCTCAGAGCCAATCCGGACTATGAGCCGGCCGTTAAGTTTGATCAACAGCTAAAAGAACAAATAGAAAAACAGCAGAAAGAAGCTCAGCGTAAAAAAGGTAAAAATTAAAATTCACAATGCCCGGTTTCCGGAAGTGTGATAAATATATTAAACCGAAAATATGGATTTAAAGGAATTAGAGAGTGGCGTTGATCCATCTACCAATTGGTATTATCAATCGAAGAAAATCCCTTTGTTTAAATATTTTAAGAACCTAACACAGAACCAGGATAAAAAGCTAACGGTGATTGACTTTGGTTCGGGTTCCGGCTTCTTTGCTTACGAATTGCATAAAGCATTTCCCGAATATATTGAAGATGTATTGCTCATTGATATTGGCTATACCAAAGCTGAAATGGAGGCTACCAAGGACGCTCCGGTTAAAAAGCTTCGCTATATCCCCAATGGTATTAACGACAGTATTGTCATCATGATGGATGTGCTAGAACATATTGAAGATGATTATGCCATTATCGAGGATATCAAAAAACGACTTGGTTCAAATGCTTTCTTCTTCATCACCGTTCCCGCATTTATGAGTGTCTGGTCCAGTCACGATGTTTATCTTGGTCACTATCGCCGTTATACCATCCCTATGCTTAGGGAATTACTGAGCAAGACAAAATGCAAAATCGACCAGCAGTATTACATCTATGGATCTATTTTTCCATTAGTCTGGATGGTCAGACGGCTAAAGAAAAACGAGCAGAACATGAAAGCCCCGGAATCCTCGGATATGAAACCCCTCCCCGGACCAGTTAATTTTATACTAAAGCAATACAACTCTTTTGAGATGAATTTTCGAAAGTTGAACAAACTATTTGGCTTGACTTGCGTTGCAGAAGGGAAGTTAAAGTCTTAATTTTCTCCGTACTTGATTTAAGGGTTCTGAATTTCCTGCATTCGTTCAAAAGCCCTTATATTCGTTGCTCAAAATTATTCACTACCAAATGGGCCAAAATAATGAATGATAAAATAAAAATACTGGAAGATAAAATCAGCACTGCTCAATTAGGCGGTGGACAAACGAGAATTGACAAGCAACATCAAAAAGGAAAATTAACAGCCAGAGAACGAATTCACTTCCTTTTGGATAATGGTTCTTTCGAAGAAATTGGTGCCCTGGTCACTCATCGAAGCCGGGATTTTGGCATGGACAAGCAGGTAATCTACGGTGATGGTGTTGTCACAGGTTACGGAACAATTAATGGCCGTTTGGTATACGTTTTTGCCCAGGACTTCACTGTGTTTGGAGGTTCATTATCGGAAACACATGCGGAAAAGATTGTAAAAATCATGGATATGGCCATGAAAAACGGAGCACCACTGATCGGTCTCAATGATTCTGGTGGTGCCCGGATTCAGGAAGGGGTAAAATCCCTAGGGGGCTATGCCGATATTTTTTATCGCAATGTACTGGCCAGTGGAGTGGTACCACAGATATCAGCCATCATGGGCCCCTGTGCCGGAGGAGCCGTTTATTCTCCCGCAATGACCGATTTTACGATCATGGTAGAAAATACTTCTTATATGTTCGTAACCGGGCCAAACGTTGTAAAAACCGTAACCAATGAAAGTGTAACGGCTGAGGAATTAGGTGGTGCATCTGCGCACTCTACCAAATCCGGAGTTACTCACCTCACCGCTGCCAATGATCTGGATTGTATTGAAAAAATCAAAAAGCTGCTGAGTTATATGCCTCAGAATTGTGAGGATACGCCGGCAAAACTTCCCTTTGAAATCGGGGAAGAAGTCCGAATGCAGTTAGATGATATTATCCCTGAGAGTGCGAATCAGCCCTATGATATGAGAGAGGTGATCGAAGGGATCATGGATGAAAATTCCTTTTTAGAGATACATGAATATTATGCGGAAAATATTGTAGTCGGTTTTGCCAGACTGGCGGGGAGAAGCATTGGCATCGTGGCGAATCAACCTATAAGTTTGGCAGGAGTTTTAGATGTAGATAGTTCGAAAAAAGCAGCGCGTTTCGTTCGTTTTTGTGATTGCTTTAATATTCCGCTACTCGTATTGGTTGATGTTCCCGGCTTTTTACCCGGTACGGACCAGGAGTGGAACGGGATTATCGTTAATGGAGCCAAATTGCTTTTTGCTTTTAGTGAAGCAACGGTTCCAAGGGTGACACTAATTACCCGTAAAGCCTATGGTGGTGCTTATGATGTGATGAATTCCAAACATATCGGAGCAGATATGAACTATGCCTGGCCTTCCGCAGAAATTGCAGTGATGGGAGCCAAAGGAGCTTCCGAGATTATTTTCAAAAAAGAGATCAGTGCAGCGGATGACCCAGAAGCCAAACTCAAAGAAAAAGAAGCAGAATATGCTGAAAAGTTTGCGAATCCTTACAGTGCTACCGAACGAGGTTTTGTGGATGAAGTAATTCTGCCACATAATACCCGCCGCAAATTGATTAAAGCTTTTTCAATGCTCGAAAATAAAGTGGATCACTTACCAAAGAAAAAACACGGGAATATTCCTTTGTAAAAGGTACGGATGAATGGTAAGGTGAATTCCACATTTAAAGCCTTATGCATATTTTGTGATTAAAAAAGTTGGAAGAAGCTACAAGCGCTGCTAGTTTGGTACGATCACAATAACCCTGAAAGTAACTACTATGAGTTGGATAAAAGAAATTAGTTACGAAGAAGCCGAGGGTCGGTTGAAAAAAATTTACGACAGGGTCAAGGGCCCGAATAATAATATCGATAATGTGCTTAGCGTCCACAGTCTTCGTCCACATACCCTTCTGGGACATATGACGCTTTACAAAAACGTACTCCACAATTCTAATAATACTTTGCCCAAATGGTATCTCGAAGTATTGGGTACTTATGTTAGTGCGATCAATCAATGCGATTATTGTGTTGCACATCATAGTACCGGAATGCGTCGCCTTATAGCTGATGAAACACGCTCCGAAGCAATTCTGGAAAGTATACGACAAGACCGTTTTGATAATGTTTTAACATCAAAAGAAATTGCCGGCTTAGATTATGCTAAAAAACTTACGCTCGACCTGCATAACATTCAGGAATCGGATGTATCCACACTCCAAGCGGCAGGGTTGAATGATGGTGAAATTTTGGAAATCAATCAGGTAGTTAGTTATTTCAACTACGTGAACCGGACAGTTCTGGGGCTAGGGGTAAATACCCTCGGTGATGTTATTGGCCTTTCTCCTAATGATAGTGACAATCCGGATGACTGGAGTCATCAATAATTCCATAAATTTTTTCTTCGGATAATTTTCCGCCCTTTTAGCAGTTCCCAAAGGGGGCCATAGACTTTGACCAATAAGTGATCTTAGTTCACTTCAGGGCAAAAAAAAAGTCAATGTTTGAGGACACTGACTTAGGAAACGAATCTTACAATTTTTAACCAAAACTTACGCTAAAGATAATTGCAATGACTATGCCAAAGTCAATAAAATGATAAAAATTGTATCTTTTTTTATAAAATATATTGAAAACAAGGGAGGCAGCCTAAAATATAGCTGTTCCCTCGTTTTATAATAATCTTTTATTCAGGATGGACGTGAAACTCGATAGATTTAACTACCTCTCCTACGCCACCTTCATGTCCCCATACTTTAGCCTCTAATATCCAGTCCGTATGCGCATCTACTCCATTGGCATTAGATAATGTAAAATCCGCATGATGCTCATGTTTTCCACTGGTTGCATGAACATGTGCATCGCCGGGAGCATTATAAATTTCAATACTGTTATCATCCTTATTGTAAATTCTCACATTCACATGGTGAACAGTTTCGTCATTTGCACTTTCGAAATCTACATGAATATGGATTTCATCATTGACATGTTTGTCATCCGTATTGGGTGAATGAATAGTAATGCTATATTGTGGATCATCACCTTGCATATCGTCATCATCATCTTTATCACAAGAAGCAAAAAAGGAAACACTAGCAACTAAGGCTAAAAAGAAAAATAAACGTTTCATTTAATTGAGTTTTTAATTAAAATAAATAGGTTATTTGAGTACTGATTCTACCTCTGGCATCCACTGCTTCTTCTGAATAGCTTTGCTTAAGTGGAAACGAATAGGTAAAATTATAACTCCATTGTTTGTATTTAAAAGTGGTTCCGGTTTGAAGGAATGTTCCCCTGCCACCAGTTCCCGGTACATCACTTTGAAAAGCGTAACGATCCTGCCCTATTCTTTCGTAATAAACACCTGCCGCCGGGGCAATGGAAAATCCCTTCCCCAAATAGGCATCATAAAATACAGCAGTTCTGATCGCAGTCTGATTACCAAAATGATATCCATCTTTCGTCTTTTCATTAAGCTGAAAAAAGCCATTAATGATCAAACCCAGATTATACCTTGTCAATAAAAGGTTAGGTTGAAATAAATAGCCCCAGCTTCCATTTCCGACATTGAAATTCTCGGGTAGATTTTTCTTCTGAATATCTTTATCATAAGCCCCTAGCGGAAGTTTAATACCTCCGCCTACCTCAAAATAAAGGCGAATTCGTTTACTGATCGGCCAGTCTTTGAGAATAGCATAAGTAGCAACAATTCGGGTATCAGATATTCCGGATCGTCCATCGCTGTTTTCGCCAATGCGTCTGGTATTATAACGATAGGGTTGATTCAGTTGAACCTTAAAACGCTTTGAAATATGGAATCTTAGCGACAGTTCAACAGTATTAAATATATCTGTGCCCCCTGAACCATGTAATGGTGAACCAACAAAACGAGCGCCTGACCAGTTGAGTGCTACAAAGTTTTTCTTGTAGTTGGCTAATAAGCCTATGCCTCCCCCACTAATACTACAGCCACAGGCATCACAGGCAAAACCGTTTTGTTGAAACACTAAAAACAGCACAGAGAGCAGCAAGCTGCGTCTAAGCATTTGTTTTTAATTAGATTATAAAATTGAATTTTCGGCTTGTTGACAGAATTTAAGCCTCTGGTGGATGGAAAAACTCGACAACCACAGTTTTGTCATGCCAGGATTTTCGGAAATTGATTTCCGAGAGTGGTTTTAAATCGAAAGTGACAAGACTTGCAATTGGATTATAATAAAGATTGATAGTTTGGCGGTCTTCAGTATTGACCGGTAGTTCTTGCTGATCTTCCTGATGATTTTTTTGCAGCTTCTGCATCAGATAACACTTCCCATCACATTTCATAGACGGTTTGTCTTTATTGATACAAAATACACTGGCAATGAAATCCTGATCTATTTTAAATTGGGCATAGATCACTAAATCTTTGACTGATACAGTAAAGATTAGAATTAAAAAAAAGAAGGATAATATTTTCCCGCTTCTGGATATCACATCGCAAATATAGCAATAGGCCGACAAATGATATGTCAATAATGGGTCATATTCTACGAATGGTTATTAATAAGAGGTAAATGGTTAAGGATGGAGGATGGAAGTTTTTAGCTAGTCCGGTTTGGACCATGGCTAATAATTTTTTATTTCATATTCCTTCAAAAATATTTTTACTTATCGAAATGAATTAAATAGTTCTAAAACTTTTGTAACAACTGATGATCCTTGTAAATCAAAGACGATTTCTTAGCTATTATTCTCTAATTTTACAGCATGAAAAAAATAGGATTACTATCTGACACCCATAGTACACTTGATCCAAAAGTATTTCATTATTTCGAAGAGGTTGATGAAATCTGGCATGCCGGAGATATTGGCAATATGGAAGTTATTGAAAAACTGGAAGCGTTTAAGCCTTTAAGAGCGGTTTATGGAAATATTGACGGAGGAAAATTGCGAACGGAATTTCCAATCGATCTCCGCTTTGACTGTGAAGGTATGGATGTCTGGATTACTCATATTGGTGGTTACCCGGGGCGTTATAATAAGAGGGTACGAGAGATCATGGCAAGCAATCCCCCCGACCTGTTTATATGCGGGCACTCTCATATTTTGAAAGTGATACCCGATAAAAAGCACAATTTATTACACATCAATCCGGGAGCTTGCGGCGTACACGGTTTTCACAAAGTAAAAACTATCATCCGGTTTAATATTGATCAGGCAAAAATTATCGATCTTCAAGTGATTGAATTAGGCGTACGCGGAAAAATATAGCTGAACAGTTGATGCAAAAATCAGCTACTGGCCAGAGCTTAAAAAATCCAATTGGAGATTTATAAAATAAACAGCAAAACTTATAAAGCCTGCTCTAAATCCGCAATGATATCTTCCTGATTTTCAATACCAATAGAAAGTCTAATCAATCCATCCGTTATTCCATTTCTAAGCCTCACCTCTCTGGGGATATTCAGATGCGACATAGAGGCTGGATGCAGGATCAGTGTATCAACATTTCCAAGGGTTGGCGCAAGTACACACATTTTGATATTATTCATAAACTGAATACCTGCTTCCACCCCGCCTTCAATTTCAAAACTCAACATTCCCCCGAAAGCGGACATTTGCTTAAGGGCAATCGCATGATCTTCGTGACTCTCTAAACCGGGATAATTTACTTTGATCACACGCGGGTGTTTTTCCAAAAAGCGGGCAACCGCCATAGCATTGCTACAATGTCTGTCCATCCTCAGTTCAAGGGTTTTTATACCATTATTGATGAGCCAGGCATCCCATGGATTACAATTCGTACCAATGAGCTTCATAGCGGTCCAGATTTTAGTACGCATCAATGTTTTGTCTTTTCCAACCAGGGCCCCCGAAATAGAGTTGCCATGTCCGTTGAGATACTTGGTGGTCGAATGTATAATAAAATCAATCCCGTATTTAAAAGGCTGCTGCAGATAAGGTGTACAAAAGGTATTATCAATAGCAGTATAGCAATTATATTTTTTAGCAATAGCAGAGAGTTTTTCCAGGTCAATACAAGCCAGACTCGGGTTAGCCGGAGTTTCAAAATAGAGCATTTTTATCATCGGATCCTTGCTGAGTATTTCTTCTACCTTATCCAACTGCTTTAAATTGGTCATGATCAACTCAATTCCCAAAGGCTGGAGAATCTTGGCAAAAAGCTCGGTTGTTCCTCCGTAAAGGTTTCCCTGTGAAAGGATTTTATCTCCACTTTTTAAAGTCGCCATCATCAAAGTGGAAATGGCCGACATCCCCGAACTAAAAAGAATTGCCTCGGGCTCGATATCCATACCAAAGCCTTCCAAACGTGCCACCTTTTCCGCCACTACTTCTATAGTCGGATTGCCATAACGGCCGTAGACATGTCCCTTTTCTTTTCCTGAAAAAATATCGATCCCCTGATCTATATTTTCAAATTCAAAAGAAGACGTTGCGTATATGGGCAATTGATGCGGTTTAGTTGTTTTTTTATCTTTTAACTCATGTACACAAAAAGAACCGATTTTTTTATTTTCCTGCATGGGTCTGGAATTTCTAAATCTGAATTGAATTAAGAAAATCAAATATCTAAAATCCAGTGGACTTTTAGTTCTAAATGACTGTCTATTCCAAAACATTTTTATAAAATCCCCAAATCACCCAACCGTCTGCTTAGTTTTTCCGTGAGTATTGATAAATGGCAAACTCCTTTATCAATATGAAATATAAAGCTCACATTTTATTCATTCTCACAACAATAATCTTAAGCTGTGGAGACAAACAAACCATCCCTGAAATCGACTGTCTGCCAGATAATCTGAGCAATGGTATTGTTGCCTTTTATCCTTTTGAAAATGGAAGTCTGGCCGACGAGTCCGGTAATGCTAATGATCTGACGAATCCGAATACTGCAACGGCTTCTTTTGATCGCAATGGAAATGCTTCTTGTGCCTATATGTTTAGGAATAATGGCAATGATGAAGCCTTTTTAACTACTGCAAACACAAATTTTCTGAATGGTAATTCCAGCTTTTCAGTAGCCCTTTGGTGCCAACCTATGGATGATACCAGAGATGGTGGCAAGTACGAAATTCTACTTAGCCGGGGCGAAGAATCCCGTTGTCCGGATCGCCGGGGAGAATGGTCCGTCGGATTATACGACCTGAGAAGGGCCGTTTTTGGTCATAATAATTCCGTTTGGTCAAATGATCCGCTTTCTGCTGTTCCCGATTCAGACATAAGCGCAGAAGGAAACACAAACCACTGGCATCACATCGTAGCAGTCTATGATAATAATGTATACCAAATTTATCTCAATGGTGTATTACAGGAGACCGAAAACGGTGAAGCGGCTTGTTCAAATCTTCATCTTGCAGAAGACTCCGGAGATTTGTTCATTGGAAAATTTTTTACCGGAAAAATTGATGATGTTATTATTTATGATAGAGTATTAACGCAGCAGGATGTTGACGGCCTGTTTGCCAATGTTCCCTGTTGTAATTAATACCGTTTTTAAAATCTTGTGAAACTCTACCTAGAGTCCGAGGACCGTTGTTGGCTAGCATCGGTCTTCTTTTTTATTTGGATGACAAGATTATAGAAATACGAATGGACAAGCTTTGATAAAACCAAGGAGTCGCTATGTGCTTAGTCATAATTTGCTTTGGAGTTGAACGGAAATTCCTTTTTAATTTCCCAGATTTTTCCATTGTGACAAAGCAGACTTATTTGCCGCACTGAAAATGACCGCTGATAGTTTATACTGGAAAAATGTTCCCAGGCCCGGGGAAAAATAGCTTTGCGCAAATCTTTGAAAGCTATGGTGACGTGAGGGTGAAAGGGACGTTCAGGCCGGTCACTGAGCAATCCCAGTTTATCCCGGAGTATTCGCTTAAGGCTGTTTTGCAGATTCTGCAGTTCAGCATTTTTTTTAACGTCTACAAAAATAACTCTGGGGGGAAAAGCGAAAAAATTATTCAATTGAATGGACAAGGGATAATGTCCCCCTGCAAAATCTTCCAAAGTTTTTTCCACTTCAGAGATTTGAGCATCGTGCCATTTAAAGGGAGGCTCCAGAGTGATATGGGCCGGTGAACGTAACGCCCGGCCACTGTCAAAATGCTTCTGCGCAAAAAGCTTGAACGCTTTAATTTCTTTACGAATTTCGTAAGGCGGTAGAATAGCGATGAAATAAATAGAGGGCTTCAAGAGGTCTTAATTATGGACACAAAGTGGAGTAGAGTATCATATTTGCTTGGGGTAATCCTTTACGATTCGAAGTATCTGTTTGCGGTGTCGGGTAAAATGCCAGTCGAAAAAAGCCAGCATACCGGCAATATCCATCCGTCCGGCCCGGGGATGTTTATAAGCTTCTTTTTCAAAAATATCCGGTGGAAGTGTCGCCAGATATTCTCTCAGTTTAAGGCGTTGATCCTTCCATTGTTTGGCAGTATCCCAAAAACCAGCCCTTTCGGGAAGTTTTTCATCTCCAATAGCTTTCGGAGATTTCCATTTAAAAGGAGCCCAGAGAAAAAACTTCAAGCCCTGCTTTCTATACCAGCTTTTAAATCCCGCTTTCCCTAATTCAGGATTAAAACTCAGTTTCTTTTCCAGATAATTATAAGAACCCGTTTCAGCCAGTAACAAATGATGCATCACCTGAATGACCGACCATTTTCCCTTCCCTGGCCGACGATTAAGCTGATCTTCGGAGTAATCTTTCAAGGCTTCCAACAGATTATTGAGCTTTTTATCAAGTAAAACAAGCTGCTTTTCAGTCTTCGGGTTGATGGATATAGTTTCTGGCTTTGTCATTGTACGAAAGATACAAAAAGATTGAGAACCTGTCTAACTTTTGTTTGCAATGCCGGGGAAACCGCCTTTTTTGAAATAAAAGCCAAAAAATAGAGTAATCATCCGACACATATATCATTTCCGACAACATTGAAAAGGTATATTCAGTTAAACTAGTATGAGATATTTCGCACTTTCAGCTTTGTTGATTGTTTTTTTGAGTTGTCAAAAGGACAAATTAACGGAACTCAACGAGAACATTCTAGCAGATTACATCGCATTGAATGAGGATTTAGAATTGGATGAACTCATTGCCTGTGCAGCTGGTCATCCCGATGGCTTTTCCGGTGATTCAATGTATCCAACATCTGTTTTTTTCTATCCGATAGAAGGCGCTTATGATTTCCGCTATTTCGAATCTACTCAGATCAATACACCTGATGATTATACCGGATATCAAGCCAAAGCATTAAATCATGTACCGGTTTTTAACGGTTACTTGCGCAGGTTTCAAAATACAGCTTTTACAGCAGAAAGAATGGGTATCGTTACATACAAAACTCCGGGAAAGCTACACGTCTGTAATCCCATCCGTCAAAAAACGAATATCAAACCTACAGAACTTAATGCATCACTTTTGAATATTGTAGAAAACGGTGTCAATCCCGAATTCAACTGGCAGGATGGAGCAATTGAAGAAAACGCAATTTATTTTCAAGTCATTTCCGACAGCGAAGGGAATCTTATCTCCGGTACTTATACCTTTGAAAAAAGCTTTGTCTTTTATGAACTGGACAATGTAGTCCTCAATATTACGGATTCAACCAGTACTCCTGTCCTTGAAAGTAATCATCAATATCGTTTCAGTATGATGGGGGTAAGTGAAGATAACTGGGTAAATTTACTGATCGAAAAAGATTTTTTTACAAATTAAAGGCTTTGAGCTTACATGAGCTTTTCCGGCTCACTATTCATCCGATTTTTACAGCCCCTCCATAATTTCCGGACAATGTCCCCTTTATGATCATTCAATAAATTGAAATACCAGAATATCTCGAAGGATTAATCATCCATTCTTCATCATTTTATGCCAACCTGAATATCGTATTTCTTACTTATTCAATAATCAAAATATCTTTTCGTATAACCCTTATAATCAACACCTTGTATCTTCCACTTTAATTCATAATAGATTGCATACAAAAGATTACCGGAGCATTAAATGGCTAATCTGCCGTTTTTCTTCTTCTATTTTTATGAATAGTTGTAATTTTAACTGCTTTTTAAATTAAACATATTCGTATGAATCGATATTTTCTACTCCTGGTAATCATAGCAATAAGCTTCAATCTTAAGGCCCAAAAAGAGGAAAAATGGGATGTTTCCAATCCTCCTGGTAAACACAAAGAAGTAAGCATCAACACCGATGAGGGAACCTGGATGAATCTGGATATCAGCCCTGATGGAAAAACGATAGTTTTTGATCTTCTGGGAGATATTTATAAAATGCCGGTTCATGGTGGTCAGGCAACTGTCTTGCGCTCTGGTCTGCCCTGGGAAGTACAACCTCGATTCAGTCCCGATGGCAAAAAAATTCTATTTACCAGTGATGCGGGTGGTGGGGATAATATCTGGACCATGAATGTTGATGGCAGTGATGCCAAGCAAATTACCAAAGAGTCTTTTAGGCTTCTAAATAATGCGATCTGGACGCCGGACGGTCAATACATTATTGCCCGTAAGCACTTTACCAGCCAGAGATCATTAGGCGCAGGTGAAATGTGGATGTACCATATTTCCGGCGGAAGCGGTATACAACTCACCAAGCGTAAAAATGATCAGCAGGATGTTAATGAACCCAGTATCAGCCCTGATGGACGTTATTTGTTTTACAGCGAAGACATGTATCCGGGTGGTTTTTTTCAATACAATAAAGATCCCAATAGTCAAATTTATGTGATCAAAAGATATGATCGGAAAAAAGGGACAAACGAAACCTTTGTTTCCGGTCCCGGTGGAGCATGCCGTCCCGAAGTTTCAAATGATGGTAAATGGCTCGCTTATGTTCGTCGTATCCGCACAAAATCCGTGCTTTTTATACAAAACATAGAAACCGGTGAGGAATTTTCCTTATACGAGGAACTGAGTAAAGATCAGCAGGAAGCCTGGGCCGTTTTTGGTGTTTATACGGGATTTGCCTGGACTCCGGATGATCAAAATATCATTATATGGGCCAAGGGAAAAATTAGAAACATTGATGTAAAAAGCAAAGCCGTTAAAAATATTCCCTTCAAGGTAAATGCCAAACACAAAATGGCCGAAACCGTGCGATTTGAGCAAGATGCGGCTCCGGAAAACTTTCATGCCAAAGCAATTCGACAAACGACCACCGCTCCTGATGGAAAATCCATTGTCTTTAATGCGGTTGGCTATCTTTGGAAAATGGACCTAGCAGATGGCTCGGCTAAACGGCTTACGAGTTCAAAAGATTTTGAATTTGAACCCAACTTTGCTCCAGATGGGAAATCCATTGTTTATGTCAGTTGGAATGATATGGAAATGGGAAGCCTTATGAAAATAGACCTGGCTAGTGGACAGGTATCCAGGCTCAGCAATAAGAAGGGAATCTATCGTACCCCCAGGTTTTCACCCGATGGAAAATCCATCGTATATCGCAAAGAATCGGGTAATTATCATCAGGGATTTTTGCATAGTAAAAATCCGGGAATTTATCTCAAAAGCAGCAGTGATGATGAGATTGGAAAATTGGTAATCGCTGAGGGCGAACATCCCCGGTTTTCTGCCGACGGATCACGTATCTATTATCAAACCGGAGGATATTTATTCGGTAGTCTGACCAAGTCTTATCACTCCGTCAATAAAGAAGGTAAAGACAAACGCACAATTTTCAATACGAAATACGGAAACCTTCTGGCTCCAAGCCCTGATAATAAATGGATTGCTTTTTCCGAATTACATAAGGTTTATATCGCTCCAATGCCCGCTACCGGTAAAGAAGTCGGGATTACTTCCAAGACCAAGGCCGTGCCGGTAGCTCAAGTCGCAAGGGACGCAGGTATTAGCCTGCACTGGTCAGCAGACAGCAAAAAACTGCACTGGACCTTAGGAAATGAATACTATACCAACTCCGTAGAAGATCGTTTTCCATTCTTAGGTAAAGTAGACAGTGTTCCTCCAATTGATACCAATGGTATCAAAATCATTGTACCTCTGACACATGATAAACCAAGCGGAATGATTGCTTTTACCAATGCCCGGATTATCACCATGGAAGGGGACAAAGTCATTGAGAACGGCACCATTGTCGTCGAAGAAAATAAAATAAAAGCCGTAGGCACTTCCAAAACGAAAATTCCAAAAAATGCAAAGGTGATTGATGTAAAGGGTAAAACCATAATGCCGGGAATCATCGATGTTCATGCCCACCTCGGAGCTTTTCGCTATGGACTCAGTCCGCAAAAACACTGGCAATATTATGCCAACCTCGCCTATGGGGTCACTACTACTCACGATCCTTCTTCGAATACGGAGATGACTTTCTCTCAATCTGAAATGGTTAAAACCGGAACAATGATCGGACCGAGAATTTTCTCAACCGGAACAATTTTATACGGTGCAGACGGTGACTTCAAAGCAGTGATTAATAATCTCGATGATGCTCGTTCTGCCTTGAGAAGAACCAAGGCTTTCGGTGCTTTCTCTGTAAAAAGTTATAATCAACCACGTAGGGAGCAAAGACAGCAAGTCATGCAGGCCGCCAGAGAACTGGGAATAAATGTTTATCCGGAAGGTGGTTCATTTTTCTATCATAATCTTTCCATGGTCGCTGATGGTCATACCGGTGTGGAACATAACCTTCCGGTTGCTCCTTTATACGATGATGTGATTAAATTTTGGTCGGCTACCAAAACCGGAAACACCCCTACCCTCATTGTAAATTACGGTGGATTAAACGGCGAATATTATTGGTATCAAAATACTAATGTCTGGGAAGATGAACGACTCTTGGCTTATACTCCACGGGCGATTATTGATTCGCGTTCCAGACATCGAACGATGGTTCCGGAAGAAGAATATAAAAACGGGCATATTCTGGTTTCCGAGTCTTGTAATAAATTGCAAAATGCAGGGGTAAACATTAATCTGGGTTCGCATGGGCAAATTCAGGGTATTGGTGCACACTGGGAGTTATGGATGCTTCAGCAAGGAGGCATGTCCAACCTGCAGGCTTTAAAAGCTGCAACTATTAATGGTGCAGAATACCTGGGTATGAAAAACCAATTGGGTTCTATTAAGAAAGGGAAACTTGCTGACCTAATTATTCTGGACAAGAATCCACTGGAAAACATTCAAAATACCAATTCTGTAGTATACACGATGGTCAATGGCCGGTTGTACGATGCTGCTACAATGAATGAGGCCGGTAATCAAACTAATGAGCGTACTTCTTTTTATTGGGAAATGGAAGGCAGTGGTAATGCTTATCCTCCCTTGATCGAAGGAACAAATATTTTTATGAGTTCTGGTTGTAGTTGCAGACAATAGCATACTAAACCGCCCCTATTTCTTCGTTAAGCATTAGTCTTGTTCAAAAAGAATGAATCGTCGTATGAAAATAGCTTTTTGCTCTTTATTTTAGCTTTTTCTCTTGCAGAGCTATGGCTCTGGCAATTTTGTTTTCGAACAAGACTATTGAACAAAAACCAAAATCAAATGATGAAAAAATTATTAATTGCAACTGTATTTGTATTTAGCCTTGTTTTTAACCTTAGCGCACAAAGCTATCAGACCGGTATTGGACTGAGAGGAGGTTTTTCAAATGGTTTAACAATAAAGCATTTTTTAACCGAGAGTACTGCTGTTGAGGGTATTCTAAGTACACGCTGGAGAGGCTTTTTGATTACTGGTCTTTATGAGCTCGAAAGAACAACCTCGGTCAGCGGTTTGGACTGGTACTATGGAATCGGTGGACATGTTGGCTTTTGGAATCGTGTTCGTGATAATAACCCATTCTTTGACAATGATGGAGGTACGGTCGTTGGAGTCGATGGGATCATCGGCATTGAATATACCTTTGATGAAATTCCAATTAATCTGAGTTTGGACTGGAAACCGGCTTTCAACCTAATTGGTTATACCGGTTTTTGGGGAGATAATGGCGCCTTTTCTATCCGCTTTGTATTTTAAGCTGAACGCATGAAAATCCGTTGTACCTGGTGCCTGTCCAGCGAACTGTATATTCATTACCACGATGAAGAGTGGGGCGTTCCAGTCCACGAAGATCAGCAGTTATTTGAGATGCTTTGTCTGGAAGGGGCTCAGGCGGGCCTGAGCTGGATAACCGTACTTAATAAACGTGTACATTATCGGAAGGTATTCGACGGTTTTGATGCAAATAAAATTGCCCGATACTCCGAGGCCAAAAGAGCGAAATTGCTCGCCGATCCGGGAATCATTCGAAATAAATTAAAGATCAATGCCTTTATTACAAATGCACAGAAATATTTAGAGGTTAAAAACGAGTTTGATTCTTTCGATCAATACATCTGGCAATTTGTTGATCACCAACCAATTATCAATAAATTTTCCAGCCGAAAAGCTGTACCTGCCAGTACGATACATAGCGATGCTATGGCAAAGGATCTGAAAAAGAGGGGCTTTAAATTTGTCGGAACAACCATCTGTTACGCCTTTATGCAGGCCTCGGGTATGGTCAACGACCATACTACGGATTGTTTTCGACATAAAGAATTAGGAGCTTAAGCCTTTTTTCAAAAAAATCACCGAACGTAAAATAATCTCCAGCGGTTTTCAGTTAACTTTTCACACACGAGCATCTACCGGAATTCTACTGCCCCCTTAAGCATTATTTCGCTTCTTTTATAGCAATTCATTCCAAGAAAACCAGACTAATGAAAAATGTAGCCCTCATCTTTCTAAGCTTTTGTTGTTGTATTTTTTCTGCAAATCCACTTTCGGCAGCATCCATTCTTTCTGATACCATTATCCAGAACTACCACATTCAGGACCAGGTTAAAGCGACCAAAACCGAAGCACTGATCCGTATGCGGTTAACGGATTTCAGAAAAGAAAAACTGGCCAATATTACCGTATGGGTGCATAATTCCAAGGGGCAATACTGGCAGGGAACAACAGACGAAAAAGGAGAGCTTTTCTTTTTATTGCCCTATAATCAGCGATATCAGACCAATCTGGCAGGCCAGGAAAATTACAGAAAGTTTTCAGTGCCCAAAAAGAACAAGCATTTTCAAACGGTCAAAGTAGTCCTAATGACTGCCGGAATAAAGGAAATTGTAAGAAACGATACCGTATTTCAAAGCTTAAGCCCGGGGGCCATGCCCACGGCATCCAGAGTGCTACTCAAATTGCAGGTAATGGATTTGGAAAATCGCCCGCTTGCCCATGAAGAAATTGCTTTCGAGGCAAAAAAAAGCGGGAAAGTCTACTTTGTTTCCACCGATAAAAACGGACATAGCACACTGCTTTTACCTAAGGGAGAAACTTATTGCGTGCATTCTTATGCTTATCGCAATATTTCCTGTAAAGAATTCGAACCGACTAATCATTCCCGCACCAGTAAGTTTGTATTTAATATGATCAGTACAGCAGAGTTCAAAAAACGGGAAAGAGAACGTGCCTTGCTCTTAGCGAGAAGAGATTCGATCCAACGTGCCGAAAGGATAAGGGATTCTATTCGTCTGGCGCGTAATCAATACACTAATTTTTATTTACATTATAAATATGAAAACCGGGATTTTAAACTCATTGAAACGAATATAAAAAAGCTTGCACTCCAGGATCGGGAAGCAGCAAAATCCGATACACAATATTATACGACTATGGGTGATGAAATTCGCTCCATGTTTCATCGAAATAAAGAGCAATGGAAACAAAAACGCATTATTGCAAACATCGACTGTAGTATGTATCAATATATTGATGAACTGCTGGTTTGGAACTATAGCGACCAGGCAGAACAACAAAACAATCAGTATTGGCTTTTTAATGGTTTTAATTACTACGGGGAAGAGCATTCCGATCAATCCAGAAGAGGCATTTTTCATGTACCTCAAAATAATGTCAAAGGCTTTTTTACAACTATTGACAGAATTGTCAACTTTAGCTGCCGGGGTAGCCGCCTGGAAAATGTAGTAGAAGCGCTCATCCTTGGGGCAAATGGCAAAAGTCAAAACGAGGATTTACTATTCATCGCTGATAATTACAGCGATGTTGATGATCTGCATAAACTGGACGAATTAAGCGTTCCGGTGCATGTCCTGCTCACTGCTTCTCAATACGGAATCAACGAAAATTATCTGGAGATCGCCTACCAGACCAAAGGGTCCATACATACCATTCAGGAAGATATTGATTGGAACAGATTGAAAAGACTGCAAGACGGAGATGTTTTGCAAATTGGGAAGTTCCAATATCGATTCTTCAAAGGGAAGTTTTTGAAGGTGGCTTAGGGAGTTTTGTAAAAGAAGATAAGAGTGCTATATTCGAAAAAAATATAGCTAATGAAGATTGATCAGTTCCTTTCAAAATACAAAGAGAATATTACGCTGGTGATGTTGGGCGGATATTATGTAATGTTGGCCTCCTTCTCTTTCCTCAACTCCAGGTTTTACAAAATGCTGTCGGAGAACTATCATATTGACACCGGTAATCCGTTCGATCCTTTTCAAAAAGAAATGCTGGCAGAGAATGAGGAATTAATAAATACTTATATGCCTTATCTGCTCGCAATTGGGCTGATCCTAATAGTAACAGGTTTTATATATAAAAAAATCCAGAGGCTGATTCTGCCGACATTCTTAGTCTTATCCGCTTTGCTGATTTATTGGCTCATTCAGTTCAATCAGGGAACAATTCAACTTCTAAAAAATATGCAGCAATTTTACGAAGATGCTGGTTTCTCCGAAAATATGCCTCCTTTTTTCAATATGATTATAAAAGCCAGCCAAAACCAGGCTCATGTAAGCAATTATTTCATGTATCTCATACCTTTAGCTATAGCTACTTTGCTGCTGCTTTGGTATTTCCCTAAAAAACGGAAAACAAAACCAGGTCCGCCTCCTTTAAACATGAAATGAACAAAATAATATATAAGGAACAAGGGCATTTTCCTGACAAATTGCATAGCTGATAATTACTGATAATTGAAAAAACAGCATTATATTTACGTTATAATCCCAAAAAAGCGATAGCCCTTCAATCACAAAAATGCCTTTAATTTTAACAAAACGCTAAGACCACGATTGTTAACATTCGTTCGAAAAGAAGTACCTTTGATTAAGGAAATCAGTGAAGCATGTTATTTAAAGATAAAAAGGATGGTGCCCTGGGTGGGAATTATAAGCTGAAAGGTCTGAAAGTCTTTGGATCAAAGGAAAACCTATATAAAAATGTAAAAAAATACAGAAAGGTTTTTGATGTAATTGAAAGCCGTTACTTGTATTGTGAATTGTCTTTTTATAACAAGCTCTTTGATGAATTTGACTGGGAAACCAAGGTCAAATTTATATGCAATAACAAAAAAACCAAAGCACAGATTTGTGAGCTGGACAAAGAGATTATTGTAGCTAAAGAGCAAAATATCATTTTCCTGCGCGAAGGCTGGGGAACACCTGATCCGGGATGGTGGCAAAAAGGAGAATATGAGTGGGAAGTCTATATTGATAATGAATTGGTTGGAAAAACCAATTTCTATATCGTTCAGGCCGGAATAGTAACAGCGGATAATAACCCTTATTTCGAAATCGAAGAAATACGCTTGTTTGAGAGCCCCAGAATAGGTCAGGACATAAAGGAAAGAGTATATCTACGCACTTTTTCAGCCTCCACGACTCGTTATCTGAATATTGAAATTCGCTTGAATAATCTGCTTCCTCCGGAGGAATTGCTCCCCCTGGAACTGCAATTCAATTTTTATAATGATTCCGGACAGCAAAAAGCCTTCATGAGCTTTTTCAAAGAATTCAGAAATCAGAAAAAAATAATGCTGGATACCGGATACGGTTCTGATACTCCTGGCTATTGGTACAATGATAAATATACGATAGAAATCATCTTTATGGATCAGATGATTGCAGTTGTTCCTTTTGAAGTATCAGAGAGCGAAGAACTCAATGATGAACCCATCCCCTACCTGACGACCAGTGAAAAAGGTCTGGCTCCCAAACAAGTTTCAGAAATAAAACCCAGTTTTGAAGAAGCGAAGAGTGATCTGGAACATCTAATTGGGCTCAAAACCGTAAAGGCCCAGATCAATGAACTAGCTACTTATTTACAGTTTTTGAAGGTTCGAAAAGACAAAGGTCTGGAGGACGAACAACCTCTGAATTTGCACAGTGTTTTCACCGGAAACCCCGGAACGGGAAAAACAACGGTTGCCAAAATGCTTGGGCAAATATATTACAGCCTTGATCTCCTGTCACATGGAAAGGTAATGGAAGTTGGCCGGGCAGATTTAGTGGGTGAATTTATTGGACAAACCGCTCCCAAGGTCAAAAAGATCATTGAAAAAGCAAGAGGGGGAATTCTATTTGTTGATGAAGCTTATGCGCTCACCAACCGGGGAGACGATGGAAAAGATTTTGGCCGGGAGGTAATTGAAGTGCTACTCAAAGAACTCGCGGAGAAAAATAATGATCTAGCCATCATATTTGCCGGTTATCCAAAAGAAATGCAGGATTTCATTGGCTCTAATCCAGGATTATACAGCCGGCTGCGCAATGTAATACATTTCCCGGACTATTCCCCGGATGAATTAATCGAGATTGCTGAATATACGGCTCAACGCCGGGGTGTTCTGATCGATCAGGAAGCCAAAAATATGATTCACAAAAAACTGGTCGATGTATACAGAAACCGGGATGAGCATTTTGGAAATGCACGTTATATTAATGGTATCATCGAGGAATCCAAACAAAATCTGGCAATTCGGCTAATGCAATCCGGCGCCGACCTCAGTACTCTGGAGCCGGAAGAATTATCAACCATTACCTTTGAAGATATTGAAAAGGTTTTTGCGCATAATGCTAATGACAATATTTCTATCCCTATTGATGAAGCCTTACTGGATGATGCCATTAAACAACTGCGTGAATTGGTCGGATTGGAAGAGCTCAAAAAAGAGGTGGACGAGCAAACGAAGCTGGTACGTTATTATCGGGAAATTGGGAAGAACATAAAAAAAGCTTTTTCATTACACACGGTATTTAAAGGAAACCCCGGAACAGGTAAAACTACCGTTGCGAGATTATTAGTACAGATTTATAAAGCGCTGGGAATCCTCGAAAGGGGACATCTGGTAGAATGTGATCGCAAAACCCTCGTGGCGGGCTATGTCGGGCAAACCGCTATCAAGACCAGTGAAATGATCGATAAAGCTATGGGTGGTGGTCTGTTCATTGACGAAGCCTATGCGCTTACCAAAGGCGGGCAAAACGATTTTGGTAGTGAAGTTATAGAAACGCTACTCAAAAGAATGGAAGATCAGAGAGGTGAGTTTATGGTAATTGTAGCCGGTTATCCGGAAGAAATGAAAACTTTCCTCGAAGCCAATCCCGGTTTATTATCCAGATTCGACAAGCAATTTACCTTCACGGATTATAGCGCTTCGGAGCTACTGGCCATTGCAAAGATGATGTTTGAAAAAGAAGACATGATCCTTTCCGAGGCTGCCGAGGCTCATCTTAATGCTTATATCAAAAAGTTATTGAGCAATAAGCACAAGTATTTTGGCAATGCCCGTACGATCCGAAAAATTATCCAGGAAACCATTCGACGCCAAAACCTTCGAATGGCGGATATCCCTGCGACTAAAAGAAATCGTACCCTTATTCATACGATTGAATTAGAGGATATTTCCGGCTTTGCGATCATGGAAGAAGATATAGAGCCCAAACGAGGAATTGGTTTCAGGTAATCCTGCCCTATCTAAAAATCCCGAACCTTCTTGTCGAAAGTCCGGGATGAATAATTTCATAGATTATTTAGTTCTTATAAACAATGCCTATCTTCTAATCCTCACCAATTGACAGGAGCGTTCTCCGGCGATAGTATTCATAACAACGGCTAGTCCCGGAGTATCTCCCGAGAAATAGATACAGTCATATTTCGGACTTACTATAAACTGACCGTTTTGATTAATCACCCCGCATTTATTGCCTACAAATGCGATCTCCATCCCATTATTAAAAGCATCCGGCTTACGGTTAGGATTTTTGTATTGAGGCTGAATAGCAAGATTACCATTGCTGTCCATATAACCCCATTTATTATCTACACATACTGGAGTAAGGTTTTTATTGTAAGGCGCAGTCTCACAGAATTTTGGTGTAATCACCATTTCTCCGTATTTGTTAATATAGCCCCATTTATCATTCACCATAACTGCTGCCCGTCCATTATAAAAACTTTGGACATCCGTATACCGGGGTCGAATAATTTCTGATTGAGCAGAGTTTTCGATGATCCCCCAACGATTTCCAACACAAACTCCGGTATATCCGTTTTTAAAACGCTTAATTACATCATACTTGGGAGCAATGATGAACGATCCTACTTCGTCAATAAATCCTACTTTTTTCCCAATGGCCACGGCGGCCAGTCCATCTATAAATGAATATGCTCTGTCGAATTGAGGGTGTATAGATACATTTCCATCAATATCTACGAATCCAAACTTTTTATTAGCTCCCAGAACTTTAATCAGGCCACCAGAGCAATACTCTCCTTTTACACATTTAAAACGATCACTGGAAGAGACAAAAGCGATGCTGCCATCTTCCTTGATATAGCCATTTTGCCCTCTGACGAATCCGACCTGAGCTAGGCCTTCTGAAAACTCTTCGGCATAACTATAACGTGCCGCTATTACCAGGTTTCCAGCTTGATCAATATATCCGTATTTGTTTCCAATTTTTACTGCGGCAAGTCCTTCCGAAAAATCACCAGCTTCCTTAAAGCGGGGAGCAATCACCCATCTTCCATTCTCATTAACAAATCCCCATTTATCTCCGTTTTTTGCACGTAGTAGTCCTTCCGAAAATTGAGCAACATCATAGCCAAAATCAAGCCGGTCAATTAGCACTTCAACTTGCTGAGCATTACTGTCCAAAGTAAACAAAACAAAAGTAGCAATTGCAATAACAACAAATCTGATCTTCATAGTGAGTAAGTTCTTATAACAGGTTCTCTGCGTGTAATAATGACAAATCCTTCCTTTTAAAAAGGAACAGTTATACGTATTACATGGAATTATAATTCGTTAAATGGGTACAAAAACGAATTGAATTCGGGGATAAGTATCCCCAAATTGTTAAGACCGATTTTTAATGTTATGTTATGGGATGGTAGATCAAACAGTAAGTCGGATATTTTTCGAATTTTTTAGTTTTTCTCTGATTCAGTTTGCTTAAAAAGCATTAAAAAAAATTCGAATCCGTAATAAACTGGGATCTAGGTGGTTTCGGGTTTAGCGGTGAGAAAACCATTTGATTATTCTCCTCTATTAAGCCGAAACAAATCTAATAAATTAAATGAATAATTCATAAAAAATATTAGCAAAACTTCTATAACTATGAAAAATCTAACGGAAGGGCTTTTTTATTTGTTTCAAGGAGGATTGAAACTTTTCCAATTTATTTTCAGAAAGGAAAGCTTTACCTAATTATCCCGGCTTGAAAAGATAAGTACTCAAACCTGTTTGTATGATCTTGTGCAAAACACTTATCATTCCGATCGGACTTTTTGAAAAGCCCGATCGAAAACTCAAATCAAATTCTTATTCTTTTTCCTTTCTTTCGATGAAATCCAGCGAGACGCTGTTGATACAATATCTGAGTCCGGTCGGTAGTGGGCCATCATTGAATACATGCCCGAGATGCCCATTACAAGAAGCACATAAAACTTCCGTTCTTACCATACCATGACTTCTGTCGGACTCTTCGAGAATACATTCGGACCTAATTGGTTCGTAGAAAGAAGGCCAGCCGGTTCCTGATCTAAACTTCGTCCCGGATTCGAAAAGGGCCAGGTTACAGCCCGCACAGACATATGTACCTTCCTTCTTATTATCCCACAAATCACCCGTAAACGCTCGTTCCGTACCTTTCTGACGCAATACATAATACTCCATTTCCGTCAATTCCTTTTTCCATTCTTCCTCGCTTTTCTGCACTGTAGGAATGCTGTCTCCATTAATTTTTACAGAAGTCTTCATCGCAGCATAAGACATTTTTTCATCATTCGCAACTTGCTCTGAGGATTGGCTACAAGCCATAAAGACAGCAAAACATAAGATGATCATAATTCGCATAATAATCTGTTTAATTTTAAAATTAGAGGTAGCAGGTATTCTTTTTCAAATTAGGGCTTGGGTATTTAATAATACCGGAAGCCGGAGAATACACCTTGCAACCTAGTTTAAAAACAAAAATGTACTATAATGATGTATACGGAAAGGGCTTTGTTAAAAAAAACCGGAATTATTTGCGTCTTTTGCGTGGCTTCGGACGATTCCACTCTTCTTTTTCAGCAAATTCTACAATTCTTTTCATGAATCTCATAATCGAAAGAAATACCAAATAGGCAAAAGTCAATACCATAATGATCCAGCGATAAGAGCCTGCATCGCCTATAGGGATTGAAGAAAAAATATACGCTAAGGTCCCTGATCCCAGTACCAGACCGGCATAAGATAACACCGAGCGACTCCAGTACTTATTCATATCTTTGGTAGAAAGACTAAAAATACTATTGAACATAGCAAAAAACAAAATGAAAGCCGCTGCTATCGTCCAGGGAAAACGCTCACTTACCGGTAGCAGATCCGTCATCGCAATTATTTTTCCGCCAATCATTACAATCAAACCGAGTCCCAATACAATAGCCGCTTGTAATACAGGATCGAAGGATTTATAAAAAACAGAATTGCTTGTTTCACTCATTTCACTTGTTTTTCCGGCGCCGGGCCGTATTAAAAGATTATTACCTCCAGCTTCTCCCTTCCTGTAAAACAGAAGACAACCACACAGTATAAGAATATAAATGCTCCCAAGAATGTTTAATTCTATCCTCAATTTAATCATATTTTACCGGAAGAAACTCATATGCCTCTTTAAAATATTTTTTGTACATCAGCGATTTTAACATTTATAAGCTAAACTATTAAATGATTATTCAAACAAATCATCCAAAATAACTATCTGATCAACAGGATTCAATCAATACCCATTACATTGAATGCTGTGATGATGGTAGTAAAAATATATCGGGTCAATTTGAGCACCAAGCAAACCATTCTTCCATAGGAAGGTCAAAAACTTCCTTTCTTAATGACAAATGACTTAATGCCTCCATAATAATGTTATCCATTTTGATATTTGGGAAGAAAAGCACTAATTATTTATCTTTATTGCATAAGACAATGAGAGAAAGCATAAGTATAATTCTACTAGTCTTGTTAGTAGGAAACTTTTTGTTCGGACAAACCTACCTGGCCAATGTAGCTCATTATGGAGTAGAGGAAGGCTTGTCGAACAGGGAAGTTTATGCTATTCATCAGGACAAAAGTGGCTTTATCTGGATAGGTACCAGGTATGGCCTGAATCGTTTTGACAGCCATTCTTTCAAAATATACACTAAAGAAAAAAACGGATTAAGTTCAAATGTGCTCCATCATATTCTGGAGGATGATCTGGGGAATTTATGGTTATTTGAAGTGGAAATCTGGTTTTATAATGAATCTCCTGTTCATCTCTCTATATTCAACCCTCAAAGCGAGCAGGCGCAATCTTTTGAAGAATACATTGGAGATCAATTACCTTTTTCCTTAGACGACATTAGCCATTTTATTGCCGGGCATTCCGGAGAATTGTTTTTTAATACGGTGCAGGGGGATTTATATTCCTTTACGAATAAAACCGGATTTCAAAAGATTGAATTAGATTCGGCTGCCTTTTTTATTCCACTTCATCACTCAGAACGGAATACAATCCTGGGAACCACGGAACGAAAGGCCAATGCGTTTTCAAGCCTAATAGAAATTAATCGGCAAGGAGAAACGCTGCAAAAATTTGAAGTGCCGGTTAGAGGCGGAAGGCTTCGTTATATAGGTCTTGAAGAAGAAGAGCAATTTTGGTTTTCTTCCAGAGTAGATAAAATTGGAGATGTTCTTTTTTACATCGATCTGAAAAGCAATAGTCTTCATCAATTTGTCGATACAACAAAAATATTACCCCCAAAGACTTCTCTGGATTGGACTTCCAGAGTCGCTTTTCGGGCCTCCGATCAAAGTTTTTGGTTCAAACATGAACCCGATTTTATAGCTTTCCATCCAGAGCGGGGAACTTTATTTGACTTTACAAAGAACCTACCTGAAATCGCTAATGCACAGATTCAGGCTATTTACTTTGATCACAAGGGCTCCGCCTGGGTTGGAACAGCTTTCGGGCTTTACAGGATTGAACTTAATCCGAATCCATTTAAACATATTCTTAGTATGGATTACAAAGAATATGAAGCCATCAAAGCCTATAGTTGTAGGGGTATTCAACAAATCGATAGCATTTTATATATCAATACCTATAAAGGGCGCTATAAAATTGACGAAACCAATCAAAAGATTTCCAGACTGCCCTTTATTCCTTATGTTAATCAAAATGGTATTCAAACTTTTTTAGCTTATTTTCCGCTTGCCACTTTCAAAGACAGGGACAATAATTTATGGTTTAGTGATTATACACTTATAAAATCAAATCTCCCGTCCGGGACAGAAAAGTTCTATACCGCGCAAAGAAAAGACCAATTAGATAATAATATCTGGACGATTTACCAAGATGAACAAGAACGTATATGGCTGGGAACGGAACAAGGTATTTGTTTCCTAAATCTTGAAACAGAAAGTATTGAGTGTTTGGAAGTGGATCAAAAATTTCCCGAACTATCCAATTCATTTGTACATACTTTTGTCAAAAGTACTCATGGACATATTTGGATAGGTACAAACTCGGGTTTATATGCTTGGTCTCCTGATAAAGGAATTTTAACCCGTTATTGGACCGGAGCAAATTCTGATTTCACTATTGCTCATGACAATATTTTACACATACATGAAGACGAAGATCAAAATATTTGGTTGGCTAGCGGAGGGGGCGGATTGCTTCAATTATCCCTAAAGCCGGGCAGCATGAAATTGGATACTTTTCAACAATTTACCATTGCTGATGGTTTGTCCAATAATAATCTATATGCAGTTTACGAAGACCAGCATGATCAATTGTGGATGAGTAGTGATTATGGGATTATTCAATTTGATAAAAAAACGAATCGAGCCAAAGCTTTTCTACCTAAAGATGGACTTAGCCATCATGAGTTTAACCGGATTTCACATTATAAAGGAGAAGATGGAAGGCTGTATTTTGGAAGTTTAAATGGGCTAACCGTTTTTCATCCTGATGAAGTGCGCAGGATAGAAGAATCATTTGATATACCGCTTCGAATTGTCCAGTACCAACAATTCAGTAAGCGAGCGGACCAAATAATGGATTTAACTAGCCAGCTAAAGCAAACTCGAAAAATAGTACTTGCTCCCGGGGACCAATTTTATAATCTTAGATTTGTGCTACTTGAATATATAAATGCCAGATATAATCGATATCGCTACAAATTAGAAGGTCTGGAGGATATCTGGCATCACACCAGCGAAAACAGCATTAGTCTGAGCAATCTGCCCTATGGCAATTATGAACTATTGATCCAGGGGCAAGGAGCTGATGGCCGGTTTTCTTCACAGGAATTAAAACTTTCTATTCAGGTTCTAGCACCAGTTTATGCCCAAACCTGGTTTAAGATATCTGTCCCTATATTTTTTTTAGTCCTAATATTTAGCCTATACAAATGGCGTACACAAAGCTTGATAAAAAAGCAATTGGTACTAGAGCGAGAGGTGCGAAAACGTACCTATACTATTGAAAAGCAGGCAGAAGAATTGCGACAAGTAGATGAATTGAAATCCCGGTTTTTCACCAATGTATCGCATGAATTACGTACCCCGCTTAGCCTCCTGCTTGGTCCGATTGATACTGCCATAAAAAGAAATCAGCTAAGTCCCTTTGATTCTGATTTATTAAAAATGGCCAAGCAGAACGGTAATGATCTATTACAGCTAGTCAACGAGATTCTGGACCTTTCGAAACTGGAGGCTAAAGAATTGGATTTGGAAGAAAAGTCTGTTCAGCTTTATGAATTTTTACGATTACTTATCACTCCCCATGAATCTCACGCACAGCAGAAAAATATATCTCTGGTATTTCAGTATTTACCAGATAAGCAGCTTCAAATAGATTTAGATGCTAAAAAGCTTAAAATCATTCTCAATAATCTCTTATCAAATGCTTTAAAGTTTACAGTGGCAGCAGGAAAAGTTAGCATTGAGGTTTTAGATCAGGGAGAGAAAATACTTATCGCCGTAAAAGATACCGGAACAGGTATTCATCCGGATGACTTACCTTTTGTTTTTAATCGTTTTTATCAATCAAAAAAAGGAGATTTCAAAGTTGGAGGTGGTACAGGGATAGGCTTAGCATTAAGTAAAGAATTAGCAGAATTAATGAAGGGGAAGCTATGGGTGGAGAGTATTCTTGACCAGGGAAGCACTTTTCGGTTCGAATTTCCAAAAAAGAATGCTAAAATTGAATCAGCACAAGATGGCCAGCTTGAAAACCGGATGAAAGAATTTGGGAATAATCAGGCCCTTTCTTCGCAAGTATTGACTAGTACTGAGAATCGATCAGAAGATTCAACAGGTAAACCCAGGATTTTACTGGTTGAAGATAATTATAGCTTGAGAAGCTATTTAAAGCTACTCCTCCAGAGCGATTATCAGGTAGAAGATCGGGATCAGGGGCAAATGGCACTGGATTACCTTGATCAATTGCTTGCACAAAAAGAAAGCCTCCCTCAACTCATCCTTTCTGATGTAATGATGCCGGTTATGGACGGATTTCAATTTCTGGAATCATTGAAAAGCCGGGAAGAATACCGTTCTATTCCCGTAATATTGCTCACTGCACGATCTACGGTTCAAGACAAGGTAACTGCCTTGCGTATTGGGGTGGATGATTATATCACCAAACCTTTTGAACAGGAAGAATTGTTTGCCAGGATTAATAATTTAATTCGAAATGCAGCAATGAAAATTAGTATCAATCAGGAGGAAGAAGCTCTGATAGAAAGGTCTGCCCCTGAGTCCTTTGTTAATCGTCTTTCAAATGAAGATGCTTTATGGTTGGAGAAATTAGAGCAACTAGTTCTGAAACATCTTTCTGATAGAAGTTTTACGGTTGATCAACTTTCCGAGCTTCTCTTTCTAAGCAAGCGACAGGTTTCAAGAAAAGTCAGAAAATGTACCGGTCTAAGCCCTGCCGCTTACCTCAAGGAGGTTCGCCTAAACAAAGCCCGCGAATTGCTGGAAACCGAAACTGTTGTCTCAGTAAAAGAAGTAGCCTACCAGGTAGGGATGTCAAATACAGATTATTTCGGCCAACAGTTCAAGGCACGTTTTGGGAAATTACCTTCTACCTATCTGTAAAGGTCCCGTTGCATGTATTGGTACTAAGCGTGAATTTGCTTTTAATCGTGCAAAAAACGCCTCCTAACAATGCTTTTAGGTGTCTTAGGTCCCAAAATTAAAGACACATGTCCCGGATAAAAAGATACCAAGCCTTAGATTTGGCAGAAATAGACCAAATGGATCATGAAAATTTTAATAGCAAACGAATCTGTGGCCAATAAGATTAATCAGCTACGGCTCAAGGCTTATACCCAGGCTTCCAATGCTACTATTCTTGACATGTCTTATTTGCATTGGAACAAGGACGATAATTCAGCACTGGTATTGTATATAGAAAATGAGCAGGGACTGGTCATTTCCAGCATGAGGGCCAGAGTAATTTATGAGAAGATAAGTGTTGAAAATGAATTTGATATCAGGATAAAAGGACATTTAACATTGCCAGCGCTTATTTTAGATAGAGCTTCGACTGATATTTCTTATAGAGGGCATAGATTAACGGCAATCTTTCGTCATTGCTTCATTAAGGCTTGTTTAAATTCAAGCGTTCAAAATATATTAACCACCGTGAATGAAGGGGCTTTGAGGATACCGATTATGGAATCTGTTGGCTATCAATTTAGTGAAGCGGATATAAGCCATCGGACCAATAGTGTTTATGACAACAAAACTAAAGTTTTACTTGGAAAGATCCCCCGAATTTTATTTCCAAAAGCTGCCAGAGTCTCGAAGGAAATCCTAAAATATGATTTAAGGACTTTTCAAATTGAAGATGACTTTAATCATCGACTATCCGAGTATATGAATAGAAAGATAGAGATTGAAAGCTAAATCTAACTGTATAGCCCTAATTATAAAAACCTAAAAATGATACTCATTAAAAACTATTCTGCCAGGCGTCGGCAGCATTATATTGTAAGTACTTTCGATAAACAATTCGGCGACTTAATGGAGGCAAATCCTCGCGGATTACAATTTAATTTATAGATGCTTTTAGAAATCGAAAATTCACCTATTTATGATACTCTTAATTGCTAAACAAGACTGTTATGCTATATGGTAAGTATCAGATAATCAATAAAATAACAGAAGATTATATGAGAGATATAGAAGAAATGAGAGAGCCTCTTCCACATTGGATACAAATGTTGAATGAGGTTTTAGAAGAACATATGGATAATCAGCTGTTGACCAATGAATTTCTTGCCAATCAACTAGAGATCAGTGAAAGAAAATTTTATAGAACAATTAAAAATCTAACCGGACTTTCTCCTAATTTATATATCCGAAAACTAAAGTTGCAATATGCGCATGATTTATTACTCACCGGAAATTATTTAACGGTAAAAGAGATCCTCCCAAAAATCGGGATGAAAAGTATAAAGTATTTCTATTTGATTTTTAAACAACAATTTGGATATCCCCCGGGAAGTCTGCTCAAAGAACGTGGCTTGAAATAAATTAAAGCTACAAGCAATTTAAAAACAAACCTATGATACAGATGGAGAACTAGATGGTTACATTCGTTTCAGCCCTCAATTGATCACGGAGGCCAAAAATTATATCATCGAAGATTTTGTAAGCTAGAGTGAAAAAAGAATCAAGATATTTCCCAGGACAATATACTTAGCACAAATGGCAGACAATAATTTAACAAATATAATATTTGGCAGATATAAAGGAACTAAATGCAGATTTGTGGGACATATTTACTATAAAAAAATATATTAATAGCTCTAAATTTGGAGGTATAATAAGCCTGTATTTCGCATCCTAATTCTGGTGATGCAAATGCACCATCCCAATTAAATACCGATTTGTTTTTCCCAGAGTAGAATTGCTCTTAAAGCAAAATAGATTTACTGTGCATTGGCCAAGGTGTAACCAATGGACCTGGATTTTTTTTGTCTAAGATAGCATATAAACTTCACTTATAAACCTATTCGTTAACAATCGCAGCCTTATAAAGTACTAACCGGGCAGCAAAATAAACTATCATGAACAAAACTCGACTCCTTTTGTTTTTACTCATTTTCCTTAGCCTTGGTTTTTCCTTTTCGGAAGAAGTGCCAAAAGAGGAAAAACAATTCAATGGTCAAATCATATTATCTGATCCGGATGCCTCGTTTGAAGACCTTCCAACAGATCTTGAAGCTTTACAGCATAAACGATCGATTAGTGTTCCTAATTCATTCCCGGATAATATTGATGTACAAAAAAGCGCGCTTACAAGTACTACTTCCTGCGCACTTACTAATTTCATGACCACAGGGCCCGGTACATGCCCCACCAATGATGCCTCAATTCCTTTATCATTTGATGTTTCCGGAGGGAGTGGAACCTACCACATCGTTTTACTTCCTTCTAATGTTCTATTTGGAATCATCAATAATGGAATAACGGATGGTACCATTACTTATAATCTTGCAATTGGAAATGCGACTGGACAAACTTTTATGTTTAATGTAATAGACCCCAATAATCCTGGCTGCGAGGGAACCCCTATTTCGGTTACCGTACCGGATTGTAGTAGCACTACTTCCTGCGCACTTACTAATTTCATGACCACAGGGCCCGGTACATGCCCCACCAATGATGCTTCGATTCCTTTATCATTTGATGCTTCCGGAGGGAGTGGAACCTATCACATCGTTTTACTTCCTTCTAATGTTCTATTTGGAATCATCAATAATGGAATAACGGATGGTACCATTACTTATGATCTTGCAATTGGAAATGCGACTGGACAAACTTTTATGTTTAATGTAATTGATCCCAATAATCCTGGCTGCGAGGGAACCCCTATTTCGGTTACCGTACCAGACTGTTCTTGCGATTTGATGATCACGAATATTAATACTTCGCCACCAAGTTGTCCAGGAGGAAATGATGGTACTTTCACTATTACCGCAAGTACATCAAATCCACCTATAAATTACTCGGTTAGTACGAGTCCGACGGGGCCAGCAATAGAATCTAATACTACCGGGATGTTTAATTTGGCAGCAGGGACCTATTACGCTACCGTAACCGATGCAAATGGAGCAAGTTGCTCGGATATGAATTCCGGAATAATAGCCCCGGGGACAGATAACACCGATCCGGTACTGATTATTCCCGCAGATGTTACGGTGGCCTGTGGAGGCGACACCTCCCCTACTAATACCGGCTCTGCTTCTGCAACAGATGATTGCGATACGAATCCGACTGTTACCTTTGCAGATGACTCCAGTGCTAATTCGTGTACCGGAGGAACGATCGAAAGAACCTGGACCGCAACCGATGCCTCCGGAAATGATATTGATCAAATACAAATGATCACCTTTGAATCGTCTTCAGGACCAATCATCACCTGTCCATCTGATATGACCGTTGAGTGTTTTGCAGATATTTTAGTTAGCGCTGATAATGCTATGGTAACGACTGATTGTAATTTAGGTTCTACCACGATGATCAGTGATCCAGTGCTTAATGGTCAGGCAGATTGCCCTGGTACAACTTATACCTATACTTATACGGCTACCGATGATTGTGGAAGAACCGCTTCTTGTGAGCAGGTCTTTACGATAGAAAATGATCCGCCAACCATTACCTGTCCTGCGGATATGACAGTAGAGTGTTTCGCAGATATTATAGTTAATGCAGCTAATGCAACGGTTGTTACTTCCTGTACTCTTGGCTTCAATACTGTAGTTTCGGCCCCGGTACAAAATGGTCCGGATGATTGTCCCGGAACTACTTATACCTATACTTATACCACTACCGATGATTGTGGAAGAACCGCTTCCTGTGAGCAGGTCTTTACAATTGATAACGAAGGACCAATGATTACCTGCCCTGCGGACGAAGTAGTTACTTGCTTTGAAGATATTGATGCGGATCCCAATAACCTTATTGTAAATACAAGTTGTGGTTTAGGATTCTTCGCTTATGTGAAACAGCCCTTGATTAGTGGTATCCCCGGCTGTGATGGTACGGTTTATACCTATATCTATGTTGTCGTAGATGATTGTGGTAGAAAAGCAGAATGTGAACAGCAATTCTTATTACAAAATTCAGCTCCGACCATTGATGTGCCAGCCGGTGGCAATGTAGAATGCTTTGAAGATATAGAAGCATCAGAAGGAGATGCGACGGTAAATACGGATTGTGCAGGAGACTTTACGCTGACGATTCTTCCTCCGACCTTTAGTGGACCAGCCAGTTGTCCGGGCACGGAGGTAACTTATGTGTATCGGCTTAAAGATTTCTGTGGCCGGATAGTAGAGGCCAGCCGGGTGTTTACGATCACGAATCCGATAGGCCCGATCATCACATCCGTTCCACCGGATTACACGACTTCCTGTGAGGATGGTTTCGGTTCAAGTCCGGAGCTATTTGAAGCGGAGTCGAACTGTGGTGGATTAATAAAGCTGGAGGTATCTGATCCGGTTGTAAATGGAACATTGGGCTGTAGTGGTTCAAATGTACAGTATACCTATACAGCAAGAGATGAATGCGGTCGAACAGCAGTACAT
>JANQLV010000068.1 GCA_028280415.1 Saprospiraceae bacterium
TGACAATAACAAGATCATCAACCGCTTCGGAAACCGTTTTGACCGCAAAGTTATCAATATTCGTTCTGGTAGGGACATAAGTTGCCCTTCGCAATAGATGAGCCGCGAGTCGATGACCGAGTACGCCGCTCTTAGGGTTTAAAGATGCCATAAATCATATTTTTATCTAGTGCATATTCGCCAATGATTATGATTCAGCAGCCCAAAATATTAGAGTTGAAAAATTAAATGGCATTTGAAGATATAAAAAAATATATTCATATCTAAATGAAACAGATTAATTTTGTGAAAAGTATTGATGCTTTATTTATAGCAGTGAAACAGCTTAAGGCTCTACGCATCTGCTCCCTCTTCTTCATCTCCTAAAAGTACATGCCCGTGTCTTTGGTACAAATAAGAAGTTATCAATAGCAAAACTCCAATCGCAACAAAAAGCAATATTCTGCTCTCGGTAGAAATATCTACCAGGTCGACAAAAAACACTTTCAACAAAGTAATCCCAAACAGTATGATAGCGGCAACACGTAATATTTTGGAACGTCGCCGGAATCCGATCATGATCATCATTAAAGAATATAATGCCCACAATATGCTAAAGCCGACATTATGAGCAAGGCTATTCGATTCCACACTAAATAGCAGACGCATAGCTGTGGTTAGTTCGCTGGACAACATGACCAAAATTACTAAATGTACGAACAGGCGAAAAAAGGAACGAATTTCTTTAGCCTGATCAAATTGATCCAATGATAAATGGATCAGGTATAGCGTAGTCAAAACCAATAAGTAGGTGACGTATCTAATCCAAATCCAGTAGGATGTTTCTACCACCTCGGGCGTTAGAGCGGGGTTCAGATAAGCTTCCCGTAAATCGCTTAAGGAGAAAAAAGCGCCCATCAAAAAGGCAATGATCACAAAAAAAGAAAGTATCGATACAATTTGCCCGAATGTTCTGTTTTTAATAAAAAACCGATTGACCAGCATTAAAATACAACCATAGACCAGTGAATAATTAATCAGCCATATCGTTCTGAAATGAAGCATTCCATTATTGAACTGCGAACCAGGCGGAGTATTCAAATGTGCCTGGCTAAACTGATGATATATCTCATGAAAAAACATCAGATAAAGACAAGCAAAAATAAGGACTGGTGTCAGCGCCTTAAGGATATAGGAAGATGGTGTTTCCGGCTGTGCTGGCCATTTTTTGTTTAGCCATCCGAAAACCAAAAAAGTCATCAGAGCCAAAGCAGACGTTAAAAAATATTTATTCGAAATAACTTTTAGATGTACTTTAGCTTCGTAATAGCCTTCTATCCAAATGCCTAACAAACTACTAATGCCAATAAATAAAACAAGCAGAGATATTACTTCGTAAATCCAAAGCGAAAATCTTCGCCCAATGGCAAAAATCAAGGCAGCCTGAACTAACCATAATAGCACACGCGTTTCAGCTTCAAATTCAATCCCAATGGCCATTGTCAAAAACAGGCAGAACAAACCAGAGGCCACAAAAAACAGTTTTTTATCCTCTAAGCGATTATAGACCGCCAGGGAAACGACCAGGTGGACCAATGCATTGATCAAGGTGAAAAAGCCCTGAGTATTTTCCATGGATTTAATATTTAAAATCACTACACCTAATCCATAAAAAATCAAAGCATTTAAAATGAGGAAAAAGAAATTATCCCCCGTAAATTCCTTTTTGTTAAATAGGTGATAAATTACTAAAGCAATGTAAAAAATCACAAAGAATGTAATCGCAAAAAACCAAACAACACCACTGCTCATATCACTATCAAAGCTCATCATAAGCCAAAAGGCAAACATCGGCCAGGTGAGTAAAAAAGCAGTATAAAGACTGATGCGCCAGTCGCGCCGAACAGAAATGGCCAATATCCCGGTATTGATGATAGCAATATAGGAAAACAGTAATTTGTAATCTCCCGAACCATCGCTAAGGAGAATCGGCACAGCATAAGCTCCCACCAATCCAAGCAAGGCGATAATCTGCAAATCGTATATCAGAGCCGCGATCACCGTGACCACTGTAAAAACGACCATGAGAATGAATGCGGTAGTTCGCGGGATCAGGGCAGGTTCTATAAAAGCATTCCCCCCGTAAGTAGAAAAATAAAGTACAGCCATTCCACCACTAAATAATACTGCACTATATGCTTTGTATTTTGCCTTTAAACCATATCCGATCCCCACCAGGCTTAATCCGGCCAGGTAGCTGAGTATTAGTCTTACGATTGGTGGAAAAAAGCCATTATCAATAGCATATTTAATAAAAAGTCCCAGGCCAATAATCAGAATGAGTATACCTATCTTATTGATAAGGTTCCCTCCGATAAAAGCTTCCAGGTCAAAAGCCTTTTCCGGTGTAAAATCCGGTTTTTCCGGAGCGGGATTACTTTTTTTCTTTCGGGGAAGAGGTGGTGGTAGGGAAGGGCCTTTAGTTTTTGAAAAATCGATATTAACTTCGGGAATCTTTTCTTCTTTAATTTGTGCAGGGGGAACTTCATCGATTTTAGCTGCTTTAGAAATCGGGGCAGGCTCAGAAGAATAACCTTTGATCTCTTTTTGCAAAAGTTTAATCTCTTTCCTCAACCGAATGATCTCCACACTTGTATTTTGGTGAAGCTGTTGAAGCTCTTCTAATCTTCGAAGCAGATCATCCAGTTTTTGTTGAATCGTCATAAGCAAAGATGCTCTTTTCCCTTTATGTTTGCATTAAGATAAGGAAAAGGGGCAGAAAGGCAAAATTGCTGCTTATGTACTATTTAAGGCGCCAGTCTTTCGATAATCCAGGAGCGTTTGACTTTCTGGTAGCGAATGCGGTCATGCAGCCTGTTGCTGCGGCCTTGCCAAAATTCGATACGAACAGGCTTGACTTTATAACCGCCCCAGAAGGCTGGCAAAGGAAGGGTTTTTCTATCTTCGAAACGCTTTTCGACGGATCGAATACGCTCTTCGAGTAGCAGTCTTTCATCAATTACTTTGCTTTGTGGAGAGGACCAGGCACTGATCTGGCTGCCTCGCGGACGACTTTGAAAATACTGCAGGGATTGCTTTTTAGTCGTCTTGGCAACAATACCCTCAATACGAATTTGCCGCTGTAATCCAAGCCAGTTGAAAACCAGGGCCACCCGCGGATTGGCCTTCATTTCTTCGGCCTTGCGACTTTCATAATTGGTATAAAACAGAAAGCCATCTTTTTCAATTCCTTTGAGCAGGACAATCCTGGCCGATGGGTAACCATCGGGAGTAGCTGTAGCCAGAGTCATTGCATTGGGTTCGGGAATCTCGCTTTTCAGGGCTTCGTCGAACCAGTATCGAAACTGTTCAAAAGGGTTTTTAAAAACTTCTTTTTCCGATAGTGACTGGAGCGTATAGTCTTGCCGCATTTTTGCAATATCTTTCATACCGCAAATATATTAAAAGCGATACTAATCTTCCACTACACTGACCCCGCGCCAAAAAGCAATATAACCGGATATCTTGTCAAAAGCGGGTTTGGTGGAGGGATAGTACCAGGCTGCATCTTTATTTTTCTGACCATCTACCAACACATTATAATAACTGGCAACACCTTTATAGGGGCAAGTTGTGTTCAGATCGGATTTTTCAAAAAATGAAGCATCAATACTTTCGGGTGGAAAATAATGATTACCTTCAACGACGATGGTTTCATTGCTTTGAGCGATGACCTGATTATTCCAGATTGCTTTCATAATTATTTTTTTATTAAAAAACATTGGAAAAGCAGATTAGTTTAGGATTTTTAGACCATGCAACGACAATCAATGCATCCTTATCTCTTGGGAACGAAATCAACGGCAAACGAAATCAAAGACTTCATGACCTATGTTTTTGCCACGAATGAAAAAGCAATAGAATCTGGCGGAACGCAAACGCCGATTTGTATCTGGGGTACGCATGGAATAGGGAAAACGGCATTGGTAAGAGATTATGCCCGGAAACAGGGCTACCGATGGGCTTCGATTGCTCCGGCACAGTTTGAAGAGATGGGTGATCTGCTCGGTATGCCCAGTATTAGCGGAGGGCAAACCGTTTTTAGTCCACCGGATTGGGTGCCCAGAGAAGAAGGTCCGGGGATTTTGTTAATAGATGATGTCAACCGTGCCGATGACCGAATCCTGCGGGGGATCATGCAATTATTACAGGATGCTGCCCTGGTCAGTTGGCAGTTACCCAAGGGTTGGCAAATTGTTTTAACCGCTAATCCGGATAATGGTGATTACTCGGTGACTCCGATGGATCATGCGATGCTTACCCGGATGATGCATATTTCCATGATCTACGATCGAGATAGCTGGATGTTTTGGGCGGAGCAAAACCATATTGATACCCGCTGTATCAGTTTTATGACATTACATCCACAACTCGAGTTTGGCGCGAGAACGACTCCTCGTTCCCTGGTACAGTTTTTCAGAAGCCTTGAAAATATAAAAGACTTTTCAGAATCAATTGGTTTAGTTCAGATGCTCGCTCATGCCTGTCTGGATGAAACTGCTGTGATGGATTTTATATTTTTTGTACAAAACAAACTGGATGAGATCATTACACCGGAAGCAATACTTCATGCAAAGGATTTTCAAAAAGAAGTTTATGAACCTCTAAGTAGAATTATAAAAAAAGAAACCGGGGACAGCAGCCTTTTATCAAATCTCTGCGACCGGTTGAAAATACACCTCCTTTCAAAAACTACACAAGCCGATCAACAAGCGATAAAAAATATCCAGGCTTTTGTTAAAATGGATTTGCTGCCGAATGATCAACGATTACTGACATTAAGAGCTCTGATCAATTCCAAAAATACAGCACTTAAAACTATTGCCAATGATCCCGCAATAGCCAGTTTGTTATTGGAAGGAATGTAAGAGGTTATTTGTTGCACAGGTTTGTAATCAAGAAGCAGAAATTTGCTTATTTCAAAGAGTACTGATGACCAATCTTTAGCAATTGGAAAACATCCTCGGTGAGTTCGTATTCTTCATGGATGCGAATGTGATGGGCAAACTTGCCATAAGTCTCGACTACTTTCTTTAAGGCATCATTTTCCAGGGCCTGATCATTATAGAATTTAAGATCCAGTTCCTTACTCATCGGTTTGACAATCAGCCAAGCTTTCTTGCTCGCGAATACTATAGACTTTTTTGCGACACCTACTGAACATGGTTTCCAGTCGATCACTTCCAGTAAAATACGATCGAAGGCAAGAACCAGTTCATCCGGCTTACCTTCGAGTAATTCGTCAATGGTTCTGTTGCTACAGGAATGCCATTGATTTGCAGATTTAAAATTTCTTTCGCATTTTGGACAAGTCCACATATATTTTAACGGATCGTATTTTTTCTACTTTAATCTGGTTTATAGGAAAGCTCGCAAGCAGAACAGATTAACTCATCATTTTCTTGCCGAAGTTTGATTCCTTCAAAATGTCTGGTGAAATAAGCATCAATCCATCCTTTCTTTTGATCAATATTATTCAGATCAATCTGTTCATTGCGGATAGCCTCCAAAAACTGTCCTTCGTATTCCTGTCTTCCCCAGCAATTCGGACAATGGTTTTCGGGTGCTTCAATGTGATTCGCCTTTTTCTCTAAAAACTGCCTGATCTTTTGAATGAAATTCATAATACTACATTTTAATTTAAAAATAAATTCAAGTTTGATTTTACTCAATCCTGATATATTTCAAAAATGTGAATAATAGCCCGGGTGGCAGTAGTCCGTTTTTCCCGAAGGATTAGCGATATTACCCTTGTAAGTAATCAGGCTTATATTTTTCTACAAATAATCATAAATCAATACCTGGGAACTCTTGCCCGGTTCTGTAGAAACATACTCGTTTTTCTGTTCAACATCAATGATACGCGCTTTTACCCGATCTTCCAATTGCAATTGTAGAATATGGCGCATCTTTTGATAATTATCGGGATCATTAATCGGTGCCAGCACTTCGATGCGATGATCGAGATTCCGGGTCATCAAATCTGCAGAGCCCATATACATTTTTTCTTTACCGCCATTCCCAAACACATAAATCCGGGCATGCTCCAAATAGCGATCAACAATGCTCGTTACTTTTATATTATCACTTTGCCCGGCAATACCTGGAACGAGGCAGCAAATTCCTCTTACCAATAGCCGAATTTCGACACCGGCCTGACTGGCTTTATACAAAAGCTTAATCATTTTATTATCCTGTAAACTATTCATTTTGAATATCAGATAGGCCGGCTTCCCTTCCTGTGCAAATTCTATTTCCCTTTCGATCATTTTACTGATTTTCTCTCTCGTAGTAAAAGGTGAGACCATTAATTGCTTAACCCTGGGAATAATGATTTCCCTCTCGAGCAACTGAAAAACCTGAGCAAGCTCTCTGGTCAGCTTTTTATCTGCGGTAAGCAAACCAAAGTCTGTATAAATTTTTGACGTTTTTTCATTAAAGTTTCCCGTACCGATATAAGCAAAGGCTTTCGTATTTTCGCCATCCTCCCGCTCAATAAACAATATTTTGGAATGTACCTTAATTCCGGGATAGCTGTAAATCACCCGGGCACCATGCGCCTCCAGCACGCTTCCCCACTTAATATTATTGGCTTCGTCAAAACGCGCTTTGGTTTCAATAAAAACAGTAACTGCTTTTCCTCTTTTCAAGGCTTTTAGCAAAGCATTTGCAACAGCTGAATCTTTGGAAACTCTGTATAAAGTCATCTTTATTTTTCGAACCTTTGGATCATGGGCAGCCTGCTCAATAAAATGCAGGACCGTTTCAAAGGATTCATATGGAAAGTGCAGTAAACGATCTTTCTCCATTATTTTCATAAAAAGGTCATCCTTCAAACCTAGTCCGCTTATCTTTTTAGGTGCTAGTTCCTGATTTTGCAAATCCTTCCCCATTGGATTCGGAAAAGTGAAAAGGTCTTGCATATTGTGGTATTTCCCTCCCAGGCTGATATCCGTTTCATTGATATCCAGCGCCAGCATAAATTGATCGAGCAAATCATCTGGCATATTCTTCTGAATCAGCGCACGGGTCACCTGCCCCGTATCCCGATTGGAAAGAGATACCTGAATTTTTTCGAGCAAGTTTCCGGAGAATTCATTTTCGATGTATAGCTCGGCATCCCTGGAAATCTTTATATTGTAAAAATCGACATCCAGACTTTGCCGCAAACAGTACTTGATAATATCATCGATAAAACAAACATTATGCATGTCGTTTTCGCTATACGGCAAATTGACAAAGCGCCCTTTTTCCTCCGGTATTTTCACAAAGACCAATTCAGTATCCGGCTTTAATCCAACCAGATATAATTTCCCGTTTTCAATAAAAAGGCGGTCTGCATTATTGCTCATACCTTTTTTCATTTTCAAATTACCGGCAATCTCCTTTTCAAAAAAGTCGGTAATAAAAACCTTTTGTTTTTCATTAAAATGATCTAGTGTGACCAGTTTCAAACCTTCCATTTCCAATTCTGGCAATAGCTGGTACTGCCAGATACGACCATACTCTTCCTGCAATTGAAAAACATTTTTCTTGATTTGCCGGAGTAATTTGTTCGGTTTGGTGATCAATTTTTTGCGCAGTTTTTTATCCAGCGATTTGATTTGCCGGATATCAGAGACCCGGACTTCGAAAAACTCCTCCAGGTTCGAAGAAAAGATAGCCAGGAACTTTATCCTTTCATACAATGGATTGCGGCGATCTGCTGCTTCCTGCAGAACGCGATGATTGAACCGCAACCAGGAAAGATCCCGGTTGTAATACTGGTCATTATTAAGTTGCATTTTGTTGATCTTGTTTGTTCTCCATAGTTCGGGCAATAACTTCCCTTTCTCAAAAGAATAAAGGTAGCATTTGATTGTTAATCCATTGTAAAATTCAAAGCCTAAGCTACACGTTGCGCCAAGGCCCATAACAGGCATTGTAACAGCTGCTCCATCAGTTAGTCCAGTACAATGATAGAAAAAAGAGAATAAGTATGGACCAGATCATATAAAACGAACCCTTCTTTAAAATAAGTTTATTTCTTTTCTCTAATCCTGCGCATCAATTGAAGGAAGTCCGACTTGTATTTTGAGCCGATGGGAACGTTTCTTCTGTTAATTTGTAACTGATGAGGTTCAATTATATCTATTCGATCAATGGAAACAACGAAGGACTTATGCACTCTAAAAAACTGTTTGGGAGGAAGGTCAAGTAGTAAGTCTTTTAATGTTTGACGAATTTTTATATCCCGGTCCAGCAGGTGATAGATCACGTAGTTTCCCGAAGACTCTACATAAGTAAGTTGATCCAAACTTATTTTGTGTATGATTGTACCTTCTTTTACATACAATACAGACTCTTTTTCAGTATTCTTTACTAATGATAAATGCTTTATCCGATCATTGGCTTTGTGAATAGCCAGTAAGAATCTTTTGAGCTCTATGGGTTTTAGCAAATAATCTGTAACGTCATATAGGTAACTATCTACAGCAAAGCTGGAATAAGCCGTAGTCATGATAATTTGAGGCTTCTTATTCAATGTGGTAATAAGATCGTAACCGGACAGCTCAGGCATGTTGATATCAAGAAAGACCAAATCAACCTCGTTGTTTTGCAACCAGCTTAGCGCCTCAAGAGGTGCTCGAAATGTCTTTACCAGGTCTGCCAAATCTGTTTTGGAGCACAAGGCTTCTATCACTTTTAAAGCTTTGGGTTCATCGTCAATTGCAATACATTTCATGAGGAGTTCTTTATGGACAAAGCAAGATTAAAAAAGCCATTTTCGGATTTTCTCTCGAAAGAATAATGATCACCGTAAATTAGTGTCAATCGCTTTTCAATATTGGCGAGACCAATTCCGGAATGCTCTTTAATAGAGTTATTTACTTTAAAGATACGATTTCTACATTCAAAAAGAATCCCTTCATTTTGTACTTTTAAAAGAATATTAATAGGTGAATGCTCCCGCGTTTTAAACCCATATTTAAAAGCATTTTCAACAATGGGAATCAAGATCATTGGAGGAATAAAAAGATTATTAATGTTTCCCTCCACTACAAATTCAACCTTAAGTTTATCCTCATCATCCGTTCTTAGTTTATGAAGTTCAATGAAGTTCTCAATACAGGTTACTTCTTTTTGTAAAGGAATTACTTTTTCATTGGTCTCATAAAGCATGTATCGCATCAAACCAGATAACTTGGCGATTTTTTCTGCAATTTCATCCTGTTCGTTTTCGATGGCAACTCCATAAATATTGTTTAAAGTATTAAAGAGGAAATGCGGGCTTAATTGCGCCTTCAAAAACTTCAACTCGGTCTCAATTTGCTGGCGTTCCATTTCTTTGCCAAGCTGAATATGCTGTATCCGATCCAGTGAGAATTGAAAGAAGAACGCAAAAATTGTGAAAATAAGATATTTAAAACCCAAGCCAACAAGATAGGTTCCTAAATATTTTGAAACATAAACGGGGATAAGATTATAGTCAATTAAAGATTCAGGGATGCCCAAAATTAACCAGATTAATAAGACCCTAAGAACAAGTGTACGGGATTGGTTGAGTTGAAGCATTTTTTTCTCAACGCCAAGTATAATCAGATAAAAAAGTGCGATATTGAACAGGCTTCCGACGATATCCACAAGTCGCCATTTACCCCATATTTTCGTAAAGCCAGATACCTCACTGGGATAAGCAAATGCATTTCCAACAAGTAAAAAGGCAAGCCCCCAAACGAGCGCATGTATTCCAATTTTTATGTAAAAGTTTTTCATCACCTCTTTGTAAGGAAGTTTAAAAGTAAGTGAAAAAAATGACATGTGATGAAGTGTAAGTTATATCTGATAAAATGCCATTTCCCCGGGAGATTCAGGCTTATCACAGAGATTAATCATTTCATAACTAAGTTGAGTGCGTTTGTCCCGGTTATTTTTTATCACAGGCTTATAGAACTAACTTTAGAAAAAATGTGAGTTTAAGTAAAATGAAATTATTAAAAAAAATCATTGTCCCTTTTCTGATAATTATTGTGCTCGGAGGCCTGGAGTCGTGTATAAAATCTGAAACAAAAAAGGAAATAATTACTGGTGTACGAAAATACTCAGTGAATTCTATGAGAGAGTCTCCCTATGCCAATCTTAAAGGAGCGATCCTCTTATCAGATGAAGAAGCTTCTAGCAGATTGCATACAGCGTACACCTTTGATGCTCAAGGTAGAGTCAGTCAGGTAGTGCGAATGTTAGGAGATCAAACATACCATGAGTACAATGCCGAGCTACCGGCGTATTTTCCCAGTGCAAAAATTGAATATACTTATGGGGAAGGAACAATGACACTTCATTATTTTGATCATAACCAGCAGCCTATTAGCGTCCGGGGTGATGTATTCCGAACGGTTTACAGTTTGGATGATCAAGGCGATAAAAAAGGATTAAAATATTATGATACAGAGGGAAATCATGTCGAAAACAGTGATGGAGTAGCTTCTTATTCCTGGTATAAAAATGAAAAAGGATTGGTGGTTGAAAAGCGATTCAACCTTAAAGGAGAACTAATGCCCTTACGTCCTAATTTTCTGTTTTATGAAACGCATCTTGAATATGATAAAGATGGTTATGTACAAAAAATGTACAATTATGGAAAGGAAGGGAAACTCACCAATAATGAAACGGGGGTTGCAGTGGATGTTATTGAGTATAATAAAGACGGGGTTTTCATTGGCTGGAGTGTTTATGACAAAGAGATGAAACCGGTAACAGGAAATAATCCTCGCGTACACCGAGGAAAGTTTACTTTAAATAAATACGGTCATCCAATTAAAACAGAATTTTTTGATGTCAAGGGTGAAAGAATGTTAAATTATCAAGGCATTGCTCAAAGAGAAGATGTATTCAATGATCGAGGACTAATCATTGAACAAAAAGTATATGACCTAAATGGACCTTTGAATACCCACCCGTCTTTTCCTCCCGTATTACAAATAAAGAGAGATGAAAATGGAAATAATATAGAGATGGCAGCATTTGATGCTGATGGAAATCGAGTAAAACTGTTACAAGAATCAGAGGTATCATTCTACAAAATGATTTATGATAAAAACCGCAACATACTTGAGCAAAGTTTTTTTGGAGTCGATGGTGCTCCAAATAATATTCCACAGTTAAGAGGCGGACATAAAGTGATCCATTCTTATGATGGTCTTAATCATACGAAGAGCGTAATTATTGACAAAGATGGAAAACAACTTAACTAAATATCCTGATAAAACTACTCTTATGAAAGAAGCTCAACAGCAACAGCAGAGAAAGCAGGAATTAATTAAGATAGGATATGAATTTTTGTTAATTGCGCTCCTGTCTACGGTTGTCACATTGATTTTTTCTTACTGGATCGAACCCTTATTGGGACTTGATGACAATTATCCAATGCCCGTAAGAATCCTGGTCATCCTGGCAATCGTAGCTTTTTTTGTATCTAAAAACAAGGAAGATTCCTGGAAACTATTGGGTTTGAGAATGCCCCAAAAAAAATTGAGATTTTTCCTGGTATTATTCGGTCTGATTTTTTTTAAATTGTTTTTCTTTGGTCCCATCCTCGATAGTATTATTCAATTATTTAATTTACAACCTGCAGACTATAGTTCATTTGCTTTTATAGAAGGGAACACTCCTCTTTTGATCTCCTTTCTCGTTCTTTCCTGGACCAATGGCGCCTTTGCGGAGGAGATGATTTTTCGAGGTTATTTAATGAATCGCCTGGGCAAAATATTTGGAAATAAACAGCGCTATACGATTCTTCTTGTATTACTAATCCAGGCAGTTATCTTTGGAATGTTTCATATGTATCAGGGAGTTACAGGTGTCGTTACAACTACTTTCGTTGGATTGCTTATGGGAATCGCATATGTACTTTCGGGAAAAAATCTGTGGGTGCCAATTATTGTACACGGACTGGTAGATACCGCTTCATTTATAATTATATACAACTCAGGCATTCCATCGTAAGAGATTTCTGAACTTTTATTTTATAGACAAAAAAGCTAAAAAGAATTAATAACAGCTTAACAAATTATAGCTAAGTGCGCATGAATTCAAAAATACTATTAATACTTTTTTTTCTTATTGCATGTTATTCGGCTAAATCTCAGAATATTGAAAACGATAGCATAAGTTATAATCTTTTAAAGGTTCTCAACTCAATTTCCGACAATGGGCTGATGAGTGGAAATGTATTAGTAGCTCTGGACAATGAAATATTGTTTCATCATAGTTTTGGATTGGCCAATTATGAGTGGAAAATCCCTAATGAATTGGATACCAAAATGGAGATAGGTTCAATTTCAAAACAGTTTACCGCAACACTAATTTTAAAGTTAAACCAGGAAGGTTTACTGGAGCTTAATAAACCAATTGGACAATATCTTCCGGAACTATCTTCTGAATTAGGAGAAAAAATTACCAGCCATCAATTGCTCTCCCATACTTCGGGCCTGGCAAGGAGAATATGGTTCGGTCCTGAAGAACAAAAAATTAATCATACTGATTCAGAAAATATACAGCAAATAAATAGTATGGATATTCTCTTTGAGCCCGGCAGTAATTTTAGTTATAGTAATACGGGTTATTACCTTTTACACCTAATAGCTGAATCGGTAAGCGGAGAAAAATTTGAACACTTGTTAGAGAACAAACTTTTAAAACCTGCCAGGTTAAATAATACCGGGCTTATCAATCAGTTTTCAGTAATTGAACATATGGCAAGTGGTTATTCGATTTCATTGGGAAAACCCATTCAGCCTGAGTTCAGGGATATCTCAAATATTATCGGTGCTGGTGGAATGTATTCAACTACTGGGGACTTATTCTTATGGGATCAGGCTTTGAGAAATTATCAAATAATAGACTCCATTCAAACAGAAAAGTTATTTACTGAAAATAGAAATGGCTATAGTTATGGATGGCGTGTAAAGAATTTTTCAAATGATAGTAATAACCCTAATAGAAGACTTCAACACAATGGGGATGGAAACGGATTTTCATCTAACTTCACTCGCTATATAGAAAGTAACTTTGTGGTCATCATTTTAGGCAATCATGACGATATAAACCGATCCTTGATTTTGACCTATATAATTAGGACCTTAAATAATCAGCCTGTAAGAGCTATAAAAGTGATTGCCAATAAATATTATCAGAAGCTGATCGGGGAAAACATAGATTTTGAAGATATAATTAAAAAACTGGAAAATGATTTGGATCGAAAAGAAGCCGCCGATAATCCAAATTATATGGACTTCTTTCAGCAGGGAGCCAGATTATATCGAACAGGAAAGGTAAATGATGCTTTGAATTTTTTTGAATTCCTGACCTATCTAGCTCCTAATCATTATTTGGCTTATTTTGCTCTGGGACAACATTATATGCAAATAAATGACCGGGAAAATGCCAAGAAGTTCTTGCTGCTCTCATTAGAGCGAAAGCCAGATGATCAGAATATAAAGAATTTATTAAAAGAAACTGAAGCCCACAAAAAATAAATACCCTTAAAACGGACACTTATTCAAATCTCTATCGGTAATTAATAATTAAAACGCTATGTATAAATTTTTAGTTTTACTTCTACTTGTATCCTCCCAATTGTATAGTCAGGAGTACGGGATATTATTCACTAAACAGAAGAAGAATAACGATAACATATTTTTATTGGAGAAGGATGGGAAAATAAAACAAATCACTAATCACAACAGAAAGGATAGCAGTCCGATGCTGTCCCCGGATGGAAAATTTATGGTTTTTACATCAGAAAGAATTGGTTGGTGGAAAATATGGTTATTAGATTTAGAGAAGAATAGCTTTAAGCAGTTGACTAATTCAAGTTCTGCTGAATACGGTCCCTATTGGTCTCCCGACGGAAACAAAATAGTCTTTGTCTCGGGAAGAGACGGAAATGACGATATCTATGTGATGGATAAAGATGGTAGCAATATCAAAAACATATCGAAAAATGATCATTCCAATACACAACCATTCTGGGCTAAAGACAATAGAATTTATTATTCTTCTAAAATTAATGGTATTTATCAAATTGTAAGCTGCAAGCCCGATGGTTCAAATCAAGAGATAATTACCAAAGGAGAAGGCAACAAATTGATGCCACAGTTGTCAAAAGATTCAAAAAGAATACTTTACTACGGTGATATTGATGGAAATATGGATATCTTTATTATGAACGTAAAGACTAAATCAATCTCCAGATTAACAGAACACCCACTCATGGATATACGCCCCCGATGGTCACCCAGTGAAAAAAGCATTGTTTTTGAAAGAGGGAACAAAGGGGATAATCATCATATATATGTCATGGACCTAAAAAGCAGGAAAGTGAAACAATTGACATTTAAAAATTATAATTATGCTCCTTCTTTTATTACAAATAAGCTGAATCTATTTAATCACTAGTACCGCTAACCATGTCGAATCGTACACTTCATGTATTCTATCGCAATAAATTTTTGAGTTTTTATTTTTTATAAACAAAAAGCCAAAGGAATAATAAGGCGTTTACAAATCTCAATAAATAACACATCTTCTATTTTGTTCCATCAGTGATGAGCGATTTTATTTTTATAGCACCATCATGTATTGTAACGCGAATTAAAAATGACCAAAATTATGTTAAGATATATATCAATACTATTTATAGCAATGATTATAGTCCCTGCATTAACATTGCCTGTTCTTGGACAAAGCTCCATTTATGATGTAAGCAAGGTTTCAGAATATACCCTGCAAATGAAGATGTATAATAATGGAACTGCCGTAGGAGACTTAACAATATCACTAAAGAAAAATAAGGGGCAATGGATATTGAAAGAAGAAACCGAAGTACCTAATTTTACTGAAAGCATTAGTTCATATATCAATGCCAAAACATTACAAGCGGATTCATTGAGCATTGAAGGGACCATGTCAAATTTTCCTATAGACATTAAAATGGTATGGAAAGAAGGAAGCGTAAAAGGAAGTGCCGACTTTCCTAAGCATCCCGATAAACCAACTGTTCACGTTGATGAATCATGGGACAAATCCAAGGTTTTGAGAACCAATTCTTTTTATTTATTACCTTTTATAAAAGGTTTTGGCAAATCACTGGATACAAATTATCAACAGTTTAATCCTACTGATGGAAAAACCAGAAGTATACATGTTAAAACCGAGCAGCTTGTGGATGTAAAGATTAACGATAAAACATATTCTTGTTATGAAATCCGCTTAAGAGGAGGGATAGCCAGTCAAAATATTTTCATCGATAAAAGTACCCAGGAAATTATAAAAATGACTTTTGAAAACAGCCCCTGGGTTTTTGAAAAAGTAGAATAAATTTCATTAGCATAAAGAGCAATGCAGGACAAAAACCTTATGCGCCTGGTTAGTAAAATTAAAAGCAAAGTTGGATAAAGCAAGTCCTATAGCAAGCGTTTTAATACCTGCTCAATCGTCAGTCCCTGTACGATGATAGAAAAGAGGACAACCATAAAGCAGATCAGCAAAATTTCTTTTCCAAAGGGATTTTCGGAGAGCCCAAGTGCCAGGGCGATTGAAATACCTCCCCGCAAGCCTCCCCAGGTAAGTACTAGACTGGTCCGGAGTGTATTGGTTTTTCTAAAACTGAATAATGAAGATGGCAGGTATACCGAAATAAAACGGGCGATCAGGATCAGTAAAATCATCAGTAATCCCAGAGCGAAAATATTCCATTGGAAATCGAGCAGGTGAATCGTAAGGCCGATCAATACAAAAAGAACAACGTTGAGACTTTCATCAAGTGCTTTCCAAACCTGATTGATAAGCATTTTACTTTTTTCATTAAATAGCCCATGGTTGATTCCATTTCCCATCAACAGTCCACAAACGACCATTGCCAGCGGACCGGAAGTTCCCAGCATAGATGCTATTGCATAACCACCCAGCACGGTAGCGATAGTAAGCATTAAAACCAGTTGTCCATTCTCTTCGACCGTTTTGATTATTTTCAACATAAGCCAGCCCAACAAAGCCCCAAAGGCCAAGCCACCCACCGCCTCGAGCATAAAGATGTGGAATATTTCCTCGCCGACATTTACTCCCGTACTATGCACAGAATTCCCGGACAGTAATAAAACACTGGTAAACATCACTACTCCTACTCCATCGTTGAATAAAGACTCTCCTTCAATTTCCAGCTCCAGTGATTTGCTAATTTTCGTTTTTTGCAAGATCGCCAGTACGGCAATCGGATCGGTGGGAGAAATCAAGGCGCCAAAAAGGAAACAGTACATCAGGCCAATTTCCAGGCCGAAGACAGGTGCTAAAAGGTAGAACAAAAAGCCGATAATCAAAGTAGACAACAGTACTCCTAATGTAGCAAAAGTTAATATCGGCCAACGTTCCTTTTGCAGATCCCCCAGATTAATATGTATTGCACCGGCAAAGAGTAAGAAACTCAACATAATATCCAGTAAGAGCGATTTAAAATCTGCCTGAATAATTAATTGGCAAACAAAATCATAGGCTTGGGGGGCCAGGTTTTTTGAAACAATGATCAAAGTAACCAGCCCCAAAGCCAGAATCATTGCTCCAATAGTAGAAGGTAATTTCAACCAGCGATAATTACAATAGCTAAGTAAGGCGGCAATAAGAAAAATGAAAGAAAAAGATTCAAACATTTGGTTCTTGTTTAAAGAATTTCGAGTATCGACTTACAATAATCCGGTAATTGCTTTTGACTTGAAAAAAGGATTGTCTTTATTAATCTGCACATGCAGATCATTCAAAACCCTGTGTCCAGAACAACCAGCGAAGTAATAATTCATAGCCGTTATTTAGAACTGGTTTCTCAAAGCAATTTTATAAGTATTTTTTCAAACAGAATGATAAAGAAACTATAATCCCTTACCGAACATATAAATTGAAAATGGGGATATCCACTGCTAGAAACAGGCCCCATCTCCATCCGCTATCAAATTGTGCAGGCATATTTGCATCCACTTCAATCGCTCTGAGGTTTGGCCCCAACTGACCGCCAAGTCCCAAGGCCAAGGGGATATCGCCTCCGAACCCATAGACGACATAAGCTCCGGGGGCGAGTATATTTTTTAAATTCAAATCCGGTAAATCTTTTGTCGTCTCATCTTCGAAACGAATAGCCGCCAATGCTCCAACATCAATTAATGAGGTAAACAGCCCCAGGCTTCCTCCTTTTCCAAAGCCGGTATTAAAGGAAAAACCGACAGGAGCTGCTACGGAAAAAAATCCATTTTTGCCTTTTAGCTCCAGGATTTCCTGTCCGCCCGCTACCCCGGTATACGCATTAACAGCTACGGAAAAAGAAGCGTATTTTTTGGTAATCGAACTTCCTACCGGTAATGCAACGGCTTCAATAGCCGCAGCTACTTCATCCGAATTTTCGGCCTCTGCAACAATCGCTATAAAGTTTCCATACTTCAATAAATCGTCTTTAAAATAAAAATCCTTTTTGTCCAATAATTCCTGGAAAATATAAACCAGATTAGTTACCCCAGCTGCATAATGCTTTTGCCGGATATTAAAATTCAGTTCGTTAAAATGGCGTAGTACACTTATGATTTTTTCATCGATTTCCAGTGAATCACTCCCCTGAGAAAAAAAATCTTTTTTAAAGCGAATCCCTGTTTCCAGCAATGAAAATGTAGCGTGAAAAAATTGATAATAATCATCATACACCAAGATGTTTCTCGCTTTTTTAGCCTGAATAGAGTCCAGACTTATCTTTACTTCATGAGCATAATCTACAAAAGAGCTTAATTGCCTTTTCATCACATTCAAGGTTTCGTCTTTTTCAGCTACCTCATTTAAAACAGATTGGACGCTAGAGCCATTGTGAAAAGTAATCCCACCCGATTCTTGCCAAAGCAAACCAAGGTATAGATAGAGTGTTAATTTATCCTGAATTAGCGCTCTCAATTCATCTGGCTTTACCCATATTTCCCCCTGTACACTGGACCTAAGAGATTCCGATAGCACATTTGCAAGTTTAAATCCGGCAGCAGCGTCTTCGTATTTGCGCTTTACAGAACCTTTTAATACACTTATTCTATCTTTATTCAATAACTCTGATTCACTTCCGATAAACTTTATAAATTCTTCAGGGGGCTGGTTATCTATTAACATCTGGGCAATCGACAACATATCATCCGCAATAATTTGCTCGGCATCTCCCAGGATTTGATTATCTCTCAACATCGATTTCAGATTAATCGGCAGCGATTTCATATCCTTTACGAAATGTTCCCGCAAGGATTCCATATAAGCATTAAACTGATAAATTTCATTATCAATCAGGCCCAGTAAATCCGCTGTTTGTGGAAAGAGTTCTTTGAAGTAAGGATTACTATTTATTTTATCTTTAAATTTTTGAAAAAATGTAATCGTGAGTTCTTCCCTGGTTCGCTTAACTAAAAATTTCGCGAGACCATCGGCTACATTCGTAATGGAGATTCCGGAACTGGCAACAGGCAGGGCCTCCGCTTTAATCAGACCTGCTTCACTGGGAGACTGAAAAACATTCGGCAAAAGAATTTTCGAAAAACCATTATCCGGGCTAATAAAGGGATTGCCATCATAAGCATCATTCAGATCAGCTTCATTGGATATATCCGCCGGATCGGGGGTATAATTAACGAGAATAGGAATAGCATTATCCAGTATCTCATTATCCTTAGCCGGATCAAACTGTGCTACGGTTGCTTGAAAATTACTGCTTTTTAAATATTCTCTAAGTTTTAAAGCATCATGAAATGCCGACTGGGCAAACAAAGGAGCAGCCAACACAGATATAATAATACAAGTAATAAATGTTTTCATTTTTAATTTTTTAAAGACGAAGAACTTTATCGTAAAATAAGTCCAATCGAATTAGCATCCACAAATTCAAATAACAATCTTGATCTTTAGGTTCTAGGATTATAAAATTGAAAAGAGGGATTATCCAGCATCCCCTGAACGTCAAAAGGCAAAGTGATCTGCTCCAGTTCCGCCAGTACTTCGGCCTTGCTTCGTCGCTGATAATCTGCTTCCGTATTTTTCCAGTGCGCAAGCAATAAAGTCACTACCCCCGCCATAGCAGAAGTCACATAACTGCTCCACATATCGCCTTCCAAATATTTATTAGTACTAAACAGGGTACAGTATTTTACTTCCAGTTCCGGAAATACATAGCTAATATTTTCGTTAAAACTTCCGTCCTCCGGAAAAGACTCCAACAGTTTTTTTCGTACCACTCCATTTACCAAACACAAAGTATTTGTAGAGGGGAATTTCAAATTGTTCAATCTTGACAGTTTGCTGGTATTCTCCAAAGTACTTATAACGAGTATGTGATTAGCTTCTATCAACTGAAACACTTCATCTATCGCCTCCTGATCGACCGGATCTCTTAGCAGTGGAAAATAACTAAGGACCACGACATCCACATTTTCACGAATCGCTACTTTCATGCCTTTGATAAAATATTCCAGTAAACACTCTTTATCTTCGTCAATAATTTTAATACTATAGATATCAGCCTGGGGAGCAACACCATTTACCCCATCATTATCTACCGGCCTTGCGCCGATGATACTGGTACAATGAGTACCATGAGCCCTGCGAAAAGGTACAGCATCCGATACATCATCTTCGCCGATCAGTGGATCAGCATCGGGGTCAAATCCAGCCTGAGCAGCATTGAATTTTCGGCCGGAGACATCCAGGTGGGACAATGCAGGATGGCTGAGATCCACTCCTGAATCAAGGAGGGCAACTTTGACATTCTCCCCTTCGGTTAGCCGCCAGGAATCAGGAATTTGCTTTATTTGTTCATTCCAATTAAAGATAGGCATATGGCGTTGTTTTTTAGGTATTAGAAAATTTCTAAGAAGCTTTTTTTTAAACCCTTTCGCTAATTACAGATAATCCTGCGCGCCATTGGCAGATCGGCCATAAGAGAAAATGTCCTTCTTGGAAGCCTGTGCTTTTGCCAAAGCTATATTAGTTCGAATAGAGGTTTTAAACAGCAATTCACCCTAATCTTTTTCCAAGATATCAAAAATATCCCTGGTCATAGTTTTCCATGGGTCAAAATGTCTAAAAACTATTATCAGGGTTCGACATTTTTTATCGAGGATTGTCTGAATCGTTTCAAAATATTTCATAAAGCTTTGCAGTCCTTTAAGTGGTAAAATCCGGTTTGTAAAGGCATTAAACATAATCGCTGGCGACCAGGGCATTTACAGTAAGCATGCTAATGGCCAGTGTGTCATCAATAAAGATGAAGTTGTATTTTTTTACCAAAGGCTTGATCATATTTTTCAATAAAAGAGTAGCAAATCTGTGGCTGTTATAACTGAATAGTTTGAAAGTATTTTAATTTTTTAAACGTATTTTCTCAGCTTTTCCAATCAGAATTTCATCGAATTTTGAAATCCTGGTTTGTCTTTGTAATACTTTGATATTGGTTTCTATCTTTTGACGAGCTTGCAGATTGCTAGAGTCTTTTTCTAATTGTTCCTGTGCTTTGGCAACTTCAATTCTTGCTTTGATTACTTTTACTTCCTCATCTTCCGGTTTTTTCTCAAGCAATTCTTCGACTTGCGTTTCTGCTTTTTCATAATGTTTCAGTATGGTATTTGCTCTGGCTTGTAATAATAATTCCTCTTCGTTACGTATCCAGGAATTAGATCCTTCATTTATTTTTTCCTCCAGTTTTTTGATGATTGTTTCATCCTCCGGGTTCTCTTCCGCTTTTTCAGTCAGGGTGTTAAATTCGAAAAGACCATTCATAAAATTGACATAACGAATCGCCGGAAAAGCAATCATGATTATAGGAAACAGAAAAAAAGCACCGTAACTGGTTTTTAATTTATCCTTTTTAATTAAAAAAACAAATCCACCTATTATGGTCAGGAATAACACGATTCCCAAGAGAAGGAGAATAATTTCCCAGAGTAGCATATCCTGAAAGAGACTAGTCATTATTTTGGGTTTTATATTACATAAGTAGGGTACTGTATATGATGTTCCTATTTTTATCGATTTTCCTTAAGCCAATCATTGCATTACAATCATCCATTTTTATTTTAGAAAACCAACGAATTTCGGTTGTTCAAATTGAGGTTTATAAGAGCATCGCCATTCATCATAGTAATTGCATATTAGCGAGCATTCCTGCTTGCTAAATATTGTACATTTAATGAAGTACTCACTCCTCAAAGGATAAAATCCAAACACAAGATAATACCTGTGTATATCCGGCAATACCAAACATACAGGAGTAAATGTTCAAATGATAGCAAGCAGAAGAAATCTTTTCTTCTCTTAAAACTCTCCCTTGTTTATTGAAATGGATCTAAATACAGTGGATAAAAGAAAAGGAATCAAACACAATATTTTCCAACTGTAAGTTATTTCAGCAATTATTCGCAAGTTCAGTAAATATA
>JANQLV010000077.1 GCA_028280415.1 Saprospiraceae bacterium
TCGTACTTTTTTAATTGGGCGTGGGAACTTCGTCTTTGATAACTTTTTTGTTGACATTTTCAGTTGACTTTTTTGGTCAACATATTTTAGGTACTGACATATATCACTATACAATACTAAAGTTCTTGACTGGTTCTGGATGATTTTGAAAGATTTTGAATGAGAATGAATGATTAATACATTAATAGAGCTCTGATAAATGATGGAAACTTGTACTTTGGCTGAAGTAATCTTATAGCAACTATAAAAAAGATTAGAATAATTAGGGAATTCTAAATAAAAACAATATTTCCATATGCGAAGTATTATTTTCTTGTTCTTTTTATCATTTAAGATTTGTACTATTCTGTAGATTTGAAGATACATTTGAGATATTTCAGAAAATTGATATTCCTATTCTAATAAATAATAGCTATTAAGTGCTAAGGGAGAGGCATTTATTATAAAAATGCGACATTATGGAAAACGAGACTCCAGATATAGATATGGATTGATACACTTGGATTAAACTATGACTTCGCTTTATACCATTCCCCCCTATCCCCTCCGGATGTCGTATCTAGTATATCAATGTATTGTATTTCTTCCTTAACTTTGGAGTTCAAGCTTGAATTTAAAATCAGAAAATATGCGCCTGTATCTACTTGTCTTTGTATTACTTTTTGAAGTTAGTCTGTTTGCTCAAAACAATACCGATACACTCCGAATGGACTGGGAAGCTTATGATCCGCCCTCCACGCTCGTCGTGCCGGAGCATCATATTGATCATGCCAAATTTCCTTTTATCGATGTACACAGTCATCACTGGCGAATGGCAGAACAGGATCTGGACCTGCTGATCCGCCAAATGGATTCTTTAAATATGAGGGTTATTGTCAACCTGAGTGGTCGGGGAGGGGAGCGCCTTAAAGCGATGATGGATAATATTAAGAACCATGGATACGAAGACCGGATTATTCTTTTTACCAATATTGAATTGCGAAGTATTGACGAGCCGGACTGGACGGAAGAGACCATCAAGCAGATCGAATACGATTACAGGAACGGAGCGCGGGGCTTGAAAATTTACAAAAGTCAGGGAATGACGAATCAGGATAAAGCGGGGAATAGAATCCGCATTGACGATCCGCGAATCGATCCGATCTGGGCAAAATGTGGAGAACTCGGTATGCCGATTTTAATTCATTCCGCTGATCCAAAGTCTTTCTGGGAACCTCATGATGAAAATAACGAGCGCTGGCTGGAGCTAAAGCTTCGCCCTCACCGCAAGCGCGGCCCGGATGATCCTGCTTCCTGGGAAACGATTATCGGAGAGCAGCATAATATTATCCGCAAGCATCCGAATACCAATTTTATCGCGGCCCATATGGGATGGTTTCCGAATGATCTACAAAAGCTCGGGCAATTACTCGATGAGATGCCCAATATGTATGTAGAGATCGGAGCGGTAATCGCAGAATTGGGAAGGCAGCCACGTATGGCGAATCGCTTTTTTGAGAAATATCAGGAGCGGGTGCTTTTTGGGAAGGACTCTTATAAGCCGGGAGAGTATTCGACTTATTTTAGAGTTTTAGAATCTGATGATGAATACTTTCCCTATTATAAGCGCTACCATGCTTTCTGGAAAATGTATGGTCTCGATTTACCGGACGCAATTCTGAAAAAGCTCTATTATAAAAATGCGCTGAAATTGATTAAGGGAATAGACAAGCAAATATGGGAACAATGAGGAGCCGTTTTTAGGTATGAGGTTTCAAGCAAAACCTAAAACCTCACACCTGAAAACCTGATACCTCATATTACATTTCAATGGGTACGCGAACCATAGTATCGTCCCAGGCAATAATCATGTGAACGTTCTTATCATCTTTTTTATCAAAAACAATAGAAAGCGCTTCTATCGTTTTAGGTGTCTTTTCGACGTTTACAGTAACTTTCGCAACATTGGTAGATTCGTCATGGTTATACGTTCCCCAGGTAGGGATGTTTTTATGAAGAACAATGTCCCAGCTCTTTTCATTCACTACTGCGAACATACCGTACTTACCTGCTTTGACTTCATTACCACCAACTTTTACATCTTCGAAAAAAGTGATTTCCGTAGATTCGTTTGCACCTAATCTCCAGTTGGAACCGAATTTTTCCAGCTCCCCGAATATTTTACGGCCTTTTTTCTGAGGACGGCTGTATACCACTCTTACTTTTGGCTCATTCGCATCCAGCTCTTCGGGTTTTAGGAAGTTTCTTAATCTGGACATATTCGGATACTGTACCAAATCCATTGGGCTTTTGTTATCACCATCCATATAAATCGGATTAAAGCTGATCGGCAGTTTTACACGGGTGCGATCCCACTCGAATACCATATTACAATGCTTATCATCGACTTCTTGAAAGCCAATGGTAAAAAATTCGCGAACGTCCGGGATGTACTCCGTTGGGACATTAACTGCAACAACATCTTTAGTGATGTCTCGATTTGCCGAGCCTCCTATAAAGCGTTCAGAAGAGATTTTGATCGTCCAGTTAGTCGGGTAAACTTCGGCAAACATGGTATAAGTACCTCTTGGAACAAATGAACCACCAATTTCAACATCATTATAAAAAATTACTTCAGTAGCCTCATTAGCACCCAAACGCCAGTCTTCGCCATAAGGGACAAGCGCTCCAAAAATTTCTCTGTCTTTCTTTTTTGGTCTACAATACAAAACCTTTATCTGTGGCTTTGTGTTAGCTGCTTCTCCGCTTAGGTAATTTTTCCAGGCAGCCTGTCTTGGGTAGGTTGCTGCATCCATCGGACTCTTATCCAAATCCGGGAATTTTAAATCCTGTGCATTGAGCGATAAACAGCTCAGACACATCAGAATCAGTAGAGTAGAAAGTTTAAACTTCATGATTATGATTTTGGTTTTTAAAGGTGCAAATTTATAAAAACCTGTGACTTTAGCTGTTAAAAGCCTGTTAAACTGTATTTGGCACGTCATACAGAAGACGCTTAAAGAAGTAGGGGAACTTGAAATTTTATGTTTATACCAACTGATTCTTGAGGGCAAATAAAACAAGTCCTGCGGTATTGCGAACCCCGGTTTTTGACAGGAGGCTTTTTCGATGCCCTTCTACGGTTCGGGTACTGATGTAGAGTTGCTGAGCAATTTCTCCGGAAGTGTATTCCTCGCAAATTAATTTCAGGATTTCTATTTCTCTTCTGGTCAGATGATAGTTGTCGGTAAGGGTGGTATGGATATCACCTGTCCGAGGTTGCTGTATACCACTCAGGAGCGCTTTGGAAACATAATCATTAAAATAAAATCCCTTTCTTGTTACTTCCTCAATTGCCTCCCGGAGAATTTCAGGCTCTTCATTTTTTAATAAATAACTATTAGCACCGATTTTCATAATGTGATTAATGATGCGTTGATCATTGTGCATGGACAAAAGAATAATTTTTAAATCCGGATTCGTTTGACGGATTTTTTTAGTGGCTTCAATACCGTCCATTACCGGCATTTTTAAATCAATTAGAACTACATCCGGTCGATGAATATTAATGAGTTTTATTAGTTGTTCTCCATTTGTAGCTTCGGCAACAAGTTCAATTGAATCGAATGTGTTGATCAATAAGCGTAATCCTTTTAGAAATAACACTTGATCATCTGCAATGATAAGTTTTATCTTCTTCATGTTTTGGGGCTAATTTCTAGTCACAAAAGATAAGTATTTCTACGTGTTTTATTACCTTTTCTACCTGATTTTTCTGGACAAAGTTGTTCTTTATAGTTTTTGAACTTAGAATTGATGTGAAAACTAATTATTTAACCTTAATAAAAATAAACCTAACTATGAGAATTAATCAGAAAGTTTTTCATCTAAGTAATTCCAATGTAGAAGACATGAAGCTGAACTGGCAACATTGCCTTCCGATTAATATTGGAAATTTATTTACCTACAAAACGCAAACCGGTACCAGAAGGTATGATACTTATCACCTGGCGGATACACACTTAAGGCATATTATTAATGACTTAAATTACACAGGTAGCGATGGCGTGAATAATGTTGAAACCTTAGCTATCGTTATGGGGGTTAAAAAAACTACCTTCGACGACTTAGCTCTGAGGGTAGAACTAGAAGGTACCCATTTTGTTCCGATTCTGGAAGTAGTTTTAAAGCAAGCTTTTAATGGGAAAAAAACTTTCTATTTTGCAATGGAAGCTATAAGAGACTTTTTTAAAGACCCTGCTATTCCTTTCATAGTTAGTAGTGATGGTGAAATATCTCCTGTAGTAGCTGAATTATTTATTTTAAAATGGCTTTCCCTTACTAACGTAGAAGTAATTAATGCGTTTAACGGATTAGCGGCAAATTGTGTAAGTACTACTGCGGATGGAGTAGAAGAAAGAGGAACGATTATTTTTAGTTCCCAAAAACTAAGCCGGGTTGTACAATATACCTTTAGTACCCAGGAAACGGAGAGCATTATCAATGTAATCAAAGAAGGCTTTGCGATCGATCCCGGACAGACAAGCTTTTATGTACACCTGGGAGCCGGCTTGGAAGTTCCGGATTTCCATCCTTTTAATTTTAGGCCAATTATCGGAATCGTTGTTGAGGCAGATGATCCGACACCTGATCGACGTAGCCAGGTGGCAGTGCCGGGTGTTACCTATTTCGATACCTCTAAACCATGTCCGCCTTTCTGTCCCTCTACACCGATAAGTTAGGCAAAGAATGGATCGTTTTTTAGCAGAGCGACTGACGGACTTTTCTATGTATTCGGTAATTGTTCCCACAATTATCGTATTCATAAAATTCAGGTTTGGAAATGATACACAAAAGTGGATAAGTGTTTTAGTACTGATTACGCTTTTGGGGGAGGTTTTGCTGAACGTACTCGTTCGTTATCATGATAATAACCTCCCCGTACTTCATTTTTTTACCGTATGCCAATTTGTTCTGTTTGTATTAATTTTTGAAAAAGCATTAATCCCTTTGTTCCCTCCTGTTTTCTTTAAAAGCTTGATCATAGGCTTTCTGATCTTTGCATTCTTTGATGCTTTTCTTTTTAATGGATTAAAAAATTTTAATAGTAATTCGAGACCTTTATCAAGCTTTATTTTAATTTTTCTCGCACTGAGTTTTTTTTATAAAACATTAAAGGAATTAAAAATAAAATATCTGGAAAAAGAACCTGTTTTATGGCTGAGTATTGGAGTAATATTGTATTTTTCCGGAAGCCTTTTCATCTTTATATTTACGAATTATGTTCGAAATTCAAATGAAGTTTTGCTGACGCTTTGGGGAATTCATGCTATTTTTAATATAGTTTTGAATCTTTCATATTCTGCTGCCTTATGGGTGAAACCAACGCATTAGACTTACCCGTCTATTTAATTTTTTTTGGAATCATGGGGATGCTATTACTGGCAATAGCTGTAATTGTGTTCTTTTTAGTTTATCAAAAACGCTTATTTGCACAACGGGAGTCCATAAGGTTGATGGAGGCAGCGCATCAAAAAAATCTTTTACAGTATTCTTTTGAAGCACAGGAAGCGGAAAGAAAGCGAATTGCTTCTGATTTACACGACGATATGGGAAGTATACTTTCTGCTGCCCGGATTTACTTGCGTCAGTTAAATCCCGATAAAAAAACATCCGAGTATCAGGAAATTAAGGAAGAGACTACAGAGCTTTTAGATAGTGCAATTACCAGACTCAGAGTTATTGCTCATAATCTTTTTCCGCCAAATCTGGACCGCTTCGGGTTAAAAGAAGCTTGTGTAGATTTCTGCGGGCGGATTGAAAAAGTTAATAATATTAAATTCTCTCTTTATTTTGATGATGCACTTCACTTTGATAAAAAGGAAGAACTTGCCCTTTATCGTATTTTGCAGGAATTGACGAATAATACACTTAAACATGCTCAGGCTTCTACTATAGACCTGGTTTTTCATAAAGTTGGTGGAAACTTTAAGATGCTCTATCGCGACAATGGAGTGGGCTTTTCTTATGATTTACTGAAAATCGAAGAGAAGGGCCTGGGACTTAAAACGATCGAGAGCCGGGCCAATGCTATCGGAGCTCAACTTTCAATAATGAGCGAGCCGGATAAAGGCATGACCGTAAAACTCAGTAAACCACTTCCGGATTATTCGGTTACTTCTACTTCCTGATTTTTATATCAAAAACTTTAGGGACTTTTTTTCTGAAAATATACCCGTCCCAATTAGGATATAATCGCGAGTTTAAAGGCGATAATACGCAAGGGAAAAATTCGATAAAAAATCAATGGAAAAATAAAATAATACGGGACCCATCCCTAGCCTTATGGAAGCCAGCCGATAATTTCCGAAAAATATGATTTCCGTTTGACCTTCTGCTTAATCTATCTCCTGCCATTTTTCAGAGCGTGTTTGGATTTTGTTCTTTGAGTCGAGAATAGTCAATTTTTAGATTAAACAAAGCTTATTTTGAGGTGCATACCTGTGAGGTACGTGCCGAAAAATAGCTGAAGTGTAAGCTAGAAAGTGGCATTCGCAGACCGATTAATAATTTCCAAACAGGCTCTCAATCTCCCACAAACTTTCCTAAATCCGGTGCATAGTCGCGGGACCTTATTTTTTCGTATTTATAAATTACATCACCCAGTTTTTTTAAAAAGGGCATACCAATGGTTTTATATTCATAAATATTATCATTATAAATTTGATTGGCATTGACATGAATAGTAGCAGAAAGCATAAATTCGATTCTGGCTTCAGTATCAATGATATAAGCTACATCCGTTAGGTAGCCATAAGCAAATCCGACTTTATTAAATATTTTTATATGCTCCGGTATTTTTTCTGCAGCGCCTTCGTACATAAAAAACTTCACATAACCATCTGGCTTATCATAGCGTGGGTACTGAGCGGCACGTGGCCGGGCAGCCATCCAATGATATAAAAACTGGTAATCATCTTTGGTTAAATCAAATCGACGATACGCCGGTACTGCTTCGGGGAAAAGAACCACTTGAAGCATTTCGTGCAAATCCATCAGAGAGACATAATTTTTTTTACTAAAATCAAAAGGTTTGTCGACGAGTTTTCCCGCAGAGATATAAGCTTCCCCTTTTTTAGTATTATTGACTTTAAAATTTCGGGGAGCTTCGCTTCTGACTTCTCCCTGATGATACAATAGCTTTTCCTCATTATAAAAACGAAGCGGGTTGGTATTTTTATTGGTATCAAAAGAAAAAGACGCACCACCATTACCCAGTCGATGAATTATTGAGCTGCGTTGAAATCCCTTATCATAGAGCATTTGATTTAAGGCTGCTTGTCCTACAAATTCGTAAAGGCGATTATATGCATCATTATCACTGACCAAAAAAATCTTTTTGATATAATGTGCGATCGAAGGCAGATTATTTTCTGCACTGGAATCAACCAGCATTTCCGTCTGGGGCGGACTCCCGGCCAAATGCTTCATGCTACTGTATTTATGGAGGCCTTTAATTTTTAATTTATTTATTTTTTCAAGAGCGGCAAAAGCGACAGGCATTTTTACCGTACTGGCCGGATAAAAATAGTTGTCGTTCAGATTGAACGTATAGGTATCAAAATGAGGGATATTGTTTTTATCCCGATTGATTTGAGTATAAATTATTTGTACTTCATAATTAATGGCTTCCTGAAAAACCGGCCCCAGAATGTGTTCATTCTTTCTAATCAATTCATGGAGAATATTCTGAGTGAAAGAAATAGATGACGACATGAGAAATATAAAAAAGGAGAATAAACTGGATCGAAGCATAAAATAAAAACTTTTGGTCTGAAATCTCATTCTTGTTTTTCAATTAGTAAGTTAAGCAATTGCCCGATTTCCTCTGTACTGTGATTGCTATTGATTATGATCCGGCAAATCAACTCGTCTTGCTCAGTCGGATAATGGAAGGCGGATATTAAAATCCGGTGGTTTAAAAGTTTATTTGCCAGGTCATTTCTTTTGGTATAAAACACCGGATAGTTATTCAAATGTTTGAACCAGGCCGTTGATGCAATTCCCTCCTGGAAATAACGGATGTTATTTCGTAATTTAAGCCTGCTTGAATGATAAATGGATTGCCCTTTTACGAATGCGAAAAGATAAGCGGGAGGGGCTGGAGCACTGCCGCCAAAAATGGTAAGTGCTTTAATTTTTTTGATCGTTTCCCAACTGGATAAAATTATTCCTCCCGGAATTCCATAAACTTTTCCCAATGATGCGGTAACCGTCAATCCGGCAGCCGTTTGTTTTTTCAGTGTATTAAAAATACCACTGCCGTTCTTGCCAGTGATACCCAAGCCGTGAGAATAATCAATCACCAGTTCATTTGAGGAATCCAGATTATGGATAAAATCAAAATTGGATTCCTGGCAGTAAAGCGGATCAACGGAATTACAAAGTAAAGTACTTGCCCGAAAGTCAAACTTTTGAAATGCTTCTTTCGAAAGAGTAGTTGCTATTCCTGTCTGCAATAACGCCGGATGCGTATTTTTTTGGGAATAAACCTTTCGATCAGCATTAAGGATTTTTGTAGCCATCCATCCTGCTACCGTGCCCGATGAAACAATCAGTGCTGCTTCTGCACCACTCAACTGGCAGAGTAAATCTTCCGCTGCTTCGTAAATTTCGGGACATAACTTCGAAAATCTACTGCCTCCATAATGCAAACCGTAGCGCTCGAATCCTTCAAATACCAAAGATTGAAATGCCTTGTTGCGATCAATCCCCAGATAATTTGTACCGCTGAAATGTAACATGTAGTAAACAAGGTTTAAAATTGATTTTCCGTATAATGATGAACGGTCCGCAGTTTACCGGACGCAAGTATGATCTGTTATCTTCCTGCTAGCGTCACTCCCGTTCCGTTTCGTTCCGGAAAGATAAAACCTGTACTAGTCACGCGAACGCCTTTGGCCGGATCGTGTTTAATAAAATGCTGTCCATCCATATCTGCATAGTCAATTAATGGTGTCAAATGACTTATTGCCGAAATACCTACTGTTGATTCGGTCATACAACCCATCATAACTTTCAGTTTATTGTTTCGGGCCAGTCGGATCATCTCCAAGGCAGGTGTAAGCCCTCCGCATTTCATTACTTTAATATTTACGCCATGAAATCGATTGACACAGCGTTCAATGTCTTCATTGGTTTTGCAACTTTCATCAGCAATTACGGGAATCTTGACTTTTTGATAAACTTCTTCCATCGCCTCCCATTCATCTGCCGGAAGCGGTTGCTCAAGCAGGCGAACACCCATTGCGGCTAGTTCTCTGGATTTTCGGATAGTCTCATCGGTATCCCATGCGCAATTGGCATCCACCCAGAAAACGGCATCACTGTGTCGTCTTAAACCTTCTACGATTTCCAGATCATTATCTGTGCCGAGTTTGATCTTGTAAATATCCCAGGGCTGAGCTTGCATGCGTTTGACCATTTTTCCGATTTCGTCAATACTCAAGGTATAGCAATGTGCAGGCTGTTTGGAGATATCCAGTTCAAGATATTTGTACAAGGGAATACCTTTTGATTTCGTATACCAATCATAATAAGCTTCATCCAGGGCGCAAAGTGCAAAAGGGCAGTCCGCAAGTTTTGGATACAGCGCTGCCCAAAACGCTTTAGGGGATTTGCCATGATGCTCTTTAATCTCTTGGCTCAGCGCTTTTATCCGGTCTTCCATATAAGCTAAATCAGTATTGGGATAATATGGATTATTGGTCGCTTCGCCATAACCTGAAAACTCCCCGGCAGACAGTTCAACGATCATGGTTTGGCTATGGGTATAAGTCCAGCGCGAAATGGTGAAGGGGTATTTGAGTTCTAATTTGAGGCGATGGATATTGATCGTCATAATGATAAATTAGGGCACAGGATTATTGAACTACGTTCTCCAAAATGTTTAAAGTCTGTAAATTTGTGTCTAATTGGGCTTCCGCTCCAATTGGGATAGTCATGATATCCTGGATATGTCCAAAAGACATTCCGTGAATTATCGGAATGTTCAAATCTCCCAGGCGATCCTCTAATACTTCATCCAGACTTAAAGAGTCTTCCCCCCCTTCGCAATCTTCGAAAATCCCCAACATAATTGCAGCAGCGGAACTGAGATCACAGGCCTGGCGCAAGTGGGTAAGCATTCGGTCGATCCGATAAGGCTTTTCACCAATATCCTCCAAAAATAGAATTTTATTTTTCAGAGATAGTTCATAGCCCGTACCGGTCATAGCTGTTAAAAGGCTTAAATTTCCACCAACGAGTTTTCCCTGCGCAATACCGGGCCGGATTATTCTGACTTGGTGATTCTTTGCATTTCGGATTTCCAGGCGATCATTCCTAGTCATCAATATTTGTTGAAATTGCTCTAGGGTATAGTCGGTAGGATCGGATGAAGCTACAGGACCGTGAAAGCAAATCAATCCTGTTTTTTTATAGATTGCATTGACCAAGGCGGTGATATCACTATAACCGATAATTACTTTTGGATTTTTCCTGATGAGGGCATAGTCAATGCCGGGGAGTAGCCGGGTACAACCATATCCGCCTCTAATACACCAAATCCCCTTGATATCTTTTCTTTCAAACATCAGATGCAAATCCTTTAAACGGTCGGAATCATTACCGGCGAGATAACCTTTCTTTGCGTGTATCTGCTCCGTATAAAATGCTTTTAATCCAAGTTGTTTAAGAGTGTTGACTGCTTTTTGAAATTTTTCTTCGTCAATGGGACTTCCCGGTGTAATCAGCCCTATGGTATCCCCTTTTTTTAAATGATTGGGCTTTAGTTTTTTTCTTTTCATATGATCTGTTGTATAAAAAGCTGACCAGGGTGATGTCAGACCGCCTAAGACGAGTCCGGTGAATAGCTTCTCAGAAAAATGTCTTCGATTCAAAAGGAAAGTATTTTTAAAACAGCTAAAATTATCAATTAAATATAAAACAAAAGTATGGGCGCTGATATGAAGGAGAATTTTATGAGTCTTTTGAAAGATATAATTCCGGTTTTTTTACCTAAAAAACTATTTTAATTCAATAGTTAATAGTTTAATACTCCTGGTTTGGGCATATAAGTCTGTTTTTTTTACTTATTAAAAAAATATTGTATTAGATTTTTTTAAAATAATTGAATATCAGTATATTAGCAAATAATATATAAAGTGAAATTACTGGTTAAATGGCTGAAAAACACGAATAACTGTTACCTGCCTATGATTTAATAAGACGAGTATGCACCTTAAAGGATGGACAACTTTGTGTGTGATCTGTCTAATGTTCAGTTGTAGTTTATTAAAAAAAGATAAAACAACTGTTGTAAAACGTAATTCAGAACAGCCCGCCGAAATCTTGACGGAAACGGCAGATACTCTTGTGTCCATACAGGATACCATGCCTGTTGTTGCTTATGATACAGTAATTCCCCCTCCTGTTATTCCTAAAAAGCCTTTGGAATATATGACCATAGAGGAAAAGGCGATGCTTGATGAAATTAACTTGCTTCGTGCGGATCCGCATAGTTATATACAGCATATAGACCAGTATCTACAGGATTTTATGGAAGATGCTAACTGGGATTTTTCGACAAAGCAAACGGAGCGGAGTGCCGGAGAAGAGTTAATTCAGGAACTGAGAACCCTGGTCCCTTTACCTTTGGTCAAACCAAGTGAAGAGCTGTACAAAGTGGCAAAAAGGCATGGGATGGATATGAAAGCGAATAATTTTATCAGTCATCGAGGCAGCGATGATTCTTTACCTGAAGACAGGATCAGAGACAGTACCAGCCTTGTTGTAAGCGAAAATCTTGTTGCCGGTGGGCGCTCGGTGCGGGAGTCTTTGATTATGTTATTGGTCGATGCCAATGATCGGGCTTCCAGAGGGCATCGTAAAACAATTCTTGATACGAGATGGGAATTTGCCGCATGCTACTATGCCGGAACGGTCGACGGGATTCCAAATACCTGGGTGCAGCTTTTTGCCATAAATGATCCCAAGGAGCTGCCTGAGGCTTTACCAGTAAGGTCGCTTCCGGAAGATACCGGGCAACTAAATGAAAAGAGCCCTGCGAGTGATGCTAAAAAAATTGACGCAAATGAGCAGAATGCTCCATTTATGACGGCTCTTGAACGCGAGATGATAGAGGAAATTAATTTATTGCGTTCCAATCCGAAAGGATATGCTAAGTACGTGGATATTTATGTCAATGAAATGAAAAAAGTGATGTTTAGTTCCGATCCGGAATTTGACCGTGCGGTAAAAGAATTGCAATCGGAGTTAAGTACTTCATCTCCTTTATCCATTTTAAAAGCACATCAGAAATTATACGAGGTAGCTAAAGCTCACGGTATCGATAATAAAACCCACCATCAATTAGAACATAAAGGATCGGATAAGCGCCAGTCTTTTGACCGGGTAAAAGATGCCGGACTGAAAAATAATATTAATGAGCAGGGAATTTATACACCGAATGAAAATCTGATAGGGGGAGAAGCCAGTGTCAGAAATTCGGTTATTGCTTTGCTCATTGATTCCGGAATCCCCAATAGAGGACATCGCAGGGCTTTGCTGGAGCCTGCCTGGACACGTGTAGCTTGTTATCACATCGGTACAATTGCCGATTTTAAGGATTTGCGAGGGATGGAAAATGATGATATGGAAAATTGCTGGGTACAGTTTTTTGCAAAAGACTGACAGCGAAAACCAAATATAGGCGTTCTCTAACGAGAGAACATACCCAATAAAACGCTGATTATATTTTGTTTTTTAGATATAAGTTAAAAAAATAAATCAGCTTTATGTACATGATACATTTAAGTGATTGTTCTTTAGTCTTTTATTAATTAGTTTAATGTTTAATCTGAATTTATACATTCCAAATTCTAATATTAAAATTTGGAATTTTCTGAAAAAACATTGAATATTGTACATTGAAGAAAGGAATCTTATTAAACTTTATTAAAAAAGTACAAACAAAAACACGTTCAAAGCTTCCTCCAATGTTTTATGTTTGAGCTTTGAATTGATTTACATTCCTCTTTATTTCCTAGACTTTTTAGAACGATGTTATGTTGATGTGGCGTGTATCACCTCGTGAAGCACTATAACTCGTTGTTTTGATCTGTCGAGATCCCCTTTAATGAAATTTTTGGAGAATTGAATGCTTTCTTGCGAAGTATTAGTGTGTTTTAGAAACTATTATTTGTTGATAAAATATGCTTTTAAAAAACTGCTTTTGGGCGGTTATATGAACGAGAAGTATTTGAGTTCTTTAAACGATATATTGGAATCTTAATTTTTAGCCATAAACTTCAGTCTATGAACATCTTGAAGACTATACTCAAGCGTAGAGTGCTATTTCTGTTCATTGCCATCTCTTTGGGTGGCAGCCTGTCCGCACAGGATATTCATTTTTCACAGTTTGAAAACGCTTTCTTTCTTCGAAGCCCTGCCCTGACCGGTGTTTTTAATGGGGATATGCGATTTCATTCTAATTACAGAGCCCAATGGCACGATGCTCCGGTTAACTACCGAACATTCAATGCGGGCTTTGAAAAACGCTTTGTAGATGATCCCGAAGATAATGGATTCTTTAGCGGAGGATTGCTTTTTAGCTACGATCGCGCAGGAGATTCTCAGATGAGCACTACCAATCTGGGCTTGATAGGCTCCTATACTCACCGTATTACAAAAAATCAGGTAATTACTGCTGGTTTGCAACTTTCAGGATATCAACGGGCCTTCAAAACGGATGATCTGACCTGGGATGAGCAGTATGATGGTAAAAATTATGAACCTACATTATCCCCTAATGAGAGTACATTATTTAATGACCAGAACATTATATATGGTGATTTTTCTATAGGTCTTAATTGGCACTATAGAAGTAATAAAAATAAAACAGGGGAGAATGGTTCGACTCGTCGCTCAAGAACTACGGTTGATGTCGGAGGAGGCTGGTTTCATATCAATCAGCCCAAGCAAAGTTTTTTTGATGTAGATGATGTCAAATTAAGAGCGCGTTACAGCCTGTATGGATTAGGGGTTTTTGATCTTGGCGAGCGTTTTGATTTATTATTGAATGCCATGGGGCAATATCAGGGACCTTACCGTTCTCATATGATCGGTGCTGGAGGTAAATTCCATTTCAATGATCAAATGACCAAAGAAATGGCTTTTGCACTTGGTTTCGGCTATCGTTTCAATGACGGCTTTGGTCGGGGAGATGCCGTATATCCCTATATGCAGTTTTATATTAAATCCTGGCAGTTTGGTATGAGCTACGATGTAAATGTATCTGATTTCGATAATGCCACGAATGGCTTTGGTGGACCCGAATTTTCGGTCATTTACACCTTTAAGAAAGTACCGGTGCTAGAGTTCTGCCCAACTTGTCCGGTGTATTTATAATTTTAAAAAGCAAACAAAAACAGAGAAATTAGATAGCCATGGATAAAAAAATTATCATTCTCTTAGCTTTAATTATCGGAGTTGTTTCCTTACATGCACAATCTCTGAGAAGATTTAAAACTGAAGCGATCGAAGCTTTTGAAGCAAAAGATTTTTCGAGAGCATTGAAGTATTATGAGATGATTATCAATGAGGCAGAAGATGAAACCGCTGAAAATTATTATAATGCTGCTGAAGCTGCCCGTCAATTTAGAATTTATGGCCTGGCTGAGCAATACTATCGCCAGTTAATGCTGGATTCTACAGCCAGAGCGACTTATCGAATGTCTTCATTCAATCTGGCTACTGTTTTGAAAAACCAGGGACGTTACGAAGAGGCCAAGTCTTATTTTCAGCAATTTCTCGATAAAGATGCTTCTTTTGTTAGCGAGGCCTACACCTCTAAAGCTCAAAAAGAAATTAGTGATTGCGAATGGGCAATGACCGTGGAAGAAGATGGAACCAGAATTTTGCATATGGACACTACGGTCAATACCGTTAATTCTGAATTTAGCCCGGTCCTTCTGGGAGATGAGCTTTTCTTTTCTTCCGTTCGCTATAAAACGGATGCGGATAATAAACCTAAAGACCCGCTTACCCGAATTTATATATCCAAAGAAAGCAAATTAGCCCAACAAATCAGTGAAGATTTCAATGAAGAGCTAATGCATTCTGCTCATGCAACGTTCAACGATGACGGTTCCAGAATTTATTATACCATTTGTTCTAGTATCAATGCAAGCGATGTTCAGTGTAATATTTACTATCGTGAAAAAAGCGGAGAAAACTGGGGCAATCGGGTAAAACTTTCGGACAATATCAATATGGCAGGATATACTGCAACGCAGCCAAGTGTCGGTTTTGATGAGAAATCCGGAAAGGAAGTATTGTTTTTTGTAAGTGATCGTCCGATTAATGATCAGGATAAAACGAATGATTTGAATATCTGGTGTGCCCTTAAAGATGGAGAAGTTTTTGGCATGCCGGTACCAGTTTCGGAAATTAATACGGAAGAAGATGACCTTACTCCGTTTTTTCACTCGGATTCACAGAAGCTTTATTTTAGTTCTGATGGACGTCAGAATCTGGGCGGCCTGGATATCTATTCCATTGATCGTACAGAACAAGGCTGGTCTGAAGTAAAACATATGGGAGCGCCGGTTAACAGTAGTTATGATGATGTATATTACTCACTTAACGCTAACGGTACTAAAGCTTATCTTTCTTCTAATCGTACCGGAGCTATGTGTGATGATGAAAATGGTCTTTGTGCTTGTAATGATATCTATGAAATTGAACAGATCAAAGTCAAGGTTTTAACCTATAATAAAATTACTGGCGAGCCGCTTTTCGGCACGAAAGTTACACTGGAAGAATTAAAATCCAGTCTTGCCGATGTACAATCCAAAGGCAATAGCCACGAATATGATTATGCAGCCAATTTTGATCTAAATTATAAAGTTGATGCTAAACTGGATGGTTACATTTACGATGACTCGCTTTTCAATACCATGAATTTGGAAGGAGGCTCAGTAATCGAAATTCCACTTTACCTGACGCCTGCAGTCGAACTGGATGCCCTGACTTTTAATAAGATAACCAGAGAGCCGCTGGCAGGTGTAAAAGTAGAATTGTTTGAAGTAAAAGATGAACTTTATGCAGATTATGAGTCACTTACTGCTCAGGAAGATATAGCCAGTGTATCTTATAATTACGGATTGAATTTTAATAAAAAATATATGGTGGTTGGTTCTAAAAGGGGCTATTCGAGAGATACCTTTTTTGTAACCACTAAAGGAATTCCGGTTGTACCGACCAAACTTCTTGATAAATTATATTTATGTAAAACCCCTCCCGGGCCGGAGCTTATCCGATTGTATTTTTATAATGATGAACCTAATCGTAGAACCCGTAGCCCAAGAACGGATTGGACCTACACCAGAGCCTATGAAAGTTATCTGAGCCTGCGGCAGGAATTCACAGTTGCCTTTGCTTATGACCCGGAAGAACTTTCCAAAATTGAGCGATTTTTTGAAGAAGATGTAAAAGGAGGTTTTGAAAGACTGGAGGAGTTTACAGAGCTTCTGAAAACGTATCTCGATCAGATGGAAGAAGGTGAAAAACTCAAAGTTATTATCCGTGGTTATGCAAGTCCGAGAGCAAAAAGTAATTATAACTTATTCCTGACACAGCGTCGAATTAAGAGTATTGAGAATTATTTCAACTCTCATGGTCTGTTGAGTCAATATGCCGGACGAATTATTGTAGAAGAAGAAGCAAATGGAGAAGATAAAGCACCTTCAGGAATTATTGATGATATCGCAGACCGCAAAAATTCTATATACAGTGTCCTGGCATCAAGAGAAAGAAGAGTAGAGATTGTTAGGGTATTGATTGCACCAGATGCCTGTGGACCGGAAAACACCAACGAATAATCCCATAACTTATTAAGTGTAACAATACTTTGTAATGAACTCACTTAGCATATATTCAAAGCACGATATGAAAAAACTAGCTAAACTTTCAAAAGGAAGAATAATGAAAAGCAATCTCTTGTTTTTGCTTATATGTGCATTCTTTTGCACAACACTTTCTGCCTCAGAAGATGCTTTTTTTAATTTGGAGGTAAACCTGACGCCTTTTGATGCGGACTGTGGTAATACTAATAACGGTGCTGTAACTTCAATCGTTAGTGGCGGTGTTCCACCTTATACTTATTTGTGGAGTAATGGAGAAATTACTCAGGGTATTGTTAATCTCGCTCCTGGGGATTATTCTCTTACCGTTACGGATGCTGTGAATAATACGGCAAGCGCTACCGCCACAGTAGGGCAGGAGAATAGTGATATCGTTTTACAACTTAATGCTTCTTATGAAACCTGCGAAGGGAGTTGTGATGGAAATGTGAGTGTAAATGCTTCGGGAGGAACAGGTCTTTTCACTTATCTGTGGAATACTGGAGAAACTTTCGTAGTAGAAGATGATGCTTGTGCCGGGATTTATACTGTTACGGTTACGGATTCCGATGGTTGTACCGCAGAAGGAAGCATTGAACTGGAATTATCTCCGGAAGGAATATGGCTAATGACTTCCAGTACCGATGCTACTTGTGCTTCAAGTAATGATGGTACAGGTTATGTTGGGATCATGACCGGGGTAGCACCTTTTACAGTTATTTGGAGCGATGGTCAGGAGGGGACAAGTATTGATGGTTTAGCTCCCGGTACTTATTATGTTACTGTAACGGATGTTAATGGATGCACAAACATTGATTCGGTTAGTATAGATGCAGGCCCGGGTAATATTGATTTGCAATTAAATGCTTCTTTTGAAACTTGCGAAGGGAGTTGTGATGGAAATGTAAGTGTAAATGCTTCGGGCGGCCTTGAACCTTATACTTATGAATGGAACAATGGCGAAACGTTCGTTGTAGTCGATAGCGCTTGTGCCGGAATTTATACAGTCACGGTTACGGATGCTACTGGTTGTTTTGCTGTTGGAAGTATCGAACTGGAGCTTTCTCCCGAAGGTGTCTGGATTATGCTTAGTGGAACGGATGTGACTTGTAATGGAGGGAACGATGGTACAGCACATGCCGATGTGTCAAATGGGACACCTCCTTACACCATTCAATGGAGTAATAGTCAGACGGGTGAAGATATTGTTGATCTGACTGCCGGGGTATATACCGTAACAGCAACGGATGCAAACGGATGCTCGAATACGGAACAAATAACAATCAATGAGCCTCCTGCAATTGATATCACAGTAGAACATATAGAAGATGCAGACTGTGGGGTAAGCAATGGCTCAATAAATATTGGAGTAATTGGCGGTAATCCCGGATATACTTACGAGTGGAGTAATAATGCGATGACACAGGATATCGAAAATTTACCCGCCGGAGATTATTCGGTGACGGTTACGGATGCCAATGGTTGTACAGCCGTTGCGGGACCTATTACGGTTGGAGAAGAAGATTGTTGTATAGAACCTCCGGTTATTGCAAGTGTAGTAATCATTGAAGCTACCTGTAATAATGACGACGGGAGTGTGATCATTGAAATGGTTGGAAATAATAATGACTTTTCTTATACCTGGACTCCAAATGTTAGCTCATCAAATGTTGCGGCTAATATACCTGCCGGAGAATACACCGTTGTTATTAGTTCTTTAATTGATCCCACTTGCCCTGCCATTACCGAAGTATTTACTGTAGGGAATTCTGATTTTCCGGATGTAACGGTAGTAGCTTCTACACCTGCCACCTGTGGAGTGGCAAATGGCTCGGTAGAAATGTCCGAACCCGGGTTCGAATATTTATGGTGTAATGGGGCCACGGGATACAATCCGACAAACTTGCCGGCGGGAGTGTGTGTAGTGCAAATTACCGACCCGGTAACCAATTGCACAGATTTTCAAACGGTTGTTATTGGTGAAATTGATCTACTGGATTTAACTGTCATTATTGATGATAATCCGGATTGTGGGCTAGCTAATGGTACGGTTACAATTGGAGTTAGTGGTGGCAATGGCGTTTATACATTTGCCTGGAGTAATGGTGCTACTACTCAAACTGTTGATAATCTTGCCGCTGGTTTATACAGTGTTACCGTAACAGATATTGATTCGCCGGATTGTGAAGCTGTAGAAACTTTTGTTTTGACAGATGATGTTCCCGGTGCAATGATTGTTGTCACCGAACCGGTATCTACAAATTGTGCCGGCTCTGGCGATGCGACAGTTGTTTTTGATATTACTTACGATCCTGGTTTTGCAAATCCGCCAACTGTCGAAATATTGGATGCAAACGGAAATCCGCAAACTAACGGAAGTTTATCTGCGGGGGATTACTGTATTGTGGTGAGTGATGCAAATGGTTGTATCGCCGCTCAGAATTGTTTTGAAGTGACAGAACCAGCTCAGCTTGATATGGATATTGCCATCAATGATGAATGCCCTTCTCCTGGAATTAGCGTAGTGGAAATTATAGGCGGGAATGGAGGTTATACTTTTGATTGGGCGCATATTCCCGGTACAGATAATCCACAAAATATAATGGATCTTGAGCCAGGGCTATACAGTCTTACTGTTACGGATATAAATGGTTGTACAGTGGTGGCAAATGATTTACCAATTACCTCTGAATGTATCGAGTGTGAGGATATTACTATTGCAAGTGTCGTAGTAATTGAAACCACTTGTAATAATGAAGAAGGAATAGCAACGATTGAAATGGTTGGTGATGAAAGTAATTACACGTATACCTGGTCTCCGGATGTAGGAACACCAAATACTGATGGAAATTCCAGAACGAATTTACCCGCTGGGGCTTATAGTGTGACTATTGCTGATGCCAATGAGCCATCTTGTCCGCCGATAGTTGAAGTATTTACAGTAGGGAATGTTGATTTTCCACTGGTTACAGTGTTGTCAACTACGCCTGCAACTTGTGAGGAAGCAAATGGCACAGTCATGATGTCAGAAATTAATTTTGAATACCTATGGTGTAATGGTGAAACAGGGCATAATCCTACCAATCTGCCTGCGGGACCTTGCGTAGTAGAGATTACTGACCCTGCTACTAATTGCACGGACTACCAGACAGTAGTGATTGATGAGGTCAATCCTCTTGTGGTAGAGGCTATTATTAATAATCAGCCTGATTGTGGGATAGCAAATGGCTCGGTAACAATTAATGTGGAAGGAGGAAGTACTAATTATAGCTACGAATGGAACAATGGTGCGACAACTCAAACTTTGGATAACCTTCCTTCCGGGCAATATTGTGTAACCGTTACGGATAACGGCCCTACCGGATGTGTCCAGGAGTTTTGCTTTGTCTTGACGGACAATGTTCCCGGAGCAACTATTACCGTAGAAGAACCCATTTCTACTACATGTCCCGGCGCGGATGATGCTACGGTTAATTTTGATATTACTTATGATCCTGGATTTGCGCAACCCGCAATTATAGAAATTGTAGATATTAATGGAGACACGGTGTCTAACGGAATGTTAGGGCCGGGGAATTACTGCATAATCGTAACGGATAATAATGGTTGTCTGGCAGGTTCTACTTGTTTTGAAGTCAACGAACCTTCCCAATTGGATTTGGATATTGCGATTCACAATACTTGTGATCCGACCCCGGGAATCGAAGTTGTTGAAATTACAGGTGGTACTCCTGCTTATACTTTTGATTGGGCGGACCTGCCCGGAACGGATAATCCGGAAGACCGTCCCGATCTTGAAACGGGTTCTTATGACCTTACGGTAACGGATGCGAATGGCTGTACGGTAGCCGCAAACAACCTTATGGTTTTGGATACTTGTGCTTGTCCTCCAATGATTATTAGTAGTGTGGTCGTTATTGAATCTGCTTGTGGAGACTCTAGTGGTCAGGCTACAGTCAATGTAGTAGGCGGGATAACTAATAATTATGCCTATGAATGGTCCAGCGGAGGAATGACAGCTACGGAGACTGGTCTATCTGCAGGAATCTACTCTGTAACCATTACTAACCTTGATCAACCAGAGTGTAATATTGTTGAAGAGTTGTCGGTAGGAAATATTGACGGGCCAGAGTCTGAGCATACTACTACGCCGTCCCTCTGTAATAGTGCTACTGGAACGACTACATTTGATAATCCTGATTTCACGTATACCTGGAGTGACCTTTCAATTGGTACAACAGGCAATATTGTAAATGACCTTCCGGCAGGAACCTATTTTGTAACCATTACGGATCCGAATGATCCGGATTGTGTGGATGTACAAACGGTCGTAATTGAAGAGGAACCAGCTTTTGATTTATCTCTGAATATTAATACAAATCCGGACTGTGGGGAGGCCAATGGTTCTGTGACTGTGGTAGTGGATCAGCCCGGAGATTATAGCTACAGCTGGGGTAATTCTCCTACTGTTGATAATCTTACAGCCGGAGCTTATAGTGTAACCGTGACAGATAATAATGGAGGTTGTACAGCAACAATATCTTTTGTACTAACGGATAATGTACCGAATGCTCAACTGGCGATCAACGCCGAACCTTTTGTCTCTTGTCCGGGCGATTCAGATGGATTTATCGATTTTTCTATCGCGAGTTCCGGAACCTATACGGTGGAGATTGTGGATATGAATGGAGATGTTCAAACGAATGGCCAACTTCCTCCGGGAACCTACTGCCTGGTAGCAATGGACATTAACGGATGTATCGCCGGAGGTGAATGTGTAGAGGTTCGCTCACCTGGTCAAATAGATGTAGACGTTGCCGTTTATGATGAAATATGCGGTGAACCGGGAGAAATACAATTAGTAGAGGTAATTGGTGGCACAGGAGATTACGAATACGAATGGAGCAGCCCGGTTACTACTACGGATTCAATTGCTACGGAATTGGAAGCAGGACCATACTCTTTTACCGTTACAGATGCTAATGGATGTGTTGTTGACGAGTCCGTCTCTGTGGAAGAAGATCCCGATGCGCTTTCAATATTGATTTCAGGAGACAGTACCATCTGTGGTAATCCTGTAGTCTTGTCTGTAGCGGATGTAGGAGAAACTTATGAGTGGACAGATGAGGACGGACAAATAATTAGTGATACTTTTTTTGCAACTATTGATACTGTTGGAATGGTCTATGTTCAAGTGACTAATGGTGATTGTATAGAGATGGATAGTATTATGATTAATCCTGATACCCTTACTATAGAAATACTCGATACGACAGTTTGTTTTGGAACTTCTTTGGTTGTGAACCCGGGAGCTGATCCTAATCTGATGTACGAGTGGAACCCTGAATCAATTTTTGATGATCCAACTGCTCCAAGCCCAACAGTTACAACTAATGATACAACGGAAATAACAGTGATCGTCTCCGATAGTTTGCAAGTGTGTTACGACACGGTTTCCTTTATGTACAATGTAATTGATGAAGTAGAATTGTCTATTTCTTCTGATGGACCAATCTTTTGTAGTGATGAAGATGTCCCTATGACTGCTAGTGGAAACGCTACCACTTATACCTGGTACGATGATGCTGCACTCCAGAATCCAATTGGCAACGGTCCCGTTTTGGAAGAAAGCCCCGGAGCTTTTGGCGAAATGAATACCTTTTATGTTGTTGGGGATCTAAATGGCTGTACAGATATGGACAGTATTACTATTGCGAATCAGGGAGTTGTATTTGAAATCGCTGGCAATGAAAGAGCCTGTCTTGGAGATACTATATTCTTTATTCCCGAATTTCCATTTACAGTGGATTTAAGCGATGCGATTTATACCTGGACCGGTCCGGGAGTAATGAATCCGAATGAGCAGGAAGCAATGGTGATTGTTGAAGAAGCCGGACAATCCAATTACTCATTGGAGGTAGAAACTATGGCTTGTGTAGGAGACAATGATTTCAATCTATTTGTCACGGACTTCTCCCTTGCTGAGGCCACTGCAGATCCGGAAGAAATTTTGATTTCCGAAACTTCTCAGTTGGATGTAGCCGGAGCAAGTGATGAATGGTCCTATGAATGGAATGATGATGTTTCTTTCCTCACAGAGCTGAATATTCCAAATCCCGAAGTTCAACCCGAAGAAACAACTGATTACGTAGTGACCGTTATGGATGATGTTGGATGTGCTGATACGAGAACCGTGACCGTAACAGTAGTAACGATATGTGAAGAGCCATATATCTTCTTCCCGAATGCCTTTTCTCCAAATAATGATGGATTCAATGATATATTACGCTTGAGAGCAAACGGAGTGACAGAAGTATTCTTCGCAATCTATAATCGATGGGGCGAAAAGATATTTGAATCCAATGATCAGAGTGTTGGATGGGACGGTACCTTTAGAGGGAAAGAGCTTCCGCCAGATGTTTATGGATTTTATTTGAGAGTTAGATGTGGCGATGGCGAGGAATTCTATAAACAAGGCAATGTTACTTTGTTTAGATAAAATAAAAATCAGATATTTGTATTAAGTTAAAATACCCATGCAGGCGCTTCACTAGAAGTGCCTGCAAATTGTTTTTCCGAAATCCCCTCTATTCAGACAAACCATATAGAACGTACTTGGAATTATTTTGGTAATACTGAAGAGAAAGTAATAATTGTTGTATAGCTTTTGAATCAGTATATCTTACTTGATCCGGTATCATGAAGCTAAACTATTGTGTAATGTCTGCTTTTCGAATTCTTATTCTTTCAGTTTTTGTTATTGGTGCCAGCCTGTTTACACAGGCTCAAACTTATTATGTGGTAGAAGGAGCTACGGGAAGCGGTACTTCATGGGCGGATGCTTCCGGTGATTTACAGTCTATACTCACTACCGCAACGGCTGGTGCTCAGATTTGGGTGGCAGCAGGCACTTATTATCCCGTTTCTTGTAGCCCTTGCAACGAAAACCAGAGGGATATTTCTTTTATTGTGCCAGATAGTGTAAAAGTCTATGGAGGCTTCAATGGTACGGAAAGTAACATTGATCAAAGAGATCTGGAAAATAATGTTAGTATTCTGAGTGGCGATATTGATCAGGATGATTTGCCGGATAACAATTCCCGGACGATTGTATTTTTTGACAGAGTGACTAATGAAACCCTGTTGGATGGCTTTACATTCATAAGGGGAAATGCACATAATCCGAATGGCTCTTCAGCGGAAAGAGAAAATAGTGGCGGAGCAATTTTCAATCAGGGAGGTCTTGATGGGAGTAATTCTCATCCGGTAATTCGTCATTGTATATTTGTTGATAATACAGCCTCCGGTTTTGGAGGTGCTATATATAGCACCGGAGGATTTTCCGGAAATGCCAGCCTCACTTTTGACAAATGTACATTTAATAATAATAGTGCCCTTCTTGGAGGTGGTGCGATTTACAGTTATGCCAGTTTTTCAGGACAGTCTGCACTGCAGTTTTCTGACTGTGACTTTTCAAATAATAGTGTCAGTTTCAATGGTGGTGCTGCTGTTTTCAATCAGGGATCGGAGAACGGTAATGCGCCTTCTACTTTTAATAATTGCGTTTTTGATGGAAATAATACGAATGATTATGGAGGTGCGGTACACAGCCATGGAAGGGAAGGGAAAAGCAATGCTACTTTTGAAGATTGTACTTTTTTGAATAATGAAGCCAACTTTGGAGGCGCCGTTAGTAGTAATGGAACATTAAACGGTACGTCTAATGCACTTTTTCTAACTTGTTTTTTTGAAAACAATCATGCCTTTGCTGATGGCGGAGCAATTTATAACTGGGGCTCTGATAATGGTCAATCCAACGCTACTTTAACGGATTGCCTGCTCAAAGATAATCGTTCGGACTTTGCGGGAGCAGGGATTTTCAATAATGGAATTAACGGTGAATCTAGCGTCACTACGACTAATTGTAAATTTATCAGTAATGCAGCTACGACCTACGGGGGAGCAATTTATAATAATGGTAAAAAAGGACTTGCCAATGCACGGATTACTAATTGCCTTTTTCAAAGGAATACAGGTAGTTCTGCTGGAGCAATATATAGTCTTGGGTCTGAGGATGGTGATAGCAGCCCGAAAATAACCAACTGTACTTTTTATGGGAATACGGCGAATGTAGGTGGGGCAGTATATAGCAATGCAAGTGATTCGAGCGGTCATAGTAATCCGCTTATCACTAATTGTATTTTTTGGGAAAACAAGGCAAACTTTGGCAATGTATTTCGCAATATCCTGTCTAGGCCTTTTATACAATACTCTGTTGTCGATGAAGAAAATTGTTTTGATTTAAACAGCGGCATGGGGTCGGATGTATCCTGTGGTGAAGGTATTCTTTTTAATGTATATCCTGATTTTGTTGATACAATGCTCAATGATTTTAGATTAAGCGAAAACTCGCCTTTGATTGATATTGGCAATAATGAAGCAATAGATACAACAGGAATTGATACTGATCTGGATCATCACACTCGAATATTCAACGATATAGTAGATTTGGGGGCTTTCGAATATTTTGATGATTATATATCTCCGACGGTTGAGAGCCATCCGGAATCTGGAACACTTTGCGAAGGAGAGCCTTTAATGTTTAATATTACGGTTACGGGTTCTACCCCTCTTGCATATCAATGGTATAAAGATAATATAGCGATTATTGGGGCGAATGAACCTGCTTTGGAAATTACGGAGACCCTGGCAGATGATTCCGGAAATTATTACTGCTTAATTGCCGGAACAATGGCCGATACGGTCAGTACGGATACGGCGCAAATTCAAATCGATCCATTGCTTGTACCCAGTGTTCTAATAGAAGCTTCTGAACTTGAAATTTGTGAAGGAAGCCCTGCTGAATTTTCTCTTGATAGTGAAAATGAAGGAAGTAATCCCACAATTTTTTGGTACTTAAATGATGGGTTGATTTATGAAAACCTGGAAACTATTCAAATAGATAACCTCAGTGATCAGGACAAAGTTAGTGTTGTTATGATCTCTTCTATTAATTGTGCAGAACCCGCTACAGCTAGCGATTCACTGATAATAGCCGTTGCTCCATTATTAACAGCAATAGTTGAAATTCAGGGACCTGACTCGCTTGTATGTCTCGGTGAACAAATTGTACTGACAGCTGATATTGAAAATGGCGGTACCAATCCTCAGTTTCAGTGGCTTGTTAACAATGTGACTACCGGACAAATAACGGATGTATTTATGAGTAGTGATCTAAGTGATGGAGATCAAATCATTTGTGTACTCAATGCTTCTGAAACCTGTCTGGTAGCAAATCCGGTTCAATCCGAATCCTTTCAAATAATGGCAGATAGTTGTAACCTTACAGGATTAGACTTGATTATCAGAGATGAACAAATAAGGATTAGCCCTAATCCATCTTCCGGGATTTTTAATCTCGATTTCCATGGCTTGAAGGGAGAATATACTATTGAGGTTATTGATTGGACTGGAAAACTTGTGCTTGCCAGACCATTATACGTTTCTGAAGCTTTCGATAACACTTTGATTTCGATTAAAAAACCAGGAGTGTATATATTGAAAATTTCTAGTCGGGGTCAATTTAATATTCAGAAAATAATAGTTTTTGATAAATAGCTTACGTATTTCTATTTTTTCCAAAATCAAAAAAGTGACATCCTAACCTTACGTTTTGATAGTTTCCAGTAAAATATCACCTGTTCTCTGGGTTAAAAACATATTAATTATTTGTTATAAGTGTTAATGTAAAGTCTACTTTATATATTTATTATAGATATAAGTTTTTTAGGCATAAAGATTGCACATTCCCAACTGAAGATAGACTGAAGGGCAACAATAATCCGAATCAAAACCTCAGATAGCTTCCATTTCTCCCGCTTAAAGATTATGTGACATTCTTTTTTGAGAACCTTATGCAGAACGGTAGACTAAAGCAGGTGATTTATATTTTAGCGTGTTTTTGCCTTTTTGGGGCTAATTCTATAACCGCGCAAAATATCTACACCAGTACAGACACCCCAATTACGATTCCGAATGATCAGGTCGTTACTATTACTTCAACGATTACGGTAACAGATGACCTGTGTATTGAAGACGTAAATGTCTTAAATCTCTCCGTTACCCATTCCTGGGTAAGTGATTTGCAGGTATTTCTGACCAGCCCAAATGGTACAACTGTTTCTTTGATAAATCAGGTTTGTGGTAGTCAGAATGATATCGATCTCAATTTTGATGATTCCGGTGCGGCTTATAGCTCTATTCCCTGTCCGCCGACTAATGGCCTTACCTATCATCCCGAAGGGGATCTGGCTTCTTTTGTCGGAGAAAATACTAATGGAACCTGGACGCTTACTGTTGTAGATAATTTTGCCTGGGATGGCGGAGCGCTCGAAAGCTGGCAATTGGAAATATTTGCAGGACTTTGTAATGAACCCTCCGGTGCTTGTGATAGTGATACGCCTTTCCATCCTGCAGATCTATCTGCCGCTCCCGATGCAACGTATATTTCGCCTGCGGATCAAAGAGATGGCAACTGTTGTGATAATCCCAATACATCACCTCCTTCGAGATGTATAGAGTTTGAAGTATTATTGCATCCCGATGCGGTGGGACTGGAGTTTGGTATTGAGTCTGGAGCAGTTCCTTCCGGCTCGATGTATTATCAAGTGGATTGTGGAGATGAAATTCCAGTTGGTGAGTCAATATGTCTGACCGGGACAGGTCCTTTTACCATTACTTTTTGTAAACCCGGTAATAATACAAATGAATATTATATCAATTCGATTCCATCCGGTGTGGAAGCTTTTCCTGCTTCTGCTTATGAAGGTTGCCCGGAAACATTAAGTGTTATCGGTTTTGAAGAAGCTACCATAGTCTGGAATGATATCACTTCCGGAACAGGAGCTTATGATAGTAATCTTAGTTGTACCACCGCTTGCGCTAATCCTGTATTTACTATTACTGATCCGAATGTAAGTACAATACAATATGAAGTTTGTGGTGAAATATCTCAAACAGTCTGTGATGATGATGCAATAATCGTTTGTGATACAGTAACGGTTGATATCACTCAGGCTTTTGACATTATTGTAAATCCATACCCGGTTTCCTTTTGCCAGGGATCATCCGATACGCCCGAGGTCCTTGCCTCTACTACGACTTCCGGAAATTTCTCTTTTACCTGGTATGATGGCCCTAATGGAACGGGCAATGTTGTTAGCAATACTTCCAGCTTTGAGCCAAGTACAGGAGGTGACTATTCTATTGTAATTTACGAAACTTCACACGGAGCTTGTAGTGAAAGGATGTTGAATGTCAATGTTCAAATCCTGAACTGCCAGGAAGACTGTGATAATGAAATTGATGATGACTTTGATGGCTTGATAGATGCTTTTGATGATGATTGTCCTTGCGATGATGATGGTGTACTTGCCGGATGTCAGCCTGATTGCGAATATATACCACCCACTTTACCCAATTTTACAGTCGAAGAAGAATGGACAAGTGCAGTTAATGTCAATACTTTGGTACCTACCGTGGCCGGAGAACTGGATGGCGATCTTTCTGCAACGGAAATCATTGCTTTGGGAGATCAGTTTGGCTCGACTCTTTATGAAGGTGCTGTAAATAATATTCTGATTATTGATGGAGGGACTGGTGAACTCAAGTATCGTCCGAATACCCTGCCGGTTTCTCAAAATACAAAAGGAATGGCCATCGCCGATGCGGACCGGGATGGGAATGGTGAATTCTATTATATAGTTTCCAATGATACTGCTGCTTATGCCAGACATATAGTTTGTTACGAATATGATCCGACCGGAATCAATCCGGAAGGCTCTGGAACAGGGACTTTTACAAGGAGATGGATATCCGATCAGGCAGTTGACTGTAATCTTGGCAGTACTTATGAATTTTATACCCAGGATTTCTCAGTTGCTCTTGCAGATTTTAACTTTGACGGAACACCGGAGGTATATGTCGGTAATGAGATTTATAATGCATTAACCGGTGAAAAGATAACGGATGGAGGTTCAAATTCTATTGGTAGCTCTATTTCTGATTATTCTGATCATTTTCATTTTCATGCCTATCCGGTCGCTGTGGATGTATTGCCGGATTATCTCTGTGATGATTGTGCAGGGCTTGAATTAGTCGCTGGTAATCAGGTCTATGCAGTAGATATTGCCAATGGGACGATGACCGTTGAAAGACAAGTGGAAAATAACCTTCCGGATGGGATGACCTCTATTGTCGACTACGATCTTGATGGTGACCTGGATGCGGCGATTACAATGACTACGACTACGGGCTCTTATTTGTACATTTGGGATCTCCAGTCTAATCTTCAGATCGGTGCCACTCATACTATCACTGAAGTGGTTAACCCATGGTATCGTTCGGTAAGCAATGCTGTAATTGCCGATTTCGATGGAGATAATTTGCCGGAGATTGGTGTATGTGGAAATTATGTTTTTCAGGTTATTGATGATCATACTCAGGATATTAGTGGAACAGGTGGAGTGTTATGGAGCATTACTACAACCGATAATTCGGGTATGACGGGGGCAGCAGCTTTTGATTTTAATGGTGATGGTATTACGGAGGTGGTCTATAGAGATGAAAATGATTTGCGAATTATATCCGGGCCGACCGGAATCAATCTGGCAACCTATTCCTGTGGTTCTGTAACAGGAACGGAATATCCCGTTGTTATAGATATTGATTATGATGGAGAGACCGAGGTGATTTGTAATTGTGGAGATGCTACCTATAGTAGTATAGGAACAATGAGAGCTTTCAAATCGGACACTTATCCCTGGGTACCTACCCGGAGTGTCTGGAATCAATACGGATATTTTGTAACCAATATTAATGATAACCTTTCCATTCCCATAGAACAGCAACCCCATCACAAAGTAGGAAATCCGACTATTGGAGTTTCCGGGCGTCTTAATACTTTTCTAAAACAAGTTGGCCCAACGAATGATCTTGGTGAGCCGCTATTTCCCGCTTCTAATCTTCAAACAACTATTCTGTCAAATGCTGAGTTGGATGATTGTGGAAATCTGGATTCGTTGGAGATAACCTTGAGATTTGCAAATTATGGAGATGTTGCATTTCCCGGAGGAACCAGTTTTGCTATTTATAATGGTAACCCCGAAGTTGCAGCAACACTGGTAGGCGTTTATTCTGTTGAAGTAAATGTTCCTGTTAATGATTCGATCATACAAACCGTATATGTTGATATTAGTAGCTTATCATTTCCGGTAAACTTATATATCGTAGGAAATGATGATGGTTCTTTAACCATACCCTTTGACCTGGAAAACGATTTCCCGACTACTCCGGTCGGAGAGTGTGACTTCGAGAATAATATGGATTTTATTAGCCTGGATTACTGCGATTTGATTAATGATACGGAAGGGCCGATAATTACTTTAAACGAAGCGAATGATTCAGGAGATACTACTCTAGTTAGTAATTATCCGGATGATCAGAGATATTTCGTATTTGAAAATGGAAACTGGGCACAGGCAGATATTGCCAGCGATGTTACTAATTCATGGACAACTGTAACTTTTAATGAACCATTTAATGCAATACCTACTTTACTGACTCAGATTATAACGGATAATGATAGTGATGCTTTGGTAGCGAGAGTTAGAAACCTTGATGAAACGGGTTTTCAGGTACGACTTAGAAATCAGGAAAGCAACGGAGGAACTATTTCTGCCGAGTCCGTTGCATGGATTGCGATGGATCAGGGAGGCTCATCAGCAAATGTTACGATGGAAGCTTTGAGTACTGGAAATAGTGTAGATGAAAACTGGTACGAAGTGACTTTCCTGGAAACCTATAGTGGCACACCAATCTTTATTGGAAGCTGTACTTCTCGTACTGGTGGCGATCCGATCAGTATTAGATATCGAAATCTGACTGCTACTAATGTGGAACTATTGGCACAGGAAGAGCAATCTGATGATAATGAAATCGGGCATTCAAATGAAGAGGTTTCTTATGTAGTATTTGATAGTCCGGGCTTGATACAAGATACTTTCAATTCAAATTTTGCAGAAGTTGGACGAATCCAGATAGATCATGATAATAATGAAGACGACTGGACGAAAGTAAATCTACTTAAAACTTATGAAAATCCCGTAGTCGTTGCGGGACCTGTTGGTTTTGATGACAGCACACCAACTACTTTGAGAGTTCGAAACGTTGACACTACATCTTTTGAAATACAGATTGATAACTGGGATTATTTGGGAAGGGCTCATGGTACAGAGACGATTCATTATATGGTAATGGAATTGAAGCCTCAGGCTATTGTAGAAGCTAGCGTAGATGCTTCCGATACTGAAGATGATGTTACGGATTGTGATGAGCAACCTACGGCTCCTATTGCGTCTGTTACGGATAATTGTGATGATGATGTAGAAATTGTTTTTAATGAAACAGTTAATATCTCGGGTTGTGATAAATCCGTTACCTGGACCTGGACAGCAACAGATGATTGTGGAAATGTAACGGTTGAAACACAGGTTTTGGACTTTTCAGATGCTAATCCGCCTGTCATTACTAATGTTCCAGCAGATGTAACGGTTAATTGTAATGGAGAAATACCGGATGATTTAGAATTTGACTGTACAACTATTTTAGAAAATGTTGCTTTAAATAAAACGGTTTCTCAAAGTAGTACTTCTCATAATGGTTTGGCAACGCGTGCAGTAGATGGAAATACCAGTGGAAATTGGGGCAATGGTTCGGTTACTCATACCAGCTCTGAGGCTAATGCCTGGTGGGAAGTTGACCTGCACGAAGTTACCGATATTGATTCTATTGAAATATGGGGACGTACCGATTGTTGTTCTGACCGTTTGTCTGATTATTATGTCTTTGTTTCGGATGATCCATTTACCTCTACGGACTTAAATACTACTTTAAATCAGTCTGGAGTTACAGCTTTTTATTTTAATACTACTGCTGGAACTCCTACCGGAATAAGTCTTGATCAAACCGGGCGTTATGTTAGAGTACAACTGAATGAGACGAATCCTCTTAGTCTCGCTGAAGTAGTTGTTTATTCTGAAATCGCTACAGGTGTTTGTGCAACAGATGATTGTGATGATGACCTTTCACTAGATTTTACGGAGACGAGTACGCAGACCTCGGATGGGAGTTGTACCGATCAAAATTATATAATCACCCGTACCTGGACGGCGACGGATGATTGTGGAAATATAGTAACCGGGCAGCAAACGATTACTGTCCTTTGCGAATGTTGTGGTAATGGAATTGATGATGATCAGGATGGTTTACCGGATGATATTGATCCGGATTGTAATTGTGCAGAGGTTGACCTTACAAGCTGTGATTCCCTTTTATATTACTACATTCCACCGGTTTGGCAACTCAATGGAAGCACATATAATAATGACCCGAATCTTATTATCACAACTGCTTTTTCAGAAGCAAATGTGAATATTTATACAGCTGACGGAACTACCTTTAATCAATCTTTTAATCTAGGCACCGGAAATCCGGCTACAATAAGTTTGTCAACGGATGAACTGCAAACGCCGAATCATAATTCGGTAGAAAACGATCGTGGCTTTATTGTAGAATCCGACCGGGAGATTGATATCCTCTACCGGATGAATGCTTATAATAATCAATTTTTGGCATCCATTAAGGGGAAGGAAGCACTGGGGTACTCCTTTAGAGCGGGGAGTCAGACCAAAACCTGTGGAAGCCCTAATACTTCGAGAAGAGAGAACCATTTCATTTCGGTCATGGCTACCGAAGATAATACCCTGCTCACTTTTGATTTTGCAACAACGATGGCTGGAGGGATTGCTAGCCCTCATGCTATTACTTTAAATCGTGGTGAAACCTATTTGATAAGAGATAACAACACCAATGTTACGGTTTCCGGGATTTCTGTAGTTGCCGATAAACCGGTTTCGGTAATGAGTGGTTCGCAACATACTAATATTTGTAATAGCATCCTGGGAGATTCAGGACTCGATCATTTAGTACCGGTTTGTAATGTTGGAACGGATTACGCGGTAGTCAGAGGTGACGGAAATAGCAATCAAAACTATGCTTTAGTAGTTGCTACGGAAGATAATACCAATGTTTATATTAATGGGGGTGCTACCTCGATAGCTACACTTAATGCCGGAGATTATTACGAATATGATTTAGGTGGATCATTGGGAGATGCAACTTATATTCAAACTTCAAGTCCTGCTTATCTGTACCAATTCTCTGGATTGTCAACGGTAAATCCTGAAGTCGGAATGACATTACTACCACCCTTGACCTCTTGTAATGGAGAGCGTCAATTAGAGTTTATACGTTTCGATGGTGCTGATTTACAATTGCTTCAATTGATTGTTGATGATAATGCCCTACCTTCACTTACTATCAACGGGGCTCCCTATACAGATTATACTTCGGCAGTTGCTATATCGGGACTATCCGGCTATTCGCTTGTATCTATTGAAGATGGTCTGATTGATTTGTACAATTCTATCGAAGCTGCGGATGGATATTTTCACGCTAATTTAGTAACCGGAATAACCAATACTTCGGGAACGTTTAGTGCTATTTCGGGCTTCTCAGATAATCTGGATGTATATGACCCGGTTGAGGATTTACCGACCAGCTATTATTTTGCAGATAGTATTTGTGTGGGAACCGTTTACGCTCATTGCTTAAAAGTAGAAAGTTGTACGGATAATAATAGTATCGTCTCTTTTGATCATGACACTGATTTAGGAACAATTGATCTGACTTCTGATTTGTGTTTTGATTATACGCCTGAACCGACTGCCATCGGAACAGATGTTATTACCTTTTTAGTTCAAAATGAATTTGGTAAACAAACTACGGTTTGTGTAGAAATATTTATTTGTAATGGTGTTCAGCAGTTAACGGTTGTAAGTATTCCCGATACGATTACGATTGATTGTTCTGATCCTATTGATGTTCCGGTGACGCCCATTATTGCGGAAGGCTGTGTGGAAATAGACTTTACGGAAACCCTTACTGCAGGTTCAGCCGGTTGTGCGGATAATTCATATGTGCTGGAAAGAAAATGGGTCGCCAGAGGTTTCTGTGGAACAGATAGCCTTTCCTTGACACAGGTTGTAAATGTAATCGATAATACTCCTCCGGTTATTTTTAATGTCCCGGATGATATTGATTTGCAATGTATGGATTGTTTGCAATCATTTCTCAATGGTGATTTTGAAGAGCCCGGGTTTAGCGGAGCTTGGCAATCCATTCATGAAGATAATGTTCCCGGCTGGAGTACTACGGCTTCAGATAATAGAATTGAAATTCAACGCAGTGGACAAATTAACGGAGTGGTTTCCTACAGTGGTAATTATCATGCTGAACTAAACGGAAATCTGAATGGAGATTTCTATCAGGAGTTCTGTACAGTTCCTACTACAACTTTACAAGTTAGTTTTGCCCATCATAAACGCGTGTCAGGCAATAATACAACGGATGATATAATGGCCGTTTACGCCGGGCCCGATATCAATAACCTCAGTTTTATAGAAAGCTTTACAGCTACGAATACCTCCGGCTGGACTGTTCATACACTGAGCTATTTCGTTCCTGCCGGACAATCTAATACAGTAATTGCCTTTAGAGCTATTCAGGGAGCACCTTCGAATATTACTTTCGGAAACCTTATCGATGATGTGAATGTGATCACTTTATTAGACAATGTCTTAATACCGGATGCAACGGATAATTGCGATGATGATGTAGAATTGATTTTATCGGAAACACAAATTGATGGTAATTGCGAAAATCATTTTCAGCTGATTCGTACCTGGACGGCTGTTGATAATTGTGGAAATGCTTCTGTAGCTACCCAAACGCTTTCCGTAGGAGATTTTGAGCCGCCGGTTTTTGCTAATGTGCCCGCTGATATTACAGTTGATTGTGATAACATTCCTGTTGCTTCAAACGCTATCACAGCCTCGGATAACTGTACTTTGGAAGCAGATGTTATTTTTGATGTAAATGATGTATCTGGAGCAGGTTGCAATTATCAAATCGTCAGAACCTGGACAGCAACGGATGTTTGCGGTAATTCAGCCGATACATTCCAGTTAATCACGGTGATTGATGATACAGCTCCTGAAGTAAATAATGTTCCGGCAGATATTACTATTTTCTGTGGAGATACTGTACCTGATGTTATATACCCTGCGGTTACAGATGCTTGTTTTACTTCAGTTGACACTATTTACCTGGAGGATATTCAAGACGCTGGTTGTGATGGAGGAAGTGAAATTGAAAGAACCTGGACCTTTAGAGATGCCTGCGGTAATGAAACGACGGTTAGTCAAAATATTACTGTACGGGATACTACCGCACCGGTCTTTACTACTTTTCCGGATGATGTCACTTTCGACTGTTCTGAAACCGTCTCGATTACAGAACCGACCGCTTCGGATGCTTGTAGTTCAAGTGTAACGATTACTTATTCCGATACTAATGGGATTCCCCCCTGTGAGGAATCGTATACAATCATCCGTACCTGGATTGCAACAGATGATTGCGGGAACATTGCGACAAGAGAACAGACCATTGCCGTTCAGGATAATACGCCTCCGGTATTTAGCGATTTACCGGCTGATATAACGGTAGAATGTGACGATTTCCCTATCACCGATGCTCCAAGCGTTACGGATGACTGTAGTGACTTTGAAGTTACGCTGGACGAATTGAAGCAATCCATTATTTGTGAAGATAGTTATGAAGTCAGAAGAACATGGACGGCAATTGATGCCTGTGGAAATCGGAATCAGTATATTCAAATTGTTACAGTAATTGATACGATTAGTCCGGCGATCATTACAGCAGCTCCTGCAGATGTTACAATAAGCTGTGAAGATGCGATACCTGCTGTTGTTGATCCGGATTTTCAGGATAATTGTGCAAATCTTCTTGATATCAGTTATCGGGAAACGGTACAGGATAGTATTTGTGAAGGAACGTATACTATTGTTCGTGAATGGATTGCCATAGATAGTTGTGATAATATGACTATTGAAAACCAAATGGTTTTTGTTATTGATAATATAGCACCGCTTATTGCTTCGGTAAATGACCTGACTATAAATTGTGATGATTTGGGAAGTAGTCAAATTACGGACTGGTTAAATAATGTCACGGCAACGGACAATTGTAGTTCGGTAGATATTACGAATGATTATGATCCAAATGGATTTAGCGGAGGATGCAGTGCTACTACTGGTACCCAGACAGTGACTTTTACGGCTAGTGATGCCTGTGGAAATGATACACAAACGACCGCAGTAATTACCATAATAGATAATACCGCTCCTGTCTTTGATCCGATTGCGAATATAACTTTAAGCTGTACGGCTTCTACAGATACCATTACAACATGGTTAAATAATATTTCGGCAACGGATAATTGCGGGAATATTACCATTACGAATAATTACGATCCGGACGGATTTAGTGGAGGATGCAGTACGAGTACCGGGACTCAAACGGTTACCTTCACCGCTACAGATGAATGTGGAAATGTGAGCCAGGAGAATGGGACAATTACCTTGCTGGATGATATCGCTCCCGTCCTTGATCCGGTAGATGATCTTATCCTGACCTGTGATACTCCAATGGATACTATTACTTCCTGGTTAAATGGAGCTACCGCAACAGATGACTGTAGCAATATTACCATTACGAATAATTACGATCCGGACGGATTTAGTGGAGGATGCAGTACGAATACCGGGACTCAAACAGTGACCTTTACTGTGATGGATGAATGTGGTAACACATCGAATCTTGATGCAAATATTATCATACTTGATGATGAACCACCGGTATTTAATAATCCACCTGCCGATATAACTGTTGAATGTGGAATGATTCCCGATCCTGGAACGATTACCGCCAGTGATGATTGTGGAGGCACAGTTACGGTCACACATACGGATCAATCCATATCTGGAGAAAATATAATTAATCATGAATCGGGTAGTCTGGATGATTTTATTAATACCACACCTGAATACTTTAACTTAAATCTGTCAGGCTACGATGACCTGACAGCGAATGACATTCATGACTTTACCATAAACTTCCGTAGCCAAAGAGGAAAAGGAAGAATCGAGTTTGTACTAATTGCACCAAGTGGAGATGCGATTACTTTAGTCGGTGAACATTGCAATACGGGAGATTGTGTAGATGGAGATTTCGGATTCGAAACGTATGGGCCGACTTTCTATCATTGTGGTTCTGGCTTTGATCAATGGGATAATAGCAACAGTATTCCTACCGGAGATGGAAACTTTGAGCCTAATGCCACTACAGTTACCGGGTACACTGGAATTACTCAGTTCGTTACTTGCTTCGATGAGTTGACCGGCCCTATGAATGGTACTTGGACTTTGGCTGCTTTAAAAGCAGGATCAGGGCAGGTATTATTGAACGATTTTAGTATGAATGTTAATAATTCTGCTTGTCTTGAAGAGCTAGGAATTACCCGTACATTTACTGCTACTGATGAATGTGGAAATATTACAACGCATATTCAGACGATCACAATCGAAGATACAACGGGGCCTGTGTTTGATTCGAACCCGGTAGATTTAGCAGATATTAATTGTCATGATTCGTTTCCTGTTCAGGAAATTTTAACTGCTTCCGATTGCGGAGGGGATGTCATCGTAACACCTTCAATTGATCCTTACACAGTTGATATTTGTAATGGTTATATAGTGACTTACCGATGGTCAGCAGTAGATGACTGTGGAAACACCTCAGAGGTGACAAGTAGTTTCAATGTCCTTCCGGATGATACACCTCCAACTTTTAATGAAACGCCTGATCCGCTTGCGGATATTAGTTGTGGTGAGACTTTACCGGAGCAACAGACTTTAACAGCTACGGATAATTGTAGTACTGCGGATGTTGTTGCATCGGTTGACTCTTATGTTGCAGATGATTGCAATGGCTATGAAATTACTTATCGTTGGACGACAACGGATGCTTGTGGAAATACGGATGAAATCACACAAACCTTCAATGTTTTACCGGATCTAAGTCCTCCAAGTCTGGTTAATGTTCCTGGCGATACTATAGTGAATTGTGGTGAAATTCCGGATACGATATCAATTATTGCAAATGATAATTGTTCTAATTTAGTCAATATTGTTTTCAATGAAGCAATCACAAATGGTACCTGTGATGAAGAATATATTATTACGCGTACCTGGACGGGTACAGATGCCTGTGGAAATATTACTACGGAAAATCAGGTAATTACTGTACAGGATAATGATTTACCATCTTTAGTGGGTATTCCGAATGATACTATAGTGAATTGTGGTGCGATACCGGATACTTCTTTATGGTCAATTACTGCTTTTGACAACTGCGATTCGGATGTAGATATTACTTTTAGTGAAGTTCAAACTGATGGTGCTTGTACAGGTGAATATACATTAACCCGTACCTGGATTGCGACAGATAATTGCGGAAATCAAAGTCAGGGAGTTCAGATTATTATGGTACAGGATACCATAGTTCCTGTTTTTGATAACCAGCCAATCGACATTACGGTTGATTGTAATGATATTCCTGTACCACCTATAGTTACTGCAACCGATAATTGCGGCTCTACTGTAGGTATTGCTTATAATGAAGAAAGTTTTGCCGGCGAATGTGTTGATTTGTATAATATACACCGTACCTGGATTGCCACCGATGTTTGTGGTAACACAGATACAGTGACTCAAATTGTTTCTGTGACAGGCTGTGGCCCAGGGATAGAAGTAAGTGCTTCCCCCGATTCTACACTATGTGATGGTGGAGATATTACGCTAACAGTTTCTATGACTACGGGTTATCAAACGCCCAATTTCCTTTGGCAATATAGCTCTGATGGAACTGCCTGGGCCGATATCCCTAATTCAAATAATTCTACATATACCTTTACAGTTGATGCAAGTTCTCAAGGTTTTTATCATGTTATTGTCTCAAACTCTCCGGACAATTTTGATAACCCTGCATGTAGTGTAACTTCGAACGATATTAATTTGACTGTACTCCCGGTATCTCCCGATACTGACTTGGTTGAAGAACTATGTCAGGGGGAATCATTTACGGTTGGTAGTCAAATCTTTAATACTACTGGAAATTATACGGTTACGCTGCAAAATGAGTTTGGTTGTGATAGTATTGTAAACCTTGATTTGACAGTACATCAGGTATATACGATTGACTTGTCTGAATCAATCTGCGAAGGAGAAACTTATACAGTCGGCACAAGTACTTATACGACGAGTGGTACCTATACAGATGTGTTGCCAACGGTAGCCGGTTGTGATAGTACGATCAATTTAACTTTAACAGTAAATCCAGTATATGATCAGGATATAGTGGAAGTGATCTGTGAGGGAGATAGTATAGTAGTTGGAACAAGTGTCTATACTACGACGGGTATCTATACGGATGTGTTGACAACAATAAACGGCTGTGATAGTATTGTGAATTTGGATTTAACAGTCAATCCGGTTTATAGTGAAGATCGGGAAGTGGAGATATGCCAGGGCGAGAGCTATACGGTCGGAACGAGTACTTATAATACAACAGGTATATATACGGATGTATTACCGACGGAGCATGGTTGTGATAGTGTGATCAATTTGATTTTGACGGTAAACCCTACCTACACGGTACCGATAAATGCGACTATCTGTGAAGGGGAAAGTTATACGGTTGGTACAAGCACTTATACGACGAGTGGTATGTATACAGATGTGTTGCCGACAGTAGCCGGTTGTGATAGTACGATCAATTTAACTTTAACGGTAAATCCAGTGTATGATCAGGACATTGAGGAAGTGATCTGTGAAGGAGATAGTATAGTGGTTGGAACGAGTACTTATACTACGACGGGCATGTATACAGATGTGTTGACAACGATAAATGGTTGTGATAGTATTGTGAATTTGGATTTAACAGTCAATCCGGTTTATAGTGAAGATCGGGAAGTAGCGATTTGTCAGGGAGAAAGCTATACGGTTGGTACGAGCACCTATACGACAAGTGGTATGTATACAGATGTATTGTCGACGGAGCATGATTGTGATAGTGTGATCAATTTGACTTTGACGGTAAACCCTACCTACACGGTACCGATAAATGCGACTATCTGTGAAGGGGAAAGTTATACGGTTGGTACAAGTACTTATACGACGAGTGGTACCTATACAGATGTGTTGTCGACGGTAGCCGGTTGTGATAGTACCATCAATTTGACCTTAACGGTAAATCCGGTATATGATCAGGATATAGTGGAAGTGATTTGTGAAGGAGAAAGTATAGTGGTTGGAACAAGTGTCTATACGACGACGGGAAGCTATACAGATGTGTTGACAACGATAGCTGGTTGTGATAGTATCGTGAATTTGGATTTAACGGTAAATCCGGTGTACAGTGAAAACCGTGAAGTGGAGATATGTCAGGGTGAGAGCTATACGGTGGGTACGAGTACCTATAGCACAGCAGGCATTTATACAGATGTATTGTCGACGGAGCATGGCTGTGATAGTGTAATCAATTTGACCTTAACCGTAAACCCGACTTACACTTTACCGCTAAGTGCGACGATTTGTGAGGGCGAGACTTATACGGTTGGTACAAGCACTTATACGACGAGTGGTACCTATACAGATGTGTTGCCGACGGTAGCCGGTTGTGATAGTACGATCAATTTAACTTTAACGGTAAATCCAGTATATGATCAGGACATTGTGGAAGTGATTTGTGAGGGAGATAGTATAGTGGTTGGGACAAGTGTCTATACAACGACGGGGAGCTATACGGATGTATTAACAACGATAAATGGTTGTGATAGTATCGTGAATTTGGATTTGACAGTAAATCCGGTATACAGTGAAGATCGGGAAATAGCGATATGTCAGGGTGAGAGTTATACGGTCGGAACGAGTACCTATACCACAGCAGGCATTTATACAGATGTATTGCCGACGGAGCATGGTTGTGATAGTGTGATCAATTTGACTTTGACCGTAAATCCGACCTACACGTTCCCACTAAGTGCGACGATTTGCGAAGGGGAGACTTATACGGTTGGTACAAGCACCTATACGACAAGTGGTATCTATACAGATGTCTTGCCGACAGTAGCCGGTTGTGATAGTACGATTAATTTGACCTTGACGGTAAATCCAGTGTATGATCAGGACATTGTGGAAGTGATTTGTGAGGGAGATAGTATAATGGTTGGAACAAGTGTCTATACTATGACGGGTAGCTATACGGATGTGTTGACAACGATAAACGGCTGTGATAGTATTGTGAATTTGGATTTAACAGTAAATCCGGTGTACAGTGAAGATCGGGAAGTAGCGATTTGTCAGGGAGAAAGCTATACGGTTGGTACGAGCACCTATACGACAAGTGGTATGTATACAGATGTATTGTCTACGGAGCATGGCTGTGATAGTGTGATCAATTTGACCTTAACGGTAAATCCGACTTACACGTTACCGCTAAGTGCAACGATTTGTGAAGGGGAGACTTATACAGTCGGCACAAGCACTTATACGACGAGTGGTATCTATACGGATGTGTTGCCGACGGTAGCCGGTTGTGATAGTACGATCAATTTAACTTTAACAGTAAATCCAGTGTATGATCAGGACATTGTGGAAGTGATCTGTGAAGGAGATAGTATAGTGGTTGGAACGAGTACTTATACTACGACGGGCATGTATACAGATGTGTTGACAACAGTAAACGGTTGTGATAGCATTGTGAATTTGGATTTAACAGTAAATCCGGTGTACAGTGAAAATCGGGAAGTGGCGATATGTCAGGGCGAGAGCTATACGGTCGGAACGAGTACCTATAGCACAGCAGGCATTTATACAGATGTATTGTCTACGGAGCATGGCTGTGATAGTGTAATCAATTTGACTTTAATCGTAAACCCGACTTATACGGTACCGCTAAGTGCGACGATTTGCGAAGGAGAAACTTATACGGTTGGTACAAGCACCTATACGACGAGTGGTACCTATACAGATGTGTTGCCGACGGCAGCCGGTTGTGATAGTACCATCAATTTAACTTTAACAGTAAATCCAGTATATGATCAGGATATAGTGGAAGTGATTTGTGAAGGAGATAGTATAGTAGTTGGAACAAGTACTTATGCTACGACGGGCATGTATACAGATGTGTTGACAACTGTAAATGGCTGTGATAGTATTGTGAATTTGGATTTGACAGTTATTGAGCCAATTAATATAACATTGGATGTTGATCTTTGCGAAGGAGAGGATCATAATGGAATAACTTATACGGCTAGTACCAGTTTCAACGATACTTATACCTCCATTGCTGGTTGTGACAGTATAGTTACTACAAACATTATTGTTCATTCACATTATGATGAAACAGTGATGGTGGACCTTTGTGAAGGTGGCGTATACCAGGGTATAATTTATACTGCCGATACAGTATTGGTAGAAAACCTGAATAGCGAATTCGGTTGTGATAGCATCGTTACAACTATTATCGCGGTAACTGCAGAAGTTAATGAAATACTCAATGTCAATGTTTGTAATGGAGATATTTATGATGGTGTCGTCTACACCTCCAATACTGTACTTACAGATACATATACTGCGACAGGAGGTTGTGATAGCATCGTCACTACAAATATTTTCGTAATAGATCCTGTTGTTCAAAATATCACAGAAGTAATTTGCGAAGGAGATAGCATTATAGTAGGCACCAGTGTATATAGAACGACGGGTACTTATACAGATGTCTTAACTACTACCTTAGGTTGTGATAGTACAGTGAATTTGAATTTGACCGTAAACCCAGTATACAGTGAAGATCGGGAAGTAGCAATCTGTCAGGGCGAGAGCTATACGGTCGGAACGAGTACTTATAACACAGCAGGCGTTTATACAGATGTGTTGTCGACGGAGCATGGCTGTGATAGTGTAATCAATTTAACTTTAACCGTAAACCCGACCTACACATTACCATTAAGTGCGACGATTTGCGAAGGGGAGACTTATACGGTCGGTACAAGTACCTATACGACAAGTGGTATATATACAGATGTGTTGACAACAGTAGCCGGTTGTGATAGTACGATCAATTTAACCTTGACGGTAAACCCGGTATACGATCAGGATATCGAGGAAGTGATTTGTGAGGGAGATAGTGTAGTGGTGGGAACAAGTGTCTATACTACAACGGGCACCTATACGGATGTCTTGTCGACAGTAAATGGTTGTGATAGTATCTTGAATTTGGATTTAACGGTAAATCCGGTTTATAGTGAAGATCGGGAAGTAGCGATTTGCCAGGGCGAGAGTTATACGGTGGGTACGAGTACCTATAACACAGCAGGCGTTTATACAGATGTGTTGTCGACGGAGCATGGCTGTGATAGTGTAATCAATTTAACTTTAGCGGTAAATCCGACCTACACATTACCACTAAGTGCGACGATTTGCGAAGGAGAAACTTATACGGTTGGCACAAGCACTTATACGACGAGTGGTATGTATACAGATGTCTTGCCGACGGTAGCCGGTTGTGATAGTACCATCAATTTAACTTTAACGGTAAATCCAGTATATGATCAGGATATTGTAGAAGTGATTTGTGAGGGAGATAGTATAGTGGTCGGAACAAGTGCCTATACTACGACGGGTAGCTATACGGATGTGTTAACAACAATAAATGGTTGTGACAGTATTGTGAATTTGGATTTGACAGTTTTACAACCAATAACCAATGACTTGAATATAGATTTATGCGAAGGAGATACTTATAATGGAATTGTCTATAGTGTCGACACCAGTTTTACCAATACTTATATAGCTGCTAATAGTTGTGATAGCATTGTGACAACAAATGTCAATGTTCATTTGCATTATAATGAATTGGTAGAAATCAATTTATGTGAAGGGGCAATGTATAATGGTGAGGTTTATATTACTGATACTACTTTAGTTGAAAACCTGACAACTGCTTACGGTTGTGATAGCATTATTACTACTGAAATCTTGGTGACCTCTGGCATCAATGAAGTACTTAATGTGAACTTATGTTATGGAGAAGCATATGAAGGGACCAATTATACGGCTGATGCTACTTTCGTAAATACTTATACAGCAACTGGTGGTTGTGATAGTACGGTAACGACCAATATTTTTGTTCAGGAAGAAATAGTGGAAGATATTGCCCATACAATTTGTGAAGGAGAAAGCATTACGGTTGGTACAAATACGTATACGACTGCTGGTACTTATACTGATATTTTGACAAGCTCAACGGGTTGCGATAGTACCGTAAACCTTACACTGCTTGTTAATCAAACCTATACAATTGATTTAACAGAATCAATCTGTCAGGGTGAGAATTATACGGTTGGTACAAGTACGTATACTATTTCAGGCAATTATACGGATACTCTGGCAACAATCAATGGTTGCGATAGTATTGTTAATTTAGTCCTGACTGTAAACCCATCTTATACGATTCCATTTGAAGCTACAATCTGTGAAGGAGAAACCTTTACGGTGGGTAGCAGCAGTTATAGTACCGCAGGTACTTACACGGATGTGCTGACGACCGTAGATGGTTGCGATAGCACCATTATTTTAACCTTGACCGTTAATCCAGTATACGATCAGAATCTTGCGGAAGTGATTTGCGAAGGAGAAAGTTATACAGTCGGTGCAAATGTTTATAATGCCACGGGATTATATACAGAGGTGTTGACAACGGTAGAAGGCTGTGATAGTACCATCAATCTTGATCTGACGGTATTAGCACCTCTTACTAATATTTTGGATGTAAACCTTTGCGAAGGGGAACTATATAACGGAATACCTTATACTACGGATGCAACCGTACAAGATACTTATACTGCTGCCAATGGCTGTGATAGTATTGTGACGGCTAACATTACAGTTCATAATCCTTATGATGAACTTGTTGAAGTCAATCTATGTGAAGGTGCAATGTATAATGGTGTTGTTTATACTGCTGATGCAACACTTGTCGATAATCTTACAAGTGAGTTCGGTTGCGATAGCACGATTACTACGCAGATTATGGTAACCTCGGCAATTACTGAAAATATTGATGTAGCATTATGTTATGGTGAAAGTTATGATGGAACACCTTATACAACAAGTACAGTTCTGGTAAATACCTATACTTCATCTGGAGGTTGTGATAGTACAGTGACTACTAATATTACCGTATTCGATGAAATGCTCTTAAATATCGATTCAACGATTTGTACCGGAGGAAGTGTTACAATTGGTACAAATGTTTATACCACGCCAGGTAATTACACGAATGTATTAGTAGCTGCGAACGGTTGTGATAGTACAATTACCCTGAACCTGCTTGTCAACGATACGTACGAAATTGATCTGGTGGAAACTATCTGTCAGGGGGAAAGCATTACAATTGGTTCGGATGTTTATAATACAACAGGTACTTACAGCAGTACACTTACCGCAAGTAATGGTTGTGATAGTATTGTAAATCTTGACCTGACCGTAAACCAGGCCTTTACCATTAATTTCAATGAATCCATTTGCCAGGGAGAAGAACTGGTTGTTGGTGCGGAGACCTATAATACCGCCGGTACGTATACACAAACATTGAGTACATCAATCGGCTGTGATAGTATTATCATTGTTAACCTTACGGTAAATGATGTGCATACTACTGATCTGTTAGAAGAAATCTGCCAGGGAGAAAGCATTACAATTGGTACAAATGTTTATACAACGAGTGGTTCTTATACCGATGTATTGACCAGCTACGAAGGCTGCGACAGTACCGTTAATTTGCAGCTTACTGTTAATCAACCAACTTCGAGTATAACGAATGTTGATCTTTGTTCTGGAGAAGAATACGATGGAATTGCTTATACTGCTGATGCTACACTGACTGAAGTACTAACGGGTATTAATAATTGCGATAGTATTGCAATGACGAATATAATTGTTCATCCGCACCATGCTGAAACCGTTGCAGTGAACCTCTGTGAAGGAGGCATTTATAATGGCGTGATTTATAATACGGATGCAACACTTGTTGATAATTTTACTTCTGTTTACGGTTGCGATAGTATTATTACTACTGAAATTACAGTGACGCCACTTATCACGGATACCATTGATATCGAACTATGTTATGGGGCATCCTATAATGGAACGATCTATACTGCGGATGCCGTTTGGACAAACTCTTATACTGCTGTATCGGGTTGTGATAGTATCGTAACCACACAAGTTTTTGTTGAAGATGAACTTATTACAGATATCGTAGAGATTATCTGTGAAGGTGAAAGTGTAGTGGTAGGTACCAGTACCTATACAACAAGTGGAAACTATACAGATATCCTGACAACAGCTTCTGGTTGTGATAGTACCGTTAATTTGGCTTTGACCGTAAATCCGGTTTATACAGAAGATATCGTGGCGGAGATTTGTGAAGGAGAGACGTATACAGTTGGAAGTAGTATTTATAATTCAAGTGGCATTTATACGGATGTCCTAACCACGGTCAATGGTTGTGATAGTACGATTAATTTGACTTTGACCGTTAATCCGGTTTATACAGAAGATATCGTGGCAGAGATTTGTGAAGGAGAGACGTATACAGTTGGAAGTAGCATTTATAATTCAAGTGGCATTTATACGGATGTCCTAACCACGGTCAATGGTTGTGATAGTACGATTAATTTGACTTTGACTGTAAATCCGGTTTATGATATAGACTTTACGGCCGTCATTTGCCAGGGTGAAAGTGTTGCTATCGGATCGAATGTTTACACGACTACCGGAAACTATACAGATGTGCTGGTAAGTAGTACCGGCTGTGATAGTATCATCAATTTAGCTCTTCAGGTAAATCAACCAACCAGTAGCGAAACAACGGTTGAACTCTGTACTGGTGAAATGTATGAAGGAACCGTTTATACCGGTGACGAAACTTTGGTGGAAACACTAACGGGTATTAATGGCTGTGACAGCATTGCAACGACATTTGTTATTGTGCATCCGGATTTTGCAGAGACTATACCGGTAAATATTTGCGAAGGAGAGGAATACGATGGTATCTCTTATTTTGATGACGCAGTTCTGGTAGACAGTTTTACAACTGTTCAGGGTTGTGACAGTATTATCACGACTAACATCAATGTAATTCCAACCTTGCGCGATACTCAAATGATTGAGCTTTGTTTTGGAGGCGTTTACGACATGACGCCGTACTTCTCGGATACTATTCTTATCGATACTTTTCCGGCGATTAGCGGCTGTGATAGTATCGTAGTTAGAAATATCAATGTAGAGCAGGATTTGATCACCAATCTGAATGAAACTATATGCGAAGGAGAGAGTGTGATTGTGGGTACAAATGTATACACAACCAGCGGGAATTATACAGATATATTACCGAGCAACAGTGGTTGTGATAGTACGGTTAACCTTATTCTGATTGTTAATCAACCAACCAGTAGTGAAAATGATATTACACTTTGTGCAGGTGATTTCCATAACGGGACGGCTTATTTTTCTGATACTGTATTGGTAGAAACCTTGACGGGTATTAATGATTGTGATAGTGTAGCAACCACCAATATATTTGTCAATCCGGAATATAGTGAATTGATTGAAGCAAGTATTTGCGAAGGAGACTTATATGATGGTGTTCTCTACCTGGCAGATACTATTTTAGTGGATAACTATCTTACAGTCAATGGTTGTGATAGTATCATTACTACCACTCTTGATATCTTGCCGATTCAATACGATACTTCATTTATTAATTTGTGTTACGGTGACTTTTATAATGGCACCATTTATTTGATGGATGATATATATACGGATACCTATACGGCAGCTACCGGCTGTGATAGTCTTCATACTACAGTAATTGCAGTAAGTAATGGAGTAATGACTAACCTGAATGAAATTATCTGTCAAGGTGAAAGTATCCATGTTGGAACAAATGTTTATACTACGAATGGAGTGTTTGCAGATACTTTGATCGGTAGCAATGGTTGTGACAGTATAGTGAACCTTATATTAACGGTTAATGATACATTCAATATTGATATTGCCGGAGTAATCTGTGAAGGAGAGCAATTTGATGTAGGTGGATTTAGCTTTAGTGATGGAGGTGAGCATACCGTTGTATTGTCGACTGTTAATGGCTGTGATAGTACAGTAAATCTTTCTCTGACTGTTAATCCGGTTTATCTGGATACTATTTTTCAGGAAATATGTGATGGAGAAAGCTTTGCGGTTGGAACCAATACATATACGGAAACGGGAGTTTATACAGAAGCATTATCTACTGCTGCAGGTTGTGATAGTACGATAGTTCTCGATCTTACTGTTCACCCTGTTTATGACCTGTTTACGGAAGCACAGATTTGTATCGGAGATGAATATCAGCAAGGAAACAGCATTTACACAGAGTCCGGAGTCTATACAGATACCCTGACGACAGGCAATGGTTGCGATAGTATTTTGACTGTTGATTTAACTGTTATTCCAATTTACTACAGTACAGTTCATGCGAATATCTGTGAAGGAAACAGCTATTATGCCGGTGGAGCCGATCAAACGGCCGAAGGTACTTACTACGATACAATTGTCAATAATGTTGGTTGTAATAATGTATTGATTACACATCTGTTCATTCTTGAAAATTATGAAGAAACTTATGATGTCAGCATTTGCGAAGGAGAAACTTATTACGCAGGCGGACAGCTTCAACTTGCTTCCGGCACGTATTACGATACGCTAATTGCAAGTACCGGTTGTGACAGTATGGTTGTCACCAATCTGACCGTTAATCCAATCTATCAGGATACGCTACAGATAGGTATTTGTGAAGGTGAAAGCTATTATGCCGCCGGAGCAGAGCAAACAACTCCGGGAACCTACATTAGTAATTATCAGACAATTAATGGCTGTGATAGTACCGTCGTTGTTGAACTGGAAGTCAATGTGAATAAAAATATTAGCTTCCCGGTTACCATGTGCGAAGGGGAATCGATTACGGTAAATGGAGTCGAACAAACAGAGACAGGAGTATATGTGGATTCTTTGTCGACAAGTGTTGGCTGTGACAGTTTTGTTACCTATCTGGTCACTGTAATTGATCGCTATGAAACCTTCTTTGATGAAGTGATTTGCGAAGGGGATAGTATATTGATCGCGGGTGAATACCGATCTGAAGCCGGAGAGTTTGTAGAAGAATTGACTTCTCAAAATGGTTGTGATAGTATTATCGTTACAGAGCTGATAGTAGAACCTGTTGCACAATTACTTGTCAATGATATGGAAATGTGTTTTGGCGAAGAAGTACAATTGTCTGTAGAGGGAAGCGATCAGCTGAGCTGGTCTCCAGCCGATGGCTTAAGCTGTACCGATTGCCCGAACCCAATCGCTGATCCGCGGGTGACAACGACTTATACCGTTAGTACTGAAAGCTGTATGGGGACGATGGTTGAAGCGAGTGTAACGGTTACGGTTCATAATCCACCTTCTCTGACGGTAAGCACGGATAATAATGTGATACTTAATGACGGTATTGTTTTGACTGCTATTTCAACCGATCCCGATGCTCTGATCACCTGGTATCAAAACGGTGAGATAGTCTGTGAAGATTGTACAGAGTATACTGCTGAACCATCTGTTAACATGAGCTTCCTGGTAGTGGTAGAAGATGAATACGGTTGTACCAATTCAGATAATGTTGATGTCAATGTCAACGATGCATGTAGTTTTAGCAATTTCGAAATACCCAACATTATCTCTCCGAATGGTGATGGATACAATGATGAGTTTGAGATCAAATATGAAGGCGTGGAAGAAGTTTCTTTACTTAGAATCTATAACCGCTGGGGAGAAATGGTTTTTGAAACCTATGACATTGATCAACGCTGGGACGGAACGTTCAAAGGTAAAAGAACAAACCCTGGTGTTTACATTTACTATATGGAAGGCCGTTGCCTGGATAATGAACCATTTACCAAAACCGGCAACATAACAGTATTGAAATAAAGATTTTCTGCATATTTTAAATTCGGATTCAATTGTTGAAAAGTCGGCTTATAAGCCGACTTTTTTCTTTTTAACATATAACGGAGTGCAGGGAGAAATCGCTTGGCATGGTAATTGAATTTTCTATCCAGTAATTGCTTCCCGTAAGTATTTTCCTCCCCGGGATAAAATAAAACATAACCATACGCTATAGTTAACCATGAGAATAATTCTACTTAAGCTATTTCTATTGATAGCCTATTCTTCCAGCTTACTTGCACAGGATATTCATTTTTCACAAATTCATGCCTCTCCGACTATTCTTAATCCGGCTATGACTGGTTTGACCAATTCGGATGTAAGATTCACCCTTAATACCAAGAGTCAGTGGAATACTGTAACGAAAGCCTATAAGACCGTTGCAGGAACTGCGGATATGAAATTAGGCTTTTTACCTAACGGTGATGTGATTGGAGGAGGACTAATGGTATTATCGGATAAAGCCGGTGATCTGGATTTTAAAACTACTGTTGCAAGCGTTGGAATTTCCTACATGAAATCACTGGATAAAGGAGAGAATTATGTTTCTTTTGGACTTAGCAATGCCCTGGTTACCAATAGCGTAGATTATTCAAAGATCGTTGCCTTTGATTTGGAGCCTTCCATTCAGGCCGGAGCAAATGACAGGATTACCTATTGGGATGTTTCTGCAGGAATAGGCTGGTTTCATTCTTTTAATAAAGATTATGCTTTCCACCTGGGAGTATCCGTTTTTCACCTCAATCGTCCTTATGTTTCTTTTTTCGATGATCAATCCAATACGGAAGGTTTATTTCTTTTTAGGAAATGGACGGTACACGGGACTGGTGATTTAAAAATAAGCAAAAAGTCAGTTCTAAAACCCAGTTTTATCTTTAAAGATCAGGGGCCGCATAAAGAAATTACAATTGGTACTTTCTGGAAATATAAAACGGCAAAAGATCAAAGGCAGGATAATCCTACTTCTATCTATTTTGGAGGCTGGTTTCGATGGTTTGCTGAAAAGAATTATTTCGGAAGAGATGCTATTGTAGCGGCGATTAGATTTGATTACAAAAAGACCTATATGACTTTTACTTTTGATATCAATATTTCTTCACTTTCAAGAGTCTCATTCGGAGCTGGAGGACCTGAGTTTTCTGTCATTCAATTAGTCGACTTTAGAGATGAAAATGATCGACCTAAAAAAGTAGAATGTCCGGCTTTTATATACTAACAAACAGGAGCCATCCCGAATTGTAATAGCATTAAAGAGCTTTATAGAATACCAAAAGCTTTTATTTCCATGAAATCGGAAGCAGGCTTTTGAATTGGGTTTTAGGTATGCCGGATAAATAAATACCTAAAACCTGATACTCACTTTACGAAGCAATAAATAGTAATACAATATTCGTTTTCACGGTGGATATCAACCAAAATCCGGGATAACTTATGTCTATTTAACATTTCTTGATTACTCTTCGGACACTTTCTTCATCCTATACGTGTACTCTATGCTGTCTTGCCAACATTTTGCTCTTCTTGGTATGAGTTTTGATTTATCCAAAAAATAGCATAAGGTTTTCTAATATGTTGAAAATCAATGATATGTCAAAACCTATTTTTTAACTCCTATTTTAACTCGCTTTGAGAAAACTTAAAATCCGACGTACATGAGATCTTATTTACGAAAAAACTATGTCACTTCACTGTTGACCCTATTACTCTGTACCAATTTTTCTTTTGCTCAGCTTCTTTATGAGGGGATGGTATTCGATGGTATGAATAAACCTCTTTTGGAAAATGCTTCTTCGGTAGCAGTAAGCCCGGATGGTAATTTCACCTATGTTTCAAGTTATAATGACAATGCAGTTACCGTTTACAGTCGAGATGTGGCTGGAAGCCCGGGCGCATTAACTTTCGTAGAAACAAAGAAAAATGAAGTTGATGGTATTTCGGGGATAGAAGGTGCTTTTCACCTTGCCCTGAGCCCGGATGGCAATCACCTGTATGTGGCGGGCTCTATTGATAATGCCCTTGCTGTTTTTTCCAGAAATACGCTGGATGGAACACTAACTTATTTGACTACTTACTGGAATAATGTAGATGGAGTAGAAGGTATTGCAGGAGCTTATTATATTGATATACCGGCTGATGGTAATCATGTTTATGTAGCCGGACCGGATGAAAATGCCGTTGCTGTTTTTAGAAGAAATGTACTCAATGGTGAATTGACCTTTGTACAATTGATTCAGGATGAGAGTGGCGATGTATCAGAAATGAATTATCCGCTTGCTTTGATGTCCAGCCCTGATGGTAAAAACCTTTACGTGACCAGTTTTGGAGATCATGCGATTAATGTATTTTCCAGAAACCTGGCAACAGGTGAACTTACTTTCGAAGAACATCACAAAAATCTTGTTGGCGGAATAACCGGAATGGAATCTACTTATGCACCATATATTACACCGGATGGAAAACATGTATACGTGACTGGCCAGGATTCAGATGCCTTTGTAGCTTTTGAACGGAATACTTCAAGCGGTGAACTTACTTATATTGATACCTACGAAGATAATGTAAATGGTGTGGACGGCGCTTCCGGACCAACGATTATTCGGGCGAGTGCAGACGGAGCTTATATTTATGTAAGTGCATCTAATGAAGATGCAGTAGGCGTTTTTAGCCGGGATGAAAATACAGGAACTGTTTCTTTTCTGACCATGGTACAGGATGGAGTAAATGGTGTTGAAGGGATCAGCTACCCGACTTATATCGATGTGAGTAATGATGGACTTAACCTTTACGTTACTGGCTTTGCTTCGGCTACTTTAGCCGTTTTCAATATTAATCCGGATAATGGGGCTCTGGCTTTTCAAGCTGCAGAATCCGGAGCAGGACTTGGGGTTTCGGGGCTTGATGGGAGTAATGCTTTAGCTTTAAGCCCGGATGGTAATTTTGTTTATGTCGCCGGAAATAATGATGATGCTATTGTAGTTTTTGAAAGAAATCCTTCAACAGGTGAATTAACCTATATACAGGAAATAGAAGATGGGAGTGCTACGGATGGATTAAACGGAATTAATTGTATAGCCGTGAGCCCGGACGGAAATTACGTATACTCAACCGGCTTTTGGGATAAGTCAATTGTTCTTTTTGAAAGGAATACGACTACAGGTGAACTTACTTATATTGAGCGGTATAAAGATCAGATCGCTGGAGTAGATGGCTTGAATGGTGCCAACTTTATTACAATTAGCCCGGATGGTAACACGGTATATGCTACCGCTTTTTGGGAGCATTCCGTAGCTGTATTTTCCAGAAATACTTCTAATGGAAAACTCACTTTCGAAGAGGTATTCAAAGATGGCGTACTTGGTGCAGACGGACTCAATCGGGCAAGTGGAGTAACCGTAAGCCCAGATGGAAAGAACGTATATGTGGCTGGATATTACGATAATGCCATAGCCATGTTTGATAGAAATGAAACCGATGGTACACTTACTTATAAAGGAGTTTTAAAAGATGGTGTAGATGGGGTAGACGGTATCCAGCGAGTAAACTCTATTATGGTTAGCCCTGATAATATTCATGTCTATGCTACAGGACAAAATGATGATGCCGTAGCGATTTTCGAAAGAAATATTACAGATGGAAATCTTACTTTTACTGGTCAGGCTAAAAATGGTGTCAATGGTGCCGAAGGGCTGGATGGTCCATCCCGATTGACAATCAGTGCCAATGGAGATCATGTTTATGTAACCAGTCTCAATGATGATGCACTGGTTTCGCTCAGGCGAGATGCTGCTTCCGGAGAATTAATCTTTGAAAGCGCGGTATTTGATACGGATATAGGAGTAAATGGATTGGACGGAGCGCAATTTGTTGCCGTTTCTCCGGATGGAAAACATATGTATACAGCGAGTAATGCAGATGATGCCGTAGCGATTTTCAGTTGTACCTATATCTTCTCTTCAAATGAAATTATCTGCGAAGGAGATAGTGTGGTAGTTGGACCTAATGTTTATCATCAATCCGGAATTTATGTTGATACTTTTGATTTTGGTACTTGTAAAAGTGTATCCACTTTAGAGTTAGTCGTGCAACCCGCAGCTACTGCTTTGGATGTAGAAATCTGTAATGGTGATGCTTATGTCTATAATGGAAATACGTATAGTTCCACAGGTGCTTATACGAATAATTTTACTTCTGCCATGGGTTGTGATAGTACGGTTATAGTGAATTTGAATGTGGTTAATGAATTTACAGAGAAAATAATTGAGGCAAGCATCTGCCAGGGTGAAAACTATCCCTGGAATAGCGGAACGGTTGATGCAGCCGGAATTTATACGCAGACCTACGTGACGAGCTTTGGTTGCGATAGTACCGTTACGCTGGACTTGACCGTTAATGAAGTATATGATGAGATCGTAAATGCTGAAATTTGCGAAGGGGATTTCTACATATTAGGTACACAAAACTATATCGCGAGTGGTACTTTTGTGGAGTCTTTCTCTACCGTTAATGGTTGTGATAGTATCATTACGCTTAACCTTACGGTAGTAGAACCGGAGACAATCATGAATCAGACGATTTGTGATGGAGAAACCTTTACTGTTGGTCAAAATTCCTTTACCGAAGCCGGGACCTATAATTTCACCCTGGAAAGTAGTGCGGGATGTAATAGTGAAGTGACTTTGAATCTGAACGTAAATGAATCATTTGCCATTGAGCAAAATATTCAGATCTGCGAAGGAGAGTCCTATAGCGTAGGGAATGAAACCTTTACAGAAAGTGGAAATTATGATGTAGTGTTGCAGGCAGTCAATGGTTGCGACAGCACGATTATGCTCGGTCTTACAGTAAATGCCACTTCCGAAGAATTGACAGAAACGATTTGTGAAGGAGAATCCTATACGGTTGGTACGACGACTTTTACGACAAGTGGTGATCATATAGTTGTACTAACTTCTACCAGTGGTTGTGGTGATAGTACGGTTTACCTTAATTTGACGGTTCAACCCACACAGCTAAATCCAATGGCCGAAATTTGCGATGGAGAGACCTTTACCTATGGAGGAGTGGGATATACGGAGACGGGGGTTTATGATGGCTCATTTATGACCAATGAAGGTTGTGAAGTATCCTATACGCTGGACCTGACGGTACATAATGTTGCCGTAATTAACCAGGTAGAATCAATCTGTGCAGGCTCTTCGATCACTATCGGGACAAGTACTTATTCGGAGAGCGGAATTTATACAGATGTGCTTACTTCGGCAACGGGCTGTGATAGTACCATTAACCTGACGCTAACCGTCCTTGAGCCGGTAGCCGCAACCGAAATAATTACCGATGATAATGGAAGTAGTAACGGGGCGATTGATTTAACCGTTTCCGGAGGGATGGCTCCATATTCCTTTGACTGGAGTAATGGCATGATTACAGAAGATATCAGTAATTTGATAACAGGAACATATTCCGTTGTAATTACAGATGCCATCGGATGTACGGCAGAATATACCTTTACGGTTGATCAGATTAATTCTACTTTCGAATTGGATGGTGAACTTGAAGTAAAAGTATACCCGAATCCCGCCCCGGCTGGAGGCTTAACCAATCTTTCATTTAATGTTAATCAACAGCAGAAGCTGACGATTCAGTTATTTGATAATGTTGGAAAACTGATAAGTACGGAAAATGTTAACTTCCTGAGTGGGAACACCATTCGCACCTTAAGAGTGCCTAATGTACAGGGATTATATCAGCTGCGTATCGAAACCGAGCAGGGCAAATCTGGTATTATTCCTTTATCCGTGAAATAGAAAAGTAGCTACATAAAACATAAATGAATAGCAGTACTGCGTATATGAGTTCGTATGCGCAGTATTTTTTTTTGCCCGTTTTTACAGTTGACTTTTTTCGGGCGTATAGTTTTTATCCCCAAGAATAGGGCTTTAATCCCCAAATATAAATGTGTAATGCAAATTAATGATACTTTTGGTCTTAGAGAAGATAGTCAAGCTATCTTCAATTTATGAGTCAGTAAGTTCGTTATTAAAAGTTGCCAGATAATCTTTCCATTTCTCAAGGTTCATTTGGCAACTTTTATTTTGTTCTGATCTCATGTGTTTTCCTTTCTCCGGCGACGTCCACAAATTAAATATTTTCATTTTAATTATATTAAAAATACCCTTTTGTGGGTATATAAACCCTTTCTATAAACTTTATCTTTGTAATGTATTCTTTTCGGAGAATCTTTGAGGACTTTTAGCAATTAGAAACGAAAAAAACCTGATCTTTCAATTTACAAATCGAGGAACGGAACGAATTTTACAGTTTTAATCAAAATTCACTATTCCGACCTGTTTCCTCTGTTGTTTCTGATTTTAAACCGATTCCAATCTATTGGCCTTCAAAAGTCGGTAATACACAGATACCCCCCTTTTAGATAAAACAAAGAACATGAAATTTATGAACACGCTATTCATCGTGATGATGATGGCTATCTCTCTTAATGGGCAAACTAACTGGATCGGTATAGCTGATACAGATTGGAACAATACAGCGAATTGGACTGGGGGAGTACCTTCGGCCGGGCAGACGGCGACTGTTCTTACAAGCCCTAATAATCCAGTTATTACTACTAATCTCACCATAGATTTTACACTGCAAAACTTTGCTACGATTACTATTCAAAATGTGGAAGTAGAAAATGCTGCTACCATTGTAAATTTTGGCAACGGCATAATTATCAATAATGGAAATTTCAAAAATAATCAGGGACAGTTCGTCAACAATAATGGCATCATTACCAATAATTCGCAATTCAGTAATGACGGTACGATTCAGAGTAACGGGCTTGGGATTTTAGAAAATACAACCAATGCAGTTCTGGATAATAATTCGGGAGCTGGAATCAATAATTTTGCCTCGATCAACAATGCTGGAATCTTTAATAATGCTGGAAGCATTGCTAACAGTAATGTCATTGACAATAGTGGGACTTTCAATAACAATGGTCCTTTGAACCAGGGCGTAAATGGTGTTTTTAATAATTTGCCTTCCGGGCTTTTTAACAATAATAACAGTGTTAATAATAGCGGAGAGATCAATAATACTTCGGGTGCCCTGATCATTAATGAATCGCTCTTGCAAAATAACTCTAATGGTACGATCAATAATGCCGGACAGATCGATAACAATGCTGAAATCAATAATGCCGGACTTTTTGAGAATACTGGAACCCTCATTAGTAATGATCAATTTACAAATAATTTTGGTGCAAACCTGCTCAATAACCAGGGGAACATTACCAATAATTCCTGTGCTACATTCAACCAGTTTTCGGCCAATGCCGTTTCTTGTGTCAGCAATTGTGCTTTCATTAATAATGGGATTATATACCAGATTCCCGGAGCAGGGCTAATTGATATTACCGGCGGTACAGGGATTGTATTGAACAATATCAATCAACAACCCACGCCAACCGCTAATTGCCAGGATGTCATGGTCGTACTCGATGAGAATGGTTCAGCAATGATTGAGCCTTTGGATATCGATGAAAACAGTATGGCGGGATATTGTAGCATCGCAGACAGGCAAGTTAATATCAATACGTTTACTTGTGCCGATATTGGTCAAAATATTGTAACACTCACGGTTACTGATGCTTTGGGTGCAGCAAATTTTTGTACGGCTACCGTTACGGTGATTGATGGAATGCCTCCGGTGATTAGCAACTGTCCTCAGGACATTATCCTGACGCTTGATGCCGGAGAATGCTCTGCTATTGTCAATTTTGACAATCCGGTAGCCGAGGATATATGTGGCGCGACACTGATCCGGACGGACAATTCAGGCTTGAATTCTGGTGATGTTTTTCCCATTGGGGAAACAGTTATCAGCTATCTGGCAGAAGATGGGACTAACCAAAGTGTATGTTCTTTTAGTATTACTATCAATGAATTTCCAAATCCGATTAGTGCCTTATTTTGCAATAGCCAGGTCGAGGTCGCACTTGATAATAATTGCGAAGCTTTGATTGGTGCCGATGATATTTTGGAAGGAGGACCTTATGCCTGCTACGATAACTATATCGTCGATATATTTTTCGACGAAGCAATGACTCAGCCCGTACCGACTAGTCCTTTGCTGACCAGTGCTCAACTCGACGATATACTCTACGTAATGGTGACGGAACCAATAGTAAATAATAGCTGCTGGGGGAGAATTGTGGCTAAGGATTATTTAGCGCCGGAAATTACCTGTGAGGATAAAACGATTACCTGCCTTGAAAATACAGACCCTCTTTCCATTGGTTTTCCCGCTTCTTTTGATAATTGTGACAATGGACTTTTCCCGACTTTTGAGGATGAGTTTAGCGGTGGCGGATGCGAAGATGGAATTATCACCCGGACCTGGACCGTTACAGATGCTTCCGGAAATAGCAATAACTGTCAGCAAACGATTACCATTACTCGACCTGATTTCAATCTCTTGACTTTTCCCGCTGATTTAGATGGTATTGATGCTCCTGCCCTGATTTGCTCGGATAACCCGGATACGAATCCGGATAATACGGGATGGCCAACAATTGATGGCCAATCTGTTGAAAACACGTGTAATTTCAGTGCGATTTATGAAGATCAATTACTCCCGGTTTGTGAAGGGACAGATAAAATTGTCAGAACCTGGACAGCCTATGATTGGTGTAATTCGGCTGTCCTTACTCATATTCAAATCATAAAAATTATTGATGAGCAGGGGCCTGAATTAAGCTGTCCGGCTCCCCTTGAAATTTCAACTGGTCAGAACTCTTGCTTGGCTTCTCTTATCTTGCCTGAGCCAACTGTTTTCGATGCCTGCTCTAATACGTTTAATACAACTGTAAATAGTACTGCCGGGCAAGTTCAGAATGGTGTGATTTCCAATTTACCGATCGGGATACATACTATTGTTTATGAGGTTAGTGATGATTGTGAAAATACTTCGACCTGCTCCTTCAATATAACAGTAACAGATGCAGTTCCTCCGGTAGCCATTTGCGAATCTGCCCATACTATCGGACTTACCATAGATGAACCTACGCTGGTACCTGCGCTGACTTTCGATGATGGAAGCTACGATAATTGTAGCAATCTCCTTTACGAAGTCCGTCGAATGGATGCCGCTCAATGCCCGGGCTTTGATGGTACGACCTTTAGTGATTATGTTCCTTTTTATTGTTGTGATGTGACGGATATTGTCATGGTTGAATTGAGAATTACGGATGCCTCTGGAAACACTAATTCTTGTATGGTAGAGGTGATTGTAGAAGACAAATTAAATCCTGCCATTCAGTGTCCACCAAACCTGACGCTGGATTGTCAGGATGATTATACGGATCCGGTTTTGACCGGAGAAGCCATCGCCAGTGATAATTGTAGCTATACATTGAGTTTTTTCGATGATGTAAATATAAATAATTGTGGCGACGGAAATGTCAATAGAATCTGGACCGCCACTGATCCGGGCGGACGCACTGCTTCTTGTCTACAACAAATCACTTTATCCAATAGCACTCCTTTTTATATTGCGGATACAGATTGTGATAATGCCGACCCGAATGATGGGGTAATTTGGCCTTGTGATTATATTACAACAGATTGTGCAGCTGGTACCGAACCTGCAATTACTGGTATGCCACAAATTTTTGAAGATGTTTGCGATCTCGTTGCCCTTACTTACGAGGATATTGAACTGCCCATAACAGAACCGGCCTGCCGTAAAATTATTCGAGTATGGACTGTTCAGGACTGGTGTCAATATGATGCAAGTTCCGGAGCAGGAGAATGGCAATACAATCAAATTATAAAAGTATTGAACAATCAGCCTCCGACAATTACCTCTGATTGTGAAGATCGATTTTTTTGTGGTTATGAAGCGGATTGTGGCGATGTACCGGTGACACTTATCGCAGAAGCATCGGATGATTGTACGAATAGCGAGGATTTGGTTTATAATTACAAAATCGATTTGGGAAATGATGGTCAGTTTAATATTTCGGGGACTGGTGCAGATGCCAGTAGCAGCTTTCCACTCGGTACACACCGTATACGATGGTGGGCAGAAGACGGATGTGGAAACATAAGTTCTTGCGAATATCTGTTTACGATTGAAGATTGCAAGCGACCGACGGCATACTGTATCAATGGTTTGGCTATTGATTTGATGCCGGTAGTTAATGAAATAGAAATATCAGCTACGGATTTTGATTTGGGAAGTTTTGATAATTGTGAGTTGGAGGAATTCAGAATTAATGCACCATCACTAGGTCCCGGACAAAACGTGCCTCCAACCAGTGCAGGGCCGTCTTTGACTTTTAATTGCAATGATGTTGGAACGCAAACGATTGATCTTTGGGTTAAAGATATTTTCGGAAACTGGGATTATTGTTCTACTTATGTATTGATACAGGATAATAGCCTGGGTTGTACTAATCAGCCTTCTGCTCAGATTTCAGGCCAGATTAAAAAAGAAAACGGAGCAGAAGTGGCTTCGGTACTCGTTCATCTGGAAAATAGCATACCGGGTATTCCGGCTTTCGAAATAACCGGAGCAAATGGTGCTTATGGTTTTCCGGACCTGGTCACAGGTTATAATTATACAGTACGACCTGAGAAAAATGAAGACCCTCTCAACGGTGTTTCCACCTTTGATCTGGTTTTGATGAACAAGCATATCCTCGGAACCGGACAATTGGATTCTCCTTATAAAATGATTGCTGCGGATATCAATGCCAGTGGATCGATTTCTACCTTTGACCTGGTATTATTGCGCCGGCTCATTCTACAAATTGATGATGATTTCACTATGAATAATTCCTGGAGGTTTATTGAGGCTGGTTTCCAGTTTCCTGATCCTTCGGACCCTTTTGCTACTGTTTTCCCGGAAGTATTGGAAATCAACAGTTTGAATGAGGATATGGCAAAAGATTTTATAGCGGTAAAAATAGGAGATGTCAATGGCAATGCTGCTACTGGAAATTTTGCCGGGCAGGGCGATCCGAGAAATATGCAGAATCCCCTGGTATTTACGGTACAGGACGAATTATTGAATCCTGGGAGAATGTACCAACTGGACTTTAGAGCCGGGGATATAAAGGATATTTACGGCTATCAGTTTACCTTTGACTTTAACCGGGAATTGCTTCGGTTTGTTAATATTGTTCCCGGTGCATTACCCGGTCTGACACTTAATAATTTTGGTCTGTCCAAACTTAATGAAGGCCGTTTGACCAGTAGCTGGAATCAGGAGGCAATATTGGAAGAATTTGATGCCGAAACGGTCCTCTTCAGTCTGGTATTTGAAGCTAAAGAAGCTATACATTGGAGTGATGCAGTAGCGATCTCTTCTTCCTATACCCGGGCAGAAGCCTATACCCGGAACTTCGAAATCCTTGGCCTTCAACTGAAGTTTACAGAGGCGACAGAAAGTCGTAATCGTTTCAAATTATATCCTAATCAACCAAATCCGTTTGCAGAGGAAACCTTGATCAGTTTTAATCTGCCGGAAGAAACAGCTTTAAATTTCTCGATACAAGATGTCTCGGCCAAGATTATTTATAATACAGACTTTCTGGCAAGCGAAGGCTATAATGAATTATTAATTAATAAAGGGATGCTCAATGGCCCCGGAGTATATTTTTATACTATAAAAACTAAAACACATCGGGTCAGTCAGAAAATGATATTAATCAGAGAATAAATTGAAAAAATTCCAACTTTCGAAAAATGATATGTTTTGAGGGTTGGAATTTAAATTAAGTGGGATAGATTATCACTTAATTTATTTAGTCGAATTCGTAAAGTTCCTTTTTTCATGTTCAGGCAGCCTCCTTTGGGAGGCTGTTTTATTTGAATATTTCAGGGCAGGCTAGCTGGAAAATGGCTTTTTGGAGTGTTATTTATTGAAAATGAAATACTTACGAATATGAATTGGTACAATTTTAGATTTTATTTTAAAAAACAAGTTTCATGCACTATTAAGTGGAGAGGTAGCTCCTATAAAGGACGACCTCTCTTTTATTTGCGGCCATTATAAAAAATAAACATGATGCCTATGTTCATGTAATTAGCATTCAATTCGCTATTACTGACATCTCCGTTTACTTCCTCTGCGACTTTGGCTATATTATAGGTCTGCCAGGGAATATGTACATAGGGTCGAATAGCAAAACTCAGGGCTTCGCCTGCGTTCAAATTATAGGAAACAAAGAAATGGCTTCCTAATCCATAATGGCGCACTATTGTAAAATCCTTATCGATACCGGTGACTTCTGTCCGAATAGCAAAATCTTCCAGATCGATACTGGCTCCGTAGCTAAAATTATTGATGAAATTTTCGATTCCTATGGAATAGCTGTAATAGCGATGCACCATTCTTCTTTGAAAATCGGCATTAGTGGAGGGATCAATCCCATTGGCTCTTTTAATTCTGAATCTGTTTCTCCAGGTTAATTCAAGCGCCACAAAATCGAATTTATACCTTAGCCCCATGTGAAAGCCCTGTAATGCATTCATAGGTTCGAGACCATCTTCCAGCCAGGGACGATCTTCATTGAATTTCTCGAAAATCATTTGATCTTCTACCGGATTAGTATAGCCCAAAGAATAGCCTACCCCCAAATTGATCTGGGCATTTAGGGCAAAAGTAGTGCATAAGAAAAAAGCAATGAGCAAGCTATATCGATTTGGTCTATGCATTTTGATTTAGAGGTATTTTTTGCCAAAGTTAGAGAAATACCCGAAACTTTGAAGGATAGATCGGGAAACTTAAAAGCCGATTCTTTGTAAAATATTTAAGTTTTACTCATATTGTGAAAACGATAATTTATTCATCCTAACATGGCAAAGAAAAACCAACATTCAGGGAAGAGAAAACAAACCGTAAAGAGTCGGGAAACCACCGAAAAAGTAGCTGATTTCACTTCCTCCGGGTTTTGGACTAATAATTTGATACCTATTCTGATCTTGTTTGTACTGCCTTTTGCCCTTTATGGCATGAGTCTGGGTTTTGAATATGTACTGGATGATAAAATTGTGATCACAGATAATGATTTTACGAAAAAAGGCTTTTCGGGGATTTGGGATATTTTGATTACAGACAGCTTTGAAGGATATTTCGGAGAACAGAAAACCATACTCGCCGGAGGCAGATATCGCCCCTTGTCCATTATAACGTTTGCAATAGAATATCAAATCTTTGGGCTGAATCCTGTGGCGGGGCATTTTTTCAACATATTGCTCTATGCTCTGAGTGCACTGCTCCTGTTTCGGGTACTGTTACAGCTTTTCCCCCCATTGGAAACCAGTCGCTGGTATTTAAGCCTTCCTTTTGTAGCGAGTTTACTTTTTGTTTTACATCCTGTACATACCGAAGTGGTAGCTAATATTAAAGGGCGCGATGAAATACTGGCTTTATTATTTGCTTTTGGAGCATTATATTTCATATTAAAGCATCTTAAAAACAATAGCATACCGATGTTGTTAGGAGCCTGTATTTCGCTGCTTCTGGGGATACTCGCTAAAGAAAATGCTTTGACCTGGTTGTTTATCATTCCATTGAGCCTTTATTATTTTACCAAAGCCAGCTGGGGGCAGATTGCCAAGATTACCGGTGCTTTATTGCTTACGGTACTTCTATACTTCCTGATTCGCTATAATGCGCTGGGTTATATTCTTTACACAGGGAAAGAGAGTACGGATATTATGAATAATCCTTTCTACGGACTTGATCCGGGGAAAAGAGCGGCAACAATTATGTATACACTGGGCTTATACATCAAATTATTATTGTATCCACATCCACTGACTCACGATTACTATCCTTTCCAGATTCCCATCATTGATTTTCAGGACTGGCGCGCGTTATTGTCTGTATTGGTTAACCTGAGCTTACTGATTTATGCATTATTGGGTATTCGGAAAAAAAGCATTCCCAGCTATGCTATCCTTTTTTATTTTGCTAGTTTATCGATTGTCTCCAATATATTTGTCAATGTAGGGACTACTATGAACGAACGTTTTATCTACATGCCATCGGTTGGATTGTGTATCATCCTGGCTTATTTTATTACAAGATGGTTACCGGCCAGACTCAATGAAAAACCGAATGAAGTCAATATTATAAGTGTAGGTCTTTTATCAATTTTGTGCTTTGCTTATGTGGCCAAAACCCTCATACGGGTACCCGATTGGCGGAACGCGCTGACTTTAAATAGTGCAGCTGTCAGATTTTCGCCCAATAGTGCCCGGGCCAATTGTTTTATGGGAGTAGCCATTTTTGAAGATTATAAAATAGAGACAGATGCCAATCGGAAAAAGCAAATGCTGGATGATGTTAGTTATTATATAGATCGGGCGCTTGAACTTTATCCTGCTTATGGTTCGGCTCTTACCATGTATTCTGGCGTACTTGCGGAGCATTATAAACTGGATTATGATCTTGATAAATTATTGGCCGGATTTACGGAAGTACTTCGATATCGAACGCGTACAGACTTTACAGATGAATATATTCAATATCTGATTGATCAAAACAGAGAGCCCAATAAGCTGGCTTCGTTTTTATATGTTGTTGGTTATAATATCAATCTGAATGGCAGGTCAGATAGTAAAACTGCACTCCATTATCTTAATTTTGCATATCAAGTGAATCCCAATGATCAAAATACTATAAAAGCTATTGTCCAATGCTACCAGAATCTGGGCAATGCTTCAGCTGCTCAGCAGTATAGAAATCTTCTTGAATAAACATTGCATAAATAATTATTTGTAAAGCCTTTGTAATCTGCATTTTATGAGGGAAGGAAAATTTTTACTTTAAAACAATACATTTTGTTTTAAAAAATATTCTTTCTTGTTTGATTTTAAAAACAATTTGTTTTAATTTTGAAACATCGAATGATCGAGCAGGAATGAGATGAGCGCTTTTATTAATATTAAAAAACTCATCATGCAAGAAAAAATAGATTTCAATTTGCGCGCTTATGCAAAGAAGTACTGGTTTCAATTATCTCTGGTTGCAATTGTTTTATATGTCCTGGGAAGTAAGGATTTGAGCTTCCAGTTTAATATAAATGATCCTGCTATGGAAAATAGCACGGAACATCCTGAAAAAGCTCAACACCATAAAAATAAAGCAAAGGACTTAATCACGGCTAATCGCAAAAATCCTGAAATTGCGAAGAGTGAAGCTGGCATATTTAGCAAAATTCCTTTTATTGGTAGTGGCAATAACTCAAGGCATAAATCAGAATTGCCTAAAATAGATGAAAGCATTGTACACTCTTATATCAAACGGTTTGCGCATGTAGCCATTAGCGAGCGAAAAAAATACGGAGTACCCTCTTCGATTATTGTTGCTAATGCTTTATTCCATAGTTATGCGGGTAAAAGAGATATCTCCTTATCAGGCAATAACCATTTTGCGATTAACTGTACTAATGATTGGAATGGAGCAAGAGGAACCTATGCCGGAAATTGTTATCGGCACTATGAAAATGCATGGACAAGCTTTCGAGATCATAGCTTATTCGTCACATCGGGTAGCTATAGCAAACTGCGGCAGCTCTCATCCACTGACTACAAAGGCTGGGCGAAGGAGTTGGAAAAAGCGGGCTTTTCCGAATTTGGAGATTTGGAAGACAATTTGATCGACTTAATCGAAAAATACGAATTGCATCAGCTTGATTTCCAGTAATTATCAATAGTAGGTTTGTATTACAAGCTGGTGTTTGTTTATTGTGCTTGACTCATTGTACACCTTCTCGTTTCTTCTTCTTATAATCAACACCAGCGCCATAAACCCAGCCTACTTTACCGCGTTTGCTTTTGATCTTGATCCAAGGTTCATTGGCCATGACCTTGCCCAGACTGAGTCTTTGCGTAGAATCGGTATACTCCCCAGTAAAACCGACTTCTTCAAAAAGGCTCAGTTTTTCAATTACTGTACTGTCCAAATGAGGGCCTGTACGCATATTCAAACCATCGATAGTAATATAAAGACGAGGGAGGATTTTAGTGACTACCTTTTGGTTTCCATCACTGGCACTAATGGTTGTGCCTTCGGCTTCCGTTGTTTTTTCTTCTTTTTGAGGTAGTGGCTTGGGCATGGAAAAATATATGGAATCCGTATTGTCTTCTTCCAGCCCTTCCGTTTCATTACTATCGGCATAATCTTGTTTGGTTGCACTACATTTTGAAGCTGCCCAAGCTATGAAGCTTAAAAAGAAAATCAGAATAATAATGACTTCGAGGTTGGGGAGCATGCTTTTTTTCTGTTTGCTCATAGTTCCTAAGATTTATTATTAGAATTGCAAGTATTTTCAATAAACTAAATAAACGCATATGCTTTTAATAAGGATTGCTAAAGCACCAGGGGGCATTTTTCGGGTATTTTATATGTATATCTGAAAAATGAGAACTTCTGACTTTCCGAAAATTGTTCCTTATCCATTTAAGAGATTAATGCTAAATTTTCATTAAAATTAATGTACTCTTTCAATAGTTTAAGAAAATATCGACTAAATTTATATTGCTTCCCCAAATGAATAGATACAAAATTTATTACCAAGAATGCTTGAATCGGCTTTATTATCCATTGATACCAGGCTTTTAGGAATGACTCATTTGAGAAGCAATTGAATCCCTTGGATCAGGTCAATCTTTTTATAAATGAAAAAAATAATTTAAAACTAACTGATTATCAGTTTTTAAAAATTAAAAACGTTCAAAAACTGAGCTGTTTAGAGGATGTATGAAGATTTGATTTACAAAATTGCGATTACAAAAATTCCCAAAGTAGGTCCTGTGCTAGCCAAAAATCTTATCGGTTATTGTGGTAGTGCCAGGGCAGTTTTTGAAGCCGATAAAAAATCTTTGATCAAAATTCCGGGTATTGGTTCGGCAATAGCTGAGCGTATTTTGCAAAAATCCGGTTTTGAAAAAGCCGAGAAAGAATTCAGGTTCCTGCAAGATGAAAATGTACAGGCTTTATTTTACCTTGATGAAAACTATCCTCGTCGTTTAAAAAATTATCATGATTGTCCGATCATGCTTTATTATAAAGGGCAAGAAGTGCTAAATCATGATCGAATTATTGCAATTGTAGGAACACGTCAGCCAACCACAAGAGGAAAAGCAATTTGCGAAGAAATTATAGCTGGTCTGGAGGAATACAATGCGCTGGTTGTTAGTGGCCTTGCATATGGGATAGATATTACAGCACACAAAAAATGCGTTGATATTGGTACACCGACTATTGGTGTAATGGCTCATGGGATTTCTATGATCTATCCTTCCAGGCATAAAAGGATTAGTAACAGAATGCTTGAGCAGGGTGGCCTGTTGACTGAATTTACTCATGAGACGAGACCAGAAAAAGAATTTTTTCCTATGCGTAACCGGATAATTGCAGGGATGTGCGATGCCTTGGTTGTGGTTGAAACAGCCAATAAAGGAGGCTCTATGATTAGTGCCAGAATGGCGAATGATTATAGTAAAGATGTTTTTGCTGTGCCGGGCAGATTAAATGATGAACGGAGTGAGGGCTGTAATCATCTGATCAAAACACATAAAGCAGCTCTTTTTGAAAGTGTAAGGGATATCGCCTATATTTTGCGCTGGGACAAGAATGGAAAACAATTAGCTCAACAGCAATCTCTATTCGCAGAGCTTACGGATAAAGAAAAGCGAATTGTCGACTTTATCAGGATGGAAGACGAAATGAGTTTGGATAATCTCTGTCTGAAGACCAAAATAAATGCCGGAGAAATGGCATCTTTGTTACTGGATTTGGAGTTTAAAGGTTTAGTAAAACCCAAGCCCGGAAAACGGTTTGTTTTAGTGGGCTAAGAGAATAGACAAATAGCTGTAGTTAGAGGAGTAGATTGCAAGGGAAAGTAGCGAATGATAAATAAAAAAATGATTATGAAGAATTTAATGTATCTGCTGATTTGTTTCTTGATGATTGCATGTAATAATTCGGAAGTATCCGATACTGCTCATGATAGAAATGAAGTGAAAGGTACTTTGGTCAGCTATAGTGAAGAAGGCTTCGCACCGATTCCTAAAAATATCATCCTGATGATCGGTGATGGCATGGGGATTACGCAGATATCGGCCGGAATGTATATGAATGGAAATAAGCTGAACCTGGAAAGGTTTCCGATTATAGGTCTTCATAAACCCTATTCAAGTGATAATCTGATAACGGATTCTGCGGCAGGAGCTACGGCTTTTGCTTGTGGTGTAAAAACTTACAACGGAGCAATCGGGGTCAATAGTGATACTATGCCCGTGCAATCAATTCTGGAAATTGCGGAATCCAAAAAAATGGCAACGGGTCTCATCTCGACTTCTACCATTGTACATGCTACACCTGCATCATTTATTGCTCATCAAAAAGACCGGAAAATGTACGAGGAAATCGCTGCTGATTTTATGGATACAGAAATTGATTTTTTTGTAGGTGGTGGTAAAAAGTACTTTGATCGCAGGGAGACGGATGATCGGAACCTTTATAAAGAGCTAGAGGATAATGGTTATATTGTTTCTGACTATTTTCAAAATGATCTGATTAAATCCGAGCTCTCTCATAAAAAGAATTTTGCCTATTTCACTGCGGATAATGATCCGCTGATGGTTTCTCAGGGACGGGATTATCTTTATGCAGCTACTAAAATGGGGATGGCTTTTCTAAGAAAGCATAGCCAAAATGGCTTCTTTTTGATGATTGAAGGCTCGCAAATCGATTGGGGAGGGCATGCCAATGATTCCGATTATATTGTTACTGAAATGATAGATTTTGATCGGACGATCGGGGCCGTACTGGATTTTGCAGAAAGAGATAAAGAAACCTTAGTCATTGTTACTGCCGATCACGAAACGGGAGGTTACTCCATAATATCCGGTTCTCGAATGGATAGTCTGGCCACTGCTTTTACCACCGATTATCATACTGCCGATTTGATCCCGGTCTTTGCCTATGGCCCCGGAGCAAGAAGGTTTAGTGGTATATACGAAAACACAGCGATCTTTAGAAAAATGAAACAAGCCATAAATAATCATCATTAAGAAGTTCTGTAGTAAGAAAAGGAAAAAGGCCGAAGCAAATCACTTCGGCCTTTTTCCTTCTTAAAAACATCTCCTCGCCTTTATAAATGCCGCTCCGCATGATAAGAAGAACGTACCAGCGGGCCACTCTCCACAAAGTCAAATCCTTTATTTAAACCGACTTCCTTGTACTCGGCAAATTTGTCGGGATGTACATAACTGGCCACTTCCAAATGCATCTTGGTAGGTTGCAGGTATTGTCCGATGGTCAATACATCACAACCGTGTACGATGAGATCATCCATAGTTTTGAAAACTTCTTCATCCGTTTCTCCCAAACCGACCATGATACCGGTTTTAGTGCGTTTTCCGAAGTTTTTAATGCGCTGGATTTGCTCCAGACTACGAGCATATTTTGCTTGCGGACGTACTTTTCGGTAGAGGCGCTCTACGGTTTCCATATTATGAGAGACAACTTCTTGCCCTCCGCTGATCATTCTTTCCAGAGCTTCCCAGTTAGCTCGCGTATCGGGTATAAGCGTCTCAATCGTTGTTTCAGGGGAAAGCTCTTTTACTGCTCGAATAGTTTGATACCATATTTCGGCTCCACGATCTTTTAGTTCATCACGATTTACAGAGGTAATTACTGCGTGTTTGACCTGCATCAGTTTGATTGCTTCCGCTACTCTTCTGGGTTCATCTTCATCGTATTCGGGTGGTCTTCCGGTTTTTACGGCACAAAAAGAGCAGGATCTCGTACAGGTATTTCCCAGAATCATAAATGTGGCCGTTCCTGCTCCCCAACATTCACCCATATTCGGACAGTTACCGCTTTGGCAGATCGTATGCAGCTTATATTGATCGACTAAGGAACGTACTTTTTTATATTTTTCACCGATAGGCAGTTTTACTCTAAGCCAGTCAGGTTTTCTACGCCTCGGTTCTTTCTTTTCAACAATCGGTAGTTCAAACATTTGAATAAAATTTGAGATATATTGAATAATCTACTCTCGAAGGAGTAATTCACTTCAATAATAACAAAGATTGCCAGGATAGGTTTTCAGAGAAACTTACCAGCGTTTTCCAAGTTGTAAAGTTAAGTAAAGATTGACGAAATAAGGTCTGTTTTCTGCGAATTCCACATCTTCAACCAGGATTGGTACTGTTTTAAAGAAAACATCCACCATGATACCGGCTTCGAAAGCTTTTACAAACTCATCAAAAGCTCCCCAGTCAAAATGCACACTTAGTTTTCCATGTACGCCGGGGATCGGTCTGATTTCCCGGAAACCTCTGGTGAAGCCCGAAGCGCCATAAATTCTGTTGATATTTAAAAAATCATCAGCGTTTGTGCCGTCAAATTTTTCACTGACGATGACAATATTACTGGCCGAACCATCCTGGGCTCTCCAAAAGTCGAGGTAATATGGCTTTTGTAAGCCCAGCGTCGGACCTGCTTCGTAACTGACTCCTACTGCGACTCCTCTTCGTTTGGCTTTTTCAGAATAATAACGTTTAACACCCATACCAGCACGAATAGCATAGAGGTTATTTTGCTTGCCAAAAATGAAGGATTTTGATGTTCTTCCACTAAATTGATTAGGGTAATCAAAACTGTGTCGATACTCTTTTGGATGCTTCAATTCTCCAATTTCTATATTGAAAAACTTTGTTTTATAATAAGATTCAATCTTTCCAATATTTGCACCGAAAGCCCAGCCATTGGTATGTAATCTGAGATTAAAAGCAAGTTCTTTATTATATATAACACCTTTACTTTCAGTAGAGAACTGTTTTGGCTGGAAGGTTTGACTATAAGCACTAACCAGGCAGAATGTTGAGCACAATATGAGTATAAAAAACTTTTGCATGTTCAATATGGTAAAAGTTATAAAATCGTCAAGCCCTGTTCAATAAAATGGCAAATTTCGTGCTATATCGCCTGACTTAATAACTTAAATTAAATAAGTGGACAATTGTTCAAAGTATAATGCAATCATGGATATCCTGAATTTGATAACATTACATATATGTCGGAATAGATAAATATACAAAATAATGATGATAAAAAACAGCGGTAAACGGCAGAAGCTCTGTTATTTGTCGCCGGTATTCACCAAATCATAGTTCATATAGAGCTGAATCGAAATGCTTAGTTCTTTTGGGTTTTTCTCCACCTGAATGCTGCCATGTTGTAGATCGATGATTTGTTTGATGATGGAAAGACGATAAATCATACTTGCATAATCTTCCTCGGTATGAAAAATTGTCTGATTGTGCAGATATTCTTTGATATGAAAGTGCAATTTGATTTGTTCGAGATTTGAGGTATCGAGTTTATGGATAGAGAGTTCGAATCTTGATTGTGGATGCAGAGAAAGGGCATTATTCAAAATCCCTAATACTACTTGCAGAAGGTATAGATAGTTACCCTGGATAGCATCCGGAATCTCTTCTGCTTTGATCTCTATCTGGGTAGCCTTCTTTTCAAAATGATGTTTGATGTCGTCCTTCAGGTTGTCAATGTAAAAGGACTGAAAGCTATCGCTATTCAAGGGGCGAATGTCAAAGGCTTCGAGCTCTTCCAAAACACCGGTTAATTGTTTTAAAGTGGATTTTAGTCGGTCGAGATAAGGTTTTTTAGTTTTGTCAGCAGAGTTAGTAAGAAAGAAAGTGAGCCCATCGAGTACATTTACTGGTGTAATAAGTGCGGATTTCAGTTTATTGAAATAGGTTAGTTGCAAGTGATCGAGATTTTCAATAATGATATTTTGCTGATCTTCAATATCTACTTGTTGTCGAAGAGACTGATATCTCCTTTCCAGGGTTTCTCGATGAATCTCCAGTTCATTTTTTCTCTGCTGAAATTGCTTGAAATCCTCGTAGAGATCAGTGTAATCATAGATAGCCCAGAGCAATAATTCCTTTCCCTCTATATTGATTTTAGAAAATGTAAAATCGTAAATACCGGGTAATTCGGGGATTGGAGTTTCTATTTTACTAAAAAAAACGTTGGCATCAGATGGGCGGATGCTCCAGATATTCTTGAAAATGCTTTCTAAAAACGGAAAGGAGCAGGTCACGGGTTGATCGAGTAGCGGCTGGGTATCGAAAATAGAGTTACAACTCGTCGTGATTCTGGCTTGATCATCGAGCAAAATCAGTTGACTGAATTTAGAACGGTGTCTGAGTTGAAATTTCCGAAGCTGCTGCATTACTGAATAAAAGCTTTCCCTAGGCTGTGAAAGAGTTCAGTGACGTTCTCTCCGGTTTTAGCACTTGTGATAATATCCCAGGGCTGCATAATCGTATTGCGTACTTCATTTAGTTTTTCTGCATCAATGAGGTCAGACTTATTACCAACTACTTTGATAATTGCTTCATCAGTAATGTTTTTCAGATAATCGATATCTTTTACAATATTTTTATAGGTTGAAGGTCTGGTCAGATCAAAAACATATATAATTCCACTTGATCCCAGAAAATAAGAATTGGGAATCTTATCCTGAGAAACTTCTCCGGCAATGTCCCAAAGTAAAAGGGATACTTCCTTTTCATCAATAGTGATCACTTTTTTATTGACCTTTACACCAATCGTTGTTAAATATTTTTCATCAAATTTATTATAAATAAACTTGTTGAAAAGTGATGTTTTACCCACTCCAAAGCTTCCTGTAAGGATTATCTTTTTACTTATCATCGGACTATGCGGATTTTAGAACTTGCTCCGTATCAAAAAAATAATTTTTTAGTTTTTCCGAAATTCGGCTGTTTAGCGAATCATTTATATCCGCCGGTATTTGCTTGAGTTCTGATTCAGCGAAGTCATATAACCGATTAGCAATCTGACCTTTTTCACTGGCAGAGATAGAACCACTCATTGCTACCGCAATATAGTAAGAATAAAAATTTTGTATAAAAATTCTGTAATGATCGTATTCGATCATTTCGAGTTCTTCATTTTTTCTTTTAAAAGCATCTTCTACGAAGGCTTTAATCGCCGTAAACATACCTGCGATCATATCCTGATCAAGTGTCTTTTCTTTAGAAGCGCTCCCGATTAAAAGGCCGGAATCTCTTTGAATGACATATACTTCTTCAATAATAACCGGATCCATTTCACTTAGAATCTCTTCGGAGTTTTTTCGTTGGGATTTGAATAAACGACCGAAAAAGCCTTGTTTGGAAAAAGTGCTCTTAATCTTTCGATCAATACTTTCTTTGAGCATCTGAAATTGATGAGCAATGGATTTTCGAATCAGTTTACCCAATACAGGAGTAATGATATTGAGAATTTCATCTTGGGATCCTTTTAGCTTGGTCTCAATTTGCTTGTCAATAACTATTGTAAATTCTTTTGGAAAATTTTGTTTAAGATTTTCGATATGATCGACTACAATCGGGGAAACTTTTTCAGATAACTGTGCTTTATCATCAATTAGGGCATTGATCAGACCTATGCTTTCTTCCGTTCGTTTTGCCCGTTCTTCGATAAGATGCGCTACTATTTTTCTAAACTCTTCGGGATAATTATTCCTGAAACTTTGCAGATGATCTTTGACAATAGGGGAGACATGAGCCGAAAGCAGATCATAACTTTCGAGCGTATCCTGCAATGCTTTGATATCCGCCCGATCTTCGGAGAGTAAAATATCCTTAAGCTGGCGCAGGAGTATTTGATCCTTTTGATCTCCACTATTCTTATCCATATCCTTTTGAAAATTATTCGCCGATTAATTGTTTGCTGATTTTTTCCAGCATTTTTCCTAATCTGGCTTTATCGTCCTTACTGACTTTATTCACTCTATTATTGAGCTTTTCTACATTGTCGATAATTTGCTTTTCAATTTCTGCAAACTTGTTACTTCGTTCTGCTTTGGCTTTATCAAAAGATTGCTGAGTGGCTTCGTTCAGCGCATTTATTTTTGAATTCAACTTTTCCTCAAGTTCATGAATTCTGTCCTGCATCTGCTTGAACCTTTGTTCAAAATCATTGATTTGTTCCCCCATCAGAATATTTCTGATCATTCCGATTTCACCGAGGTTAAGGTTTTGGGGAGTATTACTATCGTTATTTGCCATTCTGAAAACTAATTTTTTAAAATATTAAAATTGATTGAATCAAAGGGAAGATCTACTTCAATCGTTTTTGTATGCTAAGATTGCTAAAATAAGCTAATTTTGCCAAAATTCATTTCCTTATTATAAAAACTGTAACACTGTTCCCAGAATTTATTCTCTCCTTGGGGGAAACTGAATAATACTATTATAATAATACTTTCCTTTTAAATTTCTGATTGCAGAATCAAATTTAAAAGTTTCTCCAAATTGTTTTTTTTGATTCAAAAGATTGGTTTTAGTAAATAAAATTAATTTACTATTTTGACCGAATAAAATGGAAGAGTATTGTCGGATTTTTGGTGGAAGCCCCGAATCGTTTTAATACTCTATTAAATTATAGACTCAATGGCATTTATTCTAAATGAAAATAATAGTGCGGCAAATCACTTCATCGCACAATTGCGGGATGTTAATGTTCAGAATGACCGTATGCGTTTTCGGCGTAATCTGGAAAGAATTGGTGAAATTCTGGCTTATGAAATCAGTAAAACACTGGATTTTTCGGAAAAAGAAGTAGAAACGCCTCTTGGTATAGCCAAGATAAATTTGGCAGTTGATCAAATCGTCTTGGGGACCATACTTCGGGCCGGTTTGCCAATGCATCAGGGCTTGCTCAATATCTTCGATGATGCAGAAAATGCATTTATCTCCGCTTATCGCATGCACCATAAAGATGGTACGTTCGAAATCAATGTAGAATATGTTTCCTGCCCGTCTTTAGACGATAAAGTACTGATACTATGTGATCCTATGCTGGCCACTGGCGCCTCCATTGATCTTGCTATCAAAGAACTTTCAGAATTCGGTACGCCCCGCCATATCCATGTAGTCACAGCAATCGCATCTACCTACGGAGTCAATTATATCCGCCGCTTGCACCCCCGGGTCAATTTGTGGCTTGGCGCTCAGGACGATGAGTTGACGGCGCGCTCGTATATTGTACCCGGACTGGGCGATGCGGGAGATTTATCCTACGGTAGTAAACTTCAAGAGTAATTTTTTTACATTTGCATCCGTTCGATGTATACAAACAAAAATACCCTTAGATGCTGGAGTCGTTGAATCCTGGGATTATACTCGGAGTAATAATTGGTTATTTTGCGCTTCTGATGGCCGTTTCCTATTTCACAGGGAAAGACTCTAATAATGAAAACTTTTTCCTGGGCGGACGACAGTCTCCCTGGTATGTGGTTGCTTTCGGGATGATCGGTGCCTCCCTTTCCGGAGTTACTTTTATCTCCGTTCCCGGATGGGTGGCAGATAGCCAGTTTTCTTATATGCAAATGGTATTGGGATATCTGCTAGGCTATTTTGTTATCGCTACTGTCCTGATGCCAATGTATTATCGATTGAACCTGACATCGATTTATACTTATCTGGAACAAAGACTTGGCTTTTTTTCATACAAAACCGGCGCGGCTTTCTTTCTTTTATCCAGAGTAGTTGGAGCTTCTTTTCGCTTATATCTGGTGGCAATTGTTTTACAGCAATTTGTGATGGATGCCTTCGGAATACCCTTTGCCCTTACGGTCTTGATGACCATAATTCTTATCTGGATTTACACTTTCAAAGGAGGTATAAAAACAATCGTTTGGACCGACAGTTTGCAAACGCTTTGTATGTTGGTAGCAGTGGTGTTTACAGTAATCGCCATTAGTCAAAAGCTGGATCTGGATTTATCCGGCCTGATGGATACCGTCAAAAATAGTAAGTATTCGCAGGTGTTTTTCTTTGAAGATGGATGGATGGATAAAAAGAACTTTTTTAAGCAATTTATTGGCGGAGCGAGTATAGCAATTGTGATGACGGGTTTAGATCAGGATATGATGCAGAAAAACCTGAGTTGCAAGAATATTCGCGAAGCACAGGTCAATATGTTTTCTTTCAGTATTGTATTGGTATTTGCCAATTTGTTATTCCTCACATTAGGAGCACTATTATTCATTTATGCAGGAGAAGTAGGGATCGAGATACCCACCCGGGAGATAGGCGGGGAAGTAAAACAGGCAACAGATTTGTTGTATCCCAAAATTGCGCTTAATCATTTGAGTCCGGCCGTGGGAATTATTTTTGTTCTGGGTTTGATTGCTGCAGCATATTCTAGCGCGGATTCTGCTTTGACAGCATTGACTACTTCTTTTTGTGTAGACTTTTTGGGCTTTGAAAAGCAAAAAGAAGGAAATACTCCCCAACAGAAACTGACCCGTTTTTTAGTACATGTTGGGTTTTCCTTGTTATTATTCTTTGTCATATTGATCTTTTATTTTATCAATGATGCGGCGGTGATAGAACAGATTTTTACGGCGGCAGGTTATACTTACGGCCCCTTACTTGGGCTATATGCTTTTGGTTTCTTTACGCATCGAGGGGTGCAGGATCGCTTTGTTCCCTTGGTATGTCTGCTTTCTCCGGTACTGACTTTTTTGATAAATCTGTATTCCGAAACCTTGTTTTTTGGGTATAAATTCAGCTTTGAACTCTTATTGATTAATGGTTTTCTGACCTTTGTTGGCTTAACCTTGCTTTCCTACCCGCAACAGGAGACCGAATCCATGTAAACTCGGAAAGCCTAAATGTACCAATCTAAGAGCAATTCGTTATTCGACTTTCGTTATTCGAGCCTCGAGAATCGAATAACGAAAATCAAATTCTAATTATTTACTTTTAGTTTTACTCCTGCTCTTACTTCCACCTCTTGTTCGGCATAAATCCTGACGGGCGTTGTTGCGGCATTGGCTGTAGAAATATTTGCCTGTATTTTTATCTTTTTCGCCTGCTGAATGGCATTCATTCTCGCTTCGCTTATCGCAACAAGATTGGTTTGCTCATTGCTATTTATTACACTTCCATTTGCTCCCGTGTCTGGAGCTGCCATGATCTGCTGCCAGTCTTCAAACAGGGAATCAATCACAGTTTCCTGTTCATCGGTAAAGAAAACCTGCATATTCAGATCAACCGGGATGCCATTATTGGTAATTATTTTGAATTCCGCTTCTTCGATTTCATCGATCTCGTCCAGTTCAAAGTCTGAAATGCTTTCTAATGTAAAATTATTCGCCATACCATAAAGAGGTAGCTTTACGGAGATTATTCCCTTTAGTTGACTTTCATCGCTTACAAAGCCAGCTTCTTGAGCTTCATTGGGATTGATAATGCCTTTGACCTCATAAATAATACTTTTGGGGCGGGCATTGAGAATGCTGACAATATTTGAATTATTCTTGTCCAGCGTAATAGTACTTGTTTTTTCTGCACCTGGCTCATTAAGACCGGGATAAGCAATATCGATGCCTTCTTCAAAATTCGAGGAAAAAAGTATCTTGTTACCATCGTGTGTAATTGCTTCCATATTTTGAATTTTCATCTGTACCGGGAAACCGATAGAGTTTTTCAAATGGATATGTAATTGGGGATCGGCAAAATTAACTTCTCCATTTACCCAATTGTCAAAAATGTCTATCTCAACCGTATCTTTCTGAATGAGAAATTCTTCTTTATTCCAGACGCCCTCAATATAGTCGTATTGCCAGCTTCTGGCGACACCGGTGATTAAATCAACCAGCACTCTTTCGCCGGCATTATTATAAGCTTCATATCGCATTTCAATTTCACCATTTGGCATTGATAACTCAAAATCGGCTATCGAACGAGCATTGATACTAGTGACGACAGGGCTGCTTCCTTCGTAGTTTAATTCGGTACTCACTTCGAAAGGACTACCATCCTGGGTAATACCCGGAAAGGAAATATAGACGTCTAAATCTTCTGTATGACTGGACTGAATTTCAAATTCCAGGGTACCTTCTTTGAGATGTAGCTTGTGGATGCTCAGATTTTCGAAAATATCAACAGGTACGCTGGTGAAACTATCAATCATGGCTATAGGAAAATCGTCAATGACGGATAGTAGAGTCGAAGCTTTTGTAGTGCTTTGCTCCTGTGTATAGTCAAGAGACATAGAACCGTCCGCTGCAATGTTGAGGATGGAGATGTTATCACTTGCATCCAATGCCTGTTGAATGGATAGTGAAGAATGGACCAGGGGTATTGCAAATTCGGGATTGTGATCAATCCGGTCAATTTCACCAAAATTATCAAAATTTTGACAAGACTGAATCAGGAGGACAGCAGTGCAGAAAAGCATCAGAGCTAGCTTTCTCATAGTAAAAATTAATTTTTTGGAACAAAAAACGATGGGCGGGATTATCAATATCCAAAAAACAAGAATCAAGCCAAGAGGGACTTGTATTTCAATACCTGACTTGCATTATTCGAAAATCCGGGCAAGGAAAATGTACAGGATTAGCGGAAATCAGAGTAGATATCGCTAAGCCTGATAATGTGGCAATGCTTTTTGACGAAGTAAGTATTCAAGTTTTTCGTCAGATATTGTGAGATATTTGTTATTGGTCAACAAATCCAGGATACACTGTACCGTCTCTTCTTTTAACCATGCTTTCAAGGTCTGTAGTCTTTTTAAATCCCTCTGCAATTCTTCGGTATAGCTGAGCATCTGATCAAAATTGTTGACCAAATTGAGCATTTCGGAAGGACCTGAATAAGTGAATTCATCTTTGGAAGACTTGGAAAAATCGGAAGTACAGTGATTGAAATAACGTTGAACCTGAAAGTCAATAAACTGGATTCGAGAATCCAAAATACTAAATACCTGTTCTGTGAGAGAGCTCAAACCATTGGCCTGGCTATTGTGCTGATAGGGTCTCATATCGGTTGGGATTACAATGTTTTTTACCTGCTTCGAAAAGTTGATATTGCGTATCAAACTAATTTCATATTTCCAAAAATATAATATTATAAATAAATGGCAAAATTTTTTAATATAAAAAATGATGTTATTTTTATATAAGTTTTTGTTATGTATGCTGAAAGGTATCAAAAGCAGCTAATACCTGCTTAGGATGTTAAGGTTTGTAATGAAAGCCAATAAAAAGAGTATATTAGCATGGCTTTAAAAATAAATATTATAATGCTTGACATGGTACAAAATCCTGATGGTTTGCTAAACCTGGGTGATAGCATTATACTAAAATGATTCTCCATAGCTTAAAACTGATGATTTATGAAAATCCTAATGGTTTGCTTAGGAAATATCTGTCGTTCTCCTCTCGCGGAAGGGATTATGAAAACGAAAATTGAGGAAAATAATTTGGACTGGATTGTTGATTCAGCCGGTACCGGGTATTGGCATATAGGTGAATTGCCCGATGAGCGTTCTATAGCTATTGCTAAAAGAAATGGAATAGATATTACAAATCAGCGTGCCAGACAATTAAAACCCAACGATTTGCAGGATTATGACCTGATCTTTGTTATGGACTCTTCGAATTATAGAAATGTTCAGGCTTTTGCTACCTCACCTCAGGAAAAAGAGAAAATAGAATTGATTATGAATGTAGTAAAGCCTGGTTATAATCAAAATGTACCTGACCCTTATTATAATAGTGAAGGATTTGAAGAAGTTTTTGGAATGTTGGATCAGGCTTGTGAAAGAATCATTGACAAATACAGAAATTAAAGCCATCAGGGCTTTTCCAAAAATATCCGAATCAGCCGCTCCGCTGCAGTGAATGGTGAAAGCTTGCCTGCCATTACCAACTTTTCGATTTGAGCAAATTCGACCGCAACGGCTTTGTTACTGCGAAATAATTGTCGAAGTTGATTATCAATACTTTCTTGTAACCAATATCTGGATTGTTCGCTGCGCTTGTATTGAAGGAAGCCATTGGCCTCATTATGTTTTTTAAAAGCGAGAATTTTTGTCCATACTTCCTCAATATATTTACTTTTTAGAGCCGAACAGATCATTACCTGTGGAATCCAGTTATTCTCTTTGGGGGGAAACAGATGAAGTGCATTCTTGTAAGCCATTTGCGAAGCTTTGGCTAATTTTAATCGTTCATCATCGGCTTTATTGACGATAATGATATCCGCCATTTCCACGATTCCTCTTTTAATACCTTGAAGATCATCTCCTGCTCCCGGCAATAATAATAACAAAAAACAATCGACCATAGAATGAACGGCAATCTCGGATTGACCGACTCCAACTGTTTCGACGAATATCGTATCATAGCCGGCAGCTTCACATAAAATAATGGTTTCTCTGGTTTTTCGGGCTACTCCGCCAAGCGTTGTTCCCGCAGGAGAAGGCCGAATAAAAGCATGATCCTGATTTGCCAGTTTCTCCATCCGGGTTTTATCCCCGAGGATACTCCCTTTACTGAGCTGACTGCTTGGATCAACTGCCAGCACTGCCAGTTTGTGTCCGCGGTCAATAATTTGTTTACCAAGCGTTTCAATGAAGGTACTTTTACCAACACCGGGACTTCCGGTAATTCCGATTTTTAATGCCTGGCCACTGACATGGAGCATGCAAAATTCAATCAGCTCTTGAGCAATTTCCCGATGATCCGGACGCTGACTTTCAATATAAGTTATGGCTCTGCTGAGCAATATACGATCCCCCTCTACAATACCCTGTTTTAGGGCATCGACGCTTATACTTCTCTTTTTGATCTTTCTTAGTCGTTTTGAAGCATTCGGATTTATTGACCGATTTTCCTTTTCTGACATTTTTTAAGAAAATGATGGTTTTTATGAGAAATCGAGGCTGTTAAAATTCCTTAACATTTTGCGAAATAAGATTTTAACATTTTTATAAAAAATTGATTTTCAATATCTTATGATGTAAAGGTTTTAACTTTCCTTCTTAACACTTGGGGTTTTTGGTTAAACAATTTTATTGCCTGTTTTAGCCCTTTTTTCATGTATTAATTTGACCTATCTTGCTCAAAAATACAACGTAATTATAAGAATGGCATACACCCACTATTGAGAACTCCATTTATTTTTTATATCAATTAAAGCTATGAAAAAAGTTCTATTTAAAACCCTTTTTTAATGAAAACCAACTCGAAGATCTAATTTTTATTATGCTTAAGTGGTTGATAGTATCTAATACATTATTTGTTCAACCAGGTAGTTATTAGACTCTCTTACGCTATCGACCACTAACGCATAATTTCTTCATGGTTTTGAGATCGAAGGCTCCGGCAGGAAAATTATGGGAACATTGGATATTCCATTACGCACTCACTCCAGCCGGATCCTTTTTTTATAATATACCTATCGTGTAGCTCCAAAAGGAAAGGTATCCTGTTAGTTCTTCTAAAATTAATCAATGAGTATACTAAGTTTAGTCAAGTATGCATGATCTATTCACTGACTCTATTTAAAAAACAAGGTGGTATTCTTTTTGCAAGCAGCAATCATATTCCTTCCCCCTCTTAATATTATTTTCCTGGACACCGAATCAATGATTGATGAATCTGATTGCAACTTCCATCTCAGATACATATGCTTGATTGGGATTAAATTTAAACTTCATGAGAATTTTACTAACAGGCTTTTCCTTATTAGTATTGACCTTATTTGTAGCTTGTAATAAAGATAATGAATTAGAACCTGAAGAACCTCAGATCAATAACCCGAGCTGTACGGATGGCATCCAAAATGGAGATGAGACCGGAGTAGATTGCGGCGGTAGTAATTGTTCACCCTGCGAAGCAGCCCCGAGTTGTACGGACGGTATTCAAAACGGAGATGAGACCGGAGTAGATTGTGGTGGTAGTAATTGTCCACCTTGTGAGACAGCCCCGAGTTGTACGGACGGTATCCAAAACGGAGATGAGACTGGAGTAGATTGTGGTGGTAGTAATTGTCCACCCTGTGAGACAGCTCCAAGTTGTACGGATGGTATCCAAAACGGGGATGAGACCGGAGTAGATTGTGGTGGCAGCAATTGTCCACCCTGTGAGGCAGCTCCAAGCTGTACGGATGGTATCCAAAACGGAGATGAGACCGGTATAGATTGTGGCGGGAGCGACTGTCCGCCCTGCAGCAGTAGCTTGTCTATGATGGAATACCTTTCCAGCCAGACAAAATTCAGCATGCTGGTTGAGGCGATTGAAAGAGCAGGATTTGAGTCTAACCTTGAAGCAATGGGTACATTTACCTTATTCGCACCGAATAATGATGCCTGGCAAGCGCTGCTTGATAATAATGGCTGGTCCTCTATTGATAATATCTCGCCGGCGGTACTAAATATATTACTGGAAACACAATTTTCTGTAGCCGGTACTTATACCTCGGATCAATTTGAAACTAATTTTCAGATTACGGTAATGTATCAGAATAAATCCATTCATCTGGACATGACTAATCCTGCTAGTCCAAAAGTGATTGCCGGCTTGACTTCAGCGATTGTCGTCAGTGCAGATAATATGGCTAATAATGGTGTGATTCACGAAACGAATGCCGTGTTATTATTTTAATTTTATAGAGCCGTAAATCTGTTCCAGGCCTCTTCTGCCAACAGATTGGTCAGTTTTTCGATATAAAAGCTACCTGCGGCAGGATCAATAACCCGATGCAGGTAGCTTTCCATTTTTAATAAATGCTGTACATTACGGGCAATTCGCTTAGCGTGTTCAGGCTCTTTTTGAGCGGGTAAAACCGTTAAACGATCTATGCCACCTATGACCGCGGATAAGGCAATCGTCATCGAACGAATCATATTGGTATTGGCATTTTCATCATAGGCTGTCGGAGCGATGTATGCGTCAATAACAAGTGCTTCTGGCGGTATCTTATAAGCATTGAGCAAATTGGCCCAGACTAGCCGTGCCGCCCGAATTTTTGCGATTTCGATGAAATAATTATTGCCGATTTCAAGAGTCATATAGACTCCGTTTATATGATGGGCTTCGATTTTTTGAAAAAGCTGGTCGGATTTTATTAGTAAATCTGTCAATACTTGTACGGCACTACCTTCATCCGATGGTTTTAAATTGATGGCCAGGCTGCGGTAGAGTGGAAATTTTTCCAGTACCTTATCCAGGATATCCTTAGGGTTATCACTGGTATCAGAGTTGAGATGCAGAGAGCCTTTTAGATCGCTGGAATATAAACCTTTGACACTAAGACAGGTGTAATAATTTTGCAGCAGTGTTGAGTAATCAGTAGTAGAGCCCTCAGTTATTTTGAAAGATAGATGAATGTAAGCAGGGATGATTTTTTCCAACACCTTGTCTAATAAATCTACATCCGGAACGTGCTCGAAAACTAAAAGTGGAGCATTCGTGCCCTTTTCCAAAGCATTTAATAAAGCTTTATTGGCAACGACAGGATCATTAATCTCAAAACTTTCTCCAACCAGCCATTCATTGTCAGTTTGATCCCGATAGATATTATTTGCCGGTATTTGATCGTCAGAGTGATAAAAAGGACTGAGGTTAATTGCTTCTTCTAATTGCCAGTTAAGACTGTCCAGTGACTTGCCTTTGAGGTCTTTCTCTACTTTTTCAAGCCAGGCCTCTTTCGAAACGGATGAAAACTCTGCGAATAAATTACTATCCTCTGTCATTTAAGTTTTTGATTATAATAAAGACTCAGTATCATTTTCCAATAATAAGCCAAACGTAGTTGAATAGGTTGCTAAGATAAGACAAAATTGATACAAGATTTCTTTTCCGATGCACAGATGTTTCGAATCATCTATTCTAAAACAGGCTGCAAGGTTAATTTGAGATTATTCGTTATGATCATTCAAAAAAGCATGGAAGTGATTAAGTATTTGTTGGCCTGAATTAGAGATTAATAGGGGGTATTTTGAATTTCTGCTAAAGGAGTTCGGGATTTCTTTTTCTACAGATGAATTTATAAGATCAAAGCGGATAAAATAAAAGAGGTTAGAAGCCTTGATAATGAGTGGTTTACGAATCCATTCTATTAAAATTAATCCATTGTTACAAGCGCTGGTTTTTTTTATACAATTAGAGCCAAACATTTTTTCTTAAAAACTGTTATATTTGCACTAATATTTCTCTTTCTTTAGACTAAATCTAAATAAAAACAATGGTTGATAAAAGATTAATATACCTTGATAATAATGCTACTACACCTTGCGACCCCAGAGTCGTGGATGCTATGATTCCGTATTTTTACGAAAACCCTGGAAACGCGGCGAGTAGAAATCACCCTTTCGGATGGGTGGCGGAAGAGGCTGTAGATTATGCCAGAACCCAGATCGCAGACTTGATCAATGTGGATCCAAAGGAAATTATTTTTACCTCCGGAGCAACCGAGGGAGATAATCTTGCCTTGAAGGGTGTTTTTGAAATGTATGCGCGTAAAGGGAATCATATTATCACGGTAAAAACAGAACATAAAGCAGTATTGGATGCCTGTCAGAAAATCGAAAAACTGGGGGGACAAGTCACTTATCTTGATGTAAACAACGAAGGACTTATCGATCTTGATGAACTGGAAGCTGCGATCACCGATAAGACGATTCTGGTTTCAGTAATGTGGGCAAATAATGAGACAGGGGTTATCCAGCCGATGAAACAAATTGGTGAGATTTGTGAAAAACACGGAATTCTTTTCTTCAGTGATGCTACACAAGCAGTTGGTAAAATTCCGGTTGATCCAAAATCTATCGGTGTGCATCTAATGGCTTTTACTTCTCACAAAATGTACGGCCCTAAAGGAGTCGGAGCATTATTTGTCAATCGAAAGAAGCCAAGAGTAAAAGTAACTGCTCAAATGGATGGTGGCGGACATGAAAGAGGGATGCGATCCGGAACTTTGAATGTGCCCGGAATTGTGGGCTTCGGAAAGGCTGCCGAAATTGCCAAGAAGGAAATGGTACAGGATGCCGAACGCCTTTCCAAGCTTCGGGACAAATTGGAAAAAGCACTCTATGATAGTCTTGAAGAGGTATACATTAATGGTTCGGTGGAAAACCGAATGCCTCATGTAACGAATCTTTCTTTCAAACATGTGGAAGGAGAAGGGCTGATGATGACCTTTAACCAGGAAATTGCGGTTTCTTCTGGTTCTGCTTGTACTTCTGCTTCTCTGGAGCCATCTTATGTACTGGTCGCACTTGGTTTGGGAGATGATTTGGCACACTCTTCTATACGTTTTAGTTTAGGACGTTTCACTACAGAAGAGGATGTAGACCGGGCTATTGAAGCCTTGACTAGTGGTGTCAATCATATGAGAGACCTGAGTCCGATCTGGGAAATGTACAAAGAAGGTGTTGATATTGATGCGATTGAATGGACAGAGCACTAATTTTTGAATCTTATTAATAAATGTTAGAAATATAAAATTATATCAAATATGGCTTATTCAGAAAAACTTCTAGATCATTTCAAGAATCCAAGAAACGTTGGAACACTTGATAAAGGGAATAATAAAGTCGGAACAGGTTTGGTAGGGGCACCTGAATGTGGGGATGTAATGAGACTTCAGATTGAAGTAGATGATGAGAGTGGAACGATCAAAGATGCAAAATTCAAAACTTTTGGTTGCGGTTCTGCTATTGCTTCTTCTTCCCTGGCTACTGAATGGTTAAAAGGTAAATCCATTGATGAAGCTTTGGAAATTGACAATATGGAGATCGTAGAAGAATTGGCATTACCGCCCGTGAAAATCCACTGTTCTGTTTTGGCAGAGGATGCGATCAAGGCAGCCATTAAGGATTATCAGGAGAAAAATGGCCTGGAGGTCTCTCCGAAAACTGAAAGCTCTCATCACTAAGCAATAGCTTATTTTTGAGGATAAAAAATTGAAATTATGTTATTTGTTGCAGACAGTGCAAAAGCACAGATCAATGAAATCAGGACGTCTGAAAATTTGAATGACGAATACTTTGTTCGAGTAAGTGTTACGAGTGGCGGTTGCTCAGGCTTATCCTATAAGATGGATTTTGATAACGAAGGTCAACCCAATGATCAGATTTTTGAGGATAATGGTGTGAAAGTAGTGACGGATTTGAAAAGCTTTTTATACCTCTGTAATTCTACTTTAGAATTTTCCGGAGGCTTGAACGGTAAAGGCTTTTTCTTTAATAATCCAAATGCTGCCCGTGAATGTGGTTGCGGAGAAAGCTTTGCCGTATAGTTTTTTGCAAAAAAGTAATTATAGTATAAACATGGTGCCTCGAAGGTTGAGCTTCGGGGCATTTTTATGTTACCGCTACTTTTCTGGCAATCGTATGGATCAGGCTTGGGAAAAAGCGTTTGATATACACAGCCAATGTTTCAGTACCACCAACCGTAGTCTCCATCTTATTTCTTTTGATTGCCGAAATAATTTTCTGCGCACATTTCTCAGGTGCCATGCCCGTTCCCGTTTTTTGATCCATTGAATTTTGTTTACTACCATCTTTAGTCAGTGCATTCATAGAAACATTAGTACGGATGTAGCCCGGACAAATAAGTGTCACCTTGATATTATCATCGTGGTGTTCCATCCTGAGCGCATCAAAAAAACCATGGACAGCGTGCTTGGCACCACAATAACCAGAGCGTAAAGGAGAAGAGAATTTTCCCATAAGGCTGGTTACCGCAACATAATGTCCGGACTGCCTTTCAATGAAATGGGGTAAAAGGGCTTTGGAAAGCGCCACTGTACCGAGATAATCAATATCTATTAATTTTTTATAAACTGAAAAATCCGTTTCCCGAACTAAAGATCGTTGGCTGATACCGCCATTATTGATTAAAATATCTACCTGCCCAAAATGCTTTAGCGCTTTTTCTACTTTCGACTGCATTTGATCGTGATCTCCAAGATCGAGTGGAAGAACAAGAGCCCGCTCATCTGCCAAACCGCATTCAGATTTTACCCTTTCCAACTCGGATTCCCTCCTCGCAGATAAAATTACCTTAGCCCCTTGCCGGGCACATTCCTTTGAAAGTGCTTCACCAATTCCAGAGGAAGCGCCGGTAATCCAAACTACTTTGTCTTTTATCGCAGTCATAAGTTTTTGTTGTAAAGTTAGTAAAACTCAATCGGCTAGTTTAACTTTTTGTAATACCATAATTGTTTTAAAGAGAATAAATGCATGGCCAAGGCAAACGGAACTAAAAATCCCGGAATCCAGATGAAAGGGAAATAAGCGACAAAGGTATTCGCGGGCTCATTCATAAAAACCCGGAACGGAGATGGAGTAGAAAGAACGGAAATAGTAATGATATTGATAATGAGTATGATGCCAAATACGTTCCACAGGCTCGCCTCCATTCTGCGCAGACGCCCCCGGGCAAAGAAAACAAAACCACCCATTAAGGCGGTGATGCCAGCAATGATATCATAGTTGAATCCTTCGAAAGTAATCTGAAATGGAATAAAACCTGCCACTAAACCCATCCATAAAATAATTTCCAATAATATTCGAAAAGACTGGATGTAGACGAGCCAGGCCGGGGGAATCCATTTTAATACCTTGAAGAAACTCCGGGATAGCATTAATGCTATTATCAAAATAATAGCTGGAGTGACCGCTAAAAGAATCTTTGGAGGGAAGCTTTCAAAATCTGTAAAAACACCTAAAAAAGAAAGTACGGTAAGAATACCTAACCAGCAAGTTAGCCCAAAACTTATGAAGTACAATAATTTGCGCTTTTTTATATCGCTGTATTGCATCTTTGCAAAAGCATGTCTGAAAGCCAGAATGATAAAAACGAGAATAGTGAAAGTGAGAATCACCAACAGGATTTGAGCACTGAGGTATAGAGACATTCGTTTTATTTATTCATTCTTTGAAAAAGAATGAGAGGGTTCTTGGTTCAAATGACCTGATTTGTAGAATTTATCAATCTTACATTATAAAGATTAGCATAAGTCTGTACGATTTCAATTAATGTTTTCGAACGATCTTCACTTGCAAAGTCTCCATCCAGAATATTGTGCTCGACTTCATCATTGAGTTTTACATAATCAATTTCATTAACCAGATCAAAATCCAGTTCAAAACTTTGCTCATCTGTGATTAAGCGCATTTTTTGGTTTTCCAGTTCAATTCTCCTGATATCCTGCCAGGACCATCTTTTTACAAAATAATCATCGTAGGAGAAATAGGCTTCATCAATATAAATAGAAGGACTACTGTTCAATATAAGCTGCACGACATAATAGAATAGCAGAATGGTGATCATAACACTATTAAAGTTGGAAAGGTCACCAAAATAATATCGGTTATAAGCCAGATAGATCAAAGCCAAAACAATGCCTTGCCAAAGTAAACTGCTTTGTGCTTCGCTTTTTTTAACCAACCGGATAACATCAACATTCCCCTTGATTTTATAAAAGAATACGCGTTTAAGGATGATGAATGAAGTAAATCCGAAGAGGAATAGTTCGATAAGCGTTTTGTAACTCAGGAAAAAAGTATCATGAATGGGAATATTGATCAACACCAATCCTATGATGCCGATAATTACAATAATCCATACTATGATATTAAATACTTTTGACATTATTCCTTAAACTGAAAACTGTATTATTTACTTTTGAACTTATTGATTGCATTTCTGGTAAAATCGGAAAGTACTAATTGTCCACTGGCGGCAGCTCTTTCAGCTAGTAGTTCATCCCAGTGCTCGGTTCCTTCCCAAAACGCTTTTTTCATCATGCGCATTGCCTCGGGATTAGATTGAGCAAGTTTTTGAGCCAAAGCCAAAATTGCGGCATCCATTTCTTCAACATTTTCATAGATGTCAGCATATAGGCCTTTGGCGCGTGCCCACTCTGCATTTCTCCATTCGGTAGCATTAAAGGCCAATTGAGTCATCGCTGAAGTACCAATTTTCCGTTCTACGGCAGGGCCAACTACGAAAGGACCAATTCCTACAGCGAGTTCACTTAATTTAATTGAAGCGTATTTGGTCGCAAAGCAATAGTCCGTAGCTGCTGCTACTCCAACACCCCCGCCAACGGCTTTACCCTGAATTCTTCCCAAAATGAGCTTTGGGCATTTTCGGCAGGCATTAATCACATTGGCAAAACCCATGAAAAATTTCTGCCCATTTTCGAAATTGTCAATTGCGATCAGTTCATCGAAACTGGCACCGGCACAAAAAGTACGCTCTCCTCCACTTTTCAGGATGATCACTTTGACCGATTCATTAGCGCCTGCGTCATTGATAGCATCGCGAAGCTTGGCCAATAGTTTTCCGGGAAGGGAATTATGCGAAGGATGAAAAAAAGTAATACTTGCAATTTGGTTTTCAATACTTGTTTCTACAGTTCCTAATTGGGTCTTATCTTGCATCTATTTAATTTTTGCTACACAAATATACGATAGAGCAGGCAAAGAGTTCAATGGACTATGTTAATGATTTGTCAAAGGTGGAAAGGGGCCGCACTTATAAAAATAACAAACCTGTAATCACAAGAGCAGTAGTTAATTGAAAATCAAAAGCCCCGGAGGAAAAGATTTCCCCCAGAGCTCGATGATGTTAAACAATAATCAATTAATTTTTGCTGTTTGATTTCATCTTAAACCACATACATGTTTAAAACATAGGAGCCAGATCCCTACGCTACCCGGCCCCTTTTAAATCAACTAATCAATATCATAATGCCCCGGAATCGTCATGAGGTCTTGCTTAATTATGAAGATCAAAACGATCAGGCTTAGAACAATTCCGATGCTTTTAGTTTTTCCTTTATGCTGTTGGAATAGGCTATTGTATTACTTCCAATTTTGCCTGGCCGGATATATTTTTGGTGATTTCCGGATTCCCGGAATATTGAATGCTTGCAAAATCGGTAGCCTGGATTTGTAGTGTTCGGGATGTAGACAGGATCGTCTCGGTACTACTTTTAGTCTGTATACTGGCTGTTTCGCAATTTAGAGAAGCTGCATTAATTTTTGCAAAGTCACTGGAGATAATATCCAGAGATTTTGTGGCTCCAATTAAACTACAATTACTATTCCCACTGGATTTTATGTTTATGCTGTTGGCATTCATGTTTTTAAGAAACAGGTTGGCAAAATCGGCAGTTGTAATCTCCGCATTCCCGAGTTCACCGCTGATATCCAGGCGGGCGCTGCCACTTACCTCAAGGTCCAAATTTTGACTATTGACCTTTGCATTTACTTCGGCGAAGTCATAAATCTCGGCTTTAAAAGCTTCATGGTCAAAAACATCTTCGAAGATCAATTTTGAAGAACCACCGATTTCGATGGCTTCCATACTTGGGGTACTGATGTAAATCTTGATGTTATCCGTTGGGTGCAAATTAAATCGATTGGGATGTCCAATACGGAGTTGACGTTTGAGAATGCTTTTTCCTCCTTTTTTAGTATACACGGTGCGATCAAAGTTTGGGCGCAAAAATGCCTGAATATTTTCATCAGTTTCGATAACCAGAGCGGGATCTCCTTTTTTTATATAAACTTCATATGGATGATTCGTTTTGAAAAAAGCAATTTCTCCGATCTGATGATTTACCTTAATAATCTTTCCATCACCAATAACTTTACTGTTTTCGACATTGATCAGACTGTTTTTTGCAAAGATCAAAACGCAAAGCATTGATAATCCGATTAAAGAAATCAAACCGAGAAGAATTTTATTACTGGTTTTCATTTTTTTAAATTGAATGATGTTTTTAAAATTAATTTTCTGAAGCTTCACTGGAATGCCCGTTTTTGGATTTTTGATAAATCTCTTGCAGGTCCTTAAAATCCAGGTTGAGCAAATCCATGTTCCGGAATAATTCGGGCAGATAATTTTGAATGAAATCTGCCTTCTTGATCTCTTTTAATTTTTCGGCAGCGTCTTCCGCTACAAAGTAACCGATCCCCCTTTTATTAAAAATAATTTCCCGTTCTTGCAGGTATGAGTAGGTACGCATAACAGTATTCGGATTTACCTGAATGGATGCCGCCATTTCGCGGACAGATTGAATTTTATCGCCTGCTTTAATTTTTTCGGATAGTATATTCTCACCGATAAAATCCGCAATTTGCATATAGATAGTTTGACTCTTTTTAAAATCCATTATACTTCTCTTTCTTTTAGTTTGAAATAAGCAACTACCCAAAAGATTGGAGCCATGACATACCAGAAAATGTTTTGTAACAAGGGCCATGCGGTAAACTCCACAAAGTCCTGAAATCGATAGCTTGGGAAAACAGTGATATTATCTCTGGGGACTAAAAGCCCGTCAAAAAGGTCAGCGAAAATTATCCTAAACAAAAGCCATCCGAATAGACTTAGGGCAATATAAATTAGAACCAGAGCAAATAACGTTTTGAAAAATGAAAAGCGATTAAAGGTGGCCGCACCTAGAATAAAAACAGATTGTATGACAATGTATAGTTTGATAAAGAATAAATTAAATTCACTGAAAGGATTAAATTCCCAAAAAGAAAAGGAAAAATAGCGTTGGGTAATTACATTCACAGATTCTGAAAAAAGCCAGTATAATAAGGTCGCCATTACTGTATACCCAAGTGTAGTGATCAATAGTTTGAGTGAAAATTTTTCAAAAATTGATGCGGGGATGCTTAGATAATTCATCCGCTGCTCCTTGCGATTGAGTACATTAAAACTCGTACTGGTAAAATAAAAACCGCCAGCTAAAAGGACAATAGGATACCAAACCTGATGGAAATCGGCATCAGAATGATCCGAAGCAACAATAGTAAAAATGAGCATTAAAAAAGCGAAAACGACACTTGCTACAATTAGTGTTATACGATATCCCGAAAAAACTTCTTCCCGGAATAGTTTGAAAAATCTGGTTGGCGCGAATATTTGATTAGACATCATGATGTACCTCCTTTTCGAATAGTTTTTCAATTCGTTCTTTATTGCTGATTACAGCGTTAAATAATACTTCCATATCCACTTCGGTTTCTTCACCGCTAATATTCGGGGTGACTGCTAAAAAACCTCCCGGGGTACGTTCTGCATAAAAGGCATCGGCTACCTCCGCTTCACTAAAGCGCATTCCGAAATGTAATTTGCTGGTGATCTCTTCAATCGTTGCCTGAAAAATGATTTTTCCATTTTCGAGAATGATTACCGGATCAATTAGATTAATCATATCTCTTACCTGATGCGTGGAAATAATGAAGCATTTGTCATCTGTAATCGAGCTGGCAAGCAACTTTCTGAAAATGCTTTTCGAAGGGATATCCAGTCCATTGGTTGGTTCATCCAGAATCATTAGATTACAATTCGTTGCCATACCGAAGCTGAGCAATACTTTCTTCTTTTGTCCGTAAGAAAGTTTGTTGAGTCTGTTATCCTTGTTCAATTCAAAGCTGTTCAGGTATTCGTCAAATTGAGCGCTGCTGAACTTTGGGTAAAAAACACCATAGATCTTTTCGAAAGTAGAAATCTTCATCGAAGGAATATAGAACTCTTCGGGCACGATGTACAGGTCGGCCAAAAAAGAAGGATGTCTTTTCTCCGGATTATAACCATTTATGCTAAGTGTGCCGGATTTGGGATAAGCCAATCCGGAAATGAGTTTGAGCAAAGTTGTTTTACCCGCGCCATTCTTGCCAAGTAAGCCGCAGATATTTCCGGGCTTAACGTTCAGTTGCAAATCGCTGAACAGTGGTTTTTTCTTTTTGTAATGAAAATTGAGCTTGTTAATTGTTATCATCATCGTTGTGTTTTACTGTACTACTTTACTAGTACACTACAAATGTAATGCATTTGATTTTTATTATGCAAGTTTTTTTAAGCTTTTTTTGAAAAAAGAACTATTAGAAAGGAATAGCAATAAATGGGAAAATGTGATTTAAGCGATAACGTAAGTTGTTGATTTATAGTGGTTTTTGAGCTTTTTCTATGGCAATGTCAAAGCCTTGCTTGATTACATTTTGAGCAGCAGCACTATTCTTTTGTAAAATTGGATTGGTATGATTGAAGTGTATGAAGTGTATTTTTTTCTTATCGGCGGGCGCCAATGATGCAAATAAATCAAGGCTTTCCTCTATAAAAGGATGAGGGATCAGGCTCATATCCCGCCCCGGAATCTCTCCGTTTTTATAGAAGGTTCCATCGAGAAAAGCATAATCTACATGCTTTATTTCCTTGGAAATATCTCGATCCCATTTTTGCCACTTATCGATATCCGGGATAAATAAACTGCTTTTCTGAGGACCTTGTATATGATAGCCTACGGTTTCTGAGTATTCATCCCGATGAGGAACGAGAAAAGGCTTTACCTTAAATTGATCATTAAGCTGAATAGTCGAGTCAGCAGCTAAAGGCTGAAGTTTTATATTTTTTAACTGTACCAGTTGACTCCATGGGCCATTGGATTCCAGAAAGTTTTTCATGAGGGGCATCGCATAGACCGCGATTTCCTTTGTGCCCATTGCTTCCCGACCGAGGTGCATTAAACCCGTATAGTGTCCAATATGTGCATGAGTCAGAAAGATACCGGAAAGTTCGATTCCCGGATACATCTGCTGGAGCAGGTGGAGTTGATCTTTGAAATCGGGAGTGGCATCAAATAGCCAAGCTTTTTTGTTGGCTGGATCAACCAAAGCCAGGCAGGATACCATCTGTCGGTCAACTTTGGCATTCCAGACCGCTTTGCAACAGTCTTTATGGCAGTTAGCCTGTGGAAAGCCAGCATCCTGAGCGATGCCCAATACCGTGATATTCGGGCTATCTAAAGGAGGAGTATTTTCGATTTGCTGAACATTGGCTTGGCAGCCCCCAAAAATAAACGGGAGCAGGATCACTGCTATTCTGATTATTTTTTTACTAAAAAAAATGAATGTTAACACCAGAGAAGTAAATTATTGATTTTTAATTTCATTCCAGGTTGTATAAAGGCTTTCCTGTGCTGGTCGGTCTTTTGGTATTTCTCTCAAGGGTTCACAGGCTTTAGCCCTTTGATACATATCCGCCGGAAGCTTTTGGTATAGAGCTGTACCTTTTGTCTTCCAGGCAATCATTTCATCACTAACTGTCTTAATCACCTTACCAGGGTTCCCAACTACCAGGCTACGTCGTGGAATTACCGTATCTGCTTTTATAAAACATAGTGCCCCAACAATGCATTCTTCTTCGATGACTACATTGTCCATAATGACTGCATTCATACCGACTAGAGAATTTTGACCGATAGTTGCACCGTGGATAATGGCGCCATGTCCGATATGCGCGGATTCGTGGAGTGTAACCGTTATTCCCGGAAACATGTGGATGGTGCAATTCTCCTGCACATTGCATCCATCTTTAATTATGATACCACCCCAATCTCCCCGTAGAGCAGCTCCCGGTCCAATGTAAACATCTTTTCCAATAATAACATTACCCGTCACCGCTGCTTGAGGATGGACAAAAGCACTTTCGTGAACAATGGGCCGAAAACCTTTGAATTCGTAAAACAAAATAAAATGTTTATATAATTTATGTGATTAATGAACTAGAAATAGCCGTTTTTCAAAAAAGACCATATATAGTCATCCTCTAAAGCAGCTTGAGAATTTTCGAATGTAAGTTAATAAATATTCTATTTATACCTGAGCGAAACGAACAGCGTGTACCATAGGTAAATAGTGATTGATACAAGTCCAGTGATCGCCCAGGTTTTCGGATAAGAATAAATTACCTGTAGTCGTACCAAAGGCAAGTGTATTTCCACTAATATCCAGCGCATGGCGGTAAACAATATCAAAACTGGTCTTTTGCGGCAAACCGTTTCTTTGTTCTTCCCAGTTTTTTCCACCGTCACTGGTGCGACAAACTACTAAAGATTGATCAATCGGAGTGCGAATGACATCACTTATTCCGGGAATCACCCAGGCCTGTTCCGGATTTTTTTCGTGTACAGCAATGGTAAAACCAAAATTAGCCGGTCCTTCTTTTTGACTAACATCTTCCCAGGTCTTTGCACCATCCGTAGAGCGAAAGACTCCGCAATGATTTTGTTGCCACATTACCTCAGGTACTGCCGGACAAGCCAATAGTAAATGCGGATCATGTCCTACTTCGGTATAGGGATCGGGAAGAAAATCTGCTCTTAACCCCTGATTTCGAACAATCCAGTTTTGGCCGTTATCCTTTGTTTCGAAAACCCCGGCACAGCTGATGCCGATATAATAATGATTGCTATCCCTTGGATCAACGACGATCGAATGAATTCCCGGATGATCAAAGCCTCCTCCAAACCAATGCTCTTTTCGGGAAGGATGATTCCACAAAGCTTCGTTAAGCTGAAAACTTTTTCCGTTGTCCATACTGCTGAAAAGACCACCCGGAATTGTGCCAATGAGCAGTTTCTCGTTTTGGGCGCTGCCACCATTTGTAAAGGCCCAGATATATTTATTAATTGCCGGAACCCCTTCCTTTACTTCCAATCCTTCCGGGTATTTTGGCGCTTCTACTTCTTCCCAGTTATTTCCCTGATCAATGGATTTATGCAATTTAATGCCCCAATGGCCATGATCGAGACAGGCCCACCAGGTATCGGTTTGTTTATCAATATAGCTTAAAGTAACCGGAATTCCGGGGAAATGTGTACTATGATAGTTCCAGGAATCAGAAGATTTTCGATAAAGGATCAACCCTTTTCGAGTACTCAGGAAAAGAAGGTTTTTTGACATGCTTATAGTTTTAATAGTTTGACGGTATTAAAATGAGAGTTGTTCCGTCCTCTAAGCAGATTCCTGCTATCCACCCGAAAGGGCCTGCATAATATATACTTCGCTATTTTCATGGACCGCATCCATTAATTCAATGCGATCTTTTATGAGTGAGCCATCTACAAATATATTTACATGCTTTCGAAGACTACCCTGATCATCTACTAAATAAGCTTTGAGGCCCGGATAGTGTTGCTCCACCAGGTCTACCACTTCTCCGACATTAGCAGCTTGTACTTCGAGTTTATCAATCCCCGGATAAAATCGTTTTAAGGCATATGTAAATTGTATTGTAGGCATTAGATTAATTAATCATAAAATAATAATACATCTACTGATGGCTGGAGCTTGCACTTTTAATAAAAAGTCCGCCCTTCTCTTTTCATCTTTCTCAGCAAAGGACTGCATCGATAGCGATCTTCGTGGTATTCATCGTACAACTGATCCATTGCTTCCACACAGTGGTCAATCCCTTTTTCATCTGCCCATTTGAGTAGCCCCTTGGGATAGTTAACCCCTTTGGTCATAGCCAGATCAATGTCATCACGACTGGCGATATTTAGATGCAGCGCATCGGCTGCTTCATTAATCAGCATAACTAAAATACGCCAAAATATCTTTTCTCCCAAGTCCTTGTCCTGATTTGGTACAGGATTTTTGGCATCTTCTGAATAATCGTAATAACCACGACCGCTTTTTCTTCCCCAGTATCCTGCTTCGGATAAACGTTTCTGAGTGAAAGCAGGCTTGTATCGAGGGTCAAAATAAAAGGCTTTGAATACCGTTTCTGTAACGGTATAATTGACATCATTACCGATATAATCCATCAAAGTAAAAGGTCCCATGCGGAAGCCTCCGATTTCGGTCATCACCCAGTCGATTGTGGCAGGATCAGCAATTCCTTCTTCATAAATACGAAGGGCTTCCCCATAAAAGGGTCGCGCCACCCGATTGACAATGAACCCAGGCGTATCTTTTGTTACTACGGTCAGCTTGCCCCAGTTATTAATCAAATCCCGGGAAATGTCGAGCGTAGATTCACTGGTTTGAATGGCAGGGATAATCTCCACTAATTTCATTAAGGGAGCCGGATTGAAAAAATGTATACCAATTACCCGATCCGGGCGCTTACAGGCAGCTGCGATAGAGGCCATAGAAAGGGAAGAAGTATTTGAAGCCAGGATACAATCAGGACTTACGATATCTTCTAATTGGTGAAAAACCTTTTTCTTGATATCCAGATTTTCGATAATAGCTTCGATCACAAGGTCACAATCTGAATAAGCGGATAGATTATCGACCAGGTAAATTCTTCCAAAAATTGCCTTTGCTTCCGGATCATCAAGGCGTCCCTTTTCCACCAGTCGATTCAATATTTTCTGGAGTTTTGCAGAAGCTTTATTTAGTGCCTCCGGATTATTATCGTATAAATAAACTTCATGCCCCGCAGTCGCTGCCACTTGTGCAATACCACTTCCCATAGAACCACTGCCTATTACACCTATTTTTTTCATTTTAGTATATTATAAATAAATCAAGCTGCGATTCATTTCTTCTCATTCACCGCAACCTGGGCTGAATAATTAAGTCGAAAAGTGAAAACCAGTACTGGATAAAGAAATTATCTTCCTTTAAATTCGGGCTTTCTCTTTTCGAGAAAAGCTTTTACGCCTTCCTCATAATCGTAAGTTTGACCAGCTTCGGTTTGAATAATTCCTTCTTGCTCTAATTGCTGGTCGAGCGTATGATGATAGGATTGATTTAATAAACGCTTAGTCAGGCCGAGACCTTTAGTTGGCATAGCTGCCAGTTTATTGGCAATTTTTAAAGAGGAAGCTTCAAAATCTTCATCCGAAAAAACCTTGTAAATCATGCCTATTCTTTCAGCTTCTTCGGCAGAAACTTTATCTCCGAGCATCATTAAGGCACTTGCTTTTTGCATACCGATTAGTCGGGGAAGGAAAAAAGTACCCGCACTGTCCGGAATTAAACCGATTTTGCTAAATGCCTGAATGAAAGATGCCGAAGTGGACGCTACGACAATGTCACAAGCCAGTGCAATATTTGCACCTGCGCCGGCGGCTACACCGTTAATGGCAGCGATGATTGGTTTTTCTATTTTTCGTAAGCGGCTAATAATTGGATTATAATGCTTGGTCACAATAAATTCTAAGCCAGGGCCTTCCGGATCAATCGCTTCAGCTAAGTCCTGACCGGCACAAAAAGCTTTTCCATTTCCACTGATATAAATTGCCCGAATGTTATCGTCGGCTGCACACTCGTCAAGTTTTTTATGAAATTCAAAAGCCATCTCCTGGTTAAAGCTATTATATTTCTCCGGGCGGTTGAGCGTAATTTTAGCCAAATTGCCGGATACTTCAAAAAGGATTGTAGACATAGTTTTATTTGGTTTTTAAAAAAGTAAAGGTAACTAAAGCTGGTCGAAGTAAGTAAGTTTATGCTTCTTTATTCATACGGTTTTAGCAACTAGTATATTCATCACGACATAGTATTCATGATCATAGAGAGGATATTCATTTTATTGAAATTTGACGGGATAAATGAACCTTGTAGAAAGATGGTCAAAGAATGGAGCATACCACCTCCAGAGAGGCAATTTGTTCTTTACCTGTAATGAAAAAGGGTATTTGAGAAAGCACTAAAGCTTATAGTGCCTTGAAAAAACTTAATGGCATTTAAAATAATCAAAGGGCTCCAAACAGCTATTGCATTTATATAAAGACTTACAAGGGGTTGAACCAAACTGACTAACCATATGGGTGTCTTTGGATTCGCAAAGCGGGCATTCTACCACCCTTTCGGCAGAAAAAAGAAGATTCTTATCGTGGGCACCTTTAACCGGTGGAGCGATTCCGTATTCTTTGAGCTTCTGGCGGCCGGATTCGCTGAGCCAATCTGTTGTCCAGGCAGGGCTTATAACAGTTGTAACTTTTACCTGGTCGTAGCCAGCGTCCTGAAGTCCGGCCTTAATATTTACTTCGATCATATCCATTGCCGGACAGCCTGAATAAGTTGGTGTGATGATCACCTCAACCTGATCATTCTCAATATTGATATCTCGAACGATCCCCAAATCGAGAATAGAGATCACCGGAATCTCGGGATCAGGGATCGTTTCTAAAATTTTATAGATGTCTTCTTTGCTAATTACCATTCTTGTCCGGGATAAGTACGTTGTAAATATTGCATCTCTGCCAGGATAAAGCCGAGGTGTTCAGAGTGTTTACCCTGTTTGCCACCGCTTTGCATCCACCCATCTTGTGGTTTTTCGAGCGTTGCTATCTTTAAAATTTCATCTACTTTCTCGTTCCAGAAATTCTTAACTTCGGAGAGATCGACACCGATTCCCATTTCTAAAGCTGAGTTATCGGTTTCGCTGGGTACAAATAGTTCGCTGGTATAGGGCCAAAGATCGTATAATGCGTTTTGCACCTTTTCGTGACTTTCATCCGTACCATCTCCCAGGCGAATCATCCATTCGGAACTAAAACGCAAATGATAAGTTACCTCTTTTAAAGACTTCTCGGCAATAGCAGCCAAAGTCTCATCCTTACTATTCATGAGCGCTTTATAAAAAGGATAGTGATAGGCATCAAATAGAAACTGCCGGGCAATCGTAGTTCCAAAATGCCCATTAGGTTGTTCAACCAGTAAAACATTTCTGTATTCTCTGGCGATTCTAAGATAGGCAAGATCATCTTCGGTTCTGCCCTGACCTTCTACTTCAGCAGCATATTGGAAAAGACTACGAGCCTGACCGATCAGGTCAAGGGCAATATTGGTTAGGGCGATATCCTGTTCAAGAACTGGCCCATGACCACACCACTCGCTGATGCGACTTCCGAGAATAAGGCTGTTATCAGCGATCTGCAATATATAATTGAGCAATGTCTGATTCATATTAAATGTGTTCTAACTCATCTGGTAAATTATAAAAAGTAGGGTGTCGATAGACTTTGTCGTTAGCCGGATCAAATAAAGAATCGCTTTCATCCGGACTGGAAGCATGAATATATTTGGATTCTACTACCCAAATGCTGATCCCTTCATTACGACGAGTATAGACATCCCGGGCATTTTCAATTGCCATTTTTTCATCGGCAGCATGAAGGCTTCCAACGTGCTTGTGGTGTAAGCCCTGCTTACTTCTGATAAATATCTCCCAAAGAGGCCAATTTTTCATATGAGTAATGATTTTGTTTGTTTCTCTACCGTGTAGAGCATCAATCTCTAACAGGGTAGAAATAATTATTTGGTTTTAATATTTGGTTAGAGCAGAGGTCAGGCAACTCTACTGGTTTCTGTCTTACGTTTGCGTTGTTTTTCGGCATAAGCTATTGCCGCATCTTTAACCCATTGCCCTTCTGCTGCCGCTTTTTTTCGGGCAGCCATTCTTTCGCGGTTACAGGGCCCATTTCCTTTGACTACGTTCCAGAACTCTTCCCAGTCGATTTCGCCAAAATCGTAATGGCCTCGTTCTTCGTTCCATTTCAAATCCGGATCGGGAAGGGTAATGCCAAGCACTTTCGCTTGACCTACGGTGATATCGACGAACTGTTGTCGCAATTCGTCATTGCTTTTCCGCTTTATCTTCCATTTCATGGATTGGGCGGAATGCGTAGAATCTTTATCATTCGGACCAAACATCATGAGTGATGGCCACCACCAACGGTTAACGGCATCCTGTAACATTGCTTTCTGTTCTTCTGATCCCCGGCTCAGAGTAAGCAGGATTTCGTAACCTTGTCTTTGATGGAAACTTTCTTCTTTACAGATGCGAACCATTGCCCGGGAATATGGGCCGTAGGATGTTCGGCAAAGCATTACCTGATTCATAATAGCAGCACCATCAACTAACCAGCCAATAGCACCGATATCTGCCCAGGTTGTAGAGGGATAATTGAAAATACTGGAATATTTTGCTTTTCCGCTATGGAGCTGATCAATTAAATCTTCCCGCTCTACACCCAATGTCTCACAGGCACTATATAAGTACAATCCATGTCCGGCTTCATCTTGAATCTTGGCCAAAAGTGCTACCTTTCTTCTTAAAGAAGGCGCTCTTGTGATCCAGTTACCCTCCGGGAGCATCCCTACGATTTCGGAATGGGCATGCTGAGAAATTTGACGGATCAATGTTTTTCGATAGGCATCCGGCATCCAGTCTTTAGGTTCGATTTTGATTTCTGAATCAATTCTTTCTTGAAATTTCTTTTCTAAACTGGTGATATCGACCATAATGAAATATTTTGCTTAGCCGTGTGAAATAATACTTGTTAATGCAAACAAAAATAAGGTATAAATCAGTTGTTTCAAAGAAAAAACGAACATTTGTTCGTATTGTTCCTGGCTTTTCTGCTTTTTTGTAAAAATTAAAGGCTTTACTTCATGAAATTGCAGCCTTATAAGCACATTTATTCTGGATTCACTTTGGAAGTACCTTTTGGCAGCATTTCTACGATGAAGTTTAATTCACCTCATTTCGAGTGGACGATAGCCTTTTGGTTTGGTAATTACTTTGTTAACTTATGATCTCTTTGTGGTAGTGCAATTTTTATAATCGTTTCCAAAAGTGTATTTTACCCTTAGGTTTAAATAAACTCCTGATAATATTCAGGCCGGGTTTATTGATTTTTATAATAAAAAATAAAAAACTATGCGTTGGCAAGGACGAGAAGGCAGTAAAAATGTAGAGGATCGTAGAAGAGGTGGTGGAGCAGTGAGAAAAGGAGCAGCCGGGATAGGCATTGGTACGATCATTCTTGCAATTATTTACATGTTTCTGGGGGAAGACCCTCAGCAGGTACTTAACCAGGCTCAGCAATCGACCACTTATGAGCAGCCTGCCCAGGCGGCCGGCGAGGATGATGAACTGACAAAATTTGTAAAGGTAGTGCTGAAAGATACAGAGGAAGTATGGAGCAGAATCTTTCGCGAAAGTTTTGGAAAGGATTATCCGGAACCAGTCTTAGTCATTTATTCCGGACAGGTTTCTTCGGCTTGTGGTTATGCCAGTTCCGCTACCGGGCCATTCTACTGTCCGGGAGATAGTAAACTTTATATCGATCTTTCTTTCTATCAGGATTTAAAAAATAAATTCGGGGCACCGGGAGATTTTGCAATGGCTTATGTGGTTGCACACGAAGTAGCACACCATGTACAAAATTTAATGGGTATTACGGATTATGTAGATTCTCAACGCCGTAGACTTAGCAAAAAGGAGTTTAATAAACTGTCCGTTCGACTGGAGTTGCAAGCTGATTTTTTTGCGGGTGTATGGACCCGTTATGCACATGAAATGTTTAATATTTTGGAAAAAGGAGATTTGGAAGAAGCACTGAATGCCGCACATGCTATTGGTGATGATCGTCTGCAAAAGCGTTCCCGTGGATATGTAGTACCGGATTCTTTTACGCATGGTACATCAGAGCAACGGATGCGCTGGTTTACCAAAGGAGTAGAAACTGGAGATATTGATCAGGGAGATACTTTCCAAATCCCTTATAGTAGTTTATAATCGGAAGAAAAAAAATAATGGGATGAGGTCTTGGCGTTTTAGTGTCCAGGACCTCATTTTTTTTGCCTTTAAAAACTAGCTTGGAACTCGCCTTCCGTAACGGTGAAGTCAGGACTCAAATTAATATCTGTGACATCAAAAAACTGTCCACTGAAAGTTCCTCTTGCTCCGGACGAACTAAGCTCGGTTACGGTGATAGTAGCGGAAGCCGGTCCTAGGGTAGTACCATTTCCCAATGGCAGCAAGATGACAACATTGGGCCCTGTGTTATTGTTTGGGTCGAAAGTAAATGTTCCGGGAGCAGTGATTGGATCGATTTGCAAATTGAAATCTAAAGCGGCTACAGAGGAACTGAGATTTAGAGTGCTATCAAGATAGATACAAAAAGCAAGATCATCTTTCGAATAAGCTGTACCATCTACTTTCCAGGAAGCTCCGCAATTGCCGTTTAAAGACAAACCATCATCGTCATCGCTATTATTACAAGCAAAGAAAAGACCGGATGTTAAAACTAATATTGGTATGAGAAATTTCAGATTTTTCATGTTCAATTTTTTATGATTAAATGATTTAGGTGCCGTAAATATGTAATTCTAAAGGGACTTAATTTTCCCTTCTACGCTATTTGTTCCCTATTGCGAAAAGCACCCCGGCATTGATCACTAATTGGTCAAAATCACCGAGGACATATTTGAGTTCGGCTACTCCGGATAGGGATTCCGAAAATTTTAATTCACCACCTGCACCGATATTTAATCCGACTTCAGTGGAAGTATTAGAACCATCAAAACCAGGAAACCCTGTATCAAAATCTACTGTTACTCCGGCGATGTTCAGACCAGCTAAAGGATAGAAGTTGAAATTATCAGTGCTGGAAAGAATATAATGTGCGTCGAAATTCAAGGTCCATAAATTAAGATCAACACCAGGTGCATCTTCTCCGGTTAAGTAATAAGTAAAAGAGCCTGCGCCTTCCCAGACTTCAGTGAAGCCATGTTGTGCTTTTGCCGTAATACCTATGTTGGATATTTCTGTTCCGAAAGCAAGTCCGGCTCCAATTTTAGTTTGAGCATTTAAAGATTGAACTAGAAAAAATGCAGCAATGAAAAGAGGGAGAATTGAAAAAAGTTTGTTTGTCATAATTTGGCTTTTTAGTTTTCTACAAAGGTATTGATAGTGAAAAATGGAAGGTATCGCCCAGATGGGGTAAAATGGAAGACAGGTATTTGACCTCCTGATTAGCAGAGATAAGCAGGGAAGAAAATAATGGGGAAGCAATTAGTTTATCTGGAAAAAAGAATACCCCATTTGGGAAACTTATAGACGTAAAGAAATCTCAGTCCCCTGGTTTGCCACAGATTTAATTTCGAGCTGAGCTTTTACTTTTTGAGCACGGGAATGCATGTTTTTTAAGCCGTAACCGTTTTTAATTTCATAAGGATTAAAACCCTGGCCATCATCTTTAAAAACGACATAGCAGTGCCTGTCTTTGATGACGCTTTTGAGCAGGGCATTTTTTGCATTCGAATATTTCAAGCAATTATTCATAGCCTCTTTGAAAATCATGAGCACATTTTTTTTGACATCCGGAGCCAATTCTACAGACTCCAATGCTTCATCAAGACCATCCGTTTTAAAACGAATATCAGAAAACTCAAAAAGACTATCTCCAAACTCTTGCAAACGAACCAAAGTCTGATACAGGGAATCCTTTTTGGGATCAAGACTCCAGATCAAATCGCGCAAACCTTCGGAAAGCCCGGAAGCATTACTTTTTATTTTGGAAAGATATTCTTTTAAAGGTTTGTTTTCGGCTGACTGTCGTTCGGCCAGTTCGAGGAAAAGGGAAATTTTGGTAAAATGATGACCGAGTTCATCGTGAAAATCGGCTGTATTCTTTTTTCGCAATTGTTCTCGTTCTTCGGCTCTAGCTTTCTCCAGCTGAGCAATTGCCTGGATCTTTTCGGTCTTGCGTCGAATCCTGTTTTTTACAAAAAGATATATCGAAGAAATGAAAGCCAGTAAATAAAATAAATAGGCCCACCAGGTTCTCCAAACCGGTGGCAGCACTTTGATTAATAGCTGAGTGGGTTGTTCGTTCCAAAGGCCATCATTATTGCTACCTTTGACTTCAAGTAAATGCTCCCCGGGAGAGAGGTTGGTAAAAGTTACCTGATTGTTATGTTTTAAGTTGATCCAGCTTTTATTATTGAGTGAACTTAACCTGTATTGATACCGATTCTTTTCCGGTTTGTTGAAATCCAGTGCAGCGAATTCCAGGCTAATTATATTTTGCCAATATTGTAAAGTAATGGCATTTGTATAACTAATGGATTGCTGCAGAATACTGGAAGGGCCGGGTTTGATTACTTCATTGAGAACTTTAAGTTTGGTGAAATAGACAGGAGGAACATAGGTGTTTTGCGGTAATTTTTCGGGATGGAAGAAATTAAAACCATCAGCGGTACCAAAATAAAGATTTCCATTTTCATCCTTCATGGAAGCGCGAAATACAAAAGACCGGGCAGCCAAACCATCATTCTGATTATAAGTAGCTACGACCGGATCTTTAAGTTCCGGATTGAAAACTACGATTCCTTTATTAGTTGTAATCCAAAGCTGACCTTGATCATCTTCCTCGATGGCATGGATCACATCATTTGGAAAACCATCTTTTAATCCATATGTTTTAAACCAATCTCTGCTTTCTTTGCTTTCCTGTACAACCATATTCAGACCGGATCGCGTGCCGATCCAGATTCGGTTTTTACGATCCCTAAAAAAACAACGAAACGAATTATCGCTCAGACTATTGGGATTTCCCAATTCATGGATGTAATTTTCGAAGAAGATTTTTCCTTGCCTTGTTACATATTTAGCAACACCGTTGAAGGTCCCGATCCAGTAATTACCAAACCTATCCTGAATAACATTAAGGGTGTGAGTGTTGACAATTTCGTTTTCCGATTTTATGGTTTCAAAACGCACCGAATCACTTTTTGCGGGATTGCAATACATTCTAGCCAGACCACCATTGGTACCTACCCAATACTCCCCCGGACTTATTTCAACAGTGCTATGATTAATAGTATGAGGGATGCCATGCCGCTCATTGAAGTGTTTAAATTTTTTCTTTTTTAAAAAAGTAGGAATATGAATATAATTTAAACCATAAAAGGTATTGATCCACAGATATGCCTGACTATCCTCATAGATACCATTTATATTATTATGAGAAAGACTAAACCGATTGTTGCGATCTGCATAAAATTGTTCGAATTGGAAAATCCCTTTTTTTAGATTTTCTGCGGATAAAAAATTCAAACCTTTAAAGGTCCCGATCCAGAGATTGCCAAAACTGTCTTTAAAAAATGATTTAATAATATCGGATGAAAGACTGGTAGAATCGTCGGGGATTGATCGGATGGTTTGAAATTTATTTCCGCTCAATGAAGCTTTATCCATTCCATTTTTGGTAGCTATCCAAAGCATACCTGATTCATCGATTAATATATTTTCAATGTTATTCGAACGAAGGCTAAAGACATTTTTAGGATCTTCTTTGTGGTGAATGACTTTGATGTTTTCAGATGCGTCGGGGGAGATAACTACTTCATTGAGCCCTCCGGCGTAAGTACCGAGCCAGAGGCGATTTCTGCCTCCGGAATACAAATCGAAAACCCGGTTATCACTAAGGTTTGCAGGAGCTTCAGAATGGATATGGAACCGCTTAAAATAAATACTGTCATTGGATTCAATAACTCTGAAAAGGCCGTCGTAAGAACTGAGCCAGATACTACTGTCTGCTTGTTCAAGAATATTAAATATCCGGTCGGTGGCTAAGCCATTTTCATTTTTCATATCTCCATAATAAGCCTGAAAGTCGAGCGTGCCATCATTTTTAAAAAGCGTAAAGCCCAATTGTGTAGCAACCCAAATCCTGTGCTGCTGATCTTCGTGGATGTCCCAGATTACTTCATTGCTTAATGATTTTTCCCCCTTTTCAATACTCGGTAAAAATTGTATCAGACTGTCTGTTGAGGGCGTAAATTGGAAAAGGCCATTATAGGTTCCATACCAGATTTTGCCCCTGTGATCTTCTTCGATTGAATGGATAAAATTATCACCTGTCAGATCATCTGTATCTGTTCGCAGAAAACGTGTAAAAGTCTCTGTTCTGGGATCGTAGCAGTTAAGTCCAAAACTGGTACCCATCCAGATGTTTCCCTTTCGATCTTCAAAAAGTTCTTTTACATAATTATTACTAATACTCGTAGAATCGCTCGGATCATGACGAAATTCCAATGACTCTTTGCCATCATATCGATAAACTCCGTCAGTAGTACCTATCCAGATAAAGCCTTTTGAATCTTGTAAAATAGCAATCGGTATCTGCACAATTTCCCCTTGCTTGAAAGCGGGCTCAAACTTGAGAACCTGGCCGAAAACGCAACTTTTACCGAATAAAAAAGTGATGCTCAATAAAAAGGCTAACTTTCGCATAATGCGATTTTGGAATTTATCAAATTTAGTGAATCATCTTTAGAATTGATTTGTTTTGTTGGGAAAACTTTATAGGGATGAACAGTTAGCAAGCAGTATGCAAGAACTGCATAGTTCATTAGAGCACTTTTCAAGTCATACACTTCTTGGCTTATTATTCCGTTAAATTAATTTGTCTTTAATCGCTTTGCTCACTGCTTCTGCGCGAGAATTGACATGAAGTTTTTTGTAGATATTTTTGATATGAGACTTTACGGTATGGGCGCTCAGATAGAGCTGCTCAGCAATTGATCGATAATTCATACCTTTACAAAGCAATTGGAGAATCTCTGTTTCACGACCGGAGAGGGGTGAAGGAGGAGTGCTTATCTGAAAGGATTGAATGACCTTTCGGGCAATATTGGTACTCATAGGAGAACCGCCTTTATAAACCTCCGTGATGCTTCTCAGCAATTCGGAAGGGGGAGTATCTTTCATCAGGTATCCTGAAGCTCCGGCACAAAGTGAATCGAATATCGAATTATCATCCTGCTTGATTGTAAGCATAATGAAATCCGTATTAGGCATTTGGGGTTTTAACTGTTTGATCCCATCGATACCGGAAATGCCAGGAAGTTCGATATCCATTAAAACCACATTTACATAAAGATTTGGAAGTTCCTTATTGGCGGATTCACAATCTATGAAAGTATGTTTGCAATGGTAACCGGGAGTGCCATTGATAATCAGGGCCAGGGTTTGGCGAATCTCATCATCGTCCTCTACGATTGCAACATGTATTATTTCTTTCACAAATATTCTTTTGATTTTATACAAAATACGAATATTTCTAAATTAAATGCAGTACCCCAAATGGGGGATTTCACAGAAAATAAAATAATTTTAAAGCTAATTGTTTAGATTTTCTAACTTTGGAAAACTATCAATAAATCTAACGCACTATGGCGAATCATGTAAACATTAAAAGGGCCCTTATTAGTCAATGCTCGACTTTGATTAACGATAAAATCGATGTACTGGAAAAGATGTCCGGTGACGTACAAGATGCCGCTAATAATGAGACCAAGAGTAGTGCGGGAGATAAGTACGAAACCGGAAGGGCAATGCTGCAACAAGAAAGGGATAAATACGATTCGCAATTGGCACAGGCCAGGAGGCTTCGTATGCAGCTTTTTCAAATCAAACCGGAAGTGCATTTCGGAACTATTGCTTTTGGTGCTGTGGCAAAAACCACATTGGCAAATTATTTTATAGCAATCAGTGCAGGACGAATAGAAGTAGAGGGGGCAAAATATTATGTGATTTCCCCGCAAGCTCCTTTAGCTCAATTAATCATTGGCAAGCGTGCCGGAGATACTTTTGTTTTTAATGATAGAAAAGAAAAAATCCTGGAGGTATTTTAAACAATGTTTTCATGAAAAAACTACTATTTTGCTTCTTTGGATTGGTGGGCTTAACCGCTTGCACTGAGGAAGCATCAGAAAAAAAAGAAGATATCTGGAGCGGTACACAGTCAATAGAATTAATCGGTGAAAAAGTAAAACTAAAAATACCGACCAGTTTTAAAAGATCGAGCCGATACAGGATAAAAGAAGATATTCCGCAAATCTCTACTGATTCATTCCGGCTAAGCATGTTGCAAAACACACTTCGAAATCTGGAATTTCAGGATTCGGAGATTGATTTATTTGTTGATACTACTGTTGATTATAGACTGCTTTTGATTATGAATGTCGAGCGGATTAATTTTGATAAGACAGCAGGGTCTATTTTCAATGTGAAATTAAAACAAGAATACGAGACTCTGGAGCGGGAAAATATCGGGCTGGAAGCGGAAAAAATAGATTCCCGTATGAAAACTAATAATCGTCAAAAAGTGCTGAAATATAAATACCGGATTCGCAATGTGTATACCGATCAGGATATTTACCGCACTATCTTTTTCATATCCACTAAGATTCAATCTTTTATAGTCTATGAAATCTCTTCGGAAGTTGAGGATGTTGAAAAATACCTGTGGTCAATCAAAGATTAAAATGTTATGAATACATTATCACGAAACAGGGCTTAATTTTTTTTATTTTTTGGTATAATAAAAAATAAGGGATTCTATGAAAATACAGCGTATTGATCACATTGTACTTACAGTTAAGGATGTTAATCGCAGTCTTCAGTTTTATCATGAAATATTGGGAATGAAGGCAATTACTTTTGGCGAAGATCGAAAAGCACTGACCTTTGGAAATCAAAAAATCAATTTACATGAAAAGGGAAAAGAATTTGAACCTAAAGCTCAATACCCAACCTGTGGTTCTGCGGATATTTGCCTGATTACCAGTATAGAGATTGAAGAGGTGAAAAGGCAGATCGAAGCTAAAGGCATAGAAGTGATTGCGGGAATCGTCCCCAGAAATGGCGCATTGGGGGCCATTAGGTCGATTTATTTCAGAGATCCCGATTTTAATTTAGTAGAAGTGAGTAATTACAAAGAACCTCGAAATGAAATTGATAAACTGGCTTTTATAGAAATTAAAAACGGGCAAATCCTGACTACTCGTTGCAAAGGGAAAAGCAAATATTATATCCCCGGAGGCAAGAGAGAGACCGGAGAAAATGATGTAGAAGCTCTTGCGAGAGAGGTCAAAGAAGAATTGGATGTGAACCTTGTTCCCACCTCAATAAAATATGTTGGGACTTTCAAAGCACAGGCTCATGGTCATGCAAAAGGAGTACAGGTCAAGATGACTTGTTATGGTGGGGATTATGAAGGCATCCTGACTGCGAGCAGTGAAATTGAAGAAATTCGTTGGTTGAATTATAAGGACATAGAACTGGTCTCCTTCGTGGATGCGATAATTTTCGATTTTTTAAAAAAAGAAAACAAGCTCGTATAATTGTCGAATCTACATGATAAAATTTATTACTCCGGGCCTATCACGAACGTTCCGGCTTTACGCCAATTAGCGGATCGGATGGTATAATAATAAGTACCTGCTGCCAGGGTTCCCGGATTTATACTCGTATCTCCGTTGAATGTAAATGTCCGAATCTTTTCTCCGTCGGCTGCATAAATAGTCAATACAATTTCTTCCCGGAGAGAAGTTTTAATTTGTAAATTTTCCCCTTGTCGAAGCGGATTCGGATATACTACTACTTTATCTGCCAAGGCATTAATCAGAATACTCCGAACCGGAGAGAATTCAAAACTGCCATCCTGATCGACAATTTTTAATCGATAGTAGGATAATCCCCGATACGGTGAGCGGTCAACTGCTTCGTAGTTTTGTAAAATCGAACTGTTCCCTGCAGCCTGGACAATTCCTATGGGCTCAAAGTTTTGTCCATCCCTGCTACGCTGAATTTCGTAATGCTGAGCTTGTTCTTCACTTGCGGTCTTCCAATAGAGCATCAGCTCCCCAGAAGGATTCAGCACAATTCTAAAGTCCAGCAACTCTACCGGTAAAGGTGCCTCTCTGGACAAGAGGATAAATTGACTAAATGAAGTCTGATTATTCCCTTCCGTAAAAGTTGCACTTCCCTGATTCCCGGCTGTCGCAATATCGGCTTCATCCTCCGGAATCCCCCATGTTGCTCCACTGGCATTGCTTGCCCGTTTGAATAAATTGATCAAGCTAGGTTCATTCTCTTCTGCATTGGATACTTCAATATTTTCGAAGCTAAGACTAATAAGTTCGTCAAAGTTGCTGTTGTTCCCATAATTATGTACGATCCAGTAAGCAGAGGATACATTATCTCCCGGGGCCTGATCCGGGGCATGGTCTAATCGGCTAACACATAGTTCACCATCCGGGAAAGTAGTTCCTCCGGTCGGAAACTCAAGACTCAGGTCCGTGTTTCCAAAATTGTAAACGCCACCACTATTGACATCTAGCCGGGCACTGACTCCCGGGCCTACCGGAGCTGTAGAAGTACTACGTGCTGCCCCACCAATCAAGCTGGCGTGATTGCTGCCGGCGCGATCCGTGATGGTCCCGGAGGCACGATTGTATTGCCAATAACCAATCAGGTCTACTTCATCTTGGGGGACTCTGGTCAGATGCATCAGTTCCCGAATTTCGTCCTGGCTTAGAGAACGATTATAAACAATTGTTTCGTCCATCTCGCCTTTGAATCTTCTGGCTGACCAATTGGGATCTGCGCCGAAATTGAGTACGCCATCAAAAGTTGCAAAACCGGGATCGCTTGTATTTACCGCAGGTTCACCATTGAGATATAAAACAGTTTCAGTAGGAGAAACTACCATCGCAACATGCGCCCATTCATTATCCGGTACGTAAAGGCCACTGCTCCACCACCATTGGGAATCGTTCCAATGAAACCCTAATTCATTATTACTTCGAAAATTTAAGCCGCAAGCAGTAGATTGACGCATAAAAACAATTCCGGCATAATCATTTTGATTACCATTTCTCTTTATCCAGGTACTTATGGTCATAGTATTGGTCGTAATATTGAGCCCTGAACCCGTGGCTGCATAATCTGTACTTTGACCGCTGAGGGATAATGCGTTTCCGGGTTTTTGTTCGGCTTCACATTCATTACTGATCGTGAGTTCAACAGATTTGGTATCACTGCTGCCATTTTGATTAATGGTAAGCGTAGCGATATAGGTGCCCGCAACTGGAAAAAGCGCCTGAACTTCTCTTTGGTTAAGAGCTGAGGTCCAACTGGCGCCGGGAATGCTCCAGCTAAAAGTAGCTCCGGCCTTTACTACGGAATAGCTATCAAAATCAACGGTATCCCGGATACAGATTTGGGTCTTGCCGCTAACAAAAGGCTGGGCAATAGGAGACCAGTTTTCTTCGTAAAAATCAATTTGCCAGGCTCCCCGATTACCTCCCCAGCGAAGTTTTCCATCTCTGTAAAAGGGAAGTAGTTTGATTGGATTAGCACTTTGCGGCAAGCCATCCGAGAAATCAAGCCAGTCACTCATACTATTATCCCGATACATTACTTTTGCCGGCATGGTCCCGGCAGCTCCGCGATTGGAAGCGATGTAAACACCGCCATCGGTTCCGGCCTGATGAGCCATCGCTGTCCATTTTCTCCCTGAAAGCGTACTGGTCGATATGTTTGACCAGGTATTTCCTCCATCACTGGATTGGAATATTCGACCAGCAGCACTACTGGCAGATGATCTTTGATTAAGAACCCATACTTCATCCTTATTCGTAGAACTGGCCGCTACCCGGAAATTCTGACTATGCCAGTTAGACATTCCGGTAGGGAGGGACATTTCTGTAAAATTTTCACCCCGATCTGTAGAGCGGAAAAAACCATTATCTGTTGTGACGTAAATATAATCTGGATCAGCTCTGGAAATGTCAAAGTGATAGGCTTGGCCACTGAATGTATAAATTGCCTCCCAGGTAGCACCACCGTCTTTTGAACGCCAGAAAGCATTATCATCACCGAGATAGATCGTCATATAATCTTCCGGATCGATCATGACCCGGCTGAAGGCATCGCCGTAATAAAATACATTAGGATGTCTGGTAAATAAAAAAGAACCTTGGGGTACACCATTGATATTATCGGGAATGATGACTTCTGCAATATCGTCAAAGGCGGCATGTCTTTCCCGGCCATGCATGGCCCAGCCGGTGACGCTCTCTGCTCCGCCCATTCTCAGGGCTTGCTGATTGGGATAATTTTCGTGGATAGCAGTATTGCCATTGTGGTATCGCCCTCCGATTATATAATCTTCATTCCATCCTTGTGCAAAACCCCAGAAATCAGTGCCGTCCAAACCGTCAATCCTCGCTTCCCAGTTAGCCGTTGAAGTATAAAAATCCGAAGAGAGATTAACACCTCCATCAGTACTGATCCAGGTGTTTTCGGTACCTCCATCTATAATACTGATCATTTCCTGAATATCCGGATGAATGGAGAAGTTTCCGGAGTAACCTCCCACGGCGGACCAATTAACACCTCCGTCTGTTGATTTATAGGCTGTAGTAGTCGCTGCAATTATCTGTTCGGGATTATTGTGCGAAACGACAATATCCAGATCATAATATCCCTGGCCGTTAGTCACAGGGCAAGAAGCACTATTACACGTTGCCGTGATTGTCCAGTTGCTGGCATTATCAGTACTCTTTAAAATATAAGGTTTCTGATCACCATTACTTCCATCATGTGTGAGTAGCATCACGTATACATAATCCGGATCAGCAGGGCTGACACTCATTCGTCCGCCACTGTGCTCATAAATGGTTCCCCAGCCATTCATACTCAAACTGAAACTGTTGCCACTGTCGGTTGATTTATAAAAAGAATAAGTATCGGGAGAACCTGTTCGTGCCAGTGCATAAAGGGTAGTTCCGTCATTCGGGCGAAATTGAACATCATCAATATGTTCGCTAAGTATCTCACTCCAGGTATTTCCACTATCCGTACTTTTATACAATCCATTTGCAGTACCGGCAAATACCGTGGTCGGTACACTGGGACTGATGGCAAGGGTATTACAACTTAAGCCACTTTCTGTTAAAACGATTGACCAATTCGCACCACCGTCACTGGTTTTAAAAATATCTGTACTACTGGCAGCGTAAACGATATTTGGGTTTGTTGGATGGATAGCGATAGACAGGATAGCTCTTCCCCAGTTAAAATCATTGAATGGAGTCCAATTCAAACCTTTGTCAGTAGTTTTATAAAGCACCCCGGTTTCGCTTCCTGCGTAGAGAATTGAAGGATCAGATTTGGCAACGGCTATGCTATAGATATTTACCTGCCAGGGAGCGACAGGCTGACTGGCATTGTGATCCGCTCTCCAGATCGTTCTTCGAGGGCCCAAAAATTCCCAGACACTATTTGGAGCCAGGGTGCTGGAAGTAGTTTCATTAGTTTGCTCAAGGTTTTGTAAACGAGCTCTGTATTGTAATAAATCTTCTGTTGATAAAGCTCGAACCAAGCCGTCTTCATCAACGAAGTTTTGTGCATTTTGATACCATCGGTGGAAAAACTTTGCGTAAGGATCAGACTCTAAATCTTCCAATTGTTGATCCCAGCCATTTTTCTCATAATACTCTTTGAAGGCTTGTTCTACTCGTTTAAGGTCTACCTCATCAGCATAAAGTAATGCGGCATATTCGGGGATTTCTGCACCAGGAGAAGGAATGCTTGCCTTATCCATAAAATGCCAGTTGGGTATATTTAGTTGTTTTTGAGCCAATAAATTTACATTCATTAAGATGCAAAAAAACAAAACCTTTGAAAAGATACGCTTGATTTCCATTTTTTGAGTTTAGCCGTTTGTGGATATGAAGGGAAATCAAAAATAAGAAAAATGACCTAATTTATGCCTTCTTTCGCGAATCAATCTATACTCGTTTTTTAAGAATATAGTATCTGATATTCATACCAATGATGCTAAACTGTGCGAAGTTATTATCCTTGGTCAGGTTTTTATGGTAATTAAAACACAAACCGGCGGAGATATTTCTCTTTTGCGTTGGGAAAATTAAAAATTCGGGACGAAAGGAAAAATTGACATCTTCAAACTCCGTAGTGTAGAGCATTGCGGTGAAGCGAACTCCAAAGTCCTGGCTGCCTCGCTGAAAGGTGTAGCGCGAGCCATAAATCATTTTATTAAAGCGGTTTAAACCGAATTCAAATCCTGTACCGAAGTATTTTCGATGTTTTCGAATACAATCGTAGCATACTTTTCGCCGTCCCAGTTCGATGCCTATGGTATAGCCTCTAAATCCGTTGAGGTCTATATTTAAACTTCGATAAACGGCGTAGGTGTCTTCGGGAATTTTAATTTCTTGTGCCTGAATAGGCTCGATAAGAAGGATAAACAGGAACATAAAAGGAACCCATCTAATACAGGAATTAGCTTTTGACATAGCTTTATTATTTTTAGAATTGACTTAAGTTGTGGTAAACAACCTTAAAGAGAATATTTAATTTCGCTTTAAGGCTGGTAAAAGTTTAATTCGCTTCCTATTATAAACTGCTATTCACGGACTTTTATTTTTATAAAAAGAAAAATAGGACTCTGATTATTCAAGTGCCAAAACAAAAAAGCCATTCCGGAGATTTCCGAAATGACTTTTGAACCTTTGAAACGATGGAGCTTTATAACGAAATAATATAGCCTAGATTAAAATTGACACTTCTGTTTTGTGATTGATTGAACCGTTCGGCATTGGTAAATCCACGATAATAGTTTGATTCAATGAAGACCTGGTGCACTCCAAAATTATAAGCTACTCCCAGACCGCTGTAAGCACCATGATCAAATTGATTTAAGATGGAATTTTCACCTAAATCCATTTTAGTGCGGATAACCGGATTATCATTTCCCCATCCGGTTTCTTCTCGATATGCGGAAGCCAGATAAGAAACACCATATCCCAACTTTCCAAATACTTCGAACTTGGATTTAAAAAGAGGAAGATTTCCGGAAACCATGAGGGGCGCTTCTACATAGTTTAATTCAAATGCGGTATCTCCTTCAAAAATCGGCATCCAGCCCGGGATACATGCTGCGCCTCTTTGCACAAAACCAGGCTCAATACCAATTTGTAAATATTTGTTTATACGAAAATAAGCTAGTGCGGAAATATTAATACCATTTACATCTATTTGTGCATTTTCGGGTAGCTCGACATCTCCATAATCCTGCCAGGCATTGATATACCCGCCTTTAAGCCCAAGTGAAAATTGTGCATATAACTGCTGGAAGGATAAGCACAGTGTAAATAATAAAAAACATTTTAAAACTTTCATAAGACCATTTTTTAATCTAATAGACGGAAGGAAGTATTCCGGGGTTGGGTTGGGCTGTCAAGAAATTTTTTTTTGAAAAAAAATACGCCTGGATTCACCTCAAAAGGGGCTAAACACTATTACCACTCATCCTCATCCCTAACCACTCATCATATTTAGCCTGCCCGGAATATTTTTAATGTATACTTTTGAAGCAGGATAACTACAAAGTGTTATTTGCTGCTGATAACAGAATTCGAAAACTATAAAACATCAATACTTAAAAAACGCTAATAGTATGAAAAAGATAATTTTGTTTTTATTAATAATGATTACCAATTACCTCAATGCTCAGGATATCACCGGAGACTGGAACGGGATACTTAGCGTACAAGGGGTGGAACTGAGAATTGTTTTTCATATTTCGGAAACCAATGGTCAGTATACCTCGACTATGGATAGTCCCGATCAGGGCGCCAGTGGAATTCCAATGGAAGAAACGAGCTTTATAGATGGAACACTTAGCATCAAGGCTTCCAATCTTCGTATGGAATATACTGCCAGACCAAACCAGGACGGCAGCAGTCTGGAAGGTACATTTAAGCAAAACGGATTGAATCTTCCACTTAACTTATCCAGAGAAGCTATTGAAAAAAAGCAAGTTAAAAGACCGCAAAATCCCAAAGATTTTCCTTACCAGCAAGAAGAAGTAACTTTTGTTAACCCTATAGGAGGGCATCAGCTAGCTGGCACCTTGACTATACCTGAGGAAGGTAATTTTCAACGGGTAGTGGTCCTGGTAACGGGCTCCGGGCCTCAGAATCGGGATGAAGAGTTACTCCAGCACAAGCCATTTTTGGTGCTTTCAGATTATCTGACCCGAAACGGAATTGCCGTATTGCGCTACGATGATCGAGGGGTAGCCGCATCCGGAGGGACTTTTAAAGGGGCAACTTCACGGGATTTTGCCGATGATGCAGCGGCAGCAATAGCGTATTTGAAAAATCGAAAGGATATGGAAGGCAAGCAATTTGGAATCATGGGACATAGTGAAGGAGGAATGATAGCTCCGATTGTAGCGAGTGAAGACAAAACGCTGGATTTTATTGTTTTGCTGGCTGGTCCCGGGATCAATAGCGTAGAACTTTTGCTTTTACAATCTGACCTGATTGCCGAAGCGGAGGGAGTACCCGAGACTACCCGGCAAATAAATCTTGAAATATTAAGAAAGGCGTATAATTTTATAAAGGATAATGCGGCACAATCCAAAGAAAAAACGATAGACGGATTACGGAAAATTCTGGAAGAAGGATATGATAGATTTTCCAAAGAAGCCCAAGAAGGAATAGGGAAAAAAGAAGACTTTATCCAACAGCAGATTATTACTTTAGCGGATGACTGGTTTTTATACTTTATGCGTTTTGACCCTGCTGTTTATTTGCAAAAAGTAAATTGTCCCGTACTGGCGGTTAATGGAACTTTGGATTTGCAGGTGCCAGCAAAAGAAAATCTTGAAGGGATTCAAAAGCATCTGAAAGTAGCAAACAATCCCAATGTAACGATCAAGGAGTTTGCCGGATTGAATCACCTTTTCCAAAAAACTGAAACAGGAGCGCCTTCGGAATACGCCAAACTCGAAGAGACTTTTAATGAAGAGGTTATGAAATACCTGGCAGAATGGATCCATAATTATGATAAAAAATGATTCGTACCGGGAATAAGAATTTTTGGATTGCACAAACTATTGGTTGGGGACTCATGGCAGTCTCCAATCTGCTTGTGCAGGCACTGGCGGGCTATCCCTGGAAAATAATTTTATATAATTCGATTAGTCCGCTGGTGATTGGCTTTTTGTTGACGACGATCTATCGATATCTGATTCGAAAGTCAGATTGGAAAAAATGGGATCTCCGGAAAACGATTTTAATGATTCTTGGCTCTACCCTGTTACTCACCTTTTCCCTGCTCGGGATACTTTATCTGATTTTTGTTTTTGTTTTCAAAATAAAGGGACTCTCACCGATCGAATTTTTCGCGAATGCCATGATTTTTTCGATTATTATGCTCTGCTGGAATCTAATTTATTTTTGTATACACTATTTTAATAATTGGAGCCAGGCGGAAATAGATAAGTGGAAATTATCGGCAGAAATGAAAGATGCCCAGTTGGGCTCACTAAAATCACAAGTCAATCCGCATTTTGTATTTAATACCATTAATAATATTCGTTCGCTTATTCTGGAAGATAAGGAACGCGCCCGGGAAATGTTGATAAACTTTTCGGATTTATTCAGGTATGCTATGAAAAATAATGATCAAGCTCAAGTTTCACTCGAACAGGAATTGAGCATTGTGGAACAATACCTGGAATTGCTTTCTATTCAGTACGAAGATCGGCTAAAGTATAAAATAAATGTGACCGTAGATTCAGAGAAAATTAAATTTCCTCCCATGATGCTTCAATTACTGGTGGAAAATGCGGTAAAACACGGAATTTCTCAATTTAGAGATGGTGGATCAATTATTATTGATATTGATATTGTGGATGGTTTTTTGAATGTTGATGTTAAAAATACCGGAAGCTTGAAAGTCTCTGCTCAACTTGGAGACAAACTCGGGGTCGGTTTGAAAAATATTCGGCGAAGGCTTGAATTACTCTATAATGGAAAAGCGAATCTTCAACTTAAAGAGTTGAACGATCAGGTTGTTGCTTCTATTAAAATTCCACTATTATGATTACTTGTTTGGTTGTAGAAGATTCGCGTTTGGCGCGTAAGGAACTCATCCATTTATTACAGGATATTGGGACCTTTGACGATATCCGTGAAGCAGAAAACGGAGAAGTAGCGCGTGATATATTGCGGGAATACCAACCAGATGTTATTTTTCTGGACATTCAGCTACCCGGTATGAATGGTTTTGAATTTTTGGAAAGTCTGGATCAAATTCCCAAAGTAATATTTACAACGGCTTTTGATGAATATGCGATCAAATCATTTGATTTTAATGCTATAGATTATTTATTAAAACCCATTAAAAAGGAGCGACTCGAAAAAGCTATTCAAAAACTTGAATTAAAAGAAGAAAAAACGAAGCGTTCGGATTTTCCCGTACAGCAGGTCTTCGTAAGAGATGGAGAGCACTGCTGGTTCGTGCAGTTGAAGGATATTCGAATTTTTGAATCCGTAGGCAATTATTCCCGGGTGTATTTTGCAGAACATCAACCGCTGATTCAGCGATCACTCAACTATCTGGAAGGTGTATTGGATCAAAGAATGTTTTTTCGCGTCAATCGACAACAAATTATCAACCTGCAGTACATCGATAAATTGGATGTCTGGTTTAATGGCAAATTAAAGATCAAATTGAAAACCGGGGAGGAAGTCGAAGTCTCACGCAGGCGCTCCAATCAAATTAAAAATATGTTTAGTTTATAGAAATCATATGCAATTTTCGCTAATCCGGCTGCATAGACCAAAAGAATCGCTTTAAACATCTATCCAGTACAGATGGTTAAACTATCAACTACCAACATTTGCAGGATCAAGGAGAAGAATTATGACTTCTAAAATATTCTTTTTTAAAATACTTAAAGCCTTAAAAAAGGCATTCCTCATTTTCCTCGGTTTATTGCTTGTTTACTTTCTATTGGCTTTCTTACTTTCATTTTGTAGTACAAAACCCGAACAGATACGATGTGAATCAGAAACCAGGGTTTACCTGCTCACTAATGGCATACATCTCGATATTGTTTTGCATCGGGATCAGGTCGAAAAAATCTATCGGGATCAGATTAAAGATGCGGAAAATTTTGAATACCTTGCTTTTGGTTGGGGGGATAAGGGCTTTTATCTGGAAACGCCAACCTGGGCAGAACTAAAGTTGTCAACTGCATTTAAAGCAGTGTTGTGGAAAAGTCCAACCGCAATGCATGTAACCAAGTACCCGGTCAGGCGAAAAGATTTTGTGGAAATCAATTTATGTGAAAAACAGCTTCAACAGCTAAAAGCTTTTATTTTCGAAACCTTTGAAAAAGATGCAGAAGACTTGTTTAAAGAAATACCCGACTCTGGATATACTCCGCGGGATCATTTCTACGAAGCAAAGGGAAGTTATAATGCAATACTTACCTGTAATCAATGGGTAAATAATGCACTGAAAGCGGCCCAGGTCAAAACCGCAATCTGGTCGCCGACGGATCATGGCGTTCTTTATCACAGGAAATGATAACTTTAAGTCCTGATTGCATTCGTATTTCGAATTACGACACTCGTAATTCGAAATAGCGACGAAAAGCTAAATATCTATAAACAAACCATTTTATTAAACCGATCGATATGAAATATTTTTTTACTTCTATATTGGCACTTATCCTGCTGGCCTGCTCTGGGCCGAAAGATGCTCTGGTTAATGACGAAAAGCAAACTGAATTATTCACTGTTCATGAAATGATGACCGGTACTTTTTCCAGCCGGGATCAGGCCGCCCGGGACTCTGCTTTTTTTGATATCAATTTGGTTATGTATCCCATCTGGGAAAAGGATGCCTCTGCAAAGTGGCTTTATGTCGAGCAGGCAGTAACGGCTAATCTGAGTAAACCTTATCGCCAGCGTGTGTATAAACTGACCATTACGGATAAGGGGCAAATAGAAAGCAGTGTTTTTGAATTACCCGATCCCGCTGCATTTGTCCATGCCTGGAATAATCCGGAACTTTTTGAACGACTTACTGCTTCCGATTTAAAAGTACGGGAGGGCTGTTCGGTTTTTCTGGAAAAGAAAAAAACAAAACACTATGCCGGAGCAACCCCCGAAGGGAAATGTATCAGTACACTTCGTGGGGCAAGTTATGCTACTTCTGAAGTCGAAGTCTATCCCGATCGGATCGTTTCCTGGGATCGTGGCTGGGATAAGCAGGGAGAGCAGGTCTGGGGCGCGGTTAAAGGAGGCTATGTCTTTATGAAAATAAAAAATTAAACAAAACGAAATCGGAAAAGCAAAATATCAAACGTCAAAAAATAAAAATATGTACCCCTTTAAACTACAATCACTTCCTAATTTTATAGAATACCTGATAGCTGAAGCTGCTTTGTTGCCATTTGAAATAGCACAAATTAATGAAAAATGGGATGAGCAATTGAGTAGCCCCGCCGAATTAGAAGGCCATGTTACTAAAGACGAAGGGCTTAGAAAATCCTCGGTTATTCCGATCTACCCGGGGGAGGATATGGACTGGCTTTTTGAAAGAATGGCCAATTTTACGACCCAGGTTAACCAGTATTATCATTTTGATCTGAATGGTTTTTACGAACCATTGCAGTTGGCCCAGTATGGGGTAGGAGATTTTTTTGATTGGCATTTAGATTTTGGCGCAGGAGGTTCCTCTAACCGAAAATTGAGTCTCAGTATACAGCTTTCCGATCCGGATACTTATGAAGGCGGCGATCTTGAGTTTCGGATCAATAATAATATAGTTAAAGCGCCCAGAAAAGCGGGAACAGCAATTATTTTTCCTTCTTTTATTATGCATCGGGTCAATAAAATTACCAAAGGGAATCGAAGATCGATTGTCGGATGGGTTTCCGGCCCGCCTTACCGGTAAAAGATAGTAATTCAGTAATCTCACTTTTATAAGTTTCAGGGTAAGACGAATTAATCGCCAAAGAGCTTTTCTAACCTATGGTTAATTTTCAGATAGTTTTTGAAAACTAGGAATGTTCGATTCCTTCTTCTTTCATTAATTCCAGTCCAAAGTTTCGAATTGTCTCAATAATTGGGATGACTCTTTTTCCTTTCTCCGTTATTGTATATTCGACTTTTGGAGGAACTACCGGGTAAACCTTCCTGCTAATAAAACCATTTTGCTCCAGTTCTCTCAGTTGTGAAGTCAGCATTTTATCGGAGATATGCGCAGTACTTTTCTTTAGTTCTCCATAACGCATTACCTTATCTTTCAAGCGCCATAACAAAGGCATTTTCCAGGTACCACCGATTTTGTCAATTGCGAATTCTACCGGATTGTAGTATAGTTTATTATTATGTAAAAACTCAGGCATGAAAAAGAATTTGTTTTGAAGTATGTAAAATAATGGATTCGCTGCTTTTTTTGTTTTAATTAGCGAAATACTTCGATAATTTTTCTGGATGTACTACTCGGGAATAAGGGATTGCAGTGAAATGAAAGACCTGATTTTTATTGTTACCCCCCCAGACTGACACTCCTGCCGGTTTCTGCAGCCCGGTAAATAGCCTCAACGATTCGGATATCCCGCATACCTTCTTCACCGGGAACCAGTACCGGTTTATTATTCATTATCGCCAAAGCATCATTGTCCATTTGCTTCGCCTGCTGATTTTCGGTATAAACATTGAGCAGTTTCCCATCACTGGTTTTACCCCTTATACCACGGTATGATTGAAATGGACGTAATTCATACCAGCCTTCTCGACAATCCACTTTTAAGTGATTCAGGCCCATCCCCAAACTGGTCTTACCACTCGCAATAGCACCCCCAGGAAATTTGAGCTGAAATTCCATGGTTTCATCTACGTCTTTAAAAACTTCAGGCCGAAGGGTAGATTGCTTGGCTTGTATAACTGCAATGGGTTCTTCCTGAACCGCATAACGCGCTGCATTCAAAGGATAAACACCCATATCGTACATGGCTCCACCTCCCATCGCTTTTTGAAACTTCCAGTGATCTCTTCGACCATCCCGATAACCGGCCTCAGCCATTATTTTCGTTATTTTACCATAGGGCCGCTCTTTGCCAAACCGGATAATTTGCTGCGTATTCGGTTCATGCTGCATACGATAACCAATGGAGAGTTTTACTTTATTTTTTCTACAGGCGCTAATGATATCCCGGCATTCTTTAGCGGTTCTGGCCATAGGTTTTTCGCACCACACATGTTTACCGGCATTAGCCGCAATTATGGAGTATTTGGCATGCAACCCTGTGGGTAATACGATATAAATTACATCGATATCCGGATTATCGGCTACCGTATGCATGTTTTCGTAATTGTAGACGTTTCGATCCTTGATTTTATATCTTCTTTGCCAAACCGGGATTTTCTCCGGACTACCTGTCACTATACCGGTTAATTCACAATGCTTCGTTAATTGTAAAGCCGGCGCTAAAAGATCGGTACTATAATAGCCAAGTCCCACTAAGGCTACACCAAGTTTTTGCTTCTTTTTTGGCAGAATCAAATTTGGAAATACACCTGCTAAAGTAATAGCCGAACCTGTTTTTATAAAGTCTCTTCTGGATATCACTTGTCTTGTTTTAAAATGCTTCAGCAATTTTTTTGGATGCAAAGTCTGTGAATGAAAATAATGTAAATTTCTGATATTCAATTATTTGTATAGCTATATAAAACTCTGTTTTTCAAAAATGCCGGGCCATTATTTAAAAAAAGTCATAAACACTGGTTATAAAAAAATACCTGTTGGTATAAAGCTACAGAAAGTCACGATTAAATTGCTTTCAACGAATTGAAAACTTCATTTTAAACTTCAACTTAAAACTTTTTATTATGGTATTTGGCTACTATCACGTTACTTTAAGAACAATCCAAAAAGGAATCCTTCCTGAAATAGATAATCTTCCCAACACTAGAATATCCGAAAAAATCAAACTGGGACATATTATGTGGATACCCTTTATTCCACTTGGCAAAGTTTGGGTTATGGAAAAAGGAGGGCAAATGTATTCTATGGCTTATCCTGCCGTGCAAATGCTTAATGCAAGCCTTGGAAAAAGTAAAACCCCATGGTATTCCTTCTTAGGACTGATTTTAATCCCCGTCATTTTTATTTTTTTTACACTTGGAAACTTTATCGATGATCAGCAACGCGACAAAAGATATAAAGCTCAATTTGAAAAAACACTTAGTACTAATCTGGATAAAGTGAATAATCCTTCCAAGTCCGATATTTTTATGTTCAAAGATAAACGAGGGAAAAAACTGGGTTTGAAAGTGGCTTATAGTACCGCTGATTCTGTTTATTTCCTTACGCCTCGGGACAATGAAAATAAAAAATGGCATAATGATAAATGGGCTGCTGGATATTTTGCAAGTGAAAATCCAACAAGGGAAGTAGCTTTTGCTAAGCAGGACCTGAAGAAAACTTTTAAAAATACCTATCGGGAAAGCATGTATGGGAAAGGTATTGCTTCCGGAGCAAAAGTGCCATTGGATGGCTTGATACAACTGGATAAGATCATCACAATCTCCGATACTGAGCAAATTCCGGTAGTCAGCGAAATAGAAGATCGTAAAGTGAGAGCTGATTTTGATCGTTTTGTAAAAAATGCCAATAATCTCGATTCTCTGATCAGTCTGATTGATACAGAAAGCCATGACTATTATGCGGGTCTTTTGCAAAAAGCAAAAGGAAACGATCAAGAACTGGTTGAGGCATATCGTTTACAAAAGAATGCAAAAAACTGCCTCTATGAATTGCTGCTTTACACAAAGTATGTTTATTTGAAAAATGATGGAAAGACGAGCACTGACTTCACTTCCAAAGAAACTAAGAAGGATTATTTATTCTTTTTGAAATTATTGGAAAAGGGATTCCTTAGCCTGGATAATAAAGTATTACAGAATTTACAAATCACGGATGTTACTATTCCTCAAAAAGACAAAGCTGAACTCCGGTTACGTGCAAGCTCCAATTTATTACAGAGAACAACTAATGTCAATTTTACCGTTAAAATGACAAAAGAGAATAATCAGTGGAAACTTAATCTGCCTTCTACCTACCACTATACGGAAAACCAGATTCGCTATGTTAATGGAGGAAGCAAACAATGGAGAGAAATGGTTCGCAATAATGTTTCCTCGGTGGGAGATGATGTTCTGATTGGCAATGAATGGTTTTTCTAAGAGGTTTTTGACTAAAAAAGTCTTATACCATAAATAAACCTTTTGAAGGTCAGGGAAGAGTGACAATTCTCCTTGGCCTTTTTTATTTTCTTGACAGGATTCCCTGTAGTTCCTTTACCTATACTTAATATTGATAAGTTATCTTTGAGTCGCTTATAAACTTTAGTTTATGAAAATCAATAATCAACATTATCATACAATTTGGCTCAAAGAGGATGATGAAAAAGTAATTCAGATCATCGACCAGAGATATTTACCACATGAATTTATTATCGAAGATTTGACTACAGTCGGGCAGGTCGCCCGGGCGATTAAAGAGATGCATGTTCGTGGAGCGCCTTTGATCGGTGTGACGGCTGCTTATGGGATGTATCTGGCTGCTTTGGAAGCCCGACCCGAAAGCTTACTGGATGATATGTCTATTGCTGCAAAGCAACTTAAATCCACTCGTCCAACCGCGGTCAATTTAGCCTGGGCGGTAGATCAGCAAATGAAAATCCTTGCTGCCGGGCGGGAATTTGAGCCTCAGTTATTGCTCAGGCATGCCGAACAAATTAAAAAGGACAGTATCGAACGTTGTCGAAAAATAGGACTGTATGGCCTGCCGCTTATTGAAGAAATATATAAACGTAAAAATTCAACGGTTAATATCCTTACGCATTGTAATGCCGGGTGGATTGCCTGCATTGATTATGGTACGGCCACTGCTCCTATTTACGCTGCACACGATGCGGGGATTCCGGTACATGTTTGGGTGGATGAAACCCGTCCACGTAATCAGGGAGCTCGGATTACAGCTTTCGAGTTGCAACAACATGGTGTTCCGCATACTGTGATTACGGACAATGCCGGTGGTCATTTGATGCAACACGGAGAAGTTGATCTGGTTTTGGTAGGTACGGACCGGACTACCAGAACGGGAGATGTCTGTAACAAAATCGGAACTTATTTAAAGGCTTTGGCTGCTAAAGATAATCAGGTGCCTTTTTACGTTGGAGCGCCTTTTAGCAGCATTGACTGGACACTCAGCGATGGCCTTGCCGAAATTCCAATTGAACTGCGTAGCGATACAGAAGTCAAATATATTCAGGGGAAACATGAAGGTGCAATAAAAAAAGTGCTGTTAACACCTGCCGAAAGTCCGGCCGCGAATTATGCTTTTGATGTTACTCCCGCCAGGTTGGTTACCGGACTGATTACGGAAAGAGGTATTTGTGAAGCTAATGAAAGCGCATTGCAGTCTTTATTAGAAAAAGAAAATACACTTATTTCGGATCGCTAACCTCCGTCCAGAGGCTGAGATTGCTGTTCTGCTAGAAAATAAAATTATGAATCCATTCGAGGAAGGCTATATAAAGTTTCAGTGTGATTGGCAAAAAACGGAAGCTTATCCACCTGAAAAGGTTCAATCACTTAATTATTGGCGACAAAAGCTATATACCGAAAAGCTGGTCGGTGCATATCCGGATGGGATTGGTTTTGGAAATGTAAGTATGCGGGCAGAAGGAAATCATTTTTATATTAGTGGTTCAAAAACCGGAAACTTTCCGGTTTTAACAAACAGACATTTTGCCAAGGTAATTGATTTTGATATTGAAAAAAACAGTGTTGTCTGTCAGGGACCGATTATTGCATCCTCCGAGAGCATGAGCCATGCGGTAATTTACCAGCAAATAGCTGAAGTAATGGCGGTTTTTCATGTACATGATTTAGCACTTTGGGAAAAGGTTTTATATAAAATTCCAACAACGGACCCATCTGCACCCTACGGAAGTCCTGAAATGGGCAGGGAAATTATTCGATTGATTAAAACTACGGATGTAATGGAACAAAAAGTTTTTGCTATGGCCGGGCATAAAGAGGGCTTGTTCTCCTTCGGAACAAGCCTGGAGGAAGCCGGACAAAAAATCCTGGACCTTAAAAATTCCAACTAAATACGCCGTATTTTACTCATCTACTGCTTATCTTTCAATAAAACTTAATGGCTAATAAAAACAAGCACATCATCGTAGCTTCCAAAAATCCGGTTAAAATCCTGGCGGTACAAAGCGCTTTTGAAAAAATGTTTCCGGAGCAGTATTTTTCTTTTGAAGGTCGAAGTATTCCCTCGGGAGTGGCGGATCAGCCAATGAGTGATAAAGAGACTTATACCGGTGCCATTAATCGCGCGATTGGCGCAAAAGATACATTTTCAGAGGCGGAGTATTGGATAGGGATTGAAGGGGGAATAGAGGAGATCAATACTGAAATGATTGCTTTTGCCTGGGTGGTTATTATTTCTAAGGATCATATGGGAAAAGCCCGAACCGGGACGTTCTTCCTCCCGCCCCGGGTTGCGGAACTGGTTCGTTCGGGAAAAGAGCTTGGAGAAGCAGATGATATTGTTTTTGCTCAATCCAACTCCAAACAGCAAGGCGGGGCAGTTGGTCTTTTAACACACAATATTATTGACCGAACTGCTCTCTATATCAATGCGGTCATCATGGCGCTTATCCCCTTTAAAAATGAAAACCTGTATAAATAATTACTCACTTCACTGTTTGAACGTGTAGCTCTTTTTTCCGGAACTAATCCTCGACAGGACTCGTTTACATCGAAGAAAATATGATAAAATGAAAACTATATTCTTTACCGCTGACCATCACTTTGGGCATAAAAATATTATTAAATACTCCAATCGTCCCTTTGAATCTGTTCAGGAAATGGACGAAACGATGATTCAGCGCTGGAACGAAAAAATTAAACCCGGTGACGAGGTCTATCATCTTGGCGATGTAGGGCTCTGTTCCCCTGAAAAGCTCCGAAAACTTCTGGATCGATTGAATGGTAAAAAATACCTCATCAAAGGGAATCACGAAAAATCGGCCATCGCTTGCAAAGAAAAGTTCGAATGGGTTAAAGACTACCATGAACTGGTCGTTCCGGATACTGAATTCGAAAAAGGCAAACAGATGATCGTACTTTTTCACTATGCTTTAAGAGTGTGGAATGCAGGACATTGGGGAACGTACCACCTTTACGGACATTCGCACGGTATGCTTGAAGATCGCAGCGATTTTCGTTGCTTCGATGTAGGCGTAGACTGCCATGATTTTTATCCGCTTTCCTACGAAGAGGTAAAAGCAGTAATGAAGCAAAAAAACTGGACAGCACCTTTTGCCTGAGTTTTCGCGTTTTTCTTTATTTTTACAAAAAAAGAATCATGAAATACGAAGCTAATACTGTACAGGAATATATTGACCAATTGCCCGAGGATCGCAAAGCAGTAATTATAAAACTCAGAGATACTATTAATAAAAATCTTCCAAAAGGATTTGAAGAGTGCATTCAATACAATATGCCCGGCTGGGTAGTGCCTAAGTCCAAATACCCGGCGGGATATCATGCTTCCAAAGGCGAACTTCCCCTGCCTTTTATCAATATTGCTTCTCAAAAAAACTTCATCGCACTTTATCATAGTGCTGTTTATGCAAATCCCGAGTTACACAAATGGTTTGTAGAGGAATACCCCAAACATTGTAAACGCAAGCTGGATATGGGGAAAAGTTGTATTCGATTTAAAAAGATGGATGATATACCTTATGATCTTATCGCAGAGCTTGCTTCCAAAGTATCTGTTGATGACTGGATTACTACCTACGAAACAAATATTAAGTAGGATTAAAATAGGTCGTGAAATTTGAAAATGAAGCAGTGAATAACAGGATTCGCTTAATTTTTTCCAGCTAATAATTACCTTATCCCAAAGAAAAAGAGGAACTTTGAGTTTTCAATTCACTAGGAAATATAAGGTATGATATTATTCTTTGGAAACGCCTCTGAAAAAATTTTTGCAGTACAGGTGTCAACTGCGCTATCCGATGACGATATAGCAAAATTAGTATGGCTTTTTGGCAATCAGGTACTGATTGAAGCTGAAATGGTCAAAGGTGTTTTCCTAGGGCCAAGAGCCGCTATGATTACGCCCTGGAGTACGAATGCTGTGGAAATTACACAAAACATGGCAATTGATTATATTGAGCGAATCGAAGAGTTTCATGCCATGGCGCCGGGCGAATACTACGATCCGATGCTTTTCCAGAGATATGATCAACTCAATCAGGAAATTTTTAACATAGACATTCAACCCGAAACAGTTAAAGCTATTGAAGATATTGCCGCGTATAATGCTTCCGAAGGACTGGCTTTGAGCGATGAGGAAATTACTTATCTGGAAGGCGTAGCTGATCGCATCGGTCGCCCCTTGACGGATTCCGAAGTTTTTGGTTTTTCTCAAGTGAATAGTGAGCATTGTCGGCACAAAATCTTTAATGGGGTATTTGTGATTGATGGTGAGGAAAAAGAGCATTCTCTTTTCAAAATGATAAAAGAAACATCAAAGCAAAATCCTAATGATATTGTTTCTGCTTACAAAGACAATGTAGCTTTTATCAAAGGACCAAAGATTACCCAGTTTGCACCGAAACGATCGGATTTTCCGGATTTTTATGAAAAAACGGATTTTGAATCTGTTCTTTCTTTAAAAGCCGAAACGCATAATTTTCCGACAACTGTAGAACCTTTTAACGGTGCTGCAACTGGTTCAGGAGGGGAAATCCGGGATCGATTAGCCGGGGGGAAAGGTTCTATTCCTTTAGCGGGAACAGCGGTTTATATGACTGCTTATTCCAGACTTAAAGAAAGCCGCCCCTGGGAGCTGACGATGGAGGAAAGACCCTGGTTGTATCAAACTCCGATAGATATTCTGATTAAGGCATCAAACGGAGCTTCTGATTTTGGAAATAAATTTGGCCAACCTTTGATTAGCGGATCTTTACTGACTTTCGAACACGAAGAAGATGCTCGCAAACTGGGCTACGATAAAGTGATTATGTTAGCTGGAGGGATCGGATATGGCAAAGCAGAGCAGGCCATTAAGGATTCTCCGAAAGAGGGAGATCAGATTATAATCCTGGGAGGGGACAATTATCGAATTGGAATGGGTGGAGCCGCTGTGTCTTCCGCGGATACGGGCGAATTTGATACAGGAATTGAACTAAATGCAGTACAACGGTCCAATCCGGAAATGCAAAAGCGCGTAGCGAATACCATTCGGGGCATGGTGGAAAATGAGGTTAATCCGATTGTTTCTATCCATGATCACGGAGCTGGCGGACATTTAAACTGCCTTTCTGAACTGGTGGAAGAGACTGGAGGTAAAATCGACATAGATCGACTGCCAATAGGTGATCCTACCCTTTCTGCTAAAGAAATAATTGGCAATGAGTCGCAAGAGCGAATGGGCTTGGTCATTGCGAAAGAAGATTTGGATATGTTGCAACGCATTGCCGAACGGGAAAGATCACCTATATACCAGGTAGGAGAGGCTACCGGAGACCAGCGTTTTATTTTCGAATCTTCGAAAAATGGGGAAAAACCAATGGATTTGCAAATGAGCGATATGTTTGGAAGTTCTCCTACTACTTATATGCGCGATCGAAAAATTGAAAGGGTTTATGAAGAATTAGAGTACAAACTTTCTGCTATTAAGAACTATATCAGCTCCGTACTCAAATTGGAGGCGGTGGCCTGCAAGGATTGGTTAACCAATAAAGTAGATCGCTGTGTTGGAGGAAAAGTGGCCAAACAACAATGTGTTGGCCCTTTACAATTACCGCTCAATAATTGTGGAGTGATGGCGCTGGATTACGATAGTCTTGAAGGTATCGCTACCTCTATCGGGCATGCGCCGATAGGGGCGCTGATTGATCCGGCAGCCGGTTCACGGAATGCCATTGCCGAAGCTTTAACCAATATCATTTGGGCTCCTTTGAAGAATGGCCTGCGTTCTGTTTCCCTTTCCGCTAACTGGATGTGGCCCTGTAAAAATGAAGGAGAAGATGCCCGGCTTTATGAAGCAGTTAAAGCCGTTTCCGAATTTGCCATAGCCTTGGGAATCAATGTACCAACAGGGAAGGACTCTCTTTCCATGAAACAAAAATACGATGAAGAAGAAGTACTGGCTCCAGGTACAGTAGTTATTTCAGCTGTGGCTAATTGTAATGATATTAAAAAAATTGTCGAGCCCGTTTTCCAGAGAGACAAAGGGGCTATTTATTATATAAATTTATCTGCGGATAGTTATAAACTAGGTGGTTCTTCTTTTGCGCAGACTCAAAACAGAATTGGTAAAGAAGTGCCGACGATTTTGAATGTAGATTTATTTAAAAAAGCATTTAATGCAATTCAGGATCTGATTAAGGAGGAAAAAATTGTTGCCGGGCATGATATCTCGTCAGGAGGTTTATTGACTACTTTGCTGGAGATGTGTTTTGCGGATAATAATTTGGGTGCAGAGCTGGATCTTTCGGCAATTGCTGAAATGGATACTATAAAACTGCTTTTCGCCGAAAACGCTGGAATTGTTTTTCAGGCAGCAGATGCCAGTGTTGAAGAAAAATTGAACGCAGAAGGGATTCCTTTTTATAATATTGGAACGGTAATAAACAATGATATATTAACAATTAGCAACAATGAAGAGGTTCATAAATTTGATGTCTGTGAATTGAGAGATGACTGGTACGAGACTTCTTTTCTATTGGATCAGAAACAATCAGGAGTGGTAAAGGCTACTGAGCGGTATAATAATTTTGATAACCAGCCTCTTATTTATGCTTTTCCGGAAGGATTTAAGGGAAAACGCCCGGAACTGAATCCGACAATACCAAAACCCAAGGCAGCCGTTATTCGTGAAAAAGGCTCAAATTCCGAACGAGAGATGGCAAATGCGATGTACCTTGCCGGTTTTGATGTGAAAGATGTGCATATGACGGATTTGATTAGTGGACGTGAAACATTGGAAGATATTCAATTTATCGGTGCTGTAGGAGGTTTTTCCAACTCTGATGTGCTGGGCTCGGCTAAAGGTTGGGCCGGTGCGTTTAAATACAATGAAAAAGCCAGGCTTGCTCTGGAGAATTTCTTTAAAAGAGACGATGTACTTTCGGTCGGTATTTGTAACGGATGTCAGCTTTTCCTTGAACTGGATTTGATTAATCCGGAGCATGAGCTTCCGTCCCGAATGCATTACAACGATTCAAATAAGCACGAAAGTGCTTTTACTTCAGTTGAAATTGGCGAGAATAATTCGGTCATGCTTTCTTCATTTGCAGGAACGAAGTTAGGGGTCTGGATTTCGCATGGTGAAGGTAAATTTCATCTACCAATGCCCGAGGATCAATACAATATTGTTGGTCGTTATGGCTATAATGCCTATCCGGCAAACCCTAATGGGAGCGATTATAATACAGCGATGCTTTGCAGTGCTGATGGCCGGCATCTGGTAACTATGCCTCATATTGAAAGATCTATTTTCCAATGGAACTGGGCATATTATCCAAAAGATCGAAAAGATGAAGTTTCTCCCTGGGTAGAAGCCTTTGTAAATGCAAGGAAATGGCTGGAAGTCAAAGCTGTTGAAAAGCAATCCCCCGTCGAAGAGCATTGAGCCAGCTCTTCTGATTTCGGTTTTCGGGATACGAAAAACGAATAAAAAGCATTCTGATATGCCCGTAAAAGAGGTAAATAGTCAAGATTATATCGATGGTATAAAACGTGGCGATCCGGTCGTGATCAGCCTGATCTATAAGAAATACCACAAAGCCATTGTTCAGCTGGTTGAACGAATGCAGGGGACAAAAGAGGATGCACATGATGTCTTCCAGGAAGGACTGGTATTGATTTATCAAAAAGTCCACCAATCGAATTTTGAACTAACGAGCAGCTTTCTGACTTATTTCTATGCCGTTTGCCGGAATATATGGTATAATAAATTGAGAAAAAAAACGAATAGAGAGGTAACCCTTGATGATAAAATGATATTAATGCTTAAGGAAGAGCCGGTTTTCGGGATAGAAGAGAACGAACAGTATTTTTTATATCGGAAAATGTTTCTTCGTTTGGGCAGGGATTGTCAAAAGATACTAGACTTGTTTTTGCAAAAAGTCAGTATGGAGCAAATTATGGAACAAATGGGATATGGAAGTGTCAGTTATACCAAAAAACGCAAATTTTTGTGCAAGGAAAAACTGATAAAAATGATCCAGGAAGATCCCTGTTATCAGGAATTACAAGAGTAGTAAAACTTCCTGAAACCATATCCTGTATCGAATGGATACTACTACGATTTTAATAATAATTATAGTTAGACATGTCGTCTCAAAGTATTTATGAAAAAATAGAAGCTTATCTGGAAGGAAAGCTGACAGAAGAGGAACGCAAAGCGTTTGAAGCTCAACTGGCCTCTGATCCAAAGTTAGCGGAAAAAGTCTCATTGTATAAAAACATCGATCAGGTGATTGAAGATCAGTCTACACTTGATTTTCAGAAACTGGTTCAGGAGCAAGGAACTATTTTTTTACAAAATGAACAAAAAGAAACTGCCGGGGAGCAAAGCCCAATCCGATTTTTAAGCCGAAGAAGTTTATTGATTGCGGCTTCTTTATTAATCCTTGTTATAAGTATAGTCCTGATTTATCAAAATGTGAATAATCAGGACAAATTGTCCGGCCCTGAATTGTACGCCCAAAATTTTGACACCTATAATCTTAATCAATCGCTCCGAAGTCGAGTATCCAGACTGACGGATTTTCAGAATGGAATCAAAGCCTACCAAAGCCAGGACTATGACTTGGCTGTGAACATTTTTGAGGATCTGGCTCAAAATGATTCCGATGATATTGTGCTTGCATATTGTCTGGCTCAAGCTTATCTGAATCAGCAACCCGCGCAATTTGCCAAAGCTAAGGCATCCTTAAGGAAAATAATTGTCGAAGGAGGAAGTATTTATGTTCCGAAAGCGAAATGGTACCTGGCGCTGATTCATCTGCAGGAAGAGGCGCTTGTTGAAGCCAAAAGCTTGCTCGAAGAGGTCGCCCAATCCGATGATCAGTTTGGCGCTAAAGCAAAACAAGTTTTAGGACAATTGGATTAATTTATAGTCACTTCTTTCGTAAGAAGAAAATAAATCCAAGTAAAACGATTCCGGCTAATCCCCACCAGAATAATTTGGAAGGCTTGCTTTTTAATTGTTGCGCATCTCCCAGTACGACAAAAGCGGACCAGTAAAAGGGATGCCGGTATTCCAGATTAGCCTCCTCCAGAAAACGCAGCTTGGCATCTTGCATCGCCTGATCTTTGGATTTTCCGCTTGAAAGGCTTTCATAAAAATAGGGCATCAACTGGCTGGTTCCCTGATCACTAACTTTCCAGAGACTCATTACTACACTGGGTGTTCCGGCATACATAAAGCTGCGAGCGAGACTAAAAACACCTTCTCCGTTTTCATATTTCCCTACACCGGTTTCACAAGCGCTTAAAACCACCAACTGAGCTGCTAAATCCATATTGCTAATCTCGTAATGATAGAGCAGGTTGTCTTCTGTATCGGAGGTTTGTTCTTCGGAGGGGTCAAAAAACTTTAAATAATTAAAATTTGCATTTTCAAAATCGGCAAAACCATGTGTAGCTAGATGAAGAATACCGTATTGACCAGCCAGGCTTTTGAATTTGCTTTCCGTAGCGGTAATATCGGGATCAAACAGTCCTTCGTAAAAATTGGCGATCTCCATGATTTCCAGAGAGGTACCGGTGAGAAAATCTTCTCCGTTCTCCTGGATAGCAGTCTCCGCCTTGTTTGGACTGCTGCTGCCATGAGGTGGTGCCAGAGCCAGGCACTGGGTATTGGCAGGCACCTGCCCTTGGCGTATTTTATTCTTGGCTAGAAGATTCGCAGAATAGACATAATGCATACTGAAATGATACAGCAAATAAGGGATTGTCGCAAAGTTAATTTGTTGGTTGTTTACAAGCCTTTCGGTAAGTGCTTCGAAAGGAATACTATTGATCTGACCATCCGGTACAATAATCAAATGCTTGATATCTTCTTCGATTGAAGCCAAAGGCTGTTGCAGAATCATTTGATACAGCTTAGTTGCTTTTTCATTATATAACCGGACCGCTTGCTTTGCATCCCTTTCAAAAAGGTCAAGGTCGAGCAGTATTTTTCTAAATTCATTGATCGATGAAATAATCTTTTCCGGTGAGCCCAGGGGGATTAGTTCAAAAGTGTTTTTTGAAATGACGAAAACATAAATGCTGCTATCACCTGTGAAGTATTCAAGCATTGCGGATTGCGGATCGAGCAGTGTTTGTTGAATATCTTTGACTTTGATTGGTGTTCCGCCATATTTCCAGTCCTGATACCTGGGGAAATTTGCTTCTAATTGTTCCTGAAGCGCAGCTAAAGATAAACGGCTCTGTGAAAGATATTGCTGATATAATTTGACTTTTCCTTCCGCTTTCTGTTCCTCGGCCTGGCGCAAAGCTTTTTCATAAAAAACAATATCCAGATTCAAATCCTTTTCGCGTTGAATAATACTATCCGGGACATTAGCCAGGAATTTTCCTTCTGTTGATTTAAGAGATTCCAGCAATAACCTGTTTTTACTCTTTTCCGAAAAATCAAAGGCCAGTTCAAGATATTTTTTGTCTTTTGTCAATTGAAAATTGTGAAATGCCACCTCAATGGCCTCTTCATAAATTCGTTTAAAAGCACTGCTCCAATCCAGTTGAGCTCGATCAGTAGCATAATTATTCTGCATTGTATCGACCCATTGTATGGTCAGCTCATAGGTTTTAAGTGATGCCTGCAGATGATCTTCCTTCGTTTTTAGTTTTGAGAGTGCCTTGGCTTTTCTCCAGAGCGCTTCTACAAAATAACCAGGCTGATGCACACCTTCTAAAGGAGGATTTAGAGTATAATCCAAACTATCTTTAAAAAAAGCGTGATTGATCGTCAGGGCTTTTTGATAAGACTTTAGTGCATTGTTTATGTCCTGGCCTTCCATATATGCATCCCCCAGAAAACGGTAGACAAGCGATAAAAAAAATGTATTACCTCCGTCATCATTTGAGGAAGTATTATAGTTTTTGATGGAAGTATTGAAAAATTCAATGGCCTTTTGTGTTTCTCCCTGTTTTAAAAAAACATTACCGATTATCAGATAGGCCTCATATTTTCGGAAATTAATGGGAACGCTCTCCGCTTTTTGATAATAATAATAGGCACTATCGTATTGACTCAGTTCGCTGTAACAGCTACTAATGCCTTTATAAGCCTGGAAGGTATTTTGCAGTTTATTGCGTTCATTAGAATTGGCTTTAAGAGCTTTTCTAAAATACGCAATTGCTTCTGGAATTTGTTTGGTGCGCGTAAGTAATTCACCAATATTAATCATTAATGCTCCTTGGTTCGGGCCATTATTAAATTGACTGGCCTGTATAAAATTGTCCAGGGCACGTGGATGATCTCCCTTGATCATGAAAAAAGCCCCCAGATTATTATAGTGCAGGGAGATATAGGAAGAGTCCAGAGCATTTAATTCAGAATCCTTAAGATCATTCTCCAGAGCCTTCCTGGTATTGCGGATTGCATTATCATAATCTCCCTGTAGCTCGTAAAGCACGCCATAGAGATTCAGCAGCGTCGCTTCGATTGTAATATGATTGTCCTTGTCCAAAGGATGAGAAGACAGAATGTTCTTAACCTGATCGAGGTGTTTTTGAGAAGCATCCAGATTTGTTTGATTTAGATAATTAACACCTTGCAGGATTTCTACCCAGCACAGGTCAACCCATTTTTGAGCTTTTTTAAAAACAGGGACGGCCAGGGCTAAATAATGATTTGCTGAATCCAAAGCCCCCTGCATCATAAGCAATTCGGCTTTTTGCCGGGATGCGGAAGCGTAGGTAATATTATCTGAATGAAGGTGTGTCCGGGCCAAATCGAAGGCTAGCTTAGCATATTTTTCTTTAAATTCAGCTGTGTCAAAATTATCGGAGATTTTTGCTTGTTCAACCGCACAGCTTACAGCCGCTTCCCACATATTGTTATTGCTGTAAAGATTAAAAACCTTATCCAGGGTAAATAAAGCTTTATTATAATCACCATTTTTCAAAAAACGATCTTTTTCATCGATAAGCTTGCGTGCTGTTAGAGTATCCTGATGGACTTTACGATCAGGTATATCCTGTTGAGCTTTTAATGATGAATAGGCCCAACTATTACAAAACAAAATAATGATGAATACTTTTTTAATCATCTCCGGGTATTTTGAAGACTATTTATGTTGTTATAAATAAATTATTTAATCTAATATTTAGTGGTATAACTGAAAGGAACATTGGCATTGTCAGCCTCCAGTATACCATCGAGATACACATCAGTGTGCGTTGAACTGCTTTCCCCACTGAGAGGAGCTCCTATCATCGCAAATACTACAGAGGTTTGATTAAGGCTACGATCGGCTTTGACCGCAGGTGGACCGGATAAGGGGTAACTGCTAGTACCTCCGTGAAATTTTAAGGTTGTTTCATATGGGAAAGAAGTATAAAGCCCGTATACCGTAAGAGTCGTCGTGGTTTTGGTAATCCCTACGCCTCCGTTTCCTGTCCCTTTAGTTGAAACAACAACAGCAACCTGGGCAACTTTAGGACGATCTATTTTGGGATCGTCTTTTCCAGGGATATGTTTCTGATCTTCAGATCGGAAGATATCAAACAGATTACGGATTACGGATTTTATAGATTTAAGAATAATAGAAGGTTTTGAAGTTTGTGTTTGGATCAATGCAAAATTTCTCATAAAATCGATTTTTATTGTGTGTTATTTGAATAATAAAAAATAATACAAATCACTTCTTTGGGGAGAAATAATGTTTTAAGTTATTCATAGAATGGAGAAACTGAGGTAGTGCGGTAGTGCCCATTAATAGATTGAGTGTCTAAAAGGTTACCTTTTATGCTCATAACAAAATGATTTAGGATTTTTAAATTCCCTGAACCATTTTATAATTGGGATATTCTTTTATAAAGAATTTGTAATTACTTATTCGCAATTACTTATAGAAGCAGGTGTATCTCATTATTAACAAAATTCAGTAGTAAGTTGCTGTTTGTTTGAGTAGCATTTTCTCCCTTATATTTTTCAGCCTTGAATTTCTCAGGATAAGTTTTTCCGAATATACAGCCGAAATCTTAGACCTTATAAAAATATGGCAAAAAATTTTTAAAGAAAAGTGGTTTTATAAGGGAAAGCGACTTTACTGATAATAATTTCAGATGGAATGTATTTTTGCTATGAAGTTCAGTATTTTTTTTCTTTAATTATATGAATTTTATAATGGCCCGGGATTTTTTGGATACAGGTTCTCGCAGAGAAAATACAGAAGCAGAGCGTATTAAATAACCGCTATAATTCCTTTAATAGATTTACTGCCTGGGTATGGAAATCCGCTTCATTATCCGAAACCAGCTCCTGGAGTAATTTTTTGCAATTTTCAGTATTTCCTAATTTTAAATGAGTTAATGCGAGGTACCATTTTGCTTGATCAATATAAAGCGGTGCATTCCGTTCGATAATATTCTGAAATTCTGCAATAGCGCGTTCTGGTGCCTCACTATTTAGCAGGGCATTTCCCAGGGCTAACTGGATCGCAGCATTTTCCGGTTGTTTGCGGAGCAAACCCTCTAATACGGGGATAGCGGCGGTATAATTGGCATTATTATAGAAATTTTCGGCGCGGGCGATCTCCGCTTCGATATCGGTCTGTCGGGTAATGGAAAATTGAGAGGGCTGGTAATAATTCGCAAATAGTTGTTCGGTATCTGTTTTCTGAAAAATAAAGGTAGAAATGATCAATAAAGTAATTGCTGCAGCAAGCCCGATGATTACATAGCGGATAACTCTGGCTTTGTTGTTGGGAGCAGACGCGGGGGTAATTTTTTTGTCTCTGGCTTCTGATGAAATTTGCTGCAACCGTTTTTTGAGTTCCTGGTTACCGCGGTACTCGATTCCCTGAACTATACTCTCTTGTATCTGCAGTGCATTGGCCATTACAGGATCGTTTTTTAATGTTTCGAAAAATTCTTCTAGCTCCTGACCTTTTAATTCTCCTCGGAGATAACGGTCGATGTACTCCTGTTGATTTGGATTGATTTCCATTCTAAGCAGTTCTTCTATGGTTTAAAGTATTTAGCCTGCTTTATCAGCGCTTTCAACTTCTTCATACAGCTGGCTTTTTTGTTTTTCGCTACCTGTTCGCCGGAGAGCCCCATCCGTTCGGCAATTTCTGTCATTCTGATTTTCTCAAAATAAAAATAGAACAATATCTGTCGACAACTTTCATTGAGCTGATCCAGAAAAGAAGCTACCATTTTTTTCTCTTCCGTTTTTTCCAGGGTTTTCAGATGAGACTCTTCAACCGCCACATACTGTTGTAAGGTATCGGAAAGCTCTACGACCCGGCTCGATTTTCGAAGTCTTTTCAACCATAGATTTCGACAAATGGAGTAAAAATAGGTACTTAAGCTACAGGTCAGATGAAGTTGGTTCTTTTTAATCTGATGATAAAGTACAATCAGTCCATCCTGAAAGATATCTTCTGCATCTTGCTCATCACCGCTATTAGCCAAAATATTTTTTTCGATAATACTGTAAAACTCCTGATAAAAATACTTGAAAGCTCGATCGTTATCGCTTCGTTTATCAGATTGTATCAGTGTTATCAATGTTATGTCATCAAGTATCGGCATAAACGGATAGCTTTTATATCTTTTTAACGTAAAAGGTAATGTGTATTACTGCTTTTTTTAAAAAAAATAAAAAACATAGTTACCTTTTCAATGTAAATGGTATTAATCACATCTTAAGCTTAAAGATAAAACATTCCCTTGGCTAAGCAAGTTGTAAATTCAACTTGAAAATCCCAAAATCAGAAACGTCAAATTCCAAATAAATGGCCAAATAATGTATGTTTGAAATTTGTTTTTTTGATTTTACATCATTAATATTTGATTCACCATACGAAGTACGTAAAGACTTTTGAATAGATACCAAAATAGAATGCACTGACACTGAATAAAACTGATTAACGGGTTTATAATACTCATACTTCTTTAATTTTGGCATGCTAAAGAATGAAAACTAAAATCCGCCATTTTCTCATCAGCATATATTCTTAAGGCATTTTTGAAATCATACCAGACTAATTACTTTTCTGTTATTCGCTATTCAGAGTACGCTTGCTTCGTAACAAAACTATGTCTTATGAAACTTTTATTATCAGCAGTACTCTTTTTTTGTACTCTTTTTTATTCATTTACCTTCTCTTCTGAAACCAATAATGATGAACATTGTCCCGTGGTGGAAGAAGAAATGCCGGTTTCTACACTTATAAAGATATGCGACTTCGCCAGTAGTTTTACTCCTGGAGTTGGCTGTAGTCCCGTGTCAATGGAAATAATTATTCCACCGGATGATCCTTGTATAGGTGTTGGCTTTGCGACTGTACGTACTGTAAATCTTACCGGTAGTCCGGTACAAGGTGTGCCTTACAGTTTACCTTTTGGGATGCCGGAACTGTATTACAAATATACTGTAGTAGGAGAAACATCAATTACACTTGGGCCGATTAACAAGTTTTATTATAATGGAGAAAGCATTAATGGTGAACCAGTATACGAGGCAACCGCCAAGATGGATTTTCTGAATTATATTAATTATTGTGGCAATGATGGCTACGGACATGTACTCCTTGATGTCGAATTGGTAGATGTAAACGATAATCTTTATCCAGTGGCTTCTTATGCCGGTACTAATCAGGTTTTTTCATGTAATGTTTTTGAAGAAAACTGTAATGCTTGTGACCCTTCTTGTACCAATAGTTCTCCAGTCTATAATGTAGGAGGTTGTGGAGATTGTTCCTCTATGGAGGAGAATGAGTGTAAAAGAAGCTCCGAGGAAACCGAATTAATTAATGTTGACAGGATGGATTTTAATGTTAGTCCAAATCCATTTTCTGAGTTGCTGACTTTAAATTATAGCCTTGCCAAAGAAAGTAATATTAGTATAGAAATTCTGGATGCTGCAGGAGCTATAGTTTATTCAAAAGAGCTGCATTCGGAAGCAGGCGTACACACATTATATGTCGATACGCATGATTTTGCGAATGGAATATACTTCAGTAGAATGATCGTTGAAGGAGAAATGTTTACGGAGAAGGTTATTAAAAGCAGATAATTTTATTACTACATCTGTGTTTTAATCTTGTTTACGCTTGCCAGGTATTGTAACTTTGGCAAGCGTAATAATCATAACTAATGAAGAAACAGCCTTTATTATTTTGCACAGTTGTTTTCCTTTTTACCGTATGTTTTAATGCTACACTGTTCGGACAAAAAGAAAGTTACTTAGAGCAAGCGGAAAAACATTTTCGATTAACCGAGGAAGCTTTTAATAAGGGTGATCTTAAAAGTACTATTTCTAATGCTTTAAAGGCAAGGGATTATTATGAAAAAGCGGCGGCATGGAAGGATTACATGACTTGTCAAAATGCCTTGGTAACAGCGTATTATTTATCCGGGAATTATACAGATTATCAAAGGCAGCTTAAAGAAACATTAGCAGATGCAGAAAAATATTTGGGAGAGCAGAGTATGGGCTTAAGTGCTGCCTTATGTAATTATTCTGTTTTTTTACGGGAGATTGGAAATCATAATGAAGCTATAAAACTCCTCAAAAAGGCGATGAAAATTGAGGAATTATTGGAAACCAGTGAAAATAGTCTGGTAACCTTCGGTAATCTGGGTACCAATTATTTTCGAACCGGAGACTACGGGGAAGCTTTGAAATATTATTTTAAAGTGGAAACGATGGGGCTGGAAGATAATTCTTTGTTGAAACGCAATAATTGGGCAAATCTTTACAACAAAATTGGAAATGTTTATTTTGTCAAATCGGAGTTGGATTCCGCGAAAGTATATTTCGAAAAATCTCTGAAAATACTTCCTGCGAATGCTTCCGAATTGGGGGATATTGGACGAAAACATAAAATCGATGCCCATTTGTATCTGGCTCGGGTTTATCTTAAGGAAGGTTTGGACGAAGCTTTACACGATCATATCAATAAGGCTATCGCCGCATCGGTAAAAAATCATTTTAATTTACGTGGCAGCGCATATCAGATATTGGGCGAATGGTATATACAAAAAAATGATCTGACAAAGGCGACGGACTATTTTGCCAAATCGAGGGAAATAGCCGTCCAGAAATATAAAGCGTATGAGAATCATTATGTGATTGCTGAAAAAGATATTCAGTTAGCTGATGCCTATCAAAAAGCTGGAGAATATAAATTGGCTCTGGAATATTATCAGAATGCTATTCGGGAACTTTCGCAGGAGGACCCGGGGGAGGATATTTACAGTATGCCTAAGCTTGATAATATTTATTCGCATCTGAATTTTCTTCAGGCGCTAAGTGGAAAAGCAGAGACGTTTTTTGAGCTTTACGAAAGAGGTGACAAACTACTTGAT
>JANQLV010000012.1 GCA_028280415.1 Saprospiraceae bacterium
CGACTCAAAGTACAAATGATTATCAATACTTCCAAATGTCTACTCTCGCAATAAATGGAGTAAATTATCTACGCTATTTTTGCGAGAGTAGGAGGGCAAGACTTGAGAGACTATAAACCAGCAGAATGTAAGTGCGGACTATTGACGTTCTGCACTTTGTTAGGTGTAGTTAAATTCACTTTTTGATAATTTCTTAAGAATCTTTATTAAATATTTTATTAAGTTTTCAAACGCTCTTTTATCCATATATTGATTTATTATTGATGAACTTATTACTTGTTCTTCAATTTCAAAAAGCTTTTGTTGAATAATTTCGAAATTCCTAATTAGCGTTGATACATTAAGATCTAAACAAGCACTCCAGATAGCTTTTTCTTCAAAAGAAAATGCCATTATTCCACAACATTCCGCGATACAATTATATTCTAAATTCTTCCACAAGTTCTTTGTTGGCTTAAGAATTACATCTACGTCTTTTACCCTAGCACCTTTGGGGTTTATAATCTTCCATTCTATCCAATACTTATTTCCAATGTAAAGTTTTTTCATTTCATTTGATTATTTAGAGTTGCTTGAATAACCAAATCTTGCCCATTTATGTTCCTTAAATATTTCTAACCCTATTAAGGTTCCCCATAATTTATTTTTACTGATGATTCTAGTTGAATTGGTTGAAATTAGTTTTACAAGATCGTTTAGTTCGTTTATAACTTCATTTTCTGTTTCATTATTATAGAATTCTATGTGCTCGATTGATGATTTTTTGCCTTGGTAGATAACATCAACAAATATGTATTGATGATTTTTAAGTAAGCTTGCTATAACAGAATGATCATGCTTGTAAATAATGAATTTGTATAGATCAACATTTTCCTCAATCTCAATTTTATGGAATTTTGATAACTCTAAAATCGCATGGAAATTTTTCTTATTCATTTTGACTTCATTACACCTAACGTATAGGTGTACATGCATTTGCTGACGCACTGAGCGTCGGAGCAAATGTAATATACGAAAACTGAGAATGATGTCAGCAATTGACATGTACGCAATGTTATATGAGTTGTTATTTCCGCGGGTTGGGCCGCCCATGGCGGATTTCGGATAGCGAATGATGTATCAGTCGGTGAATGTATAATGAGCTGTCGGATACATCATAGCTAGACGAAGTAGCGGGTAGGGTAGTACTCACCCCCCAATGTCGTATAACACCCCATATCAGCGTTATCACGTATAGGATGGTAATGTGTTGTTTGCGGATTAAATGTTGTAGGTAAAGCAAGTGCTTGTTAGCTAGTTGTTTATGATTGCGTGTTAAATGTAAGTTAGGGAAATGGAATTAAAAATCCAATCGGTCGAGTGGGCTTTGTATGTTATTTAAACTTTGTTTTGTGATGTGAGTGTAAATTTCAGTAGTCTGACTGGACTCATGCCCTAAAAGATTCTGAATGTAACGTAGGCTGATGCCTTTTTCTAATAAATGTGTAGCAAAGCTATGACGCAAAGTGTGTAAGGTTACTCTTTTTTTTATTCTCGCTATTCCCGTTGCTTTTTGAAAAATGTTCTGTACACTTCTGGTACTGTACTTCCCGCCATGTATGCCTTCAAATAACCAGGAGTACGGGCGATACTGCTTGAAGTATAATCGAAGCAGCACCAAAGCTTTTTGTGATAAGAGGGTGTATCGGTCTTTTTTTCCTTTTCCTCCCTGAATGAATATTTGCATTCTCTCACTGTCTATATCTTTTATTTTTAAATTGACAACTTCAGATACTCGCAAACCCGCAGAGTAGATAAGCATGAGTATGCATTTGTGCTTTAGGTTTTCTACTGATGACAAGATTTTAATAACTTCCTGCTCACTCAGTATATGCGGCAAGTGGTTGGGCTTTTTAGGACGACGTAAATCCAGAATTTCACGGTCTTGCTGCAATACTCTTTTATAATAGGCTTTGGTTGCGTTGATAAACTGGTTTTGTGCAGAGATGGAAATGTTGCTGGTTTTTATTTTAAAAATAATATAATCCTTTATTTGATCATCACTTATTTTTTTAGGATGTGTTACCGGATAATATAAAAATAATTGCTTTACCTGATTGAGATAGGCCTTGATCGTCCGGAACGAACATCTTTCATATAGGAGTTGTTCCTCCAGAAGATTTAATGCTTCAATTTGTGCAGGATTCAAATTGGTTGATGTGAAGGTTTGGATATAGTTTTCTTTTAGAGAAGGGGCGATGTATTTAGATGGGATATTTTTTTGTGGTTTAAATTTTAAAATTAATCCCGGACCAATATAATATTTTAAATGGTTTAATGTGTCTTGCGTATAAGGGAGACTCCAGTATTTGTAACGAGGATTCCAAAGACAGCCAGGGATTTTCTTTATTATCGATCTGTTTCTTTGATCTTCTAATGCAACTTTTATTTTTATGCGTTCCTCGTTTTCTGTTTCTACTATTACCTTGAATCTTGAATTCGAATTGACGTTTTTCAGGTATTTGTCTTTGTGGATCGTTTCGCTTTTTGATAGTATTCTCTCACTGTTTGTATTGATGATTACATCCCCGAATATTTGTTTGAGTTTTCTAAAAGCCTGAGGGGTATAAGGGATATGCCAGCACTTTCTGGTTTGACTCCATTTGCGACCGGGGATCTGCCTGATTTTTTCTACGTATATTGCTCCGTAGGGTAATTTTATTGCAATTCTGATTTCTCCGCGATGATTTATTTTTTCTATGGATAATGTGGTCATCTTGTAAAGTATTGTTGTGGGATGCAATATAACAATACTTTTACAAAAATGTCGATTTTTGTTTTAAATGGAACCCAACTGGTATTAGAGAATACTCTTTTTCGAATAATTAGACTCCAACGTAGTTTTGCGGAGTGATTAGTTTTAACTCTTCTTTGATGATATCACTGATATCCAAAGTGTCAATAAAACTGTGGATGTCTTCTTTAGTAACACTTGCTTTTCCACGAGTAAGGTTGAGCAATGCTTCATAAGGATTAGGATAGGCTTCCCTTCTTAATATATTTTGTATTGCTTCGGCCACAACCATCCAATTATTTTCCAGATCTTCATTGAGCTTGGCTTCATTTAATAATAATTTTGAAAAGCCTTTTAAAATGGATTTAAAAGCAATGATGGTATGCCCAAAAGGTACTCCTATATTTCGCAATACCGTACTGTCTGTTAAGTCTCTTTGCAATCTGGATATAGGTAGTTTTTCCGCAAGATGATTGAATAGTGCATTGGCTATACCCAAATTGCCTTCCGCATTTTCAAAGTCGATGGGATTGACTTTATGCGGCATGGCTGATGAACCTATTTCTCCTTTGATGGTTTTTTGACGGAAGTATTCCATGCTAATATAGGTCCAGATATCTCTGGCCAGATCAATCAATATGGTATTGATTCTGGCGAGTGCATGGAAGGTAGCCGCAAGGTTATCATAATGTTCAATCTGGGTAGTATTTTGGGCTCTTTCCAGTCCCAGATATTCGTTGACAAAATGGTTGCCAAAGGCTTTCCAGTCAATGCTCGGATAGGATACACTATGTGCGTTAAAATTTCCGGTTGCTCCTCCAAATTTTGCTTTTTGTTGTACGGCTTTTAGTTGCCGGATTTGTACATCCAGTCTTTCGACAAAAACCCTGAATTCTTTTCCTAAAAGGGTGGGAGAGGCTGGCTGACCATGTGTTCTGGCTAGCATCGGAACGGAACTCCACTCTTCTGCTACCGCAGCTAACTGATCTCTGACCTGATGGAAAAAGGGCAAGTATATATCTTGAATGGCGTTTTTAAGCAATAAAGGGGTTGCAGTGTTATTGATGTCCTGTGAAGTAAGTCCAAAATGTATAAATTCTTTGTACGGACTGATATTCAGTTCATCAAATTTTTGTTTTAAAAAATACTCCACGGCTTTTACATCATGATTTGTCGTTTTTTCGATGTTTTTGATGGAAATGGCATCAGGTAGAGCAAAGTGTTCAAAGATATTGTTTAGTTGTTCTACTTTTTCATCCTGAAAATCAGCCAATTGTGGTATCGGATATTGTACCAAAGCTATAAAGTATTGTATTTCTACAAAAACCCGATATTTAATCAAAGCGTATTCGGAAAAGTAGTCTGACAATTCCTTGGTTTTGTTTTGGTATCTGCCGTCAATTGGTGAGATTGCTGTAAGCATGGTGTAGTTTTTATAGTGATTCTCGATACATTTTCGCAAATGTACTAAATTTTAAATAGTGGCTTCAGACTGGGTTCTACTTTTATTTCCCGTATTCTTTTTGTTTTTTTATGCTTTTCTTAATTTTAGTTTTGATGAAAAAAAATAGGTCCGCTTTACTTTTCTTGCTGTCCTTGTATGGCGCATTGTGTTATACGCAACCTGCCTCTCTTGAGTTTATCAGAAAAAATACAGAAGATGGTCTCTCTCAAAGTGTTGTTCATAGTTTGTGTAGGGATGCTAAAGGTTTTGTTTGGATCGGAACGCAGGATGGCCTTAATCGTTTTGATGCTTATTCTTTTCATACTTTTGAAACCCAACCAGATCGACCCGGTAACTTAAAGCATTCTTATATATGGACATTACATCAATCCGGTCTACAAGAACAAGAGCTTTGGATTGGAACCAATGGTGGAGGGCTCTATTGTTATGACCATCGTTTAGATTGGTTTTATCATTATCCCGTTCCGGATTCTTTGCAGTATTCTTCCAGGTCAAACAGCGTCAGAGCCATCCATGCTTTTTCAAAGTCTGAGTTATTGGCAGGAACGGAGGATGGATTATTTCTTTTTAATTTTGATAAAAAAACGTTTACACAACTTCCTCACGAATTTTTAGGAAGTGTTTTTACATTCCACCAATTATCGAACGAAGCTATCTTGATCGGAGGCCTTGAAAGAGTATTTTATTTTAAACCTGAAGATCAATCTTTAAGACTCCTTCATTTGAGTCGGAAAATAGAAGGTGGAATACATAGTTTTGCCGGGTTAAATGAAAATTCCTTTTGGCTTGGTACTGGAAAAGGAGTTTATGAGGTGCAGTTGAAACGTAAAAGGGACTCATTAATTGTACTCAATCATTATGTCCATTCCGATATGGAATCGACATCTCTGTCAAATAATTCGATTGCCGATTTGCATCTGGATACGAATGGAAAATTGTGGATCGCTTCGAATGGTGGTATAAATGTATTGGATACCCGGAATCGGGCAACTGGCTTCGTCCGTTACCAACATTCAGCGGATGATCAGCAGTCTGTTTCTTCGGATATTATTAATTGCCTGGAAGAGGTGGAGAAAGGGGTTTTATGGGCAGGGACACAAAATGGGCTGAATCAGTTTTCCAGCCAAAAATCTGTTTTTACTAATTTTGAAATCGATCAAACTAATGAAGGTTGTGGTCAATCCATACACGGAATGCTGGAAACCGAAGCGTTTGTTTTGGCTTGTACTGAAAAGGGTTTATTGTCGATTGATCCGGAGATGAAGGGGATTACTAATTGTTATGATCAAGGTGTTTTTCCTGCTTTGGAAGATGAGTTTTTAGTGAGTATCAGCCCTGGCAAAGAAGATAATTATTGGCTGGCCCTGAGAAGAAATGGTTTCGCTGAATTGCGTAAAGAAAATGATACTTTTCATTTAAGTAATTTTAAATTACCCGCGGGCCCGTACTCGGGAATTGGTAGCAATGATTTGCTCGAAGATGATTCCGGCAATTTATGGATCGCTTCATCCGGTTTGGGACTTTGGTACTGGAACCGCCAAGAGAATACTTTTGTTTCCTATAAAGCTAATCCGGAAGATAGTACCAGCATTTCCGGGAATTATATTTTTCACTTGTTTGAAGATCGGCAAAAGAGAGTTTGGGTATCAACCGCTGATGGTGGACTAAGTTGTCTGGACAGGGAATCGGGGATTTTTAAGTCTTTCTCTTTTGATGAACGCAATTCCTCGAGCCTGAGTGCCAATATGGTGCTTTCCACTTACGAAGATCGACAAAACAGAATTTGGGTTTGTACTGCTAATGGCTTGAATCTCTGGGATGGAGAAGAAGGTTTTTTTCGTTTTTATAAAAAAGATGGTCTGCCCAATAATGTTATTTATGGAATGCTGGAAGATGCAAATGGTGCATTATGGTTGAGTACGGGAAAGGGTTTGGCGCAGATTTCTTATACCGGTCAATTGTTTAAATCTAAAAACTATACTACTCTTAACGGATTACTCAATAATGAATTTAATCAACATGCTTTTCTAAAATTGCGAAATGGCAATTTGACATTTGGTACAAAAGGCGGATTGAGTTATTTTAATCCCGATTCTATTCGATCGTATGCCATTGCGCCCCGGGTAGTTTTGACCGATTTTAAATTGTTTAATGAATCTGTTCCGGTAAATCAAAAAGAGGGTTTTTCAATTCCGAAATCTGTGGATGAGTTAAAACAACTGACGTTGTCCTATGAACAAAATTTCTTGGCTTTTGAATTCACTGGAATTAATTATGAACAAGCTCAGGCAAATCAATATGCCTATATGATGGAAGGGTTGGATGAGGATTGGGTTTTTTCGGGAAATCGCCGTTATGCAAATTACCCAGGGATGAAGCCCGGGCCCTATGTTTTTAAAGTAAAATCAGCTAATCACGATGGACTATGGTCGGAAGAAAGAGCATTGAAAATATTGATAAGGAATCCTCCCTGGAAAAGTTGGTGGGCTTATTTATTATACGCCATAAGCATATTGTCTCTGATCTGGTACAGGCTTTATTCGGTTAGACAAATTGAGAAAGCAAAAGAAGCAGAACGGCAGCTGATCAGAAAGAGAAGCGCTCAGGATTTTCACGATGAAGCAGGGAATCAAATTACGAAGATTGGCCTTATGGCAGAGATGGCGAAAAGACAGGTGGGAGATAGGGGAGAACTGGATCGGCTGATGAATGAGATCGGTGAACAAGTACAGGAATTGCGTACCGGGATGCGGGATTTTATCTGGGTACTCGATCCGGGTAAAGATAATCTGTACGAAACACTGATGCGATTAAATGATTTTGGAAATGGCTTGTTCAATTATTCGACCATCCATTTTTCCAGTTCCGGGATTAATGAGGATTTGAACAGGTATAAGCTCAATGCTGCTCAGCGCAGACATACATTGATGATTTTTAAAGAAGCTATGAATAATAGTGTAAAATATTCTCAGGGCAAACAAGCCACTTTAAATGTATTGGAGAAGAATGCGTTTATTGAGATTAGTTTCGAAGATGATGGTATTGGTTATTCCGCAACAGATGCCAGGCACGGTCATGGGATACAAAATATGAAGGCGAGAGCAGAAAAAATTAATGCAAAACTTGAAATTACTTCGAACAAACCTGTCGGTACCAGACTGATTATTATTCTGAATACTACCCATATGGGTAATTGATCGCTGGACTTGCTTCCTTTATTTTTAAAAGAAAACTAATTATGGAAACCCTAATTCGCGTTGCTATTATTGAAGATGATCCCAAAATCAGACAGCTTTTGCAACTGGTAATTGATGGTTCTCCCGGGTTTTATTGTCAGGATACCTTTGAAGATTGTGAGTCGGCTTTTGATACTTTGCAAATTAATAAACCGGATTTATTATTACTGGATGTCGATTTACCTAAAATGTCAGGCATCGATGGGCTGAAAGTTATTAAAAAACAAAATCCGGCTTTGAATATCGTGATGTTAACGGTTCATGAAGATGATGAGACGATTTTTAATGCGCTTTGCTCTGGTGCAGTTGGCTATCTGGTGAAAGGCATTCCTCCGGACAGATTGCTTCTGGCTTTGCAGGAGGCTTATGCAGGGGGAGCCCCCATGAGCGCTAAAATAGCTCGAAAAGTGGTGGGCCATTTTCATCGGGATATGAATAATAATCCTCTTTCAGAGAGAGAAAAAGAAGTATTGCAATTTTTATGTGATGGTGAAAACTACAAAACAATTGCGCAAAAATTGTTTATTAGTACGAATACCGTAAAAGCGCATATTAAAAATATTTATGCCAAACTACATGTCAATACACGGGCCGAAGCAGTTGCAAAGGCTATCCAAAAAAGGATTATTTGAAATCTTAAATTGGAAAACTACCCAAATGGGTAATTGATGTCAGCGTGGAATCCATCTAGTTTTGTTCAGAACCAAAATTCCTGTTATGAACAAAACAATACAAATTTTTCTGATTTTTACGCTAATAGCTACTGTATTTCGAATCAATGCCCAACCCGTCATTTCCGATATTATTATTCCCGAATTTGGAGACTCTATTCATCTCGTAAATTGTGTTTCTGCAGATTTTCAGGAGGATGCCAGCGGAATGAATCAAAGCTGGGATTTCAGTGGACTGAGTGCCGATCCCTCTGATCCGGATTATTATTTTAAGTTTTTCAGCCCCGGTAATACCCCTTTTGCAGATCGCTATCCCACAGCCTCTTTGGCTGCAATTAATGCCGATTCTCAATATGTGTATTATATTCTGGAAAACGGTTTTCTGCAGCTGATTGGCGCAGTTGCCGAAATACCTATGCTTGGCTATGCCTATTCGGATTATAGCAATCCTGAATCCGAAGAATTTTTTCCAATCGAATTTAATGACACCTGGTCAGATACTTATGATGGAGACAATGTCCTTGGAAGCTTTTCCAATCCTTTCAATGGAACAGTAGATCGTACGGTCGATGCTTATGGGACTTTAATATTGCCTTCCGGAACTTTTGAAAATGTGCTTCGCACTAAAACCGAGCGAAGCTTTTCCACGACCGGTATAGAGAATAGCAGCACCCTGTATACGTATACCTCGGAAGATTACAAGCTCTGGTTACTTAGTATGGAAGTTTTTGATGACAATACCGAGATTATTTTTTATCAGGACAATCCCCAAATTATTATGACTTCGGTGCGTGACTATTCCTTAGGAGATCAAATCACAGTGTTTCCTAATCCGGTAATTGCAGGCGAAGTATTCAATGTAAAACACGAGGCATTAAATGTGGAAAATCTAAGCCTGTTTAATGCCTCCGGACAGCAGATAAATATATCACTGAATACAAGGGCTGAAAGGACCGAAGTTGTTTTCAATGAGCGGATTAGTCCGGGACTTTATTATTTGAAAGGATTCATTGGCAACGAATTTTTTGTTAAAAAGATAATTATTCTCCACGCTTAATAATTTTTAAAATGAAATTATTTGAATCAGTTTTTATTGTTTTTTTTCTATGCGCCTTTGTCACAAATTCTATTGCCCAAAAGGATATTGCAGGTAGTAAGGATCATCCTTTGATTAGCCGCTATCCAGGGTCCTTTATTGCAAGTTATGAAGATATCAAATACCGGGAGTATTCTCTGGCTACCGGACCGGTCACGGGATATCGCTTTATTGAAAAAAAGCAGACGGTTGCAGGGCAACTTTATCGTATTACCTATTTATTGAAAAAGGATGTTAAAGATTTGTCAATTGGTGAAGTTTACCTGGATTACAAAAAAGCACTTCAGGAAGAAAAAGTTGAAATTTTAGCGGAAGGGCTGTTTTCTGATCGAAATGTGAAAAAACAGGCCGGCGGGTCCTCCTGGATTGGCGTGGCATTGAAAGATAATGGTTTTACCCAGGATTCCTACGGTAACTATTTGTTTAAAGGGACATCCAGTAGTGGAGGGACTTTTTCACTGATCGGGAAATCAAAGCGGAAGGATGGCGATACCTTTCTGGCTATTTACGGCGAGCGACATAGCAAAGATGTCGTGGTAGTACATGTAGATATTATCGAAGTGAAAAATGCAGAGACCGGTAAAGTTTTCGCGGATGCCAATTACATTAAGCAAGAGCTTGAGGAAAGCGGTAAAGTGATTATTTACGGGATTAATTTTGATTTTGATAGCGCTACTATCAGGGAGGATTCCAAAGCTACTCTGGATGAGATCGCTGCTTATCTAAAAAATAATCGGGATGTAAATATTTATCTGGTTGGACATACGGACCTCAAAGGGACATTGACCTATAATAAAAAACTTTCACTTGACCGCGCAAAAGCTACGGTTGAAAAATTAATTAGGGAATATAAGATTAGTCGCGTTCGTCTGGAGGCCGAAGGTGTTGGTCCTTTAGCTCCCGTAGCCAGTAATGATACAGAAGAAGGTCGGGCTTTGAACAGGAGGGTGGAATTAGTGAAAAAATTAAAAAATAAATAAAAAATGAAAAATCTGAATTTTAAAACCTTGTTATTTTTTATTGCCATTAGTGTTATGCTTTTTTCCTGCGGGAGCGATGATGATAATTTTGAACCGCCATTAACGGAAGTCGGTATAGGAAAAGTAGAGGCAAAGGTCAATGGAGCGGACTGGACTTCCAAAAATACAGAGGATGGGGTAGTCTATCTTTCAATGCTTGGCTCAAATACTATTGAAGCTTTTGCAGAGGACGGCTCTTATATGAATCTTAAGCCTTTGGGATCACTGTCGCAAGGGATGACCCTTGAAAGCTCAGGAGGATATTTTCAGGCAAGTTATAAGCCCGTTTTTACAGAATCGGAAACTTTTTTCGCAGCGGGTTCTTTGGGCTCGGGTACACTGACCATCAATACCCTAAACGATAATAAATTTGCGGGAACCTTTCAGTTTACAGGCGTGAAAACCAATAGTGATGGGACGACCGAAGAGGTTTCCATTACCAGTGGTACTTTTGATATTGATTTGTAAAATTTTCATAAAACAGGTATCAGACTTTAGGGGTTGGGGCTTAGGGTTCCCAATACCTAAAACCTGATACCTGATCTAAAATTATTGATACTTCGCCCGGATCGCCTCTGCCTGTTTATCTGTTTCTGTACGAAGCTTACTAGCCTGATCATTAGCTTTTTTCAAAATGCCCTGTGCTGTGTCTTCTCCTTTTTGAACGATCTGATTTGCTTTTTTATCCGTTTCTTCTTTAAGTTTCTTTGCAGCTATTTCTGCTCCTTTTTTCTTAAAAGGATTATTTCCAGCTTTTTTAATGAGGCTTTCAGCTTGTTTATATCCTTCGTTTTTGGTTTTGTCACTGAGCTTTTGTGCTTCATCTCTGGTTTGCTGTGCGCGTTTTTCGGCTTCATTAATTAGCTTGGTGATATTGGCTTCGGACTTTTCCCTTAATGCAGCTATTTCTGCATCCGCCTTGGCGGAAAGGTTTTCTTTGGTCTCCTTGATTTCTTCTTCAATATTCTGAACGTCAACCCCGGTTTTTTCTTCAATCAGTTCACTGGCTTTGTCAATAGCCTGATCTTTTACATTATCAACCAGATTATCCAGAGTCGCTGCTTCTCCATCTGCACCTAATAAGCTAATCTTGATTTTTGGATCACTAATGGTCCCCGTAAGCAATGCGGAGACATTAATGAATTCGCTTTGGGCGATGTCGATGCCAAGTTTGGAAGCCTGACCTTGTAAAAAGTTTAATCCCTTATCCGCTGCCTGACCTGCCGCGTTTTTTTGCAGCAAATTGCGAGGGATTTTTGCTTTGATATTATAGTTCATCTCTGCACTGAGTCCATGACTACCACTTATATTCATGTTGATACCATTGGACTTAATATCAAAAGGTTTAACGGTTACTCTGCCGTTTTCTACTTCAAACCAGTTTTTGGTATTTTCCAGATTTAACGATTTTAATTGCTTGATATTCAGCTTATCTGCAAGTTTCTGTACTGGTTCAAAATTGATGAGTGTTCCGTTGATCGTTTGTAAAAATCCTTTGGCACTAATTGAATTAAGGTCAGGAAGCATTTCATTGGTTAATTCTCCATTCAAACTCAGACTGGTATTAAATTGACCTTCGATAAATTTACTAATTGGAGCAAGAGCCTGGAAGGTATTGAGTGTTTCAAATGCGTCTTGAAAATCAAAGCGGTTAACTTTATAATCCATGTCAAACCTGGGCTTTTCCGAATTTTGAGTATTATATGTTCCATTCATAGTAAAATTGCCGCCCAACATTTTTGCATTACAGTCTTTCATCGCCACCGTTTGGTCTTTAACTTTCATCCTGCCTTTGATATCCCTCATTTCAATATTGGTATAAAGTACCTTCCCAATATCTGCATTGATGTCGAAATCCATTTTTTCGGGCACCAGTATCGGTTCTAGTGCTGCTGCAGCATTTTCGCTGATGGTTTGAGCCTTAGGTGTTTCGGATTCTGTTTCTACCATGAATTCATTGAGGTTGATATAATTGGAAGCCAGCCGGATATCTCCTCTCATGGTTTCATTTTCATACAAATAATCAAAAACATTCGTAATGGTACCAGTCATTTCAAAATCACTTTCTCCGATCTTGGTTTGAAACTCGGTAACTTCAGCCTTATTAGGTGTAACATTTCCAACGAGGCGGGAATCTTTAAGCTCATATACGTCATAATATAATTTTCCGATCGCTCCGTCAACGGTAAAATCAAATCGATCGAAAACATCTTCACTGACCAGACTATCGGATTCAAGGGGATCAGGAGCAGGTTCTTCAGTGCTCCCCGCACTTATCCATTCATTTGCATCAAATACCTTGGATCGCAAGGTTAGTTTTCCAGTCATGGTTTTATCAGGTGCGAAGTAAGCGATAAAGTTGTCCAGTGTTCCACTTGCTTTGATATCACTTTTTCCAAATTGCGCATCAAAATTGTCAAGCTTGACATTTTTCGGATTGAAGTTCATTTGCAAATCCGCAATTTTAATGGGTGGCGTACCTTCGGCCTGGTAATCCATATTTTCGATGCGCAAATCTCCGCTCATATCTACTTTCTCGTATTCCTGAAGATCAATCGCTGACATACTGGTCTTTGCAGTCAAATTCGAAGAAATCAGACCGTTGAGTTTCTTTACGCCCTCTATCGGAAATGCTTTAGATAATTCATCAAGGTTTATCGTTCCGTTGAATTTGGAGTCGATATTCGGATCAGACATTAAACTCCATAGTTTTACAGATGCCTCAAAAGGATTATTGGCGAGTTTCATACTAAAGTTGGAAACATCGACCATCATTTTGTCAAGATCGCTGGAAGGGCTGTTTATTTTAGCTACTGTATTGATTCCATTAATTCCGAGTGGTAAGTCCGGATATTTGAAATCGGCATTATCCACTTTTAGGTTTAATTGAAAAGCAGGTAAAGCACCGCTGATCAAATTATAAGTTCCTTTGACAAATCCGTTAAACTGTAAAGCACCATTAGCTTCGACATCCTGAAAATCGGCCGTATAAGCCGAAGGAATTAAAGAGAGGAAATTCTTAAAATTGTTTTTTGGAGCATCATATTTTAAATCCAGATTAATCTTGTCGTCCAGCATCTGAATAAAACCGTCTGCATTCAAGGTAAGGGCATTGAGTTTGACTTGGTTATCTTTCAGAGTGTATTTTGCATTTGGGATATCGGCATTAAAAGTGATATCCATATCTGCTTTGGCTCTTTTTAAGTAGGTGACGCCGCCTGATTTTGCCGTTAATTGCCCAATGCTGGTCTGAGTAGCCAGATCAAAAATATCCTGTGTAAAAGCCCCCTTGCCGGAATGGTCGAGGTCTTCAATCGAAACATAAACAGAGCCCGGTCGATCATCATAAACGAATACTCCATCTTCGATTTCGTACTTCTTTAATTGCACTACAAAATTAAGATCAGAAGATTCTGTAGTTTCTGCTTCGGATGTAGTCTTGGCAATATCATAATTGGCATGTCCGTTTTTCAAAACTTTGATTTTGATCTCTGGTTGGACCAGTTCGACAGAATTGATTTCAATCGGACTGTCCGAACTGATGACGGACATCAAATCGAGTGAAAGATTAACGGCTTTTGCCTTGACTAAAGGATAACCGGCAAATTCATCAACGCCAATTACGGAAAGCTCTTTAATACCAAAACTGAAATCCGGGAAACTGCTCAATAAAGAAAGACTAACATCCGCAAAATCCACTTCTGCGTTAACACTTTTGTTAATATCCTCTTTGACTGCGGCTACAATTTGATCTTTAAAGAAATAGGGAATTGCAATGGCGGCGAGAATTACGACGAATAAGAAGATGCCGGTAAATTTTAGTATTTTTTTGATCATGCTATTCAAACTTGGTTTTTGAACTGGTTTTTGAACGTCTATTTAACGATTTTCTTCGGAAGAAGTTGCTCGAAAGATAGTACTTAATAGCAAATTAACAACTGGTTTAACTACCTATTGCCTGTTGATAGTCATTATAATCGACCTAAGCTATTTGATCACCTTTATAGTCTCCTTTACAGCTTTTCTAAATATTTATTTTATAGGAAAAATTAATATGTTATCTTGCAGCAAATTATATAGAGATTATGGGTGCAGAAGTGCAAAATTTTACTTTGATAGAAACCTCCGAAGCCTTAAAATCCTTTTACGAAGAAAACAAGTCGGCTGAATGGTTGGGTTTTGATACAGAATTTGTAGGAGAAAAACGTTTTCATACACTTTTATGTTTGATTCAAATAGCTTCCGAACACGGGTATTATCTTATTGATCCGATCAAATTAAAAGATATCGGCTTGTTCCTGAAGTTGATAGAAGATCCAGGTATTGTTAAGATCACCCATGCTGGAGAAAATGATTATCGTCTTTTAAAAAAATATTATAATGTCCTGCCCAAAAATGTGTTCGATGTGCAAATAGCGGCGGGTTTTGTAGGTTATAAATATCCCATCTCCTTTGGAAAAATAGTTGAGAAAGAACTTAAAGTTTATTTGCGTAAAGGCTATACCGTATCGGATTGGGAGTCCAGACCCTTCAATCAAAAACAGTTGAAATATGCGCTGGACGATGTGGTTTATCTTAAAAAGTTGTACGATAATCTGAGAAACAAGCTGGAAAAACTGGATCGGATTGACTGGGTTGCCGAGGAGTTTAGGAAACGGGAAGCGGAGGAATATTATTATATTGACCCAAATCGCGAAGCTTTTCAAAATAGTTTGATCCTGGGGCTTTCACTAAAAGATCAGGTTTTTTTGATTCGACTTTATCAATGGAGAAGAGCAGAGGCAGCTCGAAAGGATTATTCAAAGGAGATGATTCTGCCCGCCAAGTATATCGGAGCGATTGTTCGCAATGTAAAATCCGGTAAAAATGCTTTGCTCAATCATCGCCGCTTGCCTAACAAATTAGTGGATAATCACTGGGGACAGTTCCAGGAAATTTATAATCAGGCCATTACCGAAGAGGAAAAAGCAATCCTGGAAAAAATTCCTCCACCGGCTAATGATTATACCCAGGAAGATACACTCATCGAAATGCTGAGCCTGATTATTCGATATATTTGTAATGAGAAAAAAATTGCACCTGACCTCGTTATTCCCCGTTCAGGATTTAAAAAAATGAAAGCGGACAATACCTTTTTTGATGAAAGCTATGCTAAGGGATGGCGCAAAGAATTGCTAGGCGAAACGATGCTGAACTGGTTGAGAAACAGGGATAATTTGCAATTGATTCTGGAAGATGATCATTTTACCCTGAGACTACGCAAGGAATAATTAACTGCCTGGTATTCAATATCTCAACAGCTTTTCCGGAGCCTACTGATTTTCTTAATATTCCAATTTATGATTTCCGAAAAAATCCTTTCTGCTTATGAAACTATGGCAGAGAAGTATAATGAGTTAATCGATCATAAACCTCATAATGCATACTATGACCGGCCCAATACGATGAGACTCATTCCCGAGGCAAAAGGGAAAAAAGTATTGGACGCTGCTTGCGGCCCCGGTAAATACGCGGAAATTTTGCTTGCTCAGGGCGCAGAAGTAACCGGAATCGATTTTTCTCCCAAAATGATCGATCTGGCTAAACAAAGAAATCCCACTAGCGGAGAGTTTTTTGTGCACGATATGTCCAAAGCGTTTTCCATGTTCGAAACGAATACTTTCGATATCGTTCTTTGCGCACTTGCTTTGCATTATCTGGAGGACTGGAATCCGACCATAAGAGAGTTTCATCGGGTTCTAAAACCTGGAGCTTGTCTGGTCGTATCTCTTGAGCATCCGTTCTTTGAGTATAATTATTTCAAATCGACCAGATATTTTGAGGTTGAACCGGTTAAATGTACCTGGAACGGATTCGGTCAGGCGGTAGAAGTCCACAGCTATCGTCGCTCGCTGGGTGAATGTATAAGCTCTTTTACCAATAACGGGTTTTATATTGATAAACTGGTAGAGCCAAAGCCCCTTCCGGAGTTTGAAAAATTTGATCCCGAATACTTCAAGCGCCTGAATGAATTTCCAGCTTTTATGTGTATCCGCGCTGTTCCTAGATCCTAAAAAAGGCCTCGGAAATTATATCTCCAGGACAAGAGGTATTCGCAGCCTTTCTAAGAAGTTGATACATTTAAACATTTTTCATAAAAGTTCTATTCTCCTTTTCTTTGGAAATTGTATTTTGTGCCTTTGCTTTTAAATCATAACCGGATGTCAAAGGAACTGCTTTTAGAGGTCAGGAATCTTAAAACTTACTTCAAAACTGAAGGGGAGACTGTTAAAGCAGTTGATGACGTGAGTTTCGAAATTTATAAAGGGGAGACCGTTGGTATAGTAGGGGAATCCGGTTCTGGTAAATCGGTTACTTCACTTTCTTTGATGCGTCTGGTACAATCTCCACCGGGATATATAGCGGGAGGAGCAATTACTTATCATAAAGACGGGAATAAGATGGACCTCCTGTCCGTTTCCGAAAAAGAAATGCAAAAGATCCGAGGGAATGAAATCTCTATGATTTTTCAGGAACCGATGACTTCCCTGAATCCGGTGTTTACTTGTGGTGATCAAGTGATTGAATCCATTTTATTGCATCAGAAAATTTCTAAATCTGCAGCAAAAAAACTGGTTCTGGATCTTTTCTCCAAAGTGGAATTACCCGATCCGGAACGAATTTATAATAGTTATCCGCATCAGCTGTCAGGAGGACAGAAGCAACGGGTTATGATCGCCATGGCTCTATCCTGCAATCCGACCCTATTGATCGCTGATGAGCCTACAACTGCGCTTGATGTGACGGTGCAGAAGGCCATATTGCAATTGATGAATGATCTGAAAAAGGAAGTAAACACTTCGGTGATTTTTATTACACATGATTTGGGAGTCATTGCTGAAATTGCTGACAGGGTCATCGTGATGTATAAAGGAGAAATTGTGGAGCAGGGAATGGTCGAAGATATTTTTTCCAGACCCGGCCATCCTTATACCAAAGGTCTGTTGGCTTGTCGGCCACCTTTGGGTTTCCGAATGAAACGTTTGCCGGTTATTGATGATTTCATACAGCTTAAAGAAGGTGGAGAAAATGGAGCAGAAAAAGCAATTTCTATCGAGTCGATCATTGACGATCTGAAGATCGATCAAAAACAAATCAAGGAACGCTTGAAGTATTTGGAGAAAAAAGAGCCTATTTTACAAGTGGATGGCCTGCAAACCTGGTTTCCGGTGCAAAAATCCTTTTTCGGCAAGCCTAAGGAATATGTCAAAGCTGTGGATGATGTAAGTTTTAATGTGTATCCGGGAGAGACCTTGGGTTTGGTAGGAGAATCCGGCTGTGGCAAAACTACTTTGGGCAGAACGATTTTGCGGCTCACTGATGCCAGAGCGGGAAGTGTGAAGTTTGAAGGAAAGGATTTGATGAAATTGAGCCAAAAGCAAATGATCCCGTTGAGAAAGGTTATGCAAATTATTTTTCAGGATCCTTACTCCTCTCTGAATCCACGAATGACCATTGGCCAGGCGATTCTGGAACCGATGGAAGTGCATAATTTGCATGATCATACGAATCAGCGAAAAGAGCAGGTAATTCATTTGCTGGAAACCGTAGGCATGAAGGCTGAGCATTATAACCGATACCCGCATGAGTTTTCCGGAGGGCAGCGCCAAAGGGTAGGAATCGCCAGAGCACTGGCACTTAATCCCAGGTTTATTGTTTGCGATGAATCCGTTTCCGCACTCGATGTTTCCGTCCAGGCCCAGGTTCTCAACCTGTTGATCGAACTAAGAGAGCAATTTGGACTTACCTATATTTTTATCTCTCACGATCTGTCAGTCGTAAAATTTATGAGTGATCGTATGATTGTGATGAACAAAGGGAAAATCGAAGAAATGGGATTCGCCGATGATATTTATAACAATCCTCAAAAGGAATACACACAGAAGCTAATTGAGGCGATTCCCGTTGGCAGATAATGTTATTAACTTGTTAATGACTATAGCAAAGCAAGTTTTTTTGGATTTTATACGATAAATTTAGAATGTTCATGCAACTTTTTGATAAAAAAAGCTGTCTTTGATATGTAAATCATCCCCTTTAGTCGAAAAATAGTGACTTATTTGAAAAAAAGTTAAATTTTTAAAATGTTAATAAAGGGATATTATAAATAACCCACATTAAAGCAATGAAAAGTTCAAAATCACGTAACATTCTTTTTAGTTTAGTCTTGATAGCTAGTATTAGTTCTTACCTCTACATTAATTCTGTAGAAACAAATGCTAATATCAAATGTGAAGCCAAGAAATCACTGGTTGATGAAGAGGATAAAAACAGCTCTGAATTACCTGATGTTAAGCTGATCAAAAAAATCATCGAAACAGGTAAACAGCTTGTTCCCGCTGCTAGACTTTAGCTTTCTTTTTCCAATATCTAATTAAACCGGCAACACTCATCCAGGAAGGATTTGCTGTTTCATATTGTCTGATTCCTTCTTCCCCAATACCGTAATTCATAAGTTGTTTTCCTACATACTGTTGAAACTTCGGACTTACTTCTGCTATGCTTGCATCAGATTCGGCATAAGGCCTCATCCAGTTTGCCCAATCCCAAAGACATTTTTCCAGCGCATCCAGATGCTGTGATATGTTTTCAACTTTTCCAAAGTGAGTAAGGTAGAGTGCACCCGGCTTTAAAGCTCTCAGTAAGCGAATCGACTCTATCCAGTCTTCTATATTGATATCAGGAGGAGGACAGGGAGGTATCACGACTCCCTTTTCAATACTGACCCCTCCAACATCACCCGTAAAAACAACATCGCCCATTTGCCAGGCAATATGATGGATAGCGTGACCGGGAGTATGCCAGGCTGTAAAACTTTGATCTCCAATCTGAAAATTGCTGCCATGTTCAGTGATCTGCATCTGCTCCAGGTCGATGGGCTTTATGGCTCCCCAGAGTATATCCATCTTATCTTGATAAATCCTTTTGGCCGAACTGAGCAAACGGGAAGGATCGTGCAAATGAGGTGCACCCGAAGGATGCACATAGATTTTTGCACCGAGTTCAGCAAAAGCCCATGCTGCTCCAGCATGATCAAAATGAATATGGCTCAAAAAGACATGCTTGATGTCACTCAGGCTAAATCCTTTGCTTTCAATACCTTTTTTAAGCGGAGTAAAAGTAGAATGCGGGCCTGTTTCAATAAGAACCGGGCCGGCTGTAGTTTCTACTAGAAAAGCTGCGATCGCGTTTTTTACTCCCTGAAAATGGAGATCAATGATGTGTATCATAAGTTAAAGTTCTTATACTGTTGTAAAATTCATTAGTACCCGGCGGCCTGACCATCTTTTCGGGACTCTGAAGCACCGTAATAGACTTTATTATTATCATCCCAAAGAATAGCCTGGTAGCCTCCGTATCCGCCTAGATCAAAACCTACCCGATGCCGTTTTCGCATCAATGCCCGGATAACTTCATAATCTATTCCTTCTTCTAAAACGATACGTCCACCGTCTTTCATAGTCTCAACATTGCCTACTGGTTCGGTAGAACCATAATGCTGAATTCTTGGTGCATCCCCGGCTTCTTGCAGGTTCATTCCAAAGTCGATCATATTGACTAATATCTGTACATGGCCCTGTGGTTGCATTGGACCACCCATAACACCAAAACTCATAAACGGTTTTCCATCCTTGGTCACAAAGCAGGGAATAATGGTATGAAAAGGACGCTTATGAGGTTCGTAAACGTTAAAATGTCCTTCTTTTAAAGAAAATAACTCTCCACGATCCTGTAGAATAAAACCGAGCCCGGGAGGCGTCATTCCCGATCCCATTCCTCTGTAATTACTCTGGATGAGAGAAACCATATTGCCCCATTGATCTGCTACGGTCATATAAATGGTTTCACCATGACTCAGCGCTTCACCAGCAGGGTAGGAGCGCCCTGCTCTTTGAGCATCGATCAATTCTTTCCTTTTTTTCGCATATTCTTTGGAAATTAACCAGTCCACCGGGATTTTATTGAAATCCATATCCGCATAATACTTTGCTCTGTCTTCATAAACAACTTTTTTGGCTTCGACAAAGGTATGTATATAGTCGGCAGTACCGAAGCCCATACTGGCTATATCATATTGCTCCAGAATATTCAACATCTGCAATGCGGCAATTCCCTGACCATTTGGCGGAAGTTCCCAGACATCATAACCGCGATAGTTGGTAGATACCGGATCAACCCAGGTGGAACTGTGATCCTCCAGGTCTTTCATCGACAGGAAGCCGCCTTGTTCCCGGATATAATCTACCATGGTTTTGGCTATGTCTCCTTTATAAAAAGCATCTCTACCTTTTTTTGAAAGAATTTTAAAGGTATTTGCCAGGCCCGGATTTTTGAATAACTCTCCTTTTGCAGGTGTTTTGCCATTGGGCATATAGGTTTCTTTGAAGCCGGGAAAACGGGAGAGAAATCGTCCGGAGCGTTCCATATAGTAAGCTACTAATTCGGAGACGGGGAACCCTTCTTCAGCATAACGGATAACCGGGGCAAAATTATCGGCCATATCCAGTTTCCCGAAGCGTTTATGCATTTCGTACCAGCCGTCTACACAACCCGGAACAGATACAGACAAGGCTCCGTGTGATGGAATTTTTTTATAATTGTTTTCCTTAAAATAATCCAAAGTCAATTCGTAGGGAGACCTGCCACTGGCGTTCAAACCGTAAAGTTTTTGAGATTTGGCATCCCAGATAATTGCAAAAAGATCACCTCCGATCCCGTTTCCGGTGGGTTCAACTAATCCTAACATTGCATTGGCGGCAATAGCTGCATCGATTGCATTTCCGCCCTTTTTAAGGATATCCAGCCCAACCTGCGTAGCCAAAGGCTGACTGGTAGCTACCATTCCATTTTTGGCAATTACTTCTGATCGGGTAGCAAAATTTCGACCGGTAATTCTATCCTGAGCATTTAGGGTATAAATACTGAGAATCGCTGCCAGGAGTATAGTTAGTTTTTTCATTGACAATAATTTAAGTTGGTCTAACCTTTCTTTTCTTCGAACTTTAGGGATACGCTATTTATACAGTACCTTTTCCCGGATGGTGGTGGGCCGTCATTGAATATATGTCCAAGATGACTACCGCAATTGGAACATAACAACTCGGTCCGAACCATTCCGTGGCTCGTATCCTTTCGTTGCTCAATATTTGCAGATTCGAGTTCTCCCCAAAAGGATGGCCAGCCACAGCCAGAATTGAATTTTTGTTCAGAATCAAACAAAGCAAAATCACATGCAGCACAACTGTAAGTACCTTCTTCGTAGAAATGGTTGTATTTTCCGGTAAAAGGTCGCTCGGTACCCGCTTGTCTTAGTATCCGATATTCCTCCGGACTTAATTCTGCTTGCCATTCCTCTTCAGATTTGCGAATTTTATAATCCATATTATTAAAATATTTTACTCAGTTAATATTTTCTTTTTAATGAATGATTAAAAAATTTCAAATTTATAACCATTTAGAAAAGCTTTTGTTTGCATTCTTTTTCGTCCTTGCAATTGCAAATCGAGGATATTGATGAAACCATCGAGGGTTGCAATTTTGATAAAGCTTTTGTTATCGCTAATAATTTTTCCAACCGGATATTCATGTTTGTCAATTAGAGGTTCAGCCAGATAGATTTTTAACTTTTGCTCACCAAGCATGGTCCAGGCAGTAGGATAGGGGCTCAAACCTCGAATAAAATTATGTACTGATTCTGAATGCTGAGCGAAATCGATTTCGCAGGTTTCTGTATAAATCTTTGGTGCTTTACTGACCTGACTATCATCTTGTTCAATCAAATTATAATTTCCCTGCTCAATCATACGGACACTTTTCAAAACAGCAGCAGCTCCCATTTCCATCATACGATCATGAACCGATCCGGCCGTCTCGTTTTTACCAATAGACATCTTTTCCTGTAGAAGCATATCTCCGGTATCAATTTCGTGTTTTAAAAAAAAGGTAGTCACACCGGTTTCCTGTTCTCCATTGATTATGGCCCAGTTAATGGGGGCTGCTCCCCGGTATTTGGGTAAAAGGGAGCCGTGCAAATTCATGGTACCTAAAGGCGGCATATCCCAAACTACAACCGGAAGCATTCTAAAAGCGACTACGATTTGAAGATCTGCTTTTAAAGCGCTCAATTCCTTTATAAATTCAGAAGACTTGAGATTCCTGGGCTGGAGAACTTTTAGATGATTGGCTTCGGCGTATTTTTTTACGGGAGACTCAATCAGTTTTTTATTACCTCGACCACCGTATTTATCTGTAGCCGTAATAACCCCAACAATCTGGTAGCCTGCTTCGTGTAATGCTTTTAAAGTAGGAACTGCAAAATCAGGAGTTCCCATAAATACAATTCTTAAGCTCATATTTGATTTCTGGTTATGTGTCTTTTATCCACTTGATCGTCTAAATATTATCTTATCGCCAAGATAAGAGAAATATCAAAAAATCATAATCTTTGTATTATTGAAGCTTTAACAGTAAATTTGCTTTTGCTGAACAATCAAATACAAATCTATAATGAGAAAGCTTAAAGTAACTTTTTTCTTAATTTCCTTTTTCTTTTTCAATTCTTTATTCGCGCAAAATGTCCTTTTGGAAGGCTATGTATACGAAACAGGTAACAGGGGATTTCTCAATTTGGTTTCGGTTAAAGTCTTTGACACAGCCAATAGGCTGGTGACCTCTGCGGCAAGTGATAGGAGTGGAGTTTTCAATCTGGAATTACCATTGAATCAGGATTTAATAATCATAGCTTCTAAAGATATTTTTAAGGAAAAAAAACTGGCACTATCAACAAAAAACCGGATGCCGGGAGAAAAGCTTTACCTGAAAGTGGAAATGAATCGCCAGCCCGGTTATTTATTCGATGTTACACTCGCTGCCAGGAGGACGAAGGATCAAATAAAAAATGGCTTGCCATCAGATGCGATTACGGGAGCGAGAATCGAGATGTATAATAATACGAAGGAGAAACAGGTGTTGGATATAAAAGACAATCCATTTCCCAATTTTAAAGTGCATTTTGAAGATGGGAATCATTATACGATTATGATAAGGAAGCAGAATTTCTTTACTAAAAGAATGGAAGCTTATGTGAATGTCGAGGGCTGTATCCTTTGTTTTGATGGAGTAGGGGAAGTAAAACCAGGGGTTTCGGATGTGATGACTGAAGAGAACACGATGGGGACCCTGCTGGCTAATGTTGAATTGCGCCCGGTTGAAATAGGTGAAGCGATAAAAGTGGAAAATATTTATTACGATAAAAATTCCGCAAAAATTCGTGAAGATGCGGCAGAGGAGTTAGATAAACTGATTATTTTGCTGAAAGATAATCCCAAATTGTTAATAGAGTTAAGCTCGCATACGGATTCCAGAGGAGATGACAAGTTTAATAAAAGGCTTTCGCAGAAAAGAGCGGATGCTGCGGTAGAGTATATTCTGGACAATACAGGTATCGATCCTTTTCGAATAAAAGCAAAAGGCTATGGAGAAAGCAAATTGGTCAACAAGTGTAGAGATGGGATCGAGTGTAGTGAAGCACGGCATCAAAAGAATCGACGTACGGAATTTAAAGTTACCGGAATGCTGGCGGAGGACCCCATAAATAAACTGAGTCTTGCACAGATTATTGAAAAAGAAAAAATGGACAAGTTGATGGAAGAGATTTTGAATCAGGAAATTGTAGAGGTGAAAGCCGGGGAAGAATTGCCAGAGGAAATCAGAAAACAAATAGAGGGAAAAAATAATCCTGAATCTTCAAAGGAGCATAAAGAACTACCTGAAAAACCGGAACCGGAAATCATAGAGCAAGCACAGGTTGTCTCCGTTAAACCATCCCAAGAAGCTGCTGCTGAAACGGAGTTTGCTGATCATCGATCTGATGCGGGGAAACTTGAAGAGAAGCCGAATAATTCGGAGATGAATACTTCTTATCTATCTAAAAAACCGGTAATAAGGTCACCTGTCAATAAATCTTATTCGGAAGGACAAAAACAAACAGCTGGGGAATACAGCACTAATAGGATCGTCGATGAATTGAAAGTTGATGTAAATTATAAACCGGTTTCTGCGAAGAAAATGACTTCAGATTATTCCGGTTATATGGTTGAGTTTTTTAGCTCCAGAACGGAATTACCCATTAGTCATGAAATTTTTTCCAGACATGGTAATATTTACAAGGAAATGAAAAAGGACGGTACCTATGCTTATATGTTTGGGCCTTTTGCAGAATGGAGGGATGCCAATCGTTTTTTACAAACTGCTGTTAGTGAAAGGTATAAAAACTCAAAGGTTATTCGGTTTAAAAATGGAAAAAGGATAGAAAACTAACAAAAATAAAAATATTGGAATTTAACTGGCAAACTAAAGATGGTATCAATCTCTTTGGGAAAGAATGGAAAATAGAAAATCCCAAGGCAGTAATCATACTGATTCATGGATTTGGGGAACACATTATGCGCTATGATGGGCTGGCACAGTATTATAATGCTAAAGGATATGCTCTGATCGGATGTGATCACCGGGGGCATGGGCAATCTGCCGGACTACGTGGTCATACTCCGGATTATCAGCTTTTTATGGAAGAAATTGATGATTTGATTGAGGTTTGCCAAAAAAGATATCCTTCGATTCCGATTGTAATTTACGGTCATAGTATGGGCGGAAATATTGCTTTGAATTATATGCTGGGGAATCCTTCGAAGGCTATCAAAAAAATGATTGTAACCAGCCCGTGGATAAGCTTAGTGGAAGAACCATCGGCATTTATGAAGTGGGTAGCCAGTTGGGCCCGAAAAATCATCCCAACCTTTTCACAAGGGAAAAAGATAGGTACTTATATTTCGAGGGTACAAGAGGAAGTTGATAAATATGTGAATGATCCGCTAAACCATGGGACAATTTCCCTGAGTTTGGCGCATGGTATGTTTGAGTCTTGTCGTCGATTGCTTCAATACAGGGGGGATTTGCCCGTTCCGGCTTTAATCATGCATGCCGGGGATGATTTGATAACGTCCAGGGATAGTACTATTAAATTTTGTGAAGGTCTGACGAGCGAAGTAGAAATGAAAATCTGGCCCGGACTTTATCATGAAATCCATAATGAAAGTATCCGGGAACAGGTTTATGATTTTACAATTGATTGGCTGGATAAGCAATTAAACATTTCCTAAGGCATATCTACCTTTTACAGCCCAAAAACTGCCGTTACTTGGAAATAGTTTTTTTGTTTGCCTTCAAATGAGCATCTTTGCTTTTCACTCATCACCGGAAACTTTAGTGGTTAAAAACCGATTTCCTATACAATACCCTGAAGTTTCGACACAGGCACGCCCGTTTTTATTAATTTTATCATTTTTAGCTTTTAGAGAAACAGCCAATGGCAAAGGACTTTCCTTTTTACAAACAATTAGACGAAACAGACTGTGGAGCAGCCTGTCTACGAATGATTGCCCGGTATTATGGGAAGTTTTATAGCCTGGAGTATTTAAGAGATTTAACTTTTGTCGACCGCCAAGGTGTATCCCTTCTGGGAATAAGCGATGCGGCGGAAGCAATTGGTTTACATACACTAGGGGTCAGGATCAGCTATGAAAGACTGATTGATGATATTCCCTTACCTGCCATTGCTTATTGGCGACAATCACATTTTATTGTTGTCTTCAAAGCCAATAAAACCCATGTTTGGGTAGGGGACCCTGCTGCTACTCAGGTGTATAGAATAACGAAAGCAGAGTTTTTGGATGGCTGGATTGTCGGGCAGCAAAATGGAGAATCTGTGGGAGTTCTGCTGTTAATGGAGACCACCCCGGAATTTTTTATGGAGGAAGGAGAGGAAATCAAAAGGTCTGGCTGGTCCTATGTGATCTCCTATTATAAAAATTATAAAAAACTCATCTTTCAGCTCGTTCTGGGTTTGCTTCTGGGGACAATACTACAAATTATTTTCCCCTTCATAATGAAAGCGGTGGTTGACTTGGGCGTACAACTCAATAATGCCAATATCATCCTGATTATGCTGCTGGCTCATCTGGTCTTGTTTTTTACCCAGACGATGGTTGAAGCTATTCGAAACTGGATATTATTACATACCGGAACTCATGTCAACATCCGCATGGTCTCAAATTATTTAGTACGGCTGATCAATAAACCGGTTCGTTTTTTTGATACCCGGATGACGGGTGATATCCTGCAAAGAATCGATGATCACAAGCGGATTGAAAGAATGCTCACTTCTTCATCTTTACAGACCCTTTTTTCGGTTTTTAGTTTTTTTATTTTTGGAGTGATACTTTTCATTTTTGATTCCGGCATCTTTATAGTATTTGCAGTCGCTTCTCTGGTATATTTGTTATGGGTGATTTATTTCTTAAAAAAGAGGAAGGAGTTAGATTATAAACGTTTCGATGAAATGGCCGTAAATCGAAATGCCCTGCTGCAAATGATTCACGGGATCAATGATATCAAATTGCACAATGCCGAAAAAATTAAAAGATGGGAGTGGGAACGAATACAGGCCAAGATATTCAGGCTCAACAAGCGCTACCTGAATCTGAATCAATGGCAAAGAACCGGAGCAAATTTTATTAATGAGTCCAAGAATATTTTAATTTCTTTTCTGGCTGCCAAGGCGGTAATCGATGGAAATATGACTTTGGGAATGCTGGTTGCTGTTCAATACATCATTGGGCAGTTGAATAGCCCGATTGATCAGGTCGTATATTTTATTCAAGCGATGCAGGATGCCCGGATTAGTTTGGAAAGGATGAATCAGTTGCATCAATCGAATACGATTGAAGGCCCGGAAAACAGGATCGGGATTATGCCCGAAAATGGAGATTTGAAACTTGAAAATGTTTCTTTCCAATACGGAGGGCCCAATTCGCCCGTAGTTCTGAAAAATATTAACTTGCTCATCCCAAAGGGGAAAACAACGGCTATTGTCGGTACTAGCGGTAGTGGTAAAACTACTTTGTTGAAGCTGCTGTTGAAGTTTTATCCGCCAACCGAAGGCACTGTTAAACTGGGAGAAATAAGTCTTGCAAATTTTGATGATACGGCATGGAGGTCAAAATGTGGTGCTGTATTACAGGACGGTTATATTTTTACGGAGTCGATCGCAAAGAATATTGCTCTGGGAGAAGAAATGGTCGATATTGACCGACTTTTAAATGCAGTTAAAGTAGCAAACATACAAGAGTTTATAGAATCTTTGCCACTGGGATATAATACTAAAATAGGAGCAGAAGGGGTAGGGCTGAGCCAGGGGCAAAAACAAAGGATTTTAATTGCCCGGGCAATCTATAAATCTCCCGAATATTTTTTCTTTGATGAAGCGACTAATGCACTGGATACCGAGAACGAAAGGAAAATAATGCATAATTTGTCAAAGTATTTTAGTGGTAAAACGGTAATCACCGTAGCGCACAGACTTAGTACTGTAAAAAATGCAGATCAGATCATTGTTTTGAAAAAAGGAGAAATTATTGAACAAGGGCCTCATGCTTTTTTGATCGCCCGAAAAGGAATGTATTATAATTTAATAAAAAATCAATTGGAACTCGGAACTTAAATGGATTCTAAGCCGCATATCGAAATGCATAGCGAAGAGTTAAGAGAGGTACTCGGAACACCACCGCGCTGGCTGGTGCGATGGGGAACAGTGATTGCCTGCCTTACTTTTTTAGCGATGCTGGCAGTGGCTTATTATGTGAAATATCCGGATGTGATCAAGGCAGATTTGATACTCTCTGCACCTAATCCTCCCGTTAATCTGATTGCCGGGAAAACAGGCTTGCTGGATGCGGTGCTGGTCAGAGATGAACAGGAGGTAGAAGCGGGCGAATTATTACTGGTCTATTCCAGTTCTGCAAATATACTGGATATTGATACATTGGAAAGAGACCTGCGGTTTTTCTCCGGGGAGATACTGCCAATGGATCTGGAAAGTTTTACCCCCCGCCGTGATTTGCAGCTTGGTGATTTCCAGGATGAGTATTCTCTTTTTATAAAAAATGTGGATGCATTTAATTATGGCGTATTCTCGCAAAATGATCTCAAAAGCATTAATCGTTTAAATGGTCAAATTAATGATTTGAGATCGCAGATCAGGACGGAAGAGGATAAACTTCCAGGTTTGAGAAAGCGGAGCGCCTATGCTAAAGATGAATACAATCGATTGAAGAAAGTCTATGCTTCTGATACCAATAAGTACTCCGCGGCTTATAAAGAATCGATCAAGGCCATGAATCAGACTGAAAAAGAATACGAAGATTTGCAGAGCCGCATTTCTAATTATAAAATTGATATCAAAGACAAGGAAAAACAAATTGCCGAAATTCGACAGCAAAGTGATGCCTACAATTCAAGCCTGCTACTCGATATTTCCGAAAATATTGATCGCCTGAAAGCAAAAATTAAAGCGTGGCGCGCAGAACATTTGGTCTTTGCACCAGTTGGCGGCCAGGTTTTTTTCTATCAGGAATTTGATAATGAGAATCAGAGTGTGACTACAGAAACCAAGATTTTAAAGATCATTCCGCCCGGTGAAGTCGGAGATATGTATGGAAAGGTGGATTTGCCACAAACCGGGTCGGGCAAAGTAGAGGAAGGACAAGAGGTTATTATTAAATTTAAAAACTATCCATATTATGAGTATGGAGTCATCGATGGAATAGTGAAAAACAAGTCGGATATCCCTCAGGAAAACAATACCTATAAAGTAGAAGTTGAACTGGTCAATGGTTTGCGGACCAGCAAGGGTAGAGAATTGAATTTTAGTCAGGGTATGCAGGGGACAGTTGAAATAAAAACTAAAGAAAGAAGATTTTTATACCGCATTTTTGAAAATGTTTTCGATTTTTAAACAATTTCAATTTAATCTTTTAAAAAAGCAAAATGAAAAAACTCCTCATTTCCTTTTTCTTGCTCTCATTCATTGCTTGTCAACAAACTACAGAAGTTTCCAAAAATAACCCTCCCGCCTTGACTAAAGCAGAAGCAGAAGAAATTGCCCAAGATTTGATTCAAGGGGCTTTCGATGATATATGGTCGGCGATGGATAGTACTAAAATCTGGAAATATCATACTAATGATTTCCTGATCTGTGAAAATGGAATGGTCTGGAATAATGACTCGATTGTCAACTATCAGAATAGTGTAAAGCAACAAGGTTCGATTCCCGTCAGAAAAAATCGGTTTGATTTTTTTAAGGTTGAACATACGGATGATGTCATCTGGATGGCTTATCACAATTATGCCAGTATCACTCCGGAAAATGGACCTGCTTCTAATTACAGTTGGTTGGAAAGTGCTGTTGCTATCAAAAAGAACGACGAATGGAAAATACAAATTATGCATTCGACCTTTAACGGAAACAGATAATGCAGGTCTTTCCCTATATACTGGTACGGCTAGGTGGTCTCCATTTCGATTATATTGCAGAGCTTGGCTTATCAGAGCGTTTAAAACTGGATAATATCCTCAGCGAAAAATTGAACCTCGAAAGGCAAAAACATTTATTGCTTGGGGAATTAGAACTGTTGATTCAAAAAATAGAAGATTATCCGGCCAAGTTTTATCTAAAAGTAATCAGACGGGATATCTTTAATAATCGAAAAATTAAACTCAAAAACTTTTCCTATACGGGGAAATTTCAGGATAATTTTAAAAAGCTTATTGAAGAGGTGAGGGCTTATAAATTATCTCTGGAAGCTTTTGAAAAATTAAAAGAGGCCTTTGAGTCTTTTTACAATGCCGAATTACTCAGATGCAGAACGTTTTTGCAAAGTATGGAGCTACCGGCAGCACTTACTAAAGGGCTGCAATTGGCCAGTAGTTCTTTGTTGCAGCGAATTGAACAATACCGATTGAAACGAGGGGAAAGAATCAATAAAAAAATCATTCAAACCGAACATAAATTATTACAGTTCCTTACCCGGATTTGTGCGAAAACTTCACCATTTAGCTCCTTTACGACTCTGGCTTTGATCAGCCTTGAACATAAAATTAAAAATCAAAACAAGCGAAGAGTCAGTATTAATAATTCTGTATTTCGATTGTTTAAAGATATACTAATTCATTATCCTCCTTTTTTTGCGGACTTTCCCATTCGATTGAATACTTCGATTTTAAGACAGGAAGATAGCTGGCGTTTTTTATTAAATACCCGGAATATTGAATCTGTCCAGCGGATGGAAGCTTCCGGAATTATTGATCTGATTATCGAAATATTACAGGAGGATACTAATACCCAAAGCTTTAATCAGTTGATAAATAGCCTGCTGGAAGCGGTAGATGCCGATGCAGAAGCGCTTTCGAGTTATTTGCTCACCTTAATCGATTATGGTTTAATTGAATGGGCCTGGCCGTTTTCAGGGCTTGATCCGGATTGGTTTTCGAAACTTGTCGCACTGCTGGAGCATTATCAAGATCCTCTGCTGGTTGAATTAAAGGAAGCCTTGGAAGAACTGCTCAATTGTAAAAACGTTTTTGCCAAAGGCGAGCTTTCAGAACGAGCTAAGAGTCAGCAAAGTGCTTATGAGTTGCTGGAGATTTTGCACCGGAAGCTGATAGAAGAGACGCGATTAGAAGAAAAAGTCAGGGTGAATACCAAAACGGATTTGCAGCATATTATTTCGACCGGACTTAATATCAAAAAAGAGCAACTGTTTTATGAAGATGTGTCTGCCGATTTTTCTCCGGACTTTTCCGGAATTCCGGTTGAGGCCATGCTTCGGGAAGCAGATGCTTTGATCAATCATTTAGGCGATTATTATTTTGATGTTCCCAGAGAAAAATTATTGACTTTTTTTAAAAATAATTACGATGAGGGTTTGAGTGTGGACCTGGTTTCTTTTTATGAGGATTATTTTAAAAACCCGATAATGGAATTACCTTCGGGAGCTTCTCAAATGTCTGAAAAAAGAAAAAACTATGCGGTTGAAATGCGGAAAGCAGGGGACTGGCTGAACGATGAAGAATTTCATTTGCCCATAGAATTATTTTCTGACAAGCCCACGAATAAAAACATTCATCCCTCTAAGTCGTCCTTAATTCAGTTATGCAGAATCGATGATAGAGAAAAGGTTTTTATGGATACGGCTATTATGGGTTATGGAAAAATGTTTGGAAGATTTCTGTCTCTTTTTCCGGATGAATTAACTGTATCGATTAAAAAGAAGAATCGTAGCATCAGACAAAGAGAGGAGGTTTGGGTAGAAAATGTCGATGCTTCTATATTTAATCCAAATATCCATCCCGCTCTGCTGGACTATGAAATCAATATGCCCGGCAGTCAAAATAATTTGCCAGAAGAGCAGCAAATTTCGGTTACTGATCTTTATATTCGCTTAGACCCAAAAGAGGATCGATTGCTTCTTTTTCATAAAAAAGAAAACAAAATTGTTAGAATTTTTGACTTTGGTTTTGAGGCTTTGGATAATCGAAGTCCTTTATACCGGATACTGGCTACCTTTAGATATGATCTGGTTGGAATGGATTTGTTAAGTGGTATTTTAGAAAATAGTTTGGAAAAAGAATTAGCTCCCGAGGTGATTTTTCAACCCAGGATATCTGTAGGCGATTATTTGATTATTCGCCGGAAGAGCTGGAAAATAGCTATAGAGGCATTGCCTTTTAAGCAGCCGAATGAAACCGAAATGGAATTCTTTCTAAAGATTAATTTTTGGCGAAAGCAATTTAATATGCCGGCGAAAGTGTTTATTGTTATTGACGCTTATGAATATGCCGAGAGTATACCAAAAGCGAAAACGGATAATTATAAACCGCAATTTATTGATTTTGAGAGTATTCTGCTGGTACAATTATTTTCAAAATTAATTAAAAAGGTGCCGAAATTTCTCAAGATTGAAGAGATGTTGCCAGACTTGAATAGAGGAGATATTGTGCAAGAGTATCTCGTTGAGTGGGAAACATAAGGCATCCCACATGTTAATCTCCAGAGGTATGTAAGGAATAGAAAAAGTACCAGGCAGGCATAAAGATATAAGGCTTGAGGTATTAGCTACGCATATTGGGAAATCCAACATCTAATACCCCATACCCTATACCTACCTATTCTAAAATAATAAATCGCGCTATAATATTTAATTTTACGCTGGATATTAACCGAATTCAATTTGCTTACAGATGAATCACTTCGCCGTAAGCTGCTGCAGTAGCTTCCATTACCGCCTCACTCATGGTAGGGTGGGGATGAACGGTTTTAATAATTTCATGTCCGGTCGTTTCCAGTTTACGCGCAGCCACTACTTCTGCGATCATTTCCGTTACATTGTAACCAATCATATGGGCTCCGAGCCACTCGCCGTATTTTGCATCGAAAATGACTTTTACAAAACCCTCCTTGGCGCCAGCCGCACTGGCTTTACCGGAAGCAGAAAACGGGAACTTTCCGACTTTAATCTCATAACCGGCTTCTTTTGCTGCAGCTTCCGTATAACCAACCGAAGCAACTTCCGGCATACAGTAGGTACAGCCGGGAATGTTGTTATAGTCAATAGGTTCTGGATGATGACCGGCAATTTTTTCTACGCAGGTGATCCCTTCAGCAGTAGCGACATGCGCTAAAGCCTGTGTTGGGATAACATCGCCGATGGCGTAGATTCCGGGAACATTGGTTTGGTAGTATTCATCAACGGTGATCATACCTTTTTCCGTTTTTACACCCAGTGTTTCCAGTCCGATATCTTCGATATTGGCACTTACCCCAGCTGCGGATAATACCACATCGCATTTTATTTCTTCTGTTTTTCCGGTTTTGCGATTTTTGATATTCACTGTACATCCACGTCCTTTGGTATCCACGGTTTCTACAGAGGTATTGGCCAATACTTCGATACCAGCTTTCTTAAATACTTTTGTCAACTCTTTGGAGACATCTTTATCTTCTCTTGGCACGAGACCTTGTTCCATAAATTCAACAACTGTTACTTTAGTACCAATGGAATTATAGAAATAAGCAAACTCTACTCCGATCGCACCAGCACCCACGATAACCATCGATTTTGGCAGTTTTTCCAGCGTCATTGCTTTTCGATACTCAATAATCTTTTTACCATCAATTGGAAGATTGGCTAATTCCCGGGCACGTCCTCCGGTAGCAACGATAATATGATTAGCTTCATAAGTTGTTACCTTGCCCTGATCATCCGTCACTTCTACCTTTTTACCTCTGGCCAGTTTCCCGCGTCCCATGATAACATTGATCTTGTTTTTTCTCATCAGGAAGTTTACACCTTTGCTCATTCCATCTGCTACCCCCCGGCTTCTGGAGATCATTGCGGCAAAATCCGCCTTTGCACTGCCTATCTTAATGCCATAATCTTCTGCATGATTGACGTAGTTAAAGACTTGCGCGCTTTTTAACAGTGCTTTCGTCGGTATGCATCCCCAATTAAGACAAACTCCGCCCAGGCTTTCTTTTTCAATAATAGCGACATTCATTCCCAACTGGGCAGCCCGAATAGCTGCCGGATAGCCTCCCGGACCACTTCCTATAACAATTAGATCGTACTTCATTTATTCTAGTTTTATTAGTGTGCTGAAATTTTTCGCAAATATAGTTATCAATTGGTAATTACCAATTATAGCTATCAATATATATGCACATTGATAAGTATCTCTTATCCTTTGTCGAAACACTTTTTATCAAAGTATTGTTTTAAAAAACAAAACCCCACACGCAAACCTGCGGTGGGGTTTTAATACTGATACTACTTCTACTTCATTCTTTTGGCTTGTCCGACCCAGTCATCGTTTTTGATATGGCCGGGAGCCAGTTCGATTATGCTATTGATCTCTTCGATATCTTGCTCGTTTAGCTTCGCCAATTGTTCCAGACGATAGATACCAACTGCATTGAGCTTCTTTTCGATAAAAGGGCCAATGCCAATGATCGTTTGCAAATTATCTTTTCTCGAAGGGCTGGATGCACCAACCTGGTCGAGGTTAATTTTTTCAATATTTTCACTAATCTGCTTTAGGGAATTCTGTTTGATTTTTGAACCAATTTTGACTTTAGCTTGCATGACCCATTTCTCGCTTTCAATTTTTCCCTGAGGAAGTTCCAGAAAAAAATTGAGCAGTTTCTGATCGTACTCGTTAAGACTGGCCAGCTGGGCGAAAGTATTAATGCCAATAGCCTGAAACTTCTGATCGATCAGATTACCCAGTCCTTTGAGATCCTTTAGGTTATCCCTGGTTTTTGGATTGGCTTTTCCAATCCTGTTGAAATCCAGTTGCTTGCTTCTACTGCGTATCCGGGCTAATACGGCTTCTTTTTCTTTTGAACCATATTTGCCGAAATCGCTATTCTTTTCCGATAACTGAATTTTAAGCTTTTTATTCTCCTTTTTCAGGATCACGATTTCTTCACTTAACCTGTTCAGGGTATCGCCGGAAGAACCAACCGACTGGCTTTTGGAAAGTGCCTTTTCTAAATCTTCTTTTTCTTTTTGTAAAGCCAGAAAATTTAGTTTCAGTTCCTTGTAATTGTTTTCCCATTCCAGAAGGTGTTCGGCAGAAACTCCAGAAGAAGATAATTTTTCCAGTGCTTGCTCTTTCTCTTTATTTACTTTCAGATAAGCCTGTTCGGTTTGATGGAGTTTTTCCTCCGTCTCATGAAAGCGTATTTTCCATTTATCTGCTTTGAGTTTGAGCTTTTGGTTTTTATCTTTTACTTCTTCGAAAGCATCAAACAACTTTTGACTTTTTGCCAGTTTTGCTTTGACCTGCTGCCTGAATTGTTCGTATTCTTTAAAGATAAATTCTTTATCGTGTTCTAGTTGTTGAACAATATCTTTGAAAGATTGAATGCGTTTGGAAAATTTCTCGTTTTTCTGGGAAAGTTTCAAGGTTTCATTCTGCAGGTTATTAGCATGCTTGATCAAACTTTCCTGCTCTTCTTTTAGCCGGGTAGAGAGGTTTTTCTTTTTATTATAATCCTCTAAAATTTCCTGAAATCGATCACTTTTATATACCCAGGCGATTGCAAAGCCAAATCCGGCGGCAACGCTCATCATTATAAATATTGCAATGGAGACAGAAGTCATTGATTCGTTTACATTGATTTAAAAATTCCTATATAAACTGTTGGGAAACAACAGTTTCGGTAAAAATAATCAAAAATAAAAAAAGACAAAAAAGTCTTAAGCAATATCAAATAATTAATTGATGCTGATATCAATAGTATCCAAATCTTCGGAAGATACAGAGACAGTTTCACGTGACTCTACTTCTATTCTGGATTCATCAATGCCTTGATTTTTCAAATCTGATATTAAGGTATCCATCCTCTTTTGGAAAGATGCTGTTACTTCTTTTGAATATGCAGCAGACAATTTGATCTTTTTAGTTGGAAAGTCAACCATGTATTGCCTTAAAGCTGCCAGGTATAGTTCATAGGAATTTTTACTGCGATCTATTGCATCATTTTGATCGAAATGTACCCTTTTTTCGAAAGAAAAAGCTTCTCCGTATTTCATCAAAGGGGATTCTACAAAATCAAAATTTACGCCGCCATTGATCAGGCCATTTTCATTTTTTACATGGGACTTGACCTGCCTCTCCTTGACGATGATTCTCTCTAGGTCTATCCCCAGTCGGTAAATCAGATAGCGAAAGCTTTCAGCACGGGCTTTTCCAAGGTTCTGATCCTGGCTATTATTCATCTCCTCCTCAGTATAATCTCCGGTGATGACCAGCGCTCTATCCGGATTTGCATCCAGATATTCTCCGATTTGTGTAATCAGAGCCCATTGATTGTCATCCAGGATTATTTCAGGATCAGCGTATTGAAATGAGAAAATTGTTTCAGAGTGGAAAACTTGCTTTCCATCAGTAACAGTCCAGCCTTTGTTGGGCCCATCCTGGGTATACTCCCGGGCAAACCAATAAGAACCGCCAAACAGCCAAATTGCCAGACATAAACATAGAAGAGGAAGAAGCAGCTTGCTCATCAGAATGTTTTCTCAATTACGTATGTTTTTACTCCTTTAGGAATTCTTACAGTGACTGTAAAAGTAAATAACAAAATCTATTCGTCCAAAATATTCGGGCCTGTTTCGGTTATATAATTATTTTCAATAAGAAACTTTGATATTCGATACAATGCAATTGAATCCTGAGAGGTAAAATCAAACTCTTCGTTCGAGAACGATCATCAGAATAGATGATTCCGGTTCTGCTAGTTTGTCAATCATAATAAAAGTACCTGGTTCGGCTTCACTAAACTGTCCAATTTTCAACTGGTCTTTTAATTGCTCAATAGCACCTACCCAAATGCCAAGTACGGCATATTTTTCATCGAGATTCCCGACGTAAGTAAGCTTTTCAATTGCCAGGTCTTTCCAGAAAACATCCTCTTTTTGCCGAAAATCTTCTGGGAGCAGGAACCGGTATTCCTGCCTTATTTCATTACAGCCACTTTGATAAAGTTCGAGTATGGTCTGATTTTCAAAATGGACTGTTTCAATTCCTTTCTGACCCTCTGATTCAAATTTGTGCGCTGTGATTTGAGGGAGTTCATCCGAAAAAATAGCAACGGGCTTACCGTATTTGCAGTCGCTTTGTTCCGGACTTTGCTCCACTTGTTTTTTGCTTCCTTCCTTTTGTGGCTTATCGACATTATTGCAAGCTACTACTAAAAGGCACAGAGATATATAAAAGAATAGTTTCATCGATTACATTTTTATTCAATTTCAAAACTAAACAACTAAATACGTGTTTATTCTGTGGTTTATAAAATATATCAATAGAAAAATAATGACAAGTAACAGAACTGCCAAGGGTAAATACTTAAAAGATCTCGTGATGGAGATTGGGGATAATCATTTTTCTGCTTCGGATGCAACGCCTGTCAGGAATGATGCATTTGTGATGTCGGAAGAAGAGAAGATGGACAAAATTGAAGATCATTTTAGGCAAATTATGGACATTATAGGTCTTGACCTCGAAGATGACAGTTTGAATGGAACGCCGAGAAGAGTGGCTAAAATGTTTGTTACCGAGATATTTTCCGGTCTGAATCCTGAAAATAAACCTGCCACTACGCTGTTTAAGAATAACTACAACTATCGGCAAATGCTTGTCGAAAGAGATATAAAAGTACATTCTACCTGCGAACATCATTTCTTACCGATTTATGGTAAGGCACACGTTGCATATATTCCGAATGGAAAAGTGGTAGGTTTATCGAAATTAAATAGAATCGTAGAATATTACTCTAAAAGACCCCAGGTGCAAGAGCGTTTGACTATTCAGATAGCCAATGAATTAAAAACTATGTTGGAAACAGAAGATGTGGCTGTTTATATTGATGCGAAACATATGTGTGTACAGTCTCGTGGTGTTCAACACGAGGGAAGCAGTACGGTTACTACTCAGTATGGTGGAAAGTTTTTAAATGAAAATACCCGAAATGAGTTTTTACAAGCTATCAGTGGAAGCTTATAGAGAAAACCGGAAGGCAGATTGAACTAAGCTATTTTAAAACTTGTTTATATTTTTAATATAATCTTTTTGAAATAGATTTTAACGGGTATAATAAATCAAACAGAAAATTGTTCTGTAATCTGTTTGATCAGAATATGATTGAAAAGTTCAATTATAATTGATTTTTAAATGGTTTTTGCAATGAGCATTTATATGCTCTTAGCCTTAGAGTTTGTAAAATGACTTGGACAAATCCAAGTCATTTTTTTATATACCCTGGCTGTTTTCTTTCAAAGTGAAATTTGTGGCTTCTCTAAGACGAATTCTTAATTGAATTATTCTAATTTTGTGGTCAAAATAGCTTCAAAGACTTATGCTATTTACTTATTAGCGTATCTTTGGCTGGAACATAAGAAAGGGTATGCTTAAATTTTGTGATCGGGTGAAAATGCGGAAATTATAATTTGAACGAGGTACAAACCACAGAGACAGCTTTAGCTATGACGAGGGTTTGTAAGGCGGTACAAAACAAAATTTGCCATTTCAACGATTGCTGATTTTTTGTTATGCTCTGGGATCAAATAAACCATTTTTAATTTTAAAAACATTAAATAATGTCGGCTCTAACAAAATCAAACCATTCCGGTATCGACAATTTTATGGCTTCTGTAAAAGCCAAAAATCCTAATGAACCCGAATTTCATCAGGCAGTGATGGAATTTGCGGAAGTAATTATTCCTTTTATTGAAGCGAATCCCAAATATCAGGGACATGGTCTCATGGAACGATTGACAGAACCAGAAAGGGTTATTTCCTTTCGGGTTACCTGGGTTGACGATGCCGGCAAGGTTCAAGTGAATAAAGGGTATCGCGTTCAGTTTAACAATGCAATAGGTCCTTACAAAGGTGGATTGCGTTTTCATTCAAGTGTGAATTTAAGTATTCTCAAGTTTCTTGGATTCGAACAAATTTTTAAAAACAGCTTGACTACATTGCCTTTGGGGGGTGGTAAAGGTGGATCGGATTTTAATCCAAAAGGGAAGTCCGATCGTGAAATTATGAGATTCTGCCAGGCATTTATGCGAGAACTCTACCGCCATATTGGCCCGGATGTGGATGTTCCTGCAGGAGATATCGGTGTAGGCGGGAGAGAAGTCGGGTATATGTTTGGAATGTATAAAAAGCTAAGAAATGAACATACCGGAACTTTTACCGGTAAAGGCTTTGCATTTGGAGGTTCCCTGATTCGTCCGGAGGCTACCGGCTACGGAAGTGTTTATTTTGCCAATGAAATGCTCAAAGCCAAAGGCGATAGCTTAAAAGGGAAAAAATGCCTGGTTTCCGGTTCCGGAAATGTTGCTCAATTTACCGTGGAAAAAATCCTGGAACTAGGAGGTACCGTTCATTCTATGTCTGATTCTTCGGGTACCGTTTATGATAAGGATGGAATCAATACTGAAAAACTGGAATGGATCAAAGATTTGAAAAATAATCGCAGAGGTAGAATCAAGGAATATGCAGAGGCCTTCAATCTGATCTATATGGAAGGAGAACGTCCCTGGAATATCCCTTGCGATTGTGCTTTTCCATCTGCAACTCAAAATGAAATAAATGGAGAGGATGCAGAATTTTTAGTGAAAAACGGTTGTCAACTGGTTTGTGAAGGTGCGAATATGCCCACAACAATTGAAGGGATCAATATCTTTCAAAAAGCGAAGATTCTATATGCTCCGGGTAAAGCTTCAAATGCAGGAGGTGTAGCTACTTCCGGATTGGAAATGTCCCAGAATAGTCTGCGAATGTCCTGGACCAGAAAAGAAGTAGATGAAAAGCTTCTTGGAATCATGCAAAGTATCCATAAGCAGTGTGAAACGCATGGTCGTGGCGATGGAGATTATATTGATTATGTAAAAGGAGCAAATATCGCCGGATTTGTAAAAGTAGCAGATGCGATGATTGCGCAAGGCGTATTATAGTATTAATATGATTATGTAGTTATATGCTTGACCCTAAAAACGTTAATCATATAGCTACATAATCTGATACATTTTTTATCGTTCGGGGCCCAGGATATCAATTCCGTTTACTTCGTATTTTTTTACAATCTCATTAATCTGGGCCATTACAATATCACCCGTTTTCCCTTCGTCTTTGATAATATATGTGATTTTATCCGTGTTTAAACCTGGAGGAAAGGCTGCGCCAAAACTTTCAGCAACGCAGTGAATAATGCTAAGTTCATGCGTTTCATCGCCTATAGTAATCGTTTGTCCTGGTTTTCTCCAGGGATGATTTGCGGCGAATAACTCATAATCCGCAGGATACCATTTTTGAATGGCAATAATCACAGAATAGTTTTCCATCTGTTCATTTGCCTGTGGAATAAAATCTTCGGCGCTTTCAATGGGGGTCGCTCCGAGAGACATAAAGTCATTTTGCAGATTTTTTAAAATCAATATTTTCATTAGAAAAGGCAGAATTATAGATTCCCGGCTTCCAGATTCTAAAGTCAATAAAATCTGAAAACCAGGAATTGAAATTGGAAAAACTATTCACCGTATAACAATTTGGCGGCTTTTTCATATTTATCACCCGCTTTCCATTTGGGCCTCTCATCCTTATTCGCAGCTAAACGGGTCAGGTAGGAGTAGGTTTTGGAAAACAAAAGTAAATAGTCAAAGTCAATTGTTTCCGGGTTATCAGAGACTTGATGATAATGCTTCATTATTTCTTCAGTAAAACCGGTTGCTCCCGGACTCACGGTAGGAGCAGGGATACCTTTAGCTGCAAAATTGACATTATCCGAGCGATCAAAAAGATTTTGTTCTTTTGCCGGATCCTGTATCACCCGCAGACCAAAAGTAGAAGCCGCTTTTTCGAATTCAGCTTCCAAACCAACCCGGTCATAACCGATTACTGAATATGCGGTTATGTCGTCGTATCCTGCTCCATCAGTATTGAGATTAAGGATCGTTTGTTTGAGCGGTATCAGCGGATGATCTACATAATATCCACTTCCGAGCAGTCCCATTTCTTCTCCGGTAAATGCGATAAAAACGACAGAGCGTTTAACCGGTTGCTTGGATAGTGATTTTGCTGCTGCAAGTAAGGCAACTGTACCAAATGCATTATCCCGGGCGCCGTTAAAAATGGAATCCTCGACGCTAAAAGCTCCACCGCCTTGTTTGCCAGTACCTACATGATCGTAATGCGCTGAACATATTATGTATTCGTTCTTTAAGACCGGATCGGTTCCTTCTAAAACGGCAATGACATTTTGCGAAGGTTTAGAGTCAGCAGAAAAACCACTTGATTTAAGTTTGAAAGTAGCCTTTGCACCATTTTTCAGATTTAAACTTGCCTCTTCAGAGTTTTCTTGCAACCAGATATAGGGTATACCCGGTCCTTCATCTTTATTCTTTTCGGCGATATCCAACCTTGGTTTTCCGAAATAATTTTTAAAGAATTGCCAGGGGAACCCGAGTCTATAGAGTTCTATCAAGGCAATGGCACCATGATCCGCAGCAATTTTTCTCTTTTTTCTCATAGATGTAAAAACAACAGAAGGCTCTTGTGAATCCGGTAATCCGGAAATGCAAACTACAATCTTCCCTTTTACATCGAGATCTTTATAATCATCGAAACCTTTTAGGGAATCTACCCAGCCAAAATTAGCAAAAACGGCCTCGGCTTCTTGATTGATTGAATCCCCAGCGAGTACTACCATCCCTTCGCCGTGTTCATAAACATCTTCTCCCCAGCGAAGAAAACCAACTTCAGGAGGAATTCTGTTTTCAAAAGGAATAGTCTGATAGTATCCATCCGCTCCTTCAACGGTTTTTAAACCATAGTAGCGGAACTGCTCGGCAATATATCTGGCAGCAACATTATTCCCCATATCCGTAGTACGACGTCCCTGCATTTCATCCGAAGCCAAAAAACGCAAATGTGCTTCTACCTCCGCTTTTTCCAGCTTGAATTCGGGGAAGTCCTGCGCGGCCAGGCTTCCCAAGCTTATAAAGTTTACTAAACCTATGAATAAAAAAAATCTTCTCATTATAATTTTATTTGTGAAAAATATTTTACCATTCTTGTACCCTGGCCAGATTTTCTGAAAAATCTCTTGCATCTTGATACTGCGGAGCAATGGCCACATTGCTCGATGCATCGATATAACCAATGCCCTGACGAAAAGCAACTCTGGCCAGACCTTCCCTGAAATTCCAGGCCAAACCGTATTGAGGAGGACTTAGTTCTTTTCCATTGGTATCGAGAAATCCCCAAAGTCCGTCTAATTGATAAGGCGCTTTTTCGTCAGCAAAATTGTACAGTAAATCATATTTGCCAGCAATTATTATCTCATTATTTTCATTGATACAACCAAACTTGTCATTTTTTAAAAAACGCCATAATCCTTCTCCCGCATATTCCAGAAAATCGTATAGGGGAGAGACCTGAAAGCTTCCTTTTTGGTTGATTAAACCCCATTTTTGATTTTGACTTGCAGCAGCATAGCCGTGATGAAAATCACCAGCCGCTTGAAAATGGATTGGAATAATGATTTCACCATTTTTATCGGCGAAGCCAAATTGCTTATTTTGCTTTATTCTAAAAAAATCTCCTGCCAGATCATAAACTTTTTGGTATTTTACCGGTATTATCTCTTTTCCCGTCTGATCAATAATTCCATACTTATTTTGCATTTTAACTCTGGCGAAACCGTTTTTAAAATTATAGGTTTTCTCAAAATGATCAGGGATAACCGTGTGGCCACTTTGATCAATGAAGCCGTAACCTTTTTCCGTTTTGATTCTGGCCAATCCTTCCGTGAAATCACTTGCTTTATGAAATTGGAGCGGAATGACAACCGTCCCGTTGGGATCTATAAAACCGAATTTATATTTAAAATCTTGCACTCTGGCTAATCCTTGCGAATAGGACCAAATCGCTTTATAGGTGGGTTCTAATACAAACTTCCCGGTATGGTCGATTACCCCCCATTTTCCCTTTATTCTTACAACTGCCCGGTTTTCAGAAAAGTTACGGGCATCGTCAAATTTTGTGGGAATGACCAAACTGCCTCTTTTATCGATATAGCCCCATTTATTCTTTACAATATCGTATTCTTCTTCCAGGGCTGGTAAAAGGGGAGTTGCTTTTTCTTCCGTACTTTCTGTATCAGGAGCATCCGGTTGACAGCTTTGAAATACGGCCAAAGAAAGTACAAGTAAAAGGAGTTTTATTTTTATATGTTTATTCACCAGTTGTAAATTTTAACAACTTTACCATCCCAAATAAATGAAGAAAGTCTCTAAGGTAAAGCCTTTTTTAGGATTCACACAACGAAAAAGATTGGATTCACAAAAAATAAGATGTATGTCCAATTAATGTTCCCGATTGTACTGTTTTTTCTTAAAGTTTTCTAAAGCTTTAGGGCATATCCACCCATTGATACTAAGAAATATGTACATTCGTTATCGGTAATAAAATGCTTGTGTTGACAGGTGCAGACTACTGATCGAGAGCTTGGACAGGAGGTAGAAATGGCTTAAAACCAATGACTTTGAATTTTTACGATTAGGCATCGTACAATACATCAAATTTAAACTGAAAAATGAAATTACTAGCTATACTTTCTGTAATAACCCTGGCTTTTTCCGGGGAACCCAACTGGGAATGGTATACCTCCGAAACCGGGCTTTTTACGGTACTCACTCCCGGAAAACTCTCAGAAAAGGTCGAGGTAAGTGAAACCCCGGTGGGAAGCTTGTCTTATCATATCTTTACTTTTCAACCCGACTATGAAAATGCAGATAATTTCTTGTATATGATCAGTTATTGTGACTATCCGGAAGGGACGGTGCATTCGGATTCTACAGATTTGTTAAAAGACTTCTTTGATGCGACGGTGGAGACTTCTGTAAGTAGTGTAAGGGGAGAGCTCTTTTATGCTGCCGATATAAAAATGGGAGATTATCCCGGAAAAATCTGGCGGGTAAATTATGGAAACGATAAAGCTGCGATTAAAACAAAAGCCTATGTAGTTGGTAATCGTTATTACGCGATTCAAACGGTGACTTTCCGGCATAAAAGCCTGAATGCAGCTATTGACAAGTTTATGAATTCATTTAAAATTTTAAAAAATGAATGAACGAATCCGCTTAGTGCGCGGTGACATTACCAAAATAAAGGTCGATGTCATAGTGAATGCTGCTAATTCCTCGCTTTTGGGAGGGGGCGGAGTAGATGGAGCTATTCATCGGGCGGGAGGCCCTGAAATTCTGGACGATTGCCGTAAAATAAGAGCAAAACAGGGAGGCTGTGCAACCGGAGAGGCAGTGATTACTACTGCGGGAAAACTGCCTGCGAAAAAAGTAATACATACGGTTGGGCCCATTTGGTCGGCTGCTGATCGAGAGCAGTCTGAGCAGCTTTTGGCATCCTGTTATATCAATAGTTTAAAATTGGCAATTAAAAACGAACTTAACACAATTGCTTTTCCAAATATCAGTACGGGAGTCTACGGCTTTCCTAAAGAACAGGCAGCACCAATAGCGATTCGGACGGTGATTGAATTTTTGTCGGAAAATGATTCAATCGATGAAGTAATTTTCGTATGTTTCGACGAAGAAAATTTTACTTTATACTCGAACGCACTTAGTTAATGAAAAAAGCAGTTTTTCCAGGTTCTTTTGATCCGATTACCTCGGGCCATGTTGATATTGTAAAACGGGCTATCCCGCTATTTGATGAAATCATTGTTGCCATTGGAGAGAATGCTCAAAAGAAATACCTTTTTTCGCTGGAACAAAGGATGGAATGGCTGGAAAAAGTTTTTGAAAAAGAACCAAGCGTTAAAATTGATTCTTATGAAGGTTTGACGGCCCACTATTGCAGAAGAATAGGTGCTGAATATATGCTTCGGGGTTTGCGTAATGCTTCGGATTTTGATTATGAAAAAACTATTTCTCAACTAAACAGTATTGTTGGTGAGGGCCTGGAAACACTATTTTTGATTAGTAAACCCTCTTTTTCTCATATCAGCTCAACTATCGTACGGGAAATTATCAAAGGAAGGGGAGATGCCACCCCTTTTTTACCACCCGAAATAAAAATCAAGTTTTAAACATGCTGTTCATTCTTTACTTTCTCTTAATATTTCCATATCTGCAAGCTAACCATTACATTTGCAGCAACTTTATATCAATATAAATTTGCGCTTTTGTTTAACCCTAATGAATAAAAGATAACCCGATTTCCATTCATATTAAGGATAAACGGTTATACTATTTTTAATTATGAACAAAAAGCCATTCTGGTGAGTTGTTTTTTAGAAATTCATTAAGGACAAATAGCAAACTAAAACCAAATTACAATATGGCAAACGCATTTTTCGAAGTACCAATCGCATCAAATGAACCTGTTTTGAGCTATGCTCCCGGCTCCCCTGAAAGAGCTGCCGTACAAGCGGCTTACGCGAAAATGAAAGCAGAAAACATTGATATTCCAATGTATATAGGTGGCAAAAAAGTAAATACAAAAGAAAAAGTCAAAATAAGACCTCCACATGATCACAAAAATGTAATTGGTCAATATTCAAAAGGTAATTCCAATCATGTAAAACAAGCCATTAATGCGGCTTTAAAAGCAAAACCAGCCTGGGAAGCCATGCCCTGGCAAGATCGAGCTGCTATTTTCCTGAAAGCTGCTGATCTTTTGAGTGGTCCTTTCCGAGCAAAAATGAATGCAGCAACCATGCTTGGCCAATCAAAAAATATCTTTCAGGCAGAGATCGATTGCGTCGCCGAATTTTGCGATTTCCTTAGATTTAATGCGCAGTATATGACACAGTTGTATACCGAGCAACCCGAAAGTGAGCCGGGCATATGGAATCGTATGGAACACCGTCCGCTGGAAGGATTTGTTTTCGCTATTACACCATTTAATTTTACTTCTATTGCGGGTAATCTTTGCGCTGCGCCGGCCATGTTGGGTAATGTTTGTATTTGGAAACCAGCCGAAACCCAGATTTATTCTGCTGCGGTGATCATGGAAATTTTTGAAGCTGCGGGATTACCGGATGGGGTAATCAATTTAATCTATACCGACGGACCGGTTGCGGGGGATATCATCTTTAGCCATCCCGATTTTGCGGGCTTGCATTTTACGGGGAGTACCAAGGTTTTTCAAAACCTATGGCAAACAATAGGAAATAATATCAGTAAATATCGTTCTTATCCCAGGATTGTAGGAGAGACCGGAGGAAAAGATTTTGTGATTGCTCATGCTTCCGCAGATGCTAAAGAAGTAGCTACGGCCCTGGTTCGTGGAGCATTCGAATTTCAGGGGCAAAAATGTTCTGCTGCCTCAAGAGCTTATGTTCCAAAAGGGCTTTGGAGAGAAGTGAAAAAGTATATGTTACAGGATTTGGAGGATATCAAAATGGGAAGCCCTGAAGATTTTACCAATTTTATCAATGCAGTGATTGATGAAAGAGCCTTTAACAAAATTTCGAATTATATCGCCAATGCCCGTAAATCCAAGAAGGCAGAAATTATCGCTGGGGGACAGTACGACAAAGCAAAGGGATATTTTATTGAACCGACTGTGATTGAAACAACGGATCCAAAGTATATTACAATGTGTGAAGAAATCTTCGGACCGGTCTTGACAATATATCCTTACGATGCACGGAAATTTGAAGAAACTTTGGAACTGGTAGACAAAACTTCTCCTTATGCACTAACCGGAGCGGTATTTGCCAGGGACCGGACAGCTATCAATATTGCTTCTGATAGGCTTCGACATGCTGCGGGTAATTTTTATATTAATGATAAACCTACTGGCGCCGTTGTTGGTCAGCAACCATTCGGAGGGGCCAGAGGTTCAGGAACAAATGATAAAGCAGGATCGATTCTCAATTTGCTCCGCTGGATTTCTCCAAGAACGATTAAAGAAAACTTTGTTCCACCAAAAGATTACCGATATCCGTTTATGAATCCGGATGAATAGTTTTATTTCAGAATGGAAACCTGAGGCTTTAATTAATTGCTTTGCTTCAGGTTTCTAAATCTGTTTGCTTAACACCTTAATACTCATGTTAAAGCGATTCTTTCTTTCAGAAAAGAATATGTTGCTGGCAATTCTGGTGAATTCCTTCATCATATTTTTGCTGTATTTTCCGCAAATCGAAGAGGGGAAGCAAACGCTTTATGCGGTTCTTGAAAATATTGACCATCTTTTTGTCGTATTATTCATCGTTGAGGCAATCGTAAAAATAAGGACACTTGGTGTTAAAGATTACTTTTCGAGTAACTGGAATGTTTTTGATTTTATAATTGTCATTATTAGTATTCCTAGTTTACTCACTTTTGTGCCCTTTTTCGCCAGTCATAACTTTTCATTTTTGAAAGTTTTACGGCTCTTCAGAATGATACGTCTGATTCGGGTTATTAGCTTTATTCCGAGAATGGATAGTATCGTAGCCGGATTGGGGAGAGCTTTGAAAGCTTCGATTTTTGTTATTCTGGCGCTGGTATTTTTAAATTTCCTCATCGCTTTGTTTACCTGTCATTTTTACGGTGATATTGTTCCCGATTACTTCGGCGATCCCTTAATCTCCAGTTATTATATTTTTCAAATGTTTACGGTAGAAGGCTGGAATGAAATCCCGGCTGTAATTGCAGAAGCAATGAATGCGGAATATGGAGAAGATGCCAGCCTTGCCGCCGGAGCAACCCGGTTTTATTTTATCCTGGTGGTGCTTTTTGGTGGTATTTTTGGTATGTCATTGGCAAACGCGATCTTTGTGGACGAAATGACTATTGATAACAATAAAGAGCTGGAAGACAAGGTTGATATTTTGCTGGACAAGATATCCGATTTGGAAAAACAGCTGAGAGAGCGAAAAGTATAAATTTACACAAGAACCATATCCCGGTTTCGATTGTTTCAACGACTATACTTTGCTTTGCAAACTTTCGAAAATCGCTCGAATTAAAGTATTTTGAATTTTATAATTTACGATTTAGAGGCTACTTGTTGGGAATACAAGAATCCCGGTTTAATCTCCGAAACAATTGAGATTGGAGCAGTTAAACTGGATGGCTATGGAGAGATTCAGGGCAGCTACAATCGATTTATCAAACCAACAATCAATCCCTACCTTTCCCCATTTTGTAAAAGACTTACCAGTATCGAACAAAATGATGTGGATCGCTCAGGGCCCTTTCCCCGTGTGATAGAAGAATTTAAAGACTGGATAGGTATTTATGATGAAGAATATTTGTTATGTTCCTGGGGGAGTTTTGATAAAAAAATGTTAAAAGAGGATTGCCGCTATCATAAACTGGATGAAGATTGGGTTGATCCCCATATAAACTTAAAAACGCAGTACCAGGAGTTGAAAAGGCTACACCGGCCATGTGGACTGAAGAATGCAATTAAGCGGGAAGGGATGGAATTTACCGGAGTCCACCACCGGGGAATTTCTGACGCGGAAAATTTGACGAAGATTTTTAAAAAATATCTCGATGTCTGGCGTTATTGAAGTGAATATTCTGTCAAATGATGTGACTCGTCGAAAAAAATGTACGTCCAATGGATAATTGGGCTATGTTGCATAAGAATTGAGAAAACATTTAGCGTTTACATTGGTTTTAATACAATAAATCAAATTTATACCTTACTTATGAAAAACTTTATAAAATTTACTTTAATAGCAGCATTCTTTGTAGTTGGTTTATCTTCTACAGAGGCTCAGAAATTTAAAGAAGGACAAATCCAGTACGAAGTTACCAATATCGAATCTGAAGAGATGGAGGCCCAAATGATGAAAGGGACACTTATTAACTTTTACTTTAACGATTCGAATTCCAAGATGAATGTTCAGATGATGGGAGGGATGGTAGTTATGGATTTTATTAATCAAAAAGGAAGTGAAGAAGGGACAATGTTGATGAATATGATGGGGAGAAAAGTACAGGTGAAACAACCAAAACCAGATGAAGCTGCTGATCAGGAAGCAGAAACTCCAGACTTAGATATTGTTTATGATAAAAAAGATACAAAAGAGATCGCTGGTATAGAATGTATTAAAGCAATACTAACGGATAAAGAAACGAATGAAAAAATCAAAATGTACGTTGCCGAAGGGATGATGCCAAAAATTAAAATGGCCAAAGAAATGTTTCCGGGATTAAAGGGTTTACCTATGGAAATTATTTTAAATACTCAGGGAACAGGCGTGACGATTACGGCTCAAAAAATCGTCAAATCCGTTGCGGCATCTGATTTTGAAATTCCGGAAGGTTACGAAAAAATGACCCAGGAGCAATTCCAGAAAGAATTGGGCGGAATGGGGAACTTTGGATTTTAGTAAATTATCCTTTTGAACATAAATGATGAAGATCGAAGTTTGAAACCGGTCTTCATCATTTGTGTTTTATAGCTTAACGATAGAAATATAAAGGGTAAACTTCTCCCTTTTTAAATAAATTCTTCCCCCTTGGTAATCTGACAAAAGCATCTGCATCTACCAGATTGGCCAAATCCCCCGAACCATGCCCTTCAACAGCTTTAGCCAGAATTCTTCCATCATCGGTATAGGAAATTTTAACCTGCGCGAAATAGGTTAAATCCGGCTTGAAATGGATATCATTTTCAAGAACACCAAGAGCCAGTTTTTGCTTGCCCAAACCGATCGATGCATTTAACCAATCCTTGAAATAAACCTGGGTACACATGAAAGAGGATACCGGATTTCCGGGTAATGCGAAGATAATCGCCCCATTCGGTGCTTCGCCGAACCAAAATGGTTTTCCGGGACGCTGCTTGATCTTGTGGAAATGCTTTTTGACCCCCAGTTTTTCGAGAGCATGCGGTAAATAATCATATTTGCCTTTGGAAACGCCTCCACTTAATATGATCACTTCGTATGTTTTGATGATATTTTCCAGTTTTTTCGTCACCTCTTCGAGATCATCCAGCAAATGAGCCGTATCCGCCGGGATATCATAGAGGTTTAATGTCGCCAAGAGCCGATGCACATTTGAACGTCGTATTTGGTAGGGGAGAGGCCGGTCGCTTACTTTGACCAATTCGTCGCCAGTACTGATAATAATCGCTTTGGGCAATCGACTTACTTTAAGATGTGTTTTCCCGACCGTAGCAGCTACACCGATTTCGGCAGGACTTAATTGGATGCCTGCTGGAACAATCTTACTGCCTTTCTGACGATCTTCCCCCTGTTTATGGACATTCTGACCACTGTTTAACGCATCCAGTACCACCTTAGCCTGACCTTCTTTGATATCCAGGTCTTCGTATCGAATGACTGAATCTGTACCGGAGGGCAAAATTGATCCGGTCATCACTTCCAGACAATGTTCCATGTTTTCCAGATGCAGCTGAGGTGCGCCGGCTGCTGCGATTCCCGCCAGAGGAAATATTTTATGAGGACGAAAAGCCTGGCTGTTAATGGCAATCCCATCCATAGTGACCCGATTATAAGGAGGAAAATCCCGGTCAGCAAACAGTTCTTCTCTAAGTACTCTGCCAACGGCCTGATCCAAAGGAATTAGTTCGGTTCCAAAATCTTTGACCGTACTTGCTATGATCTGGCAAGCTTCTTCAACACTTATCATAAATTCAAATTATTTTATCCGCCTATGGTAGCCATAGACTCGGAGACGGGCCTTCCAAAAGTCCGGTTTTTTTCCGCTTCGAAACCATCTTTGGCACGATTGCCCAGGGCTTCCAGCAATGCAGTTTTCAGGTGTTCATCCGTACCCCCGTTTCTTATAATTTTTTTAATATTGAAAACACCATCATCGTACAGGCAGGTCTTCAGCATACCTTGTGGCGTTAATCGTATTCGATTACAAGAACCACAAAACAAACGACTATAAGCCGCAATAATCCCTACGCTCCCTTTAAAACCGGGAATCTTGTAATTGAAAGAAGTGGAATGTTTCGGATCTTTTATTTTTTTTATCGTTGGAAAATTTGATTTTATATGATCCAGGATTTTCGGATAATCCCAGGCCTCAACTTGAGCCTGTTCTCCCGTTCCGTTAAAAGGCATTTCCTCGATGAAACGTACACTTACCGGATAGTCCCTGGTCAAATTAATCATCGGTACGATATCTTCGATATTCCTGCCATTCATGACTACCGCATTGATTTTAGTAGGGATGTCATATTCCAGCAATTGGTGGAAGGTATCCATCACTTTTGAAAAATCATTCCGTCGCGTGATATCGAAAAATCTCTTTTGATCCAGACTATCCAAACTCAAATTAACCGATTTTATGCCTACTTTTTTAAAATCAGGTACTAATGCCTTGGTCATCGTCCCATTTGTGGTGACGTTCAATTGCTCAATACCATTAATGGAATGGAGCGTTTGGATAAAATCCATCATTCCTTTTCTCAAAAAAGGCTCACCACCGGTAATCCGGATTTTTCGAATGCCCATTTTGGCCATTATTCTCACAATGCGCTCCATCTCTTCGTAGCTCAGAAGCTCTTTTTTAGGCATATACTTGATCCCTTCTTCCGGCATGCAATAAAAGCATCGAAGATTACAACGATCAGTTACCGCTAGTCTGAGATAATTTATCTGTCTTCCGTGATTATCGTATAGCATGGTGTTAATTCTAATTTTAAAAATAGCAATTAAACGGTATTTAAAGAACTGAATAAGAAGAATAATTCGTAGCCTGTCATACTAAAAATGTAATTCCGGCTCAGAAAATGCAAACCACTTCCGGCTCTCTGTAACTTCTGCTGTTCCTGTCGGCTTTGAAACCTGAACCATCTTTGTGGTCTCCAATAATTTCCGTAATTTGAATTTCGAAAATGAAGATGCAATGATAGATCCGACAGAGATTCGCAAGTCCTTTCCAATATTCGCAAACAATCCGGACTTAATCTATTTTGATAATGCAGCCACTACCCAAAAACCGGATATAGTAGTCGATGGAATTTGTGATTTTTATAAAAATGACTACTCGAATATTCATCGCGGGATATATGATTTAGCAGCTATAACTACTCAGAAATACGAGGCCGTTCGTGATAAAGTAGCTACATTTATCGGGGCTCCCTCCAGAGAAAATATAGTTTATACTTCCGGAACTACAGCCGGGATTAATCTGGTTGCTTTTGCTTTCCTTGCCCCCAGGTTACAAGCTGGCGATGAAGTACTGATTACCGCTATGGAGCATCATGCCAATCTTATTCCCTGGCAAATCGTATGTCAATCCAAAGGAGCTACACTTAAAACCATCCCGGTTAATGAAGATGGCTCGTTGCGCAGAGATAGCTTTCGATCCCTACTTAATAATAAGACAAAAATGCTGGCGATTGTTCACATCTCTAATGCAACAGGTTATATCAACCCAATTAAAGATATGATCAATCTTGCCCATGAGTTTAAAGTTCCGGTTTTGGTTGATGGCGCACAAAGTGTTGCGCATTATGAAATTGATGTAAATGCATTGGATGTGGATTTTTTCGTTTTTTCCGGACATAAAGTTTTTGGACCCACCGGTATTGGAATTTTATACGGAAAAAGTGAACATTTATCCCGGATGGAGCCTTTGAATTACGGCGGCAGTATTATTAAAGATGTGCGGTTTGAAAAAACGACCTTTCTGGAACCTCCGCACCGATTTGAGGCAGGTACCACTAATATCGCCGGAGTGATTGGTCTGGGCTACGCTATAGATTTTATAAATCAGTTTGATAAACTGAAAATTCAACAATACTTGAAGTATTTAAGAAACTATTGCATTAGTAACATGCAGGAAATCAAGGGTTTAAGGATATTAGGTTCAATAGATGATAAAAATGAAAACGGAGCAATTATTTCATTTTTGCTGGATAAAGTTCACCCTCATGATGTTGCTACGATCTTGGGAGTAGAAAAAATAGCTGTCAGAGCGGGGAACCATTGTACACAGCCGCTAATGGATTTTCTGGAACTTCCAGGGACAAGCCGGGCTTCTTTTTCGATTTATAATACGCCCTATGAGGTAGATCAATTTGTAAGGGCACTAGAAAGTATTCAACAGTTTTTTAAATGAACGAAAAATTGAAAGAATTATACAAGAACGTCATTCTGGAGCATAATAATAATCCGGTTCGTTTTGTAAAAAGCGAAACCTCAGAGTATATTGTAGAAGCTTATAATCAGATATGCGGAGACCGGTTTAAGTTATTTTTTGATCTTAAAGATGGAAAAATGATTAATGCCAGTTTTCATGGATTTGGTTGCGCTATTTCCAAGGCTTCGACTTCTGTGTTATTATCTTACATTAATGGAAAGACGCTGGAGGAGGTTGGACAGACGGTGGATTCTTTTTTGAATATTCTGGATGAGCAGGAAGAAATAACAGAAAAGATAACAGATGATTTTGAGGCTTTTACTGCGGCAAAGTCCTTTCCGGGAAGAGCTAAATGTGCTACCTTGACTTGGGATGAGCTTAAGCTTTTTTTATCAAAATTGGAGAAATGAAAATTCAAATACTGGCTTTTGGAATTGCTAAAGATATCATTAAAGGACAAAGGGCTGAGATAGAATTATCAGAGGGGAATGATATACATGCACTCAAGAATAAATTATGTGAGCAATTTCCGGATTTTAAAAAACTCCGCTCCTTTTCGATTGCTGTGAACGCTGATTACCAAACGGATCAGTATATCCTGAACGAAAATGACGAAGTGGTAATTATTCCTCCGGTCAGCGGTGGTTAAAACTTTTTCTATGATTGATATTCAATTAAAAAATGAAGCGCTGTCAGTGGAAGAATGTAGTGAACTCGTAGCCTCGAATGCGACTGGAGGTACCGTTTTGTTTATAGGCACTGTCCGCAATCAAACCCAAGGTAAAAAAGTACTCCGCCTGGATTTTGAAGCTTATGAGCCAATGGCCATTTCCGAAATGCGCAAAATTGCCGTAGAAGCCAAAGCTAGATGGAATGCTGAAAAAATTGCAATCCATCATCGATTAGGAAGTCTGCAAATTCAGGAAATTGCGGTAATTATCGCCGTAGCTACTCCCCACCGAAAAGCTGCTTTTGAAGCCTGTCAATTTTGTATCGATACGCTAAAAGAAACAGTTCCGATTTGGAAAAAAGAAATATTCGAAGATGGAGAAGTGTGGGTCGCGGCACATCCCTAAAAGCAATAAAGTATGAGCTATGTTAAACGAACAATCTATGCGATCTTATTCCTGGGGGCTGTATTTCTGGTTTATTGTAATAATAAAAAGCAGCATTCGAATGCTATTTCCCGCTACCTCAATTTGCAGGATTCAGTAGCTTATGTTGGGATGCAAACTTGCCGGTCTTGTCATGGGAATGTCTACGAAACTTTTATTGAAACCGGAATGGGCAAATCATTTGATCTGGCAACAAAAGAAAAAACCAGTGCTTCTTTTGGATCACATGCACTGGTCTATGATGAAAAGTCTGATTTTTATTATAAACCCTATTTTCAGAATGATTCCATGTTTGTGATGGAATTTCGTTTGGAGGGAAAAGATACTATTCATCGCAGAATTGAGCACATAGATTATATAATAGGCTCTGGCCACCATACTAATTCCCACATCATTGAAGAAAATGGCTATGTATTCCAGGCTCCGATTACGTTTTATGTACAGGAAGGCCGATGGGATATGGCGCCAGGCTTTGAGAAAGAGAATTTGCGCTTTTCGCGCTTTTTGACCACGGAGTGCATCACCTGTCATAATCATTATCCCCTTGCAGAAAGGGCTTCCCTTAATAAGTATGAGGAGATGCCCAGGGGGATTGAATGCGAACGTTGTCATGGCCCCGGAGCAATTCACGTCAAGGAAAAACTTGCCGGTAATATTGTAGATACGGCAAAATATATCGATTATACGATCATTAATCCGGCCAATTTACCCAAAGATTTACAAATGGATTTATGCCAGCGTTGTCATCTACAGGGTATTCCAGTGCTTAATGAAGGAAAGACTTTTTTTGATTTTAAACCGGGGATGCGCTTATCAGAAGTGATGAATGTTTTTTTGCCCAGATTTACGGACTCCCACGAGCAGTTTATCATGGCTTCTCAGGCAGACAGACTTCGATTGAGTAAATGCTATTTGGAATCTGATGATTTGACCTGTCTTACTTGTCATCATCCACATCACAGTGTTTTAAAAACGGATCAACAACAGTTTAATCAAGCTTGTATCAACTGTCATCAGCAGGACTCTCCGAGCCTTTGTGCAGCTCCTTTAGCAGAGAGAAACAGGGAGGGAGATAACTGTGTAAAATGCCATATGCCGCCTTCTTCAAGTATTGATATTCCACATATCAGCATCACCGACCATTATATCAGCCGGATTACAGATTTTGAACAAAGAAAAATTAGCGAAGGTGCCAAAAATGACATTGCACAATTTTTAGGTTTAAAAATGTTGACCAAAGATGACCCTGAAGATTTGGAAATGGCTAAAGGTTATATTGCTATGTACGATAAGATGGTAGAGGAACAGGTGATTCTGGATTCAGCATTTTTTTATTTGCAAAGATCAACACTTAATGAAGAGGAAAAGTTTGAAACGTATATTCATTACTATTTTGCTGGACAGGATTATCCAGCAATTATAAAACTGGCAAAGAACAAACCGGCAGCAGTAATTACAGATGCCTGGGCAGCATATCGAATCGGAGAGGCTTATTATTACGAAGGAGCTATTTCAAAATCACTTCTGTATTATAAAAAAGCCACTCAACTGAGCAAATATAATCTTGATTTTCAGGAAAAACTGGCGGCTAATTACCTGACCCTGGGTTCAATCCCTCAGGCAAAGCAGACCTTTGAGTTTATTCTCTCGGAAAATCCCAAACGACCGGTAGCTTTATCCAATCTTGGTTTTTTGTACGTCAAACTCAATCAATATGAAAAAGCAGAAACATTCTACGATCAGGCTATTGCCCTGAATCCCGATTATATACAGGCATTGCTGAACAAAGCTGCCATCAGGATTTATAAATCGGATTTTGCTACTGCCAAAATGCTATTGCAAAATGTGTTAAACCAGGATGAAAACAACCAACAAGCTCAAGTCTTATTGGCCAATATTCAGTAATATTTTACTTATGGAAAAAATACTGGATGATTTTGTACATGAAAATTGGGGAAAATTCGTCAATGACCGAAACAAATTATTATGGGAAGGCAAACCTTTACCTGTTTTTAACTTTTCTCCCCTGATTAAATGGAAATATAAAAAAGCGACTCCTTCAAGGCTATTCAATTTCTTGATATTATGGGGAGTAGCCGGAGTTTTTATCTGGTTAACTTTTTCTCCGGACAGCTATTTTTTCGTTTATTCTTTGCTGTTGTTTTTTCCTATTCTTTTCCTGATCATTGGAGACATCAAAATTTATTACAAAAAACTCAGGATCACTTATGCGGCAACAGAAAAAGGAGTACTTTTTAAATATGAATTAAAAAATGAAGCGAAAATTACTGCATTGAATTACGGAGATATAAAAAAGATCCGTTTGCTGAAAACAGAAGATAGGGGCCTCGGTACAATTGTATTTGAACTCTTTAATGAAAAGCTCCCTCTTCGGTACGATACTTTTATTATGCAAAGCTTTAGCTATCCGGCCTTTGAATTGATCGAAGATGCCAGGGATATATATGCATTAATACAAGAAGCACATGCCAAAAATCCCAGACAATATCCTCAATATGTAGAACCTTTAATCCCTCAAAGGACTTTTAAACTTATAAAGCTGTTTCTGATTATACTGATGGCTGGCTATCTGGCTAATGCAATTAGAATGTACTTTTTTGAAGAAATACCGGAAGGTGGAATTACTGCCTTTGGCTTTTTCTTTTTGTTATCCTTATTGATAACAGGTACCAGCTGGTATAATCTCTCAAAAAAGCAAGGCATTAATAGTGAAACGGCTATACAAGTGGTCATTGTAAATGGTCTGTTTGCGGTGATCTATTTTTTCATAAGTTATGTTTTAATGCAGTAAAAATCAGTTAACAAACATTTCATATTGGATTACATAAATAAGTACGATATTGGACAGAAATAAAATCAGTTTTATGATTCAGTTTTTTTCTAGACTGCTATTGGTTGTATTGATCCTTCTTTTGCAAAATTGTAAAATTGATGATCGTTCCTCCAATAATGCGCTCTATGCTCAGCAAAGACCGGCCAATGATTATTGTGAAAAAGATAAAGATATACCGAGTACCGGGAATCCATTATCTGTCAAAATACCTGATGAAGCCACGGCACTGTATCATAATGCTGCTGTTCCTAGTTATTTTGAGCTTAACGGGGTTAATGTAAATCGGGGTAACGAGCGACATTTTCAGGAGATGGAAAAACTGAATCAGATTTTTTCACATGCCAGGACATTTCATTTTATGAATAAGGATTATTGGGATGATGGTTTGGGCCAGGCCAATGGAAATGATCCCGGTACTTTGCGGAAATACGATCCCAAGGATATAAATCGCTTAAAACTTTTGGTAGATGCGCAAGGTAGGCCATTAATGAGAAATGGATATCAGGAAGGAGACAAACTGATTTATTTTGACCCGGAAAACGAAGTCCTTGCAGAAAAAAAACTCGAACCCGGTTTTTTCAATGTATACGATAATTATATGAATCAAAACTGGATTTATCAAAAAAATGTTTCAGATCAGTTCGATGGTCATTTGCAAATTACTTTAACGGTAGTGGGGGGGAATTTTCCGAAAGATGTTCAACCACAGTATAATTTTCCCAATCAGTGGTATCGCGAAAAAGACTGGGGAGATGCGCGCTTGTCTGCCAAGGCATATGCTATGATGTTTGCCCGGGCATATGCGCCGAATGATGATAGCTATAAAGTATGCGAAGTCCTGGAAATTGGCAATGAACCCTGGGGGCTCGAAGCCAGCACCTATCAGCAGATCGTCGATGGTTTTGTAGAAGGTTTTAAAGCCTATTATGGAGAAAATTTTAAAATTAAATTGATTCCCGCAGCTTTTCAGGGGAATCATCAGGAAAACAATAAACCGGCAAATTGGGAAAGGCCAAACTGGAAGGACTACTTCGGTACTCGATTGAATACCGAGAATAAATGCTATCTGGATGGAGTGAATATTCATAATTATCCGAATGATCTTAAGGATCGTCCTTTCAATGGCTGGTTTAAGGAAAGGCTTATTGCCAGTCCGGAACAAGCTTCCAGTGCCTTTCTCTACGCCCGTAATGCCTGGGCATGGCTGAATAAAAACATGCCCCCGGACTCCCGAAATCTCTATGCCTCGGAATACGGTTGGGATACCCGCGATGATTGCACTGAAAGGGTGAATGCAACGGCTGTTGGAGAAGCTGCTCAGGGCGTTTATGTAGCTCGGGCTTTACTCTTGCATTCCAGAATGGGAGTGTACAGAGCTAATGTTTTCGAGTTATTGGATGATCAGGGACAAAACCCTTGTCAGTTTGCCTATCATTCTTCCGGGTTTTATTCTTTGCAAAATGGGAAAGCCCGGGCCAAAGCCTCTGTGGAAATTCTTCGTGATTTTATTACTACTTTTGGAGCACTGAAATTTAATAAGGTCCTGGTAGAAGAAAAATCCCATTATATTTATGAATTGACGGATGGCCGTAAAACTTATTTAGTGGGCTGGTTACCGCAAAATATCAATAACAAATCTTTGAACGAAATTCGGGAAATCAGTAAAGTGATTGAATACAATGGAGCATCTTATACGCTTAACCCAATCCCTCAATTATTGACTAACTAACTGTTTAACTCCTTATATCCAGTGCCCTTTATGGCAGAAATGAAACATCCTTCAACTAAAAATGAAGCCATGATTTTAAAAGGAGTCTTTTCTTGTCGATGACGAGCTAATCTTGCTTTGTTGAAAAGATATCTTTAAAGATGTTAAGTTGAAAATAAATACTGCAGGAAGACGTTTGTTTTTTGTCTATAAACAAATACTATACTGCAATTACAAATGAGAACATTAATATTGTTGCTATTCTGTTTGCCTTCACTGCAAGCACAGCTTAGTTTTTCTACGAGTATTAATAAGAACAATGCTAAAGACTGGAATCAATTCTTTTATGATTTGAATAGTTCTTTCGATGGCAATAGAATGTTTCATTATGCTTATGGACTGGGAGCAGGTTATAATCTAGGGCTTCAAAACATCAGGATTGATTTTCAACCTAATATTGAGTTTGCAATGACAAAAGGGGATACTTATGATTATGCAGTTGCCGAAGTGAATAATCAAACTCAAAAATATCGGGCCGAGTTTAATTTTTCTCAATTCAATTTTGGTGTATTGATGAAAGCTTATCCTTTCAGCTTTAAGGATAAAGATCGGACAATAGTTTTGTCTGAAAATATAAGTAACCCGTTCCGGGATTTCTATTTCCTGATTTACCCTTCTTTTTCAAGGGTTACTACAAAATACAATATGGAAGCGATCGGGAACAGAGGAGAGATTGACCGGACTTTTACATCGAATGAATGGAGAATGGGTTTGGGGTTTGGTTTGGATCTGATAGTATATCGAAGTTTGACCTTGTCGCCATTTGTTGCTTTGCACAGAATAAAAAATGTGCCGAATGAATTTATAAATGAACACGTCTGGGATATTTGTCCATCCTGTCCGTACCGGATTGCAATTGAAGAGGAAAGCTCAGAGGTAAATCAAATTCAGTTCGGACTAAATTTTATATTGAACCTTAAATAGTCTGACTTATAGATAAGCTGTATTGTTACTTGTTAATCTTTAAATATCACTTATGAAAAATCTCTTTTATTTACTTTCCTTTTTTGTGATTATTCTGTTTAGTAGTTTTATTATTTTTAAAAAAGATACGCCACCGCCGGTAAAGTTTCACGCCAGGACGATCGAAAAAACAATGGGGCAAGTGAATGAAAAATTGCTGGCCTCCAAATATGAAGTAACCAATATTTTTTATAAAGAATTTCTGGCTGATTTGCAACGTACTGCCCGGCATAAAGAATATAAAATCGCAGAGGTCCAGGATAGTAGATGGGGGGATATGGTTTACAGATTTGGCGAACCAATGATGACGAACTATAGCAAACATCCTGCATACGATGAATACCCGGTAGTCAATATTTCACAGCAGGGGGCCCGCTTATTTTGCGAATGGTTGACCGAGAATTATAATGAAACAGCTAAGCGGAAGTATAAAAAAGTGAAGTTTCGCTTGCCCACCGAAGCTGAATGGAAAGAGGCTGCACGCGCCGGACATGAATTTGCTCCCTTTCCCTGGGGAGGCTATTATCTGCGGAATTCCAAAGGGAAGTTTTTAGCCAACTTCAGAAGAATACCTCAGACAATGATCAAGTATAATAATCAAACCGGAGAAGTAATCTTGCATACGGACCGGACCACTCAGGTTCCCGCCCGGTTTATGGCTCCGGTGGCTACCTACTGGCCCAATGATTTTGGCTTATACAATATGAGTGGTAATGTTGCGGAAATGCTGGATGAAGATGGACGTACCAAAGGAGGCAGCTGGGCCAGTTCCGGGTACTTTATTCAAATTGATGCAGAAGATGAGCATGCCGGCTTTACAGCGGCTTCTCCGGAAATCGGGTTTAGATATTTTATGGAAATTTTGGAAGAATAGCTGCTGCCGTTTTATAAATGTTGCAAACCGAATTCACAATTTTAATCGCATAGCACGCAAACTTTCTGCACTGTGAAAAGGAATTAATGCATCTACAAAAGGAAGTGCCGCTTTCATCCCCACTACTTCCGGCTGCCAGTCCTGGCTGGCAGCAAGGGGATTGAGCCAAATGACTTTGAGGGCTTTCCTGTGGATGCGTTTCATCTCGGCAGCCATCAGTTTGGCTTCTCCGGTATCCCAACCATCACTGAGAATCATAACTAAAGTCTTGTTATTCAAATAACGATGCGCAAATCGTTCATTAAAAGTTTTGAGCGAGCTGCCAATCTTCGTTCCACCGGCCCAGTCACTTACTTTGCTCAACACTTTTTCCAGAGATTGATTAATTGATTGCTGATCCAGTTCCGGAGTGATGCGATGAAGTCTTGTGCTAAAAACAAAGGTTTGAATTTTTGGGAAGGTGCTTTGAAAAGCATACATGAACTGGATAAAAAAACGGCTGTACAATTCCATTGATTTACTTACATCGCAAATGAGAATTACTTTGAGTTCGTCTTTTTTCTTTGCCCGATACATAATTTCAATTAATTCGCCGTTGCGAAGAATATTTCTGCGTATGGTTTTTTTTAAATCAATCTGCTTTTTTTTGTGGGTAGTAGAAAATCGTCGGCTTCTTCGGTTGGCAATCTTGCGTACCAGTTTTTTTACCAGCCGAAATATCTCCCTTAATTCCCGCTCATCAAATTCCGGAAAACTGTTTTGACCAATGACTTCCATTGGCGAATAGGAGGCCGTCTCTGTAAGTGATGTATTTTTATTTCCATAAAGCCATTGTTTGATTGCTTGTAAACCAGGTGTCTGAGATTTGGCTTTATTATTTTTCTCTTTGGTTTCTTCTTCCTGCTCTTCAATTTTACTATCAACCGCATGATCCAGTTCTTTCCAGTACTGATGATATAATCCGGGAAATTTATGCAACTGTTTAACATTTTTACAAAGAGTCGTTTGTAAACAGAGTCGAAAAGAATCGGCATCCTGATATGGGCGAACGAACCGGATCGCATGTAGGCAATCCTGTTGTTCATCAGGGCCAATAAAGAAATCATTTTTTCGTAAGAATCTACAAAAAGCTATAATATTTGCACTGAGACTTGTTTGTCTTTTAATCAAAGTTTTTCCTTTCGGTCCGTATTTGATGATTGAAAATTAACAATCAAAATTTGCGATTGACGCCGGTTTTTTCGAAAAGTTCACTCAAAGATAAACCCGTTTCGCGGATATCCTTCCAGTCCTTTAAAATGATACCCAGCGTTGATTCGACAATTTCTTGATCGAGATGATCAATATGCAGCGTTGCTAAAGCCTGGGCCCAATCCAGTGTCTCGGCTACTCCCGGAATCTTTTCTAATTGCATTTGCCGGAGTTCTTTCATGAATGCACAAATCTGAATACCCAGTTGCTCATCAATACCCGGAACTTTTTTGCGAATAATCTCCAACTCCTTTTCCATGGAAGGATAGTCGATCCATAGATAAAAACACCTGCGTCTTAAAGCTTCTGACAATTCGCGCATCCGATTAGAAGTAATGATAACCTGAGGAATCTGACGGGCTTTTATCGATCCCATTTCCGGAATACTAATTTGCCAATCGGAAAGCAACTCAAGCAAAAAGCTTTCAAATTCCTCGTCGGCACGATCGACTTCATCAATGAGCAACACAGGCGCTTTTTCCCGGGTAATGGCTTTAAGCAAAGGGCGCTTGAGCAGATAGGTTTCACTAAAGATCATGCCTTCCTTCTGGTCCATAGATAAACTTTCTGCCTCCATCATCTTGAGCGCCAGCAATTGCTTTTGATAATTCCACTCGTAAAGTGCCTGTTCGGCATGTAGCCCTTCATAACACTGTAAACGAATCAGTTCTGTTGAATCAAGACTAGCGAGTACCTTGGCAATTTCGGTTTTCCCAACACCCGGCGGTCCTTCAACCAATAAAGGTCTCTGCAGTTTTTTGGCCAGAAAGAGCGCCATGGCGATCGGTCTATCAGCAATATAACCCTGCTCGGCAAGGTCGGATTTCAAATCATCAATTCCACTTATCTGCATCCTAAAATTTTAAAGTACTGCGCTTAAAGCTTTTCTTGCATAGACAGCAGCCAAATGTTTTCTGTAAGCTGATTGAGCAAAATGATCACTCATCACCGAAACCGCATCAGCCGTATTTGCAGTAGCAGTTTCAATATCCGCTCCGGCCATAATGGCTTTTTCAATGGCCGTATCCCGGAAAGGAGTAGCACTCACTCCATTGAAAGCGACTCTCGCTTCTCCGCCTTTTTCAACTGCTGCTGCACAGCCTACAATCGCAAATCGGGAAGCCGGCTGCGAAAACTTTACATAGGTCGAATTTGCATTAAAAGCCGTTTTGGGAATGCGGATGGCTGTAATTAGTTCGCTCTCCTGAACGGCAGTAGTAAACATTCCCTGAAAAAATTGATCAATATCGACTTCTCTTTGCCCATCAGTACTTTTGATGACAATACTGGCATTGGCTGCAAGTAATACCGCCGGCCAGTCTGCAGCCGGATCCGCATGGGCAATACTTCCGCCAATGGTACCGAAATTTCTAACGGCAATATCTCCAATCATCGATGCGGCGGTTGTTATCATCGGGGCATGCTGACGAAGTACTTCATTCCTGGCAATTTCTGCATGTGTAGCACAGGCGCCAATGGTAATCGATTTTTCATTATCTCTTATTTCTTTTAATTCCGGTATTCCCGTGATGTCAATTAAGTTTTCCGGATCGTTGAGCCGGAGCTTCATAACGGGAATCAGACTATGACCACCAGCGATAATTTTACAATCATCACCTAAATCATGTAAAAGCGATAAAACTTCATTTATATTATTTGGCTTTCTGTAAGCCACTTGAGGAGGTATCATTTTTATTTTTATTTTATGTTTTAAAAATTAAAGTAAAACCTTAATCTATTTCAAGGTAATAAACCGCTTCCATAAAAATATCCGAAGCACTGTCTTCATTTTTGTCAACTTGTAACTCTTTTAAAACCCCCGCAAGGCTTAAGCGCTTTTCGGGCAATTTTTCTGTTCCTCTAACGTGAGCAATTACGAGAGACTCATCAGAACTTTCATCTTTTAATTCGTATACATCGTACTGATCGATAATTGGTGTTAAGGTAAAAGTTGTTATATGATTTGGTCCGGCTACCGGAGTTATTACAAAACCTTTGAATTCGTCTTTTTGACTTTTTAGTTTAGGAATTCCGGTAATAATGGTATTGGAAGAAATTGACCCTTCATTAAGAACCTCTTTTACCGAACAGGTTTTGGGTTTGAATGATTGATAGGCTTTTTGTAAACCCGTATCCAGCTTTTCAATTATTTGTTGTTTATTTTCGGTCGTCATTTTTGAAAGAGAAAGCTCAAGAAAAAGCATCATCCTTTGCTTACCCGAAAACAAACCAGCTATTTTAGACAGTTCTGATTTACTAATCAATCCATCATCCGCTTTGGTAAAGATATTATAAAATCTTCCCCCGTTATCCAAAGCCTTCAAGGCTTCATCAATACTGCTATATGGTTTTACTTCTTGCATCCTAAAAATTAACTATTAGCATTGATAATATTCCAGACTTTTTCGGAGGTCACCGGCATTTCGATATCGTGAATACCGTATGACTTTAGTGCATCCATCACGGCATTGACAACAGCAGGCGTAGAACCAATACAGCCCGCTTCACCAGCTCCTTTAACCCCTAAGGGATTATGTGGACAAGGGGTGACGGTACGATCAATTTCAAAACTCGGCAAATCATCTGCTCTCGGCATGACGTAATCCAGATAGGTGCCGTTAATCAACTGCCCATCTTCTGAATAGATGGTACCTTCGTGCAGCGCCTGACCAATACCTTGAGCCAAGCCACCGTGGATTTGACCATCAACAATCATGGGGTTAATTACATTTCCGACATCATCAACGGCAATGAATCGTTTAAGTGTGACTTTCCCGGTTTCCTTGTCAATTTCCACAATAGCGATATGTGCGCCAAATGGATAGGTGAAATTCGCCGGATCATAAAAACTGGAAAAATCCAGTCCGGGCTCCAGCCCTTCCGGATAGTTATGAGGAACATAAGCGGTCAGAGAAACATCTCCGAATCCAACGGATTTATCCGTACCTTTTACGGTCCACTTACCATTAGCAAATTCTAGATCATCCGGATTGGCTTCCAGAAGATGTGCCGCTATTTTAGTACCTTTTTCAATTATTTTATCCATACTTCTTACGATCGCTGAACCACCGACAGCCAAACTTCTCGAACCATAGGTACCCATACCAAAAGCTACTGCATCGGAATCTCCGTGTACGATATCAACATCTTCGATTGGTATTCCAAAGCGATCGGCCACGATTTGAGCAAAGGTAGTTTCGTGGCCCTGACCATGTGAATGTGAACCGGAGTAAACACTTACTTTACCTGTAGGTTGTACCCTGACCTGAGCGGATTCGAAAAGCCCTGCTCGTGCCCCTAAAGCACCTACTACTGCAGATGGTGCAATTCCGCAAGCTTCGATATAAGTTGAAAAACCAATCCCGAGAAGTTTGCCATTGCTCTGGATGGCTTGCTCATTTCTAAACTCTTCGTACCCCACCATTTCCAGTGCTTTTTGCAAAACAGGATGATAATTTCCACTGTCATATTGAAGGGCAACCTGAGTTTGATAACCGGCTTGCTCAACGCCATCAAATGCTTCGATAAAATTTTTGAATCTCAATTCTGCGGGATCTATATCCATTTCCAGAGCCGCAGTATCGACCAATCTTTCCAAAAGATAAGTTGCTTCGGGACGTCCCGCTCCCCGGTAGGCATCTACGGCATTGGTATGAGTAAAAACAGCATCTACTTCGACGTGGATCAGTGGGGTAGTGTAAAGCCCCTGTAATAAAGTACCATGTAAATAAGTGGGAACGGCAGGAGCAAATGTTGAAAGATAAGCCCCCATATTCGCATAGGTCTTTACTCTCAAAGCCGTAAAATTACCTTCGGCATCCAGGCCCAATTCTGCTTTGGTTACATGATCTCTTCCGTGGGCATCGGTAAGGAAACTTTCCCGGCGCTCTGCTGTCCATTTAACCGGTCTTTTCAATTGATGTGAAGCCCAGGTAACCAGCGCTTCTTCTGTATAGTGGAATATTTTCGAACCAAAGCCACCACCGACATCCGGGCCGACTACTCTTACTTTATGCTCCGGGATGCCAAGTACAAATGCACAAAGGAGTAAACGGGTTAGATGTGGATTTTGCGTAGAGGTATAAAGTGTATATTTATCAATTTGTTCTTCGTAGTGGCCAATAGCTGAACGAGGCTCAATGGCATTGGGGACTAGCCTTTGGTTAATAAATTCCAGGCTAGTGACGTGATGAGAATTCTCAATGGCTCGATCTACCTCTGCTTTATCATTGCCTAAGGCCCAGTCAAAAACCAGATTATCGGCAAATTCATCGTGGACTTTGGGGGCATCAGCTTTGGCGGCTTGTTGAGGATTGGTGACTGCGGGAATCGGATTATAATCCACGAACACCATTTCTGCTGCATCCTTGGCCTGAGCATAGGTTTCAGCAATCACCATGGCAACCGCATCACCTACATGCCGGGCTTTGTTCGCAACCAATAGCGGATGCTTGGGCTCTCGCATAGTATCTCCGTTTTTAAAATTTACCTGCCAACCGGTTGGGACGCCATTGACTTCCGTTAAATCAGCTCCGGTATAAATTTTCACCACACCGGGCATATTGCCAGCTTTGGATATATCTACGCTTTTGATTTCCGCGTGGGCATGTGGACTGCGTACAAAACAGACATAAGTCATGCCGGGGAGTTTTATATCATCGGTATACCGGCCTTTTCCGGTAAGGAATCTTTTATCTTCTACTCTTTTGACAGAAGTTCCTATTAATGTCATTTTATAGATGTTTTAATTTGTTCTTTAAAAAGGGTTAAGCACTTACAGCTTCCTGCATTCTTTGGGCGGCGTTTTGGATAGAGCGTACAATGTTATGGTAGCCTGTACAACGACAATAATTGCCCTCGAGGGCCTCTCGGATTTCATGCTCGGTAGGAGTGGGGTTGTGAGATAGTAAATCTGCAGCTACCATGATCATGCCCGGGGTGCAAAAACCGCATTGCAGGCCGTGTTCTTCGTGGAATCCGGCTTGTAAAGGGTGTAGTTCTCCGTTTGAGGCCATTCCCTCGATCGTTGTAAGCTGGCATCCATCCGCCTGGACCGCCAGCATCGTACAGGATTTAAGGGCTTTTCCATCGAGATGAACTGTACATGTACCGCAACTGCTGGTATCGCAACCGATATGCGTACCTGTTAAACCTAACTCTTCTCTTAGAAAATAAACAAGGAGTGTTCTGGGCTCAACCGTTCTCTCATAGACATTACCATTGACGGTAATTGTAACTTTAGCTTGCATAGGTGAGTGATTTTTTTGATTCAAAAATATGTTTTGACAAAATAATTATTTTTAGTAGAAAATCATGTTAGTTTTGTTAAAATAAGTATTAAATATTGCTTTTGTAATTATGGCCTCTTTATATTCTAAAAATGTATTCCTGTTTGACGCATTTGGGACATTGTTTAAGACCATTCCGATTGATGATGAGTTAAAAAAAATTGCGGGTTCGAAGTCCGATCTTTTGTTGCAAATTTGGCGTCGAAAACAATTGGAGTATAGCTGGTTGAGGAATCAAATGAAACGCTATGTACCTTTTGATCTGATTACAAAAGAAGCTCTTTTCTATGCTATGAAAAAATGCGAAATCGCGGACAATCGCATCCTGGAATTACTCCTGCCGATTTATCATCAACCAGTTTTAAATGACGGGGCCAGTGATTTGATTTTGACATTGAAAAAACTGGGCAAGCAAGTTGGTATTTTGTCTAATGGAACTTTGGAGATGCTCAGGAAAGGTGCGGCAAAAACGGGCTTGAATACTTATCTGGATTTTATAATTTCAGTCGATGAAATTGGTATCTACAAACCTGCTCCGGAGGTTTATGAACTGGCTCAGCAAAAAACAAACGCAAACTTATCCGAAATCCTGTTTTTCTCATCCAACCAGTGGGATGTATCCGGTGCATCCTGTTTTGGTTTTGAAGTAGCCTGGGTAAATCAATATGATGAAACCAAGGAAGAATTGCCTTTTGGGCAAGTTATAGAAGTAAAATCTCTGGCTTCTGCAATCGATTTGTTGACAGCTTGAGCTTGAATCATTAAAAAATTTTATAATTTGTCGACTGCTATCCAACCTTATTCAGGATAGCTTCTAACAATTCTTTAACAGACCCGAAAATGAAAATAACCGACTTTACCGAGGATGCTGTCATTGTAAATCTTATCGATGATCTCAGGATTTATTTTGAGGATAAACCTTTTATCATTTCTGATACTATAGACAGCTTTGGGAATCAATATGTAGATCTGGTACAGGAAGGAGGCGGGATTCTGGGGATTGCACTATTGGGCTACACTTATGTTTTGGAAGAGATGGGGATTCGCTTTTTGAGTATGGGAGGAACTTCCGCGGGGGCAATTAACTCATTGCTTTTGGCTGCCGCCGGGAAACCAGAAGAAAAACGGACAGAGCGACTAATTGAATTACTGGCGAATATAAACATTGGGAAGTTTATGGACGGGGATAGTGATGCCAGAGATTTTGTAAAAACTTTATTGAATAAAAAGAGAAGCACCTTTAGCCTGATTGCTAATGGCCTGCAGGTAATTGACAATTTCAAGGAAAACCTGGGACTTAATCCCGGAAATGCTTTTAGGGACTGGCTCACCAAAATTTTAGCGGGTTTCAGGGTTTATAACACAGAAGACCTTTTCGAAAAAATGAACAGTTATCCCGACAGTATCCGGATTCGACTGGATAAAGATCAGGAACCGGTCAATGAACTAACAGAAATCGAAGGGACAATTGATCTGGCAATCGTGGCAGCAGAAGTGAGTACTGAAACAAAAGTAATTTTTCCGGCAATGTGGGATTTGTTTTACGAGGATATCAAAAGAATCAATCCGGCTGACTTTGTTCGGGCCTCAATGTCTGTTCCTTTATTTTTTGAACCTTTCGTATTAGAAAACTTGCCGAAAGGAAGGGAGGTTCAACTGAGATGGAAACGGATTGCTAAATATCGGGGACAGATCCCGGAAAAGGCGATATTTGTAGATGGTGGGATTATGTCCAATTTTCCGATTGATTTATTTCATAAAATTCACATTGTACCACCTCGTCCTACTTTAGGCGTCAAACTGGGTTTGGAAAGAAGGAAATTGAATGAGATATCGAATATTACAGATTTGATCACCGGTTGCTTTGAAGCGGCCAGAAATCTGAGAGATTTTGAGTTTGTGGATAAAAATCAGGATTTTAAAAATCTGGTCGCTTACATTGATGTTGGTAATATCGAATGGCTGGATTTTAATGTATCGGAAAAAACCAAACTGGAACTGTTTCGCAGAGGCGCCTTAAAAGCAAAAGATTTTTTGGAGAAATTTGACTGGGAAGCTTATAAGAACATACGTAAATCGATTAAGAAGAGTGTGGACAAAAACAAAATGATTAATGGCTTAAAAGAGAGAATAGTAGAGATTGCTAAGCAAAAAGAACAAGCTTTGAAGCCAAGCGATATTGAAACAATTGAACGTAGACTTTCTTTTTTTGGTAAAAAAATATCATTAAAAGCTTTATGGATCGATGACAATCCAGAAAAAGTGGCCCTGGAACGCGCCCTGTTAAGAAAAATCGGGATTAAAACGACCGTAGTTGAATCCACTCAGGAAGCTATCAACTTTATGGAAAACAACCACTTTGAAATTGATTTGATCTTATCGGATATCAGGCGTGATGAAAACAGGCGGGAAGGTCTGGATTTTACGGAGATGTTATATAAAAAGAGTCAAAAGTTTCACCGAAAGGTTATTTTCTATATCAATGATCTTGATCTCAGCAAAGGCGTGCCACCATACGCTTTTGGAATTACTAATTCTATTATCGAGCTTATACATCTGGTTATTGATGTAGCGCAAAGAATTGAATACAGTCAGGATTAAGGGGGTATTCGGGCATGGTTCTTTTCTTTGAAAAAGGACACCTTCGTTTAGAATAGGTTCAAAATCCGGATTTATCTTTCAGGATGAAGAATAAATGAGGTTTGGATACCTCTAGGGATTAGTAGTCAGTGTACTATCCCGTGTAACTTCTTGCTTTTTTACAACACTTTTAAAGCTTTTGAACTGAATTTTATCCAATTCCAGTTTGACCGAATCCCGAATAATATTGAATTTAGGAATATCTGCTTCCGGCATGGGTTCAGGTGGAGGAAGGTTCTCTCGCAAATGATTGACTTGCTTTCCGTTTTTCCAGAATCTAAAGCAAACATGCGGGCCGGTAGCTAATCCGGTAGAACCCACATAACCAATGGTTTGCCCTTGTTTAACGTGTACACCGGTATTTACGCCCTTGGCAAAGCTGTTCATATGGAGATACTGGGTTTGGTAAACTTTATCGTGTTTGATCTTGATAAAATTGCCATTCCCTTTTGTATAGCCTTTTCTGACCACTACACCATCTGCAACCGCTCGGATAGGTGTCCCACGAGGTGCTGCATAATCGGTCCCGAGATGTGCTTTACGCCGTTTTAAAATAGGGTGGAAGCGACGTAAATTATACCCGCTGGAAATTCTTGAATATTTGACCGGAGACTTTAAAAATGCTTTTTTCATCGGTCTGGCTTCTAAATCGTAAAAACCGTTATGCCTTTCATTTTCAAAATAAAAAGCATAGTACTCATTATCATAATTTTTATAATAAGCACCTTTAATCTCGCCAACACCAACCGGTTCACCATCAATATAATGGCGTTCATATATCAATTTAAAACGATCATCCTTTTGAATATAGTGGAAGTCTACGGACCAGGCCAAAGCATCCTCCATCTTGGCGGTTAATCCATAACTAAGCCCATTATCGACCATGGTGTTCCACAATGAAGTTTCAATAATCCCCGAAGCGGTTTCAATTCTGGTTTCAATCGGTCTTTCTACATTTTTAACCGTTTTATTTTTGAAGTCAAAAACGATGTAATTATATACGCTTGGTTCATAAATGAAATAATCAGCGGAGGAAGTAGTATCGGCAGTAAGGACGGTATAAGGTTTTCCAGCTCTTAAAGTTCGAACATCAAATATATCTTTGTATTCCTTTACCATATATTCAATATCCATATAGTCAACCTTATAAGCGGTTAAGATATCGGAAATGAACTCGTTTTCGTTGACGAGCTTTTTATCAACCTGAAAAGTATCTAAAACGAAACCGTATTTTATGGTGGGTTCAATAACTTCAAATGCACCGAGCTTTATTTGAGATTGATGGATAGAAGCAGCGCGATGGTTTGAAAATTGAGTTAAATTATGAATCAGTACACTAGAGGCAAGTGCGACAAGCGCAACTAGAAGAATTCTTTTTTTATGGAGTCTTTTACCTTTTTTCGTGTCTCTCTTTACTTTTGTTCCCGTATTATCCACTATATAACCTGTGTTTGTGTATCATTTCTACGGGTTTATACCCGCTATCATTAAGCAAATTAAAATTATCAGCTCTAGCGATCAAAGATAGAACTTTGAGATAGAATTACAAGAGATTATATGTTAAATTACATTCTCTGAATTATGAATAACAAATATATTGCCTTATTAATGTTTCGTTCATAAAATATTGGAAAGGGAAGGGAATTACATAAGTATTATTTGGTCAAAACGACATCAACTCTGCGAAACTGCATGTCTTTAGAGTTATCGGAACTAACCGAACCACGTCCTTCATTTCGGATCAGGTTAATTTCGATTCCTTCCTTTTTGAGAAAATCAACAATAGCTGCCGCTCTTTTCTGGGACAGCTTTTTATTATAATCCGCATTTCCCTTACTATCCGCATAACCGACTACTTCGACACTCCAGCTATTATCACTTTTCAGAAAAGCGATGAGGTTATCGAGTTCTTGCCTGGCATTATTATTCAATTCAAAAGAATCAAAATCGAAGAAAAACTGGATATGCTTTTGTTTTACTTCCACTTTTTCCTTTACTACAGCTTGAGGGATTGGTTCGAGCAGGACCTCTTGCTGGATGGGTTTGATGTTTTCCTGGGTAGCGAGAAAGACGGAATTGATATAATATTTATAACCCTGGTGGGTTGCTTGGATAGCATAACCCTTATTCCCGGGCAAGCATAAAAAGAACCAACCGGATGCATCGGATCGAACGAGCCATTTTTCATCCTTCCGGGAGATAATCACATCACATTCTAGAGGTTGATTGGTTTCGATATCTTTGACAAAACCTTCGAGATGGACTGTTGGATTAGGGCGTAGGTCCTCTGGTAACTCAAAAGTGTAAATATCCAGACCTCCTTCGCCACTTCCTCTGGCAGAAGCCAAATAGGCTGTTTTGCCATCCCCCTGTACATAAAAACCGAGTTCTTTTGCCGGGGTATTGATCGGATAACCCAGGTTTTGAGGTTTTGACCAGCTTTGACCTGTACGGCGACTTAAAAAAAGATCCCCTTCGCCTTGTCCTTTGTGTCCATTACTGGAAAAGTACAAAGTCGAACCATCGGTTGAAATAAAGGGAGCTTCTTCATCCCCCGGAGTATTGATCTGAGGACCGAGGTTAACCGGGATTCCCCATTCTCCATTGGTCTGCATTTCGCTCATATATAAGTCAACACCACCCATTCCGCCTTCCCTGGAACTACTGAAAAACATATATCTGCCATCGCAGGTAATAGAAGGTTGAGAGTCCCAAAACGCTGAATTCAGCATTCCCTCAACCCGTTCTACTTTAGAGACATCGCCATTTTGCAGCAATGCATGATATATATCGCATCCTCCCTCCGTATCTTTTCGCATACATCCGGCAAAATAAAAGGATTTGCCATGTGTCTCGAATTTTGCCATCCCTTCACTGTTTTTGGTATTGATTGCCTTTCCGAATGGCTTACTTTTGCTCCAGCTACCATTGATGAACTGGCTAATCATTACATCCTCATTATGCTGTTCAATTTGTCTGGTATAAACCAATTGAGTACCATCATTGGTGATGGTAGGCAGGTATTCGTCTTTATCGGAATTAATGCTTGGTCCCAGATTTATTGGGGCAGGCAGCATTAAAGAGGAATCAATATTGGCAATATACTCGCAATTTTCGAGTCGTTCTTCCAGCAATTGCTCATAAGTAAACTCCAGTCCTGATTCCTTTTGCTTATTTGCGTAATTATGTATGTTATAAGATTTGAATTTTTCGTAGTACTCTTTTGCCTTTTCCGGTTGATTCATTCTAAAATAAGCCTCGCCACATTCGTAAAAAGCTGCCCTGGATAGCTTTTTATCCAGTTCAAAAGATTTTTCATAGGCTTTAATCGCTCCTTCGTAATCCTGGAGTTCGAGCAGCACGATACCCAGTTCGCGATAAGCAACCGCAAAATCATCTTTGATTTTGATGGTGTATTCCAATTGTTTTTTGGCTAACTCGTATTGATGCACACTTACCAGACGTTGAGCAATTTGAAGGGATTTTTTGGCATTTCCGGTTTCGACAAATCCCTTATGTGTTTGTGCGGATGCGGTAAATCCAGCCAGGATCAGTGTGATGAATAACCAATTTCTCATAACTGTTTGCTTGTATAAAAAATGAAGATCGAAAGGGGGAGATAAGTGGTTATTGATTCAATGTCATCAAACCTTTAATAGGAAATATGCAATTATGTTGCCGTTTTGAAATGAGCCGGTAAGAATAAAAGGAAATCAGGCCAGGAAAGCGAAATGACGCTGTAGCGATAGTAAACAAGATTTGTGTCCGAAATTCTTAAAATTGTGCCATAAATGACAATAATTTTGGCAAATTTTTTACATTGCAATATAATATTACGCTTTACATAGTTATATGTTATTAAAAATTGTTAATCTTAAGACAAATTATTGTTTAATCAAACAAAAGCTTTAGTATGAAAAGAATTTTTACCCTGTTAATTCTATGTGTTGTTGTTTTCAGTGCGAATTCACAAACTATTTATTTCCAGGAAGGTTTCGATAATGGATTACCTCCTGGATGGACAGCCGACGATGAGTGGCTATTTGATACACCGAGTAATATTTCGAGTCAGTATTTTACCGTTCCTGAAGCAGATGGGAACGTTGCTTGCTTTAATGATGATGGTTTGGGGAATGGTGTAGTTGGTGGAGGTATGTTTGTTACTTCTGCAATCGACCTAACTTCCGCAACCGGAACTGTTATTCTTGAAATGCAATCTTATTTCCCTAATCTGGACTATCAGGGAAATGATGAGACTGCAAAAATTTCCATTTCTTCGGATATGGGAACAACCTGGACAGAAGTAGATGACCTCGTAGGAGGTGAAGGCGGTGATTTTTCTGTTATTTTTTATGACATCAGTAGTTATGCCGGTGAAACTGTCATGTTACAATTTGTTTACGACGATGGTGATACTTGGAACTATGGTTGGGCGGTTGATAATATTACGATCGCTGATCAGATTACACTGATTGCTCCACGTTCATTTGGATTACATGCAGGTAGTTCGGTGATTATGGCGCAGGCCCTTGACGGTATTGAATATTATAATGATGGATTTGTATACAATAACGGTCTTGAGGAGATTACTTCCTTTGATATAGAGTTGTCAAACGGAACAGATGTATTCACTCAATCTTTCACTGATGTAAGTATTCCTTACAACACTATTGTTCGTTACTCACTTGACCAGGCTATTACGGTTAGTGGTGATCAAGAATGGACCGTTACTTTGAAAAACGTTAATGGTTCTTCCGATCCAGACGAAGATCCATCTGATGATGCTATGTCTTTTGATCTTAATGCCGTTACAGGGATTAATCCGCATAAAGGAGTTATGATAGAAGAAGCTACCGGTACCTGGTGTACCTGGTGTCCAAGAGGTGCGGTTTATCTTGATGAAATGTCTAAAAGATTTGGAAAGCACTTTGTAGGTATAGCCGTACACAACGCTGATCCAATGGCATTTGAAGAATACGATGATGCAATTACCGATTTTCCTAATTTCCCGGGATTCCCTTCTGTAGTTTATCAGAGAGAGTCAATACTTGATCCAGATGAAATCGTTGATCCAAGTATTGCGGAAATGCAAGTAGCACCACCTGCAACTATAGAAATTGGAGCATCTCTAGATGGTAATGACCTAACAACTTCTATTGGATTAGAATTCCTGGAAGATGTAACAGAAGATTATAGTCTTGCAATTATCCTTACTGAAGACGGTTTGACCGGAACAACTAATGATTGGGCTCAAATTAACGCTTATAGCGGCGGTGGATTCGGACCAATGGGTGGATATGAATTATTGCCAAGTGCAGTACCACCAGAATTGATGGTTTATGACCACGTAGGAAGAGCATTGATTGGTGGTTTCCCAGGTGTTGGAGATACTATTGTTGGAGCACATACGATTGGAGAGATCAAAGGCTATGTTTTTGATACCTATACCATTCCAGCTGAATTTGTAATGGATAATATGCACATTGTTGGTGCATTGATTAACAGCGATGGTGAAATCGTAAATTCAACCTATTCAAGTATTGATGATGCGGTAAACAATGGCTTGTTTGTAGCACCAGTAAGTACGGAGAATATTTATGATAGTAATTTAGCTGAAATCAATCCGAATCCGGTTAAAGATATTGCTTACATCTCTATGTCTCTAGATGAAGCAAATGAAGTGAAAGTTACTTTGATGAATGCTGTTGGTCAGCAAGTTTCTTATAATAACTATGGTACTCTGTCTGGTACATTTAACCTTGAGTATGATATGAGCAATCTTGTTACTGGAATGTACTTCATGCATATCCAGGTTGATAACAAGTATGTTTCTAAGAAAATTACAAAAGTAGACTAATTGGAATTATATTGTTAGTTGACAGGCCGTATCTTCTTCGAGAAGATGCTGCCTGTTTCCCTCTATTATAAGCCTGATGTTTAAAACGAATTTTCTTTTAGACATCAGTAATTTTTTTTAATTTTACAAAAAATTAAAGACTCATGAAATTTTATTTAAGCTTTTTGTTTTTAGCCTTATTTACGTTTTCTTATGGACAGGGATTACAGCTAAGTGAGGAAGAAGTTCAATTAGAACTGGATGGATATCTTGAATACGGTGATGTATTAATAACTAATACCGATTCCGAAAATGTCGAAGTAGCTGTTAGACTTGAAGTAGAATGCTACGAGGAAGGAGACATTACTAAAATTCAAATTTGTATTGGAACCCTGTGTTTTTTCCCAACGGATGAAGAAACAGTTTGGGGAGATGATGGGGGCGACCCGATCTTGGTATTGGAACCAGATACACCTTCTGATGCTTTGAAGTTTTCACCTATTCCGGTTGGAGAAGTAGGTTCTTCATGGAATGTAGTTTTTTATGATCGGAATGATCCGGCTAATAGTGCTACTTTAAACGTGAAAATTGCTGCTTGTACTCCGGTTAGTACCAAAGAAATTGTACATGAAGTAGGAGCCGCTTTCCCTAATCCTGCTAAAGATATTATCACTATTCCTTATCAGCACGATGCAGAAAATGCTCAATTACAGGTTTTTAATACCCTGGGCGTATTGGTACAATCTGCCGTTCTTGATCGCTATAATGGTCAATTAGATTTGGATGTGAGTGCTCTGCACGAAGGGCTCTATTTCTACTACATTATCGATGAAAAAGGTGGTCAATCACAAGTTTTATCATTTGTAAAATAAAAGGCTATTTTTAAGCTTTTATTTTATGAGTAGTAGTTTTAAAAAGCCGAAATTCTCTAAAAGGGGATTTCGGCTTTTTCTTTGGAAAAGGAATCATCTATATTTTCGATAGCTTCCCGGACAGGATTAACATTTTTAAATTTGACAACCAATTTGTATTCGGTTTTCATATTGGCCAGAGCCGGTTTGAGAATCATATCCATAATTTCCATCGCCTGTTGCTTGGATTTTAGAGCTACTTCCTCGGTAAAAGCCTCTCTTCTGAACTCCCTGCGGAGTATATTAAAATTGGCATTCAAATCAGAATTAGCGACTTCTCTTAACCAGCCAATGTCCAGTTTTTCAATTTTGGGATAAACTTCATGTGATAGTACCGTAGGTTCAGGCATTGTTACAACCAGTGTTTTGTTTTTGCTATTGAGCTTCATATCAAAAAACTGATCCAGTTTGAAGCCTACTTTTAATATACTGATTGCAGAGACTTCAATATCCGTTGAGGAAACCTCAAAACCCCAAACTTTGGTTTGAAGCTGTTTATTGATACCTTTTTTATCCCGAATTTCATAGGTTCCCAGCTCTGCAATCGTTTTTTCAACTCTTTGTTCTAAAAGTCCTTTGGATCGGGCAAAATCCTCAATAGCTGCTTTATCCTGTAATCTTTTGATAAGAGGCCTTAATCCTTCGGTCATTGCTATACCGCAAGGCGTATCTATTTTGCGACCTTTTGCAGTTATTGTTCCATTATCCACTTTAAGCAGGGTCGTGATAACATGGTTCACCAAAAAGCAGGTATATTTTGAACCAACTTCATTCAGGGCTTCAACGGCGCTCATATTGCCGTTTTCATACCAGTCTTCATATAAATTTGCAGAAGTATCTCTAATATTTGTAAAATCTGTGAAGTATAGCTGTTTCAGATATGGATGATGTTTTTGATATTCGGTCTCAAGTTGTGATTTCAGGCTATCAGGGAAATCCATTCGATTGGCGACATGGTAGATTAGGGATAAATTGAAATCATATACCAGTTCATCGAACTCGCGATGGTATCGATGTGGATTATTAATAACAGCTAATACGTTTTCGTCATCTGTGTCAAACTCAAAATTCGAAGGCACATAGGTAACCTGCATTTCTTCCGGAATAAAAGTGTAATCAGCAACATTGTTTTTATAATAATTATAGATGATTACACCGGCAGCGCATATCACTAACGTATAAAACATCAGTTTTCCAAGACCAATACCTGATCTTCTTAGGGGATTATTCGTCATGCGAATCTGTTTTCAATTATTGAATTAATCAACTTTATTACTATGACGTCTTTTGGGTAAAATGTCACTTTAAATTTAATCCGGTTTTCTTACTTCAAATTTAATGTAAAAAATTGATATTCAGCTTTCTACATACATAGCTAAAATGTAAAATATTATAAAATTTAATTTTTATGAAACTTTTCTCATTATCAAGGCAGCGTAAAATTGATGGCCAGCGTTTTTGCTTTGACTTTGCAATTCTTTATTGTAATGTTCAAAATTTCTCATAGGTGATAGTTAGTTTTCTGTGACAAAAAGCCGTATCTTTTCTAAGAAGTGATACGGCTTTCTTTTTTGTCTTAAAGGGGGATTCGTCAATAAAATATCCTATTTTTGGCGCAAATTATAGCCTTTAGATGCTTCAACCTCCGACAACACTCAATTGCAAAGGTAAACTACTTGATTTGACAACTCCCATTGTCATGGGAATCCTGAATATTACGCCCGATTCTTTTTACGATGGAGGACGTTATGATCATTCGGACACAATCCTTAGACAAGTTGAAAAAATGCTTTCCGAAGGAGCTGAAATTCTGGATATAGGGGGAATGTCCTCGCGCCCTGGGGCAAAACTGATTGATGTAGAGACGGAGAGAAGTAGAGTTTTACCGGTAATCGAATTGATTTTAAAGCATTTTCCCGAAACGATAATTTCTGTAGATACAGTCAGAAGCAAGGTGGCTGCAGATTCAGTTAAAATGGGTGCAAGAATGGTTAATGACATTTCTGCCGGAAGTATTGATGACTCAATGTTTAGCACTGTAGCGGCTTTGGATTGCCCTTATATATTAATGCATATGCAGGGGACCCCTCAGTCGATGCAGGAAAAACCTCACTACGAAGATATTATTCTTGAAATTACTGATTTTTTTATTCGGAAAATAGGTGAACTGAGAGCATTGGGGCTTAAAGATCTCATTATTGACCCTGGCTTTGGTTTTGGAAAAGAAATCCATCATAATTTTCGTTTATTAAAATACCTGGATGCTTTTCAGATATTGGATTGTCTTATTCTGGCTGGATTGTCCCGCAAGTCTTTTATTTACAAAACCCTGAATACCAGTGCTAAAAACGCTTTGAACGGAACTATAGCAACACAAATAATAGCATTACAGCAAGGGGCCAAAATATTGCGGGTACATGACGTGAAAGAAGCAAAAGAGACCATTAAAATTTGGCAGGCAGTTGAAAATGAGTAAATTATGCTACAATTCCCTATCTTTATAAAAACAAATTATCTATCGCGTTGAGACACATAGATGAAGATGCAATTAAGAAAGCGGGCATCCGTTTTTTAAAGGATTATTATAAATACCGCCCCAGAACAGGTAATACCATCACTTCTACAGATCAGGAGACAAAAGATGGGATTATTACGGATTGCCTTTTCACTTTCATCAACGAAGATGGAAACCCTTTCCTTTCTACTTTGGAAGCTACTTCCTATGAAACCAAAGAAGAGGTTTTTTATAAAAAACAAAAAAAACTATTATTCTGGGATAGCCTGGTCTGGTCCTCTATTCTCGCCGTCGTTTTTTTCTCTCTAAGTCATTATTATTCCTGGATAACGATCAACAAAAACGGATGGTTAATCACCTTATCCGTACTGGCTCTGATTATTATTATTGGCTTTTATTTCATTGAAACAATGATTGCGAGTCTGCAAAGGTATCGCTATATATACGCAGTCGAACAGTTTAAAAAATACCATGCAGATGAACAATGGATTGCCATAGCTGATGATGTTTTTGATGAAAGCACGGATAAGTACTACGAGGAACTAAAAAATCAATGTGTCAGAAACGGCTTTGGTCTTATTTCGGTGGACCAACAGGAAATCGCCCGGATCATTATTACACCTTCCCGACAGGAAATCTTTGGCAAATCCCGCAAAAATAAAGCGTTTTACAATCGAGATGAATATTTGATAGCTTCCAAAACGGAAAGGATAAAAACCTGGTGGAATAAAATACTTGCCTCAATTAGTGGAAAACGTTCGGATACTTCGGTATTTCGTTATCAGCGAACATATACTTCACAAATATTTCTTGGGCTTATTGCCCTATTGATCCTTGCCGGTATTTTTTATAAAGAAGCACAAAATGCTCCTGTTTCCTATGTGAATGAAAAAGAATACGAAAAACAGCTGACTGAAAAAACAAAGAAAGCCAAACCGGAAACTTCGGATTTTATCGTCGATTCAGCCTATGTAGACCGGGATAAAAAACCGGTTCAACCTTATCTGGAAAATGTAAAGGAAGAATTGCCGACTGATTTAAGTGAAAAAGACTGGGATTCCATTATGGCTGAATATTTTGAAGATTATGGGGAACAATATGCGGAGATTTATATCGCTTCCATGGAAAACAAGTTTTTATCCTATGATTGCGAGCGCTTTTTTAATTATAGTGGAACGAAATATCTTTTACAGGAAAAAACTTATAGTGATGTAAATGAAGCCCGAAAACAATTAATTCGATTGAAAAAGCAGGGGATTAATGCAAACTGTCTCTGGACAGGTTGTTTAAATGAGAATGATATGGAATTTATTATATTTATCGACTTTTTATTCGACAACAAAAAAGAAGCAGGACTAATACTTACTAATCTCAAAAGAAGATTTAAACTGGAAAAGGGATTACTCAAAATTCGTTCTATAACACTTTGATTTTACGGCTGATTTATGGATATCCCGAACCAGGGAGTCTGAAAAGTTGTTTTAAAACTGTTTTTTAAATGAAGTCGAATCTATGAATCAGATGAACAAGCATGCCTTTAGTTAAAAAATCTACCTTTAAAGCACCGTTTTATTTTAGTAATCGTCATTTGCAAACGATTTACCCTTCTTTGTTTAGAAGGGTTTTAGGAGTTATGTATGAAAGGACCCGGTTGGAATTACCCGATGGTGACTTCATCGATCTGGATTATTCGAAAAGGGGTTCTGAAAATGCAGTAATTGTATTGCATGGATTGGAGGGGAATGCGGACCGACCCTATATTAAGGGGATTGTCAGAATTTTCAATGAAAATGGATGGGATGCCATTGCTTTGAATTTTAGAGGATGTAGTGGTGAACCTAATCGGAAAGCTCAAACTTACCACAGTGGTGCTACCGAGGACCTACACAGCCTTATTGAGTTTCTCGCCAGTGAAGGCCACTACCAAAAAGTTGCCATTATTGGTTTCAGTCTTGGAGGTAATGTTACTTTGAAATACGTTGGGGAAAGAGGAGCCCAGCTTAATCCGCTGGTTCGGGCTGCAGTCGCTTTTTCGGTACCTATTCATCTGCAAAGTGCCAGTATGGAACTGGCTAAATGGCACAATTCTGTTTATATGGGCCGCTTTATGACTTCTTTAAAAGAAAAAATTAAAGAAAGAGAAGATATACTAAAAAATCTTGTAGACCTTTCCACTGTTTATAAAGCTAAAACCTTCTTTGACTTCGATGAGTGCTTTACCGCTCCGGTACACGGCTTTTCCAGTGCTGTTGATTATTGGACGCGCTCCAGCAGTAAACAGTTTATCCAGAATATCAATATACCAACGTTATTGGTGAATGCCAGAGATGATTCCTTTTTAAGTGAAGAATGCTACCCGCTTATGGAGGCTGAATCCTACAACAACTTTTATCTTGAAGTGCCTGATAAAGGTGGACATGTCGGTTTTATTAGAGTAGATGAAAGAGGATATTACTGGTCGGAACGCAGAGCATTAAAATTTGTCCTGGAACGGTCTTAATAATACGTTAAAACAGGGCTTAACCGGATGAAATTCAATACATTTACAGTTTTAAGAGTGTGTTTAATCTTTTATGATCGAGTGTATGCTATGCTCGTATAGTAAATGAACCGCATAGCTTTTTCATTTCTAACGATACAAAATTTAAAATGGGAGAGAATCCTGTAGTCTTTGAACAGTTTCTTAGGAGGTTGAGAAGACGCCGAATACTCAGATTCATTTTTGGGTTTTTCAAAAGGCTGCTTTTCTTTATCATCCTGTTGTTGTTCATCGTTTGGACTGCTCTTCAATTTGAAGCTGTTCAGAATGCGCTTGCAAACTGGGTTACCACTAATCTCTCCGAAAAACTGAATACAGAAGTTTCGATCAAACGCGTAAACATAGAATTTTTCAATAAACTGGTTTTAGAAGAATTCTATATGGAAGATCAGCAAGGAGATACTATCCTGTATAGTAAAGAACTAAAAGCCGAATTCAATACCAATTTAATAAAATTACTTAACAGAGAATTAGAGGTTGACCATCTTTATTTAACGACCGCCAGGATTAATATTCTTCGCGACTCTGCCGAGCAGTACAACCGCTTGAAATTTTTGCAGGAGTTTTTTAAAAATGATAAACCCAAGAGTGGAACGAAGAAAAAGAAGTCCAATCCGTTTGAATTTGATGTTAATGGAGTCCATCTTTCTGATGTACAATTTAACCAGGATGATAATGTAAAAGGTCAGCTCCTGTCTTTTTATATAGGAAATGGTGAAATCTTGCTGGATCATCTGGACCTGGCTAACAATTTTATTGGTGTAAAAAGTGTAATCCTCGAAAAGCCGGTTGTCAGGGTTATTGAAAAGCTTAAATTCCCGGTTTCCCGGCCACCAGAAACGCTTCCTGTTGCTGTTGAGATTAAACCGGCCATTGAAGATTCGATTCGTCTCGACTCTTCTGAAATGCCTGAGCCCTTCCTCGCAAAAGTAGGATATTTTGCTATGATTGACGGGAAGTTTGAGTATGATCAAATGAGAAGATCGCCGGTGCGAACCAGACCGGATGACGAATTGGATTATAATCATCTATCCGTTTTTGATATTAATATTGATATTGACAGTTTCCAGTATCTTGAAGATGTATATACCGGCCAGGTCAATAATATTTCTTTTGAAGAAAAAAGTGGTTTTGTGCTCAACCAATTATCCGCCAAGGATGCAACGGTTTCGGATGAATTGCTACGCTTGAATAATATGAAGTTAATCACGCCGAATAGCAATATCGGAGATACCCTGGTGATGCAATACCGGTCCTTTTCTGATTTCAAAGACTTTAATAATAAAGTAAGAATGGTAGGCAAGTTTAAAAACGCCGAAATTGCCATCCGCGATATTATGGTCTTTGCACCGAAATTGAAGCGGAACCGGTTTTTTAAACAAAACAAAGACGAGATTGTCAAAATAGATGGTTTGGTAAGGGGCTCTGTAAATAAACTGCGAGGAAGGAATCTCTATCTGCAAATCAATGGAAATACTATTCTGCAAGGGAACTTCAGCACCCGTGATCTATCCGTTAGAGGGGAGGAATTTCTGGCGCTTAAACTGGATCGTTTTCGTAGTAATTTCAGTACACTCAGGCTCTTGGTGCCGGAATTTAATGCTCCGCCCAATTTTGATAAGCTTGGTGTTTTTGATTTTAGCGGACGCTTCGATGGCTTTTTCAATGACTTTGTGGCCTTCGGAAAACTTTCTACAGATTTAGGCAGAGCAGAGCTTGACATGCATATGAACCTAAAACAGGGAAGAGCGCTGGCGGAGTACAAAGGTAAGCTTTCTCTGATCGACTTTGATCTTGGAAGCTGGTCGGGAAATAATGATTTTGGAGAAATTTCTTTCGTTTCTGAAGTTAAAGAAGGCTTGGGTCTGACTCTGGAAACAGTTAATGCCACCCTAGCTGGTAAGATCGAAGAATTTGCGTTTAAAGGATATACATACGATAATGTAACCCTCGACGGGAAACTGACCAAAAACCTTTTTGATGGGGAATTGGTTTCGAAAGATAAAAATTTCGATTTTATCTTCAATGGAGCGATCGATTTTGAAGATAGCATTCCAAGCTTTGATTTCGATGCAAGTATTAATCGCTTTGATTTGCTGGCATTAAATTTTTCAAAGCAACCACTAGTTTTATCTGGTGATGTCGAACTGGATTTTATCAATTTCAAAATTTCTGATATTGAAGGAAAAGGATCATTTTATGATTTTCAGGTGATCAATGAAATCGATACTTTTTTTGTGGATACACTTGTTACTGAACTAACCAAAAAACCGGATCAAACCAAATCTCTTACAATTGATTCCGATGTGTTGAATTTGAAGATGGACGGACTTTTTGATGTTCAGGAAGTACCTTCCTTATTTGGGCAATACCTGGTGCGTAATTTTCCGGAATTTTCTGAGAAATTCAATATCAAGGCAAAAGATAAAGAGCTAAAGGATAGCCATTTTGATTTTAAATTGGTTATTCCCAATTCTAAAAACTTACTGGATTTAATCGATCCTAAATTGGATACCATTCGCTATGCCTATGTAGAAGGCCGGATGGATAATATGCTGGATTCGGTGAAGCTGAGGGCAGAAGTTCCGGTTTTCCAATACGGCAATATAAAATTTGATGATATCCTTTTAAGTTATGAAGGGATTCGGGATAAAAGTAAGATTCTGCTGGATATTTACCATACAACTATTAATAATAAGCAGCATTTTGAACCACTGCTCCTGGATGGGCGACTGGAAAGGGATTCTTTTCATTTCGAAATTAACTCTACGAATTTTACGAGTGTTTTTGATGATTTAAACTTGCGTGGCAAGCTGTTTCTTTACGAGGAAGATTATTTTCAGGTACAATTTTTACCATCCAATCTGATCATTCTAAAAGATCAGTGGAACATTTTGGAAGATAACTATATCCGTTTTGGAAAAGGCTTTGTTGAAACGCAGAATTTTGACCTGCAAAACTTTGAAAAACGCATTGTTCTGGAAAGTGTGGAAGATACAGGTTTAACGGTTGCTCTGGAAAATTTTGATCTTTCCATTATTGATGATTGGTGGGACTATGATAAACTGGACTTCGGCGGAAGGTTCGTAGTCTTGCTGGAAGCAGGAGATATTTATAAACTGGAAAATATATATGCTACAGCCATTTCCGATTCCATGCATATCAATGGAGATTATTTTGGTGAGTTACGTCTGGATGCAGCTATGCGTTCGTTAAAAGATGATATTCAGGCGTATATCAATATTGACAGAGGGGATCGGAGATTAAATGGAGAAGGAATCATTACGGCTATAAAGAAACAGAGACGATCTCAGCAAAACAAGGATTTCGATTTTGATTTCACACTTGAGAAATATCCGCTTGACATCCTCGAATATTTCATACCCAACGGAATATCCAATACTGTAGGTACGATGGATAGCAAAGTTCGGCTCTATGGAAAGGCCAAAAGGCCAAAAATCCTCGGAGAGGCATTCGTTCGTGATTTGGGGGTCACCATTGATTATTTGCAAACCCGTTATACGGCTCCGGCCGGAAACCTGAAAATCAATGATCAATTCCTTTTTGATGCCAGTGATAATGTGATCTATGATTCCCTCGGGAATACAGCAACTATTACCGGAGGGATACGGCATACGAATTTGAAAGATTTACGTCTGGATGTAAATATGAAATCCGAACAATTTCTGTTTCTTGATACGGATAAAGCTGATAATGACCTCTATTATGGCTATGGCATAGGTAAAGGAGATGTGACGTTTACCGGTTCTTTTCAAAAAACCGACATCGATGTCAATGCGGTTACCGGCAAAGGTAGTAAGCTCAATATTCCTATCAATTATGAACAGGATGCCTCCGAAGTCAGTTTTATAAAATTTGTAAAAAGAGATTCCGTTGCCGAGGAAGAACCGAAGGGAAGAAAGGATTTAAGAGGAGTAGAGATTGATATGAATCTCGAAGTAACGCCCGAGGCGGAAGTTTGGCTGATCTTCGATGAAAGAGCTGGAGATATTGTAAAAGGAAGGGGGAGAGGTAATATCCAGATGCAGGTAAGAAGAAACGGAGACATTAATATGTACGGGGATTATGAAATCGAAAAAGGGGAATACCTGTTTACCCTGTTGAATGTGGTTAATAAACCGTTTATCGTAAAGCAGGGAGGGATGATTAGCTGGAGTGGTGATCCCTTTGGAGCAACACTTGATCTGGAGGCAGAATATGCCGGTCTGACTACATCGCCGTATAATTTCATCGAAGAGTATTTGAATAATGATAATATCAAAAGCGAGGCTCGTTCACCTACCAAAGTAGAATTAAAAATGCTTTTAAAAGGTCCCATGCTGCAGCCCGAAATTAATTTTGACATCGATTTTCCGAATCTCAATGGAGGAGAACTTCAAAATTATACAGATAATAAACTGCGCCTCATTAGCCAGGATCAGAATGAACTTAACCGGCAAGTCTTTGGTTTAATGGTGCTTGGTGGATTCCTCCCAAATCAAAATAGCGGCGTTCAGGGACAGGGACTCATCGGTGGATTAAATAATACCGTGAGCGAATTACTGACGAATCAACTATCTATCTACCTGACCGAAATATTGTCGGATATTTTCGTCGATGTCGATTTTATATCGGGCGTTGATTTTAAAGTCAATTATAATATTTATCAGGCCGAAGAAGATGTACTCAATCCCAATGTTCAAATTTATGGAACCGAAATAGAGCTGGGGACAAGGTTTGATCTTTTCAATGATCGTTTTACAGTTGACATTGGAGGGAGTTATGTTGATCAGGGAGGTCAGTACTTTACCGGTGATATTATTCTGGAATATTTTATTACTAAAAACCGAAGGTTAAAATTAAGAATGTATCGCGTTTCTGATCAAACGATCCAGGGACGGAGGGATAAATTCGGAGCGGGTATCTCCGTTCGGAGAGAATTCGACAGCTTTAGCGAATTCCTCGAAGGAATGAGAAGAAGCGCCAAAAACCTTAAGGAAAATGGCTAGTCAAGTATTAAGGCTTGATTCTCAGGTCTATGTAAACTGGAAGATGATCACTGTATCCACCGTAATAGTTTGGGCCACCATAAGTCCGATTGGGCGTTTCTCCATATTTCGGATTTTTGTACATCATCCAGCTTTCCCGAAAAATCGTAGGCTTCATTACATTAATCCTTGATTTCGGATCAAGGAGGTTTGAAGAGCTAATAATATTATCCAGAAGATTCCAGTTGCCCCGATAATTATAAGTTCCTTTATTTTGCTGATCCAGTTTAGCCATGCAGTTATATAATCTGGCCGTGGCTGGATGATCGGGTAAAGCACCTGCGCCTAAAGTATTAAGTATGCTGTTATTGGCAGGCTCATCATTCATATCACCAATGATGACAATGTTGGCATTTGGATCCTCAACAAAGATTTTATCGGTAGCCTTTTTAAGATATTTAGCTACATGTAAACGCTTGGGTTCGCTGTTTTTTAAACCTCCGCGACGTGAGGGCCAATGATTAACAAAAACATGAAACGTAAAGGTATTAAGGAACAGGCCTTTTATATAAACAATGTCCCGGGAGGTATAATTTTCTTCGATTTCTTTGGAAAAATCAATTCTGATCTTATTGCTTGTCAAAACCTTAAAAAACTTTTTTTGGTAGAGCAAGGCACAATCAATTCCCCGTTTATCAGGCGATTCATAATGCACAATGCCGTAATCGTGCTTGGACAAGCCGGTTTTAAGGATAAAATCTTTTAATACAGCTTCGTTTTCTACTTCGCAAAGCCCGAGCAGGGTAGGGTAATCCATGCCTGCGACTACTTTATCCAGAGCATGGAGCTTTTTTATATATCGGTCGGTATTCCATTCCAGCTTTCCCGTCGGAGTAAAATCATCATCGAATTTATCCGGATTATCCAGTGTATCGAATAAATTTTCAACATTATAAAATCCAATCCGATACGTTTTGTCTAAATCAATCTGTACTGCTTTGTTATTTTTGCAATCAGAAAAAATAAGACAGATAAATAATCCGCTAAAAAGAAAAACCAGTATTCTGTTCATTGTTTAAATTTTATAGCCAGGGACAAAGATTTTTACATTATTTCCTTGCGCTTCGTTGTCTTAGTAAATGATCGATTATGACTAAAGCCGTCATGGCTTCTACAATGGGTACTGCTCTGGGAACGACACAGGGATCATGTCGACCTTTACCGACAACTTCCACGCTGGCTCCCGTTTGATCAACGGATTCCTGAGCAGCTACAATGGTTGCAACTGGCTTGAATGCGGCCCGAAAGTAGATATCCATCCCGTTGGAAATTCCTCCCTGAATCCCTCCGGAATAATTGGTACGGGTTTGGATAGAACCATCAGCATTATAAAAAGCATCATTATGTTCGGAGCCTTTCATCATAACTCCGTCGAAGCCACTTCCGTATTCAAAACCCTTGCAGGCATTGATACTTAAAACAGCCTTGGCTAAATCGGCGTGCAATTTATCGAAAACGGGCTCACCCAGTCCTGTTGGACATCCTGCAACAATGCATTGTACAACACCACCGATAGTATCCCCTCCTTTTCTGATTTTCTTGATTAATTCAATCATAGCTCCGGCTTTCTCCGGATCGGGACAACGGACGATATTGCGCTCGGTTTCTGCAAGATCAAGTTCCTGATAATTCTTTTCTAGTTTGATTGCACCTACCTGACTGACGAAGGCCTGAATCTGGATGCCCTGCTCCCTGAGAAACAATTTGGCGATTGCACCTGCAGCTACACGGGCGGCAGTTTCCCGGGCGGAGGACCTGCCGCCGCCTCGATAGTCGCGTAGACCATATTTTTCCTCAAAAGTGAAATCGGCATGCGAAGGACGGAACTTTGTTGCGATATGACTGTAATCCTTTGATTTTGCATCTTTATTAAAGACGAGCAGTGAAATGGGGGTGCCGGTGCTTTTCCCTTCAAAGACACCCGAAAGAATTTGGATTTCATCTCCTTCCTTACGCTGAGTTACGATATTGGACTGACCGGGACGTCTTCTATCCATTTCCATTTGAATAAATTCTTTATCTATGGAAATGCCCGCCGGGCAGCCATCAATCACCACTCCCAAACCTATTCCATGTGATTCACCGAAAGTAGTAATTCTGAATATTTGTCCAAAAGTATTCCCTGCCACTTTTTTTATTGCGAAGTTAGGAAATCCCTCTGTATCATTTATAAAATTTTATATCTCTTTCCAAAGCCTTTTGGCTGAAGGTCTGATCGACTAGGTAGATATACATCTATTTACCTTCCGATGGAACGATTCTCTGATTGCATTGTTTCTTAATATGAAAATTTGCAAATTGCGCAAAAGTAGAAGAAATGATTTTAGCGCCTAAAGATTTATACGAAAAGCTGGAATTTGATAAAGTACTTGAGTTGCTCGAAGCAGAGTGCCTGGGAGCGTTCGGTAAAGAAAAAATACAAAATCTTGCGATTGAGACCGAGGTGGATCCGATTAAAGCCAGACTGCTTAATGTAAATGAGTATAAATTGACGATTTTGGAAAGTGATCACTTTCCCGTAGAACCTTATCCGGAGATTTCCGAGGATGTCAGAATGCTGGAAATTGAGGATTATGTTTTATCAATTGAAGCTGTTCAAAGAATAAGTCGAATTCTGAATATTCTCAAAAAGATTATCGATTTCTTTACTAAAACCCGAAAAGAAGCCTATCCTAACCTGTTTGCACTCATCGCATATCTGGAGTTTGACAAAACCCTGATTGCCGAGATAAACCGGGTAATTGATGAAGAGGGGAATGTTAAGCCGAATGCCTCACCGGAATTGCAAATCATTAGAAGAAAACTGAATTCCAAGCATAAAGAGCTGGACCGCAAATTTAGAACACTGATCAATTTGTACAAGCAAAAAGGCTGGCTCGCCGATACGGTGGAAAGTTTTAGAAACGGACGCCGGGTATTGACCGTACCATCCGAGCATAAACGCAAAATCCGCGGAATTATTCACGATGAATCCTCAACGGGAAAAACTGCATTCATCGAACCGGAAGGAATTATTGATATCAATAATGATATTTTTGATCTGGAGCAGGAAGAAAAGAGAGAGATTTATCGTATCCTGAAGGCTTTGAGTGCCGCTATTCGACCCTATGCCCATCATCTCTTGACTTATCGGGAATTAATAGCCGATTTTGATGTCATACAATCAAAAGGCAAACTAGCTTATCGAATGAATGCCAATATGCCTAAGTTGAAAAATTACCCTCATTTTGGTTTTATCAGAGCATTCCATCCATTACTTTTTTTAAAGAATCAGTCCCAGGGCAAAGTGACGGTCCCCTTTGATTTAAGCTTACAGGGCAGCAATAGAATACTGGTACTAAGTGGGCCGAATGCCGGCGGTAAATCGATTACAATGAAAACCATTGGCCTGCAACAATTAATGATTCAGGCTGGAATGTTGATTCCCTGTGATCCAATTTCAGAAATCGGAATTTTTGATAAAATCTTTGCCGATATCGGAGATCAGCAATCTCTTGAAGATGATTTGTCTACCTACAGCTCTCGTCTGCAAAATATGAAGTTGTTCCTGGATCAGTCGGATGAAAAAACGATGATATTGATTGATGAATTCGGTTCGGGAACCGATCCTAAAATAGGAGGGGCTATTGCAGAGTCCATCTTGCGTGAACTCAATTTTAAAAAGGTCTTTGGTGTTATTACTACGCATTATTCGAATCTGAAAATGATGGCCTTTAAAACCAAAGGTATCGTCAATGGTTCGATGACTTTTAATCAGGAAACCTTATCGCCTACCTATCAAATGAAAGTTGGCCGCCCGGGGAGTAGTTATGCTTTTGAAATTGCACAAAAAAGTGGCCTTTCCAGGAAAATTCTCAATTATGCCAAGCATAAGAGTGGTAAAAATGAAAAAGCGGTGGATGAGCTTTTGATTGATTTGCAACGTGAAAAAAAAGAGTTGGAAGAAAAGCTTGCTAATTTAGCGGCCCGGGAAAAAGATTTGCAGAGACTTATTAAGAATTACGACAACCTGCATAAAGACCTGGAGTACAAACGCAAGAAATTTAAGCTGGAATCTAAAGAACAGTCTTTGCAGCAGGTGGCGCAGGATAACCGGGATATGGAAAAATTGATTCGCGAAATTCGCGAAGAGAAGAATCTCGAAAAAGCTAAAGAACTGGCTTCCAGAGTTCGGGAAGAGAAAAAACAGCTCAGTGAAGACGTTAGCGGTTTGAAGCACGATGTTTACTACAAAGAAGATTCGGCAGCTGCCACGAAAGAGAAAAAACCTATTGAGGTAGGGGATTTTGTACGATTGCGTACGGGAGGTGCTTCCGGGAAGGTAGATGCTATCGAAAAAGGTAAAGCTATCGTCTTGATGGGACTAATGAAGATGACCGCCAATGTAAAGGATCTGGTTCATGCCAATGAACCGATTGATATAAGATCAACCAAAAGTGTTCAGACCGATATAGTAAGTTCCAGTGCAAAATTTGAATCCAAAATAGATTTGCGTGGATTGAGAAAAGAAGAGGCTATCAAAATATTTGAAGATTTCGTTGACAAAGCCCTGATCTCCAGTGTAAACCAAATCAGGGTAGTACACGGAAAAGGAGATGGAATACTGCGAACGGCCGTCCGGCAAAAGCTAAAAGAATATAAAGGGATAAAAGACATTCGCCACCCGGAGTCTAACGATGGGGGAGACGGTGTGACTATTGTAGAATTTGAGTAGAAAAGAGTGATTCAACTTTCGCTATTCGCCTTTCCGGAAAGAAAGTCGAATAGCGAATAAGTGAATAATAAGGGATTATAATTTGTTACCCTCCTGAATAATGTTTGTTTTCATTTTGGGTTCCTGACCTTGTGGCTTAATCATTGTAATAGGAGGATCAGGAAGCACTATTAAATATTAGATTATTATTAATATTGAAAATAGTGATGCGAAACTATTAAAGTTAATTCAACTTACAAAACCTGAGGACTTTTTTTTTGGTTTAATCCTTAAAAAGTAGCAATTTCGCAATCCTATCTTATTAGAACATGGAAAATATAGCTCAATTAAAATCTTTGCTCTCAATTCCAAAGGATATCGTGATCACTTCGCATCGGAATCCTGATGGAGATGCAATAGGTTCTTCGCTTGCCATGTACCACTATCTCAATGAATTTGGGCATACTGTCAGAGTGATTTTCCCTTCGGAATACCCCGACTTTGTTGCCTGGATGTCAGATGCCGAAAAAATTACCATTTACGATATAGAGCCCGAACGATCTGAGGAACTGGTGCAAAAAGCCGATATCATCTTTTGTCTGGATTACAATTCACTTGATCGTATAGATAAACTGGGAGAGGTTATTGCTACCTTAAAGGATACACAAATTGTAATGATCGATCATCATTTGTTTCCCGATATTCAGGCTGATTTCCAGATTTCCGAACCTTCCGCCAGTTCTACTTGTGAATTGATTTACGATTTCATTGCGATGATGGGGGATAGGGATAAGATAAATGTAACGATTGCAGAATGTATCTTTACAGGCATCCTGACGGATACCGGTTCTTTTAAGTATAGCACTTCTCCCAAATTATTCAAGATCGTTTCCCATCTACTGGAATTGGGAGTGGACGATTACAAATTGAATGATCTTATTTTTAACAGTCTGGAAGAAAAACACCTTCGTCTGTTGGGTCATTGTTTGAAAAACCGAATGGAAATCATTCCGGAGTACAAAACGGGGATTATCTGGCTGAATCGAAATGATTACGAACAGTTTGATATCCAGCGTGGAGACACGGAGGGGATTGTCAATTATCTCTTGAAATTAAAAGATATTAAAATCGCTGCTTTTATCACGGAACAACCTACTATTGTAAAACTTTCCTTGCGGTCCAAGGGGAATATTTCGGTTCAGGAAATTGCTCAAAAGCATTTCAAAGGTGGAGGGCATAAAAATGCTTCCGGGGGTTCTTCCTATTCAACTTTAAAGGGCACCATCAATAAATTGAAACAAATCCTGCCTCAGTATAAAGAAATGATTTCCGCCTAAGTACGACCATTTGGTTTTCAAAAACTTTTATCAATGAATTATAATTCTTTTCTCCTATTGGTACTGACCTTGTTTTCATTCCTTGCCTGTGAAAAACCGGCTGCCACAGATAATGATGCATCCGGTACCGTCATAAAGTCCGATGATACAAATGCCAAGATGGAAACAGATGTGAAAGGAAGGACTCCTACGGGCTATAAATATGTTCATCATATTAAAAATAATACTCAAAGAGCTATTGTAGGAGATCGAGTGAAATATCATAAGATTGTTTATAAAAATGATACCACTTTACTACAATCAACTTACCTGTTGCTAGAGCCAAGAGCAGATGTACTCAGTCCCAAAGACTCTGTTGCCAATCCGCCACCACCAACTTATGATGCGCTCTTTTTAATGTCTCCCGGAGATAGTATGACGCTTTATCAATATCTGGATACTTTCCCGCCTGAGAAGCTGCCGAGGGGGATTAAGAACGATGATTATTTTACTTACCATATGAAGGTAATTGATATTGAACCCCGTGCCGAAGTAGAAAGAAAACTGCAAGCTTTGAAAAAACGCCATTTTTCAGTCACGGATTCGCTGCGTACGTTTATCAAGGATTATAAAGCCGGTAAACTCAAAGATCAAATCGTTTCAACGGGTTCCGGGCTTCAATACCTCATGCTCAGAGAAGGTACAGGAGAGCAGGTAAAAGATGGAGGATTTGTAAAAGTGCATTATCAGGGAATGTTGGAAAACGGAGAATTATTTGACGGTACTTTTGCCAAAGCACAACCTTATCCAACCCGGATAGGTCGTAAGAGAGTAATTGCCGGTTGGGATGAAGGTATTCCACTAATGAAAGAAGGGGGAGAAGCCATCTTTATTGTGCCGTATCAATTGGGATATGGTATTGCCGGAAGTCCTCCCGGTATACCCGAAAGGGCTGATCTGTACTTCCTGGTGAATCTGATAAATGTGTACTGATCCCGAGAGACTTGTCTTTGAATTAACATTATCGGTACTAATGGAGATTATCCCCTATTGATAATCTTTATGTGATAACTTTGTGATACTTATTTTCTAAATTGCTGAAAATAAATGAACACCTCTTGAATTAAAACATAGTTATCTATGAAGAAAGTCCTCGTAATCGAAGATGACGTAAATATTGTTGATCTACTCGAAATCCACCTAAAAGACCTTGATTGTAATATCACTCGTGCCTACGATGGTGAAACAGGTTTAAATCTGGCAACTACAGGACAATTTGATCTGATTATATTAGATGTAATGCTCCCTAAAATGGAAGGAATGGAAGTTTGCCGGCAAATCCGCGCTCAGAAAAATGTGACACCGATTTTGATGCTTACTGCGAAATCAGAAGAAATTGATAAAGTACTGGGCCTGGAAACCGGGGCAGATGATTATCTGACCAAGCCTTTTAGTGTCAGAGAATTTATTGCCAGAGTCAAGGCTATATTCCGCAGAACCAAGCTTTTGCGGGAGAGTATGGGCGATCCCAAAAATCCTGTGCTGATTTATGATAAACTGCATATTGATATTGACAAACGAAAAGTAACGATTGATGATCAAAGAGTAGAACTTTCCCCTAAAGAGTTTGAATTATTGACGCTTCTGGCCTCTAGTCCTGGGAAAAGTTTTAGTCGGCAGAGAATTTTGAACTTAGTGTGGGGCTATGATTTTGAAGGTTATGAACATACGGTCAATTCTCATATCAATCGTTTGCGAGGCAAAATTGAGCAAAACATTAATGAACCCAAGTTTATTCTGACGACCTGGGGCGTGGGCTATCGTTTTAATGAAGATATTTAAAAATATAAATTCTGCTTCATGGAATATTCTAACAAACTATTTATCAAAATCTCTTTGGCCCTGCTAGGCTTATTGGTTGCCTTGGGACTGGGATACCTGGCTATCTCCGGATACATTGCCGAACGTTATCTGAAGGAGGTTAATCAAAAGCTTTATGGAAACATCGCAGCGAGTACCGTTAAAGAAATTGATACACTGATGGTCGATGGAGTCGTAGATGCTGCCGTAATGAATGAAATCATGCATTCTATGATGGTAGTGAATCCCAGTATTGAGGTCTATCTCCTCGATGCGAAAGGACTAATTAAAAACTATGTAGCCCCATACAAAAAGGTAGTTCTGGAGCAGGTGAATCTTGAACCGGTTAAGCAGTTTATCAAAGAAGAAGGTCAGTGCTTTTTGCTGGGCGATGATCCACGCCACCCCGGTAAGAATAATGTGTTTTCAGCAGCACCTATTATGAATGAAGGTAAGCTCGAAGGTTATATTTATATCATTCTTGCGAGTGATGAACAGGCAGAAGTGACTTCGGCACTTTCCGGGAGTTATATGTTGAGATTAGGCGCCAATATGTTTTTTCTGGCTCTTTTTGGGGCTTTACTCATTGGGGTTTTAGCGATTTGGTTACTAACTAAAAACCTGAGATCGATCATTAAAACGGTAGTTCGATTCAAAGAGGGAGACTATGAGGCGCGAATTGCGGACGAGGAAAAAGGAGATTTAGTATTGCTGGCGGATACTTTTAATGATATGGCGGATACCATAAATGCCAATATCGAAGAAATCAAATCTGTTGAACGCTTGCGTAGAGAACTGATTGCCAATGTTTCGCATGATTTGCGTACACCTTTGGCGATTATGCAAGGCTATGTCGAGACAATGCTTATGAAAGATGATACATTGACGGGAGAAGAAAGAAAGCGCTATCTCGGGACTGTATTTAGCAGTTCGGAAAGGCTTTCGAAACTGGTCGCCCAACTTTTTGAATATTCAAAACTGGAAGCCAAACAAATTCAACCTCAAAAAGAACCCTTCTTTATGTATGAACTGGTTCAGGATGTGCTATCGAAATACAAAATTCTGAGTGAAAAACGCGGGATTGAATTAAAATTGGACCGCATGGAAGAGCTTCCCATGGTATTTGCAGATTTATCCCTGGTTGAAAGGGTAATTCAGAATCTCATGGATAATGCGCTTAAATTTACTCCGGATAATGGCATGATTACGCTAAAATTGAGGGATACCGAAAAAGGAGTGGAATTAAGTATTTCGGATACCGGACCCGGAATTACTCCGGAAGAGCAAGCTCATATTTTCGAAAGGTACTTTAAAGCCAAAAACAACGAAGAAAAATCAGTGGGAGCCGGTCTTGGATTAGCTATTGTGAAGAAGATTCTCGAAATCCATAATGCAACTATTCATGTAAGTAGTGAACCCAACCGAGGAGCTACTTTTTTCTTTCAGTTGCCTACTTATCAAGGAGCTTGACGAATAATTTTTCGAACATCCAGCAATTTGTTGTCTACGGATAGTTTTAAAAAATAAACGCCATCTGAAATATCTCGCAGGTGATAATCGAATTGATTGTTACCTGCGATTGCTTCAAACTGAGTTCGATCCACCAGTTGCCCTATACCAGAATAAATTTCCAGATCAATCATTTGATTTTTGTCAGCGTTCAGCAAGACACTTAATCGGTTTGAAAAAGGATTTGGAAAAATGGAAATATCATATTGTTGTTCGGATAATTCGGCAGTATGAACCAATAGACAGGCACTTATTTCATTTACTTCGCCAAAACTTCCCATGCCCGATCCACAAATCGTTTGAATCTGTAAATCATATAATTCGCAGTGGATCAGGTTACTAAGCGTAGCATTTGTATTCGCGGTAGTTATTATTTGCCAGGCAAGATGTGTAGAGTCCTTTGCCCGGTAGCGCAATCGATAGGATACAGCATCCTGTATCTCGTTCCAGGAAACAATTACACTTTGACTATCAATCGTTTCCGTATAGTCGATAAAAGCTTCCTGACATTCCGGTGTACCAACATCATAAATATTTATACAATATTCTTCAATTTCACCAAAGAAACCTCCTTCACAGGGATTATAGATTGGATCGACATATTTCATTGCAATCTTCATTCTGGTGACCCCTTCTGAAACATTACCGGGAATAGTGATGGTCTGATCAATGGCTGCGCCATCAATGGAAACACTTTCAATGAATTTTTCGGTAACATCATTATACACACCATCCTGGTTCAAATCTATCCAGACATAAAATATTTCAGTGAATAGTTCATTCGAGAATCCGGGTTTTAAAGTAATAGAATAAGAAGAGTCCGGATGAACCGTTGTGGTATATCCCGTAAAATGTTTATAACCATTATTGGGGCCGGATACATTCAGCAAATCATTAAAATGCACACTTTCTATCCATTCAAAGCTGATATTACCGGGAATCACTTCACAATAATCTTCATCAAGACAGGTACCACATCCTTTAGTGGTAAAACTCAAAAGCGGGCTGGCCTGACTGGTCTCTCCGTCACACACAGAAATAACATAATATTCGTAGGCAACACATGGTTCGAGATCATAAATGATAAGATTACTGCTGCTTAATATGCTGCTCTGCCACTCTGTTGTTCCGGTCTCTTTATAATTAAAAATATATTCATCAATCAAGAGATTCCCACTCCAGCTAATCTGAGCACTATTATTACTGATCTCAGCACCAATATTTACAGGTGGTAAACACTCTGTTGGTTCGGAAATGAATACGCAATAATCCTCAACTTCTCCAATAAAACTTCCCTCATCGCAGGGCCCTAAATAATCTTGCTGAAAAGCTACCCGCATACGACTTGCTCCGAATGGAGTACCGGGCGGGATAAACAAGGCGGCGGAAGTCTCTGTTTCAGAACTGTTGGATTGATATAGCAACTCCAGGCCTTCAAAAATACCATTTTGGTTGAGATCGATCCAGACACTAAAAATACCTTCAACATGAAGTATGTCAAAATCGGTACTTATATAGATTTCATGTATGAACCCCTGCGTTAATTCAACGCTCATATTCGTAAAATTACTATAAGCATTGCTCGTCACACCAGATGAATTATCCAGATTTCCAATAATTACCTGATCGATCCAGGTCAAACCACCCGAAGCCCCGGCTGAAAAACAATAATCATTCTCAACACAGGCATCACAACCCAGTGTATAATAATTCATGATTTCGGAATAGGCACTTTCTTCATTTGCACAGATTGTTTTTACTCTAAATTCATATTCCGTGCATTCCTCCAGATTCGGAACAGCAAAATTATTTCCTACCAATAGCTGTTCGTTCCAGGAACTGCTTCCCATCACTCTGAATTCCAGCAGATACGCTTCAGCGGCAGTTATAGCATTCCAGGAAATATTGATAGTAGCATTTGTAGCAGAAAACTCAAATTCGTCAGGTGCAGAACAACAACCATCGGATGAAAAGGAATGAATATCCGAGAACACCGTAATATTTCCCTGGCAAACAGAAATTAACCTGAATTCATATTCATCACAGGCTTGTAGTCCTGTGAGATGAAAGGGGGATTCAATATTTTCTATAAATGACCAAAAACCAGCTCCGGCTAATCGATACTCAATACTGATTTGATTGTCGGGGTTGTCTGAAATCCAACAAACCTGTACGTCATTAACCCCTACTTCATTAACTTCTATAGAAAACGGCGGATAACATCCGGAATAATCGCAATTGTCCATTAATAACATCATGCTATTGTTGACATTTAACCTTCCGCCACTTAGCGTAATTCCACTTAAACTGGGATTATACTCAACACCGTTAAGTATATATTCTTTAAGTTGAAGTGCAGCAACCTCAGGTTCGTATTTTGCGGTACTGGCAAAACTGGGGCAGGGAGCGGAATGCAGCAAACCAATTGCTCCCGTGAGTTGCGGGGCGGCCGCAGATGTTCCGCTGATCGTGCCATAAGTATTATTTCCCAAAGTTGTTAATAACTCATCTCCGAAAGTAGCCAGATCAATACTTTGAGCTCCAAAGCCCGAATTTTCCATTTTGATATCGTACTGATCTACAGTCGTGGTAGTAATAAGATAATCGCTTATACAAGTAGTTGGCAAATCACCATATTGATCGACATCGAGATTCATATTGGTGGTTGCTGCTGCATTAAGGATACCGGCTTGTCCCAGAGAATCATAAATACTACACCAAATTGGAGCATCATCCGGCGTACCGAAATCGATTCCCCAGGAAGCATTGGTAGCGACGATGTAAGCGCCTTGTTGGCCATTGGTTTGGTTATGAAGCCGGCGGCTAACCAGCGGATAAGTATAAGCTGCAACGGCATCGGCTGTTGTATTACCCCGGCTTACCAGCATCAACTTGGTATTCCAGCACAATCCGCTTATCCCCGTTTCGTTATTACCTTTGGCTCCTGATAAGCCTGCTACAGCTGTCCCGTGCCAGTCGTTAACCCCTGTAGTATTAATATCATCATTACCGCTACTTGCATTCCAGCCTTGATAATCATCGATATATCCATTGTCATCATTATCGATACCATCATTTGGAATTTCCTGATGATTTAACCATAAATTTTCAAATAAATCTTCGTGGTTAAAATCAAAACTTTCGTCAATTATACATAATACAACAGTATCTCCCAGAAAGGTAGTACCGCCGGTTGATATATCCCAAGCCAGATGAGCTTCTATATCAATTCCTTCGGGGCTGTCTACCTGACCGGCATTATACCAGTACCATTGTTCTGAAAAATGAGGGTCATTTGGTGTATTCCGGTTGGAGGTAAAATAATTAAACTGGGCACTTTGTAGATGTTGATTTTTAGTGAGGAAAGCCAGAATACTTCTCTCATTAAAAGTATTAGGATCAAATTTTACGATCCAGACATTCAGGGGAATAGATACCGGGGCTAAATTGCTTTTATGGTGGAAATCGGGGTAAGTACTTTTTATGGATTCTTGAAACGATTCTACATTAGCCGGGCTCTTTAACTGGATTAATATTTCACCGAGGGGATGATCCAGGTGCTGTCCGAAGACAAAGCAAGGAAGAACAGCGAGGAGTACAAGTAACTTTGTTATTATTACAGGTTTTATCATAGATGCTTCTATGCAGATTTATTTATCAACAACTGTCTCAAATTAAAGACCAATTACAAAAATTAACGTTTACTTGGTAGTTTCGGTAAGGGTACTGCGGATATTAAATACTTACAGTTGTTTTCTAATAAATTCTTGACTCAAAAATACGACTATTCTTGTTTAGACATTGCTTATAGCCTGACAATTTTTGGTTTATCGAACTTTTTTTAAATTTGCAAACTCTGAAAAAGGGGAGATTTTCATATTAAAATAACGTCTAATGACCATAGAACAGTTGAAAGACATAAAAAGAAGGCTTCTGGCGATCAGGAGGTATCTTTGACGTGGATAATCGTCTTTTAAGAATCGAAGATAAAGAGCAGCTTTCCCTAGATCCCAATTTCTGGAACGATCCGGACTCTGCAAAAGGTGTGCTCAAAGCCCTCAATATTGATAAAGATTGGGTAAAAGCTTACCAGGAGCTGAATACAATGGTGGAAGATACCGAAGTATTATTCGAGTATGCGAAAGAAGGAGAAGCAAGTGAAGAGGAAGTAGAGGAAAGTTATCAGACAGCGCTTAAAAAAGTAGAGGATTTGGAGTTTAAGTCTACTTTGAATAAACCCGAAGATGAACTTGATTGTATTTTAGAAATTAATGCCGGGGCAGGGGGAACAGAAAGTTGTGACTGGTCCGAAATGCTTTTGCGCATGTATACGATGTGGGCAGATAAAAATGGCTATAAATATTCCGAACTCAATCGGCAGGATGGGGATGTAGCCGGGATCAAATCGGTTTCCCTGGAAGTTTCGGGAAACTATGCTTATGGCTATCTGAAAGGAGAAAATGGCGTACATCGTCTGGTAAGGATTAGCCCATTTAACGCACAGGGGAAGCGACAAACCTCCTTTGCTTCCGTCTTTGTTCACCCCATGGTTGATGATAGCATTGAAATTGAGATTAATCCGGCAGATATCGAATGGGATACTTTCCGGGCCAGTGGAGCGGGTGGCCAGCACGTTAATAAAACGGAATCTGCAGTGAGGGTACGACATTTGCCTACGGGTATTGTCGCGGAATGCCAACAGGAGCGCTCCCAGCACCTTAACCGGGAAAAGGCTCTGGTCATGCTTAAATCTCGCTTGTATGAAGAAGAACTTAAAAAACAACAGGCCGAAAGGGATAAAATAGAATCTTCCAAAACCAAAATAGAGTGGGGGGCTCAGATCCGTTCTTACGTACTGGATGACCGGAGAGTAAAAGATCACCGGACAAATTACCAGACAAGTAATACGGATGCAGTATTGGATGGCGAGATTGGTGAATTTATCAAGGCTTTTCTCATGCACAATGCTGCAGTGGAATAAAATCAGGTTTTTATTTCCACTGAACTGCGAATCCACGCCTCATAAGAAGCGTTGGCAGTTGCTTCAATTTTCATGATGCAGGGTACTTCATAAGGATGTATCTCTTCTATTTTGCGCTGCAAACTTTCCCAGTTTTCCGGTATCGTTTTTAAAATGGCAACGTATTCATTTTCGGAGACTACCGCTGCTTTCCACCAATAAGTACTTTTGATCGGGAAAATATTGGCACAGGCTACATATTTATTTTCTATTAAAAAATTAGATAACTTCTTGGCAGAAACCTCGTTAGCATAAGTGGTATAAACGATAATGAAACTCATTTGCAGTTTTTTCGTGATTCATTGCAAATGTTGAACAATGAAGTTTGGTGATGATTTTTAAATCCAATATTACAAAACAAGATTTAATATTGCTATTTCAGATTGCAGCTTTTTCCGTTTTTCTGGGGAGAGCCTGGCAACATTTAGTCTGGGATGCTCCTTTTCGAACGCTGCTCTGGGATGAAGACATTATGAAAGGGCTGATTGAAGGATTTTTTAATACTCCATGGGAAACCTATATCACTAGTGAGAAAACGGATGAGAATATTCAAAAAGCAGTAAAGGCAACGGGATGGTTTTATCTGTTTTGTGCAGTAATGGTTTTTTTTATTAAAAAATGGAAAAAGCTTTCGGGAGTATTCATGATTCTTGGAAGCATTAGTCTGATTGTATTAGCGGCACTTTACTGCAAGGAACGGTTTTTCAGTATCGGGCAATTTTTAGAATATGCCTTACAATTCAGCAGCCCGCTTTTGCTATATTTTGTGGTAAAAAAAGGTGAAATAAGCCCCGGGATAAGGTTCACGATGAAATTGTGTATTGCATTGACCTTTATCTGTCATGGTCTTTATGCAGTAGGTTACTATCCGCGTCCCGGCCATTTTAGCCAAATGACGATTAATATACTGGGGGTCCAGGAACAGACAGCCATTCAATTTTTGAACCTTGCAGGCTATTTGGATTTTCTAATTGGTGTCGGAATATTTTTTCCTTTTAAAATAAGTCGTTGGATTTTACTTTATGCTATTCTCTGGGGATTTCTGACCACAATAGCAAGGGTATGGGCTTATGTGGAGCTAGAATTTTTTCTCGAATCCCTTAAGCAATGGGCCCACCAGAGCATCTATCGAATTCCTCATTTCCTGATCCCGTTTATCTTATATCAAAGTACATTGATGAAAAATAGGGCAGCTAAAGAGCCAGTATCTCCGCCATCGTAATTAGATCGTTTTGCAAACTTTTCTCCTTGCTGATTGCATCTTTAAAGGAAGTGAATTTGATTTGATTATTTACGAGCCCGACCATTTTGTTTTTTTCGCCGGAAAGTAATCCTTCTACCGCTGAATGCCCCAGGCGGGAAGCCAATACGCGATCCATACAAGTTGGAGAGCCGCCTCTTTGCAGATGGCCAATAATGGTGACTTTGGTATCGTAAAAATCAAATTTTTCTTTTACTTTTTGGGCAATTTCCGTAGCACCACCGTTTTTATTCCCTTCGGCGACAATGACCAGGCTAAATAATTTTTGACGCCGTTTTGCCCCTTTTTTCAACACTTTTATCAAATCTTCTATAGAAGTGTCCGTTTCCGGAATCATAACATTACTGGCTCCCGAACCGATTCCGGTATTCAGGGCGATAAAACCACTGTTCCTGCCCATTACTTCGACAAAAAACAGGCGATTATGAGAATCCGCAGTATCCCTGATTTTGTCTACAGCATCAACAGCAGTGTTAATTGCCGTATCAAATCCAATGGTGTAATCCGTACCATAAAGATCATTGTCAATCGTCCCGGGGATACCGATAAAAGGAAGATCATACTCCTTTGAAAAGACATGCGCGCCGGTAAAAGTTCCGTTTCCGCCAATGGCAATACAAGCATCGATATCATTGGCGATTAACGATTCATAAGCAGCCTGACGACCTTCTTTGCTCATAAACTCCATACTGCGAGCCGTCTTTAAGATCGTTCCTCCACGATGTATGATATTCCCTACATTACTGGTCTCCAAACGCTTGATATTGCCCTTGATCATACCATCATAACCTCTGTAAATACCGAAAATATGCAAATCGTGGTAAGTACCGGTTCTGACAACTGCACGAATTGCCGCATTCATCCCGGGGGCATCTCCGCCAGAAGAGAAAACTGCAATTCTTTTAATGTCTTTAGCCATTGCTTATATATATAGGAAGATTAAGTTTGTTTTTTCGAAAAAGCAGCCTCTTGCTTAAGGTGGTAATTTACCAGATTTTCAATTGGCCTTTTTATTATTAGTCCCAAAATTAAATTTCTTTCTGATAACAATGCTTCCAGAATGAAAGAAAAATAATAAGCGATTGATCCTACAAAGTGTATTGGAAGTTGTTGGTATCCTTCGTATTTCGTGACATGGCGATCTATAAATTCACCAAATGATCGATGGACTACTTGTTGAATATACAAATCGTCTTTGTGATCAGATAAAAATTTTGCGTAAGAAGCGAGGTAAACATTTGCCCGTTCTCCATCATAAAGTTTGTTCAGTAGTTCCCTTTTTCCAATGTCGTAGGTCTCATTGAACTTCTGTTCCAGATGAGCTGGTAGTTCCCGGTAATAATAGGCCCGGATTAGCTTCTTGGCCAGATGTGTACCACTACCTTCATCTCCTAACAAATATCCCAGATTAGTGACATTATCGATGATTTTTTCCCCATCATAAAGACCAGTATTTGATCCGGTTCCCAAAATACAAGCAATTCCTGCTGCATCTCCACAAGTTGCTCTGGCACTAGCCAGCAAATCGTGCTCAATCATGACTTCTGCCTTGGGCATTACTTTTTTAAAAGCATTAGCAAGAATGGATTTTCTATAGGCATCTGAACAACCCGAACCATAGAAAAAGACTTTTCGAACTTTATCAACCGGAATATCGAGTATAAATGATTTTCGAAGCTCTTCTACTACCATTTCCTCAGTATAAAAAAACGGGTTAAAACCAATGGTGGTATAATCAGACTGGTTTCCGCCTTTATCAATGATTTTCCAGTCTGCCTTGGTTGACCCTCCATCTGCTATTAGAATCATGCTAATAATATTTTGAGATTTGCTTCAAAAGTAGTGTAAAATATACACTAAGTCTAAAAATTAGATTGTTTTATTTTTTAATAGTTCTTCAAGAGGCATTTTGTTTTAGATTTCAATAAAAATATGACAACAATATCATTCAAATAATATCCTCCAATGCATTGATTCTTGGGATACATTAAAAATGGAGGTTAAAATTAATTGTAAATGCCTGAAGCTTCAAGGCAAAGTTCAATTTATACATCATACTTGGAAAACACTGGATTTTACATTAAATACATTGAAAACCAACAACTTATACTTGAAAGCCTATCTGTTTTAAAACAAAATTAGAACATAATCTGCAGGCTTGATAAATATTTTGTATTGAATACTTGTTGGGAAAGTGTATTTTTAAAACAAAATGTTTTATATTTATTATGAGTCCGAGCTTTTTATGCTGCGTTTTATATAAATAAGAACAACATGATCTCAATACGTGCCATTTTTCGTTTGCTCGGCAGGATATTATATGAGGGTGTGGCAACTTTTTTTAGAAAATATTGGTTTAAAGTAATATTGATTGCTTTGCTGCTACAAGTTTTCTATGAAAAAGAAATTAGTATCGACTTAACTTTGAGCAGTTTAGCCGCTTTCGAACGCGAAAACCAGACAAAATTAAAACAGATTGGAATGTATGATGAACAGTCTGTTTATCCAAATACTTTAGGTATTGGAGCAATTTCTTATGGTAGTAAAATATCGAAATATGAAAGAGCAAATCAAATTGAAGAAACGGACAAACTGGAAAAAACAAGCTATCAATCTGTTTGTTCGTTTATCTTCTCTGGTAGTCCTTCCGGAAAATATCAATTCGATACGGCGCTGGTAGCTAAAGAATTCCAGCTTTGTCAACATTATCTTAATCGTTTTAAACCAGTTGCAGTATATGAACAGCAAAAGTTCGGAATACCTGCAAGTATTAAACTGGCGCAGGCTCTTTTGGAGAGTGATGCCGGGCAAAACCTTTTGGCAAAAGATCATCATAATCATTTTGGGATTCGGTGTGCTACTTCTTCAAAAACTGGTTGTGTTCGGGTGGAGCTAAAAGGACAAATTGCGGCGTATCGTCAGTATGAAAATGCCTGGACAAGCTTCCGGATGCACAGCCTGTTACTACAGCAAGAAAGATATGAATCCCTTTTCGAAATACCGGTTTACGATTATGTATCCTGGGCAGAAGGACTTGAACAGACCGGATACTCTAGCGATCCGGATTATGCGGAAAAACTGATCCGGATTATTGAGTTTTTTCAGCTGAACGATTAGGGATTTGATAATCAAAAAAGCGGGCATGAAACCTGGATATCTCTGGTTTCTTGGTCGGAATATCCCAAAAACCATCATATTCCAGATATACAGGAACATATAAATCGTCCAGTTTTTCCAGCTCAATTTTCATTTTGACATCAAAATCAAAAAGTGCTCCGTAGTATTTAAGTTGATAAGAGCGTGCAATTACCTGAAAATTTTCTTTATCAAAGTAAGTGTGTAAGGATTTGATAACTGTTTTGTCTGCTTTACGGGTTTGAAATTCAGGTTTTACAACTGCACTGAAAACATAACAATCCACTTTATCCTTATACCATTCAGAGCGAATGGTATAGTCATAGTATTTTGCCATCTTTTCGGAGAAAATAGCGGTCTTTTTACCAATCATTGGTACATCGGCTTGCTCTCCTGGGGTGAAGATTAATTTTTTCAATTCATGTATGTGCTTGCGCATCCCTTTTTTAGGGACTTGTTGCTTGATAGAAGTATGGTGCTCGCAAATAGTATCCTTCGTAAAAAACAGCTGATCGAACAGTTTCGAAGTATAATACCTTAGTCGTCCTTTCCTTTTATAAAAATTGCCTGATACTGTATCGCTCAGAATACGCATTGACCGGCAGGTTCCATTTGAATGTTGTTTTATGCTGTTTTCATAATAAGCTTTAAGCCTCTGCTTTTTAGTATACATTTGGATTTTATTATGCGCAGAGTAGGAGAGTGTGCGGATATTTCTGAAAGCCTGATAGAAAGATTCATCCTTTCGAACAATGTCTATAAAGTCTGCAACATTAAAGCCTGTTTTGCTTGCGCTCACTACTATTGAGTCCATCAGAATAACACCTCCAAAGTCATAAAAATTGCTATGTGAAGTATCCGGTACCTGGGCTAGGGTAGATGCCGGAACCAGATAAAAGCTCAGCATTAATAGAGTAAGGCTATTGATGATGTTCATAAAATATTTTACTCAGTTAAAATTTTCTTTTTAAGAAGATAAATTTTATATCAACAATACATAAGTCTATAATATTCTCGAAATAGACCAGTATTTTTTCTATTTTCGCAGCAAAAATAATCTAAATGAACCAAATTAAAAATGTATCAGTAATAGGGGCGGGGACTATGGGAAATGGAATTGCTCATGTCTTTGCTATGAAAGGATATAATGTCAAGCTCATTGACATTTCAGCAGAGGCACTTGAAAAAGCGCTGGCTACAATCGGTAAAAATCTGGATAGAATGGTTGCGAAGGAGAAAATTACCGAAACGGATAAATCTTCAACTCTGGCGAATATCAACACTTCAACAAATATCGAAGAAGGTGTAAAAGAAGCAGATTTAGTGGTTGAAGCAGCAACAGAAAATACAGCGCTAAAATTGAAAATTTTCAAAACAATTGATGAAAATGCTCCGGAACATGCAGTTTTGGCCTCCAATACCTCTTCGATTTCCATTACCAAAATTGCATCTGTAACCAATCGACCGGACAAAGTGATTGGTATGCATTTTATGAATCCGGTTCCGGTAATGAAACTAATTGAAGTTATTCGTGGATATGCAACCTCTGATGCCGTAACCGAAGGAATAGTGGAAATCTCAAAAGATTTAGGTAAGGTTCCCGTTGAAGCGAACGATTATCCGGGATTTGTTGCCAACAGAATTCTTATTCCAATGATCAATGAAGCAATCTATGCTTTACACGAAGGCGTTGCAGATGTTATGGGCATTGATACTGTGATGAAACTTGGAATGGCTCATCCGATGGGCCCACTACAATTGGCTGATTTCATTGGCCTGGATGTCGTTTTGGCTATCTGCAATGTATTGTATGAAGGCTTTGGAAATCCTAAATATGCTCCTTGCCCGCTTTTGGTAAATATGGTCACGGCCGGTAAACTTGGCAGAAAATCCGGGGAAGGCTTTTATTCTTATACCCACGGTACCAAAGAATTAATCGTAGCAGATAATTTCAAATAAAAAATATTGAATTTTAAATCCCGGTCTGTTCCTCGTTCCGGGATTTTTTATTCATCGCATTTACCGATCAAACGAGCATAGGGATTGTAATCTGTTTCCGAACGCTGAGCACCTGTCATAAATTTGGCTACCTTTTTTTCGTCCAGTTCAGAAGCAAGCTTCAAAATTGCCGCAACCCGATCAAGGTTTTTAAACTCAATGGGATTACATTCGAAAGTTACCGTATTGAATGCCCCCTTATAGGAATCATTAGCCAGCTTAATTAGCTCTTTGTAGTTTAATTCATTCTCTGAAAGAAATAAATACTTGGAAAGTTTTGAACCTCTTTCTGCACTTTTACAATACCGGTCCAAAAATGTTTGATCCAGCGTTTGCAAATTATTATTGGAAAAATTCAGAGAAAGTACCGTTTCAAAATTCTCATAGTCTATCAGAAACTCGGGAATCGAACTAAAATTATTCCCGCTCAAATCCAGGGAGATTAAACCATATTTATACTTCATCCGATAGGGAATAGAATCCAGTTGACAATCCTCAAATCCCAGAAAACGCAGATTGGGAAAAGCAGATTTCATGTAATATATTGTATCGGGAACGATCCAGTAGGTGATCAGATCGTTGATGTATTTTTGTGCCGAGATAACTGATTTTGGATTTTCAATTCTAAGTTCTTCAAGATATTTATAAGTTCCAAACGTTGTTTTAGGTTTGCCCAAATCTTCAAGTTCCTGATTTCTAAAAATAAGGGTATTCAGATAAAATATACTGGAACGCTTTTTAAATACTCTTTTAAATTTCTTAAGGTTTATTGATTCCGTCTCCGAATTTATTTGATTAACGAAGTTTATGATATTCTCCAACCGGATATTTTTACAATTATTAATAATTAAAATGGAAAGATGGTCAAATGCTGCGATTAAAGGATCGAGATTATGAACTTCATCTGAATTTGCATATTCAATAATTCTAATTCTTACATTTTTATTGTCGGAACAAAATTTCTTGATATTATTTAATTGTTCCCGGATGGCCAGGGAATCACCGGAAACCTGGAAGTGATTGATTTTCCGCAAATCAAAACCGCTTGTATCGAGATGACATCTCTGATCATTTATACAAATTTTAAAACCTTGACCTTTGACAAAAAGAGCATAATGTTGCTGAACTGCTTGCGCTCCTGATGAGCAAATAGTTGCTAAAAAGGCACAAGAAATAAATATAATTTTAATACATATCGTTTGCATAAGAGGATACTTAAGATTGTTTGAAAATATTCAAATCGAGAAAAACATTTTTTCTGGGTTTTTCGAAATAATTCTCTCTGCCTTCCCAGGGAAATAATGCAGTGGGTTCCATTATCCTGGATTTCTTGTATCGGTATTTGTTTACGAATCTTTGCATTTTAAATTTCTTCTGAAGTTCCGGATACTTTTTATAGATATTTTTAGTTTCTGCATTAGTGAGCATATTAATATTTCCTTCGCGATCGATTGCATCTATGTATTTTCCTTCGAAATACAATTGCTGTAGAAATATTTTTTTAGAACGGACACTTTTGCTGGTAAATTCAAATTTGGAGCGGTAAATACTTTTTTTAGGGAAGGGCCAGCCAATATTTTTTCGATTTTTAAGATTGCGGTGATTGGTTCCCTGATGTGCCCATCTTTGCAGATTTCTTCCCAAGAGTAAATTATCTTTTAAAAAACCAATTCTGATTTTATAAAAATCACCACTTACTCCCAGAGCATATCTTGAATAGCCGTGGAAGATGGAATCATTCCGTACACTGTAATATCCAAGCCTGGCAAAAGCAGAAGAAGTATTATTAGCAGTTTTGCGATCGGTAATTATCTGAAACCAGTAATCAAAAGTAATTTTTTCATTATTATAATAGGAAATATTTTCATCCGAACTCTCTTGTAAATTGTATCGATAATAAAAGCTCAATCCGGCTTCGGTCGTATTTCCATGATCATGATTTCGGATATGATCCTTAAACATAGATAAAATCCAAAAATCGTTTTGCAAATAAATTCTACCGCCCCATCTGTCCGTAAGCTGCCGGACGATAAAGCTTCCTCTTCCGTTAGTATTACCGAGATATTTAAAAATGCTGGTATTTGAATTATTAAGCAGGGAATATTCTAGGCCCAAAACCGTTCCTTCAAGGTCTTGACCTGGGGTTTTAAAATAGCTGGCATTGATTTTTCGAAGCAGGTACTCCAGTCGAAAATTCATATCTACCAGATACGTCCAGGAATTGACATCGGGCCTTGCTTTCCTCGTGACGACATCGTATAATTTGATATTTCGCTGTACTTTAGCGGTAAATCCTACCTGCGCATTAAATTGATTGTTGAAATACCTGGTAGTTGGGTCCTCCAGGAAAATCTCCTTATAAATATCTTTGTAAAAGGAATAATCAACCCGCAGGAATCCGGAAAAATTGTGATTTTGAGCACCAAAATAATAACCAAGACCTATCGTTGCCTGTACAGTATTGAAAGATCGATAATCCCAAAAGGGCAGGGGATTGGTTTGAGCATTTAAGGGAGAGAAATACAGGAAAAAGCTGAAAAGAAAAATTCCAAGCGCTTTCATTTTATAATATTTAATATTCGAGAATAAAATCAACCATGGCAGCTTGCCAATTCAAAATATTCTCGCCTTATAAATATTATGAGTATTTGCGATTAGTATTTCCTAAGGTAAAAAGAAATCCGGAATTTCCAAAAAAAATAAATTTTAATGTTCTTTGAACTTGTCAATAATTCTTCGATCTTTTTTGGTCGGCCGGCCAGCTCCTTTATCACGGATTTCAGGATGTGCTTTTCCAATGTACCAATCTTTGTATTTATTTAATTCTTCTTCCGGAGTGAGGTTTTCATAACATGGTTCGGCCAGTGTAGCAGAGACTCTTTTTTCTAATAGATCAACTACTTTATAAACCATATTAAAACCATTCTTTCGCACTTGCAGAATTTCTCCCCGCTGGAGTAAATAGGAAGGCTTAAGGGACGCATCATCGATCTTCACTTTCCCTGATTTACAAGCATCCGTTGCCATGGACCGGCTTTTAAAAATCCGAACTGACCACAACCATTTATCAACTCTTACCTTTTTCAGCATTTTTTCACTTAGATTAATGAGAAAGAATCAACTTTCCACTTTTTTTAAAACCGGCAACTGGATATTCATATTTTCCATTGTCTCCAAAACGATCTTGGCAACGCAATAATCCCGATACGAGCGGGAATCAACCGGAACAATATGCCAGGGAACCCGGCTGCGATTGATTGCATCTTCGTAACAAAATCTGTATTTATCCCAAAGTTTTCGCTCTTCCCAGTCACCGGGATTGTGTTTCCAGTTTTTTTCAGGATCATCAATGCGTTCCTGTAGTTTTTCACCTTGTCTCTCATAAGAAAGGTGCATATAAAACTTGAGAATGGTCGTATTATTATCGTATTGTAAAAGTTCTTCCAGTGCGTTAATAGATTCAATACGCTTATTTACTCTTTCTTCATCAATCCATCCGTGTACTCTTTGTATCAGGATATCTTCATAATGCGAACGATTGAAAATCATTATTTCTCCTTTTTGAGGCGCATGCTTGTGGACCCTCCACAAGAAGTCATGTGCAAACTCTTCCTCCGTTGGTTTTTTAAAAGCATAATAATCCGTTCCGGCCGGACTGCAACGGCTGAATACATTTTGGGTCACGCCATCTTTTCCGCTTGAATCCATTCCCTGAAAAACAACGAGCAGGCTATTTTTCTTTTCGGCATACATTTTTTCCTGTAATTCGCCGATTTCCTTAGCCATTTCTCTGGTTATTTCTCTGGTCCTTTTCTTATCGTATCCTTCCGGTGGGGTAGTCGCTATCTCTGATAGTTTGATCATAGTTTTTCGTTATATAAGTCTTTTAGAAGTTTAAATCATTTTACTACGCTTGACCAGATATGATTGAAGGATAGGTTTAAAACCTCCATTGATATCAGCCTCTACAAAGTCAATTTTGTATTGAAGACATTTAATCTTTAGTTGCTCCTTGAATTTCTTCATTTGATCTACATAATAATCTTTTACCTGGTTCGACTGGAGGCGTACTTTTTCCCCTGATTCCATATCTATAAAGATATAGGGACGGTTTTCGAACTCAAAATCAATCTCCTTGGATTTATCAACTACATGGAATAAAACTACTTCGTGTTTGTTGTGTTTTAAATGTTGTAAAGCAGAGAACATATCTTCTACCCGGTCCGTTTGTTCAAACATATCACTAAAAATAACGACCAAGGAGCGTTTATGAATGCTATCTGCGATCTGATGTAATGCTTCTGCTGCCGAAGTAGAACGGCTATGCTCTGTATCCTGAATCAATTTTTCAAGATGGGTGAGCATCAAACGATAATGTGCATTACTGGATTTACAGCGACTATGGGTCTGGATCGTTTCATCAAAGATCGAAAGCCCAAATGCATCTCTTTGCTTTTTCAGCAAGTGCATGAGTGCCGCCGCTGCCAGAGAAGAGAAACGAAGTTTATTAATATAGTTTTTTTCCTTACCACTGGGCTTGGGAAAATACATAGAAGCAGAACTATCAATCACAATCTGGCAACGCAGATTGGTTTCCTCTTCGTATTTTTTAACAAACATCTTATCGGAACGGGCGTAGACTTTCCAGTCAATATTTTTGGTAGATTCTCCCTGATTATACAGTCGGTGTTCTGCAAATTCTACCGAAAATCCATGGAACGGACTTTTATGCAAACCAATAATAAACCCTTCAACAACTTGCTTGGCCAATAATTCCAGGTTTCCCAGATCTCTTACCTCATAATTATCTAATAGATTCATACTTTTTTGTTTTAAAAACGCATTCCAGACCAAACTGTTGCATTAAACGAATAAGCCTTTGTCTCGTGTAGAAACAAAGGCTTAAATTAATATCTTTTAACGAAATATCTAAAGGTACCTATTGATTTTATCTTCCAGAACTTTTTTTGAAGCAACACCTACTTGCTTATCCACTACTTCTCCATTCTTAAGAAAAAGAATAGTAGGAATACTGCGGATTCCGTATTTTGAGGATACCTCGGGATTGTGATCAACGTTAACTTTACCTATTCGGGCTCTTCCCTCATATTCGGTAGCCAGTTCTTCAATGATTGGAGTGATCATTCTGCATGGTCCGCACCATTCTGCCCAAAAGTCAACTACGGATACCCCTTCGTTATCCAATGCCACTTCCTGGAAATTACTATCTGTGAATTCGATTGCCATTTTAATCAGATTTAATTTGAAAATGAAAATTTAGTGTTAAACATATTATCGTACCATAAAGTTTGCAAATATACTCATTTTGTTTGACGTCTGTGTCCTTGAAAAGACACATATTTGACACCATTTTATTTTAAATACAACTTTTAGGCCTAAGCATTTTTTCAAAATTGGTTTTGTAAATCAAATAAAAGCCCTCACACAAGCTTAAAGGCTAAGGGGAATTAAGACCGCATGCAGTTCTTCCAGATTAAAAGCTTTCTGGTAAAAAAGCTTTGTCCCATCTTCCTTATTGATAATCAAAACTGCCGGCAATTGCCCGTCCCAACTGCTATAAATCATTGATGTCCAGTCAGATATATTATTATTGTAAATTGTAAAAACAGGGTCTATGATGTCTTTTTCCCTGATGACACTGTTAACCATCTCAGGATATAAGGTATCTGTATTGATGTGAATTAATTCAAAATCCAGCATTTCTTCCGAACCATATTTCAGATTACCTAAATTCTCGATGTTTTGATAACAGGCTTTACAGTCCGGATTCCAGAAATTAAATATGATAAGCCCTACACTATCTGTATCAATAATTGCGCTTAAAGAGTCAGGACTTATGGGAAAAGCCTCACGTCCGCTTGCCATGGCCAGTTTAAGTTTATCTGCATCCGATAGCTCAAGATCAGGTAAAGGTTTGCCATGGGGTAAGGCAGACTCAAAAGAGTCTACCGGATTGTCAGGATTATTTGTATTTTGGCTTTGATCAGATTGGCAAGTTGTTAAAATGATCATTGACCATAACAATAAGTAGTTTTGTTTTATTAAAATTCGGCATTTAAAACTCATAATCACGTATTCAATTAGCACTCATGCTGAAAATAGATTCCCGTTGGTATTGGATTTTTCTTGGCGTTTTGGCCATTTTGTTCAGGATTATTCTGGATAATGCTCCAGAAACGGTAGAGCGATATTATAGCCGCGGAATTTTTCCAGCTATCCGCTACATTTTCGATTATACCATCGGATTGATCCCTTTTGCAACATTGTATATACTGATTTTCGGGGTACTTTGTTTTGTCTTGCTCAAAATATTTCGAAAAAATAAAAAAAGACGCTCCCTTAAAAAGAGACTCATCAGTTTTGTTTTTTCGCTTTTTGCTTTTGTTTCTGCTGTAGTCTTTTTGTTTTTGTTCCTTTGGGGATTTAATTATAACCGAATCCCGGTTGAACAACAGATTAAGCTGGAAGTGAGGCCTTTGAGCAAATCAGAATTGCTTGAAGAGTTTATGCTAAGCACTGAAGCACTGGAACAGGCCTATCTCCCCATCCAAAATATGGCAGAAGAAGATTTTTTATACAGAATTCAATCGGCAGAATTTGAGGCTGCGCTCAGAGAAAAAGTCAGTCAGACTTTTAAAGGATTGGGATATCCTACTCCCGGACGCCTTCGGGCCCGGATGCTTTATCCGAAAGGCAGCTTATTGCGTATCAGTACTGCGGGTTTTTACCTTCCTTTTACAGGAGAATGTCATCTTGATCCCGGTTTACATCCCTTGCAGATTCCCTATGTAATGGCACATGAATTATCGCATGGTTATGGAATTGGCGATGAAGGCTCCTGCAATTTCTTTGCCTATCTGACTTGTATGACTGCTGATGATCCATTTATTAAATATGCCGGTGCTTTGTCCTACTGGCGTTCGGTAGCGGGTCAGTACCGATCCTTTGACCCGGGGCATTATAAACAATTGAGGGCCCAAATCTCCCCGGGAATATTAGCTCATGTGAAAGCAATTAGTCAGCAAATGAATAAATACCCGGATATCTTTCCCCGTATTAGAGATGCTACTTATAATGCTTATCTAAAAACCCAGGGAATAGAGGAGGGATTGAAAAATTATAGCCGGGTTTTGTTACTGGTACATGCCTATCGAAAGACTAAAGCAGATTGAAGGACAGAGTGATCTATTCTTTTTGCAATAAGTCCAAAATCTCTTTGAGAACTTCATTCAGATTTTTGATTGCCAGAGCTATTTCCCAGTTCTCTCTGTTTCTGGACTCCACATAATTGGAGATTGATCTTAAAGCGAGAAAGTTCGTACCGGTTTGTAAGCAGGCTAAAAATACCGCTGCGCTTTCCATAGTTTCAATATCGCAAGGATATTTTTTGATAAAGGAAGTTATAGAAGGCGCATATCCATGTACTTTATTGACTGTTACCCCGGAAACTTTTTCCAGGAATGAAAAATCGTTGATTCCTTCATTGTACAACCTTCCAGATTCAAATGGCGCCTCATCAGGATTAATCAAACCCAATTGATGAATATCCGTAAACCTGCCATCTGCTTCTTCAACACCCAAATCGCCAAAGGCATCAGATGCAACATTTACGACCGCTCCCAGGGCAAGTTTTTTATTAATTGCACCAGCTATACCGGCATTGATCAGCAAATCCGGCTGTTCCTTTGCCAGATAGAGTCCAAGTTGTAGCGCAGTGAGCGGAATACCTACTCCCGTTATCAAAACTCTCAATAACAAGTGATTTTTGCGGTATAGATGCGCTTCCTTTTCTTCAAATTCTCTTTTCAGATATTCAACGATCGGATCAACTTCAAAAGGAGTTGCAGCTACAATTGTTACAAGCATGATTGGATTTTGTGCAAAGATAATAAAATACGCTATGTCCAAAATTTACCCGACTATTGTAATTTTTTTTAAAAAAACTGAACGCAAGCGAAGGATTTCTCCCGGAGTGTAGTCTAAGAAGGCAATTGGTTTTATAAAACAAGGCGCTAAAAGGACTAAATGTACGAACCTTACACTTGTTTGGAATGGAGTGCCTGTGAGTTTTTTTGCGCTCCGTTCCTGTTTTTTGTCAAGTGTCAATTACACCACAAGAACTAGTTCTAAACCCTGATCCCAAAGTGTTTGCCAGTACTGCTTAAGGATTTTTCGAACACACCTCAAACCTGTTGTATGTAAATCTATTACAAAATGTAATAGGGGCTATTCTATTAACCTAAAATCTATACATCATGAATGGATATCAAAAATCCTTTATACTCATTGCCTTTATATCTTTCATTTCTTCATCGGCTTTTACACAAACTAAAATAATCCAAACCCCGAATGGGCCCAAGGCTATAAAGCACCAAGTAAGAGCGCCCTTATTTCCAGGCGGTCCCGGACATCCAGAGATAAACAATATCTGTCCGCAAACTCCTTTCAGGTCGATTGATGGAACATGTAATAATATCAACCATTTAAGCAGAGTTGAAT
>JANQLV010000076.1 GCA_028280415.1 Saprospiraceae bacterium
TACATTTCCAAATCCGGTGCTGTTGAAATACAGCGCTGAGTCTCCCACAGCCGTGTTATGATTGTTTGAAAAATCATCATTAGCACCAGCACCAGCACCAATAAAAACACTATTACCGGTGTTGACAAATTCAATTCGATCACCGTCGATGCATGTTCTACCGACTACATGCAGTTTTGCATCGGGAGAGGAAGTCCCAATACCCACCTTAGCAGCATTACCCAGTACAAGACTGCTGTCTTGACTTACAGTGGCATTGGCGCCAATGGCAGTGGCATTGGTAAGGTTTCCTATAGATACATCAGCTTGGTAACCGATGGCGGTATTCTCGGATCCTATACTGTTCTTAAAGAGTGCTCCAAAACCATGGGCAGTATTTCTAATTCCTGTGGTATTTGACCAGAGTGTTAGGCCCCCATTGGCTGTATTCTGAACTCCTGTAGTGTTGAATTGGAGTGCCGCCAGACCAGTGGCCACATTATGATCTCCGGTGGTGTTGTTCGAAAGAGCATCGGATCCTACAGCGGTATTTTTGTTGTCAGTAAAGTCATCGTTAGCTCCAGCTCCTTGCCCTATGAAGACACTCTTACCTGTGTTGACTATTTCTATGTGTCCGCTATCCATGCGGATAAACTCCGTGCCTGCCATGTCAAAACGGATGATGTCCTCATCATTGCTTTCCTCTACTTGTATCTTGGTGTCATTGTCGGCATCTTTCATAATGGTCGTCGTAGGGTTCTGCCAGCTTGCTATACCTGTAGAGTCAGAGCTTAGCACTTTTCCTGCACCCTGGTTGCCATCGACGATCTTTATATCTCCGATAATATGCAATTTTGCATCAGGAGAGGAAGTCCCGATACCCACCTTGGCTGCATTGCCCAGCACAAGACTGCTGTCTTGACTTACAAGCGCATTGGCACCAATGGCAGTAGCGTTGGTAAGGATTCCGGTGGAAACATCAGCTTGGTAGCCGACTGCTGTATTTTGAGATCCAGAGTCGTTTGAATAAAGTGCGGCATAACCATTGGCCACATTGTAATTCCCGGTTGTATTAAAAAAAAGTGCGGCAGTACCATTGGCCACATTATTTGACCCGGTGGTGTTAAAATAGAGTGCGTTAAAACCATTAGCCAAATTATAGGCTCCGGTTGTATTAAAAAAAAGTGCTTCCGAGCCATTGGCCACATTGTAATTTCCGGTTGTATTAAAATTAAGTGCAGCAAAACCATTGGCCACATTTCTTTCTCCGGTAGTATTGGAATTGAGTGCTGATCCGCCTATAGCCGTGTTTCTGTTGGTTGTAAAATCATCATTGGCACCTGCACCTTCTCCTATGAACACACTACTGCCAGTGTTGAGGACTTCCAGTCTTCCATTATTCATTTGGAAGTGTTCTGTCCCTGCCATATCAAAGCGAATGATGTCCTCATCATTGCTTCCCTCTACTTGAATCTTAGTGTCGTTGTCAGCATCTGTAATATGATCGGGAGCGCCCGTTGAACTCAGATCGGTCCATACCGTAGCATTGTAAAACCAGAAACTGCCGGTGGTCGTGTCAAACACTAATAAACCTGTAGCGGGAGAAGTAATCGCAGTACGCTGGGTGCTAGTCATTCGTGGTATCAGCATACCTTTGGTGGTGGATTTTATATCCAGCATGGCACTGACATCAGGCTCGCTGTTGTCCGAGTTGATTCCTACTTGTGCTGAAGTAGTTATTGCAAGTAGAATAAGTAGGCTAAGTATTAATAGATTTTTCATGACTCGATGTTTATTGACTTTTTGATGATGGAATCTTTAATTGTGGAGGCTAATTTTTTTAGGGGCCACTTTTTAGATTCGTTTGACAATACAAAGGTGAGTCAGATTGGATTTTGGAGAATTACTTATTGTTCCAATCCTCTTCATTATTGTTCCGTTTTCGATTCGAAGTATTATGGAACAATGTGAAAGATTAAAACATAAAGCACTAAAAATCAGTTACTTGCGAAAATATGTGGGTGGGATACCAAATTCTTCTGAAAAAATCCTTGAAAAATAATTCGGATTACTAAAACCTACTTCGTAAGCGACTTGAGCGATATTTAAATCGCTGTTTTTAAGTAAAAATTTTGCCTTTTGAAGGCGAACAGAGCGGACATAAAGAGAAGTGGATCTATTAGTCAGCGCTTTGATTTTTCGATGCAACTGAGTCCGACTCATGGCGACAGCTTTGCATAATTCTGAAATGCCGAACGTTTCATCATCCAGATTTTCTTCGATGACAGTTCTGACTTTCGTGATGAATTCATCCTCCTGCTGCAATGCAATTTCCTGGGTCGGTGATAAAGCTTCCAGAGAGCTGTATCTTTCTTGTAATTTTTGACGGATCTTCAGGAGGTTTTTCAATCGGACAAATAACTCTTTTTTATTGAAGGGTTTGGTAAGATAATCATCTGCACCTCTTTCAAGTCCACTGATACGAGAATCCTGGTCAGCTTTGGCTGTTAACAACACAATCGGAATATGACTGGTACGTTCATCCGTTTTAAGCTTCTGACAGAGCTCGAAACCATCTTTTCGTGGCATCATTACATCGCTGATGATAATATCAGGGATCTGTTCGATGGCTTTGTCGATGCCTTCCTCCCCGTCTTTTGCAATATATAGTTGGAACTGATCTTCCAAGCAGGCGATGAGATATTGCCTGACATCGGGATTGTCTTCCACTATCAAAAGAGAAGGCAGAGAGGGGTCATAATGTAAAATAGTGGTGGTTTCTAATTCCTCAAAATTTATTGTAGCCAGTGTTTGACTTATTTCTTTTTGATCGAATAAATCATCTTTTGCCAGTGCCAATGGTGCTTGTGTCTGGATTGGAATTTTTAATGTAAAAAGGGTTCCCTTCCCAGGCCGGGAACTTACCTCAATATCTCCATTCATTAATTTGACCAGTTCATAAGTCAGCGCCAGGCCAATGCCGGAACCCTCTCCTCTGCGGGTACTTGAATCATCCACTTGATAAAAACGGTCGAAAATATGAGCAATTTTATCTGGTGGGATGCCGATGCCGGTATCTCTAATTTGAATGTTGAATATTGAACCTTGAATATTTTCAGTTTCAACTTTTTCGATAGAAGTATTAATGAAAACATCGCCGCCTTCGGGGGTGAACTTGATGGCATTTGACAAGAGGTTGGAAACGATGCGTAGGATTTTTTCCGGATCGAAATCCATTATTACCTCGGATCGTTCTGTTTGAAAATGCAGCTGGATGTCTTTGCCTTCGGCGTAAGACTGGAATGATTCTACGATATACTTGAGATAAATGATCAGATCGCTCTGGATGAGATTGAGTTCTAATTTACCAGATTCCAGTTTTCGAAGATCCAGTATTTGGTTGACCAAGTTGAGTAGATTGTTACTGTTTCTTCTGACCATTTTACGCCCTTTCTCCGTCCATTTTTCCGGATGCTCTTCTATTTTATCCATCATTCCGCTGATGATGGTCAAAGGTGTACGAAACTCATGCGAAATATTGGTAAAAAAGCGGGATTTCACTAAGTCCAATTCTTTTAAGCGTTCGGATTCTTTGTGCTCCAATTCTATCTCATGTTTCAGCCGCAATCGGTTTTTCATCAATCTTAGATACCACCAAATAAGCAGACCAATCAGCAAGGCATAAATGAAATAAGCCAGGGTGCTTCGATACCAGGGTGGGAGGATACTGATTTTCAGACTTCTGATCTGTTCACTCCAAATCCCGTCTCCATTCGCGCCTTTGATCTTGAAAGTATATTCTCCTGGAGACAGGTTGAGGTAGTTTGCTATATTTTCAGTGCTTTCATGCGCCCACTCTTCTTCTGCTCCTTCCAGGTAAAAGCGGAAGCGGTTTTTAGAAGGTGCTGAATATTCCAGTGCTGCAAATTTAAGGCTGATACTATTTTGCTCAAAAGGCAGGGTTAAGTCCCTTGTGTATTCAATTGCCTGATCCAAAATGGTTGTGCTGTCGCCGACAGTGATTTTATTATTATTGACCTCAAGACCTGTAATCCAGACTTCAGGAGTTACCGGATTGTCCTGCAAGTCATTAGGGTGAAATATATTCAACCCATTAATGCCACCAAACAGCATGGTACCATCTTTACTTTTGTAGTAAGCATAAGTATTGAATTCATCGCTTTGTAAGCCATCAGCTTTCGTAAAATTCCTGATCTGGCCGGTTTTGGTATGATAGCGAATAATGCCTTTGTTTGAACTCATCCACAAATGGCCATGGTCATCATTCAATATTCCATAAATGACATCATTGGGTAATCCGTTTTTCGAATTCACATGGGTAAAGGTCATATCCCTGGTATCCAGTCGGTGCAAGCCGCCTCCTTTGGTACCAATCCAGAGTATGTTTCCATCTTCGGGACTTCTGAGCAAAGAGGAGACCTGGTTGTTGAGTAGTCCGGTCAGGTCTCCTTCTTTTTTTTCCAGTAATTCAAAAGTGAAGCCTTCCTCACCGGGAATGGCATGTATTAAACCCTGAGAAGAGCCGATCCAATAATGATCATTTTTCGTTTTTGTTATTGCATACAGTAAAAATCCACTTCCAATGAAATCCTGAAAGTCAAAAGTTTGCACTAAGTCCTTATCGATATTGTATATGTTGAACGCTCCTGTAGTTATAGAAGCGATAAGAATAGTGTTGTTTTCCGGTTCATAGTTTAGTATTGGTCCAGATGTTCCAGTGGGTGCAATCTGCCACCTTCTTTCCAAAGTGCCAGCATTGCCTACTTTACATAAATAATAATGACCATTATAGAATTCGGACGCCCAAAAATTAGCATCCCTGTCTTCCAGGATTCGGAAAATGTTTTTTGGTTCACGGTATAATTTGGCTAAGCGGGGCAGGTCACCTGGATTATACAGATATTCGCTTGTAGTTTGATTATAAAAAAAGACCTCCCCTCCTGAGGTGGCTAAGGGAGATGTATAAATGGATTTACCTTTAAAATACGTTTTGATCTTTAACAGTCTCGGACTTAATTTCATCACACCATATCCTGAAGTACCTATCCAGGTAATGTCAGAGCGGTCGTTGACCATACAATGATTAGACACATTATAGTTTGGAATAGTAACCGAAGCAGTCGACAATTCAATGGAGGATTTATCGAACCTGGTTTCTTCAAAGAATAAAAATTTTCCATCGGCATTGATTATAATCCAGTCTTGTTGCTTTTTTTCGAGATAAGAAAAGTTGTCAATGTAAAAATTCTTGTTAATTAATCGCCAACCTTCTTTTTCAAGTATGTATAGGGAATTAAGATATCCGGCAGCTTCATTTTCATTATTAAAGTCAACTTTCATCAATACCCTGTTTTTGGTTTTGACAAAGGATTTGATGAAATATTGATGCTCGTGATCAATTTGGTGTTCAAATAATTTTGCCTCTCCGGTCCTGATGTCTACCTGATATATTTTTTCCATCCCTGATTTGACCACCAATATACCATCTCCATGATCGATAATAATATTATTATGTATCGTACCAAGATCAGGATGTGACCTCACTTCGATAGCTTGTACTCTTTCTTCCAAAGGCAGATCCTGCCTTTGAAAATCAGCTGGAAAATGGAGTTTATATAATCGCCCCGGAAGTTGTCCAGTAAACCAGAACTGACCAAGAGAATCTTGAATAAGGTTGTAAACATAGAGAACAACATTTGTTTCAATTGCCGAATCATTCAATGGAATTCTGTAAAAGCGCTTGGTCTTTTTGTGAAACAAATTAAGGCCTCCTCCATCGGTCGCCACCAAAAGAAAATCGCCATATTCATACAGCGAATTGATATGATCTGCCAAAATGGAATAAGGATTTGAAGGATCATGTGTAAACACCTCAAAGTGTTCTCCGTCGTAGCGGTTGAGTCCGTTTTTGGTGCCCATCCAAAGAAAACCTTCCCTGTCTTGCAGGATACAAGAGACATAGCCCTGGGAGAGCCCATCATTAATGGTGAGCCATTCGGGTTCTACGACCGTTTGTGCCCGGACCAGAAAAGGTAACAAAATAATTGAAATAGTATACCAAATGCCTTTAAACATAGCCTTACAAATATAAGGAAAAGGACTATTTATAATTTGTTAAGTGCTTCGTTGTTAATGAGAATGTTGTTATAATAGATTGAGAAAAACTCGCTTTAATAAATGCCATTCTTCATTAAATGTAAGAATGGAGAATAATTAGGAAACTACAATAATCCTTTGATGCATTGTATCAATTCTGATTCCAAAAGTTATTTGAGAGGTGGTTACGATAAACGACCAATACTTAAAACTAGCTTCTTTTTGTGAAAATAAAAGATGATTGCCATGAGAATAGTGCCAAAACTGCTTTGGAAATCAAAACCTAATAATTCCTGATGTTGGTCGTTTAACTGATGAAGTTATTTTGTCTTGATGATTTAGCTTCACCGCCTTCCATATAGTTTCCCATTCCAAAATCTGCTAAAAATTCAAGAACATGAGTAGTTTATACCTCAGCGTCCAAAACAGAAAAAGCCTTTAACTCCCTGAGTTAAAGGCCTTTCTCCAAGTAGCGAGAGAGAGACTTGAACTCTCGACCTCCGGATTATGAATCAATTCCCCTTGATTTTTCAATATTCAAACATAAGATAGTAAACGAATTATAAATTTAATTTTTTCACATTTTAATTCGTTTCACCATGATGTTTGCCACTTCTTTTGCCATTAGGCTGGATAAATCGGCAAAATTAGCCGAGGAAAAACACCCAATTGTCCTACAAGTTACCTTCGACAGAAAAGTTAGACGCAAGCGTTTAGGGTTATCTGCAACCGTCCATCAATGGGATTTTGATAACCATGAATTCAAAAAGGGAGTGCATGGAAGGCGAGAGAAAAATCAAAAACTCGAAGATGCTGAAAACAAAGCCAAGAAAATCTACCATGAGCATTTCGAGAATAGGTCGTTCAACTTCAAAAAGTTTTCAGAGTTGTTTTCGGAAAAACCTGTTGGACAGATTGGGGTAATAGAATTCTGTTTAAAGGTGAGTCAAAAGTTTCTGAAAAATGGTCAAGCACGTTCAAGTAATGATTACAGGAATATCGCAAGCGCCATCAGTAAAGTCTCCCCTAACGACTTAACATTCACTGAATTTACAGAAGAATGGTTACAGGAATTTGAGGATTATTTCACTTCAAGAGGAACAAGGTGTTATAATTACATGGTGCATTTGAGAGCCTTATTCAATAAGGCTGTTAAGAAAAAAGTGGCTGATTTTAGAAAGAACCCTTTCAAGAACCCATATACTAATCCCTACGGGTATGAGTTCGCAAGACTGAAAAAGCTAAAGCTAGGTAAGGTTAATCCCAATAGAATAAAAGACCTTTCAAAATCACAGCTTATTCAATTGGTGAAATATAGTCCCACCAGCGCAAAGGAGGATGAATACCTTAGTGTGTGGTGGTTTAGTTTTTATTTATTTGGAGTGAATCTCACGGATATAGCTCTTTTGGAAAGACCGCATATTAAAGACAATCGTTGGTTTTATGAAAGGTCAAAGACAGGTTCAGGGTTAAAGGGAGGAAAACCTATTATTCCAGAAGCAATGGAAATTATTAAGAAGTACGACACAGGAGAAAAGTACATTTTTCCGATTTTGAACAATGGTTATGATAAGGATGAATTAACCAAAGTGAATAGAATAAGGGATTATTCTGGCTATATCCGAAAAACAGGAGTAAGGGTGTCTAACAGAATTGGTTTTGATGGCTATTTTACTTACTACTCAGCAAGGTACAGTAGTGCTACTTTAGCTCTAAATGAAGGCGCAGATAGAAATACAGTTAGCCACTTACTTGACCATGAAAATTTCAGTACGATTGATAATTATGCTGGTAGAGCGGATAATGAAAATATTTTGAAAGCAATGGAAATATTAAGATTAAAAGATAATTAATCCAATAAAATTTACTTCGGTTCAGATGGAATCGTATGATTAAGTATTTTAAAATCTCTAAGAGTTAAAAATAAATCAGATTCTTTATCATGTGGTGGCCAAGTTTTATCAACTATTTTATTTGATATATACACAGAATTAAAAGCTGAAGAAGCTTTGTTAAAATGATTATTTTGATCATAGAATAGGAATCTTAGTTTCCCTTTAGATTCATATGAAAGTTCATCAAGTTTTTCTGCATTAAAAAAAACAACGACAAAAATAATTTTTTTAATCTCAGGTATTTCACGATTAACAAAATTCCTGATTTCTGGGATTATTGTTAGCAAATAATTTAAGAGATTATTACTATATGGTTTTCTTCTTGAATCCTTTATTGGAGAATTATTATTAATATGTTTTGAAATAATTTTTTCTAGATTAGAAAAAAGAATTTTAAAAAGTGTTTTATCATTTACTCTTTGCATGTCTATGAAACATGGAATAAATAAATTTTTTGAACTTGATTGGTTTACCAATTTTGATTGTAACGCGAATTTAAAAGTTTCAGAAGTGATTTTAGAATCTGTCTCAATTAAATAGTTACTCTTTACTATTCCATTCCAAACTTGTCGGAGAGTGCTTTCTATTTTTATTTCTGCTACTTTAACAATAAGGTTTTTTAAAAATAATTCTATTTCTGGATGTCCTTTTGAAGCTTTATATTTTAATATTTTTATTCCATAATCTTTTTCCCAACGACTGGCTTCTATGTTCCCTATTTTTTCTCCATTCATTAAAGCATAATGTTTTGGAGTGTAATTTTCAAAATCATATCTTAATGATTCAATTATAAGCCGAATATCAAGATCATTTATACTATACCCTATAAATAAGACAGTATTTTGAGAAAATACTGTCCTAAGAGCATGTTGAATATTTTTTTTAAACAGCATTTCTCTATAATCTGACCTGCTTAATACTATTGTGTTTACTCGACTAGCATCCCCATGAATTTTTAAAAGATAAAACGACTTATTTGAGACAACATCAGAAAGAGAATCAACATCATAGTGATTTAAAAGATCTGGTTTTGTTTTTCGATTATAAGCGTCTTCAATAAGTGAATCATAATTAGTTGTTATAATTGCCGAAAGTGGAATTTCTGTAATTGCATAATGAGTTGAATTTGATTCAAGTTCTTTATTTAAAAAGGTTTTCTTAAAAAATGTTTTGAAGGATTTTTTTGACATTCTTTCTTTTATTTCTTCCGCAACCAGAAGGTACTTTGATTCTTTCATTAAAGAATCAATTTCTTTTTTATCAATATCGTTTAAAGGTTGAATGTCGATGTGATTCATCATTATTGATAATAAATTTCCCCAATTAGGAAGACCTGAAGACATAGAAATCCCAGAGCCAATAAATAATATTAAATTGTTCTGGGCAGATTCTTTTGCGAGAATAGGAGGGACTTGAGGAATCATAAACTTGAATTAAATTTGATTTGCATTGGGTTAATATGCTTTAGAAATAAGCTCCTTCAAGGCTTCATCATAATATTGTGAAACTAATTTTTTCCCCATAATTAAGTTCGGAAGTGCAATCTTTTCTTCTTTTCTTCGAATTAAAAACATTGTTTGTAAATTATTAATTGCTTCTTCCAAAGCTATAGCTTCAAAGTTTGCAGAAGAACCAAATGTATTAATTAACTCCTTTATGAATTTATAAATATCATTTAATGAATAAGAATCTTTAGAAAATTGGTCTTCCTTATACTTCTGAACTATTGACCTAAAAACGATATTATCATTCCGGCTAATTAATAACTCTTGTACCCAATTGAAATTATCATCAAAAAGGCCAATTGCATCATTAATTATTAAAGGTGTAATAAATGATGATTTCTCCTTGTTTAAAATTTGTATAGATTTTGAACAAATCTTTTGTATCAGGTAAGGCTCATTGCCAGTAATTTTAGTTATTTGGCTTATTGAATCTTGTTTATAGCGAATAAAGGATTTTTCTAATACCTTTATCAACTCTCTTGCCTCATCCTCCATTAATTCTTCCAAGATGATAGTAGTACTCATATTATATAGTGCAGAATTAAGATTTCCTATCTCTTTATTTAATTTAGTAGAACCAATAATTACAAACCTTGTAGCTACATTTTCGATTTGTGTTAATTCTCTAATAAAGTCGAAAACATCATCAAATTTTGGAAAAATCAAATCCGCTTCGTCAAGAATAATAACTTGAACTTCATTTGGCCTGTTATTAATTTTTAAATGATTAAAGAATCTTCTTATTTCTTTGTGATTTAATTCGTCGCTATTATTCAGTAATGAAAGATTTTGTTTGCCAAAATCTATATTCTTACTAATTTCTTTAAAAAAGCTGTGATAAAATTTGCCTTTTGATTGGCTGCGTTCAAGTCCTTGTATTGATACATAAGTGCAATTATAGTTTTTTGGGAAATTAGCGTTTTCGATTGAAGTATATATTAGTGATGTTTTCCCAATTTTTCGAGGTCCAATTAAAAATACATTACCTTTCTTAATAAAGCTAATAATTTGACCAATGTGTTTTTTTCTTCCCTTAAATAAATCTTGGGAATCAACTCCTAAAGGTTTACTATAGATATAAGGATCAGGTAGTTGACCAAGAGCAAGGTTTATTTTTTCGGTAATTAGTTGATCGAGACAATTTTTTTCATGCTTTGAAAAACACCTTTCATTAAGTAAAATAAAGCCAATTTCTTCAAGTGTTATCTCGACAGTATTGATTAGTTTTGTGTAAGGAGAATTTAATTTTTTTAATGATTCAATAATTGATTCATCTTTATTATGAAAAATTATAGCTATCGGAGTTTGATATGATTCTTTAGCTAGAGGTAATGATTTCTCAAAAAACGCAGTAACAATCTTCGCGTGTTTTGATTGTAACACTTCTTCAGTTGTTGAATTTTCATCAAACCACAACAATTGAACTGGAATTAATTCTTGATCTAAATGCTCAAACGTAAAGTCAAGAAACTCTAAATCATATTCATACCTATTATTTTTTTGCTCTTTTAATAAGTAAGATTCTAGACTTCGGAGGATTAATTTAAAGAATTCTATCACGGTTATTTCTTCATTTGCAAAACCATTACTTTTCACAACCTCATTCCATTGAAATTTCAACTCTTTTTCTAAAATCTTTGAGAAATTTGAAGCCGTTCTTAATCTTAGTTCTTGGGAGCGATAACTTTTTTCAATAAACTCATCAATTAATTTTAAGCCTGATTTTATATGCAAATTAGAACTAGGGGGCTGATATTGATAGTCTCTTTCAAAATAAAATTCTCTAAATATTCTCTCTTCAGTCTTATTTTTTTTGTCAAAATATTCTTTTGCCTGTTTGTATAAATTGAATTCAATTTCATGGGCTTTTTTATCCCATCTATTAGAAAGTATATTAAATATTGAATTTCCTGCTAAAACATTCCTTTTCAAAAGGTGAAGTTTTTTTGCAATTTTTAAATTTCTAGTATTTCTAAAATAATTAATAGCTTCTTCTTGTAAACTGTTTGACATGAATACACTTGTACTAATATTGAAAAGGAAAAATTTTATAATATCTGCAAATTGAGTTGGGTGTTTTTCCTTTAAAATTTTGAAGGAAATTTGACTAGCAATTTTATTGTCATTTGAGAAAATGATTCTTGATAGTTCATCAATACCATTTATATATCCTAATTTTAAAAGGGAAATTAATGCCTCCGTATTTGTAGATTCACTTTTCAGCTCTTTAAGCCGATCAACTCCCTTTTTTATATTTAACTTTCCAATTAATTTTGTCGCATTTCTTTTTAAATCTAGATTTGGTGAATCTAAGGACTCTATTATTTTACTAATAGCCGTCTCTGATTTTAAGGTTGCATAAATATCAATATTACCTTCGGTTTTATCTCCTATATTATATATTCCCGCAAGGATTGAGATCGCTGCTTCGAAATAATCGTCATTTTCATCTTCCAACATTTTAACCAAATCATTTCCTACTTCTCCTTGTCGAGACTTTGCCAATCCATCCTTCCCATATAAAACAGAATGCGCATCATTACTAAATCGATAATCTTTAACACTTATCAAATAAATATCGGGCAATACTGAAGTTATATTTTTACTTTTAATGTATTTTAATAAAGCAGGTACTAGATAATCACTTTTTGATTGCCATCGAATATTCATATATCTCAAATCTTCGTATTCAATCTCAAATTTGTAGTGAATATATGATCGGAATAGATCAATTATTATATTATTAATTTTAACATCAAATTTGGTACACAATTGAATTAGTTTTAACAAATTTGAATCAATTAAATCATCTAGGTTTTTTTTGACAAAGTCCTCAATTGAGGATTTGTCTTGAAGGTTTAACATCAACGAAGCGGCATCTTTTACATCCTGTGCATTGTGGTCTAATTTGTTATAAAGAAAATCTATTGATTTTGGATCAGTAAGGTCGTAGGATAAGATTACTTCAATTATTAATTCAATATTTTGTCGGTGACTTTTAGAATCAATTAAATTATTCCATGTACCATTTTCTCTTCGTGCCTTTAATATTTGAATAATATTTTTTCTATATGACGACTTGATTCTTTTGTCTAATAGGTAATCAATCAGAAGATCAAGAGAGAAGGAGATATTATATTTATCAATACCATTTATTGCAGTATCAAAAACAAAATGCCAACCATCATATTCTACTTTTTCTCCTTCAAATTCACCTCTTATTTTATTAACGCTAGCTCGAAGACAGTTTTTCCAGATAAACACCAATTTGGATTTCTCAATCTCAGGACAACCAAATAAATAACTAAGTTGTGTCATTTTAACATCAACATAATTCTCATAATTTGATTCCATTGCATCTAATAAAATTAGATTAAGTTTTTTTGCATTCTTTTCTTTTATATAAGAATAGGCTTTACGTCTAAGACTTAGCTCACTATCTTCAAGCAGTTTCGATAAATTTGCTTCTATTACTTTTGCACCTTTTGTAAAGATTATTTCAACTAACTTCTGACGTAAAGTGGAAGGTAATTTGTCGAGAAATGCATAATGGATTAAATCAATCTCTGCAAATTTTTCTAAGAAGGAACTTAAATGATTTGAAAGCATTTTTTTTAACTCATCATCTAAATTATAATCAAGTAAGCTTAGTGTTATTGTGTCTAAGTTAAGTTCCTTTCTAAGAGTGGAATTTATAATGTTTTCTGACAATTGAATAATAGTCTTAAAGGCTGTTCCTTGAGGAGAGTCACTTTTTATCTCCCCAAAATATCTTCGAAATTTTCCAGAATTACTAATTTTAGATAAAATCAAATCAATAATTAATTTTCCTAACTTTGGAGTCTGTCTTTCTGCGCTGTAAAATAGTTTCGCAGCAAGCTCTATGTCATGTTCTACAATTGTATTAATAACTTTTTTTCTTTTTTTATCTGATTCCACAAATCCTATCATTTGAATGAGTGGTTCGTCCCATCTAAGTTTCTGTAGATTAATTAGAAGAATTTCAGGAGAGGTTTTATAAATTTTATAAAAATTTCGGGCACAAAAATGTTCTTGAATGGCATGGTGTACAAACTTAAAATCATTTTCAAGTTTGATTAATCCGGTTGATATATATAAATCTGAAATTTCATATTTTTCAATTATTGGATTAAGTCTAATAAGCTTTTGTATTGTTCTTTCATTTTCAGATTGTAACTTTAACTTAATTTGAGCTGAGAATTGATCTAAAGAATATGCATCTAAAATTTGGATAATTTCCTCTCTGTGGCTCTTAGAAAATTCAAAACCTGAAACTTTCATCAACACTCTCTCTAAATTTTTATCAAAAGTTTTTGTCTTTTGAACATGGTCAATTATTCTGGAATATTCTATTTGATCAAAGTAGTGAATTACTTTATCGATATTTTTTGTTGAATAATAAATCCTGTTAATTGGGAATTTATTAGTGCCATCAATTTGCATTGAGGAATAAGCTAAATCTGAAAAAGAATCAATAAAGTAATTCTCAAGTAGTTCTTGATTCTCTTCTTCAGTAACTTCAAGTTTTGCTATAAAGTTTTTGATAAAATGTCTTACAAAGTAATCATAAAGAGCAGCTCTCCTTTCAGGAGGTATAGTATTTTTTTCTTTGTAATACTTTATAATTAAAGAGAGAATTAAGGGATTTTTTCCAAGTTCGAGTAGAAAAGATTTATTTTTTAAAATCAAATTGAAAAGAGTTGAACCCTCATTAATATCCTCTTCTATTTCATTAAATTGGGCATTTATAAATTCTTCAATTTCCTTTTCTGAAAGTTCACTAAGTTGAACAGCAGGTATTTCAAGTGTATTTTCATAATTATGTTCCCTTGTTGAAATTATGAATCTGTTTTTAGCGTAATGATTCATAAGACTTTTCAAACTGATAACAGCATTTTGATATAGATCGGTTTTTACTTCATTTAGAGCGTCAAACAAGAAAATAAACATTCCTTGCTCAAGGCATGATAAAAACATATCAAAATCTAATTCGTCATGTTCGGGCAAACTACTTTGAAAAGACTCTATAATTAGACTAACAATTATTTTTAAATTTTCTGGAATTCTATTATTGTAAAAACTTTTCTCATTGGCTGCTTTTTCAGGAGTAGTTATCCCAAAATTGGAGAGTCTTATTAAGACAGGAATATAACAATACGCATTTGTGTTTTTACTGATGTAGCTATCAACAATATCAAATGCAATTTTCTCTAAAATGGTAGATTTTCCAGAACCAGGTTCACCAACAATCACAATTCTCTGAGGATTCCACTTACTTGTTTTATTAGGAGCTTTTAGAATAAGAGATAATACATTTACTTTTATATTATCAACCATTTTTTTGCCCCAATTCATTATTTGATAAGCACTCCAGCTAGGAATTATAGCTTTTAACGGAACAAAATTCATCCCTAATCGGACATCTTCACATTTCTTTTTTAGGTTTGAAAAATATTCTAGAAAATTAGTGCTTGGAAATATTTTTTGAAGCGAGGGATACTTAACTGTTGAATTAATAATAACTGTTTGACGAGTAAAATTGCTTCCATAAAATTTTTGCAAATAGTTATAAAAACTAATTCCAGCGTTACCATATAATTCAGGATATTTGGAAAAAACAACCTCTTGAAACTTGAATTCTTTCCAAAGTGTTGATATGATTTCATCCGTCTTCCAGCTGGTTAATAAGGATGAGTATTCAAATCCTCTTCTATCGTAAAATGATTGTTCAAAATATTTATACCCTATCGATCTGTCTGCTAATAATATTAGCGGATTCCAAAGATTAGCATATTCAAGTTCATCTACTTTTAATTGTGAACTTAAATTTTCTTTAATATTTATTTTTTTATTTTCTGAAAAAGGCTGGGCTTTTTCACCTTGAACTTTAATTTTTTTGAGGATAATTAAACATTCCTCAATCAAATTCTCTATATGAATTTTATCTTCATTTAAAAATTCATTAAATTTATTTTGATTGTGTTTTGAAAGGAATCCTAACAATTTCAATTTTAAAGGATTCCCCTTATGCACTTCACACAGCTGTTTTATCTTAATATAATCGGGTAATTTAGTTTCTTCTTCAAAATAGATTTTGGTTAATTTTAAAAAAATCCGATATTTCAACCCCCTTATTTTATGAGTAATAACTCTTTGCGTAACCCCAACCAATTCTTCAACTCCTATCATAATCACTTTACCAGATAATTCCGAAATTTTATTAATGAGTTCCAATATAATTTTTCCCTCAGCTATGCTCCTTCTGTCTATATCATCGAAAACAATCAAAACTTTCTCCTGTACAATACAAGTTAATAGATATTTAAATTGTTCTTGTAAATTAAGGAGCTGGAAAGAGTCTTGGTCTAAGATTCTACATTGGTCAGATAAAATTCCATAAACATAATACAAATATGTTTTATAAATATCATCTTCAGTTATGGGAGATGCATCAGATGTCGGGAATGATGATCCAGAAAATCTTACATTAGTACTTTTTGTTATATATTCGACTTCTCGACAATTAATCCAACAAATTCCTTTAATAATATGTTTTCTGATTGATTTTTGTACACATTCGGCAACAATTGTTGTTTTACCTATACCTTTTTCACCTAGAATATGAAGAATCGTTTCCTCCTCAAGAATACCATCTATAAGCTTATTGATTTCATTGCTTCTACCAAAACAATGTCTTATTTCGGGTAAATATTTAGAAATCTCTTTATGTTTGTCCATAATCTTTATCTGAAGTATCCTATTAAAATTAGGTGCTTTATAAAATTAAAACACAAATAGAGGAGAAGTGTCAAACATTTTTGATTTTATTAAATCTTATTAGAAAAATTGACCCTTAGAATCTGAAAAACACAAATAAATTCGCCTAGATCATAGGCTTTTGAATATGTGCTTATATTATTCATTTGGATTTAAATCCTCATCTTAGTATCGAAATAAAGCTTAGATTGAGTTTTAAAACTTTCTTTGACATAACTTGCCTGTTTATATTATCCTAGCAATATAAGTCACTCCCAAAATCCCCAAAGCTAAAAAGAAGCAAACTGTGCTTCCCAATAACAATAGTCGCTTCCTCCTCACCATATTCGTATGAAAATCTTTAATAGACCTTACCGCATTTTCGTGGACAGGATATTGAAACGGAAAGAACACCAAAAATGAACCAGCCAATGAAATCAGCCAAAAGCTAATTGTGAAAATCATTACCCACTTAGGTAGATTGTCAAAGGCTGTGTCATTAATTTTGAGAAAAATGGTAAGTGAAATCGAAATCATCCCCGATAAAAACTTAGCAGCATCTTCGAGGCGTTCAGGTTCTTTGACTTTATTATCGCGGAAATATGTTTGCCAAAATTCATCTTCTTTATTGGGGAGGGTGGCTTTTTGTCTTTTCATTTTAGTTGGGATTTATACTTTTTTATTAAAAAGGCTAGTTCCTTAGTGAACTTAAAATCATTGTAAAAGCTTATAATATATGACTTTTCTAAAATAGGAAGTCCAAATTCAAAATTTCTGAATTGGCAAAGAACATCCCCTAATGTTTTTCCTATATTGCAAATAGCATGTCTATCATTGGTTTTCACAATTATTTGATAGCTATTCCATTCATATTCAAAAAACCTTTCAAAATCCCCTTTTTCATATGATATGACAGCAATACTATGCATAGTATATGCTATACTTTGTTTGTCTCCAACCCTTTTGCTAGCATCTAAAGCGCTTTCTAAATTAATTAGTGCATTCTCGTAATCTTTTAATTGCCTATAAACACGGCCTATGTTTTGTAAAAAAACAATTATTGTTTTTTCGTTTTCTATTAGTTTCTGTGTTTGTAGCGCTTCTTGAAAATATTTTAATGCAATTTCATTTTCTCCAAGACTCATATATATATTACCTATATTGTTCAAGGTAGTGCCTTCACCTTCTTTGTCCCCAATTTTTTGTCTTATCCCAAGAGTTTCTTGAAAATATTCTAGAGCCTCTTCACTATTCCCTTTTTCAATAAATATTCTACCAATATTATCTAATACTGCCCCTTTACCATGTAAATCGTTAAATTTTTCACAGAGACTAAAGGATTTTTGAAGATATTTTAATGCAATATCAAATTTTTGTTGAGTGAAATAAAATATACTTATATTGTTTAATGTTGTGGACTGATTTTCATAATCTTGCAATTCTTCCTGAATTTCTAGGGCCTGTTTCAAATAATCCAATGCTTTCTCATGTTCATCAGTGGTTTGAGCCATAGTAGCCAAATTATTTAAAATAGTAGCTCTTATTGAGGACAGTTCAGTTTGACTTAATACCTTTAAAGCTCTCTCCAAATATTCTATTGTTTTTGGATAATCGCCTTTAAGTCGATATGCTTGACTTATATTATTATATAATTCTCCTAGTCTTTTTAAGTCTTCTTTAATTTGTTTTTTTTCAACGCAAATTTCAAAGAAATATAATGCTAAATCTGGGTTCCCAATATGAATTAATGCCGCCCCCATTTGCATTAAAATTTGCCATTTAGTATTATCTTGTTCAATAGAATAAACTTCAAACCCAACTTGAACTGCATAATTGAATTGAGAATTGGAATAAAAATAAGCGCAAAGATCATATCCTAAATCATTTAGAAAGTGAGTATTGTCAGTTCGTTTAAGAAATTCAAATGCTTCAAATAATTCGTATCTTTCCCTTCTCTTGACTTCTTTATAAACCCACCTATGATATTTTCCTCCCATTTCAACTGAAAATTTAATCTCATTTCCTCGTTCATAAATGTTTTGGTACATTACCTTCGAAAACTGCTTTATTCCAATAATTTTGTTAATATTTTCTTTAGTTATTTCACTCTGGATTTGTAAACTTTGCCTTAATATTTCTTCGGAAGAAATATCATCTTCTCCTTTGAAATTTGCTATTAATAAGTCTTTTATCAATGGTGTTACATAATAGTATACCAGTGCTGGATGTTCTAAACTATTATGTCGTTCTATAAGGGTTAATTCCAATAAATTATCCAATAACTTGGGATGATCCAAATCGTGCCGTTGCATCTGTAGAGCGGTAACCAAAACTGGAACGCGGAAATGACCCAGCAAACGAAAAGCTATTTTTGCATCTTCACTCAAAAGTTTAAAGAGTTCACCAAAGAGCAAGTTTTTGCTCATTTGTTGGCGGGTTTCAATTGTAGTGTTAATGTATTCACTTTTAAAATCCGTGAGAGTTTGAAGTATTTCAATAAGCTTAGTTTTATCTTTTGTTTGAGATACTTTTTTCAAATAAAGCATATCAAAAAACTCTAAGGAGCGATAGTTTCCCCCAAATGTTCCATGCAACCAATTGATTACTCTTAAAAAAGTCAAATGGTCTTTTTCACCCTCGAGAAGGGATAATTCTGACTTTTGCATTTTTTTTGGTAATTCCTTTATGAATAATTGGAGAGCTTTTTTCAAAAAATCATTGTTTGATACTTGATTTAAATTGAAAGTCGGAATATTAGGACATTCAACGACTGAGTAACGACAAGTTATTATTATGGGAATTTTCTCTTTAAAAAGGGTTTTTAAGATTTTTTTTAAATCAAAATGTTCAGGTTTTAAATCCTTGCCTTTCCCAGATTGAAAAGACTCAAAGTTATCAAAGATAAAAAAGGGATTACATGATTCTTTTAATTTAGAGGAAAGCCAAAACAATTGTTCGAATTCATTATCACTATGTCTATTCTCGGCTTCCTCGACTATCTTTTCTAAATTTTTTAAAGAAAAAAATTCTTTTACCTTCTTCAAAGCCGTATCCAATTTGGCATTAGTTTCATTAAAAATAAAAGGATATACACGTGTATCTTTTGCTACTAGTCGCTGTAAAATATGTTCTGCCATTGCCGTTTTCCCTACTCCCCCTTGTCCTTTTATCAAAACAGAACTGTTTTTTGCCAGACTCTGAAAAATAAGTTTTCGGTCATGCCGCCGTCCAACAAACTGATAATTGGTTCGTTTTTCTCTTTGCAAACTTTCCTTTCCGCTTACAAACTTCCATGCCTCATATTTTAAATTTTTATCAGTCTTTTTAAAATCCACAAGCTGTTGGATTTGCTTTGACACAAATAACTGAGGAATCAAATATTGACTGGGGGCAAACCGAGGATTTCTATCTATTTCATGTTGTTTTGTCTTCGCAATTGCTTTTTGGAATGCTTGAAACAATGATTCTTTCATTGCCATAAATTGATACAATGCACTAGCAAAATAAGTCGCAAAATAATCCGTTACACTTACGCTCATCGCAATTACAGCAGGCAATCCTTTTAAAAGCAATTCATCTGCTACACTTTGCATGCCCAATTCCATTCCACCCTTCGAAGTTTGACAGGAATTCAACACTATCAAGGTTGGAATATTTTGAGGTTTCCGTTGAAAAACCTGCGCAAAATCTTTTGCTTCAACCAACCGTTGATTCATGGTTTGGTGGTCTTCCAATGCTAAGTAACCCATACCATCGCGATAAACTCCATGCCCCGAAAAATGCACAATATGGTAGCGGTTAGTAAGAAGTTTTTCTGTCAAATTTTCGGGTGACCCGTCATCTGTAAAATCAATCTGCACCTGCCCACTATCGAATAAAGGTTCAAATGCTTTAATAATTTGATCTTCCTCTTCTTCATAAGATAATAGTCCATCATACTCTGAATCTTCAGGCGAAGAGACCATGACTAATATTTTCAAGGGTGGATTATCAGCTTTCAATATTGGTAACTCACCTTCAATGGGTTTCCCTTTTGTCAGAAAAAGTAAGGGTAAATCTTTGGTAACTAATCGCCAAGGAAGATTAAGAATATTAGGGTCACTGTGAGTTATATGAAGATGGGTCTGAAATTTTCGGGCAGACGCTGCTATTTTTGAAAATTCAGTTTGCCCCTCCAATATGCTTTTCATCTCAGTAATTAATTCGTAAAGCATTTCAGGGCGAAGAGTAGAAACTTTCTCAAGTTGTTTTCCAAGTAGTTGACTAAGGCGTGTAAGGCTTTTTGCTTGGAAGTCTAATAATTCTAATGGAAATATTTCTGTTTTAAGGGGAATCATGATTTTCGTACTGTCTTTTTATAATTCGAACAAATAATAGATCAATACATCTCATGCTGTACTAGCGCTATTCAATGAAATGAATTTCAATCTTTCGAACTACGATAAACATGCCCGTCACGATCAATTTGGTTGTCTAATTGGAGTTTAATTTTCTGATCACAGGCAGGACATTCTGTGATTACTTCTTCAGGTGGTGTGCCTTCTACCACTTCAAAGGATTTGAACAAGGACAACTTCTTTTCACAAGGGCAATCAAAAGGAACAATCTGGGTTTTAATTTTTTTAGCCATAATACTGGTTTGAATTAATTTACAGGTATCAAGATAAATTTTAGGAAGACATCAAAATTGGTTCAAGGTCTTGTTTCTAAAGAAAGCTAAATTCAGCTTGTATTCCTCCGTCAACGAAAATATATAAAAATTTTCTGGCATTGATATTGGCTCGGCTATTATTTGTTTGAATGCCCAACTAGTAATGTTTATTTTGAACTTTGTCGTTTATTTATTTCTCATCAGATTGTTTGGTTCTAATCAGTCCAATGATGCAAAATACCCTGATTGCTAAATAACTAGTTTAAATGGCTAAAATCTTAAAAAACATTTCACACACTTGACAATAATTAATAAATATGTTAATTTTGTAAAAATTATTGCAGTAGGATTTAATAATATGGTCAATGAGAGTACTAGAAATTGACGGATACCGGGTCTATATCTACCCAAATGATTGCCAACAACACCATTTGGCTCATTGCCATGTTCGGCGCAAAAACGAAGAAGATACAGTTGTTAGTCTCCCAGAGCTAAAGGTGATTGTTGGACATGGAATTAATCGAAAGATTCGTCAATTCCTTATGGATCACCTTGATTATTTATGCAATAAATGGGAAGAATTAAATCCCGATTGTTAACATAGATTAAATTTCTATCTTATGAAACCTTGGGAAAATATCTCCTTTCAAAAGATCAAACAAGCTAGCGTTGATGGCGGTTTTATGCAGGTTCTTTTTGAAAATGGAGATGATATAAAAATAAAAAAGGACAGCTTTTATCCTCAGCGACAAGACTTGGACTGGGATGAAATTTATTTTAATTCATTTGAAGTAGTTATACCTACATTTGAAGATGATGAAGTATATATTCCTTGGGATAAAATCAGAGTTATCTCAGATGTAGAGTTTAGTAATTTCATGGCTTCTAAGGCAGAGGAACAGGCTATTTCTGTAGGGAGAAAACTCAAAGCATTGAGGACATCGAGAGGTATAATGAGTAAAGAATTAGCCGAACGATCTGGACTTACTCCACAGACCATTACTAGAATTGAAAAGGGAAAACAAGACGTTAATTTTAAAACATTGCAGAAGATTTTGGCAGCAATGGGATATACACTTAATGACCTCGCCCAATTATCTTTAGATGAAAACTCCAAAACATTTAGAAAACTTGTTCAAAAATTAAACGGGGCTGGACTTTCCAGAAGTTTAATCATAGACAGATTGATTCCAAATGAACTCCTGTTGAAACTAAGTGATATTCAACGTGAAAACCCTCCATTGTTACTTGATGAGATTGCTCTCTCCATTGCGAAGATTTTTAATTGGTCAATTGAATCAATCTGGTCAGATTCACCCTTATCTGTAGATAAAACCTCATTTCAAAATGCGATTTACAAACTACCGTCAAAAGCGAATATAGCACAAGTCATTGCTTATTCTCATTATGCCAAATCTATCGCTCAATTAATTTTAAAATCAACTTCTCAATTAGCAAGGAGGGAATATCCAAAGAATGTTGAAGAAATTGAAAACCAATATAAAAACAAGTATAAATCATTATCACTCGAAAATCTATTAGAATACGTTTGGAGTTTGGGTATTCGAATAATCCCACTATCTGATACTGGTGTTTTTCATGGAGCTTCATGGAATATAAATGGGATACATGTAATTATTGTTAAACAACGAACAGATTCACACGCCAGATGGATATTCGATTTATTGCATGAACTATATCATGTATTTGCCCATTTGGAAGAAGAGGATTCCAATATTTTAGAGTTTGAGGAAATTTCCCCTTTCTCCAATCAAGATGATAAAGAAGTTGAAGCTAATACATTTGCTAATCACTTTATTTTTAAAGGAAGGGAAGAAGATTATGCTCAGATGTGTGTTGAAGCAGCAGCAGGTAAAGTTGAAAATTTAAAGAATGCGGTATTAAAAGTTGCCCAAAGAGAAAATATTGAGAAAAGCTTTCTGGCTAATTACTTGGCTTTTCGTTTGCAAAAACAAGGTGAGAATTGGTGGGGTACTGCGAACAATTTACAAGTAAACCAACCCGATCCTTTTGAAATTATTTGCAATCATCTTCATAAACATTTGAATAAGAATGTTCTATCTAAATTTGAATCTTCGATTTTAGATAGAGCTTTAGTTAAAATTTAGTCTTATGCCATTTGAAAGAATTTCAATCCCCAAAGCAGGGGCAAAGGTAAAACCACTAGATGTAAAGTGTACATCTACAAGTTGTGGCGATAATCTCCATTGTTTCAAGGCTACAAAGAAATTAATCGCGCAAGGTAATGATGGTCAATGTAGAGATTGTGGTACTGAGATAGTAGATTGGGAGCGTATCCGAAAACGTGACCTTTCTGATTCAGACTATACATTCCAAATGCTAAACCACGAATTAATTCGAAACGTTTTCTGTCTTTCAGAGTTGAGTGAACGAACCATTAGGTACGGTTTAAGAAAAGGAAGGCACGAATTACGAGAAACGGCAAGGAAAGTATTGTTAAGTAAAGTAGGTGGTGAAAACAACTACAGAGAAGGGTATCAAACCCCTAAAACGGGTAACAATATTATTCACTATGCTCAACACGCAACAGCTAGTTGTTGTCGAAAATGTATGGAATATTGGCATGGGATACCAATGGGAACAAAACTGGAAGAGGCCGACTTAAATTACTGTATTGAGCTTATTATGACTTATATTGAGGAAAGATTAAAAGATAGAAACCTCCTTGATGAAAGACAGAAATTACCTCGGATCAAAAAAAGTGGTTAAGCAACTGAATTAATATGAAGTTGTCAAAAACTGTGTAATCGCTTTGATGTTTTCGTCAAAATCCTCACTAGAAACGGTTAGATTAGAGAAACTTTGCATTTCCCTAATTTCACTTTCTACAAGATGGGAGCATTTTTCTTCAAAGTAGGAACGAGTTTGAAATGAATCCTCTAGTTTTTCTCTTGAAAGGTATCTTGAATATCTTGTTTCAAAATCGTAATCAAGAAAAATTATCATAACTTCTTGTGCGATTTCACGAATTGAATTTAAGATTGATAAATGCCTAACTCCTTCAAATATCACAGAGGGGGAATCTACATCGCCTGTTGAATAACTAGTAGCATTTTTTAAAAAACGGATTGGGTTTTCAGCAACTAGTTGCGCACCTAAGTTTTGTTTGTTTTCTCTTGTCGGCGGGATATTTTTAATTTCACAAAGATAATTTACATATGCACCAAAAGAAATTATCGTATATCCTAATTGCCGACTAATTTCTTTTGCGACGGAACTTTTACCTGAGCAAATTTCCCCAATTATTACAATGGCATTAAGAATATATTTTTTATTCATTTCAATCGAACAAAGCTAATTTTTTAGATACTGTATTAGTCAGATTAACCCATCCTCTTCTATCTTTCTTTTCTATAGAAAAAGGCGAGAGTCTTTTCAACCTAGCTACAGTAAACAATGTTGCGTAATTTGCATTCGAGCGGGTTTCCCAGAAATCAGGATCAATATACGAACATATTCCCTCACTATACTTTTCCTTTAATTCGTCAAACGTTAATTCATTCATTGGCCCAGAGAAGATAACTCTACCAACCTGTAGTATTCCCTTTATATCACCTCCAGTCTTTTTTAATACAACAATGTCTCCTGCCTTCACGGCTCCATGTGGGCTTATATTGTTTTTTGAAAATCTAGATTCAATCGTCTTTTGCCCGTTAAACAGGAAAGATAAAAATGGTTCATTAAATATGGCTAAATGAATTCTGATGTTTAATCTAGGGGATTCCAATTTTTCATAAATGTCAGAAAATTCAGTGTCTGCAATTAATTCATTTTTCAATCTTTCAATTATTATTTCGCTCCATTTCATAATATAACCATTTGAGGTATGTAGAGTGTTCTTGTTTTTCTAAATCTATTACTGACCTTATAAAGTCATAAATATAAGTTTGTTTGGGAAAAGACTTTCTATCAGTTAATATTTCTTTAAGAATATGATAGAATTTTTTAGGGTCTGAAACGTTGAATACCCTATTTCCTGAAGTCCAAACGTTTACTCCTCTTCTTCTAGCATCGCGCCTACTTACAGAGTTCAAAATATCTTTTGGTACAATATGCGAGATTTCAACATCTTTTTCAGCAACCTCTGGAACTTGCTGATCCATAGCGATTCTTATTCTAACGCCTTCAAATTCTACTTCTTTCCATTCATTATGACTTTCATTTTTTGTAAACTTAGGTTTTCTCGTGTTTTGCTCCATAATCTTTCTAAAAATTAACTGATCTCCTTTTCTCCAGAAAGGAGATAAATCAGTAATTCCAGCAGCTCTGAAAGCATTGAATTCAAAAAAAGGCATGACGTACTCCAATGCTTGTGGTTTTAACGTTTCAATACACATTCCATTTTTATGACCAAATGTGAACCAGTCAATCCTTTCGTCAGGTATACTTGGTCTTGTAAACAAAGAAGGGATACTGATATGAACCAATCCTCCTACGTGTAAAAACTTGTTAGCAAACCAAAAGAAACTCTTAAATGATTCGCTGTACCAAGGTGGATCCATAAATACTGAATAATAATTATTTTCAGTTGGTAATTGTGCAATATTAATATCAGTTTCAATAACTTTAAACCTTTCATTTTCAAATCGGGACAGCGCCTCAACAATAGGTTTGTTTTTTTCAAACAACACAACCTTAATTCCAATATCCCTATGATATAAACGAGCAAACAAGGTAGGCATGCCTAATATCAAAATAGGTTTTTCATCTAGTTTTTCATCCTCTATAAAATCACAAATATCATCAAGTGTTTTCATGGAATTTCGCCATTCATAATCTAAAGGATGAGGTTTTTTCAAAAAGCTAAAATGTCCCATGTATTTTTGAAAATAGAAGTCTTGATGAGGAATATTTATTTGAAACTCTTCTTTTATATTATGCTGTACTAAATATTGTCCTTCTACCAACAGCAAAGCTTTTTTTCTAACCATCTTATCAAGAGTACTCTTTAATTCATTCAAATCGTAACCAAATATATTAGATGAGAGATATTTGAACGAACGTGGTATAATACAAAGCCTAGCGATTTCTACTTCAACAGGAATTTTCATAAACATTCATTATAAGACAACATCAGTAATTGGGATTTTTAATTCCCCCATAGTAAAACGCCTATTTAGTTCTTCTTCCCACACTTGAAATGCAAAATTTTGCCCTTCTAATAAATTGCGATGAATACCTTTCATCCTTGGTGTTACAGGAGAGAATTCATAGACTTTCAGTGGTACAATACGCAAGGGAAGGTTTTTAGAGATATTCTGTAGTCGATCCATTAATCTTGGAATCACTGATTTGAAATTAGTTTCCCTTTTACAAGTAAGGGTAATGTAAGCATATAGATCAACACCAATGTTTAGCAACCTATCAAAAAGTTCGAACTGAAGATCAAATAGTTCTGGAGCTGCTTCAGTGTTTAAGGAAAATGATTCTTGATCGACACCTTTAAAACAACAGACTCGACCATACATCTTATAATTCGAAATTAAGTCAATCTGTTCACTTGATAGATATTTCCAAAAATAATCGTTACTCAAATTGTCATCTGACCATAAGTAGATTTTTTTATCCATACCTTTGTTGATTAATGCCTCCATCATCCAAGGTATCCACTCTGGTGTTAAATCAGGTTGACCTCCAGATAAGTCGATCACCAATGGGGGAGTCGGTTGATCGAGATACAATTCAAGCATTTGATCACTGCTTAAGAAGTCCGAAAACTTAGGATTCCCAGATAGCAATTTGAAATCAACAAAACAATACCAACATCGCCAATTACATACTGCATTCTGAAATACTTGCGCCTTTATTTCTGATTTTGGATCAATTCCTAAAGCTTTTGCAGCAGGTAATATCGGTAGCGGATTAATAATGTTCCAATCCGAATTGGTATCTAATCTAAAATGTCTTATTCGTCCAAATCCTGAACAATTTGCTGGCTCCGATAAGTCGCTTTCCTGTAGTGACCCAGAATAGTTGGTGATAAGTATAGTTTTATCTACCAGATTTATACCTTTTGCTCGTAAATGAGCGGAAAGCTTTTCAGTATCAATGTGACTCATGATTTAAATAATGCTATTAAGTACAATTACGTCAAAATAAATATTTAGTTCAACATTAATTACACTATAGATGATAAATTCATGAATTGAATATTCTTTTATAATTTTCGGTTATGTGAATTAGTTACTTTTTAGGGAAAGTAGCTAATACAAACTACTCTTTTGGCCTTTCAAATCTTGCCATTCATTAAAAAAGCCCTTTATTGGTAGCTCCTCTAGACTTTTCAGTAAAAAATAGTTAGGTATTTTGGAGAAATACGAACTTTCCTTAAGCCTTTTAATGACGGCCTTTTTGTTGCCTTCTTCTTCAAAAAGTACTACTACACGATGCGCCTTTTGCAGTCAAAATTTGATACTAGGCGAACCCAAGCCAATAGCCTGTCCATGTTTTTTAAGCTGCTGCACTACTCTCTTGGTGGATTCTCCGTTATACATTTCAAACAAATATAGTTCTTTGCCTTGTACAGTAGGTGTTCCTTCCAATTGAAAAATTCCATCTGGTATAAAAAAGTCTGTGTCAACCAAAGGAATCTTGGTCAAAGATTCAAGATTTTTGTCGCTTCTATTATTTCCCTGCTTGTCAAAGTCTCTGTAAAAGAAGGTGACGGTCATACCGTTACTTAAAGCCCGTTTATCGAGTAGAATTTGAAAAAGGATAGTGTATTTACGATGTCGATAGAGGCCGAACTTGGCTTTTGCTGATGGCAAATAGAGAATGTCACGCTCCTCTATGTTAAACTCCTCTTTTACCCAGATTTCACCATGCTTGGTTAGAAAGTAAAAATTCTCGGTTCCTCCTCTATTAGGGTCATTGGGAAAGCGCCTGACCCCGACCAGCGGCTTGTGTTGAGATCGTAAGTCTTTGGCCTTTTTTCTGATATAGGAGACATCAGAAGCGATACCCAACAGCACCATAAGCGAAGGAGTTAAAAATTTATATCATGCTAAAGCAAGCAGGATTTTGTCCCTTACAAATGCGCCTTTCCGAATCAAATCTAGTCTATTCATGTAAGCAGTAATTAGTGACTAAACTTTGGGGTAATAACAGTTTCCTCCCCTTGCATCTTTGAAGGGATTGCAATTCTTGGACTGGTTGGAGGGAATTCTTTTTTTACTTTCACATATTGCCTCGACTCCTCTACCAAATACTTAAATAACTTCTTCAATCTTCTTTGGGAGAGATAGAAAAATCATTTTCTACCAAGCATGAAATTGGGAGAATTCAAGAGCGAAACCTTTTTGTTTTTCCTGAATTTGTTATGTAAGTAAAATTGATGTTCTTTTAATTTGTGGAATTCGTTGGGAGAAATCCCCATTTCTTTAGCCATAGTATTTATTGTTTTGTAGCCACTTTGGCCTGCGATTTTCAAGGCCGTATTTCAAAGAATACTATCCCTCATTTTTGCATCCATTTTCTGTCCAATTAGTTGATGGGAAAGTGTAGCATGTAAACCATATTTTCTACTCTCTGCCAGAATATCTTCAAAGCTAACCGTTACATAATTTTGAAACTCATCTACGAAAAGAAAAAAAGGTATTCTATATTTTTCTGGTGTATCTTGTCTTTTCAAAACAATGCCTTGTATTAAGGCAATGATTAGCTTTCAAAAAACAGCCGATACTTTTTTGCCCATCCTTCCTTTTGCCAAATTGAAAATTATGACTTTGCCACTGTTTATAACATCCTCTAAATCAATAGTGCTTTTTCCTATTACCAAATTGCTGAACGTATGAGAATTGAGTAGACTTTGCATTTTGAAATAGATACTGTTTTTGGTGAGTGTAAGCGAACTTTTGTAAAAACCATACTTGAAAAAAGACCTGTCAGATTCTTTCGGGCTTTTTAACCCAAGTTGAACTAAGTCAGCATTATTAGCATCATCCATAAACCTTTGAAAACCTTCTAACGAATCATCTCCTTTTCTCAGTAGAGTAGCAATACATGGTTTTACGAGAGCATCCATTTGAATGGAATAATTTTTATCCTTCAATACCTCTACTAATCCACTCATCAATTCTTGGGAAACAAAGTCAATGCTCCTCTCACTTTTATCCTTGATTTGAAACGGATTTATTTTAGGTGTATAAACGTCTTTCCAAAGGTATTTACCAAGTGCCTGTTTACTGGTATCTCTGATATAAGGGTCAACATATACAATTCTATCCATCTGTCTGTTAAGACAAAGACTCAATACTTCTAATGCCAAATCACCATGAGGGTCAATCAATCAAAGGCTTTTGTTCCAGTTCTTTCCACTGTTTTTTTGGTAATAATAAAACTCTGTTTTCATCCGTTCACTTTTTCCACTGCCACTTTGTGCTACAATATATTCATGTCTCTTTTTCGCTTTGAGAGGTACAAGAAATGGATATTTGAACCAGAAAAAGAGATACCCTTTAAAATAGTTGATCGTATTTTTGATGATATATATTGGTCGGTACAGTAGAAAAAAGAGCCGCTTGAAAAACCAGTATTTTTCCAAACATTGCACTCCTCTTTTCAAAAACTGGAAAAAATGTCGCAATACTTTTCTTCAAATCCATTTCAAAATCATCTTAGATCGGTTGTCAATATAAATCTTGTCATTGAGTAAACAACATTTTTTCAGTATGTCAACATTTTGACTCTTTGCTAAAAGATTGTATGGTACTTTTGAGGCAATTCCTTTTGATCTACCTTTCTGTGTACCTTTTGGAATACCCACAACAAGGAACTTAATAATGCCTTTGCTAAAATCAATTGATAGCTGTTTTGAAATTGAACACTTTAGTTCAAAATAACCTTTTTATTCATTCCTTTTTGATGGCTGAATTTTTGAAAATCTTTGAGTGGCAAAATGAGAGAAATGTAAAGAACTTGCAATATTGATTATTTTGACTATGATAAGATTACAAATGTCCTTCGGGAACTCCCTCCGTCTTTGGCGGAGGCGAAAAAGACTTAGAGTAAGAGATCTCTAAGTTTTTCTTTTATGTCCAAAAAATCTTTGATCTGAATACTCCCTACCTTTCTTGCAAATCTGTTTCTGTCAATAACTCTTACTTGCGATAAGATTAAGCGAGATTTACAGTCAAAATAGTGTTTTGGTAGTTCGTAATAAAAGCGGTTGTTTTTACCTTTAGTAGTCATGGGTACAACGAAGAAAACGTTACCCACTCTTTTGATTACCAAGACTGGTCTTTCAAATGTATTTCAATCACCGTCCTGTTCAAATCATATATTTACGCCTAAATGAGCAAACCAAATTTGCTGTTCATTGATATATACTTCACGTTTTCCGTTATGCAACTCTTGTTTAAAACTGTTTCGGTTATCAAAGTTTTTCATTTCAAAAAAGTATAATAAATATTGCTACAGGAGTATGCTTCTTGCAGGCTTTTTTTCAACTCTAAAAATTAAACTGCTCTACTCTTTTTGAAATTCTTTGAGGCGAGAAGAATTGTATCAAACTTCATTCTCAAAAATCGCTGAAACACCCTTTACTTTCATTGCGAGATGATAAATCTCATTCGCTGAAATCATAAAATAATGTTCCCCTCATTTAAGGAGCTTAAATGGCATGGAAACGTTTTCCTAAAAGACGAGAATGCAGCTTTGTGGAAACTACACTTTTTGCATGCCATTGATAAGCTTGAAAACAAAAGATTTGATATAAAAGTGAATTACTATTGTATTCGAGTAATTAGCACTCCTCTACTCTAACAACTTAAGGTTAATTAACCATTGATTAAATCTTTATAAAGGTAAATAAACATTTAGAACAGGATTTTAGAGACTTTTGCCAAGTGCTTTTTTACAGTCTATCAACCCCTTATAAACCATTGTCATACATTTTCAACTATCTTTATAAAGGGTTGCCTAAGTGATTATAAATACTTTATAAAAACAGAACTTGCAATTGATAAGGGAATAGACATATAATTTATTAAGACCTTAATAAAGGTTTAAAAAATACTTTATAAACAGTTTTTCAGCCCTTATTAAATCCTTTTTTTAGGGGGTACTGAACTGTGTAAATGCTGCTAATTCAGGAGCAGAAAACCAATAGTTATCATTTACTTTTAATAGAATCAATGATTCGTATTAATGAAGCGATTCAATCACTTAAAACAACTCCGACCACTTTCTACAAGAGAATTAAAAAGTTAAGAATCGAACTTATATCTAAAGCTAATTCTAGTGGAAAGGCCAGTTACATTAGGGAGGAAGATTTAGAAGAATTGAGAAAGGCAATGGGAAAATCTAATACAACGGAGCAGAGGAGTGGTGAGAGCGAAAAAACAAAGTCGGAATCTTCTTCTAACCAAGATGCTGAACTGTTACAGGAATTAAACGAACTTAAACTTGAGAAAACTACCTTGTCTTCAAAAGTAGAGGAGTATTTCGGGTATCTCCAACTATATAAAGAGCAGTTGAATAGAGGGGAAACAAAGGTGGCTGAATTGGAAAAACAGAGAACGGAACTTTATACCCAAATCATCAAGATTCAAGTGAGGCTATGAACTTATAGAGTTTGATTCTATGCGGTCATTGTCATTGTCGTCCTGTTTTGAACCTTGTTCGGATTGGGAGTAATTAAACTGGGGTAATAAAGGGTTTATAATGCCCTAAAAGTGGCGTTTTTGCGGGAAAAATCTTTGAAAGATCAGGAGGAATCTGAAAGGCTGCTTTATAAGCTGATTATAAAGGGTTTATTACCTAGATAACAACAACAGCATCATAAACTACCAATTCAAGTGTTGTCTTTTATTAGAATACTTATTGTTCTTATGAGTTGTGAAAAGCCTTTACGAAAGAGGAGTTTAGAAGGCTATTGCTACAAAATCAGGGTAAAAAACACCAAATACAGGGCGAAAAGCTACAATTTGCTACCCCAAAAACATCAAAAACAGGGCAAAGAGCTTTGAATAACTACAAATACAGGGTTTGCGGATAAAAATATTGAAAAACAACCATTTATAGCTACTGTCGCAATTGACTGTAGCTTTTACTAAAACCAGCATCATGTGAAAAGCACTATCCATCGTCAAGAAAAGTAATCATTTGGTTAACGCAAGATTTTATTTTAGCGTTCTTGAAATCAGGCTGTTTACACTCATGGTTTCCCAGATTACCAATGATGATATGGATTTTAAAACATACAAGATTCCTGTTAAAGACTTTATCAAAACCTTCAATATTAAAAACAAGAATATTTACAGAGAATTAGAGAGAACAACAGATAGCCTTATCAAGAAGATTGTTAGAATCCCAATTGAGGAGTGAGGACAAGAGAAACTATTTAAAACCTCATTGGTAAATAGCTTCAAATATAACATTGATGGTTCGGGTATTATTGAGGCTACTTTTCATCCTGATTTAAAGCCTTATTTGATACAACTAAAGAACAGATATTTAATGTATGATATGGAAAACCTTCTCCATATCAGTAGTAGCAATTCCATCCGTATGTATGAACTGCTAAAAGCCTTTGAGAAAATAGGAAAAAGGTCTTTTGAAATAGAGGAGTTGAAAGAAATTTTAGGGGTAGCGGAAAAGTATCATGGACGCTATTACAATTTTAAGAAAAGGATAATTGTACAAGCCCAAAAAGACCTAAACAAGTACACAGACATTGCGTTCACTTTCAGAGAATCAAAAACCCCTTGAACGAAGAAGGTAGATAAAATCACTTTTTTTATTTCTCCGAATGGTGAAACATCAGAAAAGAATTCTTCCCCAAGTTCCCCATCGCAGCTAGATTTGTTTTCAGGTGAACAAAGCGTAAAAAAGCCATTTTCTACCAAAATAAAGGGGTTGAAAAAGTATAAATTTTCCTCTGAAACTATTGAAAAAGACATCTTGTCAAAATATGACCTTCCCTTTATTGAAGCCACTTTAAAACATTGTGAGCTATATTTTAAACAAGCCAATGTTCCCAACAAAGAGGGCTTCATTATAAAGGCTTTAGAGAAAGGATATTACCAAGATGAAATTGAAAGCACAACGCAGAGAAAGCAGAAAAAAGCACAAAAGGAAACGGATAAACAGAGCAAGGATGATTTGCAAAAACTATTTCAAAGCCATCTAAACAAGCAAGTGGAGGAGGCATTAAACTGACTTTCTAAAGAGAAAATAAAGGGGTTGAGAAAGACTTTTTTAAGTAAAAAAAGCAATAACTCTTTCTTCAAAAAAGCCCTTGATGCCTATGGTTTTGAACATCATATAATTCAATGACAATGGAAATTATTTTTACGTGACGAGATACTCACAAAAGAGCAGAGGAGTATAGAGGCTTTTCAGAGAAAAAAACTGGAAAAGGGGCTAGACAACCAATAAGAACGATTGTTCTTTTTTGGCTTGCAATCGGATTTTTTGTCCTTATATCAAAGCCTCACCAATTATCTTTCACTCATGGAAATTCCCGATAAATTAACAGAGATACAAGTTAAGTATTCTCGCCGGGTTTCAGCCAAACAGAGGATAAAGGTAGGTGGTAGTCGAGAAGTTTTCAAAACGCTTTGGTCAATTTGGGATATGGACACCATTGCTTACCAAGAAGCGTTTGTCATTCTTTTACTCAATCGAGCTAATTGTATCATGGGGTATCGCTGGATTTCAACTGGCGGATTATCGGGAACTGTTGTTGATGCGAAACACATTTTCGGCCTTGCGCTCAAATGCAATGCGAACAGCATTATCCTTGCCCATAATCACCCATCAGGGAACCTCAAACCTAGTCGTGCAGATTTGGACATTACTCGCAAATTAAAAAGAGGAGGGGAGTTTTTAGACATTTCTATTCTTGACCACTTTATCATCACACCTCAAAAGGCTTATTATTCGTTTGCGGATGAAGGAGTCTTGTAGCCTAAGTGAATAAACTTGGGCGTTTTTCTTATGAGCTAACTAATATCGCGAATTTCAATAGTGATAGGATTACCATTTTTATCTTTCATACGGAGGCGATGTTTGCCCGTCCTCGCTTTGGCCCTTTGTAAGCGTTGGGACAACGCCTGATAGGAAAGCCCGTCCTCAATCTCTTCGGAGACTTTTTTAAGGCTGGAATAGACCTCTTGGTCAACGGGTTCATGCCCTTGAATAATAATATAAACTCGACGCTGTGACATATTGCTGCAATTATAAGCATGCCTCATGCTTTCTTTTTGGACTTACAGCAAATGGCAATAATTAATGATGATTTTAGGCGTATAATCTACAAATTTTGTATTTTGCGAATATTCAACCAAAATGCAGAAGATGAGTAAAGAGAAGCATGAGAGGTTGAAATAGTATTCAATCAATTTTCAAAAAGACTCAATTTAATTCGCAGAAATGAAGAAGGTAACACTTGCTTTATGGCTAATAGCGTATGCCTGTATTGAAACGTTTGGTCAATGCACGGCAATCCTTGATGAGTTCCATTATTACCATGAACTTGCTATTCCAGATGAAACGATAACAAACAACACGTTAGATAATTTTGACCATAGCAGTTTTAACGATCATGTTACTTACTCACCTTCCGTATTTTCTTTGGCTGGTTCTACGGAGCTAACAACGTCAGATTTTGATTGGACGTGTTGTTGCGCTGCTAATGATATTATCTGTATTGGCAGCATCGCGGAAGCTGCTTATTTTATTCCCGAACAGCAAGCCGGGAATCTTTTGGCCGGAACCCATATTTTTGTTATTGCTGGTTCTGGTCATGGCTACTATAATAATTTTGCCCCCGGTTATCATTTAGTAGTGACTACACCTGATGCCATTGACCATGAGCTAGGCCACCGACTAGGAGCAAATCATAATAGCCCACCACAAGGGACAAGAATGGATGCCTCGCCAAGTGGTAATTCATGGTACTGTGATCGGATGGAAGAAATACAGAGTGAGCTTGGTTGTACGGTTGATGCTTGTTCTCCATTACCTGTTGAATTGACAACCTTTTCAGGTCAATCAAAAGACAATACAGTTCTCCTTTCTTGGGTAACTACATCAGAAACCAATAATGACTATTTTCAGATTGAAAGATCGATTGACGGGCAGCAATGGGAACTCATTGGTAGCGTGGAAGGTAATGGTACTACCATTATTGAACAGAGTTATGAATTTGTCGATCACACCCTCTTTTCAGGAAACAACTATTATCGTTTGAAGCAAGTGGATTTAGACGGTTCATTTAGCTACTCAAAAATCATTACAGTCGATTTTCAACAAACTCATACAATAACCATTTATCCCAATCCTGCGGACAATTATTTATATATTCAATGGAGTAATGACCAAAATAATCAAGACTATGGGTATCATATCTATAATCAATTTGGTCAGCTAGTTGCAAGTGGTTTAGTAACAGAAGCAATGACCGGAATAAACTTATCAAATTTACCAAAAGGAGTGTATTACCTCAATGGTGGAAATAAGAATTTAAGTGCTTCTTTTCGTTTTATTAAACTATAAAAAAATCACCACTTATGCTCTTGGCAGCCATTCTTTTTCATACGTACGATAAAGGATATGTAAGAGAGCAATTACAGGAAGAACAAAACCATAAAATGCCCACAGAAATTTCTTGATTTTCTTCACTTCTGCCCACTTGTAGCAGTAAAAAGCGGCAATTATACTTTCAAAAACATAAAATCCAAAGGCAGTTTCCATGACATATAAATTAAAGCGGTGCAATAATTATTTTGAAAATAAAGGTTATCTTTTTGTTTCTTGTAGATACTCCACTTCACGCTGCAAACGGACTTTTTCACTTTGATAATAGTCATAATCTTCTCTTGCATTTCGCAGATCAACATTATAACTCCTAAGCCTTTTACTAGCTACATCAGTTTCTTGATTAATGGATTCTAGTTCTTTCTTTGCTGTCAGAAGAATTTGACCAACTTGCACTCGTCGTTTTTGATAATCAAGTTTGCTTTTGAACTCCTGTAAATTAAATTTCTGCTCTCTAATATTCATGGTTAACTCTCTAACCTTTCCCTCAAATTGAACATTACGAACTTCCAACAAAGATTTTTCCATCGCTATTAAGTCCTTTGCTTGGGCTACTCCCTGCTTTTCAATTTGGAGTAATTGATAGGCCACTTCCAACTGCTTTTTATCTAATTCCTGCAAGTTCATTCGTTGTACGAGTTCAATGGATTTTTTCTCAATCTCCAAGTCTTTTTGAACGATGACAAATGCAAATTCTTTTTCCCTCTGATTAAGGTCGAGTTCCTTTTCTTTAACGGTCACCTCTCTGTCTCGGAAAAGAAGCTCTTTTTCCGCATCCTCTAGTTCTTGTTTTTTCTTCAAACTCTCATAGTAGAAAACTCGGGTTCGATCTTTTTTAAGGAAGTCATCATACACGGGAAAAAGTTCTTGCATGAGCTTATCTTTTTCGCTGACAAAGGTAGCTTTCGTTTGTTCAATGGTAACTTCCTGCGCAATTGTATGGGTATCAGCATGGATGTTGTACACTTTTTGTAAAACACTTACTTGCTTTTCTTGGAGAACCTGGAGTTTCTCTTTGTAAGCATTTTCGATTTCTTCAAATAACTCTGTTACTACTTCTTTGAGGATGGATTTTATTTTGTCTTTGGGCATATTTTCAATTTTTTGAAACGCTAATGTTTTAGCTTTGGCAGGAACATTACTTTCTTTTATGTAGTATCGTAGTGCTGACTCCCATCTACGTTCACCTATTAGTTTAACATCTTCTTCCAGCTTGAACGCTGATAGTTCTCGATAGAGGGCAGAGAAAGTTTTTTCATAAAATTCGATAAGGTGAGGACTCGATTTCGCTAACCTTTTAGGATTGAAAAATTCTTGCTTCACAGGTAAGACAACCTTATGATAATAGTAATGAACATAGTCCTTATATTCTTTTGTCGTTTCCCTTGCGTTGTTATATAACTTACTTCTTTCGCAAGGGTAGCCAAAGTATTTATCTAGTTCTTGAAAAGCCATATCATCAAGTAATTTCGGCTTATAGCTAAAGAGGGAAAATAGATTTTTCATGGAATAATTCTTTCAATCAGTTCTTGTTTTAAAACAGCAAATTGCTCCTGTGTTTTAGAGATAGTTGAACTATATATCTCATGCAACATTTCTTCTTTTTGTCTATATTGAGAAGTGTTTTGGTCTGACACATCAATGTCCCGTAATAGCTGTTGGAATTGTTTCTCGATAGTATCAAGGTAGTAGCCTAATATCTTGTCTATATATTTGTTCACTTCATTAACTAATAGTTCTCTCACCAATGCGGTGGCCTGTTGTTCGACCATGCCGGGTATATCCTTTTCCTGTAATTTTTTTTGGAATACTTTTAGGGCTTCTCGCTCATATTTATTTTCGGGCTTTTTTTGCAAAAGGCGCGTATCAAAATAGCTATTTGCATATTGTAACGTTCGTAAACGCAGAAAGAAATTTGAGAAAATTCTTTCAAACATTCTTATATCTTGGGGATAGACCTGCTTATATGTACAGCTTCCTTTTTTCTCATCTCTGACCAAAATGCGTTTTTTAAAACGTCCTAAAAAATATCCCTTTTCTGCTGCGTACCAATACATTCTATATATGGTAGTACAATAATCATCATACCTCTTTCCTCTTGGAATTCTTCTATCATCAATAGGGAATAGCCTGTTGGAATAAAAGTCTTCTTTTAAGGCTTGAAGTTTCCTATTCTCTTGTTCTTGGTATGATTCGCTCATATTATTTTTCTTTAGTTTACCAATACCTGTATGTAGTCCCATCAAGCAAAGAAAGCGAATACTCTATACGATCATAGTACGACACACTGCTATGAAAGAAAGAGTATGTATTTGAATACGTTAAGCAGCAGCTTTTCATTGATAGTCAATCTTTTATGAGGTACGTTAGTTATAGCTAAAATGATAAGCTAAATGATACTCAAAACATCATTTCAGATTCATCATTTATCAGCTTCCAATTATGAAAAAAGGGTTGTAAATTATCAACTGTTTTGAACAAGAAATGTCGGTGCATATACTTGAATGCCGTATCCATTTTTAGCCTTTCCATAGTAGCTCTCATCATACTTTCAAATTCAAATATTACGAGGACACGATTACTTCTTTCAAACTTGTATTTTTCGCTAGGACTCCCTAAGTTCAGCGCACGGAGATACTGAAACTTTAATTTTTGTACGATCAACTTCGTGTCCTTCCCGTTTTGTACCTCTAGGCAATACAGTTCTTTTTGCTTGGGTGTTTGAATCATAAAGACAGCATCCGCAATAAGGTATTCGGAACGTGAAATATTTATCCGAGTTTTCGCTCGTAAATTTTTGTCTCTCCGATTATTGCCAATTTTATCATAGTAGAATTCACAAAAACAAATGGAGAAAGATTCTCTTTTTGCAGCACCGCATAGAGCTATATGACAATTAATAGTAATCTTTCTATGGTAATAGTCCTTGTACGCAAATGTGCTTTTTCCAATCGGCATTCTTATATCTTGATCTGAAAGCAATTGGTTTTCAAGAAGTATTGTTTTAGCTCTCGGTTTGAGATAATAAACATATTCCAATTTGTTCTTCCTCATCAAATCCTGACTCTTTGGATACATGGAGAACATAATCCTATCAACAAATTTCGTTTTACTCTCTAAGAGTGGTTTGAGAGCTTTCCTTAAATTGCTATCATGCCTATCAATTCCAAGTGTTTTAAATTGAGAGATAGTGAGGAACTTGTATTGTGCCAATGCTAAAAGAATGTTCGTTTGTTTTTCTGTGAGTACCTCAATTTTCATAGTTCAAGTTTAGGTTTTAATGGTTCAGTCCTATGTTCTGAAAATGGGATGTTGAGGTTTTCGGACTTTGTAGTAGGTGGTATCTGCTTGTAATATTGTTCTAATTGTTGTTGGATTATTTTTTGTATCATTGAATCTGAAAGTTGATACTTCTTTGACGTAACTAGGAGGTCAGAGGAATGAAACATAAATGAATGGTTCTGTCTCATTTTCATGTAAAATGAATAGTTGGGTAGGTTCTGTAATGTATCCGCTTCTATTCCAATTTCTTGTGATAGTGCTTTTGCGCTCGTGCTACCAACTCGACCAACTATTTTGATGTCTGTGTTATCAAATAAATTTTGTTTCAACTTTGCATCTGTAAAATCCCCAACGCTTTGGTTGGCAATAATCAGATAGAGGCCGAACTTCCTTGTTTCTTTTAGGATAGAAACAATCGAATCGTTGAGATATAAATGAGCTTCATCAACAAAGAGAAATATCGGTTTAGGTTCTTCTTTCCCATGTAAAGCCCTATTTTTAACGGCACTTAAAATGCTAGAGATAATGAACTTTCCAAACGTTCTACTTGCTTCTTCTTGAATTTCATTCTCTGCGAGATTAAACAGTATCACCCTTCCTCTTTGTAGAATATCCTCTATATGGAAAGTACTTTTACCCGTTATGAGATTGTAAAAAGAAGGGGAGTTCAGCAAAGTAAGTAACCTTGTATAAATACTGGTCTTTGTGGCAGAGTAGCGTGGATTATGAAAACCATTTCTAAAAAAATACTGATGTGTTGGAATAGGACTTAACCGCCCCAATTCGACCAAATCTTGATTCTCCTTATCATCCATAAACCGCATGAGGTCAATAAGAGAGGAGTTGCCGTGTCTTAAAAGTGTACTAATACAAGGAGACAAAATCGCCCTCATTGAATCCGTCAAAACGGAATCCCTTAGTAACTCTTCAAAAACTTTGATGATAAATTGTGTCGTGCTATCAATATTCTGCTCTGAACGATCAGGAATAGTTAGAGGATTGAGAGTAGGGGTAAATCCAGATTTCAGGTTAGGGCATAGATAGGTCAGCCTTTCACTATCCCCAAAGTTCAGGTCTTTCAACTCTGCTGATAATTTCCCATGTGGATCAAGGAGAACAACCGAGCAATCAGAGCTTAAAGCTGTTAAATAGATCATTACTTTCATCAATTCTGATTTTCCCGTTCCTGTTCCTCCAATTATCGCTATATGTCCCTTCTGTTTTACTCCAATAGGTATTGGTGCTACTAGATCATCTGAAAGAGTAGATAATACCTTTAAATTTAACTGTTTAAGCAATGTAGTATAGGATACTATATCCTCGCTATACACTGTAAGGTATTCCTTTCTTTGGCTGTCAGTATGAATTTGCAGATACTCAAATACAGGATAGTTTGCATAGTCTCTTTCTTCAATACTTGCATCAAACAGGCTCACATATTCTTGATAGCTAAAAGCCCTCTCATAGAAATAGGCTCTATACTGTGCGCTAAAATTATCTTTTTGTAAACGAGTGATGACATTGAGAACATAATCCATTTTTCGTACCCACGCATCCATTAGCTCTACTATCCCTTCTTGCAAAGAATCTGCCTGAATAGTTCCAATACTAATGTCCTCATTCGTCTTAATACCAAGAGAGGAGTAAAGAATATCCTGTATTTCTTTTCGTGAAAGACCCATTTCTAGTTTCATAAATTATCATTTAAAAGAGATGCCCTCATTGAACATCCCTTTTACATTATAGATTGGCTCTGAATGATACATTGCACCCTTGTTCAGAAAGAAACGATAACCAAAATTCTTTTGCACTTTGGAACAAATCATCATGTGTGGCATCAGGTTCGTGTATAATAATTACTTCGATGTTGGATAAATCAGTAAGGGTACATTGTGATCTAAATACTTCGGCGATTTCATCACTATGCTCTGCGAATAGGTGAGGCTTACTCTTGAATTTGTAAAAGCTATATTGGTTCGAATTTTCTAAGCCATCAGACAGGATAAGGCAGTATTTTTTATCTGCTTTGACTGTTGCCAGTCGATTCAATTTCTGGCAAATTGGCTGATACAATTTAGAAACAGGACGTTCCCTTGAAAAGGAATACGCCGTATGTAAAGACTCTGATAAAGCGTGGTGAAAGATGGTCTGCTTATCAAGGCGATCTTGGGTGATTTCAGAGAACATACTTCCACCTTTTTCGAGAGAAATGTGGTTAACCTTATTCGTTACCTTTTCGTTTAAAGGAGAAATACTGACCGAGATACTGCCTTTAAAAAAGGTCATAGTATCCATGTCAGATTTTTCTAGGATAAACGATGTAATGGCCTCTACGTCAAATTCTTGGTATTCAGTCTCATCTACTAATACGACCCAAGCAGAACTACTCGAAGGCGATATGTTACAACTCGTTAGCCCAATGCAGATAAAGACCCCAAAGGCGAGAAAACTCATAATGCTTTTCATAATTCATTTTTTGTTTTAGGGTGACTTTTTCCATTCATAGAAGTCCGGTCAGTCAAAGGTGGAGTAATGAGTGATTTGGTAGAGATACTATCAATTGATGGCAAGTTGAGTGGCTCGATGTAATTGCTTTCCTCCCACATCTCAACCAAAAGAATCCCCTTATCTTTTCTTTCATCTTGATTGAGCGATCTGTACTTACGTACATGCTCATCATACAAAGCTCTAATCTGGCTCAAACAACTAATATTGTATTGTTCAACTTCATGTTTCTGTACAGTAAGAGCCTCTACTTCTTCGGTTACTTTCGTCCGATATTCTTGGGTTTTACGCTCTAAGTCGTCATAATGCTTTTTGAGTACAGCCATTTTTTCATTCTCAAATTCTCTTTCTATTTTGATATTATCAGCCTTTAGCTTATTGGCTTTTTTTGCATTTTCTTTAGCAGATTTTTCATCACCAAAGTATTGCTTCGTTAGTTTGGGATAATCATATTCCCAGAAAAAGGCCATGACGGAAAACACAACAAATAGTCCTAGATTGGCAAGCGTCATTAAACCTAAACCACCCGATTCTTCTCTTAGAAAAAAGAAAAAGGCCAAGATGATTAACCCTCCTAAGAGCGAACCAATAATTCCTGTACGATGCCTTCCCTTCACCGAGCTACCCAGATGATGCCCAGAAACGGCAATGCCAGCTCCCAATGCCAAAGCGGAGATACAGCTAAAAAAGAATGGCATTTCAGCTACTTTTTCGAGATTATTTACGATCAGGAAAGCGTCTCCAAAAATGATGATTACGACACTTAAATAGTAGATAATATTAGTCGCTAGGCTTCTCTTGCGAGGTCGTCTTTTTAGTTTGTCTTCGGATTTATTTCGTTCAGTCAAATCTTTCTCATACTCTTTTTCGTAAAATGTGATGGATTCATTATTGAGCTTTATTTTACCTTGCTTTTCATTGTCGAGGGCTTGTATTTGAATTCCTAATTGATCACCACGCTGCTTAGAGAGTTCCATAACAGCCTTATAAGGATTTTCGTCAAACAGTAGTTTAATTCTTTTTTTTGACTCTAATTTTGCTACGATCTTTGCAAACAAAGTGGCTAGGATGGTGACGATCTGTTGACCATAATTTTCACACAATGCTTTGATCTCTAATTCCGCCTCGACAACTGTTTTTTGGTCGTGACGAGGAATATTTAATGCACCATCTTTCCGCCCTCGTCTTTCTTCGACTTCCATGTACTTTTTCAACTCTCTAATGAGAGATTCAACTTTGGGGTCTTGCAAAACCTGATATGGTGTAACAGTTTTTTTCTTCCCCTTTCGATTTTCGGATTTCATAAATAATGGGTTTAGTGATTATTAAAAGACAAAGCATTACCAACCTTGCCAGACATACAACAAGGGATGCTCATGGGAAGAATTAAGGCTTTTGTGTAAAATTGATTTTCTTTTTTAGTTTTTCATAAAATGAAAATCATGACTGGGAAATTAATTGAACTAGCACTTACTGCTAAGCCTGATACGATGTATGTTCAAGGGAGGAATGATATAACAAAAATATATATAAGGCTGCCCCCATGTAGTGAATATGATACTACTGGTCGAAAAGAGAAATAAATGGTTGAAAAATAATTACATTAAGAAAAATGATCAGAGTATGGCACCCCGTTCTATCATCAGGAGATAAATGTAATTAATTATTCAATCCCAGATTCATCTAATGCAGGAGCGGCACCACAAGGACAACTGAGATGGCATTCTCATGTACAATCACTATTGGGGTCACAACATCAGATTTCGCAACAGCGTACATCCTGTCTTGCAAAAGAAACATCATTATAACTGAAAAGAATCCAGAGTGCTGCAACAATAGCTAGTACTCCGATTCAAATTCCAACGAAATGCAGGTTGATTAATTTGAGGTTGGTTATTGACATAAGAGAAAAGTAAAAAATAAATGACAAGATTATAAGGATATGAATTATACTTTCAATAAAAGCAGTGTTAACCTATTTCTCCGTTTGTTTCTCTAAACAACCACCTATTATCTTTTTCGTACAAATCCGTTTCTTTCCTTTAGTTTTGTATCAAAGATTTATTCAAGCATGATCTATAATAGTAAATGATAAGAAAAACTATCTTTTTGTTAGCATTTTGGAGTTTTCTTCCTTCAGGAATATTTTGCCAAGAAGGGGCTTTTCGCCAATATACCACAAGAGAAGGTTTGGTGCAGATGCAGGTACAAAAGGTGTTTCAGGATAGTAGAGGTTTTTTGTGGATAGGGACAAAAGCAGGAATCAGTAGATTTGATGGTGAAAAGTTTGAGAATATAATAGAAGGGTTACCACATCCATATATTGTTGATCTTAATGAAGATTCAAAAGGAAATATATGGTTCCCTACTGCAAAAGGGATGGTAAAATATGATGGTGATTCTTTATTTCATTACCCAGCCACATTCAAACCTTATCCAGTTATAGCCATAGATAACAACGACCATATTTGGATTAAACAGAGTAAACAATCAATAGTAAAATTTGATGGACAGAGTTATCATGCTTTGGACAAACTCCACCCTGATTCGGTTGATAGTAGAGCAGTAAGAGACTTATTATATGATAAGAATACAGAGACAATGTTAATTACCTATAACGGTAAAAGTTGCTTTGCGGTTGAAGGAGATACCTTAAAAAAGCTAATTGATAAAAATTTTCAATATTCAGAATTTATTAATACTCGTAGAGAGAAAATCTATTTACAAGGAAAAACATTCGATGGGACAGAGGAAATATATGAATGGATGAATGGGCAATTCGTAAGAGTAGTGGAAAAGCAAGATGCTGAACTAATTTTTTCAGACGTAAATGAAGATTTCTTTTTTTTAAATAAAAATGCTTTATATAAAGTTGATGCCTTAACAAATACGTCATCCATTATTACAACTTTTGACTTTGCCTTAGCAAGACTTCAATATATAGACGCAGAAGGAAATTTTTGGCTTTCTTCCGAAGAAGGGCTAATTCAATTTTTTGGTGAGGGCTTTAAAATTTATACTTCCTTAGCTTTTCGTTATTTGTGGTCTATGATTAAAGACGACAAGGGTAATTATTGGCTAAGCAGTTTTCAGAAAGGGCTATTCCATTATGACGGAAAAGAAGCAAAAGAAGTAAAAGGTTATCTGCCTTTAGTGAAAAATAGCAAGAGTTTTTACTTTGGCGCAAGAAAAGATAATAAAGGTAATCTATGGTTTCCGCATGGTGACGGGATCATCAAATATAATGGTCAAAATTATTCTCATATAAAAAGCTATGGAGCGAATGGAAAACAAAATTCAAACCTCTTTTTATTTCACGATAAAGAACAAAGTCAATTTATTGCAGGAGTTTATAAAGGGGTGAATTTTATTTCCGAAGAAGGTGAAATACATCATGTGGGAGAAAAAGAAGGGATGCACAAAACATCCTATATTGTAGGAATTGGGAAAGATAAAAATAGACACTATTGGTTTGGAAGTTTCGCGGGGTTGAGTCGTTATGATTCAGAGGTGGATACTTTTTTTAATTATACAAAAGAAATAGGCAATTTGCCTTCAAGTGGAGTCATTTCTACCTTCCGAGATTATAAAGGAAACATGTGGTTCGGCAGTCGGGATGGTATCTTATATTATGATTACACAACTGATAGCATTCGTCAAATTGGAGGGGAGGAATTACATGGAGATGTTAATTTCATCATTGACATTGATACTACTCATTTACTCATTGGAGCACTTGACGGCTTGTATACGTTGGATTTACGTGCCTATTACCACAGTGGAATTATTAAGCTAAAATATTTTAACCACAAAAATGGCTTTTTTGGAATAGAACCGGCACAAAATGGCGTTTATAAAGATTTGGATGGGAACATTTGGATAATGTCAGCAACCATTACTACAAAACTTATTCCTGATAAGCTTAACTTAAATATCGTCCCTCTAAAAACTTATATTGCAACGATTAATGGTCAGAAAATAGATCTTTCAAAAGATACGATTAAGTATCAAGTTCCTTACGGAGAGAATCTTGTGAAAATAAATTTTGAAGCAATCGGGTTTTCACGCCCCACAGAAACATCATATAGTTATCTACTTGAAGGAATAGATAAATCATGGTCAGATTGGCAAAAGGAAAATTACATTTATTTCCCTGGGCTATCCTCTAATACATATACTTTCAAAGTAAAATCAAAAACGATTGGAGTAAACAAGGAAGATATTAAAGCTGCTACAATTATATTTACTATTGACTTGCCTCTATGGAAAGAACCCTACTTTAATCAATTGGTTGTGATATTCGCCATTATCTTTATTGGAACAACACTTTTTTTCATTTGGCGAAATTGGAACGATAGAAAGAAAGCTCGCGAAAATGAGCAAAAGGTAAAATATCTCCAAGCTCAAACCCTTCAAACACAAATGAACCCCCATTTTATTTTTAATGTAATGGGAACACTTCAAGATTTAATTCTGAATAGCAACACAGAACAAGCTAATGAACACTTAGTTGACTTCTCAACGATGATCAGACGGTTTTTAGATAGTTCTATTAGAAGTGATAATCCAAAATGGATTTCTTTTGAAAATGAAATTCCTTTGGAACAAGAGTTAGAGTTATTGAAAATGTATATCGAATTCGAGCAACTACAATATAAAGATACGTTTGATTATGAGTTGACTATATCTGATGAACTTAATCCTACCAATACTAGAATACCTCCTATGATAATTCAACCCTTTGTTGAGAATGCGATCAAGCATGGTTTACGTTATAAAGATGAAAGGGGGTTCCTAAGTGTTCGGTTCTCTGAACAAGAAGAAAGTATTATTTGTGTAGTGGAAGACAACGGAGTTGGTCGAAAAAAAGCAAAAGAGATTCAGAGAGAATCTATCAAAATGTATAAGTCGCATGGAACTACCATTGTAAAGAGAAGGGTTGATGTCCTCAATGACATGGGGTATGACATTAACATTGGAAGTGCAGACCGTGAACATGGAGGAACAATTATCACTATTAAAATTTCATACAAATAATGAATATTATTAAATCTATTATCATTGAAGATACACCTGCTAATCTAAATACTTTGAAAACATTCTTAACAGAAGAATGTCCCTATGTTAAGGTGCTAGGCGATGCTGACAATTTAGAAGATGGTGAAGCTTTGATTAAACAAACCCAGCCTCAGTTAGTATTTTTGGACATAGAGATCAAGAGAGCTACAAGTTTTGAGTTACTTGAAAAATTACATAAAATAGAAGCTATCAATTTTGAGATTATATTTTTTACAGCCTATGGTACTTATGAAAATGCTACCCGTGCTATTGAGTTTTCTGCATTGGACTTTTTGACAAAACCACTTAATCGAGAGAAATTAAAAATTGCAGTAGAAAAGGCCACAAAGAAGCTAAACCAAATACAAACAAGTAGGCAAATCGAGCTACTTTTAGAAACTCTTAGGTTGCCTAATTTCAAAAGTAAAAAAATTGCATTTCATCTTACTAAAGGAATTATTGAGTTTATAAACGTGGATAATATCTTGTATCTGGAAGCTGATAAAACTATAACACATATTTATTTGCAAGATGGAAGTAAGTTAAATGCCTTACGTAATATAGGGCATTATAGTAAGTTGCTTACATTTGATTATAATTTCTTTCCTATCAGTAATAGCCTATTGGTCAATTTGGACTACATTAAGCAATATATCCATAGTGAATTAAGAGTCATTCTTGTAACTGGAAAAGAATTATATGCCTCCCGTAGAGGAGGTCAGGATTTTCGCAGGTTTTTGAATAATAACAAAGGAAAATATAGAAATATTCAAGGAGATACTTGGAAAGGTAAAGTGAGGAAGTTTTTTGGAGGTTAGGACAAAAGGTCTAAGGTGCTAGAAATATAAACAGACAATGGATGTAGAATGAGCAACTTTGCACAAGTAAATTACAAATGAAAACTAATTCGTAAATGTCTAATCTAGCGTGAGGGGAAAATAGAGAGCAACCAATTTCAAGAAAGATTCAATAAGTAATTTTCTCAAAGAGTCAACTTACCCAATTTTTAATCGTAAGTTTGCCATTGTTTGCTACATTTGTTTGCCACTTTTGACAAATCAAAGGAATTTGTAGCGCGGGGGAGACTTGAACTCCCGACCTCTGGATTATGAATCCAACGCTCTAACCAGCTGAGCTACCGCGCCTTACGCATTTTAATATTTTCAAATATACATCTTTCTTTAAAGAAGTTTGTGGTTTGAGCATTAGGATTATGAATCCGACGCTCTAACCAGCTGAGCTACCTCGCCTTATTAGCACATGACAAAATATTTCTAGGTCCTTTGAGCCTTCCTACTTCGTCAAATGCCGCGCAAAACTACGGACTATTTTGAAAAATATCAAGACGATCAGCACATTTTTTCGTTTTCCACTTTCTTTCATTTCTCCATCCGGATACGGGGCTCATGGACGGACAATTATCTGGCACATTCACCGGATTCTGGAAGCTGTTTTTTATTTTGTAAGATAATTCGAAAAATCGCTGACTTCATGAATCCTAATTTTCCGGACTTAGTGTATAATGGTATTTTGCTTTGTCTTAGTTTTCAACTATTGGCGATCGGGCTGGTCAAATGTTTTTCGAAATCCCGACGTGACATTATCCTGGGTGTTTTATGCCTGTTTATAGGCTCTGCATTTTTTTATAATCTGTACTGGCCAAAATTCAGCTCTAATCTGTTTTACAATGTTTTAATGGGAGGCTACAAAGGTCTGTTTTATGCTCCTTTGATTTATCTCTATATTGCTCTGACCCAAAAGAGTTTGAAAGCCATCAGGCATATCAAAGCTCATCTGGCGCTTCCTGCGGTTTTGTCTTTTGCCTATCTTTTTATCAAATTTGGCTTTCGCGATTTCTATCTTTCCAATAAGCCGGACCTTGTGCTGTTTATGAGCCTTGCTTTATCTCTGATCAGTGTATTTTATCTTTTTCGAGGTATTCAGCTCTTCCAAAAACTAAAACCCCTACTGAAAAAAAGTATCTTCAAAAGGTATCAGTTTTTCTATTTTGGGCTCATCAGTTATTTTGTTTTTACGAATATCAATAGTTTAGTATCCATGATCTTTTACACGGGTATCGATCAAGAGTTGTGGCTATTTATTTCCCGTTACATTTTCATGCCCCTCGGTATGCTCTCGAGTATCGGCCTGATACTGTTTAGCTTCATCGAATATGATCGCCTTAAAAATTTCTCCTTTGGAAAGAAAATCTACAGTGGTTATCACCTGATTCAAGACAACGAGGATATTAAGGCATTCATTCAGCAATTTTTTATCGAAAATAAAATTTTCAAAAATCCGGATTTCAATATCCAGCAGGCACTCAAAAATGAAGGTTTGGAAGAAAAGCGTCTGAGACTTTTTGTAAAAAAAGAATATGATCAGACATTGGGCGATTTCATCAATGAACATCGAATCAATGAGTTCAAAAGAATGTTACTGGCAGGTGAAAGTTCTAAATATAACCTGACCGGTATCGCCAAACAGGCCGGCTTCAACTCCCGCTCTACCTTTTATCGGCATTTTAAAAATAAAGAAGGGATAACACCTCGTGAATATCTCGACCGGGTTCTCAAGACCGCGAATAATAAGGATTATTAAAAAACCTCTTTCCTTTCAAATAAGCTAAAGTAAAAAGCAGTATCCGAAGATACTGCCACAACTCACATTCATGTGCGAAAAGGGGAATAATCCTTATCCCCTCACTTCTTTATCAGGGTTTATTTCAATTTTAATAATTGAATCGTCTTTAAAACTGTTTGCTCCGATCTAAGTTCCAGAAAGAAATTACCAACTGGCAAATCCCCGGTTTGAAAGATGTAGGGGTGGGCCTCAATTTGCCCGGATCGATAAATTCTTCCATCTGCCCCTATTAAATTTAGGTTCAGGTTTTCTAATTCATTGGTTTGAGACTCATAATCTATTCTCAGGTACGTGGAAAAGGGATTGGGATACACTTCGATTTGCAAGGTTCCGTTTTCTAATTCCAGGGTATTTGTAGTAATTTCCTGTCCTAGTTCTAGGCCAAAAAAGCCGGTACTGGTTAAGGTGCTTGGAGTTACATCTGCCAAAGTTTCCACATTAGTTCCATCCAGGTTTGATCTTTGTATCCTGTTTTTTCTATCGGGGTCAAAAACGCTGGTAGACCAGTATAGTTTACCTTCTGTAAAACCGATATCCAAACCCCATACAGCACCAATATCACTCACTAAAGTTTCCAAATTGCTGCCGTCGAAATCAGCTCTTTGAATCCTGTTTTCAGAACGACTGGTGAAGACGATTTTGTTATTAAGAGTATCTACTTCAATATCCCGTACTCTTCCGACATTGGATAAGATTACCTGAGCAGAACTCCCCTGCTGATCCGTTTTTAATATTTCTTCATTAGCCAGGTCGGAAAAATATATCGCGCCATCCGGTGCTATCGCCAGGGCATATATTTCAGTTTCAAACTGTACCCCTGTATATAAAGTGTCAATAAGACTTGTATTAAAATCGTAACGCAAGATCAACTCATCCGAAGTTGTCCAGATTAGTTTAGTATTGTTATCATACAATTCTAATTCAAAGACATTGGTATCTTCTATCAGGTCAGTGACCCCGCCATCAGTTAGGGCAATAATTTTGTCAGCGAAAAAATCAGAAACATAAATGGTGTTCGTATTTTTATCAACTGTGACATCCTGGGGACTTTCCAAATTATCAAGAATAACAGTAAATGTTCCGATACCTCCACCAGCAGGAGTAAAAGCCAGAACTCGTTCTTCATCTGAATCCACGACGTAAACAATAGTTTGAGCCGTAGCCCAAAAAGTCAACAATAAAAATAATAGGGTCATTAATGGTTTCATAACTACATTTTTTTGGTTTAAAAATCTTAATCCTCTCCTTTTGATTGATCTATAGTGTCATCATGCAAGCCAGCGGAATTTTTTTCATCTTTTTTTCTAATTCGTAGCTTTCCCATTATTTTGATCGCATTTAAAACTTGCGTAAATCTTATACTGACCATTTTGGACACAACGTCCCACAGAGCATTGAATATCGACTGATGATATTATCTAAATTGTGTAAAGCCTGTACTGCTTCTTGAACGTTATGTTCAGAAATATTACCGAAGTATTTTTGATATGAGAACCGAAAGATATTTTCACAGTTTCTTCTTTCCCAAATTTTGATGTCCCAGATAGTAAATTGGGACTAAAATCCACCCCTTCGAGGTCGTTTAGCCTATTGAGGATTGTTTTAAAGTTTGCTCCAATACTTTCAGAAAGCATTATCATTTGTGAAACTTTATGCCCTGCTTTTTCATTAAACTATTTTATTATTTAGGTTTATGGAAAACAGAAGTCAATACCTGCTCGAATTACGGCCGGCCCTGGAACTAAGTCCCGCTACAGGAGTAATAGAAAAATTTCAGAATGAGACTTTACGACCAATCCTAAAGTTTCAAAATTCACTACTCCTAAATATTTGCCGGCATCAATTTATAAAAAGAAAAAAGAGCTTCTTTAAATTGACACAAGAAGCACAGTTAATATATATTGAGCAACAAATTAGCCGGGACATTCCTTTTAAAAATCTCCTGTGCGGTTGTATCATCGGCCATTTTACGAAAGAAGAGTGGACGTTTTTTCAAGAGCATGAAGCCGAACTTCGCAAGCGAATAAGCACTCTGCTTATTCAACGTATTCAGAGTCAGGTTTCTATAATTTAGTACCTTAGCAGCAAGATGAGTCCAGTTTTTATTATTTTCAAAAAAGAAATGAAAGATCTCCTCCGGGATAGACGTACCATTATGGCGATGATGGTATTACCCGTGACATTGATCCCGATTATTCTGACTGTAGTTACCCATTTTACTTTCCCCGATCCCGAAGCAGCCAGGCTTAAAGAAATTCGCTTGGCCGTTTTTTCCAATAATGGAAATGGCGCAGATTTAGTCGAACAATTCCGTTTGCGCAAAGATGTCAAACTGTTTGAAAATATCTCTCCCTATGAATTCAAGCAATTAATTCTTGATGACAGCCTGGATTTCGGACTCATCATCGAAGAAAATTTTGACCAGCAAATCAAAGCTGGTCAAGCCGGAGGTTTAAAATTGTTTCTCGATTACTCTTTCGGGGATACGTTGCTCTACAGTCGCTTCGCAAGTACCGTTCGATCTTATCGCAAAAGCGTCATCGAAGAGCGACTGGAAGCACTCGGTTCCAATACCGATATTCTCAATCCATTCGATACGGATATTACAGATGTAAAGCCAAGCGAAAATATGATTGGATCTTTTGCGGGCAGTGTCCTGCCGCTTTTTTTTATTATGTTCTCTTTTATGGGCGCTATGTACCCGGCCATTGATCTGTTCACCGGAGAAAAAGAGCGCGGAACTATTGAGACCTTACTGGTACTACCGGCTAGTAAGCTACAGATTCTGAGTGGAAAAATGTTGGTAATTATTACTACTGGTGTGATATCCGGTTTATTGACATTTTTAGGAATCTATTTATACATTTATTTTCATCGGGACCTGCCAATCATCTCCAATATTCTCGACTTTCAGTCTACACTTATTATATTGCCGATGACCATTCCCCTGACCACCTTCTTCGCCGGTCTTCTGATCCCTGCATCGATTTATGCAAAATCCTTTAAAGAAGCTCAAAGCCTGTTACAACCCCTGATTATCCTCATAATGATTCCGGTAGTCATCGCCATGATTCCGGGCATTAAACTAAGTACTCAAACGGCTCTTATTCCGATTTTTAACATTGCTCTGGCTTCCAAAGAAGTGGTAGCTGGTTCGATCAATTATACCCTGCTCATTCCCGTTTATATTTCTCTGTTTATCATCGCCGCTATCGGTATTTTACTTGCAAAACACTGGTTTAATAATGAAAGCAATATTTTCAGAACCTGAATTTCATTTTTATACGCTCATAAAAATATTTCTCTCCAATAGACGAAATCAAAGCCTTATACGTTATACCTCAGATTTTAAACTTTATCAATAACCAAACCCTTTTTTAATGAAAAAGATATCATTTTTAACATGCCTGTTAGCACTAGGGCTTTTTGTATTTTCTTGTGGAGACGATGATGATGTTGATATTGATCCGGTAGTAGTTATTTCTGCTCCAATGGATGGCTCAACGGTTGCAGCTGGTGATACGATTTTATTTGGTTTTAGCGTAACGGATGATATAGGTCTGCAAACGATAACACTTTCCGGTTCGCTAGGTCTTAGCGAAACGATCACCACTTTCGATACTGAAACGAGCCATGCGGTAAATGGAAGTATTGCTCTTGATCCAGCTACGCCAGCAGGTGATCAGACTATTATCGTTACTGCTGAAGATACCGGGGGGAATACGGGTAGCGCTACTACTACTATTACGGTCCAGTAAAAAAACCTATCTTCAATAAAAGATAAAAGGGGATAGCTGAACAATGTTTAGCGTCCCTTTTTTATTTGTACTAATAACTTTTCCGTTTTTCAATAAAATCAAAAGTCGAATAACAAGCGCTATTTCAAGCGGTTCAAACCGGCTTTTGCTTTTTGATGAAGGCTGCTGCGATATTCTTTAGGCTTGATTGACAGGCAATCTTTGTAGTACTTTCGAGCCAGGCTCAACCGGCCAACGGCTTCGTAGATATGACCAATTTGTAAAGCTGCATTGCAGGCATAAAACCAGGGTTCATCACGGCCATTCCGAATCGTAGATTCATAATGGGCAATCGCTTCATCTGATTTACCTAGTTTATGGGTAATCCGTCCCAATCGATAGGTAAACTCAATTTGAAATTGTCTAATCTCAAAATGAGTACTCGTTTTGGTATTGAGTAGCTGGTATGCTTTGTGATAGTACCCTCCATCGAAAAGCACTCGTGCTTTTAAAAGCGTTTTATTCGGAACTTGTCCCTTCTCTGCTTCTTTTAAAGCATTTTTATCGCCATCAACGACCGTAGAGCCATCCTTTTTACATTTGGCAATAAAAACTTTATAATTGATTTCATCCCCATTTAGCAGATAGTACCAGGCTATTTTTTGATTGGCCTGTTTAATATAATTTACCCCCTGGAATTTGCTCAGATATTTTTGTAAATAAATAATTGCATCGGGATCGAGACGATTGAGTTTTGCCGAGCCGAGCATATAATCAAGGTATGGAAAAGGCATAAAAACCTGGCCTTTTGGACGATCCAGGAGCAAGCGAATTGCTTCATCATTTTTGCCGGTACGCATAGCGACGTTGGCTAGTGCAAAACAGGCTAAGGGATTCCTATCGGGCTTCAGTTTACCGGAGCGGATCAATTCCCAGGCTGCGGCATCCTGGTTTTTCAAATATAACAGCAAAAAAGCGTACATCACCAGAGTTTCCTCTTCGAAAATAAACTCATTACGGCTGGCATAATCCAGTACGGCTTCTATTTCTCCGCGTCCCTGTTCGATCGTTCCGGACATTCCGCCCAGTAATTTGACCCCCCATTTATAACTATCGGGAACCGTTCCAATAATCGCATGCAAAATTCCCATGCTCTTTTTATTGGCAATAAAGTCCGGAAACTTTTTACTGTTTTTTTTCAGTTGCTTATAAGCACTTTTCACCTCGTTAAAAGCCGTAAAATATTCTTCGAATTTTAGACGGGCAAGAGCCCATTGTAATTTCACCTCGGCCTGCGTATACAGATAATAGGGAGAATTCGGATCTCCTTTTTTCAATTGTTTGAGTCGATAATCTTTATTGCGGGCGAGCTGTTTAAACTCTTTTTTATTTTCGTTAATGAAAATGGTAAAGAAGTCGATATAATTTTCAATATGATAAACAATCAGATTATCCGGCTCTTCATATTTTATTTGATAAATCAGTTGCCGGGCCTCATCAAATCTTAGACTGATTGCTTTTTCGTAGGCTTTTTTAGCTTTAGGTGTGATTTCAAATCGCCCCTCTGCTATCGCATTGCAGTAGCCCAGCAGCAGGAAAAGAAACAGATATCGTCGTAAAAACAGGCTTTTGTAAATAAGGTATTTGGTCATTCGATTTCGTTATTCAATTCCAGATACTTTAACGATGAAAAATAAGCAAGGAGCATCGAAAATTGAAATAATGAAAAATCCCGAATTTTTGTAGAAATTCGGGATTATAGAACTTAATTATTTTATCAATTATTGCCGGAAGCGAGTTACTTTGTAATCTCAACATCCATGATATTATCATCAACCAGTACGCGACCACAATGCTCACAGGCAATTACTTTCTTCCGCATTCCGATTTCCAACTGAACTTGTGGGGGAATTTTATTAAAACATCCTCCACAGGAGTTTCTGGAAACAGTCACTACAGCCAAGCCATTTCTATAACTGGTACGCACTCTATCATAAGCTTTAAGCAATCTGGCTTCTACTTTTTTTCTTGCTTTTTCTGATTTTTTTATCAGTTTTTGCTCATCTGACTCTGTCTTTTCGATGATCTTTTCCAACTCCACTTTTTTCACTTCCAAATCGGCTTTCTTATTATTCAAACGCTCTGTTGCTGCGTTCAAAGTCTCCTGCTTATTGGCTTTGATGCCCGTCGTTTCGCGAATTTTCTTTTCAGAAAGCTGGATTTCCAGGCGCTGAAGTTCCAGCTCTTTTTGTAAGGCATCGTATTCCCGATTGTTCTTTACATTATCCATTTGCTTTTCATAACGTTCGATCAAGGCTTCGGCCTCCTTGATATTTCCGTGATGACGACTAACTTCCTTCTCTATATCCTCAACGTTATTTTCCAATCGTTGTACACGTGTTTCCAAACCGACTATTTCATCTTCCAGGTCGCGTACTTCCATTGGAAGTTCTCCTTTTAAGATCGCGATCTCGTCGATTTCTGAATCAATTAACTGTAAATCGTATAGCAGTTTTAGCTTTTCAGCAACGGTTAATTCTGTATTCACCATGTATCTTATTGATTTTTATTTGAACACAAAACGCTGATTTTCAATATCTTTTATAAAAAATCGAATATCAGCGATAATTATTTACATATAGAAATTTAAAAATATTTTACAGGGTTGGTATTCACTTTTGTGCAATGAGCGGCAAATATACGAAATTTCTCGCTTATTATCTCATGTAAAAGCTCGATTGTATATTGTTCACTCTCATAATGTCCAATATCTGCAATTACAATTTTGCCATCAGCATCGAAAAATTCATGATATTTATAGTCCGCAGTAACAAAAATATCTGCTTTTTGACGAATGGCATGCTTTAATAAAAAGCCTCCGGCCCCTCCACAAACGGCAACACTTCGCACTCTTCGGTTTCTCAATCGGGTATGCCGTATTACTCCGGCTTTCATTGCCTTTTTTAATTGCTTTAGAAAAACGGTTTCCGCTATTGGTTCTTCCAACTCTCCGATCATTCCCGAACCATAATGGCTATTTTCGTTTTCGATCTCTGAAATCTCATAAGCCGGATTAGACACCGGATAATATTGTTTCAGAGTTTTTATAATTAGTCCTTGGATAGCTACCGGGAATACCATTTCCAGTTTGACTTCCGCAGTCCCCGCTCCCTTCTGGTGACTTACCCCCACCGCCGTATGGCTATGTTTTTCCAATCCGTTGTAGGACCCTGCGCCAATTGCTTCTAAAGCCATACGAACAGATTCTGAATAGTTGGGATTCAAATACGTTGTCAATTTTTTAAGCCCCCGCTTGGGTGCTAAAATTCTGGTGTTTTTCAATCCCAGTTTTTCTGCTATTTTAGCATTTACTCCTTGTCGATAGACATTATCCAGGTTAGTGTGTATGGCATAAATTGCTATATCATTTTTAATGGCATCGATCACCACTCTTTCTACATAATTATTCCCATTGAAACGCTTCATGCCTTTGAAAACAATGGGATGATGTGCAATTACCAGATTGCATCCAAGCGATTTGGCTTCATTCAATACCGCTTCGGTAGCATCCAGACAAATCAATACCCCTTTAATCTCTGTATCGCCATTTCCGACTATCAGTCCGGCATTGTCATAAGATTCCTGATACATTGCAGGAGCAATGGTTTCAAGAAAAGATATGAGATTTTTAATTTTCATTTTTTTAGTTTTTCATCCTTTTCGACTTTGCAGTATTTTTTGTTCTATCGAGGTAGAAGAATACCCTTCGACAAAAGCCAGGCTTTTTACTATCCCTCCCCGTTTCAATACTACGTCGGCACCGATAATTTGTTCGGGCAGCCAATCGCCTCCTTTCACTAATACATCTGGTAACAATGACTGGATTAGCTCAAGTGGCGTATCTTCTTCAAATTGAACAACTAAATCGACATATTTCATGGCTGCCAGCTGGAATAAACGCGTTTTTTCATCGTTAATGGGGCGATGTTTGCCTTTTAGCCGCTTTACCGAAGCTTCAGCATTCAGCCCGATCACCAGTCGGTCTCCCAGTGTCCTGGCTTCGGCCAAATAGTGAATATGCCCATAATGCAACAAATCAAAACATCCATTCGTAAACACTACCTTCTCTCCGGCTGCCTGCCAGCGGGCAACACATTCTTTAGCCTTTTCCCAATTCTGTATTTTAGCAGCCAAGCGATCCAGCATTTACACGTTTTTTATAGGTTGAGGACGGTATTCGCGATTCATCAAAGGCAACAAGAGTAAAGATAATATACCTACCAACACATTGCAGCCCAATTGTATGGAAAAGAATAAAATATTAGCAAATGAAAAAGCATCGCCACTATCCAAACCATAAATCATCAGTGCTTCCGAAGTAAAAAAGTGATAGGTCCCCATTCCTCCCGGCGAAGGAATCAATATTCCAAAAGCCCCGAATACAAAAGCCATCAGGCCCGCCACGGGTGATAATTCACTAGTAGGTTCAAAAGCAAAAAAGCAAAGGTAAGTCATCAAATAATACATCACCCAGATATTGATGCTATGCAAGATAAAGAGAACAGGATTATCCAACTTCCGAATGGTCTGAACACCTTCCCAAAGTCCTTTCAAAGTATTGATCACCTTTTGATAAATCCGGGTTTGTACAATTCGCTTTTTAAAAATGAAGAACAGCGCAAACAATATAATTCCACCAATCAGTAAACTTAGGAATAACGGACTCTGCATCAGCCCGCCTCCACTGGAACCTCCCTTGCCCTGATTTTGAGAAAGGAAATCCATGATTTTATCAAATTCTATCAAAAAAGCTATTCCTATTGCCGAGGCAAAGCAAAGTACATCCACCGTTCGTCCGACAACAATAGTTCCCACCAGCTTTTCAACCGGAATTCTTTCATACCTTGACATGGTAGCCGCCCGTATCACTTCGCCAATTCTCGGTAATCCCAGATTCGCAAAATAGCCTACGATTATGGTAAAAAAGGCATTGGATAAGCGAGGTTTATAACCCATTGGCCTGATCAGCATGTTCCAGCGTGCTGCTCTACTCAGGTTACTGATCGTAAAAGCTACCAGGACAATGAATATCCAGAAAAAGTTAGCACTTTTAAAATCGGAAATAATCTTTCCAATCAGATTACATTCTTCTTCCGGCGTTCCATCGATCTCACATTGCGCCAGATAAGCTGTATTGTATTTGAGATATACAAAGTAAAGAATGCTTAGACCGACTCCCAGAAATAATAAAAACTTCAGGAAATTGAGTAGTTGTTTGTTCAAAGTTCGCTATTTTAGAAGATTATTTTCATCCGGGAAAATTGCAATTGGTTGGTAGTTTTTAGCCTCTTCCACAGTCATGAGCCCATAAGAAATGATAATCACAATATCGCCGACTGCGGCTTTTCGCGCCGCTGCTCCGTTGAGGCAAATGACTCCCGAACCTCTTTCCCCTTTGATCACGTAAGTTTCAAGGCGTTCTCCATTATTGTTATTGACAATTTGTACACGCTCCCCCTCCAGCAGATTAGCTGCATCCATCAGATCCTCATCAATTGTTATACTTCCCACATAATTAAGGTCTGCCTGCGTTACTTTTACTCTATGTATTTTGGACTTAAATCTTTGAATTAGCATATTTTTTTATTTACGTAATCTGCAAAACCTTAAATAATCCCCCATTTTCCCGAATATTCATAGCATTGTGCACTATGGTATTCTGAGTATTTATTTCTGGTTTTTTAAGATCATATTATCGATCAAGCGAACCTCCCCTACCCAAACAGCAGTACAGGCCACTACCAGATCGGCATCTTTGAATTGATCGATTGCTTGTAAAGTAATTCCGTTAACAATTTTAAAATATTCGGGTTTATAGCCACAATCCGAGATCTTTTTCATGGCCCACTGACTGATTTCACCCGGTTTTTCTTGCTTCATTTTCTCTTTGGCCTCATTTAGAACCTGATAAATGATCGTGCTTTGGCTTCGATCTTCTACACTCAAACGCCGATTCCGTGAACTCATTGCTAAACCATTATCTTCTCTTACGATTGGGCACATAATAAGTTCAATTTCCGATTGCATTTGTTGAAGCATGTTTCGGACGATAGTTAACTGCTGAAAATCTTTTTGCCCCATGAAAAGTTTATGCGGCTCAACGATTTGGAGCAAACGCCATACAACCTGGGCCATACCATCAAAATGTCCCGGACGAAAATATCCTTCCATCACGGTAGCTAAATCTCCAAAATCCAGCTCCAGATTGGTGTCCAGCCCCGGAGGATATACCTCCGTATCCAGAGGCCAAAACAGAATATCATTATCTGCTGATGACAGTAAATCGATATCCGCTCCTATTGTCCTCGGGTATTTTTCCAGATCAGATGTATCATTAAATTGCGTAGGATTAACAAAAATACTACAAACGGTAAGGTCCGATTGCGATTTGGAAGCCCGAATCAAAGAAAGATGCCCTTCGTGTAAAGCTCCCATTGTTGGTACAAATCCAATAACATTGCCCTCCTTTCGTTTAGTATTCAAATACTGTTGTAAATCCGCTACTTTTTTAAACAAAAACATAATGAATTTGTAGTTAAAACAGGGTTTTTGATAGAAATCACGCAAATATAGACGTTTTTATTAACATCACCTTAACTCAAAGAATGGAATGCTTTATAATAGATAAGTCTTAATTTTTTACTATTTTTGCAAATCTGTTCATTGAAGTGAAAATTATTTTCTAAAATATATGTGTATATGGATAAGAAGAAAGTCCTGATTGTAACTCAGGAAATGAAACCTTACACAGCTCTTTCCGAAATTTCTGAAATAGCTCGTAAACTTCCTCAGTATGTGCAAGAAAACGGGATGGAGATCAGAGTGTTGATGCCACGCTTTGGAACAATTAATGAACGACGACATAGATTACACGAAGTAGTTCGTCTTTCTGGTATGAATATTATAGTAGATGATGACGATTTTCCACTGATAATTAAGGTTGCTTCTCTCCCCGGTGCAAGAATGCAGGTCTACTTCTTGGATAACGAGGATTTCTTTAAGCGTAAATCTATTTTCGAAAATGATCAGGGTAAGCCTTTTGATGATAATGCAGATCGAATGATCTTCTTCTGTAAAGGTGTTATTGAAACAGTGAAAAAGTTCGGCTGGGCTCCGGATATCGTACATTGTCACGGATGGATGACCAGTCTGGTTCCTTTATATTTGAAAACGGCTTACGATAAAGAGCCTATTTTTCAAAATTCAAAAGTAGTCTATTCTGTCTACGAAAATTCACTGGAGAAAACCTTTACCGGCGAATTTGTTTCCAAAGCTTCTATCAATAATCTTGATCCGGAAGATTTGACCGCTTACCAGAATGGTACTGGCATTACTTTGCACAAAGGAGCAATGAATTATGCTGATGCGGTAATTAAAGGGAGTGAAAATCTGGGAGAATCTGATGTGCAATTGCTGGATGCATTGGAAAAACCGGTACTCGAGTTTTTAAGCGAAGAAGAATACCTGCCTGCTTATATGGAACTTTATAATGAGTTACTTCAGCAGGAAGTTGAATAAAAGATGCTTCTAAGAAGAAGCGAAAACGAACAGAGAATCGTTATCTATTTTGAGACATGGTTCTCTGTTCGGTTTTATTATCGGGAGTGTTTATGCCTAAAATTGGTTCAATAGCGTTCCCCGAGTTGCGCCTTCCTTGCAAATCTCATTTTTAAAATTTTATCAATCAACAAATGAAGAAAATTTCATTAGCGCTGTGGGTAATAGCGTTTGGAATAATTATCAATTCGTGTAATGATCCTTCTCCAATTGGGGCAGAATTACTGGAAGATGATCAGGTTGAGGTGCTTTTTAGTGATACACTGACCCTTCGAACTTCCACCGTCAAAGAAGACAATATTGTCGTTTATGATCCTGATCCCAGTGTAACCTTTGATAATTTTCTCATCGGAGACATGGAAGATCCTGTATTCGGCAGAGCCACGGCTGGTCTTTATGCTCAACTAACACTGGATTTTGATGCTCCGAATTATACAGATGCTGTAGTAGATTCAATCGTGCTGACGCTTCAATACGATAGCCTTTCTACCTACGGGATTCTTGATCAGGAAGCTTTCAATCTTGGGGTTTACCGGATTATGGATGTCGTTGATATTGAAAATGACCATTTCTCCAATGAATCTTTTATGGTAGATGAATCCAACCCATTGGCAGAGATTACTAACCTCATTCCTCAGTTAAGTCGTTCTGATAGTATCAAAGGGCTTATTGACTACCGTTTCAGCGATGAAGGGGATACCATAGATATTCCGGCAAGTTTAAGGGTCCATTTACCCCTTTCTCTGGCCGAGGAGTTAATCAACTATGACAGCATCGTTTACAATTCGGATAACAATTTTGTAGAACAATTTAATGGAATCCACGTAAGAGCAATGAGTAGTACTCCCGGAATGCTGAGTGTTAATATTTCAGAAATAAGTGTTTCAGGAATGACCGTGTATTATCGAAGGGATGGTTCGAATGAGCAGTATACTTACGAATTTTCGTCACGTTTTGTACAAATGAGTAATTTCTCGCACGATTTTTCGGGTTCAACAGTGGAAAACTTCTTCGATGATCCTGTACTGGGAGATAGCATACTATTTGTACAATCGATGTCAGGGCCTAATATAAAAATTGAAATTCCCAACGCTGATGCCTTCCAAGGCGCAATTATCAATAAAGCTGAATTGATTTTCACCATTGCGGAATTAAATGAGGATGACCCTGCCAACTATCCTCCGATATTCAGTATTATTGCTGCCGATCTCGATGAAGATGAAGAGTTTTCTTTTGTTCAGGACATTCTAATCGGCGGAAGTAATTTTGGAGGAGTATTTATTGAAACGGCAGATGGTTTTACCGAATATAGGATGAATTTATCCGCTCATTTTCAGGAGATTATAGAGGGCAACCGGGCAAATACTATTTTTCTAAGATCATTCCCAAAACAGGAACAGGCAAATAGAACTGTGGTTTTTGGGCCGGGGCATTCAACTCATCCGATGAAACTCAAATTGACGTATACTAAACTTTAAAAAATATGTGTGGAATTATAGGTTATATTGGTAAAAAGCAAGCCTATCCTATTCTCATTAACGGCCTTAAAAGACTAGAATACCGCGGTTATGACAGTGCAGGTGTAGCTGTTTTCAATGGCGACGTGCATGTCTATAAACGTAAAGGTAAAGTCCAGGATCTTATAGATTTTGCCAAAGGTAAAAATATTCGCGGCACGATGGGAATCGGCCATACCCGTTGGGCAACACATGGTAAACCAGACGATGTCAATGCCCATCCACATACTTCCGGTAATGGCAGGTTGACGCTTATTCACAATGGAATTATTGAGAATTATGCCCTATTGCAAGAAGCTCTGAAAAAAGAAGGGCATACTTTTGAGAGCGAAACCGATACAGAGGTTCTGGTGCATTTTATTGAAGAGCTTCAAAAAAGAGATAATCTTCCTATTGAAGAAGCTGTCCGGGTTGCACTATCTAAAGTTGTAGGTGCTTATGCCATTGTAGTGATTGACAGAGATGATCCGGGTAAACTGGTCGCCGCCCGTAAGGCAAGTCCCTTGGTCATTGGAATCGGAGAAGATGAATTCTTTATTGCTTCCGATCCTACCCCAATTGCCGAGTTTACGCAAAAGGTAGTTTTCCTCAATGATGAAGAGATTGCAGTCGTTACCCGGGGCGGTGATCTACAAATCAAAACTATTGATAATGAGATACAAACCCCCTTTATCCAGGAACTGGATGTAAAAATCGAAGCGATGGAGAAAGGAGGCTACGAATATTTTATGCTCAAAGAGATTTACGAGCAACCTAAAACCGTAGCGGATTGTATGCGCGGTCGAATCAATGCTACCGAAGGCTGGATCAAAGTAGGAGGTGTAGATACCTGCAAAGACCGCATTTTTGATGCTAACAGATTCATTATTGCCGCTTGTGGTACTTCCTGGCATGCGGGCCTGATCGGTGAATATTTATTCGAAGAATTGGCACGTATCCCCGTAGAGGTAGAGTACGCTTCCGAACTTCGCTACCGCAATCCAATCATTAATGAAAAAGATGTCGTTATTGCCTTGTCCCAGTCCGGAGAGACTGCGGATACCCTGGCAGCATTGGAGCTGGCTAAAGCCAAAGGCGCATTATGTTACGGAATAGTCAATAATGTTGGCTCTTCCATTGCCCGAATGACACATGCCGGTTCTTATATCCATGCCGGGCCGGAAATCGGTGTGGCTTCGACTAAAGCATTTACCGGACAATTGACCTTATTATCCATGATGGCCATCCATCTGGGATACGAACGCGGAACAATTCCCCGTTCTTATTATCTACAGTTACTCGAAGAATTAGAAAATATTCCGGGCAAGATCGAAACATTACTGGAAAAGGCTTCGGATCAAATTGAATATATTGCGGGAGAAATCAAAGATGCCTCCAATGCACTCTATCTCGGAAGAGGGTATAATTTCCCAATTGCGCTCGAAGGTGCATTAAAGCTCAAAGAAATTTCCTATATTCACGCTGAGGGTTATCCTGCGGCAGAGATGAAACACGGACCAATCGCATTGATTGACGAAAATATGCCGGTCATCGTTATTGCTACCAATAAAAGTGCTTACGAAAAAATTGTTAGCAACGTCCAGGAAGTAAAGGCAAGAAAAGGTAAAATTATTTCCATTGTAAAAGAAGGAGATACGGTCATCAGAAACCTATCTGATTATACCATTGAGATACCCGATACGGATGAGCCACTCACACCGTTGCTATCCGTTGTTCCTTTGCAATTATTATCCTATCAGATTGCTTTGATGAGAGGCTGTAATGTCGATCAGCCACGAAATCTGGCAAAGTCTGTCACTGTTGAATAAATTCAGTATCTGTCTTGAAATATTCGAGACCAAAATTAAAATTATTCGAAATGAATGAACATAATATGGAGTATAACTCCCAAAAGGAAATCCTGGAAATGGCTGAATACGGCAGAAATATTCAAATGCTGGTACATCATGCCAAGACGATTGAAGATCCTGAATACCGGCAAGTATTTGTAGAACGCATCATTTTGTTAATGCATCAAATGCATCCGCAAAATAGAAATATTGATGACTATCGTTCCAAACTATGGAAACACATTTTCAGAATTGCCAATTACGATTTGGATGTAATGCCACCGGACGGGGTAATTCCAAAAATGGAAGATAAAGTAAAAAAGCCGGAAGCCTTACATTATCCGGAAACTGCAGCCAAATTCCGACACTATGGACATAATGTACAGCGGTTGATAGAAAAGGCCCTGAAAATGGAAGATGGTCCGGTCAAAGATGGTTTTGTTTCAGCAATTGGTTCGTATATGAAGCTGGCTTTCCGTACCTGGAACCGCGAGCATTATGTAAGTGATGAAGCTATTATTGCAGATTTGGAATCATACTCTGCCGGTAAATTGAAATTGGCGGAAGGGTCTACTTTCAATAATTTTGTCAGCAGCCAGGGTAATGGTAAATCCGGCAAAAAACGCGGAAAGGATTACCAAAATAAAGGTGGTCGTAAAGGAGGGAAAAAAGGCGGCAGTAACCGCCGTCGGTCTAAATGAAGAGGACTATAAATACTTTCTCTATAGTATAAAAAATAAAACCTTCGGAGTAAAATTACCCGGAGGTTTTGTTTTTTAATATTCTATCCACCCTTCTTGTTTTAAAATAGTTTCAAAAATTCTATTTTCGCAAAAAATTATAAGCCTATGCAAAGCGATGCTTTTGAAATTATCGGTGGGAAAAAACTCCAGGGAGCCCTCAAACCTCAAGGAGCAAAGAACGAAGCACTACAAATATTGTGTGCGCCACTTCTAACCGACCAGGAAGTGGTGGTTTCAAACGTTCCCGACATTCTAGATGTCAACAAACTACTAAACCTCCTTCGGGGTCTGGGTGTAAAAGTTAAAAAACTGGGCCCTGAAAAATATTCCTTTCAGGCCGATGAAATCGACCTGAAGTATTTTGAGTCTGAAGATTTTCAGAAAAATGCAAAAGGAATTCGGGGCTCGGTCATGCTCATCGGGCCTTTGCTTACACGCTTTGGTCGTGCTTTTCTACCCAAACCGGGAGGCGATAAAATTGGAAGACGAAGGCTGGATACACATTTCATCGGTTTGCAAAAACTGGGAGGTAATTTCAATTATGATGATGAAAAAAACATCTACTTCATCGAATCTCCACGCCTACAGGGCACCTATATCCTCATGGATGAAATATCAGTTACCGGAACTGCGAATGTAGTAATGGCAGCGGTACTGGCCAAAGGGACCACTCAAATCTACAATGCCGCTTGTGAGCCCTATTTGCAACAGCTTTGCAAAATGCTCAATAATATGGGCGCAAAAATCAGCGGAGTGGGCTCTAATTTATTAATGATTGAAGGCGTTGATCAACTGGGCGGTACATCACATCGTTGTTTGCCCGATATGATCGAAATCGGAAGTTTTATCGGCTTGGCGGCCATGACGCAATCGGAAATTACAATCAAAGATGCAAGTGTAGGTGAATTAGGGAATATCCTTCCGGTATTCCAGAAGTTAGGTGTGCGGATTGAGGTTCAGGGAGATGACATTCATATTCCGGAGCAGGAAAGCTATGAGATACAAACATTCATTGATGGTTCGATCATGACTATTTATGATGCTCCCTGGCCCGGGTTCACTCCCGACTTGATGAGTATTATTCTGGTAATGGCAACTCAGGCAAAAGGAAGCGTGCTGATCCACCAGAAAATGTTTGAAAGCCGTTTATTCTTCGTCGATAAGCTCATTGATATGGGCGCCCAGATTATTCTTTGTGATCCTCACCGCGCGACAGTTATTGGACTCAATCGAAGATTCCAGCTCAGGGGCATCGAAATGACTTCGCCGGATATCCGAGCGGGAGTTGCTTTGTTGATCGCCGCACTTTCCGCTAATGGTAAAAGTATCATCCGAAATATTCATCAAATCGATCGGGGCTATCAGAACATTGATGAAAGACTTCGGGCCATTGGGGCCGAGATTCGCAGAATATAAACTGAACATGAGTTATCCCGAATTTTGCTTAAGCCCCACTGTGAAATTGAATACTATATTGTTATTTATAGCTTTGTAAAACAGGTGTTAGGCACTAGGCGTTTGGTGATCCCGGAAACGGAAAACCTAAACCCCAATACCCAACCCCTAATACCTTTTTCACTGAACTTAAAAGCATTTAATACTTCAGTAGCTCCCTTTAGTAATGCTAATATTCGGGACGACTCACGTTTCTATTCAAAACAAATTAGATTATTGTTTCTCCCAAACGGAAGTGGAAGTTACTGTAGATGTAGTCCCAACTCCAGAAATAGTCACTTCGTCAGTCTCGTCCTGAGTAATCACTAAATTGCCATCAGAGTTAATTTCCCAATTAACCGTTTGCTCTTCACCAAATGCACTTAAATCAACACCGTCAACTTCAAGTTCAAAGAAAGAACCATCAATCGTCATCATATTACCATCTACGGTATAAGTTCCGTTTCCGCTAACATTAGTATAAGAATCATTTGAAGTAGTGGTACTCACTCCGACCACCTCTACTGTGGCTTCGATATCATAAGCTCCGGAAGTTGAAAAATTGCTTTCCGTAAAAGTCACTTCATAATCCAAATTACTACCTGTAATATCCGTTGATGTAGTCACATCTGCTCCGGTACCTGTAATGGCTACACTATTAGTTGCCTCAAAAGAAATTGCTCTCCAGGTTCCAACTAAATCTTCAGCATTGGTAGAAGACTCATCGTCATTATTACATGCACTAACCATTACAATTAAAAAAAGAAAGGAAAAAATTTTTATGAGCTTTGTCATAACTTCATTAAGTTTTGAGAAGTAGTTTCATGCTACTTCAAAGTGAATAAATATAATAAACGAGCCGAATCGACAAACTCGATCAGCAAAATTTAGCTGTAGTTAGATTCAAGTAAAGGTGTAATTTAATTTATGTCGCTATGAAAGAAAGGTTGTTTTCATTTCAAAGTCAGCTTTACATTATGCTTAGCGATTTTGGCCGCAAGTTAGAGCTTTTTATCACCACAAAAAACAATTATCGCATAATTTTAAAGCTTAGGCCATTAGATTTTTGCTGCCAAGATTAAGCCAAACATTTACATTATTCTTGATGTTTACTTTGCTATTTTTTGCTTTAAATATATTTTTCAAAATCATATCTGGCAACAGGTAGACAATGTATAATTTCCTATCCAATATTGCATTTCTATGAAATTATATTTGCTATTCTTCGAACTAATATAATTTTTTGGAAAAGCTTAAGTTCTCATTTATCTAAGCATAAGGAATTTATGCTCATCTGATATGATTATTTAAGTAAAGCAAAAAATTATATTTTTCAGGTTACCTTTTTATTTTTCTGCTTATTAATCTAAGACACCAAAGCACATCTGATATATTTCATATAACTGACGATAATAAGATACTATACCTGATATAGTAGCATTGCTATACGATAAGCTACTTTGAGTGATCAGTATAGGAAAACAATAAGCAAGGATAGTCTATTACCGTATCCTTGCTCCTGTTTTCTGTGCTAAACTATAAAAGGAGTTTGCCGAAAATCCTATAAAGAGTAGGCCTGTAATCATTAACTATTTCATCATGAAAATTAGACATCCGTTTACACATTATTACAAAATTCTGATATTAATCTTATTCAATATACTCATTCACTATTCGCCGACTTTGGCTAATTCCACCAATGATAAACTCGTTTCAAACATAAATTTACAAACAGGTGAGTCGCATGATATATGCATGTTGACCTGGAACACAAAATTGAAACCCCCTATTCTTGGTGGAGCAAACATTTTTGATATTTGTGAAAGTCTGCAGAATATGGCTGATTCTTATGACATTATTTTGTTACAGGAGGTATGGCAACCTGATTTTACAGTAGCTCTTACTGCTTGCCTGACAGGCAGCGGATTTACAGATTTTAAAAGTAATTTCAGAGCAGGATTATTAACGGCAAGTAAATTTCCTATTGTTGATAGTTATTTTGAAGAGTACAATGCAGAAAACGGGCATTTAGATTGTGGCGGAGATGAATTTGCTGATAAAGGGTTTCTTTATACAAAAATAGAACTGGAAAGTAACTGCTTTGCCCATGTAATCAATACGCATTTAGATACGGGATCATGTCAGGAGGATATAGAAGCGAAAATGAGCCAACTTCAGCAATTGAGCGATTACTTAGATGGTCTGGAGCAAGAAGCTTGTGGGGAACCTATCATGATCGGTGGAGATATGAATGTATCTTATTACTTCGATCGGGAAGATATTTGTACCTGGATCTATTATCCACCAGATGGTGGTAATAATATTGTCTATGAAAACTATGAAGATATTCCACATCATCATCTTTTTCAGGTAGTGGAAGCATGTTATGGAGATAATGATTTGTATAAACACATGCTGGAAAAACTCAATGTGACAGCCTCTTTTGATTTAGCTGAAGTACCTGAGCCACCTGGTACAAATAGCAGCGAATCCAAAGTACTGGATTATTTTCTTTTTGTAAATTCTTCAATAAGTAATCTTTCTAATATCACTTATAATACTATAAATGATGACGATGGATTTAATAATCCAAGCGACCACCAGCCGGTGGAAACCTGTTATACTTATGAATGCCAGGATAGTACTGCCCAAAACTGCTTATACAATCCATATTTTACCCATACGATGTGTGAAGTTAATGGAAACTTGGAAATAACGATTACACCTAATACGCCCGGGCCCCATCATGGTATTTACGTTTATTTAAAAGAAGACGGAGCTGAATGTGAATCCAATAACCTGGACAACGCAATGTTGATTTACGAACAACCAAACACTTCAAATGATTTCACTATTGTTTTGCCCTATGAGGAATATGTTGGTAAATGTCTGGTAATCAAACATGGTACCTGGAGCGAGTGTTGTGATTGGTGGGAGTTTCGCAGAGCCATTACAATTCCAGACTTAGCATGTGATTTCAATCCTTATTTTGCACGTGAGATTTGCGAAGTTGATGGTGCTTTACAAATTACAGTTAATGCTGTTACGCCCAGTCCTAATCACGGTATTTTTGTATACCTAAAAGATGAGGGAGCCCCGTGTAACTCTGATCGGGAGCAAAGTGTAAAAATATTTGAAATGCACTCTTTTCAACAGACTACGACATTTACTATCCCCAACTATTCTTACGAAGAACTCGCTGGACGTTGTATTATTGTTTTGCATGGTACATGGAGTGAATGTTGTGAGTGGCGAGAATTCAGCAGAGGTTTTAGAGTAGAAGAAAACACTTGTGACTTCAATCCTTATTTCACACACGAATTTAGCCGGAGTAATAATGACCTGACCTTAACTGTTACCCCGGAGTCTCCAAGCCCAAATCATCAGGTAACCGTATATTTAAAAAATAATGATGCTGAATGTGAATCTAATAATTTAGATAATGCTACTCAGATTGCACAAGTCAATACAAACCAATCGCCAATCAATCTTACTCTACCCTATAGCGAACTATTGGATCAGTGTATTGTCATCAAGCATGGTACCTGGAGCGAGTGCTGTAATTGGAGGGAGTTTCGCAGAGCCGTTGTTGTTCCTGAATTACCTAACGAAAAAGAAGGGGAAAAACCGGATGATGAACATAATATGGAAAATAGGAGGCAATTTGAGGATATTAATGAGGCTATCAAGGTTTATCCAAATCCAGCTAAAGATGATTTTACTGTTTCAAATAAAGGATCAGCAGATATTCTTATTGAATTATTTGATATCAACGAAAAGTTAGTGTTCTCGAAAATATTGCCTGCTTTTAGTCAATTGACTCTGGATACTGATCAACTAAATAATGGTATCTATTTTTTGAAGGGAACCAACCTAAGTACAAGTGAATTGATCGGAGCGAAAAAAATTAGTGTTTTTAAGTAATTAAAGAATAAGTTTCGGTAATAGTAATCATGCCTTTTTATTGAAAAAAGGCATGATGCTATTGCTATACATTTAGATCACTTCTAACAGCAAAAACAAAAGCCAAATGCCTCCTGCAAAAACTCCATAATACGCAAACCGATCCAGAAGCTTGACAAACTTACCACACGGGATTAAAAGCTTGGCATGGATTTGATTTATCTTCAAAAGCAATTATCCTTTGTTGCTCAAAAATTTTCACAGCAAACTTATTCTTCCTCATCGCGAAACTCAACCAGTTCCATTTCTATTTGTCGCTTGGCCAAGTCTGTGGAAATGATTCGTACACGTACCCGGTCCCCCATTCTCAACACCTGCCTGGTTCTGGTTCCGACTACTTTCAAACGGCTATTATCAATCTCGAAAGATTCTTCCATGCGATCAAATCCAATTAGTCCTTCCGCTTTTATTTTCTCCAGTTCTATGAAAATGCCCCGGTCAATAATTCCGGAAATCACTCCGTCAAACTCTTCACCAATCCGGCCTTCCATAAATTGTACCTGCTTGTACTTCACAGATTCGCGTTCCGCATCCATCGCTTTTCGCTCCTGCAGAGAAATATGTTTGCATTTTTCTTCCAGCGCATCTTTCCTGACTCGATAATTTTTTTCAAGATTTTGTTCCAGGATTCGATGAGCCAGCACGTCGGAGTATCTCCGAATCGGAGAAGTAAAATGCGAATAATAGCCAAAGCCCAAACCATAGTGCCCAATATTATTAGTTGTATACTCCGCCTTCGCCATGGTACGAATAGCAATGGGTTCGAGCATTCTCAGGGCAGCATCTTTCCGGGCGGCATTTGCCAGTTGATTATAGGCATTAGCTACAGCATCCGGGCTGTTTGCTTGCAACTCATAGCCCAACTCTTTAGCAAAACGAACCAGATCAGCAACTTTGTCCATATTGGGCAAATCGTGTACCCGGTACACAAAAGGTATCTCCTGACCATCTTCTTTACCTTTATCCGCAATAAATGCCGCCACTTCGCGATTAGCTAAAAGCATGAAATCTTCAATAAGTAAATGGGCATCCTTCCGTTCTTTTACATAAACATCAACCGGGTTTCCTTCTTCATCCAGTTTGAATTTCACTTCTTCTGCCTCGAAAGCAATAGCCCCATCCTTAAATTTTTGCTGGCGCAATACTTTGGCTAAACGATTCAGTTCGAGCAGTTCTTTGACAAAATCTCCCTGACTATTCTCCAGCACTTCCTGAGCTTCTTCATAAGTAAAGCGCCGATCCGAATGGGTCAGGGTTTTTCCAAACCAGCGATTGATAATTTTATCATTCGTATCAAATTCGAAAACCGCTGAAAAAGTACATTTATCTTCATGTGGCCTCAGTGAGCAAAGACCATTTGAAAGTTTCTCAGGCAGCATGGGTAATACCCGATCAACAAGGTAAACGGAGGTCGACCGCGAATAGGCTTCCTCATCAAGTGCTGTCCCTGGTTTTACATAATGTGTCACATCTGCAATGTGGACACCTACTTCTTTATGCCCGTTTTCAAGATATTCAATGGAAAGTGCATCATCAAAATCCTTGGCCGTTTCCGGATCGATCGTAAAGGTGGTGATTTTCCGCATATCCCTGCGGCGGGCAATTTCGGTTTCCGGAATTTCTGTAGACAAAGCCTCCGATTCTTTTTGTACAGCTTCGGGGAATTCCAGATTGAAGCCATTGGAGATCAGGATGCTTTTCATTTCAATATCATGGCTTCCTACTGCCCCAAGTACAGCGGTAACTTCAGCAATTGGACTGTAATTCTTTTTGTCATGCCATTTTTTGATTTTCACAATCACTTTTTCGCCATCTTTTGCCCCTTTGGTATCATTGAGATCAACAAAAATATCAATCGGCATATTCAAGCGATCAGGTATGACAATCGCATACTTTCTGGAGAGTCGCAAAGTACCAATAAAAAACTCCGTAGCCCGTTCCAGGACCTTAATAACTTCCCCTTCCGGTCTTCGGCCTTTTCGACCAATATAGGCAGATACTTCTACCCGGTCGCCATGCAAAGCACTGTTGATATATTTGGCTGGTACATAGATATCCTGATCCAGTTCATCACAAATAATAAACGCGGCTCCGGCCTTGGTCATATCCACACGCCCCTTGTAAACAGATCGATCTTTTTCAAATTTTTGCGAACGGTCGAGTCGATAGGTTCCTTCCCCAAAGGAAAATAATTTACCATCCTGTTCTAACTTGGAGAGTGCATCCTGAACAGAGTCCCGGTTATTAGCAATTTTTAATTTCTTAATACACTGTTTCGCATTTAATCTTTTTTTTGGTTGCCTTTTAAAAAGCCTTAATAATTCGTTTTTCAGTTGGTTAGCGCTTAGCTTTTGTCCTTTCTTCTTCGATTTCTTTTTTCTCGACATATTTAGTTTTGTTTATTTAGCAAATATTAAATCGAATCAAAGGCAGTTCGTATAAGGTAAGTATCTAATCTGCATCCGATTTAATAATTTCACCAGTAGCTAAGAGTTCTAAATTGAAAGATTTACTAGATGAGGCATCGTAGGAAGTAGCATTTGCAGATGTTTTTCCAGTAACCACGTAGATAATCCAATCTTCTTCTATTGTTGCTACTGACTGGACCAACGTATCACCATCCGAATAAGTTCCGGCAATTACTCTCCGATCAATTAACTCGCCTTTTTTTGAAAAAGTAGCCAGCACATATTGATAGTTTAAAAGTGCTGCCTTCCAATAGATTATAGCAAAAAAACCATGTGTTTGCGGAATCCGCAAGCAAGCTACAAATTCCGTCAAATCATCTATTTCTTCCGGTTCAATCGGCAATATATATTCGCGTATCAGAGCATCAGAAAGCGGTTCATTGGTCTTGCTAAAAGCGGTTGCAGACTCTTCTGTAAGCGTGATTGGAAGGCTTATCTCCGGAAAGATTTCGAGAAAATGGCCAAAATTCAGTTTTTGATTACTATTCATTCATTTTTTCTTCAAAGATAGTCAAGCAAAAGCATAAAATGATTTCGATTCATTTCTCATTTTCAAAAAAGTGTAAAACCTCTTCTGACGCCTTTCCCCCTTTTATCATCTTTGAATCCTTTGTTTCCTTTGATGCTTTTATCAGCTTCGGTTTTCATTCATTTAGAATAATTCTAAATAAAGAAGACGATTTTGATGAATTCAAACATTAATTGGGCTTTTGCCTTTTATTAAATAGATTTGTAAGGATTGATTCAAGACTGAAAAATTCGATTTTTGCGCTCAAAAAGCGTTTTAAAATTATCAAAACGAACAAAATGAGTTGGTTAACCAAGTTTCTAACATCTTCTATAGGGCGAAAACTTATTATGAGCCTTACCGGATTGTTTCTGGTACTGTTTCTAATTGTCCATTTAGCAGGTAATTTACAATTATTGATCAACGATCAGGGAGCTACTTTCAATGCTTACGCATATACGATGACCCATAATCCTTTGATCAAGTTTATAGCTTATGGAAATTATTTCTTCATCCTTTTACATGCGGTGCAAGGGATTTTACTAGCCATTAAAAACAGACAGGCAAAAGGCTCGAAATACGCTGTAAGTACCAATAAAACAGCAAGCTGGGCTTCTAAAAATATGGCGCTTTTAGGAATCCTGATCTTTGCCTTTTTATGTATTCACATGGGAGATTTCTGGTTTAAAATGAAATTCACTGATATTCCAATGGTAGCTGTAGAGGGTTTGGACTATAAGGTTGCAAACCTTTATTCAAAAGTAGAAGCTTCCTTTGCTCAATGGTGGATTGTACTAATCTATCTAATAGGCTTACTGGCTTTGGCTTATCACCTGCAACACGGATTCCAAAGTGCTTTTCAGACACTGGGACTCAACCATAAAAAGTATACTCCGCTTATTCATTCGCTGGGTAGAATCTTTTCAATAGTATTACCCCTGGGTTATGCGATCATTCCGATTCTTTATCTGGGTAATTCGATGGGCTGGTGGACCTGGTTTGGTTAACTAAACATCCCTGGCAGTTTTTAAAATTCATATAAAAAAGAAATTTATGAAACTAGACGCAAAAATACCTGCAGGTTCTCTGGCAGAAAAATGGACGAAATATCGTTCTACAATGGACCTGGTGGCCCCTAATAATAAGAGACGTATAGATGTCATTGTGGTTGGAACAGGATTAGCGGGAGCAGCTGCGGCAGCAACACTCGGAGAATTGGGGTATAATGTCAAAGCATTTACTTTCCATGATAGTCCGCGAAGAGCGCACTCTATTGCTGCTCAGGGAGGAATCAATGCTGCAAAAAATTATCAAAATGATGGAGACAGTGTATATCGTCTCTTTTACGATACGATCAAAGGAGGAGACTATCGCTCTCGTGAAGCCAATGTACACCGACTAGCAGAAGTGAGCCGGGATATTATTGATCAGTGCGTTGCACAGGGGGTTCCCTTTGCACGCGAATACGGAGGGCTGCTGGCGAACCGTTCCTTTGGAGGGGTACAAGTGAGTCGTACCTTTTATGCCAGAGGGCAAACCGGTCAGCAATTATTACTGGGAGCCTATCAGGCACTATCCAGACAAATTTCTACCGGGAGTGTGGAAATGTACAATCGTCACGAGATGCTGGACCTGGTGAAAATTGATGGAAAAGCGCGTGGTATCATAGCCAGAAACCTTTTGACCGGAAAGGTCGAAAGATTCGCTGCCCATTGTGTAGTATTGGCGACCGGTGGTTATGGAAATGTTTTTTATCTCTCTACAAACGCTATGGGATCAAATGTTACTGCAGCGTGGAGAGCTGTACGCCGCGGGGCTTTAATGGCAAATCCTTGTTACACACAAATTCACCCGACCTGTGTTCCGGTTTCCGGAGAGTATCAATCCAAACTAACCTTAATGTCCGAGTCATTGAGAAATGACGGAAGGGTTTGGGTACCTAAAAAACTGGAAGACGCGGAAGCCATCCGTCAGGGTAAAAAAACCGGTCTGGATATCCCGGAGGAAGATCGTGATTATTATTTAGAAAGAAGATATCCCGCATTTGGTAACCTCGTGCCGAGAGATGTAGCTTCAAGAGCCGCAAAAGTAGCCTGTGATGAAGGAAATGGTGTAGCGCCTACCGGTCTGGCAGTATTTTTGGATTTTGCTTCTGCAATTCAACGCTATGGTAAGTCCAGAGCGCATTCAGCAGGTATGCACAATCCAAATAAAGAAACAATTACCAAATTAGGGAAAGAAGTGATTAAGGAGAAATACGGAAACCTCTTCCAGATGTACGAAAAGATTTCCGGAGAGAATCCCTATGAATATCCGATGAAAATCTACCCTGCTGTGCATTATACGATGGGTGGTTTATGGGTAGATTACAACCTTGAAACCAACGTTCCCGGACTCTTCGCACTGGGAGAAGCAAACTTCTCGGATCACGGTGCAAACCGTTTGGGGGCATCAGCTTTAATGCAGGGACTGGCTGATGGATATTTTGTCATTCCTTACACTATCGGACAATTTTTATCCAAAGAGATCCGAACCCCTAAAATCGAAACTTCGGCGCCTGAATTTGCCGAAGCAGAAAAGGCCATTGAAACTCAACTGCAAAAGTTAATTGACATTAAAGGGAATCAATCCGTCGAAAGTTTCCACAGAAGATTAGGTAAAATCATGTGGGAATATTGCGGAATGTCCCGAAATGCAGAAGGTCTTAAAAAAGCACGTACAATGATTCGCGAATTGCGCGATGAGTTTTGGAAAGATGTTTTTGTTCCGGGAACAGTTGATGAATTTAATCCTGAACTAGAAAAAGCAGGCCGGGTTGCAGATTTTATGGAACTGGGTGAAGTTATGATTTTAGACGCATTAGATCGAAATGAATCCTGTGGCGGGCACTTTCGGGAAGAGCATAAGACAGCAGAAGGAGAAGCACTTCGAAGAGATGAAGAGTACGCTTATGTAGCGGCCTGGGAATGGGATGAAAAGGAACCAAAGATGTATAAAGAAGAGCTTTCTTTTGACAATGTAGAATTAAAAACCAGATCATACAAATAATCCAGGTTGAGCTTCAACTTGCAAATCAATAAAAATACTCTAGCAATATGAAATTAACATTAAAAGTCTGGAGACAGGATAATACACAAGATAAAGGCCGTTTTGAAACACATCAGGTCGTAGCGAATGAGCATATGTCATTCCTTGAAATGATGGATGTATTGAACGAATCGCTTATCGCTGAAAAAAAAGTACCCGTAGCTTTCGAGCACGATTGCCGGGAAGGTATTTGTGGTACTTGCAATATGGTTATCAATGGTCGTCCGCATGGTCCGCAAAAAGGTACAACAGTTTGCCAATTACATATGCGTGCTTTCAAAGATGGCGACACTATTGTCATTGAACCCTGGCGAGCAACTGCATTCCCGGTAATTAAAGACCTCGTTGTCGACCGAAGTGCTTTCGACCGAATCATTGAGGCCGGTGGTTATATCTCCGTTAACACTGGTCAGGCACAGGATGCTAATGCTATTCCAATTGAAAAAGACCTGTCTTCTCAGGCTTTCGATGCAGCTACCTGTATTGGTTGTGGTGCCTGTGTAGCAGCTTGCCCCAATGGTTCCGCTATGCTTTTTACCTCGGCAAAGGTAGCTCATCTGGGCTTGCTACCACAAGGAAAGGTGGAATCTTCCAAAAGGGTACAAAGCATGGTTAGTCAAATGGACGAGGAAGGTTTTGGACTATGTTCAAATACCGGAGCCTGTGAAGCAGAGTGTCCGAAAGAGATTTCAATTGTTAATATTGCCATGCTCAATCGGGAATATATGTCTTCCGTTTTGGGCTCAAAAGTTACTGTATAAAACGAAGAAATCATACAGGATACTCCGGAATAAAGTTTCCCGCTTTATCCCAGAGTTAAGATTGAATTTGGCGCGGAGCTCTAGCTCTGCGCCTTTTTTGTATTAAAATTTATTCCCAGATAGTCCGATTGCCTTTTCTCAGAAGAACAGCATAGTTGATATTCAGATAAAATGGTATTTTCATTAAAAAAATAGTTAAACATCTATTCTGCTGGAAAAGCATTGAATAAGAAGATAATTAAAACTCACCATTATGAAATATTTCCTATTAATCGCATTCTTTATCTGCTGTTTCATCCAATCTTTCTCACAAAACAAAAACAGCCTTAATCAGTTAATTGAGCAAATAGAATCGAAAGTCATCGAATGGCGCCGGGATTTTCATCAAAATCCGGAACTATCTAATCGTGAGTTTAAAACTGCAGAAAAAATTGCTGCACATCTTCGATCCCTGGGCATTGAAGTAACTACCAATATTGCACACACTGGGGTAAAAGGTATCTTAAAAGGTGGAAAACCAGGGCCGATAGTGGGACTCAGAGCGGATATGGATGCATTGCCGGTAACTGAAAGAGTTGAAATTCCTTTTGCCTCAAAAACAAAATCAACTTATCTCGGAGAAGATGTAGGTGTGATGCATGCCTGTGGCCACGATACCCATATGGCAATACTAATGGGCGTAGCAGAAGTTTTGTCAAAAGTAAAAGACGATCTTAAAGGAACAATTGTGTTTATTTTTCAACCCGCCGAGGAAGGCGCTCCTCCGGGTGAAGAAGGTGGTGCAAAGCTAATGGTCAAAGAGGGGATCATGAATAATCCTAAAATCGATGTCGTTTTCGGTTTACATATTAGTTCAGGTCTGGAAGTCGGTAAGATCCTTTACAAACCGGGGGGGACTATGGCCGCGGCTGATCGCTTTACAATCAAAGTAAAAGGAAAGCAGACCCACGGTTCCCGGCCCTGGTCCGGAATCGATCCCATCACTGTGTCCGCTCAGATTATTCTTGGTCTGCAAACTATTATCAGTCGCCAAACAGAACTCACTAATGAAGCAGCAGTAATTACGGTAGGGAAAATCAGTGGCGGTGTACGCAATAATATTATTCCGGAGGAATGCGAGATGATCGGAACGATCCGCACCCTTGATATCCGGATGCAAAAGGACATTCACGAAAAGATCATAAGAACCGCCACGAATATTGCAGAAGCCAGTGGTGCTAGCGCCGAAGTAGATATACAAATTGGTTATCCAGTTACTTATAATGATCCGGAGCTGACCAGAAAAATGATTCCAACACTTTTTGCTACTGCCGGAGAAGACAATGTACGCGTATCAAAAGCGATCACCGGTGCCGAAGATTTTTCCTATTACGCAATGGAGGTTCCCGGTTTATTTTTCTTCCTGGGAGGAAAGCCTAAAGATGTTTCTGCCCTGGATGCCGCACCCCATCATACTCCGGATTTTTATATCGATGAAAGCGGTTTGTTATTAGGTGTTAAATCCCTGACGAACCTCGCGCTGGATTATATGGAGCAACACAGTGAGTAATGGGAACCATCTCGAATTTTGCCTGTAATCCACCGTGAAATTGAATATTGTATCCTTATTTTATTGCTTCTTTGAGTAGGTTTTAGGCATCAGGTATGGAAGCTTGGGTGATCCCTGAAAGCCTGAGAACCGATACCAAAAGCTTATTTGTATTGCTAACCGACTTGGGGACAAAAACAATCGAACATTTAGATATTTACAAGGAAGTTATTCGCCTTTCGCCGAATTTTCGAAATTCGAGAATCGATAGACCATTCTTGTCGCTAAATCTCTATGTTTTTACACCTATTTCATGGAGCTAAAGCCTTTAATATGCTATCCCCCTAAAATCCGGAGCAAATTATGTTAATTTTAAAAATCATCTACCACCATCGTATCCGAAAGGCTATCGTGCCACATGAGATTATCATCTCTAAAGAAGATAGAAAAAGCATCAAAGGGAATTATCCGGGCACAAGATCGCCCCAAACAACGTAAGAAAGTCAACTCTCCCCCGTTTCTGCGTACTACTCTGGTTTTGGTAACAAATTTCCCAATCGATTTTCCTTTGAAGTAGTATTCGGTAAGCGTATAGTAAAGAATAAAAACGAAAACACCGAGTAGATTATAATACAATTCTTGTAAAACGGCATCTCTTTCCGAATAATAAAAACTGTTTTGAGTTTGCATTAGTCCGACGACCAAGCCGGTGACAAAGCCCAGGGCCAGGGTAAGGATATAATCAATTATGTGATTAACGAAGCGCTTTCCCCGATCGGGAATAGAGTAAGGCTGTTCGGAATTTTCATCTACAATATAATCGTCCAGCAGATCTTGATTTTCTTCCATTCTTAAGTTTTTTGCAACTAATTTTTCTAAAAAATTTCACTACACTAATTGTTCCAAAAGCCAGGACTTTTCAGCTACGGAAGAAGTTGCTTCTACCTCCGTAACGAGTTTGGACTTGGCTTCTTTATCACTTAAATTAGTTCGCAACATTTTTTTGACAAAACGAATTAAATTTGCATAATTGTCTTTATGATATCCAATGTTTTTTTGTCGTCCTAAATAAACTTTAAAGCTGTCTAAAAGAGAATCCAAAGCTTTAAATTCTCCTAATTCATAATAAATACGAAGTAACATCCGTCTTGCATCTAAATTATTGAATACATCTTTAAGATTTACTTTTTGCAATAACTCCATTGCATTATTGTAATCTTGTTTTTGGAAATATAATAATGCAAGGATATAGTTATAAGTATTATCTCTCTCAGAAGTTGGTAAATAAGTTTTAAAAATATTTAGAAATTGAGCAACCCATTCAAATTCTTTTAGGGCCAGACCTAATCGAGAAACATTTGTGAATGTAAATGTTGATAGCTCACCATTTTCTAAAATTGCTTTATTTTCTAGTCCAGACTTATACAATTCGAAGCACTCCCATTTATATTTTGCTTTTCCCAGATTTGCTCTTTTTATACAACAATTTATAGCTAGCAAATACAGACTTCTACTCTCTGCTGCAGGAAATTTAGCCCAATGTTTTTCAAGTAATAATTTTAAATTATTGAAATGTTTTTCATCATCCAGATCACTCAAAGCTTTATATCCGTGAAAATAAATCTGTATTGCTGGTTTGTCCGAATAATCATTTTCTTCAACATGGTCAAGCACTTCGTTTAAGAAGTTTAAGCTATAGTCTTTTTGCATCATCGCCTGTACAGAAAGTGCACTACAACTTTGTCTTAAAATATCTGAGATATAGAATTGTGTTAACTCATCAATAGATTTTTGTAAAAGAGGATCTTGACTTCTAACTTTTTGAGAAGGATATGCTTCTACTCTTTCTACGTGCAACAAATAATTATTAAAATGATAATGTGCATTACGAAATGGCTGTTTGTCTTGCCACTCCATAGCGAGATTAATCTCTCGTTCAAATAGTTTATCAATCCCTCTTTCTCTTAAAGCTCGACAAAGAAGTATTTTTGAGTATGATGCATTTTCCATTAATTGTCTTTGGATCAAAAAATCTTTAAGTGTTTTAAGCAAAAAAGACATAATATATCTCATCTCATTATCTTTATATCTTAATCCAGGATATATATACTTCCAGGCTCTCTCTTTACCAAAAAATGCTTCCGAATAAGCTTTATTTTCTAATAAATAATCAAATAGTTTAATCACTTCTTCTCTCCTATTAAAGTATGGAGACCGGACAAATAGACTGAAATCTTTTCGCTCCTTATTAGAAAGACTAAAAAAAACCTTAACCAATTTACTATTATTCATTAGTAAAATAAATATATGTTTGACAAAATAGAATTAAAAATAACACTTTTAAACGTTAAATAGATATTTTAATCGCAATCTTCTTGACAAAGTATATATTCTGTTGTTGTAGAAACGAGAAAGAGTATAGATATTTGAATCATCAAGCCTCCTGTAATTATGAAACAGATGCAGCTAACATTCTTCTTGTGCTTTTTGAGCTTCAGCTCCTTATTGTTGGGGCAGGGCTGGGAACGTACTTATGGTGGCACAGGACTTGAGTTAGGTTATGGCGTTTTACAGACTGCAAATGGTGATTTTATCAGTTGCGGATATAATACCAGCTTCGGAAACAACGGAGAAGAGGCCATTTATCTGGTCAGAACCGATATTGACGGTACAACAATCTGGGAACGTACACATGCCTTTGAGAATAGCCGTACTTATGGTCAGGCGATCATTGAAACGACTGACGGCAACTATATGGTGGCCGGGTATATTCTCCACAATAGTGAAGATGAAAACATTTTCTTACTAAAAGTCACCCCTGATGGGGATATAATCTGGAGTTCTACTATTGAAGGGCCGGGAAGAGATTTTGGATTTAGAGTGATAGAAACTGCAGATAATGGTTTTGCCATCGTTGGAGAAACCAGAGATTTGCTATCCGATCAACGAGATATTTATTTTGTAAAAACTGATAGCAACGGAGATGAAGAATGGAGTAAGCGAATCGGAGACGTTCTTTTTGATATAGCTTTTTCGGTTGTTCAAAATTCAAGCGGAGAATACATTTTAGCCGCTTATGAAACTACTATTGAGCCAAGTGATACGACTCGGGAAGCAGTTTTGATTAAAACGGATCAATTTGGCGAAGTCCTTGATCGGTATTCCCTCGGAGAGACGGTTGTAGCTTCCGGTGCGGATGTTCTGATTACCAATGATGGCGGATATGTCGCTGCTGTTTATAATGAATCAGGCGTCTTTTTGAAAAAACTGGATGCCAATGGTGCCCAAGATTGGGAAAAATTAATGCCCGACCTGACGATTTTGCCGGGTGCTCCTTTAATTCTCAATCCGAATAATGGCTATACCATCGTTGGAAACTTCCAGGATACTGGCCAGAATGAGTCAGATTTGAGAATTATAAAAACCGATGAAAACGGAGACGTATTATGGGATAAGACTCTGGGAAGCCCCATCAATGATGATGTAGGTTTGGGCGTTTGTAATGCCCAGGGAAATGGTTATGGCATCATCGGGTATACCCGAAGTTTTGGTGCCGGATTCTTTGACTTTTATCTTCTACACACTGATAGTCTTGGTAATACACTTAATAATTTCATTAGCGGGAATGTATTTTATGATCTAAATGAAAATTGTGATGCAGATGCGGGAGAGTTTGGTTTGAATGACTGGCTTTTGGAAGTAATTGCAGACGATAATTCCATAACATATTACGGACTTACAGATGAAGACGGGAACTATGAAATTGCAGTAAAATCAGGTTCATATACATTCAATCTAGTCCCGATTAATGCATATTGGTCAACCACTTGTGGAAACTCATTTAATCTTTCCCTTTCAGGTCCTTATGATACTGTGATGGTAGATTTCCCGCTTCATGCTGTATATGATTGCCCTTTGATGGAGGTTGATATTTCTACCCCTTTTCTGAGAAGATGTTTTGACAATCGCTATAAGGTAGAATATTGCAACGATGGAACAGTATTGGGCGAAGATGTAGAAGTGGAAGTGGAATTAGATGAATATTTGATTTTTAATGATGCCAGTGTTAACTGGACCAATGTAGGGAATGTTTATACTTTTGAAATAGGAGATGTAGAAGTAAATGAATGCGGTAATTTTTACATTGATGTCACGGTAGATTGTGATTCCACTTTATTAGGACAAACACATTGTGTCGAGGCGCATATTACTCCGGATTCAAGTTGTATTCCACCACTACAATGTTGGGATGGAGGCAGTATAGAATTAAGAGCAGCCTGTGAAGAAGATAGTATTCGATTTAGTATAAAAAATGTAGGAACAGCTCCTATCAGTCAACTTTCAGAATACATTATCATTGAAGATCATATTATTTTAAGAGTAGAACCATTTGGAGAAACAATTGAACCCGATAGTACAATATTTATTTTAGAACCAGCAGATGGGCATACTCTCCGTATGATCGCGGAGCAACCAACTTGCCATCCAGGTGATAGTATTCCTACTGCAGCAGTTGAAGGCTGTGGGCAAGTAGATGATTCAGAGATTAGCCTGGGCTATTTGACCCAATATTATGAAAATGATGGTAATCCCTGGATATCGATTGACTGCCAGGAAAATATTGGTAGTTGGGATCCAAATGATAAGAGAGGCTTTCCAAAAGGTTACGAGGAAGCACATTATATCGAGGCAAATCAGGATTTGGAGTATATTATTCGATTTCAAAACACCGGGACGGATACCGCTTTCCGGGTGGTGATCAGAGATACGATCTCCGAATGGTTAGATATCAGAGATATTCAGGTGGGTGCATCTAGCCACGAATATGATTTTGAGGTCTATGGCAGCAATATTTTGAAATTTACGTTTGATAATATAAACCTACCAGACAGTACGACTAATGAAGTAGCCTCGCATGGATTTGTCAAATTTAGAATTGCTCAGCAAATTGATAATCCATTGGGAACAGTAATTCACAATAAGGCGGCTATTTATTTTGACTATAATGAGCCGATTATTACGAATGAGACTATGCATACGATTGGTGATGAGTTTATCAAAGTAAGTTACCAAGATGTTTTTGTACCAGGTGTATCTATAAAATTATACCCAAACCCGTTCACAGAGCTAACAACATTTGAAATAAGCTATGAAAATGGCATGTCTCCTGATTTTGAGACCAAAACTTTCCATCTGTTCGATTTATACGGCCGATTGGTTAGAAGTGAACAATTCGATGGAAATAAATTCCAGTTCCAGAGAAATGGACTGGCAACAGGATTATATTTTTTCGAAATAGAAAATAATAAAGAATTAATTATTGGCGGGAAGCTAATCGCACATTAGACCAATGCAGTAGGTGGCAAACGAGCCGAACCTACTGCATTTTTTAATTTTTGCTATAGTTCTTCCAACTTTTCCAATAACCATTTTTTCTCCGTCAGAGGGCTGGCCCCTTCAATTTCTTTTCTCAATTTAGAACGCTGTGCTACCGAAAAAGGGTTGATTTTAACCAGCTTCTTTATCAAGCGAATTATATTTTTGTAATTGCTTCTGTGATAACCAATTACTTTTTTCCTGACCAGATACGTACGCATACTTTCCAATAAAGACTCTAATACATCCAATTCATCCTGCTCGTAAAACATTTGCAGCTGCATTACTTTAGCATTAAGATTCATCAAAATATCATCGTATTCTACCTGGCTAAAAAGCCGTAATGCTTTATCGTATTCTTTTCTCTCAAAATGAAGCCGCCCCTGGCTGTAACTGACAATATTGTCCCGATACTTCTCTTCCAAATAATCCTTATATTCTTCAATGAAAGATTCAATCCAGTCATATTCTTTCAAAATCGTAGCATTCGTAACTACATTAATAAATGTATATCTTGACAATACCCCTTCATTCATTAGGATACGTTGTTCCAGACCTTGTTTATAAAGTTCGAACGCTTCTCGGAGATAATGCTTAACACTGGCATTAATTTTTGCAATACAGTAATTAAGTGCCATTAAGTAAATATCCTGCATCTCAGAAGTTGTAAACAATTTCCCGTTCTCTATAATCTCTTTTTTCAAATTAAAAAAATGGCTTTCATCATTTCTATCAACTTGAGATAAGTAACCATAATAATAAATAGCTATAGCTGGATATTTTAAGAAGTCTCTTGATTTGGCGATTTCAAGAACTTCACTTAGCATTTCAATTTGATATTCTTCTTTTTTATATACTGACTGATGCGCTATAATAACACAACTCAACCGAAGTTTATCAGCAATGTACATTGCATCCAGTGCATTAGATATATCATTCAATTCTAGCCCCATTCTTTTAACACCAATCAGATATTCATATTTTTCCCACTGAATATTGTATTCATTACGTAAAAATTGATTATTCCTGTAACTCTGTTCTTTTTGTAATTTTTGTGTTTCTTTTAAATTTTTCTGAAAAGCTTTATCCAGCTTTCGTTTCCTATATAAATTCCCCAACACAGTAAATGCTCTGACTTCATCCGCTCTCAAGCCCTGATAAATCAAAAACTCTTCTACGCATTTTGTCGTAAAATATATAGTCTGGCGTATTTTCGCATCATTATATGCCTCTTTCCCAAATATCCATCGATATACGGCCTCTTTTTCGAGAAAACTATCGTTATAAAGATGACCGTCTTCCATTAAGTACTCAAAAAGTTTAGCAACATCTTTGCGTTGATTATGCATAGGTGAAACGATCCATTTACGCAGTTCCCGAAACTCTTTTTTTGTAAAAGTCTTTAATATTCCGACTAAAAGGCTTTTTTGCATTTATATTTTTATTAATACTTTCAACAAAACCGAAAGTAAAACACAGGTCATCAATTTCATAAATACCTGATAATCAATTGTTTTTCATTTTAAACTATAAAAATAATGAAAAAACACTACAAAAAACTAATCAACAAATTACATTTTTTGTCTTTGTTCTTAGCAAGATTCGTGTGCATATTTGTATCGTATTCTTATACAAACAACAGAAACAATTTTTTCATGAGATATATAAACGATATAATAAAGCCTCGCATAAGAAATACCAGGATGTGCCTGGTATTCTTAGGGCTTTTATTATCGTTATTTGCGAATGCACAGGGTTGGGAGAAAAGCTACGATTTTAACAATCAGAATGGAGATGAAGAAGCAAACGCAATTATTCAGACTATTGACCAGGGATACGTTGTGGTCGGACGAACAGATGGTGAAAGCGGATCTACTGGAATTCAGGTATATGTTCTAAGATTAGATGTTGACGGTACGATTATTTGGAACGAAGCAGTTGGTAACGAAGATGCTCCCACTAATGAAATTGGCCATGCAGTTGTGGAAGACGATGATCAGAGTTTAGTCATCGTTGGAGAAACTAATTTAGGTGGTGAATTTGATGGTAAAGATGTTTTTCTTTTCAAATTAGATCGATTTGGAAACGAATTATGGCGAAAGTTCTACGGTACTGATGGTGACGATATTGGTTTAGGCATTAATAAAACATCCGACGGAGGATTTATCATTACCGGATCAAGTGACAATGATTTGTATATTCTCAAAACTGATTCGGAAGGAGATGCCGAATGGGAAGTATTTGGTCTTGATGGTCTTGAAGATGCAGTTGGACATGATGTCATAGAAACTCCGGAAGGAGATTTTATTATTACCGGCTCCGTCGGAGATAATAATGCAAGTAATGTACTGGTTTTAAAAATCAATAATGTAGGCCAATATCTGACCGACTCTACTTTTGGAGGAACTTCCAATGATATTGCATACAAAATCATACAAGCTAATGACGGAGATTATGTAATTGCGGGTAAAAAAGGGAACAACAGTAATTTTTACTGCATCAAGATTGAAAATACCCTTACCGATTTTGATTTGAAATGGGCTCAGGAATATGGTTTGGACGGGACCTCGGAAGAAGCCAAGTCTATTGTCCAGATGCGGGACGGAAACTTTGCGCTGGCGGGTTTGTCCGATTTCGAAAATGATGATTTACTCCAGGCATCTGTCCTGATTATCGATGGCGTAGATGGCGATTCAATAAGCATCAGACATTATGGAAATACAGGACTTGATGCAGCAAATGATATTTTAATGACTCCAAAAGGCGAGTTCGTAGTTACCGGGTTTACTACCGATCCTATGAGCTTCTTCCCTCAGGATGTTTTATTGGTAAAATCAAAAGCTGTTTATCCAAGTACCTTTTCCAATCATATAGTTGGAAATGTTTTCTATGATTTAAACAATAATTGTACGGACGATGGTATCTCCGAGCAAGGTATAAAGCAATGGATTGTAAAGGCAGTTGGCGATAGTGAAACTTATTATGATGCAACCGATGAATTTGGAAATTATGATATCTCCGTAGGCACTGGTACATACGAGGTATCGGTAGTTCGTCCAAACGAATATTGGCAAGCGCCTTGCCAGCCGGTCGTTAATGCCAACTTCCCTGCCCTCTATGATACACTAGTTAGAGACTTTGCCATCTATCCGGAAACTGTCTGCACAGATTTAGAAGTAGATGTATCAACTACTTTTGTAAGGGCTTGTGAAGAAGCTACTTATACGGTTAACTACTGTAATCATGGTACAATACTGGCGGAAGATGTAGATGTAAGCCTGATTTTAAGCAATAATTTATCCTTTATTTCTGTACAAGGACCTCCTCTTGCCTCTGTTATTGACAGTTTATATTTGTTTGAAGTAGGAAACCTTGGGGTGGGAGCTTGTGGTAGTTTTACCATTACCGTTGAAGCTGATTGTGATGCTTTATTATCGGAAACTCATTGTATTAAAGCAGAAATATCTCCTGATGATTTAAACTGCCTCCCGCCTTCTCCCACCTGGGATGGTTCAAGCGTCCAGGTAAATGGTTATTGCGACGGCGACTCTGTTCGTTTTCAGATTCAGAATACGGGCAACCTGCCAATGACCCAACCTTTAAACTATATCATAACCGAAGATATAATAATGGGACTACAAGAACCTGACGGGCCTTTATTAGCCGCAGGTGAAACACTTGAAGAAGCATTTGCAGCGAACGGTTCGACCTACCGTTTGATTGCAAGACAAAGCGAAGGTCATCCCGGAAACAGCATCAGCCCCAGCATTGCAATCGAAGGTTGCGTAGCTGGTGGCGGTACCGATTACTCTACTGGATACCACACACAATTTCCAGAAGATGACAGAGATCATTTCCTGGCTACTGATTGCCAGGAGAACATCCCAAGCTCTTTTGACTCGCAAGTCAAGAGAGGCTATCCCAAAGGCTATGGCGACAGCTTAAAGATCGCTAATACAACCGATCTTAAATACCACATTAAATTCCAGAATATTGGAACAGACACGGCAATCAGGGTGGTGATTCGGGATACTATTTCACCTCTTTTGGACCCACAAACCGTGCGTCCGGGGGCGAGCAGTCATGACTACGAATTCGAAGTCTATGATAATGGTATCCTGAAGTTCACCTTTAACAACATAATGTTAATAGATAGCAGTACCAATGCAGATGCTTCCCATGGATTCATCAAATATCGGATCACCCAAAAACCAGGTAATCTGGAAGGAAGTATCATTAAAAATGGTGCCGCTATCTTTTTTGATTATTTAACTCCACTCGAGACCGATAGTGTTTGCCACCTTGTGGCAGGTATGGAGTGGACCGACTTTATAATTACCAGTAACCATAATATATACATTCCACAAACAGAAATTAAAATTTATCCCAATCCGATTTCGCAGTTCGCTACGTTTGAGCTGGAGAGCGCGTCCATCCAGCCCCCTCTGGATTTCAAGATTTTTGATGTAGCAGGAAAGCCCGTTCGTAGCGAACGCTTTTATAATACAACCTTCACCTTTAACCGGGGTGATCTTCCGGCAGGAATGTATTTTTATCAAATTAGCAGTAGAAACCAATTAATTAGTACTGGTAAGATCATAGCAAAGTAAATAATGTGTAAGCAAAGATTATATAACAACATGAGATTTATTTAGTGATTTCATTTCATGAGATTACAAAAAGACCTGATCATCACTCCCCGATGATCAGGTTTTCTTTTTTAATAAAATATTAATAGTAATTAAGTTCCGGATTTAAAAACTCTTTAGAAAAAGCGCTAAAGTTGCTTTTAATCAACCAGTTTTCCACCCTTCAAACGAATTATCTTTTGAGTCTTGGCCGCAAGTTCAGGATCATGCGTAACCAGCACCAGGGTCGTGCCCGAAGCTTTATTCAGTTCGAAAATTAAATCTTCTACTTTTTGTGAGGTTTCCTCATCCAGATTACCGGTCGGTTCATCCGCGAAAAGAATTTTAGGATTATTGGAAAAAGCTCTGGCCAGGGAAACCCGTTGCTGCTCCCCCCCACTCAGCTGACTTGGATAGTGATCATACCGATCTGCCAGACCTACTTTGCTAAGCAGCTCCATCGCCCGCTCTGCAGCCCTTTTTTCTCCGCGTAATTCCATTGGGACCATTACATTTTCGAGAGCAGTCAGTGTAGGGATTAGTTGAAAATTTTGAAAAATGAACCCGACATGCTCATTGCGTAGAGCAGAACGCTCGTCCTCATTCATAGGCCCGAGTAATGCACCGTTTAGCTCTACTGTTCCACTCGTTGCCCGGTCCAATCCCGCACAAAGGCCAAGTAAAGTTGTTTTTCCACTCCCCGATGAACCAACTATTGAAAGGGTTTCTCCGGATGCTACTTCAAAACTTACATCATCAAGTACCCTCAATGATTTATTGCCACTATTGTATTCTTTCGTAAGGTTCTGGACTTTTAACATGGCCTGCTTTTATTTTAATTTTTGATCAATTTTTAACGCATCAACTCTAAGACATGCAGCATATATGCCAATCTTTTCATTGATAAAATTCGTGTTCCGGTATTAAAAGGGTGGTGATTTCCACAATATGATCATCCGGATCTTTAAAATACAATGATTCGAAAAAGTGATGGTTTTGCTGTTCGAATTCGATATTGAGTTTTGTTAATTTCTTTTTTGCTTTTTCAAAATTTTCGTTGGTGACATTAAATGCAAAATGGTCTATTTTAACATTTTTTGATTTCAAATTTATATCCGGATCATTGAGCTTTGCCGGGAATAAAGCGATGCCCGTTTTTCCCTTTAACAAGAATACGGGAAAGTCACCCCATTCCTTGAACTTATATATTTTAAATCCAAATACACTTTTATACCACTGAACAGATTGCTCCATATCCTTCACTCTGATGGCTACATGATCTAAAAACCTTATTTCAAAATCTGCTTCCATTTTTTAGCATATATAAACCACAATTCTATCAATTTTTCAACCAGAATAAAAAACGCCTGCTAAGCACAGATTGTTTAGCAGGCGAAATTTTGGTATTTAAAGATAATCTTCTTTTTTGAATTAAAACTCTGCCTTGCCCGGCGTACGCGGAAAGGGGATCACATCGCGAATATTTTCGATTCCGGTGATAAACTGAACCATCCGCTCAAAACCAAGTCCAAATCCCGCATGTGGGCATCCTCCAAATTTGCGCAGTTCCAGATACCACCAAAGTTCATCCAGGTGAACGCCCATTTCTTCCATCCTTTTTACCAGCACTTCATGGCGCTCTTCCCGTTGTGAGCCGCCAACTACTTCACCAATCCCCGGGAACAGAATATCCATTGCTGCCACCGTTTCCTGATCATCATTTAGTCGCATATAAAAAGCTTTAAAGCTTTTTGGATAATCTCGTACAATCACTGGTTTTTTAAAATGCTTTTCTACCAGAAAGCGCTCATGTTCTGCCTGCAAATCACTCCCCCACTCCGGCTCAAATTCAAATTTTCCTTTTTTGAAAGGTTTCGAATTCCTCAGGATGTTAATTGCTTCGGTATAAGTAATTCTCGCAAATTCATTATCTACAACAAATCGCAGGGTCTCTATTAGTCCCATTGGACGACGGAGCTCTTTTTTCATATTTTTTTCCGCTTCCTGAATGCGCTTATCCAAAACCTGTAAATCATCCGGATAATTATCCAAAACGTAATTGATCAGATATTTCAGGAAATCTTCTGCCAGGTCCATATCGTCATGGATATCAAAAAAAGCGACTTCCGGCTCAATCATCCAGAACTCCGAGAGGTGTCGGGATGTATGTGAGTTTTCGGCCCGGAAAGTAGGCCCAAACGTATAAACTTTTCCAAGAGCCAGCGCTCCAATTTCCGCTTGCAATTGCCCTGAAACCGTAAGGTTCGTAGCCTTCCCGAAAAAATCCTGCTTATAATCAATTTGACCGTCTGCTGTACGTGGTGCTTTGTCAATATCAAGCGTAGTTACCTGAAACATTTCCCCGGCGCCCTCCGCATCACTTCCTGTAATAATTGGCGTATGCATATAGTAGTAGCCGTTATCGTTGAAATATTTGTGAACCGCATAAGCGATTGCATGTCGAATTCGGAAGACGGCACTAAACGTATTGGTTCGCATTCTGAAATGCGCCTGTTCTCTCAGGAATTCCATTGTTTGTCTTTTCGGCTGCAAGGCATAGTCATCCGGATTGCTTTCACCGAGTATATCAATCTGCTCTGCCAGCAACTCAACTGCCTGACCTGCCCCCTGTGACTCAGCCAGTTTTCCATATACCATTACACAAGCGTGGAAAGAAATTTTCTTAATTATTTCTTCATCAAAATTTTCAAAATCTACTACGACTTGTAGGTTATTAATGGTAGAGCCATCGTTGAGGACTAAAAATCGGCGGGCGCGAAAAGCACGTACCCAACCTCTTACCGTACAGGCTTCTCCTATTTTCGGGTCAGCCAGTAGACTGGAAATCTCGGTGTGTTTTGACATGATATCCTTTATTTATTAGCAAGCAATACGTGTCTTTACCTGCTTTAGTTCCAAAGAGCAGCGAAATTAAGGATTAATCAAAAAAAGTTCAAGAAATCAGCCCAGGAAACGAGCTTTAACTTCAGGGCCAGGAATCATACAGACTTCCTGCTTGCCAAACCAGCGGTAGCGGTTTTTTGAAATAAAGTTATAGATGATATCGCGAATTGGACGCGGAATAATGATCAGCGCATAAGCCAGCGACCAAAGCCCTCCGAAGCTTCGGAGTAATTTGAGCCCGGCAGTCGAACGGGTATAAGCTTTTCCGTTTTCTACAAAAACGAAAGTTTTAAGCTGATTTTCATCCACCCCGTGAACCCGCATAATCTCTTTAGCTGGCTCGGACTGCAGTGAAGCAAAGCGCAAGATACCTCTCTTATCCCGCTTGATCGCGAATTTTACCAGGCCGTTGCATAGATTGCAAACACCATCAAACATTACAATAGGACCTTCTTGTTCTTGCTTCATAATTCTAAAATTCCAGCTATCTAATTTATCATAAAAACAAAGTTCCGGCAGCAATGTTTACTGAAATAAATTGCGATAAAGCTCTTCTACTTTTCCGAGTGTAAAAATGTCTATGGAAAAGCGGGATATATCCAATCCTTTAAGGTTGTATTTTGAAATAAAGATTTGTTTGAAACCAAGCCGGTCCGCTTCCTGAATGCGCTGTTCTACCCTGTTTACAGCTCTAATTTCGCCCGAGAGGCCAACTTCTCCGGCAAAGCAAGTATCACTTGGTATCGAAACATCCTGAAGGGAAGATATCAGGGAAGCGACAATCGCCAGATCAATAGCCGGATCATCTACTTTTATGCCTCCGGCGATATTCAGAAATACATCGTTTTGCCCGAAAGGAAAGCCCATCCGTTTTTCGAGAACCGCCAGGAGCATACTTAGCCTTCTCAAGTCAAAACCCGTTGCGGTTCGCTGCGGAGTTCCGTATACAGCAGTACTGACCAGCGCCTGTGTCTCAATGAGCATAGGACGCATTCCCTCCATCGTCGCCGCAACCGCGCTTCCACTCAATTCTTCTTCGTTTTGTGAAAGTAGTATTTCCGAGGGATTAGAAACTTCCCGAAGACCATTCGCCTGCATTTCATAAATTCCCATCTCATCGGTTGATCCAAAGCGATTTTTAATCGTTCTCAAAATTCTATAGGTATAATTTCGATCACCTTCAAACTGCAGGACCGCATCCACAATATGTTCCAATATCTTGGGTCCGGCAATAGCGCCGTCCTTGGTAATATGTCCGATAATAAAAACCGGAATATTGGTTTCTTTGGCAAATCGCTGTAATTCAGCCGTACAATCTCTGATTTGGGATACACTGCCTGGCGTAGAATCAAGGTGGGGAGAAGACAGCGTTTGAATAGAATCGATAATTAGCAGATCGGGATCAAGTGACTTGGCATGGCTCAGTATTTTACTCGTATTGGTCTCTGTCAGGATAAAGCAATTGGATTGGAGCTTACCCAGTCGATCTGCTCTCATTTTGATTTGTTCTTCGCTTTCCTCGCCGGATACATACAAAATTTTTACGGGCACGGATAGGGCCACCTGCAACATCAGAGTAGATTTTCCGATTCCCGGCTGCCCTCCGATTAACACCAGTGAACCACTTACAATCCCCCCGCCTAATACCCGGTTCAGCTCATCATCCGGGGTAATCAATCGGCGTGTCTCCCCGGCTTTGATCTCGGCAAGTGCAACCGGAGCAGGATCTCTTCCATTCGTACCTTTCCAAATATTCCGCTTCTCTTCCTGAGGCGTACTTTTCATCAAAATCTCTTCATGGTAAGTATTCCACTCATTACAACTGGGACAATTTCCTATCCATTTAGGAGAATTTGCTCCACAGTTGTTACAAACATATATTTTTTTTATTTTTGCCAATGAATTCTCCCTTTTCTTATTCCATTAGATAGAGCCATTGAAAATTTAACATTTTCTTAACATTTTTACAAGTAGCTGTATTTGATGTTAAATCGTTTAATATTAAATGATCTAAAAATATTAAAATAATTAATTAGTTTTTTCCAAAAAGTCGATATTAAATTTTACCTTTTTTAAATTTAAAAGATTATTTGAAAATCACTGTTTAATGATCAACAAAAGTGTTACATCAATTGTTTGATAACTAATTTAATCCAAAAGTAAGCTAAAAGAGTTTTTTTTCTAACTCTTTAATTATATAAAAGCTTTTTTTGGAAATTTGTGACCTGATAAAAGCAATAGCGTCATAATATCAGAAGTTGCAAAGGAGCAATCGAATAAAAAAGTAAAATATACATTGCAGCTAAATTTCCCAAAATTTTCCTGCAATTCAATTCCCTAAACCAGGGAATATATAAAGAAATTGTTTTCATTTGGTTTTTTGGGGTTATACAGGGTGCTAGGTAATCATTATTACACTGGTGCCCTGTTCTTTTTTCCCCATGCTGTGAATTGAATTCCCCTCACTTTTCATCTATCTGCACAACGTACACATCGTGTACTTTCTGGCATATACATCAAGCGAGCGGCAGGTATTGGATGCTTACAAAATACACAGACTCCAAAATCGGGTTTCTCGATCTTGGTAAGTGCTACTTTTAGTTTTGAGAGTTTTTGTTTGGAAGAATGCAAAGCAGCCTCGGCCACACTTTTATTATTAATTGCGTCCATGCGGCTCACCCTCCCTATAGCATTTTCAGGACCAATTGGTTGTGTCGATTCTTCCAGACCTATAATTTTTTCTTCCGTCAGCTGAATGGCTTCCAGAATTTTCTCTCGCAGCGCTGCTCTTTCTTCCGATTTCATATCCTAAAGCGTTTGATTTAAAGACCTTTTATAAGCCTCTTACCCTCCAATCTCTGTTAAAACACTCAAAATAGCAGGATTTTAACGAAAACAAGCTTTATCTGGTGCTTTTTTTGTAAGTGTTAAATAAAAGCTTTACGTAATGCTTTCGTTCCAACCTGCGTATCTTTTATAAGGGTTTTGTGTTATATAAGTAGATAATCAAATAAAGGGCCTATAAAAAACATATAATTGAATCGATTTAACTGGACATACCTTGCGGACTTTGGCAAAAAGCATCATGTAGGCTTAATGCACGGGGCGGAAAGTGGTCATCTTCTTATTTATTGCGATTCAAAAATCATACTGATCGATTTCAAAGTACTAGACGATAAGACTTATACCTTTTTCATAGATGATCAACTTTGCGAAATAGCCATTGAAAGAAAAAACGGCCAGTTTTATTACGGTTTCGAAATCAATAAAAAAGCGGATACTCCCCGAAACCGGCTTCGCAAAAAAATTGAAAAAAGGCACCTTAAGCAAAGCCTGCTCTTTTTGGCCAGCATCATTCTGATCATTTCCACTTTTACTTATTTCATGGTTAATAAAGGACAGGAAACGAGTGTTGCAGATTACCATCAGAGCATTCTAAGAAATAATGGCAAAGAAGGGGAAGCCAGGATTATGAAAGTTTCTTCGTCAGAAATCACTTATTTTTATATCGTTAATGGACAATCTTATTCGGCAGAAACAAAGTCAAAAGACCCTTCTATCGTTGTACTCGAGAATGGAATGCCAATGGAAGAAGGAGATGAGTTTGTCGTTACTTATGCCACCAATAATCCCAACCTGAATAAAATCGACTATAATCGCCCCACTAAAAAACAGATCAACCGTTATCGAGAACGGGCAATTAATCAGCATTTGAGTTTAAACCCTCAAACGGATTCCATTCGTGCAATTTGTCTTGTTGATCTGGCCTACGAGACTAAAGGTGTGCAGGGTTTGGCGGATATCTATTTTCAAAAAGCCGATCCAAAAGAAAATCCTCGCAATAATAAAAATACTTATGGTCGTTTAGTTCGAGACGTCCCTTTCCAAAACAAGATTAGCGAGCGATGCTGGAACTAAGACGCCAAGACTTTTACATATCTGATTTTTGAATTTTCAACTCAATGAAAAGGCTGTATTAAGTCAAATATTGCCTTTCTCCCCATAAACAGAACTAATCTCCGAAGTAATAAATAGTATCTACTGATATGGTTATCAAACAGCAAGAATTCTATAGCTGGTGAATAAGACCTGGAATTTGAAAGCAACTACCATAACTTGATTTACGAATTAGGATGCTACAAATACTGTTTCCTTTCTCAAAATTTAACTAATTTTGCCAATCCATATGCTCCGGCAGCAGATTTGACTGGTGAATGAATGCAATTCCTTAAAATTAATTAATCATCTTACTTTGGAATATTTAGCGCAACATATAGAAAGCTTAATTTTTACTACCGAACATCCAATAACAACAGAAGAGATACAGTCTTGTCTGGAAGAGACGTTCGAAACGCATTTTGCTCCGGAAGAACTTGAAAAAGCACTAACTGAACTAAAAGAACGTTATCAGGAAGAGCAATTTGCTTTTGAATTGGTGGAAATAGCCAATGGTTTTCAATTTTTAACCAAAGGAGCTTATCATCAGACCATTGGTACTTATTTAAAGCAAACGACCAAAAAGCGGCTTTCGAAAGCAGCCATAGAAACTTTATCCATTATTGCTTATAAGCAACCCGTTTCAAAATCCGAATTGGAAAAGATCAGAGGTGTCAGCTGTGATTATTCCATTCAAAAACTTTTAGAGAAAGAATTGGTTACTATATTAGGAAGAGCGGATACTCCCGGACGTCCGCTTTTATACGGTACGACTGAAAAGTTCATGGATTATTTCGGTATCAAAAGTTTAAAAGATTTACCCAAACCAAAGGACTTCAAAACGCCGGATAGTGAAGTTGGCGAGGCAGCTCCGATTGAAGAAGCTATTCCGTCAGAAGATAGGGAACCGGGCATTTCAAATACAGATGTTTCGATTGAAACGCTTGACAATGTAGTAAGTGAAGAGGAATAAAAATTGAAAAACATGGATAAGCCTTTAATAAACAGAGTAGCCAATAGTGGTTTAATTACTATAAACCTGGAAGATTTTTTCCCGGAAGAAGAAGTAGCCGTCTTTGATCTTAAGGATTATCTTTTTATGGAACTAATCCTTAAAGAAAAAGATTTTCGACAAGCTCTAAAAGAACACGACTGGGGACAATACGAGGGAAAAAACCTGATTGTTTTTTGTTCTACTGATGCCATTATCCCCATTTGGGCCTATATGCTGGTCACTGCACATGCCCAACCTTTTGCCAAAACGGTCTTTCAGGGTGATCTCGATACTTTTTACAAAGTAGCTTTTAGTCAGGCGCTTGAACAAATCGATGCCAGCCAATATGAGCAAAAACGCATTGTCATTAAAGGCTGCAGTGATAAACCCGTTCCACCATCAGCATATGTCGAATTGACTCAAAAACTTCGTCCTTATGCCCAAAGCATTATGTACGGTGAACCCTGTTCCACTGTCCCGATTTTTAAACGGCCAAGAGTGAAGAAAAGTTAGTCAAGGAATTGATTCGGCCGACGCAGGAGAAAAAGTAAGTAACCGGAAGTTTAGGTATATTTTCTGATCATTGCGATATGAGGAATACCATCTTCCAAATACTCTGACCCTGCTGCCTCAAAGCCAAAAGAGTTGTAAAATTTAAGCAAGTAAACCTGGGCAGATATTTTGAGCGTACATTTCGGAAAGAGTTTTTCTGCAACTTCGAGCGCGCGTTTCATCAATTCTTTTCCAGCACCTTGTTTTCTTACTTTTTGAGCGGTAACGACTCTACCTATTGAAGCATGATCCGCATAGGACAATCCCTCGGGCATGAGTCGAAGATAAGCGACTAATTGTTTTTCATCGTTCCAGCCCATCAAATGCCAAGAATCCTGATCTTTATTATCCAAATCCTGATAGACACAGTCCTGCTCCACCACAAATACTTCCTGTCTCAATTCTATGATTTTATATAACTCTTCAAGAGATAGCTCTCCAAATTTTTTACAGTCAAACTTAATCATATTGAAAGATAATTAAGCTTGGTAAAAAACAAAAAAGCCTGGCTGTTTAAAGTTACCAGGCTTTTAATAATTTGTTCTAAGAAAGGTTTCTATCTTTTATATTTTTGAAACGAGCGGTTCTTCTTCACAGCGCATCCAGTCAGGAACGGGATCTCCCCCTTCGGAAACCAGTTCGACTTTTCCATCATCATAAGCTTTAAACTTCCAAATGTGGACTTTTCCTTTTCCACTGATATAAGAGCCAAACCGCAAAACATATTGAACTTCCCAGGCATTACTGACCCGTTCGATATTGATATCGTTCCCCCCTATTTCAGGCACTCCCAGATCAATGGAGCTTACGCCTTCAATATTGTAAAATTCATTCGCAAGCGCAGCCATATTTAGTGGTTCCTTGGATCGGATCGTAATGGCATCTTTAGTATCGTTCCACTGTACATGCTTTTCAATGATCAGATCATAATCATCCAACAAATCGTTGATATCATCATTATCTGTTTCACTGATTCCTTCTCTCAGGGGACGCGCCCAATCGACCTCTCGGTCAAAAATAATAACCAGGTGGTCAATGGATGGATTAGGAAAAGTGTGTACATTACATTCTGCGATTGATTTTGCTACTTCGTTCTGGATATAAATATTGGCCAGTACGCCGTAGATACTTTCAATATTATCTTTCGGAATAACAATATTCAAATAGCGCAAATCTTCCTTTTTGGACTCCATCCTCAAAGCTAACCTCGCTGCATCTCTCTTGAATTTACGGGTAAGTTTTTTAGGAATGGTCAGCGTATTTTTTGATTTTTTAGCAGATGCCGCTTGTTCTTTTCGAGCTTCACCATTTTCATTATGACTGACTAACATAGCTAGTCCTTCCTGCGCTAAAACACCTACAGCCAGGGAGGAAAAGGCCATTAAGAGAAATATTCTGTTAAAAAAATAAAGTTTCATCTTTCCGCTTAATTATGCTTTAAAACTATAGGAATTAAGATCATTGATCGATATCAAAAAATAAGAATAGTGACATAGTAAACTATAATTTCACTAATTATTCACCACTAAAACCACTAGTTGATTAGTATTATGTGACAGCGGCTATAAATATCTTAACAATATTTAACGGTGCCGTCTTTAGGTAGGTTACGTCGTTTTGATCAAGCAAGACTGCTTAATAAGAGAAACCTGCAAAAAGGTTGCCGATTTTAGCTATTATAAAAAAGCCGGAGAATAAACGCTTTAAAACTCATAACATTTAACACGCTTACCTTTTCGACCGCCCCAGCCGCCGCCTGAGCCAAAGCCTATTTCGAATGGATTCACCTTAATTGCAAAATAAATATCTGATCCTGTAAAATTAGACCTTCCGATAAAACTTGTCAAATTCTCTGTTCCGATAGTAAGAAAGGCCAGTCGAAAAGAAGCTCCTACTCGAAAGCGATTATAGTTGAAGAAACTCACAGGGATCATAGCACCAAACCATCGATGTTCAAACCTTGGTGCGATAGCCATAAGATTTCCCCGTCTTACGGCATTTTGCCGATAGGGAAGTCTTTGTATCAATGTTGCATTGACATAAAAATTATCCATGATCATATAGTCGGCCTGTAAGCTCAATGCTCCCGGCAACCATATGCTGAAATTGTTCTGTTGCAGCGACAAGAGGGAATCTCCCAAAGATTGGGTACTGAATAATTCCAGTACTTCATCAACCTCGTCCAATCGCCGGTAATCATCGGAAGAAAGTTCAAAAACAGCGTCCGTATCTACCCGATGCTGCTGTGCATTCCTGTTAAAATTGATTCGGCCAATATCCAGGAGCGCCGCACCAAACTTCCATTTATAACTATCATCATATCCGTCAATTGTAAAAACTGCCCCCAGATCAAAAGCAATACCTCCGCCATTTCTACTCAGATTGAATCCCTCTCCATCCGCATTAGACAGCGTCAGGCCATATTCCAAATCCGGAGCATTAATCGAGATGGAATCATTACTTAATTGTGTCAATCCGAAAGTTTTATTACTGTTCAAAAAGACAGCCTCATAGCCGTTGAGAAACTTTAAAGAACCTCCAATATCCAGATTTCCGGAACTCATGATTATTCTCCGCGAGTAGTTAAGTCCAACTTCGCTCCAGCTCATTGCAGCTCCAATAAGCGGATCGATCCGAATCTCTTCACCAAAAGAAGTACGATCGAAGAAGTAATAATTCAGTTCGGATGGTGCTCTCTGTACACTTGCAGCACTTCTGAACTTGGTAAAAACCCCAAAACTATGACCATTCTCAAGATTAATCATTACCGAAGGGCCAAGTACCGTTGCATTTAGATTTACATATTTTCTCCTGTTATTATCATAGAAATCAACGATAAGCATATTCTCGGGAAACTGATTTTCGGAGGGATAATTGGAAGCCAGATCTCCTTCGGGCAGGAGTCGAATAATCTCGGATACATTAGTATTGTAAATAAAGGCATAATTGGTTTCACCAAATATACCTGCTCCAAGCAAATTGACATCCCAGGCAAATTTACTACTGGGGCCATTCGCCGGATTCAATGCCAGGCTGTTAACTCCGGAATAGTTTTCGACGCCAAGCCCGATCTGTTCCTGAGCATTTACCAGAGTACTGCAAAAAAAGAATAGCAAATAAGTTAACCTGATCAATTGAGTTCTCATAATATTACAATTTTCTAAGTTCCTTTCGCCAGAATGGTATTTGGGGAATATTAATGTCTGTTTTCAAAAAACATTCCGCAAAACGATAAAATAGTGTAAGGTTTGAAACTTATAAATTGATAAAATATGGTATAAGAAGAATAATCGCAGGCAAATTTGACGTTAAAAGTCAGTTTTTTATTGTTCCAATTATGTGAAAAGACTAGAATCCGGCCAAAATTTTCGGAAGAAATATAATCACACCAATAATTGCCGCAGTGATTGCCATAATTAATACCGCTGCCGCCGCAACGTCTTTTGCCTTGCCTGCCAGCTCATTATAATCCGGAGAGACCAGATCTGTAAGGTATTCGATAGCAGTATTAAATGCTTCCGCCCCCAAAACCATACCTATTGCAAAGATTACCAGACACCATTCGGTAGTCGAAATAGAATAAAAATACCCCAAGGCAATAACCGTTATAGCAGCTAAAAGGTGAATAATGGCATTAGGCTCTGATTTGGCGAAATGCCCGATGCCGGCAAAGGCGTACTTGAAACTTTGGATACGCTTTTTAAGCATTTATAAAGAAGATGAATAATCAGCATTAAATTGATACGCCCCTCTGACTCCAATATGTCCGGCATCGATATGTTCCATATCTTCAAAATAAATACACTCTAATTGATTCGAGTAGAAAATATGATCTGAAGGTAGTTTAAAAATTGAAAACGAGCCATTAGGATTTGGGAAAAAGCCTCTTCGGCTATCCATCAGATTTGCAACCGATCGAAAATCCTGAATCTCGTAAGACCAGGGAACAGCATTATAATCTCCTATTGTCAAAACGGGACAGGAAGATTCGTTGGAATAAGAAGCGATCCGGTGCAAATGTTTTCTTAAACGCTTGTAATCACTGGTATAAAAAGGAGGCAAAGCATGAGAAGTGATAAAGCAAATCTCCTGACTTGACCCGCTTAGCGCTATTGTACCAACTATATTTGGAACGCCTGCGCAGACAAAAGTGTCAACACTATTAAAGGGTAATTTGGAATAAACGGCCAGCCCAAAGGGATCCGCGCGAACAACAGTTTTGGAATATGGATATACTTCATTCAAATTCTCTCGCAGGACCATATCCCAATCCGGGGTAACTTCCTGAAGGGAAATCAAATCAGCATGAGAATTCAATATTTCATCAATAATAAATTGATAATCATCGGTTGCAGAGACATTAAAATGGGCCACATCAATTGCTACATCATTCGTGGGTTGAGCCAGTGCCAGTTCACTATTCGTAGTGTATTTCAAAAAAAGGCAAAGGCCCGCACAAGCTGCAAAACTGGTAAACATCAGCCGGTAGCTTTTTAATATTAAAAAGATTAATCCCAGTGCCAAATAAGACAACATTATCTGTACGGCAAAATTAGCTCCTATCTTAAAGATGAAAAAATCGGGCGGGAAAACACAAATGACAACGCCAGTCAAAATAAGAAAGCTTATAGGGCGATGTATGTATCTGGAATTTAGAATTTTGGTTACCATAGTTCAGATGCAAAGATAAAAACATTCGAGATATGTTGGTGCATAAGCTCAGCTAGTCCAGGGCACATCTAATTATCTACAATTTTACTATATAAATCATTGATTACCAAAATTTTCCAGGTAATTTTACAAAAAATCAACAATGAGCATTAATTAATCCAATTGTCCGGCTAATACCGCTGTCTTTTTGAAATATTCCACCTCTCCATCGGCCTTAAATAACTCAATCCATATCACATAAATACCTATTCTGGCTTTACTCCCATTATCCGTATCTCCTTCCCATTTGAAGGTTCCTTCCACAGCCAGCGACTGATTATTTACCAACTCTTTCACCAACCTTCCATTCGCATCATAACAGTTGATATTGGCTACCCAGCCGCTTTGCTCCGTTTGGTAATTAATTTGTAAAAAATCTTCAAAGCCATCATTATCCGGCGAAAATCGAGGATTAGGAATATCAAAAATATTATCTCCCCCCTCCCCCGTTTCCATAAATTGCGAATTGAGATAGGTTGGAGTAGCAAAACCTGCTACTTCCGCAGCCGATTGCCAGTTATTAATATCTTCGCTCGCTCCCTCAAAACTGATCCTCTCCAAAGAAACGCCTTCTTCATCATCCAGTAAGGGATTGTGAAAATCATCCGTATAAGCAAACTCATCAATGATTCTTGGCCCAAGAACATCCGGAACAAAAATCACCACCGCATCGCCTCCATTCTTATAAGCCGGAACACTGCTAACTATCATTGCATAAATGTTTTCGACAAAATAATTGTCAATTATATTTTGCGGAGAGGCAGACAGGACTATATAGTCCCCGGGAAACATTAAAAAATCTGTAATTATTTCAAAATTGCTATCGATGTCCTGCCCTTCATCATCCCTATCTGCAATATGCAGATCACTAATGTTTAAAACTTTATCCGAACGGTTGTATAATTCTACGAATCGGGAACCACCACTTAAGGGGTCGTACAAAACTTCGTTAATGATTATGTCTTTTTCCTCAATGGTTTCCGGAATTGCAAACCTGGCCCGGTCAAATAAACCAGCACCATTTCCAGAACAATCCTCCAGCCCGGAGCTAATTACTACCTCGTAGATAACTCCGGCTTCCAGATTTTCACTAAAACTCAGAGCTATTATATTATACGGGGCAATTTCACTAGCCGAAGTGATCGTCAAACCTTCCACTGTATAATTAGCAATATCCTCGGCACTCATTTGATCCAAAGCTTTATTAAAAAATAATCTTACTTCATTCGACGCCACCGGAAAAGCATTAATCAAATCAAGAGGACTATCATCAATCGTATTATCCAAAACACTATTTACGGTTCCCGGTGTACCGCCAAGAGCAGCATTGGAAGCTCGCCAGTTGCTGCTAAAAAGACAGGGAGCATTAGGATTAATCAACTCAATCGTCCAGCCCCCTTCGGTTTTATCCGCATCCTGATAAAAGCTCTGATCATAATCTACGGAATGAATGAGTGCTCCTGATGTATCCAATAATGCGAATTCATCCGCTTCGTTTCCAAGGCCAATAAAATTGTCCAAAGCCAGAGTATCTCCGAATACTCCGAAATTGTTGGTATTACCGGCTTCGTAAAGGATCACATAACTATCGGGACGAAGTAAGTAAAATGGCAGTTCAACCGACTCACTAGACTTAAAAAGTTGAAAGCCTTCCAAATTGATGGTTTTATCACTACGATTATAAAGTTCTATAAACTCTTGTTCAGGTAACCCAAAAGAAGGCGAAAAATCCGGATAAAATTCGTTGATTAAAATATCATAGCGTTCGGCTGGCTGAGCCTGAAAAAAGGTAAAGTCAAAAACAAAATTTCCAATCACATTTCCGGAACAATCACTAATAAGCTCATTCATTTCCAAAGTATAGGTTTGCTGATCCACTAAAAAAGGAGCGTTTAAAGTCAATCGAACCGTCCTGAGATCATCTTCCAAAACAGCATCGCTAATGCCGCCCGTGCCCTGAATCGTATATGCGGTATTTATGATCGTCCCAATACCCATTTCTTCATTAAAAAGAAGCAATAACTCGTTTTGGGAAATCGCTACTACTTCTAATAAAACAGGAGCGCTGTCATCAATTGAGTTTTCAAAAATGGAGTTTTCAGTTCCCGGAGTCCCTCCCTCGTTTGCATTAGACGCTCTCCAGTTGGATATTCCCCGACAATACAAATTCGGATTAATCAATTCAATCGACCAGCCTCCATTATCTTTTTCTTCATCCTGATAGGTATCTGTATCATAACTGACTTCGTGAATGAGTATAGCTTCATTATTTCTAATACCTACTATATCTCCACCATCATTCAGGCTAAACAATCCGGAAACTCCGAGTACCGCGCCGAATGAAAGATAGTCCACAACATTAGCCGCATCACATATAATTAAATAGCTTTGTGGAGGCAAGACATAGGCTGGTAACAGCCTTGTATTACTGGCATCGAAAATCTCGAAATCTTCTAGATTAATCGCTTTGTCGCTCCTATTGAACAATTCGATATATTCAGCATCCGGTAAAGAGGTGATCGCAGGATCCGGTTCGGGAAACAATTCATTTATCAAAATATCAAATGCTACAGCTTGTTCCAATAAAAAATAGGTGAATCCAAACTGGGTTTCCGATAGTGTATTATTATTCAAATCCGAAACACCCTGAACGCTAAGTATATAGGAAATACCGCTACTTAGATCCGATACATCCAGTAATACCCTGGAAGGATCAGTATCTAAACTTGCCCCGTTTACGACAATACCATTATCCAGTGTATAATTAGTGATTAGTTCGGCTGAAGCCGTTTCCAGCGGTTCATTAAATTGCACGGATACCGTATTCATATCCAGCGCTTCGACATGGAGCAATTCTGGAGCTTCCTGATCCTCAACAATAGGCCCAATGATGATGTCATCAAAAAAGAACTTGTCTCTACGGGTAACTCCATAAACGCATTTAAACCCAAAATAACTCCCCCCATTATAAGTGGCGTCCACTACATTGCCTTCCAGTTGAAAATCAGTCCCTCCCGTATAATCGGCCCAAAGCTGCCAATTGGCCGTAGCATCCCTGCTGACTCTGACTCTGACTGCCGGATCAGTAGCTACCGCTCCGGTTGTTCCGCTTAAAATGATTGTAGAACCCGTTCCGTCCTGTCTTCGCAACTCTATACTGTCATCCGAGCCGCTCTGCCCAATCTGCAAATAGTAGCCTTGAAGTTCCCCGTCAAAATCAGGATTATTCGAATTGAGATAAACCCTTAAAAAATTGGATGCCGAAGGGGCAAATTCCAAACGAAAGAAAAATTCCCAAACCGTACTATCGGCTGTTGGCGCGAGTGTATATACCGAAGACTCTCCCGCATCTATATCCATCAGCTGTAGTTCATTTTGTGCATTAACAATATAGATATCCGTATTTCCAAACCAGTCAGGATCATTTGGAAAACTATTATCATCAAAATTGTCCTCGAATTGAGCATTCAAAGAAAAATTAAGCATTATTAGCACTAGCCCTAAAAAGATATTTTTCATTGACAAAGAGGGTTTGGTACTGTTTGTGTGTAGAATCCTTGATTTTGTTAATGTTACAGCATGAGAAATAGTAAACAAACTGGAAATACTATTTTCTGCCCAATAAGAGCCTCCTGCTATATTTTGCAATCCAATTTTAACGTGAAATTACAAAGTCATCAAAGATAAGAGGTGCTGACAACAAAAAGAATGTCTTTGATAGCTTTATAAATTAAAAGTAAGCAATAAAATATAAATGCTCTTATCTTTGTGCTTCACTTAACATCACCAAGCTCAAAGCTTTGAATATTTTTTACGAAAAATTAAGAAAGATTTAAAATCATGAAAGTGGCAATTGTTGGAGCGACTGGCTTAGTAGGATCAGTAATGCGTCGCGTACTGGAAGAAAGAAATTTCCCGGTTACAACTTTTATTCCTGTGGCATCGCCCAGATCAGTAGGTAAAGAGATTGAATTTAACAATCAGAAGTATACGATTACAGGCATGGAAGATGCCATTGAGATGAAACCGGATATTGCCATTTTCTCGGCAGGTGGCAGTACATCCAGAGAATGGGCACCAAAATTTGCCGCTGCCGGTACAACCGTTATTGATAATAGTAGCGCCTGGAGAATGGATGCTGATAAAAAACTGGTGGTTCCGGAAATCAATGCGTCTTTATTGACTACGGAAGATAAAATTATCGCCAATCCGAATTGCAGTACGATTCAGATGGTGCTCGCACTCTTGCCAATTCACAGGGATTACGGTATCGAACGATTGGTCATTTCTACCTATCAAAGTGTTACAGGCACCGGCGTAGCCGCAGTCAAACAATTAGAGGATGAAAGAAAAGGAATAACAGGCGAGAAAGTATATCCGCATCCGATCGACAAAAATTGCCTCCCGCATGGGGGAAGTTTTGAAGCAAATGGTTATACCAGCGAAGAGATGAAGCTCGTAAATGAAACGCGCAAAATACTCGGTGATCCTTCGATTAATATCACGGCCACTGTAGTACGCGTTCCGGTGATTGGCGGACACTCCGAAGCAGTCAATATTGAAACCCGGCAAGCTTTTGAATTGAAGGATATCATAAAGGGTCTGGAAGCTACTCCCGGAATTATTGTGGAAGATGACCCGATTAATAATATTTATCCAATGCCCCTGAATGCTCATGAAAGAGACGAGGTTTTTGTTGGAAGGATTCGAAGGGATATATCACGTCCAAATGCACTGGACATGTGGATTGTATCTGATAATCTTAGGAAGGGAGCTGCTACAAATGCTGTTCAAATTGCAGAATATCTGGTAGAACATTCATTAGTAGGCCAGCATACGGTTCAATCCCGATAAAAAACAATTGTCTAAAAACAAGTGTAAAATTTGAGGTTTATCATTCATTTGTCTATTTTTAAATAGATGATTTGCTGAAGAATGACTTTACGGGACATTACACAGCAGCAAAAGATACATGAATTTGTCATTTACAGGAGGTATATTTTTTAAAAATTAGAAGTATTCGTGACGCTTCATGCCTCTCCCAAAAGATTTAATATAATAGACTTTTATTTTTAGAACTATAAACAAACAAGTGATATACAGTCAGGAAATGCTATTATTTGCCTGAGTAATCGATGACTTTTTAACAACACTGTAGTAATTAAAAGACCGCCTGAATACAGTGAAACGACGATTTTTTTACTAACGAAATTGAATTTGAATTATGAAAACGAAGTTAGTACTTTGGGGTACTGATGCTAATGAGCTTAAGGTATTAATCGCGATCAGTTTGCGCGCACTTGAAAACAAAATCGATATCTGGACCTTTCCGGAGGATACGGTTACCGAAGAATTTGGAAAAAGAATGATGGATGAATGGAGGGTCGGTAAAGATCTGGAATTCCCGGAAGGCTATACGCATATGGAAAGAGAACTGACCATATCAGAGGGACTTCTGCCCGATGATCTGAAAGTTACCCGGGGGGATTTGATTCAAAGAGCACAAACCGAATGGCATTTTGCAGTGCTTTCCGCAAAACTCAATGAAGCATATCAGACCGAATTTGCCGAATTAAAGGAAAAAATTGACAAATTGACTTCGTATGATTCCTCCGCCTGGGATTCACTAAAAGTCTTCTGGAACAAGGTACAAAGTCAAGTACGGGATAAAAATCTTTTCAGAGAGCATGCCGATAATCTTAGAGACGGAACAAATGAGCTTTTTGCAAAATTAAAAGCACTTAGAAATACGCTCGACGAAGAGTTCAATACCCTGTCAAAAGAGCATTTTGAAAAATTCCATGCCACTCTGGAAGGAATAGAAAAGCGTATTTCCGAAGGTATGAATCTTACCGTCATCTTTGATGAATTGAAAAAAATCCAGCGCGAGTTTAAAGACACAAGGTTCAATAAAGAACATCGATCAAAACTCTGGCAAAAGATAGATGATGCATTCAAATCCGTAAAAGAAAAGAAATTTGGAAATAATGCTTATAATGAAAGTACGCCATTAGACAGGATTCAGCGTCGATATGACGGTTTATTGAGTGCCATTGAAAAAATGGAGCGGTCTATTCAGCGTGACCGGGATGATTTGGCTTTCCAGAATAAAAAAGTAGAGAATTCGGAAGGACAACTCGAAGCACAGATTCGGCAGGCAAAAATCAAGATGATTGATGAACGAATTCGTTCAAAGGAGGAGAAATTGAGTGATATGCTCAAAACAAAGGCAGAATTAGAAGCCAAAATTGCCAGTCTCCAGGCCAAGGCGGCTAAAGAAAAGGAGATACAGGAAGCCAAAAAGGCCGCAAAAGAAAAAATTGCTTCTCAAATTAAAGATGCTGAAGAATCCAGAAGCGAAGCGGATGAAGAAAAGCTTAAAAAAGCTGCAGAAGCAATTAAAGATAAAAAATCTCCATCTGATGACTCTCTACTCGGTGCGATCGGCACTACTATGAGCGAAACGCTTGAAGACGTAGTGGATACTATCAAAGCAGTAGCAGAAGTAGTGGGCGATAAGATTGAAGAAAAAGTAGAAGAGATAAAAGAGGATATTGCTAAGGCTAAAGAAGAGGAAGAATAAACTGCCTGTTCGTTTTTTTTCGTAAAAAGAATACCCCGTATTTCTCCCTTATGGACGAGATACGGGGTATTTTAGTTTTTGCCTATTGTAAATGTACAATGAATTAGTGCTTATCGAACAGAAATTCTGTTTCCGGCTTTCCTGGAAAACTACTCATTCTACCTTAAAGCTTTTGTTTAAAACAATCGGGGAAATATATGCTGTAATACCCCGGGATTCCCTTGCAAAGTGTCTGTTCGGTGTAAACCATAAAAAGGATCGCTTTTCCTATTTCGAAACTCGTAATTCGAAACTCGAATTTCGAAATACGATTTTATCCCCAAAGTCTCCGATTAGTACAGCTAAGAATTAATGCATCAATTTTAGCTCCGCCAGAATAATTTAGTAAAGCACTTTTCATATATAAAATATTTCTATTTTTTATACTGTAAAAATGTAACTTTCCTATATATTCCAAGTTGTTATATGTATTAAATTCCTCCTCTGTCATTTTTTATTTCTGATGCATTTTTGTCTCTAATCTGCATCAGCAAGAACCTATTTTTTATTTAAAATCTAACTTTAAGAGACTATTTTAGATATGAAAAAAATTGCCCCAAAGCTAACTGGCAGGTATGCCTTAATGGAAAGAGGTAATATCTCTAAAAAGAAAAAATCAGACAAGGGAATACCAGACCCGGAACTACTAGCCGTAGTTACATTCGGGATGAGCATTGCTCAGTGTTCAGAATTGAATACTGAGAAACCTATCTCACTCGCTCAGGAAATAAAAACTCAATTTGACGGAAACGGCAAGAATGACCTAAGAATTTATGCACAGAATGATGGTGCCACATTCTTGAATGCTAAGGTCTTGGAAAGAGCCGGTCCAGTGTTTTATTTCTCGGGAGCAACTTCGAATACCAACTTTAAATCTTCAGCTACTAATTCAAATGGGATTATGAAAAATAATACCTGTTATTACTTATAGTAAAACGGAGAAGTAGCTATTCAAAATAATACCTGTGGTGTTATTGGCTTTAGGACCGGTGTTAATAACCGGTTTTCAAAGGGATGTTTTTTACAAAATCGTGCAAAACGATAAGAACGCCTATCAAGAATTAATTTCAAAATGTAAAACACCCCGCTAAGAACTATCTATTCATTGGATTAAATAGATGGATTCCTAAGCGGATTTTCTTTAACAGTGTTCGGTAAGTTAAAGTGTTAATGTCAGCACGGGGAAAGTGATTTTTCCCGCAACACTTCAACATGAGGACACCCTAATCATCTTTTATCATGAAAAACTCAAAAATTCAATTGATAACCGAGGATGGACAGCCTTTCGAAATTCCCGAAGGTGGCTCACTCGGTTTGCTTGTACTGGGCTATGTTGGCCTGATGCTTTGGCGCGAAAAACGAAGAGAACTGAGAAAGGAGCCTTAAGAACTGCCTGGCAGAATCCTCCATTTTCATACTTCAATTCTAAAAATCTATTTAGCAGCAATAATTATTAAAAATGAAAAAGAAAAAAGTTCTCCTTATTGGCTGGGACGGGGCTGATTGGAAATACCTCATGCCTCTCATTGACAAAGGCTTGATGCCGAATCTAAAAAAACTAATCGAAGGTGGTAGTATGGGCAAACTGGCTACGCTCGATCCACCACTTTCACCGACGCTCTGGACTTCCATTGCCACGGGCAAACGCCCTTACAAACACGGTATCCATGGATTTACAGAACCTGACCCGAGCGGCGAAGCCATTCGGCCAATGTATATCACCAATCGCAAATGCAAAGCGATTTGGAACATTCTGACTCAACATCAGGTGAAAACGCATGTAGTGGGCTGGTGGCCCTCTCATCCTGCCGAACCGATCAACGGTACTATGGTATCGAACCTGTATCAACGGGCTTCCGGTGGATTAAATGATCCCTGGCCAATGCTCAAAGGCACGGTACATCCGGAGGAAAAAAGTGATCTTTTTGCAAAACTCCGGGTACATCCCCAGGAGCTAACGGGGAATCATTTGGAACCCTTCGTAGAGAAAATGGAACAAGTTGATCAATCTCAGGATAATCGTTTGATGAGTATTGCAAAAATCATTGCGGATTGCTCTTCGATCCATTCTGCAGCGACTTATATTATGGACAACGAGGAGTGGGACTTCATGGCCGTTTACTATGATGCAATTGACCATTTCTGTCATGGTTTTATGAAATATCATCCGCCGCGCCGCCCGCATATTTCGATGCGTGATTATGAACTCTATCAGGACGTCGTGAACAGCGGTTGCCGACTCCACGATATGATGCTCGGCAGAATGATGGAGATGGTTGATGAAGACACAACAATTATTTTGATCAGTGACCACGGTTTTCACCCGGATCATAATCGCCCCAAAGCCATTCCGAAAGAACCAGCAGGGCCAGCTATTGAACACAGTCCCTATGGCATCATCGTAATGAATGGACCGGGTATCAAAAAAGATGATACCATTTTCGGCGCAAGCCTGCTTGACATCACGCCAACTTTACTTTCGATTTATAATTTAGCAATAGGGGAAGATATGGACGGAAAGGTCCTGATCAACGCTTTTGAAAAACAGCCAGAGATCGAAACCATCAAAAGCTGGGAAAACATCAATCCACCAGCCCGGCCGGATGGCAGTTCTGCTTCGGGAGAACATCCTAAAAACACCGTCATTAACGAAGAAGATTCGCGGGCAGAATTACAGCAACTCATCGAACTTGGCTACATCGAAGACCCCGGCGAAAACGGCAAAGCTGCGGTCAAAAATACCGTAAATGAAAATAACTACAACCTCGCCCGATCCTACATTGATGGTCAGCAGTGGTCAGAAGGGATTGAGATTTTGGAAAAACTCCACTCGGAAAATCCCAAAACACTGCGTTTTGCCGTCAGGCTGGCACATGCTTATCAAACAACGGGCAAATTGAAAGATGCTCGTCGCCTGGTAAATCACATTCGCGAAATTTTCAACAGGGAGAGTCCGCAACTGGATATTCTGGAAGCTACCTTGCTACTCAGTGAAGAACGCTACAAAAAGGCTTTGGAACTATTTAAAAAAGTGGAACGAGAGGCAGGCGAGCAAGAAAATTTGCATCTCCGAATTGCCAGTGCCTACCTCCGTCTTAATCGCTTTGATGATGCGGAAGCAGCTGTTTTAAAAGAATTAAAAACCAATCCGGAAGAAGTAACGGCGCATTACACCCTGGGCTCAATATATTTTCATCAACTCCGATATGAGGAAGCACTCAATTCATTTATGGATGCAGTGGGCTTACTGTATTATTATCCGGCAGCGCATTTTTACATTGGTGAATCACTTAATGCTTTGAAAAGATATGAAGAAGCCATCGAAGCTTATGACACTTGTCTCAAGCTCGTACCAGGCATGAATAGCGCCCGACAGCGCATCATTGCGATTTATGAGAATCGGCTCGAACAAGCGGGCAAGGCACGGAAGTATAAAATCTCTTTCGAGGAAACGATCAAAGGCACGATCAATATTGTTTCGGGGTTACCCCGCAGTGGTACCTCGATGATGATGCAGATGCTGGAAGCAGGTGGTTTAGAGATTTTTACGGACAAAAAGCGCGAAGCTGACGAGAGTAATCCAAAAGGCTACTACGAACACGAGGCAGTCAAATCGCTGAAACGAAACCACAGTTTTTTGGCGGAAGCCAATGGAAAGACCATAAAGGTCATCGCTCACCTGCTGCAAAATCTGCCGATGAATTACCGTTACCGGGTGGTATTTATGGAGCGAAATATTTTGGAGGTCGTTGCCTCACAGCAGAAGATGCTGGAGCGCGATGGCAAGCGGGTCAAAACCGATACACTACCACTCGATTTGGTAAAAAAATACGAAGCCACTTTAGAAAAGGTAAAAAAATGGGCGGAACAACAGCCGAATGTAGAGATTCACTACGTGAAATATCCAGAAGTGATGCAAGCTCCTTTTTTACAGGCCATGCTTATAAATGACTTTTTCGACGGCGCATTGGAAGTCGAGAAAATGGCGGAGCAAGTGGATACTTCGCTTTATAGAGAAAAAGCAGTTTTGCAATGATAAATCCAGGGAGTGATGTATTTCGAAAATACCTCGCTTCCTGATTTTTATATCAAAAAAAGAAACTTATCTGTTAAGCAGTATTAATGGCATTCCCTGAGGGGAAGAAGGATTTTTAACCAGAACACATCCTGATTTTTTTGCATTCAATTTTTAATGTTCAATGATTGAATGCTGCTATTGTTTTTTCTCTATTAATCTAAAATTTATTTTATGAAAAAGGAAATTTGTACTCAAAAAAGGATTGAGGATTACATCCAGCTTAAAAAAGGATTGGTAAACAAAAGCCCTTTGGCCAAGGCCTTAACAACCGGAGGGCTGGGTATCCTTCCCGTCCTAACGCTAAGCCTGGCAGCCACCAGCGAAGTTAAACCAACAAGCACTTACTTCCGAAACAATGCGCAATTTGCTTACTTTGGAACTTCTTATTCTGCTTATAATGGATTGGGTTATTTTTACGATATGTTCAATGGTCAATCGGGTGCTGGGTATAATATTTATCTATATGCCTATGGAGCCCCACAATGTGGTGTCTATGGCATTATTGCCGCAGTTGATATTAATATGGACGGGGTAACAGGTTTTGGAGTACATCCTTCTATTGCCAATGGAGGAGTTACCCGTAGCAGAAGTGCAACGGGCTGGTTTGATGCTCCTGATGGTGGTCGGGGTGTTGACTTTGTTGTACAGGGGGCTTCGGCTAGTCCTCCTGGTGATGTTGTGAGACAAAGATATGTATTTTATAAGTCCCCCAGCCGGATTGGCTGGATGCAGGTTAGCATTATACCCCTTTGTGATGGGTCCAATCAAATGAGATTTATTGTACATGATTATGCCTTTACAACGGCCAACAGCATTACGACACCCGCAGGTTCTCTGTCCAGTCAGGACTGCTGCGCTCCACTACCGGTTGAGTTGCTTCATTTTGATGCGCTGGCAGAACAAAAAAATATTGCGCTGCGCTGGCAAACCATCTCCGAAACCAATAATGCCGGCTTTGAAATCCAGCGTAGTAGCGATGGTCGAAATTTTCAAAGCCTGAGTTTTATCGAAGGCAAAGGCAACTCCTTTGAACAGCAGGAATACTCTTTTGAGGATAAGAATTTGCGCAAGGGACAAGTGTACTATTACCGCCTCAAACAAATAGATTTTGATGGTCAATTTGAATACAGCGAAGTCATCAGTGCTCAATTGAAAGGAAATAGTAATGCAGCATTGTTCTTGCCCAATCCGAGTGATGACGGACGGACCCTACTTGATTACCAGGCAAGCTCAGAAGGCCGCTTAAATCTTAGCGTTTTCGATATGACCGGAAAGCAATTGCTTCAACAAAGCCATGCAGTATCCGAAGGCAACAATCTTTTTGACCTTGATTTCAGCAGGCTGGGTACGGGAATGTTTTTTATAAAAATGGAGCAGGATACTGATACTATTTATGAAAAATTGATCTTGAACTAATACAATCAAGTAGTCTTAATGACATTCCCTGAAGGGAGGAAGAACTACTAACCAGAGCATAACCTGATTTTTTCGCATTTAATTTTTTTAATATTCAGCGCTTGAATTAAGCTATCCTTTTCTACTAAAAACTTATTTTATGAAAAAAGAGATTTGTACTCAAAAAAGAATTGAAAATTACATCCTGCTTAAAAAAGGATTCGTAATCAAAAATACTTTAGGAAAGGCTTTGAAATCCGGAGGGCTGGGTATCCTTCCTGTCCTTAGCTTGAGCCTGGCAACAAGCAATGAGGTTAAAGCAACAAGCACTTACTTTCGAAACAATGCGCAATTTGCTTCCTTTGGAGCTTCTTATTATGGTAGTCGTACGGATTATTTTTACGATATGTTCAATGGCCAATCGGGGGGTGGGTATAATATTTATCTATATCTCTATGGATCCGCACAATGTAACCTCTATGGCCGTATTGCCGCACTGGATAATAATCTAGACGGGGTAACAGGTTTTGGAGTATATCCTTCTATTGCTGTTGGAGGAGTTACCCGTAGCAGAAGTGCAACGGGCTGGTTCGATGCTCCTGATGGTGGTCAGGGTAATAGCGTCCTTTTGCGGGGATCTTATGCTAATCCTCCGGGGGATGTTATCAGACAAAGATATATATTTTATAAATCGCCCCTTCGTATTGGCTGGATGCAGGTTAGCAATATACCCCTTTGTGATGGGTCCAATCAGATGAGATTTATTGTGCATGATTATGCCTTTACAACGGCGAACAGTATTACAACGCCTGCAGGCCCTCCGGCCAGTCTGGATTGCTGCGCTCCACTGCCGGTTGAGTTGCTTCATTTTAATGCGCTGGCAGAACAAAAAAATATTGCTTTGCGCTGGCAAACCGCCTCCGAAACCAATAATGCCGGCTTCGAAATACAGCGCAGTACCAACGGTCGAAATTTCCAAAGCCTAAGCTTTGTCGAAGGCAAAGGCAGCTCCTTTGAACAGCAAGAATACTTTTTTGAGGATAAGAATTTGCGCAAGGGACAAGTATACTATTACCGCCTCAAACAAATAGACTTTGATGGTCAATTTGAATACAGCGAAGTCATCAGCGCTCAATTGAAAGGAAATAGTAATACTGCGCTGTTCTTGCCCAATCCGAGTGATGATGGGCGGACCATACTTGACTACCAGGCAAGCTCAGAAGGCCGCTTAAATCTTAGCGTTTTCGATATGACCGGAAAACAATTGCTTCAACAAAGCCATGCAGTATCCGAAGGCAACAATCTTTTTAACCTTGATTTCAGCAGGCTGGGTACGGGAATGTTTTTTATAAAAATGGAACAGGACGCTAATGCTATTTATGAAAAATTGATCTTGAACTAATACAATCAAGCAGTCTTAATGGCATTCCCTGAAGGGAGGAAGAACTACTAACCAGAGCATAACCTGATTTTTTCGCATTTAATTTTTTTAATATTCGGCGCTTGAATTAAGCTATCCTTTTCTACTAAAAACTTATTTTATGAAAAAAGAGATTTGTACTCAAAAAAGAATTGAAAATTACATCCAGCTTAAAAAAGGATTGGTAAACAAAAATACTTTAGGGAAGGCTTTGAAAACCGGAGGACTGGGCATCCTTCCCGTCCTTACCTTGAGCCTGGCAACAAGTAATGAGGCTAAAGCAACAAGCACTTACTTCCGAAACAATGCGCAATTTGCTTACTTTGGAGGTTCTTATTATGGTAGTGCTGCGAGTCACTTTTACGATATGTTCAATGGTCAATCGGGTGTTGTGCCTAATATTTTTTTATATATCTATGGAGGCTCACAATGTAACATCTACGGCGCTATTGCCGCACTAGATACTTATATGGACGGAGTAACAGGTTTTGGAGTATATCCCTCTATTGCAGTTGGCGGAGTTACCCGTAGTAGAAATACAGGATCTTGGATGGATGCTCCTGATGGTGGTCAAGGTCTGAACTTTGAGGTACGGGGGGCTTCGGCTAGTCCTCCGGGTGATGTTGTGAGACAAAGATATGTATTTTATAAATCGCCCCTTCGGATTGGCTGGATGCAGATTAGCACTATACCCCTTTGTGATGCTTCCGGTCAGATGAGATTTATTGTACACGACTACGCATTTACAACAGCCAACAGCATTACGACGCCCGCAGGTTCTCCGGCCAGTCTGGACTGCTGCGCTCCACTACCGGTTGAACTCCTTCATTTTGATGCGTTGGCAGAACAAAATAATATTGCATTGCGCTGGCAAACCATCTCCGAAAGCAATAATGCCGGCTTCGAAATCCAGCGCAGTAGCGATGGCCGAAATTTCCAAAGCCTAGGCTTCATCGAAGGCAAAGGCAGTTCCTTTGAACAGCAGGAATACTTCTTTGAGGATAAAAACTTACGCAATGGGCAGGTGTACTATTATCGCCTCAAACAAATAGACTTCGACGGTCAATTTGAATACAGCGAAGTTATCAGTGCTCGAGTGGAAGGAAAAAGGAATACTGCGCTGTTCTTGCCCAATCCGACAGATGACGGGCAGACCCTACTTGACTACCAGGCAAGCTCAGAAGGCCGCTTAAATCTTAGCGTCTTCGATATGACCGGAAAGCAATTGCTTCAACAAAGCCATACAGTATCCGAAGGCAATAATCTCTTTGACCTTGATT